>NZ_JABEQE010000007.1 GCF_014174375.1 Gluconacetobacter asukensis
AAGGATTACGAGCGCTACGCTTCAACGCTCGCAAGTCTCCATGTCGTCGCTTTCGCATGCTTCATGCTCAGAAACGCCGCTATACTCGCTCAAGGTGCATAACACCCTCTAAGCGCGCCGTCATCGCCCGATCCCGGATATTGTCGCAACTTCTCTGCTGAGAAAATCGGCACAAAGCCGAACCCGCGTCAGGCTTGCCCGCTCGGGTGCGATCAACATGCTTAGCGGTGCGGAGGGAAGCCTGTAATTCGACAGCACGAGGTCCAGCCGGCCGTCCTGCAGGCAGTCCTCCACCAGCCACCGATGCGCCGGCCCGAAACCGCGTCCCGCCAGGAAAGCCTCCCGTGCGGCGAGTCCATGATCGACATTCAGGCGCCCGTGGAATGGAACGATATGATGTTTGCCCTTCGGTCCCTGGAGAACCAGCCGATCGGAACCGTGAACACGGGAGAGGCGCACGCCTTCCCGATCACGCAGATCCTCGGGCCGCCTCAGCGGGCCGTTGCGGCGCAGCCAGTCCGGCGAGGCCACCAGCACACGCTGGCTTTCACCCAGCGCCCGCAGCTTCATCGAACTGTCGGTCAGCGGGCCGAGGCGGATGGCGATGTCGACGCCCTCTCGCACCAGATCGACACGTTCGTCGGTCAGACTGAATTCCACCCGTATCCCAGGATTCCGGTCCTGGAAGGCAAAGATCAGCCGGCTGACATGCAGGACTCCGAGGGCCGCGGTGCATGAGAGGCGGACCGTTCCCGCAATCGCCTGACGTGTCTGGCGCATCTCCTGGCTGGCCTGTTCGACTAGGCACAGGATGTTCAGGCATTGCGCGTAATAGCGCGTGCCCTCTTCGGTCAGTGCCGTGCGGCGGGTGGTGCGGGTGAGCAGAGAAACCCCCAGCGCCTCTTCGAGCTCGCGCAGATGGCGGGTGATCGTGGACTGGCCCGAGCCGGTTTCACGCGCGACTGCCGCGAGATTGCCGCGTTCGGCAATGCGGACGAATGTTCGCATCCGGTCGAGTGAGACATCTGATTGTTCCATTTTCCGGCATTGTCCCTTCCACTCAGCCCATATGGGAAGAGAATAGCCTATCGCCTATCCTCGGAAAGTTGCCAATTCTTTCGACCTGCATGAGGAAGCACCATGAATGTCCTGATCGTCTTCGCCCATCCGGAAAGATACTCGCTCAACGGCGCCCTCCTCGATGTCGCCGTCGCCGAACTGGCGGCCCAGGGACATGAGGTGCGTGTATCGGATCTCTATGCCATGCACTGGAAGGCTGCGGTTGACAGAGACGATTTTCCCGGCCTGTCGTCCGACGGACCGCTGAAGGTCTGGAAAGCGTCCAATGACGGGTTCGCGGCGGACGCGCTCACGGCGGATGTGAAGGCCGAGCAGGAGAAGCTGCTCTGGGCCGATACCGTCATTCTGCAGTTCCCGTTGTGGTGGTTCGCCATGCCGGCCATCCTCAAGGGCTGGGTTGATCGGGTCTATGCCTCCGGCTTCGCCTATGGGGTGGGCGAACACAGCGAGCAGCGCTGGGGCGACCGGTATGGCGAAGGGGTCATGGCCGGCAAGCGCGCAATGCTGATGGTCACTGCAGGCGGGTGGCCCGAACATTATTCGGACCGTGGGATCAATGGCCCGATCGACGATCTGCTGTTCCCGATCAATCATGGGATCCTTTTCTATCCCGGCTTCACCGTTCTGCCACCCTTCGTGGCCTATCGTGTCGATCGGATGGACGAGCCGAAATTCAGGATTCTCGCGGAACAATTGCGCGAGCGGATGAAGACCCTGGAAACGATCGCGCCGATTCCTTATCGCAAGCAGAATTACGGCGACTACCAGATCCCGACCATGGAGCTGCAGCCCGGATTGGCGCCGCCGGGAGCGCGCGGATTCGAGGTACATCTCGCCCCTGAACGCGACTGACAGTTGCGCGGCAAAGCAGGAATGAACGTCAGTGGTCCCAGGCCGGGTATGCCGCTTGGAGCATGTCATCATGCCTGCGCTCCTGGCCGCCTGGCGATGGTCGTGAACCAGGCGCGCAGGGTAGTGGCTTCATCTGGCAATGTCAGCTTCAGTCGGCTGCGGGCGAAATCCAGTGTGACGAACGCGGTGATGTCGGCGATCGAGAAGGCATTGCCCGCGACATAGGGTACATCGCGCAGCCGGGTGTCCAGGTCGGCCATGAAATCGGTCAGCCTCTGACGACCGCGCGCGGCAAGCTCGGGGATTTGCGCATAGCCGTGTGGTCCGACCAGTGCGCGGCCCGACAGTCCCGGCAGGCCGTTCCTTACGGCTTCCATCACTGCAAGATAGCCGTCGATCTCCATGCGCCGGTCCCACATGCCGATGATGGCGCGCTGTTCTCGCGTCGCGCCCATCAGAGGGGGATCGGGATGCAGCTCCTCCAGATAACGGCAGATGACGGGCACCTCGCTGATCGCGGTGCCGTCGTCCAGTTCCAGAACGGGAACAGTGCAGGAGGGATTGAGGATGCGGAACGTGGGCGCGAACTGCTCGCGCTTGGCCAGATCGACCGTAACGGTCGGGATCGTCAGCCCTTTCTCGGCGATGAAGAAGCGTACGCGCCGTGGATTGGGGGCGGTGGGGTAGTCGTAAAGCTTCATGGCAATGCTGCGCGCGGGTGGTGAGAGGGCGGAGACTCCGACTGTTCCCGGATGGCCGTGAGCATGCGACGGCGGATCAGGCCGCTGACCGGGCGGATCAGATACCAATAGGGAGTGAAGCGGCGCCTGGCCAGGTCCGTGACGCAAAGCACGCGGGTTTCCGTCACCAGCCGCCGGGTGTCGTGTGGTCCCTGCTGAATGGAGAAGCCCAGAGCGAGCTTGCAGACGTCGTCATAGCGAGGGGTGAGAAAAGCGTCCGTCGAGGGAATGTCGCACAATCCGTAATCCGCCTGCCAGAACGCACCGACAAGGCCGTAGACCAGAGCCGTATCGTCCTGCCGTTCCAGCACCGTGAAGTCGGTGAGGTCCAGATGCCGTTGCCGCGCGCGGCCGAACAGGCGGGTGGGCATCTCCCGCAGGCGGATGGCGGAGCGGACCAGGGGATCATCCTCATTCCGCCAGGCGGCCACCGCGTTCATGATGCGGCTGGCCGGGGCGGCAATATCGGCGCCATGCCGCTCGCTGAAATCAAAGCGCGGCAGGAAATCCTCCAACGGGTTCATCGTTCTTCCATTCTTCCGCCCGGTAAGCCGGCGCAGGAGCATATTCGGTCAGACGATCCTTTCGTGTCGTATCACCGTTCTTGCGATAATTTATCCGTTGGACTCCATACTTTTCCAGTGATCGTGACGGCGATAGGTCCGTGGAGCAGGCCACACCGTGCTGGCGCGTGGGGGAGTCCGATATCAGGGCGGCCGCTTGCGTTTCTCCTGCATCACCTAGATTCATATAGAAAACATTCGGGGGAGAATGCCAGCATAGTTTCGGACGCGGGAACGACAGCGAGGACGTATGGGAGAGGGGGCGGATCGGGTTCTTGGGATTTGATCTCAGAGCCGATTTCATTGGGTCAGTCTTCATCGGAGGGCGTTTGTTCCAGACTCATCGTCACGGCCGCTTCGGCATGGATCGACGTGGTGTCATAGAGCGGCACCGGGCTGTCGTCAGGAGCGATCAGGAGCATGATTTCCGTGCAGCCCAGAATGATCGCTTCCGCCCCACGGCGTTGCAGCCGTTCGATGATGTCGCGATAGGCTCGGCGTGAATCCGGCAGGACACGCCCCCGCACCAGTTCCTCGTAGATTACCTGATGGATGGTTCGGCGATCGTCTTCGTCCGGAACAAGCACGTCGAGATCATGCCGTTCCGTCAGGCGCCCCTTGTAGAAATCCTGTTCCATCGTGAAAGCCATGCCCAGTAGCCCTACCCTGCGCAGCCCGTCCGCTCGGATGCGTGCGGCGGTCGGGTCGGCAATGTGCAGCAGGGGGATATCGATCGCCGCCTGCACGTTGTCTGCCATGCGATGCATGGTGTTCGTGCAGATCATGACGAAATCCGCGCCGCCACGTTCGAGCCGACGTGCGGCCTCGATCATCCGATCCGTGGCGTCGTCCCAGCGATCCGCGTGCTGCAGATTTTCGATTTCGGCGAAATCGAACGACCACATCAGGCACTGGGCGGAATGGAGCCCACCCAGCCGCTGGCGCACGCCTTCATTGATGAGGCGATAATAGGCGGCGGAGCTTTCCCAACTCATGCCGCCGATGAGGCCGATCGTTTTCATCGTGCTGCGGCTTCCTGTAACAGAGGGTAAAGCGACGCCACCAGCAGCAGCGCCATACCGACATTGAAACTGCGTAGGATCGCGGGGCGTGTCAGCCAGCGTCGCATGCTCGCGCCGAAACCGGCCCATAGGCTGACTGTCGGTAGATTGATCGCCCCGCAGATCAGGCAGGCGACCAGAAGGTTGAACAGGTAGTCCTGACGGGGCGTGTAGGCGGAGACGATACCAATCGCCATGACCCATGCCTTCGGGTTGACCCACTGGAAGCCGGCCGCCTGAAGAAAACCGATGGGCCGCGCGCTGCTGATCGACGCCGTGCTGGTATCCGATGTCGCGATTTTCCAGGCGAGCCACAACAGATACAGCGCACTGACATATTTCAGCATCACATAGAGCAGGGGGAGCCGGTCGAAGATGCTGCCCAGCCCGACACCGACCAGGGCGATCATGATGACGAACCCGACACTGACGCCCAGCATGTGCGGCACCGTCCGCCGAAATCCATGATTGAGCCCAGACGCCGCGAGCATTGTGTTGTTCGGACCCGGTGTGATCAATGCGACAAGCGCGAACACAGCCAGGGGACCGAAGCTGTTCCAGAAGGCCGACATCAGCGCATCTCCGTTTGCACCACAGGCAGTATCTGCAGTATTGACGAATCAGCCGGAACAGAACCGGTACAGTTCGGCCAACTTCTTGCAAACTGTTCCGGAGGTGCGACCATGTCAGTCGATCGCAGACGCCCTTCGGCGTTGATGCCGCACTGGCAGCCCGTCCGTGGTGGTGACCGGACGCTCGTCGCCCAGCTTGAGGATGAGATCGCCGGCCGCATCGCCGATCATGTCCTGCGCCCCGGCAGTCGCCTGCCGTCAGTGCGACGGATGGCGGAAGCCGCCGGCATCAGCCGCTTCACGGTCATTGAGGCGTACGAGCGGCTGGTGGCGCGTGGCCTCGTCGAACCGCGTCATGGTTCCGGCTATTTCGTGCGCACGCGCGCCGAGGCCCCCATTATCGCCGATGCGGCGTCGGTACCTTGCCCGCCACCGTCCCGCCTGGACGTGGCCTGGCTCTTGCGTGGCATGTTCGGCGATGGCTCCCCCGTGGAGATTCCGGCCGGTGCCGGTCTGCTGCCGACGGGCTGGCTGGATGCGGGGCTTGTTAATACCGCTATTCGTGCGGTGGGTCGTACGGCGGATGACGCGTTTCTCGGCTATGGGCACCCGCGCGGCTATCCGCCATTGCGCGCACAATTGGCATCCCTTCTCCGGAGCCAAGGGATCGGGGCTCACCCGGATCAGCATCTGATGACGACGGCAGGGGTGACGCAAGGGCTGGACCTGATCCTTCGTTTGCTTGTGCAACCGGGCGATACGGTTTTGGTGGAGGATCCCGGCTGGTTCCTGATCTTTGGGCGGCTTGCGGCCTATGGCACGCGGATCGTCGGCGTGCCGCGTGGTCCGGAAGGGCCAGATATGGAGGCACTTGACCGGCTGGCGGCCGCGTATCGACCCAAGCTGTTCCTGATCAACAGCGCGGTGCATAATCCAACGGGTCATACGCTCACGGCATCAGCGGCCTATGACGTGCTCCGTCTGGCGGAAAAACACGATTTCCTGGTCGTCGAAGACGACACGTATGCCGACTTTCATCCCGATACGCCGATCCGGCTCGCAGCCCTCGATCGGCTGCGGCGCGTTATTCTTGTCGGCGGCTACGCCAAAACCCTGGCGGCCGGGCTGCGCGTCGGCATGTTGGCCGCATCGCCCGACCTGATCGCGCGCCTGCCCGATCTGAAGCTTCTGGTGGGCCTGACGACTCCCAACGTGGGGGAAAGCGTCGTGCATCATCTTCTGCACGAGGGTCATTACAAGCGGCATCTGGCCCGTGTCCGCCTGCGGGTTGACGAGGCCCGGCACCGCTGCATTGAGGCACTGACTGAGTGCGGCCTGACGCTGCCGCATCTGCCGTATGCCGGCATGTTCGTCTGGGCCGATTGCGGACGGGATTCCGAAGGCGTGACGCGCCGGGCTGCGGAGCATGGCGTCCTGCTGGCGCCGGGCTCCCTGTTCTCTCCGACACAGGCTCCATCGACCATGCTGCGTTTTACCGTGAGTATCGCGGATACGCCGAAACTGTGGCCGGTGTTGAGGACTATCCTTATGCGAGAAACAGAAGGCGCCTGGCCAGTATGACCGATATTGTGGCTGCATCGGAGAACAGTCATGACCATGCGGTGGAGTGAAAAAGTACGTTAAATCTGTCGTTTGTGCTCGCAACCATCTCGGATTGCGGATTCCACAATTTGAGAACCAATCCTGCCCCCGCAACCACTGATACCGACACTCCCGTGAGCCCAGCTCCGGGAGTGTTCGTGTTTTTAGCCTTTCCAATGGCTTGCTGCTCGATCCAGTTCAGGATCGTGCCCAGTTCTCCATACAGCATCGCGTCGATCTCGCCCCGGTTCGGGCCGGGAGTGAGCACGACCTTCTCGATCAGCGCCCGAAGCGCCTCGGCGGCTTCCAGCCGTTCCTCGGGGCGGTTGAGGGCGTCGGTCAGACGGCCGACCTTCCGGGCGTAGACCGCTGCGGCACTCGGCAGCAGGTCCGGCACAGCGTCGGGGACATCGGACAGCAGGGATGCCAGCTCGGCCTTGCGGGCTTCGAGCGTGTCCATCTCCGCTTTCATGCTGGGATGAAACATGCCTTCCTTGATGGCCTCGATGATGCCCCGGATCTGTTTCTCGACCTTCACCTGTTCCACCTGCCAGACATCGGCGTTGGACCGACGCTCGCGATTCAGACGGTTGGTCTCCTCGGCATAGGCGCGCATCGCCTCGGCCGCGATCTCGGGCGCCATCATCCGGTCCTTAAGACCGGAGAGCACGCGGCGCTCCAGATCGGGACGGGGGATCGTCCGACTGTTGGTGCAGGAGCCATTGGTGACATGGCCTGAACAGGCGAAACGGTCGGAACCTCGCAGAGCGTAGGGGCCACCGCACTGGCCGCAGAACAGCAGGCCCGATAGCAGGGATTTCGGCCGGCGCGTGCCGTTGAGCCGGTTGCGCTTGTGGTGGGCGCGAACAGCCTCGGTGACGTTGACGTATTTCTCGGCGATCTGGCTCTGCCGCGCTTCACATGGCCCCGGATGGTGGTGTCGCTCCACAGCTTGCCCTCGGGGCCGGCAATGCCCTGATCGTTCAGAGCCTTGGCAATCGCGCGCGGGCCAATGCCGGCAGCGAAGTCACGGAAGATGCGGCGGACGATCTCCGCCTGATGCGCGTCGATCTCGCGGTCGCCCCGGATCTGTTCCCCGCGTGCGTCGAACTGTTGGATGACGCGATAGCCATAGCACAACCCACCGCCAGATTTGCCGTCCTCGACCCGGCCGCGCAGGCCACGATGGGTCTTGGCCGCCAGATCTTTGAGGAACAGGGCGTTCATGGTGCCCTTGAGGCCGACATGCAGTTCGCTGATCTCGCCCTCGGAGAGGGTGACGATCGGCACGCCGGCGAATTTCAGGTGCTTGAACAGGGTGGCGACGTCGGCCTGGTCGCGCGAGATGCGGTCCAGCGCTTCGGCCAGCACGATATCGAACCGTCCGGCCTGGGCATCCTGTAACAGGGTCTGGATACCGGGACGCAGGATCATGCTGGCGCCGGAGATGCCCGCGTCCTTGTAGGCGCCAATGACGTTCCATTTCTCGCGCTTGGCGTGTTCGCGGCAGACGCGGAACTGGTCCTCGATCGAGGCGTCGCGCTGGTTGTCGGAGGAATAACGGGCATACAGGGCGACGCGGGTCATGGGGGTGTTCCTTGGGTGGTGTTTCCTATCAGGCGACCTTGTCCATCCGGCTGGGCCGGATCAGCACCTCGGCCGAAATGCCGAGGCCGTCATGTAACTGGCGGATCATGTCGATCGACAGGCCGCGCTTGCGGTTCAGCACGTCCGCTACCCGGTTACGCGGGCCGATCATCGGCTCCAGATCCTTGCGGGTGAGGCCCTGCTGTTCCATGCGGAAGCGGATCGCCTCGACCGGATCGGGCGGGTCGATCGGATGGTGCTTCACCTCATACGCGTCGATCAGGGTTGCCAGCACATCGAGCTTGTCGCCGTCCGGCGTGCCGCTTTTGGCACCCCACAGGCGTCCGACTTCTTCCAGCGCCGCGTCATAATCCGCCTCGTTGCGGATGGGTTTCAGATCAGCCGTCATGTTCCACCTCCGTCACGTCGATCCTGTCATACGCTTTGTGTGTGCCGATCCATTTGATCCAGACGATGCTTTTCTCGAAATCGACCGCCACGACTAGGCGATAGGCGTTACCTTTGATGTTGAAGACGATCCGCTCGGCGCTGACGATGCTGGCTGTGGCATAGAGCCGCTTCACATCGGCGGTGCTCGTCCATGTGGCCCTGCCGACTTCGGCGAACCAGGCGTCCAGCGCTGCCTTGACGGCCGGCTGGTCCTTCTGGCCCGTCAGGCTGTCGACGAACTCCCTCAGCGTGCGGCGGGCGATGATCCTCATTGACTGACCTTATATCACGGGACCATAATGGTCACAAGAAAAATACACGACTGCCCGACGAGGGGTTGTTCGCCGGGGGCAACGCTGCCGGGAAGGGGAAGCTATCGCATAGGACCGGATCGGTTCTGCCGGGCCTGTTTCCTCTCCAGCGCGCAAGCACGCTCGAACTGCTCGCGGGCCATCTGTCGCCCGATCAGGCGGGCGAGGGACCGGATGGCGTCATCGGACGGGCGAAGCGCCTGTTCGGCCGTTTCCGCCGAATTGTTGGGAGCGAACACCTCGATCCTGATCCTGTCGGGTCTGCGTGCCATCCTGCCCACCTTCCCGGTCATGGGGCGACAGGACCGATGAAGGACAGGACAAGGGGATTTGAGAAGACCGTGCGACCGCCCATGCGGTAATCGGCGGCGATCGCGCAGGAAAGGGAGGCTTGTCGGCTGTGGAAAAGGTGATCATTCTTCTGGCGATCGGATATGCCATTGGATTCTATGTTCGGGATCGCCGCGCGAAAGAGGTCGTGGCACGGCAGGCTGCCGTTCAGCAGCAGGAAGACGAGCGGCGTCGGCAGTATCGGCAGGAGAACGACCTGTCCGATCCGCAGAACCAGCTGCGCTTCATTGACGAATGTCGTCTGAAGGCGGTCCCTCCCGTCAATCGGGAAGCCGTACGCGTGCTCTATGCGATCGACGAATGGATCAAGGATAGGCAGCCCGACTGGCGTTTCGCTTTCGAGGTTGCGATGGGTGGTTTCATCAAAACGCCGTATGCCCCGGATGATCCACGTCAGAAGCGGGCGTTCAATTCCTACAGCGGCAAGCGTGTCGATTTCCTTCTGATCGATCGTTTTGGCAATCCGGTCCTGGTGGTCGAGTATAATGGTTCGGGCCATGATCTGTCCCGCGACGCTGACGCTCGTATGGCGGTCAAGCGTCTGGCTTTGCAGAAGGCGGATATCCCGCTGCTCGAAATTCCCGAGAAGATGGGCAAGTCCGACATCTTCGCCGCTCTTTCGGAGAAAGTCGGAGTGTTTGAGGCTGAAGAAAGAACAGGCTAAGGGCTCCGCCTCGTGCTGGCAAGGGTGCGCGCCAGCAGGCTGACGCCGCCCGACGGGGTGTCCCCGTCTTCCTTCGCTGCGCTCCGTGCAGACCGGGCGATACCCCTCCCCATCGGTCGCCCTTGAGCGACCGAACCAGGTGTGGGAGCGATTGTGGCGATTGGTCAAATACGAGTAGGTCTATCTACGCGCCTATGACAGCGTTGGCGACGCGCGGGTCGCGCTCGGCCGGTATCGGGATTTTCACAATCGAAAACGCCCACATTCTAGCCTCGATGCGCGAACGCCGGATCAAACCTACTTCGGTAGAAAGCCCGAAATCGCAGCAGCGGCCTGAAGGTTAGGCATTACAATATCAACCGGCAGAGGCAGCACTTATCGGATGCGAGACGTTATCTCCACCAAGCCGGGCACTTCTTACAGAAACTATCGTCCATATCTCACATGAGGGCAGTTGCCGTCTGTCTGTTACTTCTCCACAAACATGCAGGTGGTTTGGACCGGGGCAGCGGAGGGTCAGCGTTGTATAGCTGCAAGGAATATACCTGACATCGTTATTTCTGATCCGAGCCCTGAAGTGTTCCCGCATTCTCACTTACCCCGACGTTGGTGATGCTATAAGAATCGAAATGAAGATGCTGTGCAGGCGGAAGCGGTTCGGGGTCGGTGACGTCCAGGGCTCCGAATGTCCGATGTTTAAAATCGAACATGACCGTTCTATTGCGGAAGAACTGATATCCAAGTGATATTCTCTCAATATTTTCGGTAATGAGGAAATCCTGGTATGGCAAATTAACGTCGGCAACCGATACAGTCACCTTTTTACTCAGATAACCATGATTCTTTCCCACGAAATCGAGCATGACCTGAGGTCGCATTTTAAGCGCCCTTGTGGTAAAGCCCAGCTTCTTCGCCTCATTCAGAGGCAGCATATCTCGACCAAGATCGGGGTCGAAATGAATCCGTACCTTTTTCCCCGCGATTACCCCATCAACGGAGTCATCCTCGCGCAGATCAGCAATGTGAGCATCTGCCCCCAGCAGTCGCGTTGACGAGCCGCATCGATCGTGATCCCAGCGATAGAATGCCAATTTCCTATGAGGAATATCAATGAGTTCTATCAACCCATACTCGCTGAGAAACTCGCGGCCGATGATGCCCACAATGGGTGGTATACCTGCGCGTACTGGGAAAGCTCGATCTACGATAAGCGCCCGCAAGTCGTGAAGCTCAAGTGTTCCGAACTGTAGGCGACCAACGTGCGTCAACTCCGCCGGCTCCCGCTGTCGGTCGATCCCTATTGCAGTCACAGAACCATCGTCTGCGAACCAGAAATCGTCGGACACATTCCTCACGAGAAATTTGCCGTATTGGGGAGAGACGAAGAGTGCACCACGCATGCCGTCGAATTTTGCCTCCACCAGAGGACTGTCCCCTACGCCCCCGAGCAGTGGAAGCACGGTCGCTGCACTGATACATTCGGCGACCGATGGCAGATCACGACTGAAGGCAGTCGCAGCTGCGGATATGATGATGCCAGTAAAGGCCATCACCGTGAGGGTTGTCCGCAAAGCATATCTCCCCGCCATGCCGCGTTCCGCCAGCAAGTGCCAGTTGAGAGCGCTCGTCAAAAGTTTGGGACTCATAATTCCAAGGCAATTCAATGCGACCACAAGCCATTGTGTGACGAGCGCCTGTGACCGGGTATCTTCGGGCCACCATCTGCGATCCGTCGGTTGGTCAGCGAGGTAGACCAGAGTGGGCTGGGAGTCCCGGAGTGTAACGTCGCCACCTTCCAGGACCGGGACTTCCCCGAACGAGTTCAGTTTCCGGAAATTCGGATCATGATGCTGGCCCGACGCAAGATCGACCGAAACGAGATCCAGCTTCGTGTTGGTAAGGGTCGCAAAAAGCCGAATTTTGTAGCAGTTTCCAGAGACGTCCAGATCATAGAAAACCATCACGGGGTGTCCTGCGACTTAACTGTCTGACCGGAAATGAGTTGAGTGATTTCAGCGGGTTATGATTCATGGGTTTGCGAGAACCTGATGAGATCAAGATGGCCTGGACTGAAATCACCCGAGCGCAGTATCGCCGGGACGAGCTGGAGTATGCAAGCGACCTGCGCGATGCGGAATGGGCGCTGATTGCGCCACTGATGCCCGAGAGAAAACGACTGGGAAGACCACGACGTACGGATTTGCGCCGCGTCATGGAGGCGATCCTCTATATTGTCACCACGGGCTGCCAGTGGCGGCAATTGCCGCGCCACTTTCCCGCCTTCACGACCGTGCAGGGCTATTTCTACCGTTGGATCCGCGAGGGCCGATGGGAAGCCATGAACCATATTCTCGTGATCCTGTCGCGTGAGCAGGACGGGCGAGGCGCCACGCCTTCGGTGGGCATTATCGATAGCCAATCGGTTAAAACCGCTGAAAACGGCGGCCCTCGCGGTTATGACGCGGGCAAGAAGATCAAGGGACGCAAGCGGCATATCGCGACCGACACGCTGGGTCATGTCGTGGCGGCTGTCGTGCATCCCGCCGACGTTCAGGATCGTGACGGCGCGCCGCTGGTAGCGACCAGGATACGCTCATTGTTCCCCTGGCTTCGCCATCTGATCGGTGACGGAGGGTATGCCGGCGAGAAGTTGCGTGGTGCGCTGGCTGAACTCGGCCGATGGACGATCGAGATCGTCAAGCGCAGCGATCGGGCCGAAGGCTTCGTCGTCCTGCCCAAACGCTGGATCGTGGAGCGCAGCTTTGCATGGCTCGGGCGCTGCCGCCGCCTCACGAAGGATGTCGAGGCAACAATCTCGTCATCCCACGCGTGGTTGATGATCGCCCATATCCGCAGAGTTCTGCGGAAAATCAATCAGACCGCTTTCTGATTCAGGCTCTAAGATATGAGGCCGGAGCATGCATGGCCTTGCGCGGCGCGGATTTACGTCATACTTTGAACGAACGATCATTCGTGAGTCAAAGACGAAATGAGAGAAGCTGTTCCCATCCACCGGATCGTTGTCGAAGCCCGCGAGCTGTTTCGCGAGTATGGCTACGAAGGGGCGTCCATGCGTGATCTGGCCGATCGCGTCGGCTTGCGTCCGCAAAGCCTCTACACGCGCTTTCCGTCGAAGGAATCGCTGGTGCGCGAGGTGCTGGCACTGACGCTCGACGACACGCTGGCCGGTCTTCCGGATCCTGCGACGGACGCGCGTGGTGCCTGGCGGACATTGATTGGACGGATTGCGGAGACGTTCGAGGCACGAGGGCGCTGCGTGGGATTGCATCTCGCTTATGGCGTGACGGCGCAGACACCGGACGCTCAGGACGCAGTGAGGTCATTTTTCGCGCGATTGCGCGATGCGATGGCCGAGATTCTGGAGGCTGGGAAGGCTCCCGAACCAGCCTCCGTCGCAGCGGACACTCTCGCGCAACTTGAGGGCGCAACGCTCTGGATCACGACCGAGGGCGACATGGGACCTCTTCGGCATGCTGTGGAACGCGCCTTGTATGTTGGTGACCTGGGAGCGGAACCGCGATGATCGAAACTGAGAGATTGCGTCTCTCGTTCCATCAAGCTGCGGATTTCGACGATTTGCGCATGATGTGGAGCGATCCGAATGTTGTTCGTCACATCAGTGGTGTTCCGTCGTCGGAACAGGAAAGCTGGTTTCGTCTCCTCCGCTATCGGGGCCTCTGGGATATCCTGGGGTACGGATACTGGTGTGTTCGGTCGAAGGCGGACGGAAGATATGTCGGCGATGTCGGGTTCGCCGATCTGAAGCGCCCGGTCGAACCGCCTTTGGGTGCAGTGCCGGAGGCAGGATGGGTTCTGGCGAGCTGGGCGCATGGTCAGGGATTTGCGACCGAAGCGCTCCGGGCTGCTCTGACATGGATGGACGGGCGAGGCGTGGACCGCACGGTGATGCATCATGGCATCGGAAAACGAGGCGTCCCGCAGGGTGGCGGAGAAATGCGGGTATTCCTTGAGAAACAATGTTCGTTTCGGGAACCGGCCGACGCTGCTATTGCAGCGTGAGCGGAAATACTATTGATGAGTACACGCTCATCCATATACCCGTGCATGAACCCGACATGAGCCGGGCGAGCCCGAGCAACTGCCGTTGGAGGAGCGGGTCGTCGCGCGACTCTGGAGCGTCTCTCCGATCTCCTTTCCTTGCCACGATGGGATTACGATTTCGAACGCGTTCAATTCGAACAGCCGGTCCTGTTCGACCGACACCTCGGGACACCCGGATTGCACGAGGTTCGGCAGCGCGTCTCCTTGACGCCACGCCGCCCTATTCTCCCTCCGGAGATCGTCTCCCGACTGGCAGGAGGAAGTCTTTGGCGGAACCCGCAAATGAATCCCGGCAACGCGACTGTCCTGGCGTGAGTGAGGCTTCGGTGTCGCGCATCTGACATTTTCTCATGCCTCCGATGCCGTCGTCCGCATTCAGATACTGGCCGAGATTTACCTGTCTGATCCCGATGGAGCCGTCGAAGGGCGCGCGGATATACTTCTGGTCGATCACCGCCTGCACTCTGGCGACACGGCCTTTCTCCGCTTCATAGGGTGCCGAGGCTGTCCGCCGCAATGGCACATGGTGAATCAGGCGCCTGCGACCCCTGGCCTTCACAATCCGATCATGCTGATCCCGATCTGCAGGCCGTGGATCGCGCGGCAATGCATGGTCTACTGACCTGACGCCGGTGCCGCTCCGCACGGATTTTTCTCGTGGCAGGGATCAGCGACATTCCCGGCATTAGTCGATGACTGTATGGCGGAGAAGCGTCGAGCCTTACAAAAGGCGGGCGTTCCGTTGCTCGGAATGCCTGAAAAGATGGCCAGGCTGCAAATCATCGGTGCCATTTCGGATGCTACGGGGACGGTCGAAAAGACAGGAACAGGCTAAGGGCTCCGCCCTCGCGCCGACAAGGGTTCGCGTCAGCAGGCTGACGCCGCCCGACGGGGTGTCCCCGATCTTCCTCCGCTGCGCTCCGTGCAGATCTGGAGATACCCCTCCCCATCGGTCGCCCTCGTCGTTGCTACCCCGCTGCTCGCCGCGAGGCAGAGGAACAGCGGGGGCTGTTCCTCGCGGAAAAAAGGGCAGGGGCTATGACCGGCAACACGAACACGGCGACCAATTTCCGCAATACCATTCTCAATGGCGATAGCGTGGAACTGATGCGGGCAATGCCGCGCAATGCGGTGGATTTCATCCTGACCGATCCGCCTTACCTGGTGAACTACATGGGCCGGGACGGGCGACAGGTCCGCAACGACGATAATGCGCGCTGGCTCCGGCCAGCTGTCAATCAGATGCACCGCGTTCTGAAATGGGGAGGTCTTGCCGTCAGTTTTTATGGGTGGAACAAGATCGACCTGTTTGCCGAAGCCTGGAAAGCGGCCGGGTTCCGCATGGTCGGGCATATCGTTTTCCGTAAGTCCTATGCCTCATCGTCGGGGTTCCTGCGCTACGAGCACGAAAGCGCCTATCTTCTGGCAAAGGGGAACGCGAAGCGGTCCGGTCAGCCGGTGCCGGACGTGATCGACATGCCGTATTCGGGGAACAAATTGCATCCTACACAAAAGCCCGTGGCGGCGCTGCTTCCCCTGATGGATGCGTTCTGCCCGGCTGGTGGTCTGGTGCTGGACCCGTTTTGCGGTTCGGGTTCGTCGCTGGTGGCGGCGCAGCATCTTGGCCGTGACTGGCTGGGCATGGAACTGGACGCGGACCATGCGGCAACGGCGACCCGGCGCCTAGCCTGGCACGCAGCGAAGAAGGTGGCGGCATAGGGAGCGAGCGCCGCAGGGCCGATAATCTGGTTCTGCGGCTTTACCTTTCTTGGTCGGACCCGCTGTTCAATTTTGCGCCGATCCGACTTCGCGGATTGGCGACAGGGGGATGGAAAATAAACGTCGCTCGCCGGGCGAGTGCCCGGCTCGCGGAATATTCTGGCAGACGCGAAGAACGATATAGCGATCGTGCGATCGCGTTACGAGATCGACATATTGACCTTGCCCCCTGAAATGCCCTCGATTTGAAGTAAGGTCTGTCCACCGGAGACAGACGATGAAGAAAGCGCGTTTCACACAGGACCAGATCATTGGGATCCTGAAGGAGCATCAGGCGGGCGCGACGGCGGCCGATCTGTGCCGCAGGCACGGGATCAGCGATGCGACCTTCTACACGTGGCGATCGAAATACGGCGTGATGGAAGTGTCGGAAGCGCGGCGGCTCAAGGCTCTGGAAGAGGAGAACGCGAAGCTGAAGCGGCTCCTGGCGGAGAGCGTGATGGACGTCTCGACGCTGAAGGACCTGCTGGCAAAAAACTCGTGACGCCCGGTTTGCGGCGGGACGCCGTGACCTGAGCGATGACCGAACGGGATTACTCGCAGCGGCGCGCCTGCCGCCTGATCGGTATGGATCCGAAGACCTGGCGCTATGCATCGCGACGGCCCGACGACGCTGATGCGCGCGTCCGGCTTCGCGCATTGGCAGCGGAAAGGCGTCGGTTCGGCTATCGGCGGCTGCAGATCCTGCTCGGCCGGGAGGGGATGGCGATGAACCACAAGAAGCTGTTCCGGCTGTATCGCGAGGAAGGGCTGTCGGTCCGCAAGCGTGGCGGCCGGAAACGGGCGATGGGCACGCGCTCGCCGATGATGTTGCCCGACGGGCCCAACCAGCGGTGGAGCCTGGATTTCGTCTCGGACGCTCTGAACAACGGACGGCGGTTCCGCGTGCTGACGGTGGTGGACGACTACACGCGCGAATGTCTGGCGCTGGTGGCGGATACGTCGTTGTCAGGCGAACGGCTCGGTCGCGAACTCGACCGGATCGGGGAACATCGCGGCTGGCCACTGATGATCGTCAGTGACAACGGCACAGAGATGACCTCAAACGCCATTCTGGCCTGGCAGGAAAAGCGGTCGGTGCTGTGGCACTATATCGCACCGGGCAAGCCGCAGCAGAACGGGTTCGTCGAGAGCTTCAACGGCCGGTTCCGTGACGAATGCCTCAACGAGCACCTGTTCCGCAACATCGCCCACGCTCGGACGGTCATCGACGCCTGGCGAGCTGACTACAACGCCGTCAGGCCCCACACCAGCCTCAACGGCATGACGCCAGAAGCTTTCGCCCAACACGCCAACAAGGCATACAACAACCCTCAGACCCTAACTCAAAACTGAGGGCACGTTCGGGGCAGGGTCACGACGTCCCGAATCGAATGCCAGCGAAATCATCAATTGCACCCGCCGTCCGCTACCCGCGCACAGGTTTACTACGGCCGAGCAAAGCCATTGAATTCACGACATATCCCTTCTCTGTTACCCACGTTGTGGGAAGGGGTAAAATTAGTTGAAAGTTCACATGATGTATGATCTAATCTCGTAATGATATCGGAAGGTGTCCGCATGAAACCTGCCAAGCGTGCTTTATGCAGTGCAATGGCCGGAAATATTGTGGAATGGTATGATTTTTCTTTGTACTTGGCCGCTGCCCCGTTAATTTTTAGTCAATTATTCTTTTCGGGAGCGCAGACGGCTTTCATGCATCAGGTCGAGGCGGCGGCGTTCTTTGCCGCAGGCTTCGTGGTGCGTCCCGTCGGTGGCATTCTATTCGGCTATCTTGGAGACCGCTACGGGCATCTGGTTTCACTGCGTTGGACGTTGCTCCTGATCGGCGCGGGGACGGCCGCGATTGGAGCGTTGCCCGGTTTCGATACGATTGGCCTTTATGCGCCGTCGATCCTTCTTCTGCTCCGTCTTGTGCAGGGTGTCGCTGCCGGGGGTGAGTGGGCCGGTAGTATTCTGGTGATCGAAGGTGCAGCCGCGGGCGCGCGGAACAATACCGTACTGTTGTCCCTGAGTCAGTCCGGCGTTGCGGCTGGCATGGTCCTGGGAACGGTCGCGCTTTGGCTGGCCAGTTGCCTGCCCCATGAAGCATTCCTGCGCTGGGGGTGGCGAGCGGCCTTCGTGGCGCCTTTACCGTTCGTCGGGCTTGGGATCTTGCTCCGAACCTCGATGGACGGAGGGGCGAGAAGGGTGGAGCCGCACGGCCTCTCACGCTTTCCGTTGGTGACCCTCTTACGTCGCGAGCCGGTGGCCGTTCTGCGCGGGATCGGCATTCGTCTGGCGGAAAATGGCGGCGTCTATCTGATGACCGTTTTCGGCCTGTCGTACGGACGGGAGCAGCATATACCGGACACTGTTCTGCTGCTGGCCATGACACTGGGCCTTGCCGCAGACGGCCTGGCGATGCCGCTTTTCGGCTGGCTTGCGGTCCGATACGGCGCGCAGCGCGTCTATCTGGGGGGTATCATCGGGCTCTCCTGTCTGGCGCCGCTATTTTTTCTCCTGGTCGCGTCGGGCCAAACGGGGTATGTCATGCTTGCCTTCGTTCTGGTCATGGCGCTAGGTCACGCGCCGATGATCGCCGTCGAGCCGATCTTGCTGGCGCGCCTGTTCGCCGATGGCGAGCGCTATACCGGGGTGGCCGTTTCTCATGAAATCGGGGCGGTGCTGGCGGGCGGCCTTTCACCCCTTATGGCGACGCTTCTCTATCATGCGAGCGGGAGCGTGAATGGCGTCATTCTCTATCTTCTGCTGCTGGCGACGTTCTCGGCGATCGCACTTTGCGGGCGTGGAATAGGGCGTGACAAACCCGCTTCCTTCTCCTGAAGGGATGGGCTAGGTCTGCGGACCGTAACAGAGGCGGCTGGGGATAGCACTTGAAGCGCGGCAAAATTTGGCGGCAGGCGAATCCGACGGATCCCGCCTTCTCCCCCGAGACATCCCCCTTCTTTCACCTGTCCCGCCTGGTCGGGCTTTATCATCTACGCATGGATGCGCACTTGAAGCCGATCGGGATGGATGTGCCGCGCTGGCGCGTCATCAATATCCTCCATGAGCATGAGTGCGCGACGATCAGTACGATTGCCGATCTGGCGGTGATCCGCGTCTCGACCATGACCAAGCTGGTCTATCGGATGGAAGGCGAAAGGCTGGTCAGTACTGCGGTCTCATCGACCGACGGTCGCGTTACCGAAGTGCGCCTGGCCGAGAAGGGGCGTAACGCGCTGGATCAGGTGCGAAGCAAGGCGGGGCTGATCTTTGAGCGCGCGTTTCATGACATCGAGGATGCGGATATACAGACCTTCATGACCCTGACACGGAAAATTTACGACAATATTTATTGAGGATCGGAGCGGAGGGCGCGGTTGCGAATCCGCGCCCCGCCGTCAGTCCCCTGTCCTGGCACCGGCCGCAGCCGTGCATGCGGCAAAAAAAATTTGCCAAATAAGTGGAATAATCAACTATTCCATATTAGCATCGGTATCGCTGCCCCTGGCGGCGGCGATGCGGGTGTGGAGTAGGCATGATCGTTTCCGTTGACCAGCTCCGTCAGGCTGCGCGTGGCACATTGCCACGCTGGCTGTTTGACTATGTCGATGGCGGTGCGTACTCAGAAGCGACCCTGAGACGTAACAGGGACGCGCTTGCCGAGCGGCATCTGCTTCCTTTCGTCCTGCGTGGCGTGGCGCGGCCCGATGCCGGCGCGTCGATCCTGGGTGTCAGGCAACCGTTTCCGATCGGGCTCGCCCCGGTGGGAATGGCCGGCATGCTGGACGCACAGGGAGAGATCGCCGCCGCGCGCGCGGCGACCGCCCTTGGTGTGCAGATGTGCGTTTCTCACTTCTCGATCTGTTCGATCGAGGAGATCGCGCGTGCTGTCGATCCTGCATTTCTGATGTTCCAGCTCTATATTTTTCGCGATCGTGCGGTCACCGAGGACATGGTGCGGCGCGCCTGGGCAGCAGGTGTCAGGACGCTGGTCGTGACCGTCGATACCCCGGTCACACCGTTGCGGGAGCGGGATGTCCGAAATGGATTCCGCCAGCTTTCCCGTCTGTCCCTTCGGCATATCGGGCAGATGCTTCCGCGCCCCGGATGGACCTGGCGCATGGTGCGGCGCGGACATTGCGTGATCGGCAACCTTGTTCCCTACGATATGGGGACGACCCTTTTTTCGCAGGCGGCGGCTATTTCCCGGTCGCTCGATCCGGCGATCGGGTGGGACGACATGGCATGGCTGCGTACGATTTGGAAAGGTCGTCTTGTCGTCAAGGGCGTCATGCAGCCGGCCGACGTCGCGACATGTGCCGATCTGGGCCTGGACGGCGTCGTGCTGTCCAATCATGGCGGACGGCAGCTCGATGGCAGCGCTTCGGCGGTCGATGTGCTGGAGGCCGGCATACGTGCGGCGAATGCCCGGATTCAGATCCTGGTGGATGGCGGGTTCCGGTACGGTGGAGACGTCGCGAAGGCCCTCATGCTTGGTGCCGCCGGCGTGATGATCGGCCGCCCGTGGGCTTACGCGCTGGCCGCGAATGGAGAGAAGGGCGTTACCGACGTGCTGAAATATTTCCGGGACGGACTTCTTTCGACCATGACCTTGCTGGGGGCCGCCGATCTCGGTGCGTTGCGCGGCGGGCGGAAGTCGCTTCTTCTTGAAGCACGCCAGACGACATCGTTCGATGAAGAATAGGGGCATTAGATGAGCATGACATCCGTCCTGCCCGACGTGCGGACATTTCTTGAACGCCGCCATGGTCTCTACATCGATGGAGGATGGGTGGCCTCCTCCGGCGAGGCGCGGCTGCCGGTTTTCGACCCTGCGAGCGGGGAGAAGATATCGTCGGTGGCGGACGCCACCGAGCAGGACGTCCAGCGCGCGGTACAGGCGGCGAAGGCGAGTTTCCTTTCAGGACCATGGCGCGGCATGCCGCCGGTCGCCCGTGAACGAATCCTGCTGCGCTTGGCCGACCTGGTCGAACGTGACGCGGAAATCCTGGCCCAGCTCGAGACGTTGGAACAGGGAAAATCCATTACCCTGTCACGTATTCTGGAGGCCGGATCGTCACAGGCGTGGATCCGCTATGTCGCGGGTCTAGCAACGAAAATAACCGGGCAAAGCTTCGACGTATCGATCCCGTTGCCGCCGGGGGCGCGTTACGCGGCCTATACCCGAAAGGAACCGGTCGGTGTCGTCGCCGGTATCGTGCCGTGGAATTTTCCGCTTCTGATCGGCGTCTGGAAAGTATTGCCGGCCCTGGCGGCCGGGTGTTCCGTCGTTGCCAAACCGTCTGAAACGACCCCGCTGACGATGCTGCGCCTTGCCGAACTGGCGACCGAGGCGGGAGTCCCGGATGGTGCATTCAACGTCGTGACCGGCAGCGGCGGCGTCGCCGGTGAGGCGCTCGTGCAGCATCCGGATATCGCCAAGGTCAGTTTCACGGGTTCGACGCCGGTCGGCAAGCGCATCGCCCGGAATTGTGCGTCGCGTCTGGCCCGCGTGTCCCTGGAACTGGGTGGAAAGAACCCGGCGATCGTCCTGGCGGATGCGGATGTCGACCGTGTGGTCGGCGGATTGACCTTGGCTGGCTTTCTCAATCAGGGGCAGGTCTGCGCGGCATGTTCCCGAGTGTATGCCGAGGCGTCGATTTTCGATCGGGTGGTGGCGGGATTGCAGCAGGCGGTGACCGGTATGTCCATCGGGCCCGGCATGGATGAGACGGCGCAAATCAACCCCGTCGCGTCGCAGGCTCATCAGAAAAGGATTCAGTCTTACCTGGAGCGGGCGGAAAAGGCAGGAGCGGAGATCCTGTCGGGACCTCCCGCACCGGAGGGACGCGGATTCTACGTTCCGCCCGCCCTTGTCGTGAAGCCCGACGATACGCTCCCGCTTGTACGAGAAGAGGTATTCGGACCGGTCATGACGGTCACACGCGTGGCCAACGCCGAAGAGGCGCTCGTGCGGGCCAACGACACGCCCTTCGGTCTGGCCGCGAGCGTCTGGACCGGCAGCCTTCAGGCGGCGATGGAACTGCCGCCCCTGTTGCAGGTCGGGACAGTGTGGGTGAACAGTCACGTCATGATCGATCCGAATATGCCGTTCGGCGGTATGAAAGAGTCCGGGGTCGGCCGGGATTTCGGAACGGGATGGCTCGATGCCTTCACCGAAACGAAATCCATCTGCGTTCGGTATTGAGACGACATCATGCGGAATCGATTCTCGCGCTACGGTCTCGTCGTGGCGTGCCTTTCCATGCCGGTGACGGCCGTGTTCTCCGGCGCGTCGGCCGACGATAATCCATCGGACTGGCCTCAGCACGGCCGTACGGCCTTCGAGCAGCGATTCAGCCCGCTGGACCAGATCAATACGCGGACGATCGGGAGACTGGGGCTGGCCTGGCACCAGGATTTCGACACGTCCCGCGGGCAGGAAGGCACGCCGCTGATCGTCGACGGCGTCATGTACGTGACGACCAGCTGGAGCAAGGTCGAGGCGCTGGATGCCGCGACCGGGCGTGTCCTGTGGCGTCACGACCCGGCGGTTCCGGGGGGCGTCGCGGTCAGGGGATGCTGCGATACGGTCAATCGCGGCGCCGCGTACTGGGACGGGCGCGTGTATGTCGGGACGTTCGACGGCAGGTTGATCGCCCTGGACGCGAAGAGCGGTCGCCTGGACTGGAGCGTGAATACGATTCCGCACGATGCCACCTTGGGCGATATCCGTTCCTACACGATCGATGCGGCGCCGCGGATCGCCAAGGACGTTGTGATAATCGGCAATGGAGGGGCGGAGTTCGGGGCCCGCGGGTTCGTGTCCGGATTCGACGCCCGGACCGGTCGGTTGAAATGGCGTTTCTTTACGGTGCCGGCACCCGGAAACCAGCCTGACCATGCGGCGTCCGACAACGTTCTGTCGTCGGTCGCCTACAAGACCTGGAGTCCGACAGGTGGATGGACCCATTCCGGTGGCGGCGGTACCGTCTGGGATTCGATCGTCTATGATCCCGTGACCGGTCTGGTCTATCTGGGGGTGGGAAACGGCGCCCCCTGGAACTACAAATTCCGTTCGAACGGGGAAGGGGATAACCTGTTCCTGGCCAGCATCGTCGCCATCAGGCCGGAAACGGGCGAGTATGTCTGGCATTTCCAGGAAACGCCGAAAGACCAGTGGGACTTCACCGCGTCCCAGCCCATGATGGTGCTGGACCTGCCTGTCCAGGGGCGGATGCGCCATGTCCTTGTCCAGGCGCCGAAGAATGGCTTTTTCTATACGCTGGACGCGCGGACCGGTGCCTTTATATCGGCGATACCTTATACGTTTCTGAACTGGGCGAAGGGTATCGATCCGAAGACGGGGCGTCCGGACATCGTGCCCGACGCCTTGTGGTCGCTGACCGGCAGGACGTGGTTCGGCATTCCCGGTTCGCTCGGCGGACATAACTGGGCGCCGATGGCTTACAGCCCGCAGACCGGATACGTCTACATCCCGGCACAGCAATTGCCCGAGCCGTTCAAGGCGGATGACCATATGCGCCTGCACGATATGGGCGTGAATCTCGGCATAGACATGTCGGGGCTGCCGGCCGACCCGAAGGTGCTGGCCGCTGTCGGGAAGACCGTGCAGGGGTGGCTGCTGGCCTGGGATCCGGTTGCAGGCAAGGCCGCGTTCCGCGTGCAGCACGATACGCCATGGAACGGCGGCGTCCTGGCTACAGCCGGGGGCCTTGTCTTTCAGGGGCTCGCCACGGGCGGATTCGAAGCATACGACGCCCGCACCGGCGCGCGCCTGTATCATTTCGACGCCCATAGCGGGATTGTCGCGCCACCGGTCGCATATGCTGTCCATAACCGCCAGTATGTAGCGGTCGAAGTGGGCTGGGGCGGCATCTTTCCGCTGATGGGCGGGGCCTTGGCAAGGATGCGCAACGACAGCGTGAATCATTCTCGCTTGCTCGTTTTTGCGTTGGACGGGAAAGATCGCCTGCCGGCAGACAGCCGGCCTGTTCAGACCCTGGCGGACGGGGTGGGATCGTTCGAGCCCGAGCGCGCAAGACGCGGCTATGTATCCTATCAACATTTCTGCATGGCGTGTCATGGCGACAACGCGATTGCCGGCGGTGTGCTGCCGGACCTGCGCTGGTCGGGGGCGCTCGGCAGTCCCGATGGCTTCTATAGCATTGCAGGGATGGGGGCATTGAAGAATTTCGGCATGGTTGGCTTCTCCAGCGTTCTGAAGCCCCAGGAGATCGAAGACATCCGGCAGTTCCTGATCAGCCGCGCCCGACATGATGCCGCTCTTGGCGAAGATAAAAAATAAATCGAATACAGAATGATTCGAATAGACAATTAAGTGGAAATTTCACATGATAAATCGACCTCCGGCTCCGGACGGGGCCAGGGGATACGGATTATGACGGCAGACGGACTTCATGCGGGGCGGTCTGTCGGGATAAACATTACGATATGGTTCCATTCCGGCTTGAACGTGCGCCGGATGACGAGGAGTGCGCAATATGTTCGCAGGACCATCGGAGGGGCTTTCAAGGCAGGAGGCATTTCGTCTTGCAGGAATTGTCCGATCCATTTTTCTATCTTCCGGCTGTTCGGTTCTGGCGATGTCGCTCATGCTGGACACTGCCCGGGCGCAGACCGGAGCGGAGGTCGCACCCTCGCCTGCCACGCAGAAGAAGCCTGTAGCACCCGCGCACCCGCGGCGGGCGTCCGCCAACGGGACACGCCTTGAGGAAGTGACGGTCACGGCGCGTCGTCGCACCGAACGGATCGAACGGACGCCGATTTCCATGACCACGGTCACGGGTACCCAGTTCGCGGAACGTGGCATCACCTCGATCGCAAAAATCCAGAACCTCGCACCCAATATCTCGTTCGGGAATGTGGCTGCGAGTTCCGGTGTCGCGAACGCGGCGGCCATTTTCATTCGTGGCATCGGCCAGACCGACTTTTCGTTCGGTGTCGATCCGGGCGTCGGGATGTATGTCGACGGCGTATATGTTGGCAGCCCGGTCGGTTCGGTTCTCAACATGGTCGACATTTCCAGCGTTTCCGTGCTGAGGGGACCGCAGGGAACGTTGTTCGGGCGGAATACGATTGGCGGCGCGGTGGCTGTGACGTCCCTGCAACCGAACGACCATCTGTCGGCACGGGCGGACGTCAAGTACGGCACGGCAAACCGCATCGATACGCGGGCGTTCGTCAACGTGCCGCTGTCCAGTACGCTGTTCGCCAACTTCTCGGTGGGCAGTTTCATGCAGGACGGGTACGTCAACGCGCCGTATCAGAAGGATGAACGCAAACTGGGCAGTCAGGACACCCGGGTGTTCAAGGGGGCGCTCCGATGGCATCCGATCGACAAGCTGAATGTGGTTCTGCGTGGCGACTGGACCCGCGATCGCAGCAACGGCGCGCCATTCGTGACGACGGGCGTGAATCCGACGGCGACCGGCAGCATGATCGCGCTGAACAACGCTCTTGCGGGTGGAACCCTGACGAACTGTACGGCGGCAGCGTGCTATAATTCCCGTTATTTCAGCAAGAATACCAATTATGGTACGGGCCCTGACTACTCGAACCTGGTTAACTGGTCGACATCCGGGACGATCGACTACGAACTGACGCCGTGGCTCGATCTGAAATCGATCACAGCTTATCGCAAGAGCGAGGGGCAGTTTACCCAGGATCGTGACGCATCCCCCGTCAATATCAATTTCGTCAAGGATTTCTATATGGAGAAGCAATTCTCCGAAGAGTTTCAGGCGAACGGTCGCGCATTAAACAATCGTCTGCATTATTCTGCCGGCGTCTATTATTTCGACCAGTCCGGATATGACATCAATCCGGTGAATTTCTACGTTCTCAGCCTGCTGAGCGGCGGAGATTTCCGTGATCGGAACTATGCGGCCTATGCCCAGTCGACCTATGCGGTTACCCGGAAGTTCAATGTCACGGTCGGTGTCCGCTATACGGAAGACAATAAGAGCTTCCTGCCGAACCAGTATTATATCAGTTCGATCGGCGCTCCGATCCTGTCCATTCCGCCAGGAACGCGGATCGTGCCCGAGCGCTGGTATCACAACAACAATGCCCGTTGGACGCCGATGGTCAACCTGTCCTATCAGGTGACGCCGGAGTTGATGGCCTATACGACGTTCTCGCAAGGCTTCAAGGGCGGCGGATTCACGCAGCGGCTGACGAACATCGCGCCGTCTCCGCCGTCCTTCCGGCCGGAATCGGTCAATTCGTTCGAAGGCGGCCTGAAATTCTATGGACTGGACCATCGTCTGCGGGTCAGCGCGGCCGGGTTCTTTACATTCTATGACAATGTGCAGCTTCTGGTCGCGGATACGACGCATATCGGCCCGTACTATACCAATGCGGGCAAGGCGCATATATCGGGCTTCGAACTCGAATCGCAATACGCGTTGGGTGACGGCTGGACGGCCAGCGGTTCCGTCGGCCTGACCGATGCCCACTATACGTCGCTGACGAACAGCGTGCAGGGGCTGACCCTGGATTCGATGTTCGTGCTCGTTTCGAAATGGACGGCCAACCTGGGACTGTCCAAGCGGATCGACATGGGGAAGTACGGTGTCCTGACGCCGCGCGTCGATGCGGTCTATCGGTCGCGGTATAATGCGAACGTAAACGCGATCATGTATAATGAACTGATCCAGCCGAAATATATTCTGGTCAACCTCGGGGCGCGATGGGCCAGCGAGAGCGGCCGGTATAATTTCAGCGCCGGGCTGGACAATGCCACGAACGAAAAGTTCATGGCGTGGGGAAGCTATTCCGGCAGCTTTGGCAATTATCAGAAATCGTTCGATCGGGGTCGCCAGTGGTTCATCCAGGGCGGTGTTTCGTTCTGACCATGAGCTCTGCCGGACCTGGGGTATCCTCGTCCGGCTGATTTTTCAGAATTTAGTGGAAATATCCACTAAATGACGATAATCTATCGTTGATGCTTCGGCCGGATGAAAGGTTTCTGATGAACAGGTATGAGTCGGATGGGGAACTGGCCGTTGCGATCGCGCCGAGGGTGGCCTCCCGATGCTGAATCATGTTGGCATTTGCTCTGGCGTGGCGGACATGGATGACGCTCTGGCGCCTCTTCTGGCGGAGATCCGGGCACGAGCCCTCGAGTTCCGGCGCGCGCGGAAGATACCGGAGGAAATTGTCGAGAAATTTCGGCAGGTCGGGGTCTATCGCGCCCTGGTGGCGCGGCGTTTCGGCGGGATGGAGCTTTCGCCTTCGGTATTTCTCGAACTGATCGAAGTGATCGGCAACGCCGACGCCTCGGCGGGCTGGGTCGCCAGTTTTGGTATCTCCGCGACGTATCTCGCAGCGCTGCCCATCGCCACGCTGGAGACGATCTACCGGCATGGGCCGGATGTCGTCTTCGCCGGCGCGATTTTCCCGCCGCAGAAGGCGGAACGCGCGGATGACGGGTTTATCGTGAACGGCCGCTGGCCATATGCCAGCGGTTGCACCGGCGCATCGCTCATCGGGGTGGGGATCGGCATTCCGGGCGAGAAGGGGGCGCTGCCACGTACCGCTGTGATGCCGGCATCCGCGATCCGGATCGAGGAAGTCTGGGATACGATCGGCCTCGCGGGCACGGGGAGCCACGACGTCGTGGCCCGGGACGTCCATGTGCCGGAGAGCTGGACATTCATTCGCGGGGGCGCGCCCAGTATGAACCTGGCGATCTACCGCTATCCGTCGCTCGGTTTCGCAGCGCAGGTTCTGACGGCCGTCGGATTGGGATGCGCGCGGCGCGCGATCGACGAGGTGACGGAAATGGCGGCCGTGCGTCAGTCCATCACCGGAGCGCCCACCATGGCCGACAGGTCCCATGTCCAGGCCGAACTGGCCGAGGCCGAGGCGATGCTGTCGTCGGCCCGCGCATTCTTCTATGCCGTGACGGAGGAAGTCTGGTTCCTGGTGAAGGGCGGCGCGGAGGTGCCGGAGGCTCTGGCAAATCGGATTCGTCTTGCCGCGACACACGGGGCGCAGGTGGCGGCGGAAGTGACGCGGAAATGTTTCGGTCTGGGCGGTATCGCGGCGGTGCAGTCGGAGCACATTCTGGGGCGCTGCATGCAGGATTGTGCCGTCGTGGCGCAGCACGCGTTCATGGCGCGGGGCAATTACGAGGCGGCGGGCCGTGTCATGCTCGGCCGCGGCGGCCGTCCCGGCTATCCGTAAAGCGGCAATTTTCTGAAGATTTTTACGAGGGAAGAGGCATATGCAGGATTTACCCGACCCCCGGACACTCCTCGCGCCCGATCGGGCCGACGGATCGATCTATAGTGACCCCGACCTGTACGACATGGAGATGGATCGCATCTTCATGCATAACTGGATCTGGGTCGCGCATCGCAGCGAAATTCCGGAACCGGGCGATTTCATCACGACGTTCGTCGGGCCGCATCCGGTCATCGTCTGTCGCGATCGGCAAGGTGTCGTGCACGTGATGCTGAACCGCTGCCGCCATCGCGCGGCGACGGTCTGCGAACTCAGGCGCGGGAAGACGGCCAGCTTTGTCTGTCCTTATCATGGCTGGGCCTACGGGCTGGACGGGACGCTGCGGGGCGTCCCGCATCAGGAAGGCTATAGCGGGCACCTCGACAAATCGTCTCTTCCATTGGTGAATCTGCGCGTCGAGGAATATAACGGCCTGGTTTTCGCCACGTTCGACGAAACGATCCCGTCGCTCGATTCATGGCTGGGTCGGGCAAAACCCTGGATCGACCTGTTCATGAAACAGGGTGCGGGCTGGCCGGTGAAGACCATGGGCGAGCATAAATTCACTTTTCCGGGCAACTGGAAGATCCAGCTCGAAAACACGACCGACGCCTATCATTTTCCGATCGTGCACAAGTCGTTCCTGGATTCCGTCGACCAGGAAACACAGGATACGCTGAACTTCGTCGGCGGAAAGGGATTCGTCGAGGATCTGGGCAACGGTCATTCCGTTATGGTCATGATCCCGGAACTGGTGGATCTGGACGAGAATCTCGACGCGCCGATCCCCGAACGTTTCGCCGAACTGGCGGCCGGGCTGTCGAAGGACTACCCGTCGGAAAAAGTGCGCCAGATCATCCGCGCCGTGGGCGGTTCGGGATTCAACCTGAACCTTTTCCCGAACCTGGCCTGTTCCATGGCTTTCTTTCGCGTGCTGCGCCCTTTGAGCGCGACATCGACCGAAATCCGGCATATCGCCATCGGCATGGATGGCGGTCCGGACGTCGCCAACCAGGCGCGCCTGCGTCTGCACGAGCATTTTCAGGGGCCGATGGGTTTCGGCACACCCGATGACGCCGAGGCGTGGGATCGGGTACAGCGCGGTTCGCTGGCAGGAAAGAACATAGACATTCTGCTGAATCGCGGCTTGGGGCACGAGGCGCGGCGACCGGATGGGAACCTGTACAGCGATGTCAGCGCCGAAACCGGCATGCGTGCCGCCTACCGCCAATGGCTTGTCGCGATGACGGATAAGGCTTTTCCCGCCGAGGGAGAAGGTGCATGAGCATCACGCTGCAGGATGCGGTCGCGTTGATCGCGCTGGAGGCCGATCTGCTGGATCATGGCGCGTTCCGCGACTGGCTGACGCTTTATACGTCCGACGGCCGATATGTCGTGCCGATCGATCCGGACGTCGAGGATTTCGAGAGCGTCCTGAATTACGCCTATGACGACGCGGCGATGCGGGAAAAGCGCGTCGAACGCCTGCTGGGGGGACGGTCGATCTCGGCCGCGCCGCCTGCCCGGACCGTTCGTCTGCTGTCGCGCTACCGGATGCTGGAGACCACGGACGCGACCTGCACACTGCGCTGCGCGCAGCACCTGATGGAACTTCGCCAGGGGCGTCAGCGCGACTATGCCGCCAATGTCACGTATCGCCTGAAGAACACGGACGGGGGACTGAAGATCGACCTGAAGGTCATCCGCCTTCTGACCGCGACCGAGGCGCTGACGGCCGTGAGTTATATCCTGTGACGCCTGTCGCGCTCATAACGGGCGGTGCCCGGGGGCTTGGCGCCTGCATCGCCGGGCAACTCGCGGCCGGGGGGTACCAGGTCGTGCTTGGGGACATCGACCCGGCCGCGGCGGCGGAGACGGCGCGCCGGCTGGGTGATGGCGCGGCGGCGCTGGGACTCGATGTCTCGTCCGAAAGTGGCGTTGATTCGGCACTGGATGAGGTGGAACGGCGTTTCGGGCTGCCGTGGCTGCTGGTCAACAATGCCGCGATCATGAAGGCGCAGAAGGTCCTGGAGATCGACATCGCGACGTTCGACGCGGTGATGGCCGTCAATCTGCGCGGGACGTTTCTGTGCAGCCAGCGCTTCGCGCGTCGTCTTCGGGCGCGGGAGCAGGAAGGCCGGATCGTGAATATCGGTTCGCTTGCCGGCCAGAACGGCGGGACGGCCACCGGCGCGCATTATGCCGCGTCGAAGGGGGCGGTTCACACGCTGACCAAGGTTTTCGCCCGCGACCTCGCGCCGTTCGGAATTACCGTGAACGCGATCGCGCCGGGGCCGCTGGATCTGCCATCGGTGGGCGAGACGATCGGGGTGGAAAACGCCGCCCGCGTCTTCGCCGGCCTGCCGACCGGCAAGCCGGGCGACCCGCGGACCGTCGCCCGGATGGTCGTGGAACTGGCCCGGCCGGATGCCGGCGGGATCACGGGGACGACCATCGACATCAATAGCGGGCTTTACCTGCGATGAGTGATACCGGTGTGATCGACGTGACCGTCGCGGCGGTCGAGCGGATGGGACGTGTCTTGTGTTTCGACCTGCGCGCCGTCTCCGGCCAGCTGCCCGCGTGCCGGGCGGGCGCGCATGTCGACCTGTATCTCGGGGACGGGCTGATACGCCAGTATTCGCTTTGCGGTGATCCGGCGGACCGGGAACGGTATAGGCTGGCGGTGCTTCTGGAACCGGCGTCTCGTGGTGGGTCGCGCCGCGTGCATGAGATCGTGTCGCCCGGTGCGATCTTGCAGGCGGGACAGCCGCGAAACCTCTTTCCTCTGGCGGTGGGGGCATCCCGTTCCGTGTTGGTCGGGGGAGGAATCGGCGTGACCCCCCTGATCGCCATGGCATACGAACTGCACGCGGCGGGAGCGCCCTTTACCTTGCATTATATCGCCCGCGATCCGGTCTTCGCGGATCTTCTGTTCCGGACCCCGTTCGCGGGGGCGGTACGGATCCATGACCGCAGCGATGCCGCGTCGCCGCGTTTCGAACCTGCCGCCGTGCTGTCGGCGGCCGTGGCAGATGGCGCGGCCGTTGCCGGCCTGCATGTGTATAGCTGCGGCCCCAACAGTCTGATGGATGCGGTGGACGCCGCGGCGAAGGCGATCGGCCTGCCGGACGACAACGTGCATCGCGAGGCGTTTTCCGCGCTGCCCGTCGCGGGCGGAATGGGTTTCGAGGTTCTGGCCGCCAAATCCTCCGTGCGGGTGTCGGTCGGAGAGAACGAGACCATCGCGGCGGCCCTCGCGCGGGTGGGGGTGAAAGTCGCCGTCAGCTGCGAACAGGGTATCTGCGGGACATGCGTGGTGGACCTGCTGGAAGGGATGCCGGATCACCGGGACGAGTATCTGACCGAGGAGGAGCGGTCGGAGCAGATCGCGCTGTGCTGCTCGCGCGCGCGCTCGCCGCTTCTGGTGGTCGATCTCTGATGCCGGGGCTGAAGATCTGCGTGGCCGGGGTCGGGGCGATGGGGGGGATGCTCGCCGGCATGCTCGCCCGCACGGACGTGGACCTGTCGCTCGTCGCGCGTGGCGAAACGCTCCGGACCCTTCGGGAACAGGGGCTGACCGTGCATGACGGGCAGTCGGCGCGCATCGTGCGATGCGCCGCGAATACGCGCGCGCCCGACACGGTGCAGGACGTCGTCATCCTGGCGGCCAAGTCCCAGCAGCTTCCCGCGCTGGCTGCGTGCGTGTCGCACGCCGTCGGACCGCAGACGCTGGTCGTGCCGGTCGTCAACGGCCTGCCGTGGTGGATGACGCTGCCGACAGGAAGCCCCTGCGGCGCGGCCCGCGCCTGCCTGGATCCGGGGGGAGAGCTTGCGCGCGCGTTTCCTCCCGCCCGCGTGGTCGGGTGCGTGGCCTATGCGTTCGCATCGCTGGATGCGCCGGCGGTCGTGCGATCGGCGAAGGCGCCGACACTGGTGCTGGGGCGCGTCCAGGGGGGGAACGCCGACGACCCGGAGGTGGCGGCGCTGGTGCAGGTTCTGGACGCGGCGGGCGTCGTGATCACCCCCAGCCCCGACATACGGTGCGATGTGTGGGCCAAGCTGGCGGTCAATCTTGCCACGAATCCGCTTTCGGTTGTGTGTGAGGAGACATTGGGCGGGCTCGTCGCGGCACCGCCGACGCGTCAGGTCGTCCGCGACATGCTAGAAGAGGCCGTCACCATCGGCCGGGCATGTGGTTTCGGCCCTCTTCGCAGCGTGGACGAACAACTTGGCTCCATCGCCGTGGCAGACGGTCATCGGACGTCGATGCTTCAGGATTACCAGGCGGGCCGCGCGCTTGAACTGGACGCGATCGGATATGCGGTCATGCGGGTGGGGGCTGTCTGCGGCGTGCCCATGCCCGTAACCGCGACAATTCTCAGGCTGGCGGATTTCAAGGCCGCGCGGCCGGACAGGCAGGGAAATCGCTGATGACCATGGGAGTTCAAGAGGAAGAATGGCAGCTCCGGACACGACTGGCCGAATGCTACCATCTGATCAGTTATCATGGCTGGACGGAGATGATCTTCAATCATATCTCCGTCCGCCTGCCGGGTGAGCCGAAGCGCTACCTGGTGAACGCGTTCGGGCTGAATTACGACGAGGTCACACCAGAAAACCTTTTGGTCGTCAACGCGGACGGCCAACTGGTCGGGGATGCCTCCAGCAAGCCCAATCCGGCGGGTTTCGCTCTGCATGGGGCGATCCATGCGGCGCGGGACGACATTCACTGCATCATACATACCCACACGAACGCGGTCTGCGCCGTCGCGATGAAGCAGGACGGCTTCAGCCACGACAATTTTTACGGCGCGCAACTTTTCGGCCGTGTCGGCTACCATGATTTCGAGGGCATCACCCTGTATGACGAGGAACGCCCCAGGATGCTGGCCAGCCTGGGCGACAAGCATGTGCTGGTACTGCGCAACCATGGAATCGCGGTCGGGGAAAGCGACGTCGCACGGGCCTTCTTCCTGCTGTGGACTGTCCAGCGCGCCGCGGAAATCCAGTGTCACGCCGGCATGATTCCGGGGGCGGACGTCATTATTGCCGATACCGTCAAGCAGGCATGCGCGCGCGACGCGGCACGGCTGATCGCCAGATCATCGGCGGCGGACAAGATGTTCGACGCGGCGGTTCGCAAGATGCGCAGGGAACGCGGCCCGCTATGGCCGGGGGATAAAACATGACCGGCGTGACGGCGGACGAATTCCGCAAGGCCATGTCGCATTTCGCGACAGGTGTGGCCGTGGTCATGGCGGCGGGAGACGAGGGAGAACACGGGGCGACAATCAGCGCGCTCAGTTCAGTCTCGCTCGATCCTTTGACGCTGCTGGTCTGCCTGAATCGCAAAAGTGCGACCTGTCGCGCCATCGAAAAAAACGGGCGCTTCGGTCTGAGCATACTGCGACGGGACCAAGTGGATATCGCCCGGCATTTTGCCATGCCGGCCCATGCCAAGACAGTGCATGACCACGGTATCCGCCATGCCGACGGCACGTCCTTCGTCCGGGGTGCCCTGGTGCAGATCGGCCTTGAGGTCGTGGAGACCCTGTGGGGCGGAACGCACGAGGTCTTTATGGCGAGGCCGCTGCATATCGCCATGAATGTCCGGTCCGAGGTCGAGCCGCTTCTGTATTACCGGGGGACGTTTGACCTGACGCCCTGACGAAGCCAGCGGGAAGGAGAAACGACGCATGCACGACGAGACAGAGCAGGAAATCGCCACGCGCCTTATCGGCCGTGTTGATCGGTACGAGTCCACCATTCGGGCCTTCGCTAGCTACGATCCCGCCCGGGCAAGGCAGGAGGCCGCGACGGCCGCGCAGGGGCCGCTGTCCGGCCTGTCCGTGGGCATCAAGGACATCATCGATACGGCGTATTATCCCACCGGGCACGGGTCGCCCATCTATGACGGGAACCATACGCGAAACGACGCGGCCTGCGTCACGCTTCTCCGGCAGGCCGGCGCATTGTGCGTCGGCAAGACGGTGACCACGGAATTTGCATTTTTTCGCGCGGGCGCCACCGTCAATCCGCACGATCTGTCCCGGACGCCGGGCGGTTCCTCAAGCGGTTCCGCCGCCGCGGTTGCCGCCGGCATGATCGATATCGGGCTGGCATCGCAGACGGCGGCATCGCTGACCCGGCCGGCATCCTATTGCGGGATCGTCGGATTCAAACCATCCTACGGGCGCTATGCGGCGGCTGGCGTCAAGGGGCTTGCACCGTCGTTCGATACGCTGGGAACATTGACGGCCGACGTGGCGACGGCCGTGCTGGCGGATGGCGTTCTGAAAGGTCCGTGTCCAGTCCGCATGACGCCGTCGGCCCGGGCGCCGGCGCGTATCGGCCTGTGCCGCACCCCTTGGTGGGACGAGGCGGAGGATTCCACGCGCCTGGCGCTACTGGATTCGGGCCGGCGTTTCGGTAGCCATGCCGATGTGGAGGACGTCGACCTGTCGGCGTTCTCGGACGCGGCGGATCTTCATGTCACGATCATGAGTTATGAAGCCGCTCAGGCTCTGGCATGGGAATTCACCGACAGGCGCGCCCTGATGAGCCAGCAGATCGTCGGCCTGTTGGAAGCCGGACGGGCGATCGGATACGAGACGTACCGCGCTGCCCTGACACGCGCCGCCGCCTTGCGCGAGCGGATCGACACTCTGTTCGATCGCTACGACGTGCTGCTTGCGCCCGCCGCGCCAGGGGTTGCGCCGAAACGGGAGCAGGGTACGGGCAGCCCAATTTTCAGCCGGCTGTGGACGCTGGTGCGGTTGCCGACCGTAACGTTACCTGGTCCGGTAGGGGACGGCGGCCTGCCGGTGGGCGTGCAACTGCTGGGTCGGATCGGAAGCGACGAGGATTTGCTGAATGTCGCCGCATGGGCGGAGGCTATCTTGCCCGCGCGGCCCGTTCCGGCTATCTGCCGACAGGGGGAGTAGATGACAACTCCGACGTTGGAACACCGTCTGGACGCCCTGGCGGCGCGCGTGGCGCAACTGGAAGCCGAGGCGGAGATCCGCCGGATTCAGGCACGGTATATGTTCCTGTGCGATACGCCATGCCCCGAATTCGGCATCATGGACGATGCGCAGCGCATCGATCGGATCATGGACCTCTACGCCGAAGATGCGATCTGGGAGGGCGTGGGCGATTATTATGACAACCAGTTCGGACGCTGTGTCGGCAAGGCGGCCATACGTACGCATTTTGAAAGTTTCTGGAATGAAAAACGCGACCCGAATTTGCTTCTGAACGTCCATTATCTGACATCCGAGCAGATTCACGTCCACGGCGATACGGCGGATGGCCAATGGGTGCACTGCCAGCCATGGATTTTCAGTGACGGGACATCCCTGCTGCGGTCGAGCCGGCTGAACAATCTTTTCCGGCGCCAGGGCAATGTCTGGAAAATCACGTGCACCCGAACGGAAAATCTGTTTGTCGCGCCGCTGCCGGCTGGCTGGGCCGGCAGCTTTCCTGCGCGTTCCGTACTGATGAAGCCGTGAGGATGTTCAGAAAATTTCCCATTCATGGTTTTTACCACTTCCTTCCCCTGCCCGAGCGCATGTGTTCGAGCAGGATCAGTTCTGCCATGGCAGGAAAGGACGAACATGACCGATATCGCTGATGCGGTGACCAAGGAGATCGTGGAGCTGCATCGTCTGTTGCAGGCGTGGTTTTGCGGCGAGGGAACGAATGATCCCGAGGTCATCCTGGAACGGTTCGATCCCGGCTACATGATGGTGGGTGCGGCCGGCCGCGTCGTGAGTTATGAGGATTTCCGGAAAATTCTTCCCGCGCTGCACGGTTCGCGCCCGACGCTGGTCATGCAGATCTCTGACGTTCGGGTCTGTCATGCATTCGAAGGGGGTGTCCTGGCCTTCTATCGGGAAGTCCAGACCACGGGGGAAAGCCGCAACGCACGCTGGTCCAGCGTCATGTTCCTGTTTTCAGAGGACGGTCAGGCGTTGCGCTGGCGGCATCTGCACGAAACGTTCGTGGCCTGATATCTTATCGTCCTGTTTCCTCGCGCCGGCGGTGACGCTGGCCGGGGACGGGCGCGACGAAGGGCAGGGATCGTTCGTCTTCGTATCAGGTCATTGTTCAATAAAACTCAATTGTATCGGGGTAATTTTTCATCGGCTTGGCTGGCGTGGCAGTCTGAAAATTTGTTACGATATCCTTGCGAAATGCATCGAATCATGCCTAGCCTAGCGTAGTCTTGCGCAACGTGAACGATGCGACGTCCGAAATATGCTTCGGCCCAAGGGCAGCCCAGATGCAGATAGTTGAACAATCACGTGAACTGGAATACGAATCGGCGGGTCTGTGGAAGGCCTGGTCAATCGTCCTTCTGTGCATGCTCGCCTATATCTTGTCCTTTATCGATCGACAGATTCTTGCGCTGCTTGTCGGTCCGATCCGGGCCGATCTCCACATTTCCGATACGCAATTCGGCCTTTTGAACGGCCTCGCATTTTCGATTTTTTACGCCACCATGGGAATCCCTATTGCGGGCCTGTCCGATCGTTCATCCCGTCCACGGATCATCGTCTGCGGAATTGCGGTGTGGAGCGCCGCCACAATAGCGTGCGGCATGGCAAGATCATTCGGCCACCTCTTCCTGTCGCGCATCCTCGTCGGTGCCGGTGAAGCGGCGCTCTCGCCTGCCGCCTACTCTCTCATTGCGGATCTCTTTCCGCGCGACAGGATGGGGCGAGCTCTGGCCGTCTATTCACTCGGAACGCTGCTGGGAACCGGACTGGCCTTTCTCGTCGGCGGCGTCGTCATTGCGGCCATATCGTCGGCGGCCCGCTATTCTCTTGCCGGCCTGTCGTTCTCGCCTTGGCAGGTCACGATGCTTATCGTCGGCGCGCCCGGAATTATTCTTGCCATCGTCATTGGAACAGTCGTCAAGGATCCGCGGCGTACGCGTGCCCTGGATCCCTCTGTTCCTACGATCGCGAGCGTATTTCGTGAGCTGACCTCTCAGCCTGGTATCTACGTGCCTCTTTTGCTCGGCTTTTCGCTTGCGGCGATGGCGCTGTATGGTCTCCTGAGCTGGATCCCCGCGCATCTGATGCGTCGCTTCGACATGGGGCCCCGTCAGGTCGGATTGCTGCTCGGTCCGATCGCGATCATTGCAGGCGGCGGAGGCAATCTCGTCAGCGGGTGGCTGGTTGACGGTTTCGCCGGAAAGGGCCGGCACGATGCACCGTTTCTGGTGGGCATGATCGGCGCGGCCGGCGTGGCACTCCCGTCGCTCGCAATCGGCCTCGCACCCAGTCTGGGGATCGCGATCCCGCTTGTCGCGGCCGCACTGTTCTTCGCTGCGTTCCCGATGGCGCCATCAACCGTCGTCATGCAGGTCGCCGCACCGGCATCGATACGCTCGCGCGTATCGGCCATCTTTCTGTTTTGCAATTCCTTCATCGGCCTGGCCCTGAGTTCGGCGCTGATCGGCTTTACCAATGATCGCTTCTTCGGGGGCAATGACATCGGGTTGGCGATGGGCATCGTCGTCTCGATCGCCGCGGTTCTCGCAATCTTCGTTTTGCACATGGGACGGCGCCCATTCGGCGCCCGGCATCCCTTCCGGGCCTGATTCCAAGGAGATCATCAAGGATGCGTACAGCAGTATTGGGCGGTGGGCATGGTTGCTACGCCGCGGCGGCGGAGCTGTCCGAAAAGGGGCATGAAGTCTGGCTCTGGCGCCGGGACGCCAATGCTTTCGCGCCGGTGACCGAGAGTCGCGCGATCAAGGTGAAGGATCGCCACGGCGTGCGCACCGTCGCGATCGCTCACCCGACGACCGACCTTGCCGAGGCGGTGACCAATGCAGAGCTGATCGTCATTCCCCTGCCGGCGATCGCGCAAGAGGGGCTGGCCGGACAGGTCGCGCCGCTCCTCCGCGATGGCCAGGTCATCTTCCTGCCGCCCGGTACGCTCGGCAGTATCGTCTTCGCCCAGGCCATGGCGAAGGCGGGCAATCATGCCGATGTCGCGATCGCCGAGACCGGCACGCTGCCTTACCTCGTCCGCAAGCATGGACCGACTTCGATCGTTGTCAGTGGCTACGCGACCCGGTTGCCGACGGGTATCTATCCGTCGCGCCTAGCGGGCCATGCCTTGCCGATTCTCCAGCGGGCCTATCCCTCGATCGAACCGATCGAGGATGCGCTGTCCGGAGCGTTGATGAATGCCGGCCCGGTCATCCATCCGCCGCTCATCCTGCTCAATGCCGGTCCGCTCGAACATTTCGAGAGCTGGGATATCCACAATGAGGGCACCCAGCCGGCAATCCGCCGTGTCACGACCGCGCTCGACCGGGAGCGGATGGACGTTCGTGAGGCGCTGGGCTATGGCGCACCGCATTTCCCGCTCGCCGACCATTATGACGAGAGCGGCGACGAGTGGATGTATGGCCGCCGGGCGCATGGCGAACTGACCGACAGCGGTGACTGGCGGGAAAAGATCGACCTCCAGACGCATCGCTACATGCGCGAGGATACGGCGCTGGGTCTCGCGCTGCTCGTGTCAATCGGCCGTTGGGCCGGTTGCCCGACGCCGGTCGCCTCGGGGCTGCTCGCGGTCGCGAGCGCGGTGACGGGGGAGGATCTCTATGCCGGTGGCCGCACGCTCGAAGCTCTCGGGCTTGCCGAGCTCGACCGCGCCGGCATGGATAAGGTCATGACCGATGGCCTCTGAGCATCGGGTCGCGGTTCTCGGGGCCGGCCGCATGGGGCGGGGCATCGCGCTCTCCCTCTCGTACGCGGGACATCCGGTGGTGGTGGTCGATCTCAAGCCGCGCGAGGCCGCGGCCCCGCGCGGGCTGGAGGCCGAGATGCGGGCGGAGATTGAACGGGATCTCACCTTTCTTTCGGACGTCGGCGTACTCGAGGATGGCGGGGTCGAGGCAGTACAGGCCTCGATTCGTTTCGCCGACGCGGCTGGGGCCGCCGACGCGGTGGCTGACGCGACGATCGTGTTCGAGTGTGTGCCGGAAACGATCGAGGCCAAGCGGCCCTGTTACGAATGGGTAAGCCGCCATGCGTCGGCGGATTGCATCGTCGCTTCGACCACCTCGACCATCGATGCACAGACGCTGGCGGCGCTGGTCACGAGGCCGGAGCGGTTCCTCAATGCGCATTGGCTCAATCCCGCGCATCTGATCCCGCTGGTCGAACTCAGCCCTTCGGTTGCGACATCGTCCGATACGATTCATCGGATGAAGCAGTTCTTGTCCGCTTGCGGCAAGGTGCCGATCGTGTGTGCCTCCTCGCCTGGCTATATCGTGCCGCGTATCCAGGCGCTCGCGATGAACGAGGCGGCGCGGCTGGTCGAGGAAGGCGTCGCGAGCGCGGAAGATGTCGACATGGCCGTCCGTGTCGGCTTCGGTCTGCGCTTCGCGGTGCTCGGTCTCCTCGAGTTCATCGATTGGGGAGGCTGCGACATCCTGTATCATGCCAGTTTCTTTCTGTCCGCCAAGGTGGATGCAGCGCGCTTCGCCGCGCCGAAGCTGATTTCCGATCACATGGAACAGGGCCGACGCGGCCTGCGCGACGGCGCGGGATTCTATGAGTACGAAGGTGTCGATCTCGGCGAATATCGTCGGAAGCGGATGCATGACTTCATTCACCTGCTGCAGGCGCGGCAATTGATGCCGGTGCGGGGTGGCAATACCCGCCCGGACCATCAATGAGACAGCTTCGACAATGTCCATGCCTGGGACGTGACAGCCCATGATTTTATGGCGCGACGGCGCCGGCACTCTTCGCAGTGCCTGCCGAACCGTAGACGGAGAGAATATCGCGTCCGACAGAACCGCGCCGCGGACGCTTTGCCCTATATGTCGGGAAAGAGGCGCAGCATGCATTTCCGCTCATTTCTGTCGTGCCGACATGCACGAGCTGGGTCCGGCGCCCATCGATCCGATGCCGACGTCTCGAAGAGTTCCGCTTCCGGAGGCGCGGCACGGTTACGTGTCGTCCCTGTCTTTCTGGGGCTGGTCGCCGCTGTTCTGCCGGGAACCCATGTCGCCATCGGCGCGAGCAGGCCCGATCCGGCGCGCACCCTCAGCATCGTGCTGACGGGGCAGTCGCTGATCCGCTCGGATATCCGCGTGACGTCGCCTTCCACAGGTCCGGCGATAGAACCGATGTTGAAGGCTGACGCGGTCTTTACGAACTTCGAGACCACGGTGGGCGAGGGCGGCGAAACGGGCAAAGGGTTCAACGCGCCCTCATTTTCAGCCCCTCCCCAGGCAGTCGACGCCCTCCGGTCGCTGGGGTTCAATCTCATATCTCTGGCAAACAATCATTCGTGGGATCTGCGGACGCGCGGAATCGAGAACACGCTTCGGAAGATGACGTCAGTCGAAATAGTCCATGCGGGAGTCGGCGAAAATCTGCACGATGCGGAAGCACCAGCCTATCTGACGACGCCGCATGGCACCGTTGGACTCGTCGCGATGGCGTCGGGCTTGATTGCTCGGGGCGCGGCGGCCGCACCAGGCCGCGCCGGGGTCAACGAACTGCGCGTGGAAGGCAATGGCAGTCCTGATATGGGCGATCAGCAACGCATCCTGAACCGTATCCGCGAAGCTGCGAAACATGCCGATATCGTCGTCGCGTATCATCATAATCATATATTCCCTTCGTCGGCTGACTTTCTGATGATGATGAACGAGCAACTGCCGGAACGGCTTGTCCCGCCCGAATGGGTTAAACGTTGGGCGCACAGAGAGGTCGATGCCGGTGCGAACGTCGTGGTCATGCATGGTGCTCCGCTTCTCCACGGGGTCGAAATCTATAATGGCTCCGTCATCCTGTACGATCTCGGGAATTTCATTTTCCAACTTCCTGCGACCCCGCCACGCTTCGAGGAGACGATGTGTTGGGAAAGCGTTATTGCCTCGGTCGAATTCAAAGGCAGGACGCTTCACTCCGTCACGTTTCGCCCTATTGATGTCAATAAGGGGCGGGACGATGGCGACCGTTATCTGGCCATGCGCGGCATGCCCGCACCGGCGGCTGGTACTCATGCACGCTATATTCTTGAACGTCTGGCCCGCCTCTCGGAACCCTTCGGAACGGTGATGCGGATCGACGGTGCCTCCGCTACGATAAGGTTGGGGGCACGTTACGATTCAACAGGGTCCGGCACGCTGTCGGCTTGGGGAGCGCGGGCCGACCACCACGATCAGCGGTAAGGGCTTCGCCCGTTCCTCCTCCATGGTCTCGTCAACGTCATACTCGAATGGACGCGTCACCCTCGCATATACCTGCCGAAAGACCGCGTGCCTGTTGAGTCGGTTCCAGGATCCGGACGAGATTGGCGAGAGTCCTGGTTACGGGAACATCTATATTGACCTTGCCCGCCATCTCGACGATCGCACCGTTGATGGCTTCGATCTCGGTCGGACGACCGGCGTCACGATCCTGGAGCATGGATGGCCGATGATCTCCCTGGGCGGAGAGGGCGTGGTCGACACGTTCCAGAACCGTGGACAGGCGTGCATTGATGCCGAGCGCGTTGGCGACACTGACGACCTCGCGCGCGACCGCGTCGAAAATCCAGCGCCCGGATGCATTGTCGAGGAATCCGACAGGCTTCCCCGCGATGGTGGCGGTGGCGTTGAGGGCTGCATTGAACGCCGCCTTTTCCCATATTGACGGGCGCGGATCGTCCTGCGGTTCCACCGTAAAGCGTGCGTGTCTCAATAGTTCCGTCGCGGTAGCGACGGCCCGTCGCGACGATGCGTCAACGCCGCCAATCCAGATCGTCCCCCTGCCGTGTGTTTCGATGATACCGGCGACAAGGTCGGCGGACACGTCCGTCACGGCCAGCAGCGGGGTCGTGTCGCCAGACAGGCTCATCAGAGTCGTTTCATGTCTCAAGCCATTGGAAAAGCTGATGGCGGTCGAATCATCCGCCGCGAGATGTTTGACGCTCCGTATCGCGGCGGGCAGGGCGGTTGCCTTGGTCGTGAACAGAAAGATATTGATCGGCCCGTCAATGTTTCGAGCCGATGCCGCCTTGGGGCGAGCATGTCGCTCGATGCCGTTTTCGCGCCAACGAATTCCATGCCGCTCAATTTCCGAGAGCCTGGCGAGGTCGATGTCGATCGTCACCACCTCTCGGCCGCTAGCGGCGATGCGCCCCGCGAAAAGGGATCCCAGCGCACCCGCGCCAATGACAGCAATTCGTTCGTGCATAATCGTCCCATATCCGCTGAAGACGTAAAGATATACAAATAATTGTCTGCAATTTCTAGTAGATCTGAGAATGACTGCCATTGAAAATCATGCCGCTGAAACGACGGCCAGTGATGCACTGGCCAACGCAATGTGGGACCACTTGAAGGATCCCGCCTGTGTCGTCTCTATCCGCCTTTCTTGGTCGAGAATGTAGAGTAGCCGGTCGGCTTTGCGACCACGCTGTCGGTTCGTGCCACGCAATGGTCGCATTGAGACCGCCGATGCGATTCGACGTTGATACCATTGCAGGCTGTGCCCGGCTACATGCCCCATGCTGCTATGGCGCGGTGACGGCGGGTTCGGTATCGGGCTAGGCCGTGAACTCATAAAAATTGTTGGTGTTTAGCGGCCCGCGTGATTCAAGGCTTCGGACTGAGGGAGCCTTGATGACGTGCCGCCGCTACGAACTCACCGACCGCGAATGGTCTATCCTGTCGCCGTTGCTGCCCAACAAGCCGCGTGGCGTTCCCCGCGTCGATGATCGCCGCGTGCTGAACGGCATCCTTTGGCGCTTTCGGACAGGTTCGCCCTGGGTAGAAATCCCCGAACGCTATGGCCCGCCGACCACCTGCTACAACCGTTTCGTCCGCTGGCGAAAAGCCGGGGTCTGGGATCAGCTTCTTGAAGCCGTTGCAGCGGCTTACGATGGTGACATCGTCATGATCGATTCGACCTGTGTTCGCGTTCACCAGCACGCGGCCACGGGAAAAAGGGGATGGAAACGATGGCCGCATGGGCCGTTCCCGCGGCGGCCTCACCAGCAAGATCCATGCGCTCGTCGACGCGGAAGGTCGTCCCGTCAGCCTCCGCCTGACAGGCGGTCAAGTCGCCGATTGCACCGAGGCCGATGCGCTGACCGACAATCTGGAAGAGGGAGACATCCTGCTGGCCGACAAGGGATATGACAGCAATGCCATTCGCGCCAAGGCAGCGGCCCGAAAGGCTTGGGCCAACATCCCGCCAAAGGCCAATCGCAAGGAAAGCTCCACCTTCTCACGCTGGGTCTATCGCCAGAGGAACCTCGTGGAACGCTTCTTCAACAAGATCAAACAGTTCCGAGGTATCGCAACCCGATACGACAAGCATCCCGAAAACTATCTCGCCGCTGTAAAGCTCGTTGCAGCGAGAAGCTGGTGTCGGTGTTTATGAGTCGACGCTCTAGGTGTTTAGTCCCGGGTTTTAATGGTGCGGATTTTGTATGAATCGTGATGGTTCTTTTTCCCACTGCTGGCAAATAAATTCGTATGGGGTGAGCCCCCGCAGGGTCTTGAGTCTGCGAGCGAAATTGTAGGCGGCAACGAAGTTTGCGAGATGCTGGCGCAACTGGCCATGCGTTTCGTAGTAGAAGCGCTTGACGGTCGCGTCCTTGATCGTGCGGTTCATCCTCTCGACCTGACCATTCTCGTCCAGGGATGCTTCACCTTCGTCAAACGGTGCTCGATATCGTTTTCGTCACAGACCCGATCGAAGATGTGGTGGAAGGCATACGTGTCGCAGGCCCGATTGGTGAACTGGATGCCATTGTCGGTCAGTATCGTATGGATTTCATAGGGAACGGTCTCGATCAGGCGTCGAAGGAACTCCGCTGCGACCATTTTGCCCGCTTGCTGATGAAGCTCGACATAGGCGAACTTACTGGTCCGATCGATGGCGACAAATAGGCGCAGTTTGCCCTCTGCCGTCTGCACCTCGGCGATATCGATGTGAAAGTAGCCGATCGGGCAAGTTTTGAATTTCGACCGCCTGGGCTTGTCGCCTTCGGTATCGGGCAGACGGGAGATGCCGTGACGCTGAAGGCAGCGATGCAGTGAAGAGCGCGTCAGGTGTGGGATTGTCGCCTGTAGCGCGTAAAGGCAGTCGTCCAGGGGCAGCAAGGTATGGCGGCGGAACGCCAAGACGATCGCTTCTTCCTCGATCGACAGAACCGTTGAAGAAGCTACCTTCGGGCCGGTGCGTCGATCCGACGGATCGCTCCGGCCCTTCCATTTGGCGACTGTCTTCGGGTTGATCCCGTAGCGCTTCGCCAGAGCCCTCAGGCTCTCTTGACTATGCTGTATCGCTCGACGGACTGCCGCTGTCGTCGTGGCGCTCCCGTGGTGAACCTGGCCCATAGTGCTTCCTTCCACTCTCGCGAAAAGATTGCACCAACAAAACCCGGGACTAAACACCTAGGCAACCGACCATGAACTGACTAACGATCTTTCACCCTATGTGCTGTTCTGCCTGTCTGGGGAGAGGAAAATATGTCTTGTCGCTTTAATGCTCTGATAGATTGGACAATGGTTCCGCGTATCATGGCTAAATAATATTTGATCCATCTGGACTTTTATTGCCGGGTGTGTGATTGCTCCGCTATGCCTATGAGCTGGATTTGCCGGGACTATGGGTATGTCGCGTGAAAGATTACTCTGACCTCGTGTTCTATTTTGAACGTGAGGATCGCATTAATGTCTAGCGCGTGCTGCACGTGCGCAACGATATTCCGCTCTGGATGAGCGGCTCGAATGCAGAGGACGTGCAGGCCTATGAATGGCCGTTCCCTTCGGCCAGGGGGGGCTCCGCGCAGGTGAGCCGAGCATTTGCTGTGAGTTGAGATGTTAAGAAACTGATATTGCTAAATTATATTGCCGCCTGCAGTGAATGTGGGAATCGGCGCTTGCGAGCCCCCGCAACCATACCGAACACATAAAACCACACGAAACCAACAGGTTCGTGGGGTTTTTCTTGGGGTGCATGGTTGAACGGCTATACGCGCGGCCGATACGGCGTTGTCAGGCGAATGGCTCGGCCGCGATGTTTGACCGGATCGGGGGATATCGCGGCTGGCCACTGATGATCGTCAGCGACAACGGCACCGAGATGACCTCGAACGCCATCCTGGCATAGGCAGGAAAAGCGGTTGGTGCTGTGGCACTATGTCGCCCTGGGCAAGCCGCAGCAGACCGGGTTCGTCGAGAGATTCAACGGCCGGTTCCGTGGCGGATGCCTCAACGAGTACGAGCACCTGTTCCGCAATCTCGGCCATGCCTGCTCGATCATCGACGCCTGGCGGGCCGACTACAACGCCATCAGGCCCCGCACCAGCCTCAATGGCATGACGCCCGAGGCTTTCGCTCAACACGCCAACAAGGCATACAGCAACCCACAGACCCTAACTCAGAACTGAGGGCACATAGGGGGAGGGTCACATTTTGCTCAGAAATATCGTTCGTAGATAGTGATGACATCGCCCGGCTGTAGAAGAGAGTCGCGCTTCAGTTGACCTTCCACAGTCTGGCTATCGCCGTTATTCCGTACCGCCCCAGCATAGCCGGTAATGGCGCGATAGGTATAGCCGCCTGCCAAAGCCACGGCGCTGAGCGTTGTCATGCCTGGTATATAAGGGTATTGGCCTGGATGGCTCACTTCGCCCAGCACAAAAATCGGTCGATATTGCGTAACTTCTACTGATATACTAGGGTGATTGAGGATTCCCTTGCTGGCCAACCGACCGGCAATGTCGGTCTCCAACTGGTTTGTGGTCAATCCCATGGCTGGAATCGTGCCGATCAGCGGAAATGCAATCTGTCCGTTATCGCCCACAGTAAATGTGTTGCTGAGCTGTAGCTCGTTATAGGTCAGGACCCGCAATTGATCCCCCGCCCCCAGGCGGTAGGCTGTGTTGGTCGGAGGCGGCAGGGGCGGCAGGTTGCTTCCGGGCGCGCAGCCGGCCAGAAGGGCGAGCAGCGTCGCCAACGTGCAGGCGCCCAATGGATGGACCCGCCGAGAAAACATGCGGCAAGCATAGGGCAGGTGGGCTGTTGCGGCGGTCATGGTCTTTCTCCGTTGGCGGATATCTGGAGTTATTCGGCAAAGCTGACGCCCAGCGCGACGTAATTGCTGGCAAAGGTCGATTTGCGTCCGGCATACAGCGTGTCCATCGGCAGGCCGCCATGAGAGTAGTTGTTGACATGGTTGAAGGACAGGTCGGCCGTGACGTAGCGGTTGATCACCCAGTTGGCCGAAACGCCGAACTTGAACAGGGTCTGCGTGCGTGAGCGGGTGCCCGGTACCGTGCGGCCGGTCTGGCTCATGCCGCCTTCGGCGAAGCCGCGCAGAAAGACGTTCCGGCGCAGTTCGTGGTCGAGCTGGATGCGTCCATCCGTCACCGTCTGGTTGCGCGCAAATGGCGATGCGGGATCGAGGATGCGGCGATAGAAAAAGATGCTGACCGTATCCGCGCGCGACGGCGACCAGATCGTGTCGATCTCGAAGGTCGGAGTGGTGACGGACGGTGCCGCGCTGCGGGTGAAATGGCGCGTTTCGCCGCCCGCCAGCAGGCGGTAGCGGATGACCGAATTTGTATCCAGGTCCAGACCGGCGAAGGCTGCGCCATCGACATAATCGTTGGGTGTTTCGCCTTGTGTGGCCAGATATTGCGCGGCCGATCCGCGCAGGATCATCACGGCGGAATTGCCGGTCGACAGCTCGAAACGCGAGGTCAGGGAGCCGGTTTCGAGGTGATGGCTCAGGCTGCCATAGTCGGTGTCGATTCCGCCGCCGGTCGCCCGGCCGAAGGAATAATTCTCGTAGATTGCGGATGGAATCACGCTGAACCGGCCGAACAGCTTGGTATAGGTCAGGCGCACATCGTCGGCGGAATAGGGCACGGGGCGCGAAACGCCGAAATTGCCCAGATCCATCGAGGACAGATGCTGCTGGTAATGGGTATATCCCAGCGCCAGCGTGTCCTGCCCCAGCGACAGCGAGCCGCCCGCGCCGATGGTCCAGTTGGTATAGTCCGCAATGGGGATCTGGGAGAAGCGCCGGTCGCTGACCGAGGCAAGTAGGCCGAATGCATGGCGTGTCCAGTCCGAATTGACCTTCAGTCCGCCATCCATGACGAATTGCGGGCTCTGCGTATGGGGCGTCGCCAATGTATTGGTGTTGTAGCCGGCGCTGAGGGCGGCCGAGGGGCGCACGAGGAAGTCGCCCACATGGATGCCGGCCGGCTGATGGCTCATCAACTGGTGCATGACGACGGAATCAGCCTGTTCGGGCGATGCGTATCCCGGCAGGTCGGATGGAAAATATTGTGCAATCAACTGGGCCTGTGCCGGATGGCTCCATGATGCGACGGCCAGAGGGACCAAAGGGCTCAGGCGCCGGATGATCTCGGCGAGGCGGGAGGGCATCAGGATGGATTGCCCTCCCGCACGGCATCGAGCGGAACGTGCGCGGGTGAACGGCCCGATGCCGGGTAAATGGCCCCGTATAGTTCTGTATAGCGTCGCGCGACATCGTTCCAGTCATATCGGGAAGATTCTGCGATGGCGTGGCTGCGCAGCGCGCGCAGTGCGGCATCGCCGCTGTCGTGCAACGCCAGAATGTCGTGTGCGATAGCATCCAGATCTGCGGCTGGTCGTACGATACCGATGCGCGTCTGGTCGGCCAAGCGGCGGAACGGCACGATGTCGCTCAGGACAGGAATCAGCCCGGCGGACTGGGCTTCGACCGCCGCCAGGCCAAAGCCTTCATGCTGCGACAGGCATGCGTAATAGCTGCTCTGGCCGAACAGGATTTTCAGTTCCTCATCCGACGGAGCGATGACGAAGCGCACCGCGTCCGTTACCCCGGCGGCGCGGGCGGCGGTGGCCAGATCGGCCTCGGACTGGTCGGCCGGGCGGCCGGCGACGATCAGGCGCCAGTCGTCGCCGGATGTGCGCAGGCGGGCGAGCAGGGGGAACAGAAGGTCGATCTGCTTGTGGCGGGCGAACCGGCCGAAGCTGATGAGGGTACGCGTGGGGTCGGCGGCCGACGCGGCATGGAATTTCTGCTGGTTGATCCCGTTTTCGATTGTCAGAAGGCGGCGGCCCGCGATCGGTGCGAACATCTGGGCGTCACTGTAGCTGCAGGCCACGATCCGTTCGTACGCACGGATCGACAGGCGTGTCAGTGTCTGGAACCAGACTGCCTTGATCGCGCCCAGGGCCCGCGTGTGGAAGAAGCCTCCGTGCGTGGACGCCACGAGCGTACGGCGATGCAGCCAGCGTGTCGCGGCAAGGAAATCGAAGAAGAAATCGATGGCGTGGACGTGGACGATCGTGGCATCGCCCAGGTGCCGCAGGACGTTCGGCGCGAGGGGATAGCGCGACGATCCCCGCCAGGCGATCCGCCGGACCGGTACGCCCTGGACGATGTCGCTTGCCGGCAGGCGGTCGGTCTCGCCGAAGAGGCGGTCCAGCGTCAGCACGCGGGCGTCCAGTCCCAGCAGGTCGCGCTGGATTCTTGCAAGGCTCAGAACCGAATCTTCCAGCCCCCCGACCGAGGGGCTGAACTGACGGACGACATGCAGGATTTTCAAGTTTATCCCCTCACGAATCGTAAGGAAGGGCAATGGGGCGATGCCGCAGGTACTGCGACGAACCGGGGAAGGCGGCGGCCGAATCCTCGGCCATCGATACGACGACCCCCGCGACCTGCGCCCCGTATGAGCGCAGCTGTTCGAGCGACGACAGGATGGCAGTGCGTGACGTTTGCAGCCACCGGCAGACGAATACGGTCTGATCGGCGACCGCGCCGTAAACCAGCCCGTCAGGCATGATCTGCAACGCGGGGCTGTCGATGATGATCAGGTTGTACGACCGCCCGATATCCTTCAGCAGGCTGCGCAGACGGGCGATTTCGGCCGTGTCGAACGAAAACATGCCTGGCGCGCCAGCCGGGATGAAATCGACGCCGCTTTCGGTGTCATGCTGCACGACGTCGGCGACCGAGGCCGTGCCGGACAGAAGTTCGCTCAGACCCCGCTGGACCGGAGCGATATCGCGCCGCTGGCGGCTCTCTCGATGGTCGCCATCGATGACCAGGGCTGGCTGGCCGCCGGCCCGCGCCAGTGTTGCCAGCCAGTAGGCCAGGGAACTCTTGCCTTCGGCCGCCGAGGCCGAGGTAATCGCCACCACCCGGCCCCGTTCGGTCATCGGTGCGGATAATGACAATTGCGCCAGCAGGCTGCGCACGGCCTCGCTGGCTGGCGAGAAGGGCGCATCGACGACATGGCGACGGATCATGCGCCCGTCGTGCCGGGGTACGCGGGGAATGGCGGTCAGCAGCGGCATGCCGATCATGGCCCTCAACTGCTCGATTTCGCCGAAGCCCGGTGACAGCAGGTCGCGCAGGAATACGGCACCGCCCGCCGCCGCCAGGGACAGGATGACCACGCCCATCAGCAGTTTCTTGCGGTTGGGAAAAGTTGGGGCGTCTGGGGCCGTGGCGTGCGAGACGAACGCCACCGGGGGCTGCAGCAGTTCGACACGATCGACCATTTCCTTCGAGCGGCCCAGGAAGGCCTCGTAGACTTCGCGGGCGCTCTGTGCCTCCTGCACCAGCATGCGGTATTCCGCCTGAGGAGAACTCTGGGTGCCGGCCTGTTCGCGCAGCGTGTCCAGATTGCGGGTCAGGCGCGTGACCTCGGCGCGGGTCGAGGCGACCTCGGCGTCGATCGAGGCGAGGGCGGCACTGGTTTCCCGCGCCATGCTGACCCGGGCCGCCGCGATCTGCCGGTCCAGCCCGGCCAGTTCGGGATGGTGCGGGCCCATCGTGCTGGCCTTCTGCATCCGTGTGCTTTCCAGTTGCGTCAGCGTGTTCGCTGCCGCCACCAGGATCGGTTGCTGGGCCAGGGTGATCAGCGCGCGGCTTTCGCCCTCGGCGTTGGCATGGGACAGGGCGTCGGCCCGCGCCTGGGCGGCGGCCAGGCGGTTCTGGGCCTGGGTCAGGCTGATCGCGGTTTCTGATATCTGCCGGTCGATCAATGGGCCGTTTCCGGCATCGTCGCCGGTATTGGTCAGATGATGTGCGGTATTGAACATGTTGGCTTTGGTGGCGGCTTCCAGCCAGCGTTCGCGCAACTGGGCCGTCCTGTTGTCGACCCAGGCGGCGGTGCGGTTCAGGTTGCCGCGCCGGGTGTCCAGCGCGATCTGTTGGTATTCGGTGACGAAGCTGTTGGCCAGGTCGGCCGCGCGCTGTCCGTCAGCGGCGTTCACGCTGATGCTGATGATGCGTGAACGCACACCCGGGGCGACGATGACAGCCGCCTGCAACCGGTCGATCTGTGCCTGGAATACTGAATCGGGATGGGCCGGGCCCGCCTTTGCGCAGAGCAGGTGGGTGTGGACGCACAGCGCGCCGCGCAGGCTGAAGGTCTGTGGTACGGGGGGCGGAGGCAGGGAGCGCAATACCGCGGCAGCCACGTCGCGCGACTGCAGGAGCCCGGCCTGGGTGGCCAGTTCGTCATCCTGAAGCCGGTCCGTCGGCTGGGCGTTCGGAAGGGCGGTCTGGTCCATGCTCGCGGGAGAGACCACGACAGTCGCCGTGGCCATGAAAGTGCGCTTCAACGAGAGTGTCACGCCGCATCCCACGAGGAACGTACCGGCACCGACGGCCAGGAACAGGGTGCGATAGCGGCGGACAAGACGAATGCCGTGCAGGAGGATGGCCCGACCGTCGCGCGCGGGAGGGGCCATGGCCAGATGGTCGGCCGTGCTGAAGTCGTTCATGCCGGACGGCGATCCCATCGAGGTCCAGAGATCGGTGCGATTGGTCAAGATTCGGTCGGTCAAGATGTGGACCTCCGTTCCAGTTGAAGGCGCCAACGCAGGACATGGTAGCCGAAGATGGGCAACCCGATAAGATAACGACGCCACAACCGTTTCGGTTCGCGGGACAGGCGTACCAGCCATTCCAATCCCATGTTGGCGACCCAGCGCGGTGGCCGCCGGACGCGCCCGGCGGCGTGGTCGACCAGGGCGCCGGCCGTGATGGCGACGGTAGGCGGTAGGCGGTCCCAGTTGTCGTGCAGCCAGCGTTCCTGGCGTGGCATGCCCATGTTGACCAGCATCAGGTTCGGGCCGGCCGCAGTGATCTGCCTGATGATATCCTCGGAATCCGTCGACCCAGCGGTGGCGTCGAAGAAGCCGTTGCGGATGCCAGCGGTTCGTACGCCGTAGCGGGCCTCGAAAGCCCGGGCGGCTTCTTCGGCCACCGACTGTTCCCCGCCCAGCCAGAAGATGCTGGCGTCGGCCCCCAGTTCCTGCAGGACGTGGCCGATCCACTCGGGCGGCGTGGTACGGTGCGGGCGCCGGCCGATCAGGAACAGCGCTGCTAGCTGCACGCCCGCCCCGTCGCAGAAGGCAATGTCGGCACGGTCGAACAGGTCGCGCAGCCAGGGCGCACGCTGCGCCAGGACCACGCAGTGAGCATTGGCGTTCACGACCAGCATTCGCGCGCGGCGACAGGCGGCCTGTGCCACATGCATGGCAAGTTCATGGCGTGGAATATCCATCAGGCGCAGACCCATGACGTGCAGCTTGTCATACGGTGTCAGGCAGGCGTGCATGGATGGCGGCGATCCGGCGTGGAGGATTGGCCCCTCGTGCCGTGCGGACAGGATGTCAGAAGGCATGGCGGCTGAGTACCTCCCGTATTACGGTGAGAACAAGGATCTTCAGGTCGAAGCGCAGCGACCAGCGCTGCATGTATTCCAAGTCCAGGGCGACGCGTCGGCGCAGATCGTCCAGCGTGACCAACTGGCCGCGCGCGCCGTTGACCTGCGCCCAGCCGGTGATGCCGGGCCTGACTTGATGACGGATGACATATTCCGCCAGCGCATCGTCCAGCAGCATGCCGCCAGCACGGGTGTGGGGGGCGTGCGGACGGGGGCCGACCAGTGACATTTCGACGCGCATCACGTTCAGCAACTGCGGTAGTTCGTCGATACTCAGCCGGCGTAGCCATCGTCCGACCGGCGTGACGCGCGGATCGTCGCGCGCGGTCTGCTGCGCCGCCATCTTGTCCGACATGTCCGTATACATCGTGCGGAACTTGAAGATCATGAACATCCGGTTGTTGAAGCCCAGGCGCGGTTGCCTGAAGAATACCGGACCGGGCGACGTCGCCTTGATGGCGATCGCTGCGCCGATCATCAGCGGAGACAACGCCAGCAGCGCCATCGCGCCCAGCGTCACGTCAAGGATCGTTTTCTTGACGACCTGCCAGTCTGACAGTGGGCGGCGCTGAAGCACCAGCAGCGGGAAGGGGCCCAACCGTTCGATCGGCAGCAGGACATCGATTCCATGAACGGTATTGGGCACAACGTAGACGTCGGATAATACGCTGCGCAGTTGCCAGCTGATCTTGGCAACCTGCTCGACCGGATCGGCGGCAGGCGGGATGGCCAGAACGATGGCATGCAGAGGGTTTTCGCGACTGTGGGCGATCAGGTCCAGCAGCGTGCCGTCGGTGATCTGGGGATTCTCGGCGGTTTCGTGGTCGTCAAACACGCCGGCCAGGCGATAGGTCGATCCGGCCTCGTTGGCGATGCGGCCGGCGAAGCGGATGGCCGTCTCATCGCTGCCGACGACCGCGATATCACGGGCCAGTTGCCGCGCGATGGCCGGGCTGCCCAGAAGGGCTATTTCGAAAATGCGTACCATGCACAGAACAGCTGATGAAAGAAGCAGCCATACCATGGAAAGTTCAAGGCACAGCACCAGCGGATGGCGCAGCATGGACAGGACGACGATATGCAGCAGCGCGCCGATCAGCAGTGGAGGGGCGAGATAGTGCAGTTGCGTGGCGGGCTGGCGTACCGTCGGAACGTAAAGCAGGACCCTGTTCTTGGGTATCATCATGAAACCAAGGCCGGACATCAGGTCGGCAAGCGGTAACGCCTTATGCCAGTCCTGATGGATAATCGCGGGCTCGATCGATGCCGCCATCAGGCTGGATGCAAGGATCGCGGCAGTGTCTATGCTGGTTATGATTCCGGACAGGACGGAATGATAATAAGGATAGGCATCCGGTTCCGTGATTGCAGGCGCGGCCATTACGGGCAGTCTGCGTTCCGGAAGGCCGAGGGGCTCCTGCAAGGGGCCGTACGATTCGCTCATACAAAGACCTCCATGGACAAGTGGTTGATTTGGAACCGTTCTTATGGTCGATAAACATTAGAGTCTAAAAAAAGACTTTTCTAAGATAATGGTGGATGAAAATCGCGATGTAATCGGAATGCTATATGCTACGTTCGCGCAAGGTAGAGGCATGAAAAATCCGCCCCGGTCTTCGGGGGGGCCTGGGCTAAGCGAGGCGCCTGCTATTGATTCTTCGATAAAATGCCATTGATGGATCTTAAAGATCCATTATACCCTAATGGATATGCCCAACGTTACGTGTAACGGCCCAAACCTGTCCGCTTCCGGGCCGGGAAGGTGGCGCGCCTGAGGCGCGAAGGAAGAATAAGGAGATAATATTTTTTTTGTCTAGTTTTTTTATGACTTTTTTTGAATCTGATCAAAAACCCTTTTTTGTTCCGTGGTTTTGTGTTGAATCGGCAACGGATGCATCAGGGGCGACCGACCGATTGGTAGCGAAAGCCCAGTTCCCGCATCGCCATGGGCTCCCAGATATTGCGCAGGTCTACGATGACATCGCCCTTCATCAGCTTGCGCAGACGTGCCGGCGACAGGGCGCGGAATTCATTCCATTCCGTCAGCACCAGCAGGATATCGGCCCCTGTCGCGGCATCCAGCGCGTCCTCGCAATACTGTAAGGTCTTGGGCAGCACGGAGCGGGCTGACTGCATGCCGGCCGGATCGAACGCCCGCAGGTGTGCGCCTTCTTCCGCCAGGCGGCGCAGGATAGGAATCGACGAAGCCTCACGCATGTCATCGGTCTGGTGTTTGAAAGTCAGGCCCAGAACGCCGATCGTCGTGTTCGCCACGGAACCGCCATTGGCGGCGATGACGCGTTCCGCCATATGGATCTTTCGCCTGTCGTTGATATCGATGGTCGTCTCGATCAACCGCATGGGCGATCCGGCATCCTGAGCGATACGGGTCAATGCCAGTGTGTCCTTGGGGAAGCACGATCCACCGAAACCCGGGCCGGGATGGAGAAATTTGCGACCGATCCGATTGTCGAGTCCGATGCCGCGTGCCACGTCATGTACCTCCGCCCCTACCCGTTCGCACAGGTCGGCGATTTCATTGATGAAGGTCACCTTCATCGCCAGGAAGGAATTGGCCGCATATTTCACCAGTTCTGCCGTTTCCAGGCTGGTGAACAGGACGGGCGCCTCGATCAGGTAGAGCGGTCGGTAAAGCTGACGCATGACCTCCATGGCGCGCTGCGTGCCGCCCGGCTTGGTGGTGTCGGTGCCGATAACCACACGGTCGGGACGCATGAAATCACCGATCGCATTGCCTTCACGCAGGAATTCCGGGTTCGAGGCGACATCGAAATCCAGTTCGGGCCGGACGCGGCGGATCAACTCCGCCACCTGCCGGCCGGTACCCACCGGCACGGTCGACTTTGTGACGACGACTGCATAATTCTTCATGCTCTTGGCAATCTGTTCGGCCGCCGCATAGACATATCGCAGGTCGGCATGCCCGTCGCCGCGACGGCTGGGTGTGCCGACTGCAATGAAGATCGCCTCGGCCGCCTGGACAGCCTGCTCGATATCGTCGCCAAAAGTCAGGCGTCCCGCTGCCACGTTGTCTGCCACCAGCTTGTCCAGTCCCGGCTCGTAAATCGGGATCCGGCCTTCGCGCAGGGCCGCCAGACGAACCGGGTCGGTTTCGACGATGGCGACGTCGGTGCCGAATTCGGCAAAGCAGGCACCGGATACGAGGCCGACATAACCGCCACCAATCATTGCGATCTGCATGGTCAACTCCTCTGGTACAGGGTCTGGTTCACGACGGGGACATTCCCTGCCGATCGGACGGAAGGGGCACCGTTCCGGCGCGTGCCGCACGCCACTGCAGGACCCGGCGTCGCATCGCCCGGGCGACTTGCCACCCCATGCGCGGTACGAACGACGGATGCCGCAGCGCCCGCGCCGCCAGGGCGCCGACCGCGCCGCGTCGAACCGCCTGGGAAAAGAAATGCGCGTCATCCAGGCGCCGCAGGCCCTCGGCCCGCCGACGCAGCAGGGCGGCCAGGTCCGGGGCGCCGTCCACAGCCGGGTCGCCGGCTAGATCGAGCGCCGATCGGGCCAGGGCGTCGTAGGCAATGGTGGTACGTGTCATGCCCGATGCCCGGCGGCTGATCGCCCCTTCGCGCTGGGTGTAAAGATAATGGGCGGAATCCAGTATCTGCAGCCGCGCGCCATGCAGCAACAGACGCACCATGAAGGTGAAATCCTCGCCGTGGCGCTGGTCTGCAGGATAGCGGATACCCGAGCGGATCAGGATTTCGCGCCGGATGACCGGCTTGAGCAGCCCCCAGTCCAGGCCCTGTCCATCGGCCAGATTATGGGCCAGATAGTCGCTCACCGTGATAACACCCGCCGAGGCGACGCCGGGGCCCATCGCCCGGCCGGTTACCCGCCGGGCCGCCGCGTCGTAATAGAGCAGGTCGTCGGCCACGATATCGATGGCCGGATCGTGCGCCAATGCGTTCGCCACGGCGTCCAGCCGATCCGGTGCATAGGCATCGTCGGCATCCAGGATGGCGATCCAGTCGCCGGCGGCCTGCGCAATGCCGGCGTTGCGGGCGGCCGCCGGGCCGCCATTGCGCTCGGTGCGTAACAGGCGGATAGTGGGATGGCGCCGCGCCAACTCTTCGACCACCGCGCAAGTCGTATCGGTCGAGCAATCGTCGATGACCAGGATTTCGGTGGCCGGCAGACGTTGCGCCACGACCGATTCCACAGCCCTCTCCACGAAACCCGCGGCGTTGTAGACCGGGATGAGGACGGAGAAGGTGCCGGTCATGCGTCGATCCTCACGAGCTGGTCGTACAGATCCTCCAGCGCGGCCGTGCAGTGCCGGATGTCGTGATGGGTGCGGACAAACCGCCGCCCGGCCGCCCCCATCCGGTCGGCCAGCATGTCGTCGCGCAGCAGCGTTTCCAGATGCCTGGTCAGGGCCGCGACATCCCGCTCGCCAAAGGCGAAGCCGGTTTCGCCGTCGACGATCCCTTCCGTCACGCCGCCACGGGCCGACGTGACGACCGGCAGGCCGCTGGCCTGGGCCTCCAGCAGCACCAGAGGCAGCCCCTCGGCGTCGCCGCTGGCGGCCGTCACGCTGGGCAGGCAGAACACGCGGGCCTGGCCCATCAACGCCAGCACCCGATCGCGCGGAACAGCGCCAAGGAACGTGATGCCGTCCAGCGATGCCGCCATCGTTTCCAGGGCGGGGCGTTCGGGACCGTCTCCCGCAATGATCAGGCGGGCTGCGGGCATCGTCTGACGCAGGGTACGGAAGGCCTCGATCAGGAAACGACAGCCTTTTTTCTCGACCAGTCGGCCCAGGAACAGGATCGTCGGTGCCCGGTCGCCGGGCGGGGTGTCGCCGGGCACGAAACGGGCCGGATCGATGCCGATGTGACGGATGTGGATCCGCGCGGCAGGCAGGCCGACGGTGATCGCCGCCTCCCGGATATGGCCGGAGACGGCGACGAAGCTGACGCTCGGTTGGTGTGCCAACCTGTGCAGACGGTGGGGATAGCGCTTCCAGCGCCTGCCGCTCCGGCCGGCCGCGAACCAGTCCATGTGGGTGGTAATGTCCGACCCGTGCAGAGTCACCAGCAGCGGGACGGACAGTCGCTGGGCCAGATGCCAGGCTTCGACCCCGTCAAAACCGAAATGGGCGTGGATCAGCGCCGGGCGCACATGCCGTGCGATGCGGGTCAGGCCCGGTGGAGCGCGATCAAGCGTGCGGGCCGCCAGGCTGCGCAGCCGCTGGGGCAGGGTGGCGGGGCCGCGATAGGCCGCCCTGGCGGACAGGCCGTCCAGCGGCAGGCGGTCGATCAGCCGTTCGCCGATCATGATAGGATTCCAGCGCCGTAGCGCCAGCGATTGGTCGCGCACGAAGGTTTCGGACAGTGGCAGAAGCTCGGTCCGATAGATTCCGACGGTCGGAGCCTCTGTCATCGTGCCTGTCCGTTGTAACATCGTTGTCCTCCGCTTCCATGTTTCTGCTGGACAGGGCATGGCGTTCATGCTTCCGGCCGTCGGCAGCGTGACGAGGGCGATTTCCACATGTCTGCCCACTGAAGGCGCAGAGATCGGAAAAAATGAGATAAATGAAGGCGAAACGATTCTAGAGTCTGGTATCGGCGTAGATGTCGGGCGTCATGATACGATCCACGACTTCATGCCAGGCCAGCATCTGGGGCTGGATGGGCTCGTCATGGGACAAGGCGTCCTGGATAGCGCGCCGGATGGAGGCGCGGTCTCCCGGTACGTAGCCGCAACGTCCCGGCTGGTCGCCCAAGGCGAATTCCGGGCAGACCGCTGGAATGCCGAACAGACCGAATTGACGGAGCTTCAGGGATGTGTCGATCAGGTAGCGAGGCGTGCCGCGATCCAGGTACGGCGCGATGCCGAACGCCGCATGCTGGACATAGGGCAGGGTCTCCGCGAACGGCATTTCCGCGTGGATGATGATATTGGGCGCCTTCAGGCCGTCCGCTGCCTTGCCTGCCCCGATGACATGAAAATCGACATCGGGAAATTCCTCGGCAGCGATGGTGAAAAATGACGCATCGAACAGCATGGACCCCATCGATATGCCGCAACGCCGGTTGTCATAGGGATCGGGATAGATACGTTCGGCGATGGCACGGTCGATACCGTGCGGAATATAGTAGGCGTTGCGCTCATGCGGCATGCCCTGGCGCAACAGGCGTGAGGGCAGGCGCACAGTATCGATACTGTCGAAATTGGCCCGGAACCGTCGCTTGATGGTCTCGGCACAATCAATGACATCCAGGTCGTCCGAGGCCAGGTAGACGATGCGCGCATTGGGGTTCAACCGTCGTACATCCTCGATGAATACCGGTGCCATACCGGATTCTATGAAGACCGTGTCGGCGTCGCTCAGCCACTGCTTTGGAATCCTTGGAATCAGGTGGCGGTAAAACCAGAACAATGTTTCTTCGACAGGAGCCAGCGCCTGGCGGCGAATGTTGAAAGGGTGCCAGGCGGTCCGCCATAGGAAACACTCAACGCCGTCGATAGTTTCCACACGATTTGCGCAGGATGCGAGATCGGCCCTGGTGTCGCCGCGATGCTCGGACAGGCGGCTGAGGCCGATGGAAAAGAACCGCGTCCGGCCGCGCTTGGCCAGTTCGGATGTGATGAAATGCACGCTCGCTTTTCGTCGCGAACGATAGTCGTGCACCGATATAACCAATGAGCCGGCCATGCCACTACCTGCCTCGTCGTTATTACGGACAACGTCGTGAAGAATGCATTACCGATTTGGGATCAAAGCCAGGCGCTTTATGCTGGTCCGGCGCATGGCAGCCCGAATCTGTAGGGGAGAAATGTTCGGATTGCAAGACGAATGAAGATCCTTCGTTCGAAAACGTGTGCTTCTAATCGGGGGTCAAATAAGGCGGATTTCTGGCAGGATCGTGTTTTTGCGAAGACGGGGAGCGTCTTGTTGCGAGAATGCGAAAAATGCTGGTATTGGCATCTCTTATTGCTTGCAACGCCGCGTTGGACGAGGATAGGTTTGAGTCAAAGCGATCGGCCATGCCTGCCGAACGGTGGCTGGCTTTCCGGATTCTTACAGGAAATACACAGATTATCAGGCGTTTCAGTCGCCAGGTCATAAAAACGGCCCATTCCTCCCGCCCGGGCAGGTATATGTCCGCTTGTCTCAATGTTGTCTCATGCGGTCGGAGCCCCGTCGGCATCGATGTCATGACGGCGTGGCCGGAATTCGCCAGCGGGGGGAGGAAAGTCGCATGTCGGACCATCTGTTCGAAGCACGATCGGAACGATCCTATCTCCTGCAACTGACCTCGCTGCGCGGGATTGCCTGCCTGGTGGTACTGGTCGGGCATGTCATCCAGGTCATCCGATATGATCCGGTGACGCGCGGGCCGTGGGGACGGGCGGCGCATGATCTGGTCACCTATCTCTTCAACGCCCAGGCCGCGGTCCTGCTGTTCTTTGTGCTTAGCGGCTGTGTGCTGTCGCTGTCGCTGCAACGGGTCGGGCGCTTCGACGGGGCGGTACTGGCGAGATTCTATATCAAACGGCTCTTTCGCATCTATCCGCTGCTGTGGGTGTCGGTGCTGGTCGCCGTCATGGTGATGCTACATGTGCGCAGCACGATGGAGGTGGAAGTCTTCGTCGACTGGCTGTCGCGCAACCTGCACGCGCCGGTTTCGCCCGTGCATGTGGGCCTGGCGCTTGCGGGGGCCTATACCCGTTATAACGGCCCCATGTGGTCGCTGCGGGTCGAACTGATCTTTTCGGTGCTCTTTCCCGTTGTCCTGTTCCTGATGCGCAACCGCGTGGCACGGCCCTGGGCCCTGGCGGGTTTCATCATGCTGGCGCTGGTGCCTATGCCCTCGGAGATCGGGCTGAATTTCGGACTTGCTTTCGCGCTCGGGGCCCTGATCCCCATGCTGCCGTCTCCGGCATGGGCAGCATCGCCAGCCTTGCCGCTGGTGGCGACGATCGTGCTGCTGTACGACCGGCTGGCGCTGGGAGGCCATGCGGTGCCCGAACAGATTTATGACGTTATCGAGACGTTGGCCGCCTTTGTGATCGTGCGCGACCTCTATGCATCGGGACGGTCGTACGGGGTGCTGACGCACCGGGTCACGATATGGATGGGAGAACTGTCCTACAGCGTCTATCTGCTGCATCTGCCGATCCTGCTGCTGCTGTTCGACCTGATGCAGGGCCATGTGGGGCTGCGTCCGCTGCTGTCCGATCCGGACGTGACACAGACGGTTCTGGCGCTGGGCACCATCTGCGTGACGCTGGCGGTATCGAGTGTGACCTACCACCTGGTGGAACTGCCCCTGCATAATCTGGGCCGTCTCCTCGCGAGCCGCCTGCCGGATCGCGCAAGGCCGCAGACCGCCGGGCGGGGCGGGGAGGTCGCGCTGGCAACGCCGGTCGCCGCCTGCGCCGAGCGTGACGGATGAGGGCGGGTCATATCGGGGCCGGACGGGCGGCCGTCGCGGCCGAGGGGCGCCTGGGAGGAATGTACCTGGTCATCGCGGCAGCGATGTTCAACCTGGTGTTATGCTTCCTCTCCAGCCGGCACTGGATGCTGGTTGGAAATTCACAGATTGCCGTGGTTGAAATCACGATCCTGGCGGCCGGTCTGTATCTGATCCGGCAAAGGATCGACCGTACCGCTCTGTGGCTCATGGCGCTGACGACGGGCTTCGTGGTCGGGGCCCGGCTGGTCAATCCGGCCCTCAGCGTGAAGATTCTGCATGATGTCGGCATCATGTACATCTTCTATATGCTCGGTCGCATGGCCAGCGAGCGAACCGCCTGGTCGACGATTCGGATCCTGATCGTCCTGGTGCTGGTGGTGGGGTTCGTCGAACTGGTCTTTACGAACATCTATGCCAGTCTCTTCAATATATGGGACTATTATGTGCAGAAGGGCGTGATCGCCAAGGACACGGTCAATTACAGCAATACCAACCTGTTTCTCAGCGGCAATCGGGGCGCGGGGGCCAGTCGCACTTTCTTCCAGTCGATTTTCGGACCGCATCGCGTCTCTTCGATCTTTCTGGAGCCGGATTCGCTGGGGAATTTTTCGGCCGTGCTGTTCGCGTGGTGCCTCAGCGTGTCGCGCAACCAGCCGGGTCAGCGCTGCGTGGTGATGTACGCCCTGGCCGTGCTGTGCTTTGTGCTGGCGGATTCTCGTTTTGCTTCGGGGTGCTGCCTGTTGATGCTGCTGGTGCGGGTCAGCCCGTTTCGCCGGTCGGCACTGGCGGCGTTTCTTTTCCCGATCCTTATCGGGACGCTGCTGACGCTCGTGGGCACGATGCATGAATTGCCCGGCGTCCTGCCGGCCATCATCAAAGACGATTTGGCCGGTCGGCTGATCTTTTCGGGCCGGCTGCTGGATTACTGGGGTCTCGGCCAGTGGTTCGGGCTGGCACCGTCGCAGGTGTACACCCTGGATACCGGTTACGCCTATGTACTGAACAATCTGGGGGCGGTCCTGACCCTGTTCTATCTGGGCCTGTTCGCGTTTCACCCGTCCCGCACGCCCGAAGGCGCGACGATGAAGACCATGATCTCGGTCTACTTCGCGACATCATTGTGCATCGGGGCCTCGGTCTTCACGATCAAGACGGCAGCGTTGCTGTGGTTCCTTTATGGCGTCACCGATGCGATGGGGCCAGCAGCCCTGCGTATCCGACCCCGCATGATCCGGGTGCCGGCCGGCATGGCCGTGCCGTCCCTGACCAGACGATATGGAAAATCCCATGCGTAGTCTGATGATCTTCTTCCCGGCCATGCTGGCTTTGTCCGCCGCCGGCCGGACGGTGCCGGCACAGGCACAGGAATACAAGGGCGTAAACCTGGCAGGGGCAGCCTATTCCTCGAACAAGATTCCCGGTCGCTATGGCTATGATTACCTGTTTCCCAAGCAAGGCGAGGTGACGTATTTCCACGACAAGGGCATGAACATCTTTCGCCTGTCGGTCCTGTGGGAAAGGTTGCAGCCCACGCCTGGCGCGGCGCCGGATGCCGATTACATGAAGCGCATCCAAGCCTTCGCCGACCAGGTTCGGGCTGTGGGGGGGACCGTGATCCTCGACGTCCACGATTACGGCCGTTATCGCGGGAAACTGATCGGGGGAGACACGGTCTCGGCAGACGATTTCCGCGACCTGTGGACGCGTCTGGGCGCGACGCTGCATGACAGGCACGATATCTGGTTCGGCCTGATGAACGAACCGCAGCAGCAATCGGCCCGCCAGTGGCGCGACATCACCCAGCAGGCGATCCTGGGCATCCGGAGCGCCGGGGCCAGGAATCCGATTCTGGTGTCGGGCATCGGCTGGGATTCCGCGCATGGGTTTGCAACGCAGAACGGGCCGGATATGGCGGCGTTGAAAGACCCGGCCCATGCTCTGATTTTCGAGGTGCATGAATATTTCGACAGGGACAGTAGTGGCCGGAGTGCTGAGTGCGTCCCGGCAGAGCAGGCGATCGGGCGCCTGACATCCTTTACGGCATGGCTGCACCAGACAGGCAATGTCGGTTTCCTGGGGGAATTCGGCGTGGGGCGGAATGCGGCATGCCTTGATGTGCTGGAGAAGGTCGCCGCCTATCTCGCGGTGAATCAGTCGGTCTGGCGTGGCTGGACCTACTGGGCAGCTGGTCCGCTATGGGGCGAATACATGTACACGCTGGAACCGACGCGCGACGGGCAGGATCGGCCGCAGATGCAGGTTCTGGAACGGCATCTGAACCACCATGAGGGATGACCGGCGCATCAGAAATAGAGCGGAGCAGGAAAGGAGCAACATGGTGGCCGATTCCCTGATCGATATCCTGATCCCGGCCTATAATGCGGAAGCGACCATCCGCGAGGCCATCGACAGCCTGCGCGGCCAGACCATCGCCACGATCCGCATCGTTGTCGTCGATGACGGTTCGACCGACGAGACAGGCCGGATACTGGCCGAGCTGGCGTCGCAGGACCCGCGGATCGTGGTTTTGACGCAGCCGAATGGCGGTATCACAGCCGCGCTGAACCATGGGCTATCGCTGTGTCGCGCGCCGTTTATTGCCCGGCTGGATGCTGACGATCTGGCAGCGCCCGACCGTCTCGAGCGGCAGGTCGGATACATGACGGCGCATCTGGATTGCATCGCCCTGTCCGGTAGCGGCCGGCATATCGATGCCCACGGGCGTCCGACGGGCGACAGGGTACGCGCCCCCCGGATAGACCGGGCCGATCCGTCCTGGCTGCCGGCGCGCGAGCCCTATCTGCCCCAGCCTTTCCTGATGATGCGGCGCGCGGCGTTCGACCGGGTAGGGGGCTATCGCAGTCTGGCGGTGGCGGAGGACAGCGACCTGTGCTGGCGCCTGCAAGAAGTCGGAACCATGCTGAACCTTCCGGAAGATTTCGGTTCGTACCGGGTGCATGCGAACAGTATTTCCAGCGCCTCGATCCGCAATGGGCGGTCGATGGCGTTCTGGTCGCAGATGGCGGCGGTGTCTGCCCGCCGGCGCCGGGCGAGGCAGCCCGACCTGGCCTTTTCCGCGGATGAATTGCGGCGTTGCGCGCAGGCGGTTTCGCTGGAGGATTTTCTGCATGCGGGTGCGGCAGTCCTGAGCGCGGACGAACGGTCCTGGCTGGCGCTGGCCATGGGGATGAAGCTGGTCGCGCTGGCTTTCTACCGTCCGTTTGAACTGGATAGCACGGATTGCGGCTTCATCCGCCGCGCGCTGCGGGATCCCTCCATCTCGATCCGGGCGGAAAATCGGGCGGAGATGGCGGATCATCTGATGGGAACAGCGACGCGGCTGGCCATTCGCGGGCGCTTCGGCGATGCACTGGGGCTGGTGGCGCCCGCGCGCTATCCGGTGCTGCTGGGGCGTATCTCGTTCCGGCTGATTTTGCCTCAGGGGGTGCGGGAGATGTTCAAGCGTCTGGCCGGCCGTGCCCAGCCGGCCTGACGGCGTGATCGCGGCATCGGGCCGCGCGGGTAACGAAGCAGACAGGAAGGGGAACGCATGGCGGAACAGGGGCGGAGCCCGGTGGCGGGTCCAGGTGGTCTGGGCCGGGCGGCGACGAGCGGCGTGTTATGGCTGATGGTGCAGAGCCTGGCCGCGCGTGGGATCGGCTTCGTCTCCCAACTGGCCCTGGCATGGCTGCTGACGCCTGAAGATTTCGGGATCATCGGCCTTGCGTATACGGTTTTTGGCATCACCAATGCGCTGGTCAGCTTCGGGGTAGACGATGTCCTGCTGCAGCGGCAGAAGGCCATGGCGTTCTGGTCCGCGCCGGCATTCTGGATTTGCCTGTCGCTCGGTCTGCTGGGCATGGTGGGCATGTTGGTCGCGGCTCCGTTTGCTGCCAGATGGTACCAATCGCCGGAACTGGTCGGCCTGATTGCGGCGCTGGCGATTGCAACGCCGATCAAGACCCTCGCCACCGTGCCGTCGGTCCGCATTCGCGCCGATATGAATTTCCGTTTTCTGGCCGCTTACAACACTTTCGAGATCTTCGCCCTGCAACTGGGTACGATCCTGCTGGCGTGGCTGGGATGTGGCGCCTACAGTTTTGCGATTCCCATACCGCTGCTGGCGATGACTAAGGCTGCCCTGTTCTGGTGGAAGGCGCCCCCGCGGATCGCCCGTAGTTTCCGTAAGGTCCAGTTGAATTATATTATGGGCAGCAGCACCACCGTTTTCGCCACCAGGACGATCATCGAAATTATCAATCAGGGTGACTATATCGTGCTGGGGTTGATTGCCTCGCATTCCGTGGTCGGCCTCTATTTCTTCGCTTTCCGCTTCTCGGCGCAGCCGGTGCGGATGCTGGCCGGCAATTTCATCAATGTTCTGCTGCCTGCATTCGCACAACTGCGTACCGACCCGCAACGCCAGACCGAGGCCGCACTGAAGGCCTGCCGCCTGCTGGCCTATATTGTCGTGCCGTTCTGTTTCCTCCAGGCCGTCCTCGCGGGTCCCGGCCTGCATTTCCTGTTCGGTGAGCGCTGGATGGCGGCGGTGCCGTTCGTGCAGATCCTCAGTCTCGGGCTTCCGTTCGACGCGGTGTCGTGGATTACGGGCTCGCTGCTCAGTGCCCGGCGCGAATTCCGGCTGGCGCTGATCTTTGCCGTCATTTCTGCCCCGGTCTTCTTCGGCGTGGTGATCGCAGGGGGGGTGGCCGGCAATGCGATGGGTGTCGCGGTGGCTGTGGCGCTCTATTATTTTACCTATCCCCCGCTCTGCTCGCTGCTGATTCTGAACCGCTGCGGGGTGCCGGTCGGGCGGGTGATGGAACTCTACGTCATTCCCTTTGTCATTTCGGCATGTGCCATGGGGCTGGGATATGCGGGTTCCCTGCTGCCAGTCATCAACGCCCATGATCTGTCCCGGATTATCGTGATCGGGGTGGTGGGCACGGGACTGTATCCGGTCATGCTGTTCGTGCTGCGGCGCAACGTGTTTGACCAGCTTGCCGAGCGGTTCGGCGGCATACTGGGCAAGGCGCGGCGCGTCAGCGTCCGTGGTCCTCAGTCGGTGGCCACCGGGGGGTGATCATTCGTCTGTCCGTCATGCATTCGGGGACCGGGGCGGCTATCGCTCGCCGGAACGGCGCGGCAGCGCACGCAGGACGCGGCGGACGGTCCTCAGGCCCCTGATTATGGGCTGAGGCAGAACGTTATGGAGGGCCGCCTGCAGGCGCGCATTGGCCGATCGGCCGAAACGTGGGACGTAGAGTGTGGAAGTCCGGCGCCGACGCACGCGCTGAGTGCCAGCGTCGCTGGTATAGAAATAGGCGATCACCGCCATGCGTTCGCGTCCCGCAAGGATTGGCGTGGGGTGGCCGTGCGCCGCGATCGCCGATTGTTCCATCAGGACGGTACGTCCGAAATGCGGAATGATCTCAACCGCGCGTCGTGCCGGGTTCATCGCCCATAATTCCAGATTACCGCCGCATGTTTGATCCCATTCGTCGTTAAGATAGGTTATGATTACCAAGCGGTTGGTCAGCAACGTCGTAGGATGATGTTGGAAGTCGATGTGCAGATCAAAAAAACCCTGTCCCGAGACAACATGCAGACCGCCGCCATAAAGCGTGGGATCGGGAAGCAAGGCTTCAATCCCAGTCAATTGTGTCATGAGCCGCAGGAAAGGGCCAGAATTGATGAAATCAAAATATTTTTGAAGATATGGTGGGAAATCAGAGTCCGGTTGGGTGCCGCGTTTCTTCTGCAGCGCCGTATCGAAGGATTTCCAGCACAGATTGCGGTCTTCGCGGCACTCGTTCAGGATGTTGCGTATCCAGGAGGCGGGAAACAGGTCATCGACGATCAGATGGGGAAAGGGCTGGGCCGCCAGATACTGCGCTCTCAGCCGGTCTGGCTGGTCCATGAAACGGAGGTCCTGGACGGAATAAAGGTTCGCCGATCGTGTTTCGATACCTGGAGCCATGCAGCCGCCCTTTTTGCTTGTTCTATGGCCGGTTTACCACGGCGCGGTACAAACGGATTCCATCTAATACGACGGCAAAGGAAGGATAGGATGCTCGGTTCCTGTCAGTTTGATCAGATGCAGATATGCAAACGCTATATCGATGCGCCAAGTGAAATTTTGCACTGGTTGGATCATATATTTCCTCTCTGGCTTTTACAACATTTCATTGCAAAATAAAGGAATGCAGGACGGTGCGGAGAAATATTTCGCGATATCGAGAAACAATCTTGTTGCTCGGGACAGCAAATCAGGCAGTCACGCTGTAACGTGGCCATGTCGATGATAAAGCGGTATTTCACGTTAAGGCCCGGTATCCAGGTTTATACAACTTCGGTCTTGTCCAAGTTGATCGGGATTAGCTGGCACCACAGAGATGGCTCCAGGAAATCGGACAGGCATGAGTGTCATTTTAGTTCGAAAATCGTAATTAATGTACGCTGACCATATCGCTTCTGGTTCCCGGTGCTGGATTGAAAGTTCCAGATGGGAACCTGACCTCAGATCTGAAAGGTTGTCGTATATATTGATCATGTTATAGGATTATATATCAAGTGATGCCTGCGGCAAGGTTTCTGTTTGCTTGTTATGCGGCAACGCGGGGTATTCCACGCGTCACCAATCGCAAGTATCGTTGGTTGCCTTCCCCCGCAACCATCTTGACTTGCGACGCAAGAACAGAGCCCGAACCGGCAACGGTCGGGCTCTTTTGCTTTGCCCCCGCCGCGATCGTCAGGATGCCGGCGAGGTCGCCGTGCAGTTCCACGCGCAACGCGCCATCGACTGGCGTCAGCACAATTCGCTCAATCAGGGAGCGGATGAGGTCGGCTGCCTCCAGGCGGGTGGTATCCTGTTGCAGAGCGTTGTGCAGGGCAGTGACCCGCTCGCGATAGACGACCGCCATGCTGGGATGTAGGACAGGCGGCGGTTCGTCGATCGTGGCCAGGGTTTCCTCGGCCTGGGCTTTCCGCCGTTCCAGTTTCTGGCTGCGTTCCTTGATTCGTTCTTCGGGCAGGGTGCCTTTGAGCAGGGCATCCATCAGCGTGTCGAACTCGCGCTCGACGCGCTGGAGTTCAGCCTTGGCGGCGCTGATGCCGGCCGAGGCCTCGATCCGCTGCTCGTTCATTCGGCGGGTGAATTCATCGCAGAACACCGCGAACAGCTCTGGGTCCATCAGATGGGTCTTGAGCGCGGTCAGCACGCGGGATTCCAGGGCGTCGCGGCGGATGTTCATTCGATTGCCGCAGGTGCCCTTGTTGCGGGCGGTCGAGCACCCGACCAGGGTGCCGGACACCATCGAATAGCCACCGCCGCAGCAGCCACATTTGGTCAGGCCGGTGAACAGATATTTGCCGCGCTGACGCTCGTGCAGGCGGTTGGTGTCGCCGGTGTCGCGGTCGATCTTGATCGCCTTCTGCGTGGCCTTGACCTTGTCCCACAGCGCCTGGTCGATGATCCGCAGTTCCGGCACCTCCTGGATAACCCAATCGTCCGTTGGGTTGGGGCGGGAGACCCGCTTGCCGGTCTCGGGATCCTTGAGATAGCGCAGCCGGTTCCAGACCAGGCGGCCGATATACATCTCGTTGTTGAGAATGCCGGTGCCGCGCTGGCGGTTGCCGTTGATGGTGGTGAAGCCCCAATCACCGCCCGTGGGGGCGGAGATGCCGTCGTCGTTGAGGGCGACGGCGATCCGCTTGGGTGAGCGGCCGTTGGCGAACTCATGGAAGATGCGGCGGACGATAGCCGCCTCGGCGTCGTTGATGCTGCGATTGCCGCGGATCGGCTCGCCACGATCGTCGATCTGGCGCACCACGTCATAGCCGTACGAGTTACCGCCGCCGGATTTGCCGTCCTCGATCCGGCCGCGCAGACCACGGCGGACCTTGTCGGCCAGATCCTTGAGGAACAGGGCGTTCATGGTGCCCTTGAGGCCGACATGCAGGTGGGTGACGTCGCCTTCAGACAGGGTGACGATGCGCACCCCGGCGAAGGCCATGCGCTTGTGCAGGCCGGCGATGTCCTCCTGGTCGCGGGACAGGCGGTCCATGGCCTCGGCCAGCACGATGGTGAAGCGGCTGCGCTGCGCGTCCTGCACCAGTTCCTGGATGCCGGGTCGCAGCAGCAGCGAGGCGCCCGAGATGGCCCGGTCGGTGTAGCTGTCGACGATGCTCCAGCCCTGTTTCGTGGCGTGCTCCCGGCAGAGCCGGAGTTGGTCCTCGATCGAAGCGTCGCGCTGGTGGTCGGAGGAATAGCGGGCATACAGGGCGACGCGGGTCATGGACGGCTCCTATTCTGTCGGGCCGGTCTTCCTGCGGTTGCGCGCGGCGTTGATATAGTCGTCGGCGGCCTGACGGGCGAGAAGACGGACCAGGGCAACCAGCCGGGGATCGCGCGTGCGGAGCGTCAGGGCGAGGCGGTCGGAAGCCGCGTCGTTCCCCCGTGTAGGCACGATCTTGCTGGCGTCGGTCATCGTACCATATCCCCGATCCAAGGCGCATCTCAAAAATGCTGGCAGGGTCTTGGTAGATCATGCAGAGAGCCGGATGGAATGGCTCAGGGCGGGTGTTCGTGGAGGTAAGCGGCAGTGGCGGGAGATACTGACCGATGGCGGTTGGTGATGATGTTCGGCGGCCGAAGTGGTGCTTAGACGGTGCATGGCGCGTGGGCCTATGCCTCTTTGGGCTGATATCAGTCAGGTTGCTCGCGCCTTCATGTCAGACGCTCTGCCTCTACCGTCAGCGCTCCGAACGCCGACATAAACTGGGTGTCGACTTTTTAGTTTGGATGGGCCGCTGTGTGACCATAAGCAGACCCTACAGTCTGGCCGAAAGGCGAATCTACACGAGAGATCAACTTAGAATGCTGCGACTAAAACATACCAGGAGGCAGTTGTCATAGCGCCGGGCCGATATCCCGGATCGGGTGGCCAGCGAACCATCCCGACAGTGTCCCCAACGCTCCGGGCTCAAGCCGATGCGTGAAGACGAGCGCCAAGCGCCGCTTCGGCCGGGAGACCGCGACATAGAACAGGTTACGGTAACGCTCGTAGGCCGCCGTTCGAGTGCCGATCAGGCTAGGGCTTCCGGCCATCTTAAGATAGAGATTGAAGTCGTAATCGTTCCAGCCGCGCCCCAACACGACGAGGACATTTTCGAACTGGTCGCCCTTCACCCCGTGCTTGGTTTCAAACGGCGAGTGACCATCGAGATATTCGCAGAGCGCGATGACCTCTTGGTAGGACACTGCATGAAGCGCATGGAGTTCCTTGACGCGTCCAGTCAGCGGCTCGCCGCCCGCAAGTGCGTCCGCAAGCGCTCTCTCCTGGCGCACAACCGCGTCTGAGAGAATCGGCAGGCCCGTGGAGGACAGGTGCGCGATCACGTCGCCGACCGTGCCCGTGTCACGAAGTTCGCAGAGCCGCCTCATGGCGTCCGCCCACCTAACCTTGTCGGACGGCCCGTTCATCACCGGACGCTCGGCATCAATCGCTTCGAACATCGATCGCTTCGGCCGCTTCCGCCTCGTCCAGCATCGCGCGGCATCGTTCGTAAAAGGCGCGGCCGAGTTCGGTGACACGGAAGCGGCGGCTCGATCGTTCGATCAGCCGCGCGCCCAGCCGGCTTTCCAGATCCGCTATGCGGCGGCTGAGCTTGGATTTCGGCTCGCGCAGGATGCGGGCCGCCGCCGAAAATCCGCCATGGGCCACGACCGCGACGAAATAGACATGATCGTTGAGGTCGCGCCGTTGCATCGTTCCTCCAGATGAACGCTGTGTGCAGAAACTGCTGTCTACACGATTTATCGTTCCAGGAGCATGTCTGTCTCACCGGCGCAAACAGCGTCGAAAACAGGGAGCAGACCAATGACATACGGATTTGACGGCAAAGTGGTGATCGTTACCGGCGGCACGAGCGGCATCGGACTCGCGACGGCCCGGGCCTTCGCCGATGAGGGCGCGTTCGTCTTCATCACCGGGCGGCGGCAGGACGCGCTCGATGCGGCGGTCAGCAGCATCGGCGGCCGGGTGACCGGCGTGCGGGGCGACATGGGGCGTCTTGAGGATATCGACCGGCTCTATGACGCGGTTCAGCAGAAGCACGCGCAGATCGACATCGTGTTCGCGAATGCCGGCGGCGGCGAATTCGCCCCACTGGGCGCCATCACGGAAGAGCATTACCAGTCGACCTTCGACAGCAACGTCAAGGGTGTGCTGTTCACCGTGCAGAAGGCGCTGCCGCTGCTGCGCGATGGTGGCGCGGTCGTGCTGAATGCCTCGAACGTCAGCGCGGCGGGCACGCCGGCGCTCAGCGTCTATTCCGCCACCAAGGCCGCCGTGCGCAGTTTCGCACGCAACTGGATGCTCGACCTCAAGGACCGGCACATTCGGGTGAACGCGGTCAGCCCCGGCGTCACGGACACGGCGGGCCTGAACCAGCTCTTTGGTGGTGGCGATCAGGCCGAGGGCACCAAGACCTATCTTGCCGGCCTGATCCCTGCCGGCCGGGTCGCCCAGCCTGAAGAGATCGCACGCGCCGTGCTGTTCCTGGCATCGAGCGAGGCGAGCTTTATCAACGGCATCGAGCTCTTCGTCGATGGTGGGCAGAAGCAGATCTGAAAATCAGCATGGGACAGCCGGCGGCCATTGGATTGCGATCCGACCGGCCGCCGGCCCACGGAGAATCGTCATGACCGATACCGTTACTTCCCTTCTTGCGCGCAATCTGCATGGCGTCTTTGGCGAAGCCGACGACGCCCGGCGCCGCGTACTGGTGGACGAACTCTTCACCGAGGACGCGCTGTTCGTCGAACCGGCCGGCGTCACGCGTGGCCGCGCCGCCATTGCCGCCATCGCGGGCAAGATCCGCGCCACCCATCCGGGCTTTGCCTATGCCGAACTCGCCCCGGCCGAAAACCTGCACGGCCTCGCTGGACGACTGCGCTGGACGTCCGGGGAGCCCGGGCGGCCCCCATCCTATGCGGGCACCGACATCATTGTCGTCGAGAATGGTCGCATCGCGGCGCTCTATCTGTTCTTCGATCCGCTGCCTGTGAAAGACGTAGCCTGAAATTGACAGCGGAAGCCGAAGTCTCAGAAGGGCAGGTTCATATTCTGCCGCACATGGCAATGCCTGGACGCGGTCATTCTCAAATTGACGTTCGACGAACGGGCAGATTATCGTGCATCTCGTTCCGAAACCGGCATAAAATGGTTCGGGGTCGATCGGATATGTCAGTGTTCCGACGGATGGCTGGGCGGGACACGGCGTTGCCCTTTGATGAGGACGGACCAGCGGTGCTAGGCGGCGTGAGGAGGGCAGCAGGGATGTCGGGTCCGACCTCTGGGGATTATGATGTCCGCACTGTTTTCTCACGACCAGCTTCATGCCTGGGAATGGCGGATACCGTTTCTGCCAGGCCTGTCCGTCGTGCCGTTCGGATTTTTCCTGCGACGGGAATGCAGGGGGTTTCCCTCATCATCTTCCGAGATCCTCGACCAGGTGAATATCTTCCTGATCTGACGCTTATGTCCGGACCTTGGGCGTCAGCTACATGATTTCGGTGCTGCACCACTCCCCCTCCAAAAACCTGACATAGGAAGGCCCCCATGGTTTCTCTGCGAGACATTGATCCTTATCTCGACGAACTGACGGCGCTGCGCCACGACCTGCATGCCCATCCCGAAATCGGCATGGAGGAGCATCGCACAGCCGACCTCGTAGCGCGGGAGCTTGAACGCCTGGGCATCGAAGTGCATCGCGGTGTCGGCCGGACGGGAGTGGTGGGCGTCCTGCGCGTCGGCAACGGTGAGGGGGCGATCGGGCTACGCGCGGACATGGACGCGCTGGCGATGGCGGAGGCGAACGATCTGCCCTATCGCAGCACCATTCCCGGGATGATGCATGCATGCGGCCATGACGGGCATACGACGATGCTGCTGGGCGCTGCCCGTTATCTGGCGGAAACACGCCGGTTCAACGGGACGGTCAACCTGATCTTCCAGCCGGGGGAGGAAGGTGCCGGGGGCGCCGAGGCCATGATCGCCGACGGATTGTTCGAACGGTTTCCATGCGATTCGGTTTTCGGAATGCATAACAGGCCGGGGCTGGATGTCGGGCAGTACCGGATCACGCCGGGGCCCGCGATGGCGGGTGGTGCGTTTTTCACTGTGACGGTCGAGGGGCGCGGCGCGCACGGTGCACGGCCCGAGGACAGCATTGATCCGGTGCCGGCCGTGGCGCAGATCACCCTGGCCCTGCAGACCATCGTATCGCGCAACATACCGCCCGAAGAGCGCGCCGTGGTCAGCATCACGCGTTTGAGCGGTGGGGACGCATTCAATGTGATTCCCCAGACCGCGTCGCTGGGCGGCACGATCCGCTGCTTCAGCCGCGCGCTGATGGAGAAGATCCGCGAACGGATCGAGGCGGTGGCGGCGCACACGGCGGAGGCGTACGGCGCGCGGGCGACCGTCTCGTTCCGGCCGATCTTCGCGCCCCTGATCAATGACAAGGAACAGGCGGCGCTCTATGCCGACGCCGCCGCCGAGCTGGTCGGCGAAGGGGCCGTGGACCGCCATGGTGCGGCCGTCATGGGGTCGGAGGATTTCAGCTTCATGACGGAACGGGTGCCCGGTGCCTACATCCATGTGGGGGCGGGCGCGGGACGTACGCTGCATCACGAACTGTATGATTTCAACGATGCAGTCATTCCATACGGGGTGGCGCTCTATGCAAGCATCGTCGAACGCAAGCTGGCCCCGGAGGCGTTCTGACGGCATTTTCCGTCATTCCGCCACCGCGCCTCAGGTCGCGAAATTGAGGACGCTCAGGCGTTGCCGGTCGAAGCGGCCGGGATCGTAAGGCATCGGGTCGATGAAGGGTGCCTCGCCCGCGATCCGTTCGGCGCAGAGCCGGCCGGTGACGGGGCCGAGCGTGAAACCCTGATGGGCGTGACCGAAATTCAGCCACAGGCCGGGATGCCGCGCGCACGGGCCGAGGGCGGGCAGCATGTCCGGCAGGCATGGGCGCGCGCCACGCCAGGGGGCTGCGTCGAGCGGCTTGCCGATGGGTAGCAGGGTGCGGGCGATCGCGATGCTTCGCGTGATTTGCCGGGTCGCGGCGGGGGCCTCGCGCCGTGCGAATTCGGCCCCCGTGGCGATCCGCAATCCGGATGGCGTCGGAATCATGGCCACACCCTGTTCGGTCAGCAGCATGGGCGTCGCAAGGGCGCCGTCCAGCGCGACATGCATATGGTAGCCACGCTTGACGAACAGCGGAAAGCGATATCCCAGCGGGCGCAGGACCATGTCGCTCCACGGACCGAGGCAGATGACGGCGGTTTCGGCATCCAGGTCGCCGTCCTCGCCCGTCACGCGCCAGCCGGCGCCGTGGGGCCTGAGGGTCTGCGCATCCCCCGTGGCCAGCGTGCCCCCGGCAGCTTCGAACCCCCGGGCATAGGCTTTGACCAGGCCGCCGGGATCGGAGACGGCAAACGGCGATGTCCAGTGGATGGCACCGGCAAGCTGCCGCTGCAAGGTGGGTTCTTCCCGCGCAAGCGTGGCGCCGTCCAGGACGGTGTGGGGGACGCCGAAGCGTTCCGCGACCTCCTTTGCGTGGTGCAGGGCCGTCTTCATGGTGGCCTGGGATTGGAATATCTGCTTCCAGCCGCCGGCCCGCATCATTCCCGTGGCATTGGCCTGCGCCGCCATGGCCTGGTGTTCGGCCAGGCAATGGCGGACCATGCGTTCATAGGCCATGCAGATAGGATCGTACCGGCCGGGAAGGGAATTCCAGAAATACCGGGCGAGCATCGGGGCCAGCGTCGGTAGATCGCGGGCGCGCCATGCGGTATCGTTGCCCATGCCGAATGCGATGCGGGCCAGCCGTCCGGCATCCATCGGAAACGCGTATGGCATGACGGCTTCGCGCTGGATCAGGCCCGCATTCCCGAACGATGTCTCGTTCCCCGGCACGCGGCGGTCGACGAGCACGACATCGAAGCCACGCTGGCGCAGATGCCAGGCGGTCGCCGTTCCCACCATGCCCGCGCCGAGAACGATCGCGCTGCGGCCTTTTGCCTGCCCATGGACCATTGATGCTTGTTCCTTGAAAAGAGGTGTCAACGAAAGCAGGGTTGCGAACGGGTGCCGATATGTCCCTGGTGGAAACGGTCAGATGGCGAGCGGACGGTTATCCACCACCTCCTTCATGACGAAGAAGGTCCGGGTCTGGAGCACGCAGGGCAGCGCGATCAGTTCCGACGCGTGAAGCCGGCTGAAATCGTGGATGTCGCGGACGCGGATCTTCACGAAGAAATCGAAATCTCCCGCCACCAGATAGCAGTCGAGGATCGCCGGCATGGCACGGGCGGCCGTTTCGAACGCGGCGAAACTGTCCGGTGTCGAACGGTCCAGCACCACGCCGACGATCGCCAGCGTCGCCAGATCGACGGCTTCCGGCGCGACCTGCGCCCGCACGCTGCGGATGAAACCGTCCTCGAACAGGCGTTGCGTCCGGCGGTAGCAGGTCGCCGGGCTGAGATTGGCCTGACGCGCGAGGTCGGCATTCGATGTCCGGCCATCCTGCTGCAGCAGGCGCAACAGCTTGCGGTCGATTCGGTCCAGCGTTTTGTCCATGAAAGGATCTTTCAGAGATGGCGCAATATTTGGACAGATAATCGGGAAACCTGAAAAAATACAGGAAAGGGATGTCGTCAAGGGTGGAAGTTCGAAAGCCCATTTCATTCCTTTTGTGGCACGATTGGGATCGTTCTTCCGATCAAGGGGCTTGAAATGCTTAATCTTTCCCGCTTCGCGCGCTATCCGCTCACCTTCGGGCCGACGCCCATCGAATTCCTGCCGCGCCTGAGCGAGAGCCTGGGCGGCGACGTGCAGATCTACGCCAAGCGCGAGGACTGCAATTCCGGCCTGGCCATGGGCGGCAACAAGCTGCGCAAGCTGGAATATATCGTTCCCGACGCCCTGGCGTCCGGCGCGGACACGCTGGTTTCGATCGGCGGTGTGCAGTCCAACCATACGCGCCTGGTTGCCGCCGTCGCGGCCAAGATCGGCATGAAATGCCATGTGATCCAGGAAAGCTGGGTGCCCCATGACGACGCGGTGTACGATCGCGTGGGCAATATCCTGATGACCCGCCTGATGGGCGCGGACTCCCGGCTGGTCGATGAGGGCTTCGATGTCGGGATCCGCGATAGCTGGCTGCAGGCGCTGGAGGAAGTGAAGGCGAAGGGTGGCAAGCCCTATGCCATTCCCGCCGGCGCGTCGGTGCACAAGTTCGGCGGGCTGGGCTATGTCGGTTTCGCCGAGGAGGTTCGGGCCCAGGAAGCGGAACTGGGCTTCAAGTTCGATTTCATCATCGTCTGCACGGTGACCGGTTCGACTCATGCCGGCATGCTGGTCGGCTTCGCCGACGACGGACGGGCGCGGCAGGTGATCGGAATCGACGCGTCCTTCACCCCGAAACAGGTGAAGGCGCAGGTGCTCGATATCGCGCAGAAGACCTCGGCCTTGGTCGACGGGCCGGAAATCGCCGGCGATGACGTGGTGCTGGTCGAGGATTATGCCTATCCCGCCTACGGCGTGCCATCGAAGGAAACGGTGGAGGCGATGCGCCTGGCGGCGCGGACCGAGGCGATGATTACCGACCCGGTCTACGAGGGGAAATCGATGCAGGGCCTGATCGACCTTGTCCGCAAGGGCTTCTTCCCGAAGGGGTCGAAAATCCTCTATGCGCACCTGGGCGGCGTGCCCGCGATCAATGGCTACAGCTACACGTTCCGCAACGGCTGAACGGTTCGGGCGGTTCGCGGACGCCACGCGCGGCGGATGGCCGCCGCGCGATCGTCCGCCTCGGGGGCGGAGGGCGTTACGCCTCCACCGCATGCGGGTCCTCGACAATCGGCCAGATCGGGCGGCTGAGTTTGCGATAGCGGGTGCGGCGGGCGTCCGACGGATAATGCGTTCCGGCATCGACATAGAGGATCTCGTCCGCCACGGGCTGGAATGCCGCGTAGAAATGGTTGGTCGATTTCACCACCAGGTATTTCTTTTCGGCGATGTCGATGCCCAGGCCGGAAAAGATGTCCGGGTCGAATGTCTGGGCGCGGTTCGTGTTCAGGATGACGTCGACCCGCGTGCCGGCGATCCGGACCACGGAAGAGGCCCCTAGGGGCACGCGGCTGGCGCCGAAACTCTCCCAGGCCTCGGTGACCGCCTTCAGGACCGTGACGGTGGCATCGATCGGATCGCCCGCGCCGGGGCCGCTCTTGCCGCCGAAGCGCAGCGTGAGGGTCGCCCCTTCGCCTGCGGCCAGGCAGAACGTGACAGCCATCGGATCCCAGATCGTGGCCACGCCGACATCGTTCAGGCCCGCATCCAGCATGGCCCGCAGGATCAGGGTGCCGTCGCCGGCCACGCCGCCGCCGGGATTGTCCCATGTGTCGGCCAGGACGACGGGCCGGGTTGCGCCTGCCGCGACGCGGGCGGCCGCCAGATGCAGGGCCTCCTCCACCCCGTGCTGGGTCATGCGGGTGGCGCCGCGCAGGGCAAACAGGTCCATCCCCTTTTCGCGGGCAAGGCGCGCGCCGCGTTCCGGGTCGTTGTCGGTGATGACCACCATGCGCGCGCCGAGTTCGGGCACGTCGCCGGCCAGGAAGCCGTGGATCAGCGAGACGCTGAGCACCGTATCCTGCCCTTCCAGTGCGCGCAGGCTGTCGATGAAGCCGCGCATCGGCTGCTGGCTGGTCGGCAGGACGTCGATCATCCGGCAATCGAAGACCGAGATCACCGGACGGATTTCGCCACGCACCGCGCGCAGGGTCAGATCGACGACCTGTTCGGCGCGCGCGACGAAGTCGGTATGGGGAAATTCCAGGAAGGCATTGAGGATATCGAGGTTTTCGACACGCTTCGGCGTCAGGTGGCTATGCGGGTCGAACGTCGCGCCGATCACGGCGTCCGGCCCCGCCAGCGCACGGACGCGCGCCAGAAGGTCGCCCTCGCAATCGTCATATCCCTGCGCGACCATGGCGCCATGCAGCCCCAGCACGACGGCATTGACGGGCAGGGCGGCGCGAAGCTGGTCCAGGATTTCGTCGCGCAATGCCTCGTAAGTCTGGCGCTGGACCAGGCCGCCGGGGTCGGCCCAGGTGGCGGTGCCCTCGACCAGTTCGAACCCCTCGCGGCTTGCCCGGCTGCGCAGGGACGGAAACACGGCGGAGCACAGTGTCGGCGTCGCGGGGTGCCGGCCCGGAGGGGCGTAGAACGCGGCGAGGAAGTTCGCGCGATCGGTGGGAACGGGTGAGAATGTATTGGTTTCCGTGGCGAGGGAGGCGACGAATACCTTCATGATCGGATTGTCCTGTTCGGCGGCGGGCGGAGGCTAGAGCGGCTTGTAGGCGATCGCCTCGATCTCGATCGTGATGTCGATCATCAATCCGGCCTCGACCGTCGTGCGCGCCGGGGGGGCTGAGGGGAAGAAGGTCGCATAGACCGCGTTGAAGGCGCCGAAATCCTTCCGGTCCGTCAGGATGACAAAGGTCTTGACGACGTCGGAAAGGTCGCAGCCCGCAAGTTTCAGCGCGGCGGCTATATTGTCCATGACGACCCGGGTCTGCACGCTGACATCGCCCGCGACCACCTGGCCGTCGCGCACCGGCACCTGGCCCGAGACATAGACGAAATCCCCCGCGCGCACGGCGGGGGAGAGCGGGACATGTGACTGACCGAAAACCGTCTTCATCATGAATGATCCTTCCAGGGGAAACGCCGGTGGTTACGACACGCGTCCGCGCGCGGCGACGGGAATGCAATCCAGCACTTGGTCGCCGGAGACGAGATAGACATGGTCGAACATGTTGCTGACCACGCAGGCGTGATTGGGCACGATGCGCAGGCGTGCGCCGATCTCGGGCAGGCCGTGTTCGGCGCGCAGGATGCCGTGCTCCTCGCTCAGGCCGCTCACGATCGCCTGCGGGCAGGCGGGGACATGGCCGAATCCTTCCATGCCCAGCAGGTCGCTGGTCAGGCTCTTGGTCCCGGCATCGATGATCGCGCGGTCGGGGCGCGGCTTGCTGACCACGGTCGCCAGCACGGTCAGGGCACAATCCGCCATCGTGGCGGCACCGGCGGCGACCTGTGAGCAGTCCATGTAGACGTAGGTGCCGGGCCGGTATTCCGTCAGTCCCGGAGTGGTGTGTGCCCGCCACAGGTCCGGCGTGCCGCCAGCCGAAACCGTGCCCACCGGTACCGAGGCGGCACTGAACACCGCAAGCGCGCGGTCGATCCATGCGGCCATCTCGGCGGTCTTGCCGGCTGCGGGATAGGTCATCAGGCCCGCGAAGCGCGCGCCCCCGCCCAGCGTGGCGGCAAGCGCCAGCGCGTCTTCCGGCGTCTGCACGCCGCAGCGGCCGCCACCGGTGTCGCATTCGATCAGCACGTCGAACGACACATCCGCCGCCCGCGCGATGTCGTTGTAGCCCGCGACGGTGTACGGGCTGTCGGCGGCGACGGTCAGGCGCACCCGGCGCGCCAGCGCCGCCAGCCGCGTCAGCTTGTCGATGCCCACCAGGTTGTAGCTGATCAGGATGTCGTCCAGCCCCGCGTCGGCCATCACCTCGGCCTCGCCCAGCTTCTGGCAGGTGATGCCCCGGGCCCCGGCTTCGACCTGCAGGCGCGCGAAGGCCGGCATCTTGTGGGTCTTGATATGGGGGCGCAGGGCGAAGCCGTGCGTGTTCGCATAGGCCTGGGCGCGGCCGATATTGGCCTTCACCCGGTCGATGTCGACCAGGACGCAGGGGGTGGACAGCGTGTCGATATGCATGGCGTGACCTCGTGCGGAATGCGTCAGAAGAGCTGATAACAGAGCTGGAAGAGCACGGCGCCCGTCAGGGCCAGGACCGAGATGGCGGTTTCGATGACCGACCATGTGACCAGCATCTGGCCGACGCTCAGCCCCAGATATTCCTTGATCTGCCAGAAGACGGGATCGGTCACCGGCCCGAATGCGACCGATCCGGCGCCCGTGGCCAGCACCAGCGCCTCGGGTGTCACCAGCCCCGTCTGGGCGGCGAGGGGGGCGAGCATGGATGCCGCCGTGCTCATGGCGACGGTCGCCGAACCGGTGGCCAGCCGGACGATGGCCGCCAGGCCCCAGGCCAGCAGCAGGACCGGCATCCGCCACGAGACGGCGAGGTCGGTCAGCGCGTGCGAGACGCCGGCATCGATCAGCGCGCGGCCGAACCCGCCGCCCGCGCCGACCAGAAGCACGACGAAGGCTGTCGGTGCCAGGCAATCCTGCAGGCGGCGCGACAGAGTGGCCCATGGCGTGCCGCGCGCGATCCCCAGCGCCAGTCCGGCGAATAATGTCGCGATGACCAGCGCCATGTCGGTCGAGCCGAGCAACCCGGCGGCCCACCCCCCGGTGGCGCCGGGCAGAAGCACGCGCGCGACCTGTGCCGCCAGGATGACCAGGACGGGCGACAGCACCGCCAGCGCGCTGAGCCAGAAGGGGGGCAGCGGGCGGACGACATCGCGTTCGAGGAACTGGGCTTCCAGCGCGCTGATGCCGCGTACGTGCAGGCGCGGGACGATGAACCGCGCGAAGACCGGCCCCGCCAGCACGGCCGTCGGCACCATGACCGCCGTACCCAGCAGCAGCATGACGGGAACGCTGGCGCCATAGGCCTGGATCGCGATCATGATCGCCGGATGCGGCGGCATCAGCGCGTGCGCCACCGACAGGCTGGAGGCCAGCGGCAGCGCCGCGAGCAGCAGGGGCTGCCCGGCCGCGCGCGCCGCGACGAAGGCCAGCGGCGCCAGCAGCACGAAACCCACATCGAAGAATACCGGCAATCCCACCAGCAGGCCGATGGCCATCATCGCCCAATGGATGTTGCGCGGCCCGAAGCGGGCGATCAGGGTATCCGCGATGCGCTCGGCTGCGCCGCTTTCGGTCACGATACGCCCCAGCATGGTGCCGAAGGCGATGATGAAGGCGATGTGCCCCAGCGCGTGGCCGGCGCCGTTTTCGAACGAGGCGACCGCATCGGCCGGGGCGCGGCCGGTCGCCAGCCCGACCAGCACCGCGACGACGAACAGGGTCAGGATCGGTTCGCAGCGGAACCGCGCAATCAGGACCATCACGGCCAGGATCGCGGCCGCGCCGACGACGATGACGAGGGGAAAGATCATGGGCGGGTATCAGGCCGCGTCCGGGCGCCCGCGCACCGGCGGTTCGACCGAATCCGGCAGCGGACAGACATAGGGCGTGACGGCCATCTTCGCCGCGTGTTCGGCTTTGGCCCGGGCCAGCAGGTCGCCGTCCGTCAGGGCGTTCAGGGCGGTGGCGGCCATGATCTTGGCCGTATGCACCATCCCCTTGTGCGCGTGCCCGGTCTTGCCCTGGCCCGTCATCTGCCAGGAATGCAACTGCGTGCCGATGGCGCAGGTCGCGCCGCGGGCCTGTACGGTCGGCACCACCCAGCTGACGTCGCCGACATCGGTGGAACCGGACGCGCCGTCGCCTTCGGCGCAGGGGGGTGCGATCAGGTCGCACAGCACGGCGTCCGGATCGTAGGGAACGCCCATGCGGTTATAGGCTGCCAGCCGGTCCTGGGGGCTGAGGGTCGCCGCGAATGCGGCCGCCACCTCGCGATCCGCCTCGTCGAACGGCGGGGGGCCGAGACGTTCGAACTGGCGGTGCATCGCCTGTTCCAGCGGGGTATTGCCGACCAGGTTGGAGACGGCGCTGACGATTTGTTCGGAGACCTGGGTTTCCGTCATCATCGCGGCGCCGGCTGCGATCCGGCGCACGCGGTCGGCCAGGTCGCGCAGCTCCGGCAGCGTTTCGGAGCGGATCAGGTAGCGGATCGTGACGCGCGACTGCACCACGTTCGGCGCGGCCCCTCCGGCGTCGATATAGGCATAATGCAGTCGCGCGCCCTGGGGCATGTGCTCGCGCAGGTAGTTTGCCCCCACATTCATCAGTTCCGCCGCGTCGAGCGCCGAGCGGCCCAGATGCGGGCTGGCGGCGGCATGCGACGCGCGGCCGGTGAAGGTGAAGTCGATGCGCATGTTGGCGAGCGAGCGCGGAGCGTTGACGCCCGAAAAGGACGACGGATGCCAGGAAATCGCGATATCGACGTCGCTGAACGCACCCGCACGCACCATGAAGGTCTTGGCCGCGCCCCCTTCCTCGGCAGGGCAGCCGTAATAGCGTACCCGTCCCTTGATGCCGTGTGCCTTCAGATAATCCTTGACGGCGGTGGCGGCCAGCAGGGCGGAGGCGCCCAGCAGGTTGTGGCCGCAGCCATGGCCGGCGCCGGAGCCCGGCATGGCCGCGGGGCTGGTGACGCCCGCCTGCTGGCTCAGGCCCGGCAAGGCGTCATATTCGCCCAGGATCGCGATCACGGGACCGCCCTCGCCGAATTCGCCCATCACCGCCGTCGGGATTCCCGCCACCGCGCGGGTCAGCCGGAAGCCCTGGCTTTCCAGCGCCGCCGTGTGTTCGGCCACGGCCGCGAATTCGTCATAGGCCAGTTCGGGCTGATCCCAGATCCGGTCCGAAAGGGCACGGAATTCGGGGACATGGTCGTCGACCAGGGCCCAGATTTCATCGCTGTTGCGCATGGTGGGTCTTCCTTATGCGGCGAAACGGGGGTCAGGCATGCGCGCCCACCGGCGGCATGAAGCCGGGGCGCGAGGCGATGGGCGGCATGACCGCCAGTGCCTCGATGTCCGGGACCGGTCGCGACAGGCCGGGATGTCCGGCGAAAGCGGATTCGATGGCGGCGGCCACGCGCAGGACGAAGGCGTCGCCGCCGCGCGGACCGACGACCTGCAATCCGAAGGGCAGGCCGCGTTCGTCCACGCCGATGGGGATGCTGATGCAGGGATGGCCGGACAGCGTCACCAGATAGGCCAGCGACAGCCAGTGGAAATAGCTGCTGGTCGGAACATCGTCGATTTCCGCCGGATAGGGCTCGGTCCACGGTCGTGGACTGACCGTGATCGCCGGGCTGATCAGGACGTCGTGGGATTCGAAGAATTTCTGATAGGTGCGATAGATTTTTGTCTGCCGGTCCGACGCCCAGGCGTGGTCGGCCAGCGAGTATGTCGCCGCTTCCTCGACATTGGCGCGGATATTCGGGCCCAGAAGGTCGTAATGCGTCTTGTATCGTGCGCCGTGCGTCGCCTGGAACAGGGCCGCACGCAGGATCGCGAAGACCTCGTGCCCGCCGGAACAGTCGGGGGCGGCATCCGCGCTGGAAGCGAAAAGGGCCGCGATGGCCGGGCATTTTGCGCGAAACGCCCGGCGGACGATGCCTTCGGTCGGCGCGATGCCGAAATCCTCGGTCATCGCCAGGCGCAGGGTGGACAGGTCGATCGGGACCTGGGGGAAATAACGATTGGACAGGCCCCGCACGGGGGTGTCGGGCAGCGTGTAGGACAGGGGGTCGAAGGTCGAATCAGCGGCGACGACCGACAGCATCAGCGCGGTGTCCGCCGCGGTCCTGGCCATCGGCCCGTCCACGGACAGGCAGGACCAGCCGAGTACCCGGCGTTCGCTGGGGATCAGGCCGGATGAGGGGCGCATGCCAACCACGCCGTTGAAGGCCGCCGGGTTGCGCAGCGACCCGCCGGTATCCGACCCGGTGCACAGCGTCGCCATGCCGCAGGCGAGCGCCGCCCCCGACCCGCCGGACGATCCGGCGGCATTGAGGGCCGGATCGAACGGATTGCCGGTCGCGCCATAGACGGGATTGCGGCTGTTCGCCCCCGCGGCCCATTCCGGCACGTTGGTCTTGCCGGTGATCACCGCGCCGGCGGCCCGCAGGGTGGCGACAAAATGCTGGTCGTGTTCGGGTACCCAGTCCCGATATTGCGGGCTGCCGAAGGTGGTGCGTAGCCCGCCCGTCACATGCGTGTCCTTGACGGCCAGCGGCACGCCGCACAGGGGGCCGGTCGGTTCGCCACGCCGCCATGCGGCTTCGGCGGCGCGCGCGGCCGCCTGGGCCGCGTCGCGATCTTCGTACACGATGGCGTTGATCGCCGGATTGACCTTGTCGGTACGATCGTGGCAGGCGCGCAGCGCCTCGACGGGCGATGCCTTGCCCGTTCGGAACAGATCGAGCAGTTCGATTGCGGTCGCGTCACACAATTCCATGATTGTCGGCTCCGACTGTCGGGATGGAGGATGCGGGGGCCTGTCCGAAACGGCCCAGCGCGATATTCAGCACCAGCGCGAGCACGCCTGCGACCAGCAGGCTGAGGAACGCGGTGGGATAGCTGCCGGACGCGGACAGGACAGCGCCGATGACCGGGGGCGCCACGAAGCCCGCGATCTGGCCGCCGAAATTGATCAGGCCGTAGCCCGTGCCGGCGATGTCCTGCGGCAGGATGCGGCCGGGCAGGCAGAGCACGGCCGCGAAGACCAGCGTCTTGAAGAAATAGAGCACGGTTTCCGCACCGATGATTGCGATGACCGCGTTGCATGACGCCATCGCCACCAGGGCCGCGCAGGAAATGACCATGCTGATGGAGATGAAATGGTTCTCGCGTCCGGCGAACCAGCGGGTCATGACCCAGCCGCCGATCAGGGCGGCCACCGTCGCGGCAAGATAGGGCACAGTCAGCAGGATACCGGCCTCCTTCAGCGAGACGCCCCGCGCATGCAGCAGATAGGTCGGCATCCAGCTTTCCAGGGCCTTGTTGATGAAGCTGACCAGGAACCAGGTCGCCATCAGCCGGTTGATCCCCGGCAGGCGCAGGGCCCGCAGCATCGCACTCCCCCCGATCGGGGCCGGGGAGAGTGCCGCGGGCCGTCTGGGGACCAGGGCCAGGAACAGCAGGGCCGACAGGACTCCGATCGCGCTCATGACGTAGAATGTCGACCGCCAGCCGAACCAGGCCAGCAGTGGCAGCAGCACCGTGGGGGCGATCAGATAGCCGAAATAGTTCGAGGACATCAGCGCCGACGGCGCCTTGTCACGTGCGCTGGCCGGCACGGTGTCGTACAGGGCCCGCAGGCTGGCCGCGGGAAAAATGCCTTCGCCGATCCCGAACAGCAGACGCATGCACAGCAGGGCCGCCGCCGACTGCACCAGTCCGGTGCCCAGCGTAAAGGCCGACCAGCCCAGCAGGCCCGCGATGACGACGCGCTTCGCGCCGAACCTGTCCGCCAGCCATCCGCCGGGTGCCTGCATGAACGCATAGCTCAGATAGAAAAACCCCATCGCGAAACCCTGCTGCACCGGCGACATGTGGATGTCGCGGATCATCGCGGGGGCCGCGAAGGGAACGGCCGCGCGGTCCAGGTAGCATACGCACCAGGCAAGATAGAGCAGCCCGAAGGTCAGCCGTGCGTCGCGGCCGGGGCGTGTCGTACCCCCGCCTGTCGCGGTCGTTTCGGGGCGGGTGGTCATCGGTGCCTCATTCCGGCGGCATCTGGTCGGTGTTGGCAAGACGACCTTTCGGGATTGCGAACATCAGGATCACGCCGCCCAGCGCCACGACCACGCTCATGCACAGGACGCCGGCATTGACATTGCCCGTCAACTGCGTGACCCGGCCGATGAGAATCGGGCTGAAGAAACCGCCCATCAGTGCGATGGAGTTGATCAGCGCGTAGCCGCCCACCGCGCCGGGTCCGCGCAGGAATTGCGACGGCACGGACAGGAAGATCAGATAGGCGGAATACAGGCACATCGCGGTGACGCTCAGTGCCAGCATCGTGGCGGGCAGGCTGCCGCCCGTCGCCGCGATGGCAGCCAGTCCGACGGCCGCCAGCAGGGTCGGCCCCGCGCAATGCCACCGCCGTTCGCCCCGCCGGTCGGATCGTCGTCCCCATCCCACGATTGCCGCGCCGCCGCAGAAAAATGGAATGGCCGTCAGCAGACCGACTTGCAGATCGCCGTGCGCCCCGGCCTGCCGCAGGACGGAGGGGGCCCAGAAGCTGAGCGTATAGATGCCGGCGATGATGCAGAAATATCCGGCGGCGAGAACGTAGAGGATCGGATCGCGCAGCACGGCGGCGAAGCTGTGATGGCTGGCCCCGGCGGACGAGGCATTGCTTTCCACGATGCGGCGTTCGGCCGGGGTCAGCCAGCGCGCATCGGCCGGCCTGTCAGGCAGGAAGATCAGGACCACGAACGCCATCAGGATCGTGGGAAGGCCTTCGATGACGAACATCCAGCGCCAGCCGTCAAGGCCGCCCACATGATCCATCCCTTGCAGAAGCATGCCCGAGAGCGGGCCGGCGACGACGCCCGAGAGGGGGGCGGCGATCTGCTGGATCGAGATTGCCGTCGCCATGCGACCGGGGGGGTACCACGATGTCATGTAGTACATCGCCGCGGGCGCGAAGCCGGCTTCGAACACGCCCAGCAGGAAACGCAGGACATAGAAGGCGTAACGGCTGCTGATCAGCCCCATGCATGCCGAAGTCAGGCCCCACAGCACCATGATGCGGAAGAAGGTGCGTCTGGCACCGACCTTTGGCAGCAGGAGGTTGGAGGGAATTTCGCACAGCACGTAGCCGACGAAGAAGATGCCGGCCGCGAAACCGTAATCCTGCGGCGTAAGGCCGATCCGTTCCGAAATCTGGCGCTGCGCGAAGCCGATATTCAGCCGGTCCATGGTATCGAGCAGGTAGGAGACCGCCAGGAGCGTTGCGACGCGCAGGTCGATGCGCCGATAGAGTGCATTCAGCGACGATTGAGGCATCGCAAGGGGGATATCAGGAATTGGAACGGTCCCGGCTGGGGTCATGACTGGGCTCCTTGGCGATACGCGGAGGCGATACGCGCGGGGCGTCTGGGTCGAAACGTCCAAGTTCAGGCGCGAACGGGATTGACCGGTCCCGGAAACAGAAGGTCAATCTTCCATGTTATTACGAATAAGATACGAAATATCCGTGGAAAGATCCATAAAAACCGTTTTAGTTTGCAAGGAGCGTTCCCGCTCCGGCTGTGTCGCGGGCATTATGTCGCGCTCAGCAGCGGATACATCGCCGGGCGGCGGTTCCTGGCGAAGTTGAACACGTGCTCCCTGATTTCGGCGCAGCGATCCAGGTCGCAGACGGCGACGATGACCTCGTCGCCGACCGTGCCGGCCATCGCCACGATCTCGCCGGTCGGGGCGACGATGCAGCTTTGCCCCAGCAGGGCGCAGCCTTCCTCGACGCCGGTCTTGCCGACGCCCACCACCCACATGCCGTTCTGATAGGCCCCGGCCTGCATGCAAAGATGGTTGTGGAACGATTGCAGGTGGTCATGGTCCGGCATCTGCGCGTAATGCAGGGGCGTGTTGTAGCCGATCGTCGCCACCTCGGCGCCGCGCAACGCCATTTCCCGATAGGTCTCGGGCCAGCGGCGATCGTTGCAGATGGCCATCGAGAAGCGTCCCCCCAGCAGCGGCACGGTCTCGAAGAACGCTTCGCCGGGCTCGAAATAGCGTTTTTCCAGATGCTGGAAGGCTCGCCAGGGTTCGTGTTCGGCATGGCCTGGAAGATGGATCTTCCGGTAGTGCGCGACGACCTCTCCCGCCGTATCGACCATGATCGACGTGTTGAAGCGCCGGACGCGCCCGTCCGCGATCCGCTTTTCCGCGAAGCCGAACGTGAAGGCGATGCCCAGGGCGCGGGCCCGCGCGAAGAGCGGCGCCACGGCGTCGTTCGGCATGGCCGTTTCGAAGAAGATGTCGATCTCCTGCTGATCCGCCATGAACCAGCGCGGAAAGAAGGTCGTCAGCGCCAGTTCGGGAAAGACGACCATCTGCGCGCCGAGCCGCGCGGCCCTGTCCAGCAGTGCGACCATGCGCGCGACGGCAGACGCCCGGGATTCGTCGCGTGCGATCGGTCCCATCTGCGCGCCGGCAATGATGATTTCGCGGCTCAAGCTCCGGCTCCGTTCCGCGTCCCGTCCAGGGAAGGACAGGACCAGTGAAGGACAAGACGACTCAGGATTTCGGTCCCGCGCGCCAGGTCGTCGGGCGCCGTATATTCCTCGACATTGTGGCTGACGCCGCCCGCGCTGGGCACGAAGATCATCGCGGACGGGGCGATCCGAGCCAGCATCTGGGCATCGTGGCCGGCGCCGGAATGCATGCGGCGGGTCGTATGACCCAGGCCCGTCGCCACCCGTTCGACGTCCGCCACCAGGGCGGGATCGAACGAGACCGGTGCGAAGCGCGCGAGCGAGCGGTGTTCGACCACCACGCCGGCCTCGGCGGCGGCGGCGCAGGCGATGGCCAGCAGGATCGCCTCGGCGTCGCGTAGCGCATCGTCGTCGGGGTTGCGCAGGTCGATCGTCAGGTTCGCTTCCTGAGGCACGACATTGATCAGTCCGGGCGCGAGGCGCAGCGATCCGCAGGTGACGAGCTGGTCCGCCCCCATGCGTGCGCCCATCTCGTATGCGTCGTGGACGATGCGCGCGGCGGCCATGCCCGCGTCGCGGCGCATCGCCCGGGGCGTTGTGCCGGCATGGGCCGAACGGCCGGTCAGCCGGAATGCGTGCCAGGAAATGCCCTGGATGCCCGAGACGACGCCGATCTGGATTCCTTCACGCTCCAGGACGGGGCCCTGCTCGATATGCAGTTCGAAATAGGCGGCGATGTTTTCGGGACCTGTCGCATCGCCGGCATAGCCGATGCGCCGCAACTCGTCGCCCAGCACCGCGCCGTCCGCGTCCCGCGTCGCCAGCGCGTCCGCAAGCGGCAGGCCGCCGGCGAAGACCAGGCTGCCCAGCATGTCCGGCTGGAATCGGGAACCTTCCTCGTTGGTGAAGGCGGCGACGGTGATGGGCCGTTCGGTTTCGATCGCGGCATCGTTCAGCGCCGCGACGATTTCCAGTCCCGCCAGGACGCCGAACGTGCCGTCATAGAGGCCACCGGTCGAGACCGTGTCGATATGCGATCCGATCATGACCGTGCCGGCCGCCCCGTCGGGCGCCCGCGCCGGCCGCGTGCCGAAGATGTTGCCGATCGCATCGATGTCCACGACGAGGCCGAGCATCGTCATGCGGTGCGTCAGTTCGTCGCGGGCCGCCTTGTCGGCGTCGCTCAGCGCCAGGCGGCAGACGCCGCCGCCCGGAAGCGCGCCGATCCGGCCGAACGAGCGGATGGCCTCTTCAAGACGCCGCGCGTCGATCCGCGGGATGGCTGATGCGGTGCGGGGCGGGCCGTCAGCGGGCATCGGCCGCGACCTCTTCCGGTGTCCGCCCGACGATGGCGTGATACAGCGCGGCGTCCGTCGCCCCTTCGGTCCCGATCGCAACGACGATCGACGTGGCATCCAAGCCGAGCGTGTCCGCGATCTCCGGACGACCCATGACCTCCCGCAGGCCGGCAAGGCCGGCCGCGCCGCTTTCGCCGGCCACCACCGGAGCGTCGCCGTCCACCCCGGCGGCCAGCAGGCGCATCGTCTCGCGGACGCTCTCGTCGTCGATGGCTAGATAGGCGTCGGCCAGGGCATGGATCGCCGGCCATGCGATTTCCGACGGCTCTCCGCAGGCCAGGCCGGCCATGATCGTGTCCAGCTCGCCGCCGACCGTGACGCGGCTGCCTGCCTGCGCGCTGGCGAGCAGGCAGGCGGCGTGATCTGGTTCGACGACGATGAAGCGTGGCGGGGCCTCGGCATAGGCCTGCGCCATGCTGGACATGATGGCCGCCGCGAAGCCGCCCACGCCCGCCTGGAGGAAGACATGGGTCGGGCGGACATCGCCGAGCTGCGCACGGATCTCCTCGGCGATCACGCTGTACCCCTGCATGATCCAGCCCGGTATTTCCGCATATCCCGGATAGGACGTGTCGGACACCACGTGCCAGCCATGGATGGCGGCGTCCTGCTGCGCGAAGCGCACAGCGTCGTCGTAATTGCCGGGCAGGCGCCGGACGGTCGCCCCCAGTGCCGCGATGGCGTCGGCCCGGGCCTGCGACACCGCCTGATGGATGTAGATGACGCACTGGCAGCCGAATTGCGCCGCGCCCCAGGCTACGGAACGCCCGTGATTGCCGTCTGTCGCGCAGCACACGGTCACGGACCCGGCGATGTCGGCATGGCGTCCCGAAAACAGGTCCTGGCTGTCTGGCACCTGGCCGGTCCGCTGGGCGACGATCGCGGCCAGGACGCGCTGCACGGCGTAGGCGCCGCCCAGCGCCTTGAAACTGCCCAGGCCGAAGCGGGGAGCCTCCTGCTTGTAATGGATCGCGCCGCACTCCAGCGACCGAGCCAGGCCGGGCAGCGCCAGCAATGGGGTGCGCGCATAATGCGGCCAGTCCGCGATCGTCCGCAGCACCTGCACGGCGGCGTCCGGCCCAGCCGGAAAGGCGAAGGAATCCGCCGTGGGCGCAGGGCGGGCGATCGGGTTGAGACAGGTCTTGGTGAGCATTGGCGAACCCAGCGCGAGCGGAGGAGCGACACCTCATCAAGGCGCGGGCAGTGGTTTCCTGTCAAGAACGGAATGAAAATAGTTTTTCGTGTTGTGATCGGAATGATAAACTTGTTACATGTCCCGCGTGACCGGGCGCGCCGGACGAGCCCGTGACCATTCCCCCGGATATCGAGGAACGCCATGGCTCTCGACGGTTCTATTCTGGAACGCATGGTCGCGATCCGCCGCGACCTTCACAAACATCCCGAGCTTGCCTTCGCCGAATTCCGCACGGCGGAATGTGTCGCGCGCGAACTGGCGGCGTGCGGCCTTTCGGTCCGGACCGGCATTGGCGGGACGGGGGTCGTCGGTACCCTGGCCAGGGGCGACGGGCCCGCCATCGGGCTGCGGGCCGACATGGATGCGCTCCCGATTGCCGAGGAGACGCAGCTTCCTTATCGTTCCACACGTCCCGGAATCATGCATGCGTGCGGCCATGACGGCCATGTGGCGATGCTGCTGGCGGCGGCGCATCACCTCGCGGCCATGGACGATCTTCGCGGCACCGTTCATTTCATCTTCCAGCCTGCGGAGGAATGCGAGGGTGGCGGCCGCGCGATGGTCGCCGACGGGCTGTTCCGCGATCATCCCTGCGACAGCGTCTGGGGACTGCATATCTGGCCGGGCCTGCCGGTCGGGCGCTTCGCGACCCGGGCGGGCGCGATCATGGCCTCGTTCGACACGTTCGAGATTGTCGTGCAGGGATCCGGCACCCATGCGGCGATGCCCGAACGCGGCAATGATCCATTCATGGTCACCGCCGAACTGGTGATGGCCCTGCAGACGATCGTCAGCCGCAGGCTGAATCCGCTCTGCCCCGCCGTCGTCAGCGTGACCCAGATTCATGGCGGCGACGCCTGGAACGTCATTCCCGAACGCGTAACCATTCGCGGGACGGTGCGCTGCCTGGATGAAGCGGCCCGCGGGCGGATCGAGACGCTGATCGCCGAGATCGGGACCGGCGTGGCGGTGGCGCACGGTTGCCGGGCGGAGGTCCGCTATATTCATGGCTATCCATCGACGGTGAACACGGCCGACTCCGTGCCCTGGGTGGCACGGGCAGCGTCGCGCGCGGCTGGGGAGGGGGCGTGTGACAGCGATGTCGCGCCCTCGATGGCGTCGGAGGATTTCGCCTTCATGCTGCAGGCGGCGCCCGGCGCCTATGCCTGGATCGGGGCGGACGGGGCGGTTCCCTCGCGCCCGCTGCACAATCCGGGCTTCGACTTCAACGACGCGGCGCTGCCATTGGGCGCGGCCTACTGGATCGCCCTGGCGCGGGACCTGACGGCACGCGGCTGACCGTTTGCCGACGCAGGGCGGAATCGCGACGTTTTTTGCAAAGGTGGCCGGATGTCGGGAACGATCGAAACTGTCGGCGTGATCGGGCTGGGCAATATGGGCCTGGCGATGGCCACCCGGCTGGCCGCCAGGGGCTTTGCCGTGCTGGGCCATGATATCGGTGCCCCTCGCCGGCAACTGGCCGCCGAGGCCGGCATTTCTGTCGCCGAGGATCTGGCCCCGGTGCTGCGCGCCGCGGATGCGCTGGTCTTCTCCCTTCCCCTAGCCCGCGATGTCGAGGCGGTGGTGACCACCCCCGGCGGCCTGCTGGCGCGGCGGGACCGCAAGGTCGTGGTGATCGACAGTTCGACCTCCGACCCCGGCACCACGCGGCGTCTGGCGCGGCAGCTTGCCCTGGCCGGGCACGGGCTGCTGGATGCGCCGGTCAGCGGTGGTCCATCGGGTGCCGCCGCCGGGACGCTGACGATGATGATCGGCGGCAGCGGGGAAGATTACGCCCAGGCCGGGCCGGTGCTCGACGCGCTGTCGGCGCGGGCGCCGCATGTGGGGCCGTCCGGTGCCGGCAATATCGTGAAGCTGGTGAACAATCTTCTCGTCGCCGCCCACCTGGTGACGACGGGTGAAGCGATGCGTCTGGCCGAAGCCGCCGGCCTGTCGGCGGACGAGGCCATCGCGGTGGTCAACAGCGCGACGGGGCGTAGCGCGGTCAGCGAGACGATGTATCCGCGCTGGATCCTGCCCGGCACCTTCGACAGCGGCTTTTCGGCCGGGCTGATGCGCAAGGACGTGCGGCTTGCCTTGGAACTGGTCGGCGAAACCGGGCTCGACCTGCCGCTCTCCGCCCATGTCGGGCGCCTGTGGCGTGATGCCGCCATCGCTGATGGCGACGACTTCACCCGCATGGCCGATTTCCGCACGCCGGGGGAAACGCGCGATGTCTGAAGGACCTTTTTCCGATGCAGCCGCGCGGATTTCGGCGCTGCTGCGCATCTTCCTGCCTGGCAGGGTGGTGGGCAGCGTGGTTGCCGGCGAGATCCTGCCTGGCACCGGGGCGGCGCTGGAGCTGGTGAACCCGGCCGACGGGCGGCCTTTCCTGTCGTTCGCCGACGCCGGCATCCCGGTGGTCGAGGCGGCCATGGCCGCGGCCGGGGCGGCGCAGCGCCACTGGTGGGGCATGACCGCCGCGGCCCGCGGTCGGGCGATGTGGGCGGTGGCGGCGCTGGTGCGCCATCATGCCGACGCGCTTGCCGAGCTTGAGACGCTTTCGGCCGGCAAGCCGATCCGCGACACGCGCGGCGAGGTGGCGAAGGTCGCGGAGATGTTCGAATATTATGCCGGCTGGTGCGACAAGTTGCATGGCGCGGTCATTCCCGTTCCCACCACCCATCTGAACTACACGCGCCACGAACCGTTCGGCACGGTCGTGCAGATCACGCCGTGGAACGCGCCGGTCTTCACGGCGGGCTGGCAGATCGCGCCCGCCATCTGCGCGGGCAATGCGGTGGTGCTAAAACCGTCGGAACTGACGCCGCTGACCTCGCTCGCGCTCGGCATGTTGTGCGACCGGGCCGAGGGGATGCCGCGCGGGCTGGTCAACGTCCTGGCCGGCGCGGGGCTGACGACCGGCGCGGCGGCGGTGGCGCATCGCGACACGCGGCTGGTGGTTTTCGTCGGTTCCGCAGAGGCGGGCGGGCAGATCGCCGCGGCCGCCGCGCGCAACATCGTGCCGAGCATCCTGGAACTGGGCGGCAAGTCGGCGAACATCGTGTTCGCGGATGCCGACATGGATCAGGCCATTCTTGGCGCCCAGGCGGCGATTTTCGGTGGGGCCGGGCAAAGCTGCGTCGCCGGGTCGCGCCTTCTGGTCCAGCGTGCCTGCCACCAGGCGGTCGTGGCGCGGCTGGGAGGTGCCGCCGGGCATATTCCGGTCGGGCCGCCCGTGGACCCGGTGACCCAGATCGGCCCGATCAACAACCGGCGCCAGTATGACTGGATCGCCGCCATGGTGACGGCGGCCGTCGAGGCCGGCGGGCATCTGGCGGCCGGCGGGGCCTGCCCGGATGGCCTGCGCGACAGCGGCGGCTTCTATTACGCGCCGACCATCATCGACGGCGTGCCGCCCGATGCCCCGATCGCGTGCGCGGAAGTGTTCGGTCCGGTGCTGACGGTCCTGCCGTTCGACACCGAGGAGGAGGCGATCGCGCTGGCCAACGCCACGCCCTACGGCCTGGCCGGCGCGGTCTGGACGCGCGATGTCGGCCGCGCCCATCGCGTCGCGGCGGCCGTGCGCGCGGGCACGTTCTGGATCAATGGCTACAAGACCATCAACGTCGCCTCGCCGTTCGGGGGCTTTGGCCATTCGGGCTTCGGCCGTTCTTCGGGCAGCGAGGCGTTGCGCGCCTATACCCAGACCAAGAGCGTCTGGGTCGAGACAGCCGCGCGGCCGGGCATGCCCTTCGGCTATGTCGGATGATGCCGGGGGTCAGGCGGCGAAGGGATCCTCCACCTGGGGCCAGAGGGGACGGCCCGCCCGTTTCAGGTCCAGGCCGCGCATGTCCGGCTGCACGCAGCCCGGGGCCGCGACGAAGAGAACCTGTGATGCCAGTCCGGCGAAACGGTTGTAGAAATGCTGGGCGGATTTCACCACGATGCCCCGCCGGGCGGCGAGGTCGATACCCAGGTTGGTAAAGGCTTCGGGCGAGAAGGTCTGCTGCCGACGCGACATGACGACGACGTCCAGGCCATCGATCCGCAGCCATGCCGCCGGCCCCAGCGAGGATGTGCCGCCCCCCAGCCCGACCTGTCGAAGGTCGTCGGTGACCCCCTGGACGGTCGCGACCACGTCGAGGGGATCGCCGGAAGTCGGGCCGCATTTGCCCCCCAGCCTCAGCGGCAGCGTCTCGCCCGCCCCGACTTCGCGGCACAAGGCGACGACCATCGGGTCCCAGAAGCAGCCCACCGCGACGTCGCGCACCCCGCGCGCGATCAGGCGCCGCAGGATCTCGGTATTATCGGACGGCGCGCCGCCGCCCGCGTTATCGGATACGTCGGCCAGGACGACCGGGGCGCCCGTTTCCGCCAGGACGCGGTCGATCGCCTCGTCCGGCGTGAAATAGCGCGTAGTGTTATCGCCGCGCATCGCCCAGACTTCCTCCCCCAGAGCGGTGGCCAGTGACTGGGCCTTGCTCGGGTCGCCATCGGCGATGACGAGCATCTTGGCACCGACATCGGGCACGTCGGCCCAGGGAAAGCCATGGGCGAACGAGACGGAGAGAATGCCGTCCCGCCCCTCCAGGGCCTGCATCCGGTCCACGAACGCGCGTGCCGGCGCCTCTGGCGTGCGCCAGATCGACAGCATGCGGCAATCATGCGCGGCCATGACCGGGCGGATCGCGCCACGGGCCGTGTCGGCGGCCAGCCGGTAGAGTTCCGTCGCGCGCGGGGCGATATCGTCGTGCGGATATTCCTTGTAGGTGACGATCAGGTCCGCCTGCGCCATCATGGCGGGGGTCAGGTGGCAATGCAGGTCCAGCACCGTTCCGATGACGGTATCCGGCCCGGCCACCGCGCGCAGGTGCGTCAGCATGTCGCCTTCGCAATCGTCATAGCCGACGGCGACCATTGCGCCGTGCATCGATATCAGGATGACGTCGACCGGCAGGGCCGCGCGCAGATCCTCGATCACGTAGCCGCGCAGTTCCTCATAGACGCGCCGCAGGGTCGGTCCGGCCGGCTGGGCGAACGAACATACGCTCTCGACGATGTCGTGCCCTTCCTGTTCCGCGAGCGCCCGCCAGGTCTTCAGCGGCAGGTTCGCCATGGTGGTGGGGTGGGCGGTCGCGCCGTTGCGGAACCAGTCGCGTTCGCCCATGAAGGCGCCGCGCCCCGTCATGATGGGCGAGAACGTGTTGGTCTCGGTCCCCAATGTCGCGATGAAGATTTTCATTTCAGAATCCTTGTCGTTCGCAATGGTGCCGGGAGCGCGGCGAGGTCGCGCAGCAGGGAGGCGGGGTCGAAGGTGCCCCTGCGGCCGATGAACACGATCCGGGTCGAACGGTCGGCCAGCGCGCGTTCGGGGGCCGGGCCGACGGTGGCCCGCATGCCCACCATCTGCAGCAGCATTCCGCGATCCGGCGCCGAGGCGGCGTATAGAATGCCCTTGGCCCGCAGCAGGCCCGGCGCGTGACGCTCCAGCACCGTGCGGAACGACGTCACGTCGATGGGCGCGTCCGACCGCCAGGCCAGGCTGGCGAACTCCTGGTCCGCCGCCATCTCCCCCGCCGACGCGCGCAGGCCGCGAACGCGGGGGGCAAGTGCCGCTGCCGCCCGCAGGGCCGGATGGGCCAGGAGCCTCGCCCCGTCGCGCGCGATCGCGACGCCGGGGCGGATCGCGTGCAGGGCGTGTTCGGCCCGGTCGACCGCCTCTGCCTCCAGCCGATCGGCGTGCGACAGCACGATCAGATCGGCCGCGTGGACCTGTTCGCGGAAGAGCGGATCGCGCGTCACCGGCCCGGCCTCGGCCAGCGCCTCGGCGTCGGTCACGCACACGATGCCTTCGAAGGACACATGCGCCCAGATGACCGGGTCCAGCAGGGCCCGGCGCATGTCGTCGAGCCGCGACACGCCGCTGCATTCGACGAAGATCCCCTCCGGCGGCGGATCGCGCGCCAGCAGGCGGCGCAGCGTCCCCAGCAGGTCGCCCTGCAGCGAACAGCAGATACAGCCGTTGCGCAGCGCCAGCACGTCTTCCCCGCGCCGGGCGATCAGTTCGCCATCGATGTCGATCGCGCCGAAATCGTTCACGATCACGGCCAGGCGGCGCGTCGCCTGCGCAGTGACGATCCGGTTGAGCAGGGTTGTCTTTCCGGCGCCCAGGAACCCGCCGATGATGGTGATGGGAACGGCGGCGGCCGTGCCGGTCACGACCCGGTCCCGCGTCCACGGATCGGCTGGCCGGGAAAGGCGTCCGTGACCAGTTTCCCGTCGGCGATGACGCGGCTGCCGTTGACGAACAGGTGCCGTACGCCCTCGGCATGGCGGTTCATCGCCATGAATTCGGCGCGGTCGGTGATCGTTTCCACATCGAAGACGACCAGATCCGCGTCGCATCCTTCCTGCACGCGGCCCTTGCGGCGCATGGCGGGCACGCTGGCCTCCAGAATCCTGGCGGGGCCCAGCGAGCAGCGCCGCATGGCTTCGCGCAGCGAGACCTTGCCGCGTTCGCGCAGATATTCGCGCAGGAAACGCGTGAACGTGCCGGACGAGCGCGGATGCGATGCGGCTTGCTCGGGCAGCGGCCAGGCGTCGCCTTCATAGATCGTCCCGTCGGGCATGGTCCACGGCATGGCGTCCGAGGCGATGATCCCGCCGGGATAAAGAACGGAAAGATCCAAGAGCTCCCGCGCCTCGGGATCGGTCTCGGTATCCAGGAAATGCCACAGCACCAGGGATTCCGGCCGCGCCTGGCCTGCCGCGAGCAGTTCGTCGCGGTCCCTGATACGGTGTCCGCCGTCGACGAACTGGATGGCGGTGTACGGGTTGCCCGTGCGCTCGGTAAAGGCCGGATCGGCGAAGAAGGGCGCGCCGACCACCGTGGAGCCTGTGCCGTAGGGATAGGCCTCGACCGTGATCGGCAGGCCCTGGGCCTGGGCCTTGGCGACGATTTCGGCCGCGCGGCGCACGTCGCGCAGGCTCGTGCTGTTGAAGTGGCAGATATGCATATGCGCGCCGGTTGCCCCTGCATAGCCTATCAGCCGCGTGTAGGCATCGATCGAACTGCGCGGATCGATATTCGAGGAGTAGGCGATGTGCGTGTAGGTCGGCACGTCGTGCCGGGCGGCGAGCGCGCAGAGTTCCACGATCTCCTTGGCACCGGCGCCGGGCAGGTAAGCATGCGGGATGCCGATGCCGATCCCGCCTTCTGCCAGCCCGGACTCGACCATCGCGAGGATCGCGGCAAGATCGCGGTCAGTCGCCGTTTCCTGGCTCCAGCGTGGATCGTCGAAGCAGCGCCCCATGAAGGACAGCGACGGTTCCAGCGGGCGGCCGATCATCACGGCGATCCGGGCGAATGCCCACGCCACCGACGCGCCGTAATTGAGCACCCGGCGCGCGGCCTTCTGCCGGTCGTACCACGCGCCGATCGGCAGAATGCCGACTTCGAGTTCCAGGCTGCTGGTAACGCCGTCGAAGGCCTGCATGCGGTCGGCCGCCAGGGACTGGCCATGGGCGTGAATGTCGATGAAGCCCGGCGCCACCACCAGCCCCCGCGCGTCGATCTCCACCGCCGCGTCGCCCGTCACATGGCCGACGCGTTCGATCACGCCGGCACGGATCGCGAGATCGCCGGGGGATTCGAGCCCGGTTTCCGGATCGACGAGCAGCCCGCCCCGGATGATCGTGTCATACATGCTCTGTTCCTTTTGCGATCTGCCAGCGCAGCGTATCGCCTTCCTGCTCGAAATGTGTGCCGAACGACCCGGACAGCGCCTGGAGCCGCCCGAGGATCGACGATGCCTGCTCGCCCGTTGCCAGGCGCGGCATGCCGCGTCGGTGCGGCGGGCCGCCCAATCCCAGCTCCACCGGATGGATGGTCATGGAGGTCACGCCGGCCGGCCCGAACTCGCAGACCGGCATTACCGTTTCCCAGAACCGGCTTTCCGCCGGGAAGCCCTTCGTGTCGGCCTCGGTCCGCAGGCGGTAGACATGGGCGGGCGTCAGGTCCGGGCTTGCGCGGAAACGGCGGTAGGAATCGGCCGGCAGGCGCGGGACGAGTTCGTTCTGGCCGATGAAATTGCCAAGGCTGTAGAAAATCGGCCGGTCCCTGTAGATCTCGATGCCACGCAGGAGATGCGGCCCGTGCCCCGCTATCAGGTCGGCCCCTGCGTCGATCGCCGCATGGGCGAATTCCACCAGGAACTCGGCGGGGATTTCGGGGTCCATTTCTCCGGCGGCGTTGTAGCCGACCTCATGGGCATGCAGGCTGACCACCACCAGATCCGAGACCAGCCGTGCCTCTTTCACCCAGCGGGCGATGTCCGCCATGTCCTCGGTGTTGGCGGTGGTCCTGATCCTGGCCGCCGGGGCGGCACGGAAATTCATCCCGCCGAGCGGCAGGATGTCTTCCGAGGCGGGCGGGAAGCCGAAGCCGAGCCGGATCGTCGTCTTGCGGATCGATTCCAGGCCCAGTTGCTCTGCGACTTCCTGCAGAGTCGCCATCTGCTGCGGCGTCACCTCGTACACGGCTGCGTGTCGCAGGGGGTTCGGCCCTGGCCGCCCCTGCATCGCGTCCGTCTGCGCCGCCGCCTCCTGCCCGGTGGCGAAAGTCGCTGTGCAGGACAGCAACGACACGGTGCCTTCGGGACGCGTGCAGTAGACGGGCATGCGCGCCCGCGTCAGGGTTTCGCCGATCCCGGCATAGAGGATTTGCCGTGCGTCCAGCGCTGCGATCGCCTTGCGCAGTCCCGAGATGCTGTAGTCGAGGCTGTGGTTGGTTGCCGTGGCGAACAGGTCGAACCCCGCCTCGGCGAGTTCGTCGATCACCCAGGACGGTGCCCCGAAATGTGAGCCGCCGCTCTCGAGTGCCGGATCGCCTTCGAAATCGTTCGGCAGGACCTCCAGATTGGTGAAGGCGATGTCCGAACTGCGGATCAGGTCGAACAGGGGGCTGATCGCGGGATCGTTCATGCTGTTGAGGCGGCGGAGCAGGATACTGTCGCCGGTCAGGGCAAGGGTGGGCATGAGGGTATTCCGCTTTCGTGATCCGGTTCTGTGGTCGACCGCCGTCAGAAATCGACGCCGAAACGGCCACCGACGAAGCGGGGCTCGCCGGAGATGCCCGTCAGCACCGTTGTCGCAGCCACGCTCACCACGTCGATGTAATGGCGGTTTGTCAGGTTCGAGGCATAGGCGGTCACGAACCAGCGACTGTTGACGGGCTTGAAGGTGACGCTCGCACCCAGCAGGAAATACGGAGGAACGACGTAGACGCCCGTCCCGCGTGGCTGCAAGCTGTCCTGCATGGTGCGATAGGAATAATCCACCTCGAAATTCATCATGTAATGGTTCCAGAATGGCCTCGTGTCGTAGGACGCCATGCCGCTGAGCGTCAGCTTCGGCAGGCCCATGTCGGCGCCGCCGTAATCGGTATAGACCGGCGTATAGATCCCGGTGACCGCGTAGCCGGCGGACACCGCAGCGCTGTTGACCTGCTGGTAATCCGTGTATTTGCTGCGCAGATAACCGAAATTCTGCGACAGGCTGAAGCCCCTGAACGGATGGGCCTCGAGCTGGAACTCGGTCCCCCAGATCTCCGAATGGGGGATATTGACGTAGGAGCCATAGGTTCCCGGCGTCGGGCCCGTATAGGATTTCGGGTTGCCCGGGATCACGACGGTACCCAGGATCTGCTTGTCGTGGTAATCGTCATAGAATGCGGCCCAGTTCAGCCGCAGCCTGTGATCGAAGAACTCCGTCTTCAGTCCTACCTCGTAGGCCAGCACCCATTCCGGCTTGAACGGCTTGATCTGGACGTCGGAGACGGTGGTGTTCGTCGTGAACCCGCCCGGCTTCACGCCCCGGGAGATGGTGAAATAAGCGAGGACATTGCGCGTCGCCTGGTAATTGATGCCGGTCTTGCCGGAAAACTGGTTGGTGAGCGCACCGTGCGTCCCGAAGGCATGCGACGTCCAGCATGACGGCGCGCCGCCGCACTGGGAGGCCGTGGCGCCGTAGTAATATTGCCTGATGTCATCGCCAACGAGCTGGCGGTCGTCGGTCTGGTGGCTCAGGCTGAAGGAGAGTTTCAGCTTGCGGGTTATGTCGTAGCCAAGGGTCGCGAACTGGCTGAAATTCTGCTCCGGCTGTTGATGCGTGCTGTCGCGGATCAGACCGATATAGTCGGAAAGGTCAAACCAGTTCGATCCGTAGTTGCGGATCCGGTTGTAGTACATCCCGACCACCCAGTGGAACCGGTCGTGGAACAGCGGCCGGCCCTGAAGGCCCAGTTCCTGCGAGAACATGTTGGTCTCGGACACGAAATAGGTGTCGCCCGAGCGGAATGCCAGGGCGTCGCGGTCGATATATTCGTGGCGCTGCTGCTGGGCGAAGGATGTGATGCCGTACAGCTTGGCGAAGCCGAAATCGTGGTCGCCCTTCAACGTGATGTTCCAGTTCACGTCGTTGTTCGATGGGACGCTGTTTGGCGAGATGCCGAGCACTTTCGCATAGACCGGATTGAGGCTCCAGCCGGTGGCGTAGATATTGGTGTCGCGCGGGGCGTTGCTGAGTTTCGAGAAATCCTGCAGCACGAAGCTCGTCGTCGCCTCCGAGCGATCCAGGGACCAGTTGGCGATCAGGTCGATGTTGGTCTTCTCGTCCGGCTGCCAGGCCAGGCGCCCGCGGATCGCGCCGAAATTGGCATTGCCGATCTTCTGTCCGGTGACGCGATTGAAGCGGAAGGCGCCACCTTCCATGTTCTCGCCCGCGATGCGGTACTGGAGCTTGTCCGTAATCGGGCCGGACACGTAGACGACGGTCTTGCTCCGGTCCCGCGTGGCAATGTCCTCGGTGGCGCCGTAATGAAGCTGCTTCGTCGGTGCGTTGCTCTCGATACGGACTTCGCCGCCGGTGTCTCCCAGACCGTGGGTGAAGCCGACCGGCCCCGGCTCGGCGGCGACGCTCTGGACGTCGAACATCATGCCGCTGCTCATGGACGCGATCGGAAATGGAACACCGTCGAAATAGGTCAGGACGGACGGCATGTTGTTCTGTGTGTAGTCCTGGAGCCCGATTCCGCGAAGATAGAATGATGGCGCCGTACTACCGCCTTCGGACTGGACAGTAAGGTTCGGCACCACGCGGCCAAGGTCCATGACCGTATTGATATGGCGTTCGGCCAGGACCTGAGCGTCGAGATAGGTGGTCGAGGTCGCCTCGTGCTGCTGGGCGGTGAATTTGAAGGCGCGTCGTTGGGCCGTTACCGCGACCGTCTCGGCAGCGGAGTGAACGGCGGCGTTCCTTGCCTTCGCGTGGGCTGGCTGGCTGGGGACGGCCTTGGCGGTCGCGACGGGCTTGGCCATATGCCGGGATCGGGCTGGCACCGTCTGCGCGTCAGCCGCGCAGACGGTGCCCAGGGCTGTGGCCAGGGAGAACGCCGCTTTCAGGCTCAGTCGAAAATCCCTCATTTCTAACTCCGTTGTTTGGAAGTGAAATATGTTGCTAAATCGAAACGTATTCCGTACGGAGAGAGCCCTGGCGGGGACCTGATGCCTCAGGTCCCCGTGGCGACGCCGTCCACCTCGTCTAGCAGGCGTTCCACCTCGCTCAGGCGCTGCACGGCGGCGCTGCCGATCGATTCTTCCAGCAGCGAGGCGAGGCAGTTCACCAGCGTGATCGCGCAGCCGTAATTGTCGAAGATTCCCAACCCTTCGACCGAACAGCGCAGCGTCAGGACCGACGCGTCGGGGCTCAGTGGCTGGCCGGGATCCGTGATCTGCAGTGCCCTGGCACCCTGCTTTCTGGCTTCGCGGAGGATACGCGAGAGGATCGCGGGCCGGCGCCGGAACGCAAGCAGGACAACCAGATCGTCCTTGCCCATGTTCACGAGTTCCTCGCTGAGCGTCATTCCGGCCCTCGGCGCCAATGAGGCGCCGTCGCGCAGCAGGGAGAGCACGGCATGGAGATAGATCGCCACGACCGTGGAGTTCCGGTATCCCACGATCCAGATCCGGCGCGAGGTCTTTAGCAGTCGGACGGCTTCTGCCAGATCAGCGGGTGCGATATCCATCGCCGTGCGCCGCAGGTTCTGTGCCTCGTGCTCCGCGTAGGGCGCGAAGTCGAAGGACGCGGAATCGCGCCGGCTCTTTTTTCGCAAGGCGGTGAGCGGTGATCCCGCCGAGGCCCTGTCCCGGGCCTGGTTGTGGGCCTGCTGGTAGTTTGCATAACCCAGGCGACGGAAGAATCGCGCGGCGGTCGGGTTGGAGACATCCGCCCGTGCCGCAAGTTCGCCGGCCGTGAAACCGGAGAAATTGCCGTTCATCTCCAGCAGCACGGCCGCCAGCTTTCGTTCGCCCGGAGAAAGCTCACCATGAACCCGCATGATCCTTACCTCTATGGGGGTGTCGTCTTCCATCACTGTCCGCTTACGCACTTTCTATGAAACATGGTTTCCGTTCCGTATACAACATGAAAATGTTTTTTCTTTGAATCTTTCTCCTGTCGTTTTTTCTGGCGCCACGGGTGAAACCCGGCAATGATAGGGTAGGTAAGAAAATTGCCTGAACCTCCCAAAAGAACGACACGCCCTGAAAGGCGATGGCACTGTCGACTAGTGCTGAGGTCCGACCCGGGATTTTCATCGAGCACTGACCCAACTGGGGATTGTTTCCCGTGTTGCCTGGGAGGGGTCAAGCTGTTGTTTGGGCCGTTCTGGCTTTGGGTGAGGCGGAGCTGGTCCGGAAGTGGCAGCGCCACTCAAGGACCCGCAGACCGGGATGGTTGGCCCGGCCAAATCTGCCCGAAAGCTGGATCCGGACCGAGATGCCGGAATTGCGGATCGTGAGCGACACGCTCTGGCAGACAATGCAAGTACGTCAGGACGAAATCGGGAGCCGTAGCCGGGCGATTGCCGAGGGCGTTGTGATCGCCGCGAAGGCACGGGAAATGGGGCTCCTGCCGATATCCTCCGGGTTGTGTCGCCTGCTGGTCTGCGGGCTCTGCGCCGATCCGGAGCATATGAGATAGAGGTGCTGCGTCCTGGGGGGCGCAATCATGAATCACACCAAGTCGGCCATAAAATGCAATACAATCAATCTTTTCACAGGTCCAATCGGGTCTGAATCTCCCCTTGAGGTAGACCCATCGGGTATATTCCATCCGGTTATGGTATCCTTCTAGGGTCATGCCGATCTGAGGAAAGCGATCATGACTGATGCGGTGCAGCCTACCGCTTCCAGGCCACTGGTTGATGACGACCAACTATGGCTGAGCGTCATGAACAAGATGGACGAGACCTGGGCCGAGCTGGTTGGGCAGCAGGTCGAGCTTGAACGCAAGAACGCCGAGCTTGAAGGCGCCCATGCCTTCATGGCCGGCGTGTTCGATTCCATGTCCGATGTGCTGGTGGCGTGCGATACCGCGCTGCGGGTCGTGCGGACCAACCAAGCGGCCGAGCGGCTGTTTCCTGCAAGTGCGGACGGGTTGGTGGGACGCCTGTTGGCGGAGTTGGTCGATCCGTGTTCTCCCACCACCGCGGCGGATGTCGCGAACACTATCGTCCGAAGGCAGCGTCTGGAGGATCGGGAGTTCATCCTGGCGGCGGCAGGGGGACCGATGCCTTTCGCGGTCAACGGCACCGTGTTGTACGACGGGCGGGGCGCCCGTCAGGCGTGGTTCTGGCGGCACGGCCGCTGGGCGAACTGCGCCGCGCCTATACCGAACTGGACCGTGCGCATCGCAGTCTGAAAGACGCACAGGCCCAGTTGGTGGAAGCCGAAAAGATGGCGTCGCTGGGGCGGCTGGTGGCCGGGGTGGCGCATGAACTGAACAACCCGATTTCCTTCGTCTATAGTAATGCGCATACGCTGCGCCGCTTCACCAGGCGGCTGGAAGCCTATCTGGCGGCGGTCCATGCCGATCCGCGTGCGGCGGATTTGGCGCGGCAGCGCCAGGACCTGCGCATCGACATGGTGCTGTCGGAGTTGGACGGCGCTCTGGAGGTCGATGGCCATGCCGGACAGATGCAACAGGTCATCATGAATCTGGTGCAGAATGCCGTGGATGCCATGGAAGGGGGTGACAGCCCGACCCTCGACATCGCCGGCACACGGCGAGGGGGCGAGTATGCCTGACCATCCGCGACAACGGCCCCGGTATCGCGCCCGAGAGCATTGGCCGGATCTTCGACCCGTTCTTCACCACCAAGCCGAGGACCTGCCGTCCGTGCGCCGCCTCACCGGTCGGCTTCTATGCTGGATCGAAGCGCGTCACCCCCAGTAGATGGGCCTTTCGCCCCCCCATTGAATTCCTCGTGATGTGCAACATGCTGCTCAGCCGTTCCGCCGCTCCCAGGGGGTTCATGGGCCGCCCGTGCCGCGGAAGAGCAGGAACAGCGCGATGATGATCACGATGATCGGCAACAGGCCTAGCCCGTTGAACCCCGTGCTTCGCGGGCCGCCATACCAGCCGGAGCGAATGCCGTAACCGCCGCCGCCGATGGCGAAGAGGATAAGGATGATCACGAGAAGGGTCAGCATCGTGGGGACTCCGGGAGTGGTTGTCCTGATAACGCTTCATGGTTCGGATTGTTCACGCGTTCCATGAATGCTCTTCGGGCGTGCGCATGCGTGGTTTGGCCGCGAAAACCTGATCGGGGCTCGGAGCCTCCGGCCCTGATGGGTTCGGGCAAAGTCCGATCTGTTTGGTGGCCCCTCAATTTGACGGGGGGTAGCGCCGTATCAATCTCAATTGCCGCAGCCATGCGCGGAAGAGAGGAGTGATGCCGATTGGGATGTGGCCGGCAGCGCGCATCTCGGCCGCCAGCGCGAGCAGGGTTTTCTGTTTGGCGAAGACGCCGCGATAGGCGGCCCACAGGCTCAGCGTCGGGTCCCAGAATTCGATGGCTTCCGATCCGGCGCCATTGACCTCGATAATCTGGAATTCTCCCCGACGCAGGGCGTCTTCGCTGCTGAAACGTACGTCCAGGCGGCCGAAATGGAAGCCGTTCATCGAATGTGCGATGGCATTGACCTTCTGTTCGAGATCCGGAGTGTTCAGTCGCATGGCGTTTTCATAACGCCCGCCGACGCGCAGGGAAGCGACCGTGCCGAGGACGACTCTTTCGCCGGATGCGGGGACATGGTCCAGGCGGTTGGCGGGGAGGGCTGTCCTGTAGTGGCTTATCAAGGGAGCGAGCCGTGGATCCGCGATCATCAGCCTAGTGATGGAGCGAACCCCATCACCGATGATCTGTGGGGGGTGGCGAACGGCCAGCCCGATAAGGCGGCCGTGGGCCTCGGAGGGTCTGCGCATGTAAAACAGGCCGGCTTCATAGGGCCCCGGAACCCATTCCTGAAGCAGGAAAGCGGCATGGGTGGGAAAGGCTTTTATGTATTCTGTCAGTTTCTTGATAGTGTTGATTCGTCTGACGCCGTAGCCGCACCAGCCGATATCGGGTTTGGCGATCAGCGGAAAGCCCAATTGGACGGCCATGATGGCCGCCTTCGGGACGTCTTTGGACGAAATGAGAAGGGTACGGGCGATCCATGGCCCGTGATGCGGCCCGATGCTGGCCAGGCAGGCATGTTTTGACTCGCCCGCCAGTCCTCCGGTCTCGATCGCCGGATTGACGACCGAGGGCAGGCTCTGGCTGCGGTAACGCAACCCCAGCCAGAGCCACTGGATGACCAGGGGGATGCACAATATCGGTTTCGGCAGCCGTTCCATAGGCGCCGAAGCCGGCCCGACCGGGGGGATGGCGGGAACAGGCGCCCCTTTTGCTGCGTTGGGAGCTCATCATGGAACAGCGTAACTCCTGCATCTCGAATCCGGATCAGGCAATGCGGCAGGTGGGAATCACGCTGTTGCGAGCGGGTTATCGGTTTGTGTGTCCAACGCCGGAAACCCAGCGCCGGGTGAATGCGCGCCCGGGCAATGAATGGGCTGGTAATCTGGTCGATATCTTCGGCTGGAGCCGCCCGTTCCGGCGGCAGACGAGGCCCGTGCCGTTGGTCGAACTGGCCATGGTGGCGGGCATGCTGGTTGCAGATGAGGGGGAATGGCGCAGTCGGTTCCGCTTCTCGACGCTGGGGCGTAATGGGTTCTTTCATTCATCCTTTCCGACCGAGGCAGAGGATTCCGTGTTCTTCGGTCCGGACACTTGTCGGTTTGGCGCCTTACTGGCGGCCTATCTTCGTGATGCGCCGCCTCCGGCGCGGGCGGTCGATATCGGCTGCGGCGCGGGGCTGGGTGCCATCCTGATCGCACAGCATGACCCGGCGGCCGAAATCATGATGGTGGACATCAATGCGGCCGCGCTGCGGCTGGCGCGCGTCAATGCGGCCCTGGCTGGTGTCGACTTCATTCTGGCGCGGCAGAGCGACCTTCTGTTGGACGTTTCGGACGAATTTGACCTGATCGTCTCCAATCCGCCCTATTTGCCAGATCGTCGACGCCGGCTTTACCGAAATGGTGGTGGCAGGCTGGGGGAGGGATTGTCCCTGGCGATTGTCGGGACTGCCATGGAGCGTCTGGCATCCGGAGGGACGTTACTTCTTTACACAGGGACCGCGATTATTAGTGGAGAGAATCCGTTCCTGCGGGAGGCGGTCCTTCTGCTGGATGGTCCGGATTTCGTTTGGGAAAGCGTTGAACGCGATCTGGATGTTCTCGGGGAGGAACTGGAGGAAGGACCTCTGTCGGTCGCGGAGCGTATCGCGGTGATTTGCCTGAGGGTGACACGACGAACGTAGAACGAGGGATGGTGCCGATGAAGGGCAGCCTGTCGGAGGACACCGCCGAGCGGACGCAGCGGGATCTCCATCTGGGTCTTGCGACGCTGAATCGCGCGCGTCTGACATCCTCCTGCCCGAGGATGACGACATTGTCGGGTCGGACCCGGGTTCCCAGCAGGTGGATGAGGCGCGCTTTCTGCAAGCGATGCGTGCACGGGTGGCGCCTGCCGCCGCTTTGGCGCCCATGGACCCGGCGGCATTCGTCACGTGGTTCGAGGAACTGGAGCAGACTGGTCCGGGTCAGGGGGACCCGCTTTTTTCCCTGGCTGGCACAGCACGCGCCGCGTGAGGCCATGTGCTGGTTTCTGGAGCAGGAAGCGGCCGGGGAGGCGGGCTTTGAGGATCTGACGGCCCTGGTGCAGGTGCGTATGCCCATACGACCGAAGCTGGAGCCGGCGCGGAATTACTGGGACGAAATGGGTCACGGCCGAGAGCCGGGCATGCATGGGCCGATGCTGGCGCATCTGGTCCATGCCCTGGGGCTGGAGCCCCGGCCGGACAGGACGGTGTGGCAGTCACTGGCTCTCGCCAACACCTTGGCGGGGCTGGCTTTTCACCGGCATCTGGCGGTTTCATGCGATCGGTGCGCTGGGTGTGATCGAACTGACGGCGTCGGGCAGGGCGGCAATGGTTGCCGCCGGGCTGAAACGTTTGGGCGTAGGGCTGGATGACCGGCACTATTTCGATCTGCATGCTGTCCTGGATATCCGCCATTCCGCGATGTGGAACGCGGAAATCATCGGTCCGCTCGTTGCGGAAGACCCCCGGCGCGCGGTGACGATCGCTGAGGGGGCCCTGATGCGCCTGGAATGTGGAGCGGCATGTTTTCGCCGTTATCGGGAGCATTTCGGGTGGGGCTGATATAAGGGGCCGTCCATCCTGGTGGAGCCGACGGCCAGGGGGAATCCGGGTGGAATGGTTGCCCGACCGCGCGGATTGAAGGTGGACTTCCATCCGGCCAACATACAATATCGTGATCGTAATTGATCTCTGTATGGAATGACCGACAAGCGCGGAGTTTTCGAATGACGACGATGATCCCCAAGGAGGGCCGGGAAGATTTGCTGGAGCGCGGTTATTCCCGCCGCCAGTTCGGCCGGATCGCAGCCCTGCTTGGCATGCCGGTGGCTGCGGCGGCTGCACTGCCGCACTTGGTGGGACAGGCTCGGGCTGTTGCTCCTGCGATCCCCGAGATGCATCGGCCCGATAAATCCGGCATGGTGCGTATTGCCTCCAACGAATGCTGGACCGGCCCGTTCCCGTCCGCCGCCGAAGCCGGTGCTGCGGTGATCAAGGAGGGAAACCGTTATGAGCCCTCGCATCTTCGGGACAATTTGATCGATACGGCGGCCAAGGTCGAGGGCCTGCCCGCCACGCATATCTTGCCGTGGCCGGGGTCGAGTGATCCGCTTTCGCGTGTTGTCGTCACATTCTGCTCGCCCACGCGGGGATTGGTCACGGCCGATCCGACTTTTGAGGCGGCCTGGCGAACGGGAGCGTGGTTGAACGTCAAGGTGACCAAGGTGCCGCTGAGCGCGCGGAACAATTATGCCACCGACGTGCGGGCCATGCTCAAGGCAGATCCTAATGCCGGCCTGTATTATATCTGCTCGCCCAATAACCCGACCGGTACGTTGACGCCGATCGAGGATATTGCGTGGCTGGTGGACAACAAGCCGGCGGGTGCCGTGGTTGTTGTGGACGAAGCCTATCTGCACTTTGCGGGGACGAAGAGCGCGGCATATCTTGTGGCCCAGAACAAGGATGTTGTCGTTCTGCGCACATTCTCGAAGCTGTTCGGGATGGCGGGTTTGCGCCTGGGATTCAGTTTCGCGCGGCCGGACCTGCATGCGCGCATGATGCGTTATGACGGGCAGAGCCAGAGCGGCACCCTGTCGATCGTCGCCCTGGCAATCGGTGCGTCGAGCCTGGCTCAGGCTGAGAATATCGTGGCACGCCGCAAGGAGATGATTGCCGCGCGCGAAGAGACGTTCGATTATCTGCGCAAGCGCAAGATCGCGTTCATCCCCAGCAACGCCAACATGTTCATGGTAAACTGGAACCAGCCTGCTCGCCATGTGAAGGAACAGTACGCAGCGCAGGGGATCGATATCGGTCGCAGCTGGCCGATCTGGCCCAATATGTCGCGTATTACGGTCGGATCGGCTGACGAGATGAAGAAATTCTGCGCGGCGACCGACAAGGTCTTCGCCTGATTCTCATCGGTTGAGGCGTGGGCGAGGTGAGCCATTGGGCCGCCTCGCCAGAATATGGGGGCTGTATCCGTTCCTTTGGGTTACGGATACAGCCCCGTTTTCATATGTGGTCTATTTTGAAGGCGATGTGTCGGGTTGTATGGTCAGTGCGGGAAATTTGAGGGATGCCTGACGTTTTTCCGTGATCGGCAATGCGGTCTTGGCTGGAGACGCGCCGTTTTCACGCATGAGAAACGCGACCAGGGTGGTGGCATCTTCCGGCGACAGCGTGCCGGGGGCCATCAGGGGCATGGCGCGTTGGATATAGCCTGTCAGGCGAGAAAGGGGTGTTCCGGCCCAGCTTGCCACCAGCCGTCCTTTGAGGGACGGCGTCTGGAAATTTCCACTCAGATCGGCGCCATGGCACATGGCGCAGGCTCTCTGGTAGAGATCCGCTCCGCTTTGCGCCTGCTCGGCGGTGAATGATGGAATCGACGAGGCTGCGGGCCTGGCGGCGTGAAGCGGGGAGGGGGAGGCGACGCATAGGGCCATTGCCCCCACTATGCCTGACGGCATGAGGCGGAAAAATTGCTTGCGAGGCATGGGTCAGCCTTCCGAAAGGGGCGAACGGGCGAACAGGTCTGCCAGAACCTTGATGGCCCGTTCCGATTCGGAGCGGTCTGGATGTTCGAAGGAATTTCCGACGCTGCCCATTTCGCCTTCGTTATTCAGGTCGTATGCCTGAACCATCAGCCCATCCGTCTTTGAGACTGCTGAGGCGCCCTGATAATGCAGGCCGTAAGGAAGGTCCGGACGGGGGGGCAGCCAGGCGGTCTGTCCCCTTACGGGGATCAGGCTCTTGTCGTTCCACCAGTCGCGTGCCGCATAGCCGGGGCAATTGATGATGATCTTCTCCGGCAGGGATGTCAGTTCGCTGGGGTCGTGGAATTCCCGGATCACGACATGGCCACCCGCCTGGAAGAATTCCGACATCAGCAGATGCCCATAGGAGGCGAAATTGTAGAGCATGAGGGTGTTGCGCTTGGCATAGGGGGCGGCAAAGGGATTTTCCGACGGGTGCAGTTCTTCAGCCGCCGGCACGATATCCTTGATGCGATCCGAGTAGCGCGCGAACTCCGTGCCATGCTGGGGCATGCCAGTGGATGCATAATCGCCCGTGCGGCCATCCGGACTTTCCTCGTGGGGTGTATTGAACGGCCGGTCGGACAGCACAAAATGTTCGATGAATTCGACAGGGTTGCCGGGAAGGCCGAGATAGTCGCGATAGGTGGCCCACGATATCCGCGCCATCTTTTCCCACAGATCGGCGAAGCCCGGCCCTGCCGGCGCCGTCAGGGAGACGCGGGAATCCGGCGTCCAGCTGCCATTGGCGCGAACCGAGCGGGTCCTGGGAAGGAGGTCCTTGGTATAGATCGTGACGTCGAACCCGGCGCGTTGCGCCGTCAGGGCGGTGGTGAGGCCTATGATGCCGCAGCCGATCACCGCGACCTTGCGTTGCAGGGTGGTAGAGACCTTCTCGACCACCAGACTCGCCGATCCCCAGGAAAGGGACCACCCGCTGCCACCATGTCCGTAATTATGGAAAACGAGCTTGCTTCCCACATGTTCGACGTCAAACCGAGGCCCCATCGGACGGAAAGGGCGCAGGCACACCTTGATGTCGGTGATCTGGTCGGCCCGCAGGTCGAATGGCTGAAGCCTGATACGCGGCTTCTGCGGCGTGAGGGCCTGAGTAGGAGAGACAGATGGAGTCTGGGCATGGAGGAGGCGGCTGCCTGCGAGGGCCCCGACGAGACTACAGGCGGAGGCGCCTGCGACAAGATGCCTCCGCCCGATATTTCTGTTTCGATTGGTCATATGCACGCAGCCTAGTGGAAAAATGGCGCTGGGGAAGGGCTTTATACCCCTCCCCGCATCCGGGAAAAAGACGGATGTCAGAATGTGGCATTCACGCGCCCGTAATAATATCCACCTGTGATGGGGACCTGTGACGAGCTGGCGTCATACACGGCGGTGCCGCCGCTATTGAGGATGTCTGGCAGCCGGCGCGGGCGCACATTGAAGACGTTATTCGCGCCAACCGCGAAGTGCCAGTGGCGGTCGAAGCGATAGCCGATTTCGAGATCCGTCAGCCAGCGCGGCGTGTTCTTGAACTGGCCGAAGCAGGAATTGGAGTAGCGTAGGGCTCCGCCGCTTGCGCAGGTGAGCGTGCCGTTCGTCCAGTCCTGATAGGTCATCATATCCGTCGTTTCGCCGTAGCGGGTCTGGCGCACGTTGATGTCCCATTTCCCGATCGTATAATACGCGTTCAGGATGATCTTGCTGCGCGGATAGGCGGTGGTGAGATAGCCGATGGTCTGGGCATTGAGCAGGGACGTACCATTCGCGGACGTGGCGGCATGATGCAGGCGCGTGCGGTTCAGGTCCAGCGCCATGGAGAGCATCAGGTTGCCGTAACGGTGCAGGTGGAACGTGTAATCGGCCTTGATATCGAGGCCCTGGGTGCGTGTGCTGCCGATATTGGCGAAATAATAGGCCGAGACGTTCTGCGGATCGATATCGTTGACCGGGAGGGCGTAGCCCATCGCCTGGATCGCGTTGATCGCGGTCAGCCCCTTGGTCACGCCGCCCTGGCCGATACGGTTGCGGAGGTTGATCTGATAGACGTCCGCTTCGACATGGAAGCCATCAACCGGTTCGACGACCAGGCCGCCGCTGGCATTGACCGAATATTCCGGTTTCAGCGGCTGGGCGCCGAGAAGCGCGGCCGCGGCGGAGCTGACGGGGAGCAGGCCCGCCGCGCCTGTCGGGCTGACGCTCATGGTGCTGAAATGCTGTTCCGCCATCGTGGGGGCGCGGAAGCCCGTGCTGATGGTGCCGCGCACGGCGATCCGTTTCGTGATGTCGTAGCGGGTAGAGACCTTGCCGTTCTGGGTATTGCCGACATCGGTGTAATGCTCGAAACGTCCGGCGAAATCGAGATCCCAGTTCTTCAGGAGACGGAAATCGCCGTCGATATAGGCGGCCCAGATATCACGGCTCCAGTTGCCGGCACTTTGCGGTGCGATGCCGACATAGCCCTGCGTGCCGCCGACTTCGTAGGAGGCGGGTTCGCCGGCCACGATTTCGTAGGTTTCCAGGCGATGTTCGCCGCCAAAGGCCAGGGTCATCGGCACGGTGTGGAAGATGTCGATATGCCGCCGGAAGTCCAGATTGTTGGTCCACTGGGCGTTGCGGTAGCTCTGGGTGTGTACCGTGGTTGGCGAATAGCCGCAGCCGGTGGTTGAGATGTTCGCGACGTTACCGTTGTTGCATCGGCTGCTCAGCAGGCCCGGATTGGCTGTGTGCTTGTTGCCGATATTGTCCTCATCCGCGCCATACTGGGTGCTGAGGTCCCAGTCGAACCCGAGGAAATCGTGGCCCTTGATGCCGAGCATGGCCGCATAGTCATTTTCCTCGATCGTTTCCAGAGGCGAGAAGCCGGCGGGGTAGAGCGTCGGCGCGATGGTCGGAATGCGGTAGTTCTGGATCGCTTCCGCATGACGGTGGCCGTAGGTGATCTGCCCGTAGAAATCGACTTTCTCGCCGATCGGCTTTCCGAAATCGATGCCCAGATTCTCCCGCGTTTCCTCCGGCGTGCTCATGATCTTGTTCGAGTCGAGGGGAAGTTTGAGCGGGTTGGCGACGATGCCATTATAATAGCCGCTGGTGGTGGCCCCTTGCGGCCAGTAGCCGAGAAGACGGTGGTCCTTGGTACCTTTCGGAACGAAATGGTCGGTGTGGTAGACCTGTCCGCTCAGATGCATGTAGCCGTCATTGCCGAGCTTGAACCCGCCGTCGGCGTTGACCTGATATTGCCAGCCGTCGCCGTTATAGGCGTTCGCGCCGGTCTGTGCCGAAACGTTCAGGCCGTGGCTGGTCTTCTTGGTGATGATGTTGACCACGCCGGCAATGGCGTCCGAGCCGTACATGGCCGCCGCGCCATCTTCCAGTACCTCGATATGGTCGATCATGTTGGCGGGGATCATGTTCAGGTCGACGCCGGTTGCGCCGAAGCTCGGACCGGAGTTCTGGATGATGTTGGCCGTCACGTGGCGGCGTTTGCCATCCACCAGGACGAGAACCTGGTTGGGGTTGAGGCCACGCATGCGGATCGAGGAGGTAAGGGCTGCGGTGTCGCTGCCTTTGGCCTGGATGTTGATGGAGGCATAGGTGCGCGTCAGCGCGTCTGCCAGGTTCAATTGTCCTGAACGGGTCAGGGTGGCCGCGGTCACGACCGAGACCGGCGAGGTACTCTGGCGGGCGTGGCGGTTGCTGTCGTGGGTGCCGGTCACGATCACGGCTTCGCCCGCATCGGGCGGTGCCTGATAGGGAGCGACGGGGGGCGCTACAGTGGGAATGGGAGCAGGGGGCACCCCGGCGGAAGCGGCGGGCGTGCTGGTCACTTTCCGGCTCTTCGTGGCAGGGCGATGGCCGGTTGTGGAGGCTGCGGACGTCGTGGCGGTCTGAGCGATCGCGCTGGCGACGTCGCACTGGATGGCAAGAATGGTAGCTGCGATCAGGCTTCGCCTTAGGGTCATAGAATTACTGTGCTCCCGCGCCATCTGTTACGTGATCGAGATAACGTGAAGCGGATCGCGATTTCGTTTCAATACAAAATCATGTTGCCTGCAACGAATTTGTTCTGCGCACAAACATTGTTGCATATATATCGCATGTGACACTTGTTGTTGTCATGTAGAAATAAAATGAAAGAAAAGACGTGTAATGTCACATTTAATGGTGCAGGGGAATCTGGGTTGTTTTGTTGTTTCTTGTATGAAAAAATAAAAGGTTTTTATCCTTGTTGGGGTGGGGTGCCGCCAGAGAGCCGTTTGAAATAACCGTTCAGTCTTTCAATGTCCGACCGAGCCGTGATCGTTGCGCCAGACGTAATCCTGCATCGCAGATGCCAGGCGCTCGGCCTCGTCCACACGGAATTTCACGATGTCGCCGATGCTCACGATCCCGACGACGGCACCGTTGTCGATAATGGGGAGATGACGTGCCCGGCAATCGGTCATCTTGCGCCCGACTTTCAGGATCTGTTCATCCAGCGTTGTCGTCGGCACGTTGCGGGTCATGATGTCGCGGGCCGTCAGATGGGCCACATCCATGCCGTGGCCGGCTAGCGCGGCGACGAGGTCGCGTTCCGATACCAGACCGCCGAGATGGGCGTGCTCGTCGAGCACGGGAACGGCACCGATCCGGTTCCGCGTCATCAGGCTGGCGATTTCGCGGATTGGTGTGTCTTCATGCACAGTGAAGAGATGGCGGTCCTTGTTTTCCAGGGCCTGGAGAACGGTAGCGGTCATGACGTCTTCTCCCTTTTTCGGATTATTGATGTGGCGTGTGCGTCGCGGACCTGTCCGTATCGCTCAGATGGGAACCGCGGTGGAAAAAGACAGGGTGTGGGTGCGGCATCCGCTTATTCCCTGTACAGGATGTCGTGAGGCGCAGCGGGGCGCAGGCTGGCCTGGCGCATGATGGGCGTAGGCTGCAGGAGCGAATGGGTCTGTCGGACGAGCGTTTCGGGAAAGAGTCCGGCCAGGACGGTAACGATGGCCAGGATGGCGATCAGGCCGGCATTTGCGGGTGTGCCGCGTGCCGCGCGGTGTTCTTCCGGGAGCGGTTCCATCATCGCGCGCACGACGTTCAGGTAATAATAGAGGCCGATGATGCTGCTTGCGACCAGCGCGACCAGCAGCACGATCCGGCGCGCCGACACGCCGGCGATGACGATATAGGTCTTGGCGAAAAATCCGATGGCTGGCGGAATGCCTGCCAATGAGATCAGCATGATGGCCATGGCGAGCGCCAAGGCGGGGCGACGGCGGAACATGCCGCGCCAACCGGCGATATCCGCAGGGACGGATGCCCCCCCGAGTGCTGCGAACGCACCGGACGTCGCGGCGGCGTATGCCGCCAGGTAGACGGCGGCGCTGGCGAGGCCGAACGGCCCGGGAGACAGAAGGGCGAGCAGCAGGTAGCCGACATGCGCGATGGACGACCCGGCCAGCAGGCGCTTGAGATTGCTTTGCCCCAGCGCCAGCAGGTTTCCGCCGAACATGCTCAGTACGGCGACGATGGCGAGTTCGGTGCCGGCGGCGTCGGGGCGGAGCAGGTCGGCCCCTGCGAAATAGCGTGCGAGCGCCGCGAAGAGGGCGATCTTGGAGGTGACGGCGATAAAGGACGCGACCGGCGTGGGCGCGCCCTCCATGACGTCGGGGAGCCAGGTGTGGAAGGGCACGGCCGAGAGCTTGAAGAACAGCCCGGTCAGCACCAGCGCGGTTGCCGCCAGGGGAAGCGCCGGCCCTTCCTGCCCGTCCAGGGAAGGTGCTGCAAAGCGCAGGCTGCCGCTCTCGGCGTAGGACAGTGCGAGGCCGAACAGGAGGATAGCCGATGAGAGGCCGGCCAGGATCAGATATTTGATCGCAGCTTCGTCGGCCGTGGGATGGGTGCGGTGCCAGGCGATCAGGCCCAGCAGCGACAGGCTCAGTGTCTCCAGCCCCAGGAAGAAGATCACCATGTCCGCGCTGCCGGCCATGACCAGCGCGCCGAGCGTGCCGAGCAGCAGCAGCAGGTAGAATTCGTCGGAAGACGTGCCGGTCTCCCGCCATGCCATGATCATGGTGGCGGCCGAGGATAGCAGGATGAGCGCGGCAATGTAGGTGAACCATCCGTCGGGCACGAACAGCATGCCTGTCGGGTCGCCTGGCCAGGGGAGGAGAGGCCACCACAGGCTGGCGAAGGCCAGCAGCAGCGTTGCCAGTGCGATGAGGATGGCGCGCGCTTCGGACCGGCGCCACGCGATGCACAGCAGCAGAAGCGCGATGCCGCCGCCCAGGATTGGCAGCGAGGGTGGCAGGCCCGGAAGCAGGGCGGTCATGGGCGGGGGACCTCCGTCTGTGGCGCGGCGTGGGCGGGCGCCGGCAGTGACAGGTCCAGGACCGGTTGGGGATAGGTGCCCAGCACCAGCAGAAGGGCCATGGTGAGGCCCAGAACCGTCATTTGACGGGGGCCGAAATCCGCCGGCGGTGGCGCGTGAGTTGCCCCCTGGCCTGCGTGAGGCGGGCCCACGAAGGCGCGGCCGACCATGGTGAGGGAATAGACCGCCGAGAGTACCAGCCCGGCGGTGCCGAGGATCGCCATCGGCGGGCTGACGCGCCAGGTGGCGAGCAGGGTCAGGAACTCGCCGACGAAATTGCCCATGCCCGGCAGGCCGAGCGACGCGATGGCAAAGAACAGGCCGACGGAGGAGAGATGCGGCAGGGCCTGCCACAGGCCGCCCATGCGCCGCATGTCGCGCGTGTGCAGCCGGTCCTGCAGCGAGCCGGCGATGACGAACAGGGCGCCGGTGCTCAGCCCGTGGGCTACCATCTGCACCACCGCGCCGCGCATGCCCATGGGCGAGCCTGAGAAGATGCCCAGCAGCACGAAGCCCAGATGGCTTACACTGCTGTAGGCGATCAGGCGTTTTATGTCGTCCTGTGCCAGTGACAGCCACGCGCCGTACAGGATGCCGGCCACGCCCAGCGCCAGGGCCATCGGCGCGAACCGGGCCGCGGCCTCGGGGAACAGCAGGACGACGAAGCGGATCAGCCCGTAGCCGCCGGTTTTCAGCAGGATGCCTGCCAGCAGCACGCTGCCGGCGGTGGGGGCCTGGGTATGGGTATCGGGCAGCCAGACATGCAGCGGCACCACCGGCAGCTTGACGGCGAACGCAATGAAGAAGCCCAGCATCAGCACCATGGCGGCCGTTGGCATCAGGGGGGTGTCGGCCAGGGCGAAATAATCGAAGGTGAGGATGCCCGTGGCATGCTGGTGCAGGATGACGAGGCCCAGGATGGCGACCAGCATCAGCAGGCCGCTGCCCTGCGTGAACAGGAAGAACTTGATGGCGGCGCGACGCCGGTCCTCATGCCCCCATTGCAGGATCAGCACGTACATCGGCACCAGCATCAGTTCCCAGAAGAAGAAGAACAGGAAGAGGTCGGTGGCCAGGAAGACGCCGTTGATGCCGGCGATCGTCGCGAGAAGCAGCAGGTGGAAGAGGCCCGGCCGCTCACCGACGTCGCGTGCCGACAGGATCACGCAGGGAAAGGATAGGAGAGTCGTCAGCCACAGCATCACGAGGCTCAACCCGTCCATGTCCATGCGCGCGGCGATGCCCAGCGCAGGAATCCAAGGCACGGAGAAATGGGCGAGCCATGGGCCGTGGCCCCACCCGGCCGTACAGGTGATGAAGAGCAGCAGCAGCGCCTGCAACAGGATGGTTGTGATCGCAACCCACCAAGACAGGGACGATGCCTGTCTGTCCCGGTCGGATAGCCACGCGGCGAGACCACCGGCTGCCGGCAGCAGGATGAGGGCGGGTAGCGCGATCATGCCCGGATGCCCAGGCACAGGGCCACGACCGTGCCCGCCGCGATCCAGCCGGCATAGCGGCGGACCTGCCCGCTTTGCATGTGGCTGAGCATCCGGCCGCCGGTGCGAGCGGTCGCCGCCGTGGCGTCGGACAAGCGGTCGCATATATCGCTCTGGTTCAGTCGGCCGAGCGTGATGAACGGGCGTACGAACAGCATGTCATAGAGCGTGTCGAATCCCCAGCCGGTGCGTGCCAGGCGGGCGATTGCGTCCTCCGGCGTCGTTCGTGCCTGCGTGCGGGGGCGCCACAATAGCCATGCCACGCCGACACCGGTTAGCGGCACCAGCGAGCCCGCCCACAGCAGCCAGGATGGGCCCTCGGCCATCGGTGTGCCGAACAGGGGTGACAGGAGGTGCGACAGTAGATGCACTGGGGCGATGGTGTCGGGCATTTCCATCCATCCGCCCGCCAGTGCGAGAATAGCGAGGCAGGCGAGGGGAATGGCCATCGTTGCGCCGGTGTGGCCCTTGGGTTCCGTGTGCCGGGTTCCGAAAAACACGATGAAAACGCAGCGGAAGATATAGATCGCTGTTGCGAAGGCGCCGAGCAGGGCGCCGGCCCAGAGCAGGGGATTGGCGTGCCACGCGCCCTGGAGAATCATCTCCTTGCTGTAGAAGCCGGCCGTCAGCAGCGGCAGGCCGGCCAGTGCCGCAGCACCCGCCAGGAAGGCGGCGAACACGCCCGGCATGGCGGGTGCCAGTCCGCCCATCTGGTAGATATCCTGCCGGTGATGGACGCGCAGGATGATTGCGCCGGCCGCCATGAACAGCAGGGCCTTGAAGAAGGCGTGCGTGACCAGATGGAAGATCGCTGCCTGCCAGGCGCCGGAGCCGAGGGCCAGGAACATGTAGCCGATCTGGCTCATGGTCGAGTAGGCGAGGATGCGCTTGATGTCGGTCTGTACCAGGGCGCTGCCGGCGGCCAGCAGCAATGTGACCAATCCGACCAACGCGACGGCCGTCATCGCGGCGGGGACCGCCATGAACAGGGGGTGCAGGCGTGCGATCAGATAAACGCCTGCGGTGACCATGGTCGCGGCATGGATCAGGGCGGAGACCGGCGTCGGACCGGCCATGGCGTCGGGCAGCCAGGTCTGGAGCGGCACCTGCGCGGATTTGGCGACGGCGCCCCCCAGCAGCAGGAAAGCGGCCGTTGTCGGCAGCAGCTGGGCCGGGCCGGTGGCCACGATATGCAGCAGGGCCGCGATATCCAGCGTGCCGGCCTGGGTGGCCAGCAGCAGCAGGCCGCAGAGCATCGCCGCGTCGCCGATGCGGGTGACGATGAAGGCCTTGCGCGCGGCGGCGACGTTGGCAGCGTCGGTATGCCAGAATCCGATCAGGAGATAGGAGCAGATCCCCACGCCTTCCCAGCCGATATACAGGCTCAGCAGGTCTGATGAGAAGACCAGGACCAGCATCGCCGCGACGAACAGGGTCATGCAGCCGAAGAAGCGGGCGATGTCGGGGTCGTCGTGCATATAGCCGCCTGCGTAGAGAAGGATCAGGAAACCGACGCCGGTGACGACCAGCATCATGACCAGCGAGAGCGGGTCGAGGGCGAATGCGATCCGGGTACTGAAGCCTTCGACCTGCATCCACGACCAGAGCGTCACATGCAGGGCGCCGGTGGGCGGGGGAGCTGCCAGGAAACCGGCAGCGAGCCGGCCGGCCAGCAGGGCCGAGAGCCCGACCGATCCGGCACCGATCACACAGGAGGGGCGCGCAGGCATGCGGCCGGTCGAAACGAACAGGATTCCCGCGGCGAGAAGGGGGCAGAAGACGATCAACGGCAGGAGCAGAGCGTCCATTTCGCTATCCCTTCAGTCGGTTGCCGGTATCGGCGTCCAGCGTCGGGCGGCCGGCGGCATGCAGGCGCAGGATGATGGCCAGCCCGACGGCGGCCTCGGCGGCGGCGAGCGACAGGATCATCAGGAACATCACCTGCCCCTGTGCCGCGTGCCAGCGCGCGCCGGCGGCGATGAAGGCGAGTGCCGCCGCGTTCAGCATGATCTCGATGGACATCAGCATCAGCAGCAGGTTGCGCCGGGCCAGAACGCCCAGCAGGCCGGTTGCGAACAGGATGGTCGCCAGCAGCAGCGCCTGGGTGGGAGAGGCTGCGTTCATCTCACGCCTCTCCTGTCGCGGCGCCGGTGCCGCGAATGTTGCGGCCGATGTGAAAGGCGCTGACGAGGCCGGCCAGAAGCAGGAAGGAGGCCAGCTCCACGCTCAGCACGTAGGGGCCGTAGAGCATGATGCCGACGGCTTGCGGCCCGATCGAAACCAGGGTGTCGGGGGCTGCCGTGGGCGGCATGGCGCGCAGCGTGATACAGAGTGCAGCCAGCAGGAGGCACGAGAGGATGGCAGGGCCAATCCAGATTCCCGGTGCCATCCAGTGCCGTTCCCGGTCGCGGTCGGTCCGGCCCAGATTGAGCATCATCACCACGAAGACGAACAGCACCATGACGGCGCCCGCATAGATGATGATTTCCAGCATCGCGGCGAACGGTGCGCCCAGCGCCTGGAACACGCCGGCGAGCGACAGCAGGAGCACGACGAGATACAGCAACGCGTGCACCGGAACGGCGCGCGTCACGACCATGAGGGCGGCGCAGGCGGCGACCAGCGAGAAGAGGATGAAGGGGAGGTCCGACATGGTGCCTCTCCCGGCTATGGCAGCAGGGTGTGGATGTCGACGGGCGGTGCCTCGCGTTCGGCCTCGCCCTTGTCCTTGCCGGGAATTTTCACGCCGGCGACGCGGAAGAAGCTGTAGTCGGGATATTTTCCGGTGCCGCTGATCAGCAGATCTTCCTTTTCGTAGACCAGGTTCGGCCGCAGATATTCGCTCATCTCGAAATCGGGGATGAGCTGGATGGCGTAGGTCGGGCAGGCTTCCTCGCACATGCCGCAGAAGATGCAGCGGGAGAAGTTGATCCGGAAATAGTCGGGATACCATCTGCCGTCCTGCTCGGCCTTTTGCAGGCTGATGCAGTCCACCGGGCAGGCCACGGCGCACAGATTGCAGGCCACGCACCGTTCCATGCCGTCCGGATCGCGCGAGAGGATGATGCGGCCGCGATAGCGCGGCGGCAGGGGGGGCTTATGCTCGGGATAGCCCACCGTCACGCGGCGGTGGCCCATATGCAGGAAGGTCAGCCAGAGGGTGCGCAGGATTCCGAACATGGCATGGTCTTCCTCTATCCCGGCGCATGCAGGAGCAGGATCGCGCCGGTGGCGGCGATGTTGAGCAGGGAGAGCGGCAGCAGGATCTTCCAGCCCAGGGCCATCAGCTGGTCGTAGCGCGGGCGGGGGAGTGCCGCGCGCAGCAGGATGAACAGGCAGACCAGCGCCCCGGTCTTCAGGCCGAACCACAATGCGGGGGGCAGCAGCGGCCCCTGCCAGCCGCCCAGATACAGCGTGACCAGCAGGGCCGAGATCAGGACCACGCCGGCATATTCGGCCAGGAAGAACATGCCGAACTTCATGCCCGAATATTCGGTGTGGAAGCCGGCGCCCAGTTCGTTCTCGCCCTCGGGCAGGTCGAAGGGCAGGCGGTGCGTCTCCGCCACGCCGGCGAGCGTGAACACCACGCAGCCCAGCACCTGCGGCACGATGAACCACAGGCCGGACTGCGCCAGCACGATGTCGCGCATGGTGAACGAGCCTGTCTGCATTACGACGCCCAGCACCGACAGGCCCATGAACACTTCGTAGCTGATCATCTGCGCTGCCGCGCGCATGCCGCCCAGAAGCGCGTATTTGCTGTTGGAGGCCCAGCCGGCCAGTACCACGCCGTAGACGCCCATGCCCATCATCGCCAGCACGAACAGCAGCCCGACATTCAGATTGCCGGCGATGCTCCAGAACGCGGTGACGGGCACGACGCCGAAGGACAGCAGCACCGTCATCATGCCGATCGCAGGCGCCAGCACGAATACGCCCCGGTCGGCGAAGGGAGGAATCCAGTCCTGTTTGAACAGGATCTTGATGCCGTCGGCCACGGCCTGGAGGATGCCGCCCGGCCCCACGCGATTGGGGCCGTAGCGGTCCTGCCACAGGCCCAGCAGCCGCCGCTCGAACCAGGTCAGGAAGGTGGCCAGCCCCAGCAGCACTGCAAGGGTCACGCCGATGATCACCGGCATCGGGGCGGTCATGGCGTATCGTCCCCGTGCAGTTGCACGCGGACGGGGGTGGTGAAGGCACGGGCGGCCAGATGGGGCGGGCATAGGGCGATGCCGGGTGGCAGTGCCGGATCGTGCCGGACGGGCAGGGTGAGATGTTCGCCAGCCAGCGTGAGGCTGACCATGCCGCCATCCTGCAGTCCTGCCGGCAGCGTGCTGAGGCGCAGGGTGGCTGGCGTTACGCGCGCGGCGATGGGGGGCGAGAGGGCGCTGAGTTCCTCGGTGCCGAACAGGCGGGGTTCGGGCAATAGCAGGAGGTCGTCGGGGGCGGTGGTGAAGGGGGTTGGAATGTCATGGTGCCATTCGGGGGTCTCGGGAGGGATGCCGTCATCCAGCAGGCGCGTGCCGGCATCGCCACCCCGCATCGGGCCGCCGATTTCCTGCTGGAAGCGGTTGAGGGACTGGACGGAGTTCCAGCCGGGGGCGTGATAGAAGGGCATCAGGGCTCCGGGCATGTCCGGGGAATAGGCGCCTTCCATGGACGGCGAGAGCGGCGTGTCGGGCGATTGCGGCAAGGGGCGGTCGTGGACGCTGATATCGGCCCGGACGGCCGTGCGGCCGCTGATGCGTGCCGGTTCGCTACGGATCCTGCGGCCGTCGAGACGGTATTCGGCGTCGGGCGCGGCGTCGATGATGCGGGACAGGGCCGGGATCTCTTGCGCTATTGTGGCCACGATCTGGTCCAGGTTTGTCCATTCGGGTGCATCCGCGTGGGTGGCGGCTTGGGTGAGCTGTTGGGTCCAGCGCCAGCTTTCCTGAATCGGCATGGTGGGGGTGAGTGCAGGCAGGAAGCGTTGGGCGCGGCCTTCGGTGTTGACCAGTGTGCCGCCGCTTTCGGCGAAACTGGCGGCGGGCAGTAAGAGGTCGGCGCGCTCCGCCAGTCTTGTGGCGATATGGTCGATGACCACGAGGTGGGGCACGGCGGCGAGGAGTTCGTCCAGTGTCGCGGCATCCAGCCGGCGGGTGAGGTCGTTTTCCACCACCACCAGCGTGCCGATGTGCCCTGCGCGGGCCATGGCGCGTACCGCGTCGAGCGGGATACCGCCTGTCAGAGCCATGCCCATGCTGTTGCAGTCGGGAACCACCAGTGACAGTGCCGCGTCGGCGCCGGTGGCATGCAGGGCGGTGGCGATGTTGGCGGCGGCGTGGATGAGGGCGGCGTTGGCGTATTGCAGGCCGGCGACGATCAGGGGGCGGTGGGCGGTGCGCAGGGCGGTGGCGAGCGCGTCCGCCAGTTGGATTTCCGTTTCCGACAGGTCCGGCGCGTCGGGCGCCGAATTGTCGACCCTGTGGGCGATGGCGAAGCCCAGCCGGGCGAGGTTGTCGGGGGCCGCGCGGTGGATCGTGGCCGCTATCGGGTCGAGGTCGGTGGCGGCGGGTGTGAGCACCATCAGCGGCGAAGGGGCGTCGGCGCCCAGCATGCGCACGGCGGCGTCCATCCAGTGCGGCACTTTCGCGGCGTCGGCGGCGGGGAAAGCAGCCCGGCGCAGGGTCTGGCGCAGGGCCAGGCTCAGGCGCGGGGCGGTGACGCAGACATCCTCGCCCAGTACCAGGACGGCGTCGGCGGATTCCATGTCGTGCAGGCTGGGGTTGCGGGCCGGTGTCGCGCGCAGGAGGGCTGGGACCTGCATGGTCAGGTCATGCTCAAGCTGCGTCAGTCCGGTTGAAAACCGGTCAGGGCCGGTGAGGCAGCGCAGGGCGAAGTTCGATTCCAGCGACGCCCGTGTCGATCCGATGCCCACGATCGGACCGTCCTTGGCCATGGCGGCGAACCGTTCCAGTGCGGTTGCCATCGAGATGGGAACGGGGATGCCGTCCTGCCGCAGGATGGGCGCGCGCAGGCGGGTGGGGGCGCTGGTGAATCCGTGGCCGTAGCGCCCGCGATCGCACAGGAAATAGCGATTGACCGCCTCGTGATAGCGATTGATCACCCGGCGGACCGTGCCTTGCCGCGCATTGACGATGGTGTTGCAGCCCACGGCGCAGTGCGCGCAGACCGAGGGGGCGCCGCGCATGTCCCATTTGCGGCTGTAGACTGCCGAGAACGGTTTGTCGGTGAAGACGCCGGTGGGGCAGACCTCCACGAGATTGCCGCTGAAGGCGCTTTCCAGCGCGCCGTCTTCGTGGCGGCCGAAATAGAGGTCGTTATGGGCCGCGAAGGCCGCCAGATCCTCGCCGCCGGCATAGTCGCGATAGAAGCGCACGCAGCGATAGCAGCCGATGCAGCGGTTCATTTCGTGATTGATGAAGGGGCCCAGATCCTGGTTGCGGTGCGTGCGCTTGGTGAAGCGATAGCGGCGTGAATCATGGCCTGTCATGACTGTCATGTCCTGGAGGTGGCATTCGCCGCCTTCGGGGCAGACGGGACAGTCGTGCGGGTGGTTGGTCATCAGCCATTCGACGACACCGGCGCGGAATTCCCGCGCCTGGGGCTCGTCGATGGACAGGATCGCGCCGTCGGTGACTTGTGTCATGCAGGCCATGACGATGCGGCCGGTCTTGTCGTCTGGGCCGCTGAACTGCTTGATGGCGCACTGGCGGCAGGCGCCCACCGAGCCGAGGTCCGGATGCCAGCAGAAATAGGGCAGGTCGGCCCCAGCCTCGAGGCAAGCTTGCAGCAGATTCTCGTCCGTGCGGGCGGGGCAGGCGCGGCCGTCGATCAGGATCGTCGCCATGGTCCCGTTCCTTCTATGCGGCGTGGCGCAGCGGGCAGGCCCGCTGGCGGATGTGGGCGTCGAAATCCTCGCGGAACAGCTTGAGGCCGCTGGCCAGCGGGGCCATGGCGCCCGGTGCGTGCGCGCAGAAGGTGCGGCCCATGGGGCCGAGCATGCGGGCATGGTCGTGCAGCCGGTCCAGATCCTCGGGTTCGCCGGTGCCGTTCTCGATCGCATTCAGCAGGCGCTCGACCCATGGCAGCCCGTCGCGGCAGGGCGTGCACCAGCCGCAGGATTCCTGGGCGAAGAAATGTTCCAGATTATGCAGCATGCCGACTGGGCAGGTCCGGTCGTCCAGCAGGATGGCCAGGCCGGTGCCCAGCCGGCTGCCGGCCTTTTCCACGGCGCCATAGTCCATCGGTATGTCGATCTGTCCGACGTCGAGGAATGCGGTGGAGGCGCCGCCGGGCAGCAGCGCGCGCAGCCGGTAGCCGTCGCGCATGCCGCCGGCATGGTCCTCGACGATCTCGCGCAGGGGTGTGCCCATCGGCAGTTCCCACGCGCCGGGCCGGCGCACGCGGCCGCTGACGCCGTAGAGCTTGGTGCCGCTATCCGGGCCTAGGCCGAGCGAGACGAACCATTCCGCGCCGTTGGTGACGATGTGCGGCAGGTTGCAGAGCGTCTCGACATTGTTGACGACGCTGGGGGCGCCCCACAGGCCACCGACCTGCGGGAAGGGCGGCTTGCTGCGCGGCTGCGCCCGGCGGCCTTCCAGCGCGGTCAGCAGCGCGGTTTCCTCGCCGCAGATATAGCGGCCGCCGCTGGCGTGGACGTGGATTTCGAACCCGAAGCCGGAGCCCAGGATGTTCTCGCCCAGCCATCCGACCTGCCTGGCTTCCGCGATTGCGCGGTTCAGCCGCTCCAGCGCCAGATGATATTCGCCGCGCAGGAAGATCACGCCGTGGCCGGCCTGGATGGCGTAGCCGGCGATGATCATGCCTTCGATCAGTTGCAGAGGATTGCCTTCCAGAAGCATTCGGTCCTTGAAAGTACCGGGCTCCATCTCGTCGGCGTTGGCGATCAGGTATTTGCGGCGGGTGGCGGCGGGGTCCTTAGGTACGAAGCTCCATTTCTGGCCGGTACCGAAGCCCGCCCCGCCGCGGCCGCGCAGTTTCGATGCGGTTACCATGTCGATCACCGCGTCCGGCGTCATGTCGCGCAGGGTGCGGCGGACTGCCTGCCAGCCGCCGGCGCGGCCATAGGCGGCGCAATCGGGCGGGCCGTCGGGCAGGCCGATCATGGCGGTGAGGGGGCGGTCGGAGATGGTCATGGCGTGGGGGCCCGCAGGGTGTCGGCCAGTTGCTCCGCCGTCTCGGCATTCAGGTCGCCATGCAGGGTCCGGTCCACCAGCATGGCCGGTGCGTGGTCGCAATGGCCGAGGCAGACGATCGGCAGCAGCGTGACCGCGCCATCCGCCGTGGTTTCGCCCGGCCGGATGCCCAGCCGGGCTTGCAGGCGCGCGCAGACCGCATCGCGGCCCATGATCCAGCAGGAGACGCTGTCGCACAGCAGGATGACGTGCCGCCCGACCGGGCGGCGGAAGATCAGGTTGAAATAGGTGGCGATACCGTCGAGATCGGCTGGCGACATGCCGAGCAGGGATGCAGTTTCGGCCAGATGTGCGTCGCTGACCCAGCCGAAATGGTCCTGCACCATCGTCAGCGCGGAGACCGAGGCTGCGCGGGGCCGGTGCTCGGCCTGGGCGAGATCGGTGATCCGGGTCCGTAATGCGGGGGGGAGCGGGGCGTCAGCGGTCGACATCGGCCATCACGAAATCGATGCTGCCGATGATGGCGATCAGGTCGGCGATCATGGCGCCGCGGCTGATCAGCGGGATCATCTGCAGATGGGGGAAAGAGGGGGTACGGATGCGTGTGCGGTAGGACATCGTGCCGCCGTCGCTGATCAGGTGATACTGGTTGAGCCCCTTGGTGGCCTCGACGCAGCCGCGTGCCTCGCCGGGCGGAATCACCGGGCCCCAGCTCACGTTCAGGAAATGATGGATCAGGGTTTCGATGTCGTGCATCGTCCGCGCCCTGGGCGGCGGGGTGGTGAGCGGATGGTCCGCCTTGATCGGGCCGGCGGGCATGTTGTCGACGCATTGGCGGACGATGCGCAGGCTCTGGCGAATTTCGGCGATGTGTACCACCACGCGGTCGTAGCAATCGCCGTTCGTGGCCGTCGGGATATCGAATTCGAGCTGGTCGTAGCAGGCATAGGGCGCGCGGCGGCGGTAATCCCATTCCAGCCCGCAGGCACGCAGGCCGGGGCCGGTGACGCCCCATTCGATCGCCTCGCGCAGCGTGTAGGCGCCGACGCCCTTTGTGCGCGCGCGGAAAATGCCGTTGCGCATCACCATTTTCTCGTATTCGTCGAGGCGTTTCGGCAGATAGTCGAGAAAGGTGCGGATCAGCCCGTCCCAGCCGGTCGGCAGATCCATCGCGACGCCGCCGATACGGAAGAAGGCCGGATGCATGCGAAAGCCGCAGATGGCTTCGATGATCTCGAACACCCGCTCGCGGTCGGTGAACATGTAGAATACGGGCGAAAGCTGGCCGACATCCTGGCTCATGGTGCCGTAGAACACCAGGTGGCTGGCGATGCGGAACAGTTCCGCCAGCATCACGCGGATCATCTGCGCCCGGGGGGGCACCTGAATGCCCGCCAGCGTTTCCACTGCCATGACGTAAGGGAAATTGTTCATCACGCCGCCCAGATAATCGACGCGATCGGTGTAGGGGATGTAGCTGTGCCAGGATTGGCGCTCGCCCATTTTCTCGGCGCCGCGATGGTGAAAGCCGATATCGGGCACGGCATCGACGATGCGTTCGCCCTCCAGTTGCAGCACGATGCGGAACACGCCGTGCACGCTGGGATGGTTGGGGCCGAGATTGAGGAACATGAAATCGGTGTTCGCCGAATGGCGCCGCATGCCCCACTGGCCGGGATCGAAACGCAGGGCTTCCTGCTCGCGCTTCTCCTGGTCCTCGGTCAGGCTGTAGGGCGGCATTTCCGTGGCGCGGGCGTAATGGTCCTTGCGCAGCGGGTGGCCGACCCATGTTGGCGGCGTCAGGATACGGCGCTGGAACGGGTGCCCGTCGAAGACGATGCCGAACAGGTCCCAGGCCTCGCATTCGTACCAGTTCGCGTTCGGCCACAGGTCGGTGATGGTGGGGGCGTGCGGGCGGTCTTCCGGCAGCGGCACCTTCACGCGCAGTTCGTCGCCGGCGTCGGCGAAGGAGAGCAGGTGATAGACCAGGGTGAAGGCGGATGCGGGCTGGTCGCCGCGATGCGTGCGCTCGCGCTCGTCGACCACCGTCAGGTCGAAGAGCATACGGAGGGCTGTGTCCGGTTGTTTCAGGCGGGCGAGGGCATCATGCACATCCTGCCGCGCGATCCAGACCGTCGGCACGCCGTCGCGTGTTGCTTCGATGGTCAGGATTGCTGGCGTGGGGGCGTGTGTCAGCTGCGCGAACATGGTGTCGGGCGCGCGAAGATCGGCCGGCCGGGGTGGGGTGGCCACGATCATCGTCGCCTCCGTTCAGAGCGCGTCGGGGGAGCGGAGGTCGCGCGCCGCACGGCGCACGTCGCGCTTGGCGTCGCGCATGCTGGGTGGTGTGACGCGTTCGATGCCTTGCGGGCCGACCATCCAGCTCAGCGGGCGCCGTTGGGTGCCGATGGCGTTCTGCAACAGCATCAGCCCTTCCAGCAGCGCGTCGGGGCGCGGCGGGCAGCCGGGCACGTAGACATCGACCGGCAGGAAGGAATCCACGCCTTGCACCACGCTGTAGATGTCGTACATGCCGCCTGAATTGGCGCAGGAACCCATCGAGATGACCCAGCGTGGCTCCAGCATCTGATCGTAGAGATACTTGATGATCGGAGCCATTTTTACGAACACGGTGCCGGAGATGACGATCAGGTCGGCCTCGCGCGGGGTGGCGCGCAGCACTTCAGACCCGAAACGGGCGATGTCGTATTTGCTGGTGAAGGCCGTCGCCATTTCGACGTAGCAGCAGGAGAGGCCGAAATTGAACGGCCAGATCGAATTCTTCTGGCCCCAGGACACGAAATCCTGCAGGCGGCCCATGACCAGGTTGCGACGGACCGTCTCGGTCACGGTCGGGTTCTCCGGTCGCGCGGAGGCCGGGGCGGCCGAGGCCGAGGTCAGGGACCAGCGCATGCCTATGATACCTTTCGGGTCAGACGCTGCGTGGGGCCCCATTCCAGGCCCCCGCTGCGCCACAGATAGGCCAGTGCGATACCGAGGAAGATCGTGAACAGAAGTACTGCGCCGTAGCCTTGCCACCCGGCCTGCCGCACGATCGGAGCCCATGAGAACAGGAAGACCGCCTCGGCATCGAAGATCACGAAGAACACGGCGATCAGATAATATTGCACCGGCAGGCGCAGATGGGCCGAGCCCACGGGCAGGATGCCGGATTCGAACGGCAGGTTCATCGACGCGCCACGGGCGGGGCCGACACGCCGGTTGCCGGTGACGGAAGCCAGGGCCAGCATCGCCGACAGCAGGGCTGCGATGGCGATGGCATAGAGCATCAGGGGATGCAGCGCGCAGAAGCTCCACATGGACAACACCATCGGGTTGTCGCGGCAGAACGTGTGCCGCGGATGCCGGGTTGCAGGGTGGGAAATCTTTGCCGAATATTTAACGGTCTTGTGGAGTGCGCCAGCCGTTCGCCTGCCATCCGCCGCCCATGGCGCGTACGAGGTCGATCCCTGCCACCAGGCGGCGGGTGGTGATGGTGATCATGTCCTGGCGTGCCTGTAGCTCTGCGGTCTGGGCGATGACGACCTGGAGATAATCCACTGCGCCTTCGCGATACTGGATGCTTGCCAACTGGTTGGTTCGGGCGGCGGCGGAGACGGCCTCCTCCTGTCGTGCGGAGGCGTCAGCCAGGTGGTTGAGCAGGGCGAGCTGGTCTTCGACCTCGCGGAAGGCGTTGAGTGTGGTCTGGCGGTCATTCGCCGCGGCTTCGGCATAGGCGGCGTGCATGGCCGCCAGGTCGGCGAAGCGGCGGCCGCCGTCGAAAACGGCCAGCGTTGCCAGTGCCGGGCCGAGGGCCCACACGCCCGTCCCGGCCGATAGCAGCATGCCCGTTGTCGTTGCCGACCCGCCCGATGCGCCGAGGGTGATGGTGGGGAAGAAGGCCGCGCGTGCGATGCCGATCCGCGCGTTCGCCGCCGCCATGCGCCGCTCGGCGGCGGCGACGTCCGGGCGGCGTTGCAGCAGGGCGGATGGGGCTGTGACGGGAATGACCGGCACGGGGTCCGTGGCGCTGGTCGGGGGGAGGGAGAACAGGGACGGTTCCTCGCCGATCAGCACGGCGATGGCGTGTTCGGTCAGGGCGCGATCGGCCACCTGCTGGTCCAGTTGGGATTGGACCGAGGCCAGTTGGGTGCGGGCGCGGCCGACATCGAGTTCGCTTGCTGCGCCGCCGGTAAAGCGGGTGGTCGTCAGGTCCAGCGCCGCCTGATAGGCGGCAATCGTGCGGCGCAGGACGTCGATCCGTGCGTCCAGCCCGCGAAGCTGGAAATAATCCTCGCCCAGTTCGGCTTCCAGGCTGAGGCGCATGGCGGCGAGATCGGCGGCGCTGGCCTGGGCCTCGGACCGTGCTGCGGCAACGAGGTTGCGGATGCGGCCCCAGAGATCGGGCTCCCACGAAATGGTGCCGCCGGCGGCGTAGGTGCGATAATCGAAACGATTGCCGGTCTGGGCGAATACGGCGCGTTCGCGCTCGGCGCTGGAGGAGGCGTCGATCTGGGGAAAGAATTCGGCCCGCGCGCGCCGCACCAGGGCGCGGGCCTGGTCGTATCGCGCCACCGCCGCCGCAAGTTGGGGACTGTTATGTTCGATCCGGGCTTCCAGCGCGTTCAGCCTGTCGTCCGCCATGATTGTCCACCAGTTCGGGCGGCCGGCCGTGTCTGCCGGTTGTGCCGGGGTCCAGGGGCCGCTTTCCTTGAAGGCCGGGAGGGTAGGAGGAGCGGGTTTGTGGTAGTCGGGCGCCAGGTTGCAGGCAGAAAGCAGCGTCAAGGTGAGAAGCAGGGCTCTGCCCCGGGAATCAGGTGCCATGCGTGGTGTCCTGCGGCCGGACTTCGTCGCCGTCGCGCAGATCGTCCCTGGGATTGTCGATGACGGCGCTTTGCGGTGGCAGACCCGTGACCTCCAGCTCGGTGCCGAAATCGGTCACGATGGTGATGGGCTGGATCTTTACATGGTGGCTGGAATCCATCGTCGCGACAGTGGTGCCGTCGCGCCGGAACAGCAGGCTGCTGGCGGGCACGCGGACGGGGGAGGATGCGGTGCCGGCAGTGGCATCGGTGCCGGGGAAGGTGAAGGCGATCTGGGCATAGGCGCCCGGTTTCAGCAGGTTTTCGCCATTGTCGTAGACAAGCTGCACCAGCATGGCCCCGGATTGGGGATCGACGGCGTTCGATGAGCGGATGAGGTGGGCCTGGAAGGTGCGGCCGGGGTAATCGGGTACCGTGAAAGCGACCACCATGCCGTCCTGTATCCGGGCGGCATAGGATTGGGGCACGCTGACATAGAGGCGCAGCCTGGCGACATCGGAAACAGTGAAGAGCGGCTGGGCCGCCGAGGTGCCGGCGACGATCAAGGCGCCGATATCGGTGGCGCGGCTGGTCACGATGCCGGTGAACGGCGCCATGATGTGTTTGAAGCCAGAGAGGGTTTCCAGCCGCTCCACCTCGGCCGCTGCCTCGTGGCGCGTGGCCTCGCTAGCGGCGAAATTGCCCCTTCGTTCGTCGGTTTCCTGCTGGGACACCGCGTTCTGCGCATTGAGGCGGTCCCAGCGGCGGGTGGTGATGCGGGCGAGGTCGCGCTGGGCGGTGCGGGTTGCCAGTGCGGCGCGGGCGGCGGCGAGTTGCTGGTCCACGTCGGGCGTGTCGATGTCCGCCAGCAACTGGCCCTGCTGCACCTTTTGCCCGATATCGACATACCAGCGGCGCAGATAGCCGTTGGTCCGGGCGTAGACGGGCGCGCTGTACCAGGCTTGCAACCGTCCGGGCAGGACCAGCCTGTCGGGTGCCATGCCGCCCGGATGGACGATGGTCACCGTCGGGATTGTGGCGGCCAGTGTTTCCGCATGAAGCTGGTGGCGGGCATGCAGGCGCAACAGCGTGCCCGCCACCAGGACCAGCGCGAATAGCGACGCGGCGATCAGGACGAACCGGCCGAGCCGGGGGGATGGTCTGTCGCCTTGTGTCTGTGTCTCCGTCTGTGTCGGGGCGGGGTCAGGCATGGGCGGATGCTTCATGCGCGGCAGCCCGTGCGCGGCGTTGATAGATGATGGCAAACAGGGTCGGCACGAAGAACAGCGAGGCGCAGGTGGCGAAGATCAGCCCGCCGACGACGGCGCGGCCGAGCGGGGCGTTCTGCTCGCCGCCCTCGCCGAAGCCCATCGCCATGGGCAGCATGCCGATGACCATGGCCAGCGCGGTCATCAGCACCGGCCGCAGGCGGGTCTTGCCGGCCGCCAGCGCCGCTTGCAGCGCGTCGCCATGTTCGGCGAGCTGCTCGCGGCAGAAGGCGATGACCAGGATGGAATTGGCGGTGGCGACCCCCATGCACATGATCGCGCCGGTCAGTGCCGGGACGGAGAGCGGCGTGCCGGTGGCGAACAGCATCCAGCAGATCCCGGCCAGCGCCGCCGGCAAAGCGAGGATGATGATGCAGGGATCGGTCCAGCTCTGGAAATTGATCACGATCAGCAGATAGATCAGCACGATGGCCCCCAGCAGCCCCGCGCCGAGGCCGGAGAAGGCGGTGGTCATGGATTCGTACTGTCCGCGCAATGTCACCGTGACCGTCGCCGGGCGCTGGGGCTCCAGCCGGTCCAGCACCCGTTGCACGTCGGAGGCGACGGCACCCAGGTCGCGTCCGTCGTTGCCGGCGAAGATGTCGATCAGCGGGCGGATATTGTACTGCCCTTCCACGGGCGACGTCGTGCCGCGCGTGATCGTGCCCAGTGCGCCTAGCACCTGGGGCCGTGTTGCCAGGGCGCCCGTGCCTGTCACCGGCAGGCCGATCACGTCCGATAGCGCGCCGATCCGGTATTCGGGCATCTGTACCGAGATCGGGTAGGTCACGTTGTTCTGCGGGTTCAACCAATAGAGCGGGGCGGTCTGCGATGTGCCGGCGATCGAGGTTGCGATGCTGCTGGTGACGTCGCCTTCCGTCAGGCCCAGCTGGTTGATGCGGGTGCGGTCGACCTCGAAGCGCAGTTCGGGATAGCTGGCGGGCTGCTGGATCCGGGCGTCGACCAGCCCGTCGATGCGGCGGATGTCGCGCAGCACCCGTTCGGCGAACTGCCGTGTCTCGTCGGGCTGCGGCCCGCTGACCTGGATGTCGATCGGGGCCGGGGCGCCGAAATTGAGGATCTGGCTGGTGATGTCCGATGGCAGGAAGGCGAAGGTGGCCTGCGGGAACAGCCGGGGGAGGTCGGCGCGCAGGCGGCGGATATAGCGTTCGGTGGGATGATGGTCCTCCTTCAGCGCGATCAGGATGTCCCCGTCCTCGGGCCCGATCGTGCCGGAGGCGCTGTAGGACACGTTGATGGCGCTGTTCGGCAGGCCGATCATGTCGGCGATGGACAGCACTTCGCCGGCCGGGATGCGCGCGCGGATCTGTTTCTCGACATCCAGGAAGAGCGAGGCGGTTTCCTCGATCCGCATGCCGACCGGTCCGCGCACATGCAGGGTTATCGCCCCTGCATCCACCTGAGGAAAGAAATTGCGGCCGAGAAAGGGCAGGAAGGCCAGGCTGAGGACGGCGAAGCCAAGAAAGAGGCAGATGAAGCGGCCGCGATGGGCCAGCACGGCCTCCAGCACCCTGCCGTACTGCTCCCGGAATGACGCGAAGCGCCGTTCGAACCCTTGCTGGAGGCGGGTGAACATGCCGTCCCTGTTGTCGTCCCTATGGTTGTGGGGGCGGAGCAGGAACATGGCCATGGTGGGAACCAATGTGCGCGAGAGGAGGAAGGACATCATCATCGCGAACATCACCGACAGCGCCATCGGCACGAAGAGAAAGCCCGACACGCCCGGCAGGTAGAACATCGGCACGAAGACGATGCAGATGCACAGCAGCGACAGGAAGGCGGGCACGATGATCTCGCCCGAGCCGTCCATGATGGCGGGGTGCACGTCCTTGCCCATCTCCAGATGGCGTTCGATGTTCTCGATCGTTACCGTCGCCTCGTCCACCAGGATGCCGACGGCCAGTGCCAGCCCGCCCAGCGTCATGACGTTCAATGTCTGGCCGAAGGCCGACAGGATGGCGACGGCGCCCAGGATCGAAAGCGGGATCGAGGTGGCCACGATCAGGGTGGAGCGCCATGAGCCGAGAAAGAGCAGGATCATCAGGCTGGTCAGCCCGGCCGCGATCGCGCCTTCGCGCAGCACGCCGCTGACGGCGGCCCGGACGAACAGCGACTGGTCGTTGACTGGTGTGATCTGAAGCTGCTTCGGCAGGCCGCGCCTGGCGTCGGGGATCGTGTCGCGGATGCCCTGGACGATGGCGATGGTGGAGGTGGCCCCCGATTTCAGCACCGTCAGCAGGGCCGAACGCTGGCCATCGACATGGACGATGTTCTGCTGCGGCAGCGAGCCGTCGCGCACATGGGCCACGTCGCGGACGCGGACCACGGCGCCGTTCACCGTCCTGACCGGCAGCATGTTGAGCTGCTCGACCGACAGCGGTGCGTTGTTCAGTCGGAGATTATACTGGTATTCGCCGATTTTCACGAAACCGGCGGGGGTGATCTGGGTCTGGATGGACAGGGCGTTGGCCACGTCCAGGCCGGAGACACCGCGCGCCTGCAACTGGCTGGGGTCGAGGTCCATCTGGATCTGCCGCACCCGGCCGCCATTGGGGAAGGGGATGGCGGCACCCGGCACCATCACCAGCCGGGTGCGGATGAAGTTGAAGCCGAAATCATAGAGCTGCTGTTCGGTCAGCCCCGTTCCCGACAGGCCGAGCTGGAGGATCGGCACGGTGGAGGCGTTGTAGTTCAGGATGAGCGGCGGCGTTGTCCCGACCGGAAGCTGGCGCAGCAGTGTCTGGGCGATCGCCGTGACCTGGGCGTTGGCGAGGCGCACGTCGGCGCCGGGCTGGAAGAAGATCTTGGTGACCCCGATCCCGGTCAGGGCCTGGCCTTCGATATGCTCGATATCGTTCACCGTCGTCGTCAGCGCACGCTGGAAGGGGAGCTGGATGCGGCCCGACATGTCCTGCGGCGAAAGGTTGGTATAGGTCCAGGCGACCGCGACGACGGGAATGCTGATATCGGGGAAGATGTCCTTGGGCGTGCGAATGGCCGACAGCACGCCGGCGATCACGATCAGGATCGCCATGACCACGAATGTGTAGGGCCGGGCGAGCGCCAGCCGGACGATCGCGTTCATGACCGCGCGGTGCGGGCGTGCGGCCGATCCGGTGGAAGTGCCTCGCAGGGTGTCCTCTCCGGCGCGTGCCCTTTCCCGGCAACGCGCCGCCCGCTAGTCCTCCGGTCCTGCATCAAGCGGCATCTTTCCATGGTCCGGCGTAAGGAAGCTTGGCATGTGGGCATGGTTGCCCGCCAACAGTTGATATAGCTGCCGGCGGCAGAGGAAAGTTCGTCAATTGCGAGCGATCACGATGAATTTTACAGGCGGTTTGAAGAGTCGCCTGCGGCGGAATGAGGAAAGGAGCGTGCTACCGTCTGGTCCGCATCGCAGGTGCCTTAGAACGGTCGGCATGATCGCACTTTTATGGAAGAACGCATGGATAAGGACGGCGTATGGGATTCGGCACGCGTGCGGAGACCGGCCGTCGTCGACCCGGGTCATGCATGATGAAAATGACGATGTGGGGCGAGGGCCTGTGCACCTTCATTTTGAGCGGATGACGGCGCGTGATTCCTGATTTTCGGTGTCCACGCTGATACGTTGGTAAACCGCCAGAGACAGGACGACGATCGTTGCTGTCACGAGAAGCCCGATGGGATAGAAAATCTGCTGGATATGTTCCCTGCTGACTTCGAAGACTGACACCAGACCCTCGATGAAAACGGCGATGATGATCGTTGTGATGAATTTTGTGAGGCTCAGGCGCGCTTCGAGAGGCGAGACCTTGACGCGGCTTTGAATGACTTCCTCTTCCATGAAATATTTTGCCACGTCGAATACGGCGATGGCGATAACGACATAGCTGATGGCAAGAAGAAGGGCGTCGCGTCCTTCGTGCCAGGAGGTCAGCAGCGTAAACAGCAGATTGAATACACCGTAGAAGATGAGTCCCAGGGACAGGATCATCAGCATGACACTTGCAGTACCGAAGGCGGCGCGGGAAACTTTCTTTAATGTGCCTTCGTAGGTGATCGACATTTCCTGACCCGACCTTGTTGGGATGATCTGCATCATCATGCTCAATGATGAATCGACGGCTGGATGTTAACCGGCTCTTCCTGGTCGTTTCCGCTGGCCTTCACATGTGGGAAGCGCCCCCTTGGCACGCGCCAGACTTCAACGCCGCATATGGCCGACAGTTCGACCTTGCATGCATCGGGGGCGTTGAGCGCCCGCTGGGCGGACGCGCGTGGCGGTCGGTATGACCGTCTGGCCGCGCCAGCTTCTCATGACGCTGGCGATGCGAACGATCATCCGCTGGATCGCAAGAGCGTTCATATCGTTATTCTGGCGGGCGCCGTGAACAGGTCTTCCGGCCCTTGATATCGGGGAGTTCCTATCATGTCCTGCATGCCTTTGCGCAATCGGGGGCGCCGCCGCTTTCTCGGCTTTGCGGCCCTTTCCACCGCTGCGTTCGATCTGGGTATGTTCGGTCGCCCTGCGCGTGCGGCGACGCGATCGGCCAGTCGGCCGGCGGCTATGTCTGCTCTACCGGCGCCTCGGCAGATCGATGCCGGCCCCTTGTCCGTCGGCTATGTCGAAATGGGGCCGGCGGATGGCCCCGTTGTCATGCTGCTGCACGGCTGGCCCTATGACATCCACAGTTTTGCGGAAGTCGCGCCCATGCTCGCCGCAGATGGTTATCGCGTGGTCGTCCCGTATTTGCGCGGATATGGTACGACTATATTCCGTTCGGCGGCCACGCCTCGGAACGCGCAGCAGGCAGCCCTTGCGACCGATGCCATTGCGCTGATGGATGCGCTGGCTATTCGCAGGGCGATCTTCGCCGGGTTCGACTGGGGAGCCAGGACAGCGGACTGTGTTGCCGCCCTGTGGCCGGAGCGGTGCATCGGACTGGTCTCGGTCAGCGGCTATCTGATCGGCAGCCAGAGGGCCAACGCAGTGCCGTTGGCGCCGAAGGCCGAACTATCCTGGTGGTATCAATTCTATTTCGCGACCGAGCGCGGGCGGCTGGGCTATGCCCGCAACACGAAGGACTTCAACCGGCTGATCTGGCAGCTTGCTTCCCCGAGATGGAATTTCGACGACGCGACCTACGATCGTTCGGCCCGTGCCTTCGAGAATCCAGACCATGTTGCCGTCGTGATTCATAATTATCGCTGGCGTCTCGGCCTTGCGGAAGGGGAGGCGCGCTATGATGCGATCGAGACCCGGCTTGCGGCCTTTCCGTCCATTACCGTGCCCGCCATCACGATGGAAGGGGATGCCAACGGCGCGCCGCACCCGGCGCCCGAGACCTATCGGGCGCGCTTCGCCGGGCGCTACGCACACCGCCTGATCTCGGGTGGGGTCGGCCATAATCTGCCGCAGGAGGCACCAGCTTCCTTCGCGGATGCCATTCGTGCGGTTGCAGCGTGACAATGCGCACGACATCCGAAAGGATCATGCGCCGACAGGCATGGTCTCCCGGGCCAGGGTGCGGCCAGAGCCTGGAGCCCGGAATCTTCCGCCATGCGAGAGGAAAGATTCTGGCGTTCCAGGGCCTGTTGTCACCGATGGTGCATCAGAAGTGTCGTTCGTAAACCTTGATGACATCATCAGGCTTTACGTAATCCTGCGGTTCGATGCGGCCGACCACCGCGCCGCCTGGCTCCTGACGGACGACATAGGCGTAGTCCTGGAACGCGCGGTAGGAGAACCCTCCGGCGGCCGCTACAGCCTTCAGCATGGTCATGCCAGGCTGATAGGCGAACTGTCCGCCATGTTCGACCTCGCCGATGACTGAAACCGGGCGGTATTCCACGACCTGCACGGTCACCTTCGCGTTGCTGAGAATATGCTGGTCCTTGAGTGTCGTGGCGACACTCTGGCCAAGCTCCCCGGCTGTCAGCCCCTCGGCCTTGACCATGCCGATCAGCGGAAAGGCGATGCTTCCGTCGACGGGCACGCGTGCATCGGTCTGGAACTGATTTTCACCGAACGTCGAGATATTGATCCGGTCGCCGACGCCGATCGTGTAGCTCGCCGGATCATACCGGGGGATTGGTGTCAGATCACTTCCAGGTGCGCACCCGGCGAGCCATGCCCCCGTGAGCATGAGCGGGAAGCCGAGTCTTGCGGTACGAACACCAAAAGTATGATGGAGCGGCGACATGTCGGAACTTCCCTGCTGAGGTTGGTTGGTAATGATCGTGTCAGGTCACAGATTCAGATCCACCCGTATCATGACGGTGTTGACGGTAAATTTTCCTGTCGTACCCAGGACGTTCTGATTGGAGATTGCGTAATCGAGGTTCAGGCTGAGGTGTCGGCTGACGAGCCATTGAGCCGAAAGCCCCCCACCGAAGATGGTCTGGCTACCGCCGGACTGGGTCAGGATGCTGCCGACAAGGTGTGTCGGCGTGTTTTGGTATTCTCCTTTCTGAAAAGTGAAATACCCGGACAGGAGGACGTCGCGCCGGTATTGGTGGGTGAGGCCGAGTTGCACGTTTGTGTAGGTGAAGCCGGCCACGTTTTCGAAGGCGCTGTCCTCGATCCCGTGCTGGACGTCCAACTGAAGGCGTGTCAGGCGGGTGGGTGCCCACCTGGCCTGGGCTTCCACGATCGGCGTGGCGTAATCGGGATAGGCGGCATTGCGGTAGAAACGGCGCTGATATCCGGCCATGACGCGCAGGTCGACCAGGTGGACGGCGTTGTAATCGATTCCTGCCAGGAGCGCCAACCCGTTGGAATCGCGGCCCGGATAGCCGGCGAGCCCATGCGTATAGCGGATTTCGGTTCCGCGCAGCATGACCAGCGCGCTGGCTGCTTCCGTCCAGCGGTAGCGGCCCGTGAGGCTTTCGACGATCACCGCCCGATTCCGATAGGTCTGGGGGACGGCAATGCCGATTGCCGAGGGGAGCCGGGCACTTTGATCGAACGCGAAATTCGTAATGTTCGCTTCCGGAATCAAGGAAAAGCGTCCATCGCGCGCCATCGTATAGCTCAGCGCCGCTCGGTCGACCTGGTATTTGACGGGTTGGATCGTCGCGAAGCTGCCGATCGTGTTGGGCACCTGGACCAGGCTGAGATGGGAATAGTCGAAGCCCAGCCTGTCATTGGCGATATCGTGGTATCCGCCGATCGCTGCCGTCCAGGTTGTCTGGTTCTGGGACCCCTGGCTGGGATAACGGAGGTCGGAGACCGAGGCGTTGGTATAGAGACGGTCCGCCGACCAGTCCGACGTCAGGCCGATCTGCGCCATGGTCGATATGATCGCGCTCTGCACGCCGCCCGGCAAACGATTGGCATTGTCGATATAGCCGACGCCCTCGTTCAGGTCCCCATTCAGCTTGAACCCGCCGAGATGCAGCCCCTGCGGCTGGAATTCCTTGCTGAGCCGGAGCTGTTCCTCATCGACCCAGATTTCGCCGACGCCCCGCCCGATCTCGGGAAAATACTGGCTCAGCACCTGTGCGGACGCATGAGCCGGAAAGAACGGCGCGGCGCAGGCGAAGGCGCCCACGAGACGGTACATGCCCGTTCTGCGCGCTGATCGGTCTGGCCCGTGCGTGACGGGAAATCGTATTGTCACTGTGTGATCACCCACGAGTGCTGGAGGGGGCGGTCCCGCATGTCCGTCCCGCCCTCGGGCTGACGTCGTGCGGTCGGAGGAAAAAGGCGGGCGGGTGCCTTGCTGGCCTGCGCGCGTTCCGCCCGGGCGATGCCGGAAATCAGCAGTGCAAGAAAGACGAAGAAAGTGGCGGAGGTGATCGTCGGGCCGGAAAGGCATGCGGAGACCAGGTAGCTCACGATGATCGCGCTGGCCCCGTTCACAAGCTGGATGTCCTGAAGTTTGCGGTCCATCTTTCCCAACGACCTGACGCGGGACACAAGGCGCCATCCAAACCATATGAGGCCAAGCATGCCAGGGACGCCGATAGCCGCCAGCAGGCCGGGAACAAGGCTGGACGAACGGTTGCTGCCCCAGCCGACGCCGAAGCCGAACGTGTCCAATGCCGCCTGCAGGCTGTCGAGATCGGTGGAGCTGCGCTCATTATAGGATTCGCTGCCCTGCTTGTTCGTCACGCTGTCGAAGATCGTGTTGAGACTGGTCAGGAGGTCGGGGACCATGACAGTCACAAGGACTGCCAGCAGGACACTGAGGAGCAGGAATTGGATGGCTCGCCGCCTGATGATGGGCAGGAACCGTTTCGCATGGATTGTGAGACCCATGATGACCACGATCAGAGCCCCGATTCCCACGGAGACAATCCCGGTCGCTGATGTGGAAAGCAGAACGCCGGCGATGGCGACGGCCAAAGTAATTCTGACCAGTGTGCCCGGAAAATCATTGAGGATCAGCCATCCTGAGCAGAAGGCGCCAGCCGCCATGTAGCTGCCAAACGCAGATGGTTCGGAGAAAGTTGCATTGATCCGTGGAAGAGAACCGATGGTTTGTTCCGTAAGGATCGACCATCCGGGGTTCGAATAGAGTATGTCGGAGGGAAAAGGAACATGCGCGACATGACTGGCGAACTGCCAGACGCCGAAACCGAAGGCGATCAGGATGCTCGCAAAATAGGTGCGCAGGATGCCGACAGGATGAAAGGGATGCCCCGCCGGCCCTTGCCGCGTTGCATATAGCGCGACCATTACGAAAAGAACGATGTTCAGAAGAAGGTAAAGATCCTGATTGAGGTTGGACAAAGTCGGAGCGAGGGGAGTGATGACGAAGGGAGGCGTGGATTTTTGCGGCCAGACATAGGCTCGCCCCTCAAAGAGCCGAGGGCTTAGCCAGGATGTCAGGATTGCCCACCCCGCGATGCCGATAAGGGGAGCGGCGAGCGGCCAGACCCGCGCGCGACCGGGATAGCGGGCACCGAGCAGGAATTGCGTGCTGATATAGGCAACCATTGTCATGGCCGGCAGTATGCTCGGGGCGATGCCGAAGCTGCCGATCGTGATCGCGGCGCTGGCCTCGAAGATCCCCGTGATGACCATGAGCTGGATAAGTCGCTCCGGACGGGTGGCCCATATAAGGCATAGAGGCGCCAGGACCAGGAAGAAAAACGTGATGCCCACGAGACTCCCCTCCCGCCGCTTTTATGCGGCGTTATGTGTTGGACGCCCGAGCGTACCGGGATCGAAAAGATGGACGGAATGCGTTGGATGTATTAATCATCATCTACGTCCGAACGCAGATCAAGTTTCTTTTTAGGCATGTATCTGCCTCCCGGAAGCGGGACGGGGGACAACCTCTGATCGGCGGCGACGTTGCCTCGCAAGGAACCGGCTTTGTCCAAGGAGGCACCATGACCAGGTCCATTTCAGCGATCGTCGAAAGACTGCGGCAGCGTATCGTCCCCGCCATGGCGGGCGGTTTTGTCATGTTGGGTATCGGCTGGGCTGGTCTCTGGGGGGCCTCGTTCGGGGCTTCTCCAGGTGATATGATCGACCTCAAGGGCCGCACTTTGATCTTTGACGAGGAATTTGACCGTCTCAGCGTCTCGCCGCACGGTCCCGACACGGTCTGGAGCGCGCATACGCCATGGGGGGGCGATTTCGGTGATGCCGGCTTCCGCGACAAGGAACCGGGTTTACCGTTCAGCGTTCGAGACGGAATCCTTCGGATCGAGATGCGGAAAGCGGCGGACGGCAAATGGCAGTCGGGTCTTCTGTCATCCTCGCCTGGTTACGGTCGCGGCTTTACCGCGCCTTATGGCTATTTCGAGATGCGGGCACGTCTGCCCGCCGGGGATGGGGTGTGGCCCGCCTTCTGGCTTGATGAGCTGACGCCGGCGGGGTCTGGAAAACATTCTCTGGAAGTCGATATCATCGAGCATTACGGTCGTTTTCCCGCGGCCTATAATACGACTGTCACGGAATGGAATCCGAAGAACAGCCATGAAAACCATTCGCAGATGCATATCCAGCCCGTGCCGAGTGGGAGCCTTTCGCAGGCATTCCACACTTACGGCGCGGAAGTGACGCCGCAATGGGTTATTTTTTATTTCGACCGTCGTGAGATCTGGCGTACGCCTGCGCCGTCGCGCCCGCTTGGGGGGCTCGATGTGCTCGTCGATCTGGGGCTGGGTGGCGGCTGGCCGATCGACAAGGCGCCTAGCCCGGCAATAATGGAAGTTGATTACATCCGCGTTTATCAGAGCAGGAAGGCACCATGACGTTACGGGAGGGAGAAGCGATGAAGATTGTCATCGGTATTGCCACGGCCGGCCGGGCATCCGTCCTTGCCGAAACCCTTCATGATCTCAAATACCAGACCCGCCAGCCCGATGAAGTGGTGGTCTGCGCGCCGTCGGAAGAGGATATTCTGGGTGCCGCGGAGGCGTTTCCCGGGGTGCGCCTGATGACCGGCCCGCGCGGACTGACGCGACAGCGCAATGCAATCATTGCCGCTGTTCCCGATGCTGAAATCGTGATGTTCTTCGATGACGATTTCCTTGCAGATGCGCATTATCTCGAGGCGGTCGAGACGCATATGGAAGCGAACGATCGTACGGTCGTCGTGACCGGGGCCGTTCTCGCCGATGGGATCAAGGGACCGGGCCTTGGTGTCGCCGAGGGCCGGGCCATTCTGGCGGCATGCGCGCAAAGGAACGGCCCGGGGGCGCCCGAGTCTGTCTTTACCGGATATGGCTGTAACATGGCGCTTCGTCTGGCGCCCATGCGGGCTTTCGGCCTTTCGTTCGACGAGCGTCTGCCGCTCTATGGATGGCAGGAAGATGTGGATCTGTCGCGTCGGCTTGCCGCCTACGGTGAGATATTGCTTCTGCCAGGCGCGCAAGGTGTTCATCTGGGCGTAAAGCGCGGTCGCAGTTCCGGGATTAAGCTGGGATATTCGCAGGTTGCCAATCCGCTTTATATCGCGGCTAAGGGGGAGGGGTATCCCCGCACCCGCGCCTGGGAGCATATTATCCGCAATCTGCTCTCGAACATCGCGAAGGCTCTGCGTCCCGAACCCTATATAGACAGACGTGGTCGCCTCGTGGGAAATATGCTTGCTTTCTTCGATCTCGTGCGCGGACGGATGACGCCGGAGCGGGCAGCAACCTTATGATATACGATTTTCTTTGACACGCTTATCTCCGGGATGGCCGCGCACAAGCATGATCCAGACAATTCTTGCCGCCATTGGCGCCTATATTGCGCTCAGTTTCCCGATCGCCCTGCTGATCGGCCGCTGGATCAGGATTTCACGGAGGAAATGACAGCGGATCGAAGATACCTCTTTTCAGGCCGCTGACGGAGCCTGGGCCGCCGACGATCGGGCGCGGATGTCCTGGGCTTTGTGGCGGCCGGCTCCCCGTCGTGCGACGTCTCGACAGGGAATACCATGCAGGACATGAAACTAGGCGAGCCGCTCGCCGGCAGGCCGGTCTTGCGAGCGGTCCCTTGTCATTCCGGAAGGCCTGTCAGGCGCAGCGCGGCTGCGAGTTTCGCGCGGGCTCCGGCGGGCAGGTAGGGATGGGCCGCCATGACACGCCGGATCGTGAGGGTGGGGTCGAGTGCGGAAAGCCGGGCCAGGATGTCGGCGCGTTCGGTGCTATTCTCCTCGGTGGTGAGTGCCACGAGATGATACACGAGGGCCGATGGAAGCTGTGGATAGAGGGCAGCGACCATCCGTCCGATCTTGCTGGCTTCCTTGGGCAGATCGACCAGAAACAGATAGAGCGCCGCGCAGGGGTCCATCGCCACGCTGAGCGGTTGGGCATTTCCTGATATGCGATAATGGCTCAGAAGCTCGCGGGCCGCTTCCTGCTGGCCGTTTACCAAGGCCAGCAGGGCCTGGAGTGTCCGGTATGGGGCGAACCAGGCCTGATCGGGGCCTTCGTTGGTGATCCTGAACGCGGATAGAAGCGCGTCGGCCGTATCCGCGTAGCCGGGAATATGACAATAGACGAAAGCGAGCAGGAAATTGCGGCTGATATTGTGCTGCGAAAGAGTGGCCGCATGCTGCGCGGCTGCCAGGGCACGCGCCACCCCCGCCGGGTAGTCGCCCTGGAGAAACGCGCCGGCGCGTGTCATCTCCATTACGGCGCGCGCAATAGCGACGAGCGGCAGGGTCGGACCCAGCCATTCCGCGAATTTGAGAAGGGTTTCAGCTTCGTGCAATGCGTGCTGGTTGGCTTGCAGCAGCGTGACCAGCGCCCGGGCTGCCAGTTGATCCGGGGCCAGGGTCTGAATACTGCGCTTGAGGAGGGTCCTGGCATGGCGGAGGATGATAGCCCATTGCGCCGACAATACCGCCCGGGCGAGCAGGGGCACGGCGAGGCCGGGATTCTGCCTGGCATCCGATGGCAAGGCGGCGCGCACTGTCCAGATCATCTCGCCGCCGTTCTGCACGTCGATCAGCCGCAGCAGCAGAACGGAATATTCCTGCGGGCCTTCGGCACCGGAATGCAGGATACCCGTGCACAGAAAATCAACGTTCTTGCTTCGAAGGTTCTCGATCCAGTCAGGCGCTGCATGCGTGCCCTCGGGAGAGGGGCCCGGGATAACAAGCGTAAAGGCATCGGACCCGACGAACAGCACGTTGAGCTGGCTCCCGAGTTCGTCCGCCAGCGCCGTCAAAGACGGCTCTTTCGTTTCAATCGGTATCAGGGCAAGGCTGAGGGAGCGTACTGTGGGCGACGGGACGGGGGGCGCAGGTTCGCCTTCCGCTTTCTGCGGGTGTGAGCCGCTCTCGGGTGGATCGGACAGGCGACGCAAGGTTTCGAGTGCCGGCGCCGCCTCCTTCCAGGGGAAATGGCTGGAAGGCAGCGGGGAATTTGGTGGGGGATGGAACTGGCCCGTCCGTGTGTTCGGGGGGGAGGTGTCGGGAGCGCTTTCGATGGGCGGGGGACCTTTCCAGCTGAATGATGATATGGGGGGGAGGCTGCTGCCTGGATCGTTCGGGGGCGCCTGTTCGGATTTCATGAGGCGCTGGACGTGACGAGAAAACCGTGCGCGCTGGGTCTGAAGCCAGAGGTCGAAGGCCGGGTCGATACCGTTCAGGTCCAGAAACAAAATTTCCTCCGGTTCGACTGTGTGGTCCAGCGCATCCAGGCAGCCGGCGTAGATTTCTTCGATATCCACCGATGTCAGGTCTGGCTTGAGCGTCAATGTATGGCGCCCGATGTCGATAATCTCGGTGCCGAAAGGCTGAAGCACGTCGAGCAGGCGATGGATCTCCTGCCGCAGGGAGGCACGTGCGAGATCGGTCGGACGTTTGCTCCACAGAAGTTCGGTCAGGCGTTGCCGCATGACGGGCTTGCGGTTGGACAGGGCGAGAATGGCCAGCAATCCGCGTGTTCTTCGGGCGCCCGCGGGAAGGACGTTCTTTCCCGTCGCGGTCGTGGCGACCATCTGCCCGATCAGTCGAATATTTAGGATGTTTGCCCCCGGCCCCGGCACGTCACGCTAACTCCCCGCTCGTGATGGGCAGCGTGTGTCGCCAACTCGTATCCCGATCGGATACGAAAAACGAACGGTCGTCGTTCCGGCTTCCTTCTTGTGCGCGAGGATCAGAATGAGGCTGTGCTCCGGAGTCAGGACAAACGCATACGTTCCGTGCTCCGGAGCGTCTCCGGATCGGTCGAGAGTGGCATTGAGATCGTGGAGAAGAGAACGACCTTCCAACTGTTCGATTGTCTGAATATATGCGCCGGTGCGTTCTGTCCCCGTCAAATAACAATGGCGTTAGAAGGACATCCGCCGGATCGGCCCGGCGCAGTCCCGGGGATGCCGACATCGACAGTCCGGCATGAACTTCCGCCGTCTTTTCAAGCTTGTCGCCCCGCATCGCTTTCTCCCCTGTTTTAGCGTTGTTCCTGCTTCGTGCGTCGTTTCACGATCAGTCCTGCGTGAGGCCACACTCCTTGACCGAGGAAAAGAATCACGACGCTTTATTGCTGTGCGCATCCGTTCGCTGCCCAGCACGAAGAACAACACCGGACGGGAGAGGAAGACACCGCAAGAAATAAACGCGCGGCAACATAAGAAGTACCAAGATCTATCGTTCCACGGAGTAACGAAATATTACGTTAAAAATGGCAAATTTATGCGTTAAATCGCTTTCTCCGCTTGACGACGATTCTTTGTGTCTAGAACGAAACGCTCGCAATTATGTGATCGGTAATTTATGCAACCTGAAAAGACGGCGAAGCTGATTTGACGAAGAAATATAAGAATTTCAATGGGGAATCCATATTTTCACATGTAAATAACGGTGGATCTGGATAATAATTACTTTCGTCAATGATTAAAAACACATTATGGGCTGCTTTTATTATTGCGCCGTGCTCGTCTGCACAGGCAACGTTCCGATCATATCAGGGAGGTAGCAATCTGATCGGGATCATGCCGGTTCAACTTGCCTGTCAGCTTCATTCTTCGCAGATGACGAGGTGCTAGTATGTCTGGTCTGCAACAAGAAAAATTCATGGGGACCGCCTTTGTCGCGGATGATGCGACGGTTGTTGTCCCCTATGTCGGGCTTATCGGCGGGCAAGTCGCCAGGCCCGAAAACGCCGCGCCGATCCGCGATCCGCGCAAACGCATGATGGATGTCGTGGTCGCGGGGACGATGCTGTTCTTCGCGTTGCCTGTCATGCTGGTGATCGCCGTGCTGGTTCGTCGTGACGGCGGAGCGGCCCTGTTCGGTCATAGCCGGATCGGGGAGAACGGGCGAAGCTTCCGCTGCCTCAAGTTCAGAAGCATGGTTTCCAACGCGGACCAGGTCCTGAAGGATCTTCTGGAGCGGGACGAGGCCGCACGCAGGGAGTGGGTAGAGACCCAGAAGCTGCGTCGTGATCCACGCATCACGCCCCTGGGCCGCTTTCTGCGCGCCACAAGTCTGGACGAGCTTCCGCAGTTGCTGAACATCCTGCGCGGTGACATGAGCCTGGTCGGGCCGCGCCCGATCATCCAGGCCGAGGTCGAGCGCTATGGCGACAATATCACCTATTATTATGCGACCCGACCGGGCCTGACGGGACTCTGGCAGGTCAGCGGGCGCAGCAATACCAGCTACGCACGGCGTGTGGCGCTGGATAGTGCCTATGTCCGCCACTGGACGTTCTGGAAGGACGTCGTGATTCTCCTGAAAACGATTCCCGCCGTGCTGCGGCACGACGGTGCGCAATAGGCCCCGCCATGACAATGCTGTCCGTCCGCGACGAATCATTCGTCGGTCCGCCGCCCGTGCCGCTTGCGGCAACGGCGGCGGAGCATGTGCCGCTGGGAAATGCGCTGGTCATCGTTCGGCGTCGGAAATGGACTGTCCTGCTGATTACAGCCGGGCTGTTCATTCCCATGGCGGGCGTGATCCTCTCCATCCCGCGCTATTACGAAACCCAGTCCTCGCTCCTTGTCGATACGGGAAAGACGGAGTTCACCGATCTTCAGGCTCATGGCGGCGCCGTCAGCGGCGACACGCTCATGATTCACACTCAGACCGACATTCTCCTGTCGAGGGACATGGCTGGAAAGGTGGTCGACCGTATCGATCTCGTCCATCGGCCTGAGCTTCAGAAGATCATCTATCCGTCTGCGCCGTCACCCGGGCCGTGGGGGGTGATGGATGTTGTCCGTCACCGGTTGGGCCTCGATCCCGCGCCCCCCAAGCCGCTCTCGCGCACCGAGCAGCGTCAGGTTGCGATTGACTGGCTGCTGCGGCATGTGACGGTCGGGAATGACGGCCGCTCGTACACGATCGCGGTCAGCGCCAAGACGAACGATGCGGCGTTGAGTGCGAGGATCGCGAATGCGTACGCCGCCACCTATCTGGACTTCATGCGTGATCTCAAGATCACGACTGTTGCCCATGCCCATGAGTGGCTGAACGAGCAGATCGGCGCGCTTCAGTCGCGTGTGGCCGAGGCGGAAGGGCGCGTCGAAGAGTTTCGCCGGGCGCATGGCCTGGTCCTGAGTCAGGAAGTTTCCCGCGATGGGGATCAGACGACGCTGACGGGACGCCGAATGAGCCGCGTCGACATCGCGCTGACGGAAGCTTCCAACAAGCTCGCCGAGCAGCAGAGCATCTATGACCAGGTGCAGGCAGCGCGGCGCGGCGGATCGCTGGGGGCGTTGCCCGCCGTGGTGGCGTCTCCGCTCGTCCAGCAGATTTCGGGCGAACTGGCGCAGCTGGAAAAGCAGCGGGCTGATCTGCAGACGACGGACATGTCGGAAAGCCCGCGTCTACGCCAGCTTAATTCTGCGATCGCGGGGCTTCGTGCCCAGCTTGGAGCGGAGGAGAGCCATATTGCCGGCAGCCTGCGCGCGCAGCTCGATGCGACACGCGCGGAGGTCGCGACGCTGGAGGCGCGGGTGCGTGATCTCAAGGGCGCTGTCGCGGGTGAGAACGTGGCCGAGGTGCAACTGCGTCAGCTCGTCAGTGAGGCGGAGGCGGCGCAGGCGGTCTATCGCGATTACCTGACCCGGTTTGAGCAGACATCCGCCCAGGCGGCGATGCAGGAGCCGGATGCCGTACTCATCTCGTACGCGCAGGCGCCTCTCGCGCCGTCGGGTCCGCATCGGGGACAATTGATTGGCGCGGCCGGCCTCCTTTCGCTCGCGGTGGGCTGCTTCGGTACAATCCTGCTCGAACGGCTGAGGCCCGGCGTGCGCACGCTGGAGCAGCTTGAACAGAGGACGACATTGTTTCCGCTCGGTGTTGTTCCCTTCGCGGGGCGTGAGCGCCGGCCTCTGCTGGAATACCGGACATCGTCCTATACGCTTTCGGTCGATCATATCTGCAACATGCTGCGTCATGGCGACGAGCGGTTTCGCGCGCAGGTCGTGCTGGTGACGTCCGCCCTGCCGGGAGAGGGCAAGACGTTCCTTTCCGTCGCCCTCGCCGCGAGCACGGCGCGCAGCCAGGCGCGGGCGCTTATCATTGATGCGGATATCCGCCGCAACCAGGTCGGCCTGTCGATCCGTCCCACCTTCCGCCCTCCCCAGGGTGAAGGCCCGGGTGCGTCCCGCCTGCCGGGGCTTACGCGGGACATCATGCAGAATGTCGACCTGATCACGCTGCGGGGCGCGCGCTCCAACGGGAGTGGGCGGTATCTGCTCGATCTGAAGCAGCTTGCGGCGATCATCGCGGAAGCGCGGACGCTCTACGATCTGATCCTGATCGATATGCCGCCCGCCCTGGTCATTCCGGATGCCGCATCTGCCGGACGATTGGTGGATGGCGCGGTCATCGCCGTGCGGTGGCAGCGGACCGAGATGGATGCCGTGCTGACGACCATGCGGCGGCTCCACGCGTGCGGCGTGCGCGTGCTGGGTGGGATTCTGACCCAGGCGGACATGAACGACCTCGGGCGGGACAGCGGCATGCATGCCTATCTGGCGCAGGATCTGCACGGCTATGACAATGCATGAGGCGCGGGAGTTCCCCGTTTATCTGAACGGCCGTTTCCTGAAGCAGACGCTGAGCGGCGTTCAGCGTTTCGCGACCGAAATTTCCGCCGGGCTTGTGCGGCAGGGGGTGATTTCGGAAATCGTCGTCCCGCCTGCCGGCAAGGAGGGAGGGGATCGGGGGGCGAGCCGTTTCGGGAATGTCCGGATCAGGAAATTCGGCGCCGGGGGAGGGCATCTGTGGGAGCAGGCCATGCTCCCGTGGGCGACGTCCGGCGGTCTTCTGGTCAATCTCGGCAATACCGCCCCGCTTCTGGCGCGCCGGCAGATCGTCGTGATCCATGATTGCGGCTGGGCAAGCGTGCCGGAGGCCTATTCCGCGCGTTTCCGGACAATTTACCGCGTGATGCAGGCCGGGCTGGTCGCGAGGGGGGTGAGGATCGTCACGGTGTCGGAATTCGCCCGGGGCGAGATCATGCACCATCTGGGTGCGCGGGCGGAGCAGATTTCCGTCATTCCGGAGGGCGGGGACCATGTCCGGGCCGTTCCGGCCGATGCCACGGTTCTGGCCGCGAATGATCTGTCGCCCGGGCGCTATGTGCTCGTGGTCGGCAATCTTGTTGCGCACAAGAATCTGCGTGTTCTCGCGAAGCTCGGCGAGGCGCTGGCGGCACGCGGCCTGGTGCTTGCCATTGTGGGGGCACGACGGGACGGGATCTTCCAGCAGCAGGGCGGTGAGGATATGCCACGGGTCGCCCGCTATCTGGGCCGGGTATCCGACGGCGCCCTGCGCGCGCTGTACGAGCATGCCGCCTGCTTTGTGTTTCCTTCGCGCTACGAGGGGTTCGGGTTGCCCGCGGTGGAGGCGATGGCCTGTGCCTGTCCGGTCGTCGCGAGCGATATTCCGGTCCTGCGGGAAGTCTGCGGCGAGGCTGCGCTGTTCGCAGATCCGTTCTCCCAGGATGCCTTCGTGCGTCAGGTCATGCGTGTCCTCGACGAGGATGGACTGGCCGGCCGGCTTCGCGAAGCCGGGGCGGTGCGTCTGCTGCGCTACAATTGGGCGCAGGCCAGTGCCGCGATGGCCGGCATTATCGCTGCCGCCCTGCACGCCGTTCCCACCCCTGTTCGCCGTCCCTCCAGCATGGAGCCGTCCAGATGATGCGCAATTCGCATGTCGTACCGGCGCAGGGAGGGAGCGGAGCGAAGGAGCAGCCCCCCAGGATTGCCGTCATCCATGAGTGGCTGGAGAAGTATGCCGGGTCGGAACGTGTTCTGGAGCAGGTCCTGCTCTGCTATCCTTCGGCGGATGTCTTCGTGGTCGCGGATTTTATGCCGGAGAAGCAGAGGGGTTTTCTGAAGGGGCATGTTGTCCGGACCTCCTTTATCCAGAAACTTCCTTTTGCAAAACGCCATTTCCGAAAGTTTCTCGGTCTGATGCCGCTGGCTGTCGAGCAATTCGACCTGACCGGCTACGACCTCGTGATTTCCAGCCATCATGCGGTTGCGAAAGGCATCATTACAGGGCCGGACCAGCTTCATATCAGCTATGTCCATAGTCCGATGCGCTATGCCTGGGACCTTCAGGCGCGCTATCTCGAGGAACGTGGGCTGCGGTGGGGTGCGATGGGTCTTTACACGCGGTGGCTTCTCCATCGGCTTCGGAACTGGGATGCGCGTTCGGCCTCCGGGGTGGATCTGTTTGTTGCCAATTCGCGCTATATCGCCCGGCGCGTGCAGAAGACCTGGCGCCGGGAGGCTCTGGTTCTCAATCCGCCTGTTGCCGTAGAGAAATTTCGTCTTTCGTCCGAAAGGCAGGATTTCTATCTCGTCGTCTCACGCTTCGTTCCTTACAAGCGGATCGACCTGATCGCCGAGGCGTTCAGCAGGATGCCCGACCGCAGGCTCGTCATCGTTGGGGAAGGTGAGGGCGATGCGGCGATCAGGGCTGCTGCCGCGGGTTGCGCGAATATCGAGATCCGCAAACCCGTGCGGATCGACGAGCTTATCGCGCTGATGGGACAGGCACGTGCTTTCGTCTTTGCCGCAGCCGAGGATTTCGGCATCGTTATGGCCGAGGCGCAGGCCTGTGGCACGCCAGTCATCGCCTACGGCGTGGGAGGAGCCTGCGATATCGTGATCGGTGCAGATGAAACTGATCCCACCGGTCTGCTGTTTCCCGAACAGACGGCGGAGGCGATTGTCGCGGCCGTGCGGACGTTCGAGGAGAATCGCCATCGTATCCATTCCGAAACGTGTCGCGCCAACGCCATGCGTTTTTCGGAGGAGGAATTCCGTCGACGTTTCATGGAAATCGTCGACGAAGCCATGGCTGCGCGCTCTTGTCAGCCGTCCGGCACGACGGACAGGGTCAGGATGGTGCGGGATGCGGGGAATATCATGGCGGATTGCTCGAGTGAGTCGCAGCGTCACGGTATGAAAGATGAAGTGTTATGAATGCTTTTTATGAATACCGTAAAACGATCATTCATCTGTCGAAGCATTGCGGCCGCGCCAATGGCAACGTGCATGTTGCCGTTGATCTGGCGTGCGAGCAGGCCCGAGCCGGGCATAGCGTCTATTTCTGCAGCGGGGGCGGCACATTTGTCGGGCTGCTGGAGCGCGAAGGCGTTCACCACGTGATGCTGCCGCAGGACCAGAAGAAGCCTCTCGCGATGTTGCGCAGTGCGGTGGCGTTGACGCGGCTGTGCCGCACCATTCGGGCGGACATCATCCATGCCCATATGATGGGTGGTGCCCTGATCGGCGCCATCGCGTCTCGTCTCGCTTCCGTTCCGTTGGTGACGACGGTTCACAATTCCTTCGACCGGCATTCGGTTCTGATGCGCATGGGGGGCAGAATTGTCGCCGTCAGCGAGGCCGAGCGGCAGGCGCTTGTCAAACGCGGGTTTCCGCCGGAGCGGACGCGCGTGGTGTGGAATGCGCCGGTCGGGTCCGCCAGGCATGATGCGGTATCCGTGGAAGGCGAAGCCGGGATCGTGCCGACATTGCGTCATCCCAACATCACGCTGATCTGCGGTCTTCATGCGCGCAAGGGGGTTGCCGACGTTATTGAAGCTGCGGCGCATCTTCTGCCGTCAATGCCCGAGTGGACCGTCTATATCGCCGGGGAAGGCCCCGATCGGGCGGACCTGGAAGCGCGGGTCGTGGCGTGCGGCCTGTCGGAACGGGTCATCTTCCTGGGTTATGTGGATACTCCCCAGCTGCTCTATAGTCAGGCCGATATTTTTGTCCTCGCGTCCTATGCTGATCCCGGTAGCCTGACGATTGGCGAGGCCCGTGCCGCCGGTTGCGCCATCGTTGCGACATCGGTCGGTGGAACGTCCGAGATGCTGGAGTTCGGAGCTGCTGGGCGCCTGGTTCCACCGGGGCAGCCTGGTATTCTCGCGCAGGCACTTGGCGAAATCATGCGCGATCCCGACCGGCGGGCGGCGATGAGACAAGCCGCGCGTCGGGGCGCCGAGATCTTCGATGTCAAGCGGTTGGTACCGGACTATATGAGTGTCTACGAAGAAATCATCGTCAGGCGTCGCGCAGGGCAGGGAGCGTCTCGTGGCGTCCTTGTTTCGGAACATGACGCAGCCGTCAGCCCCCGTTCTGCGAGCGGACAGCAGGGGGATGCATGTCTGAGATAGCGAAGCCGGCCAATATCGGTGCGCGCGCGGCGACCGGCGCGGCGCTGATGGTCGTCGCCCGATTGGTGACGCGGTTCATTGATCTCGCAAGCATGCTGGTTCTGACGCGCATCCTGCTGCCGGCCGATTTCGGGCTGGTGGCGATCGCCGCAAGCTTGTGCGCCTTGATGGAATCGGTTCTGGATCTGCCGATCAATCAGGCCTTGCTGCGTCTGCCGGTCATCGAGCGCGTGCATTACGATACGGCCTTTACGATCGGTCTGATCCGCGGTGCCGTCCTTATGGCCATCCTTATGGCCAGTGCGCTGCCTGCCGCGCATTTCTACAATGATGCACGCCTGCTCCCGCTTATATGCGTTCTTGGACTGAGTCCCTTCATGCGCGGCCTCGTGAGCCCACGCATGGCCGCGTTCCAGAAGCAGCTCAGTTTCTGGCGCGACTTTGCCATCGAGCTCTCCGGTAAAGGCATCAGCTTCGTCCTCGGGACGGTGATTGCGCTCCTTACGCACAGCTATTGGGCCATTGCGCTCAATACAGTGATGTATTCCGGCGCCATTATGATGCAGTCATACTGTTTTGCGCCATACCGCCCGCGGCTGAGCCTGCGCGAGAGGCATGTCTTTATAGACTTCGCCGGGTGGATGACGATGGCGCAGATCGTCAGCGCGCTCAACTGGCAGTTTGAACGCCTGCTGTTGGGCAAGGTGGTGAGCCGGACCTCTCTCGGCCTGTTCGCGACCGCAGGCGACATCACGAACATCCCCTTCTTCGCGCTGTTCGGTCCGATGGCGCGCCCCCTGTTGGCGGCGTTCTCTCATCTAGGGGATGATAAGGAGCGACTGGCGGCCAGCTACCAGAAGGCGTCGGCTGCCATGGCGACGATCGGGTTGCCGCTGCTGATTGGCGAGAGTCTGGTCGCGGACAGTACGGTCCGTGTCGTCGTTGGCCCGGCCTGGTCGGGGGCGGCTCCGATGGTCCGCTGGCTGGCCCTGAGCCTGACGCCCGCCGTGTTCACCCTCGCCACTCTGCCGCTGCTGATGGCGTTCGGTCGGACAAAGACCGTCCTGATGCGCAATCTTCTCGAATTCGGCGTCAAATTTCCTCTGGTAATCATCGGCGTCCTGTGGGCGGGGTTCTCGGGCGTTATCGCTGCGCGTTTCGTGTCGGAACTCGCCGCGGACATATTCGGTCTCTTCCTGGTGCGTGGCCTGATCGGCCTTGGCGTCTGGCGGCAGATTCTGGAGTGGAAATTCAGCGTCGGGGCGTCCCTGTTCATGGTGCTTGCGGTTGAAATGCTGAAATGGCTGCTGCCGCCTGTCGATACGTTTGAGCATGCCGCTGTTGACCTGACCGCCTGCGGCATCGGTGGTGCGGTTGCATACACAGGTTCCCTTTTCATGTTCTGGTCCATGTCTGGTCGGCCTGATGGTATCGAGCAACTGGTCTTCGATCGTGGCCATCGGGCCTTGTCCGCGATAAAAGGAAAGAGTGTCGGCATCTTTCGTAAGCCGGTGACGTTTCCTGTTAATCAGATCGTCGTCGAGTCCGTCTCGCAGGACTCCTTTCACTGAAGATTTATCGGAGCCCGGACAGAAATCGCGGTCATGGACGTCGAAGGAACGAGATCGCCCAGAAGTCGGGTTCGTTGAGCGGTTCTTGTTTTATCCTGAGTGTTGCCAAAGCGTATTGTCATTGGGTTGGCCGGCGTGGCGCGTGTCGTCATGTTATTGTTTCAGAAAATGCCTTCGGTGATCTCCTTCAGGAGTCAGAGCCCATGGGAACTGAAGAATCCATGCGAATCGAAAAGAAGGCCGAGCGTGTGGCGAAGAGCTGTGTCTGCTACACGACAGATATGTCCTATCTGTTCCCGAGTTTCGTCAGTGCGCTGCAGGCGCGCCGGTTCACGCGGCGTGATCTGGCGGATATTGTCATTGTCGCGTTTGGAATTGACTCTGTAGCCGAAGCAATATTCGCCGAGGCTTGCGCACGCGCCGATATCGTGTTCATGAGCCGAAGCGAGGCCGATATTCGGGGCGCCCCGGCCATGCTGGCGCGTCTGTTTCTGTCGGAGCTTCTTCCGCGACAATATGATTATTTTCTCTACGTGGATGGTGATACCCAGATCTGCGGTCCGCTGGATGATCTGTTGCTGAAGCCCGTTCCGTACGGAATGTTCTACGGCGCTCCCGATCCGATGACATTTGCGCGGGACGACACGGATCGGCAGAGCCGCACCATTGCGGCGCATCTTGCATCGCTCGGCCTGTCATCGGCCGATGCATGCCGGTATTTCAATTCCGGCGTGATCTATGCCGAGCGTTGGGGTTGGGCGCGCATCGGAGCGGAGGCATGGAGGATTTTTTCCAGCCAGCCGGCGGTGTCTCGTTTTCCCGACCAGGATGTTCTGAACCTCGTCGGCCTGCCGCATTGCCTTTCCATGTCGCTGTCGTGGAATTTTCCGGTCTTTATGAACAATATCCGTGTATCTTCCATGATCAGGCCGCGGATCGTTCATTACATGGCACGACCCAAGCCGTGGGAGGGCACGTTTCCGCCCTGGAATGCCGAAACCTCGGCGGTGTATGGCGAGGTCGCGCGGGCTTTCCCGAAAACGGCGCGATATTGGCGCAGGCTGAAACGTGCCACGTGGCTGCGCCATCACCTCCATCAGCGTTACAAGCGTGTGCATGCGCTGGTCACATGGGGATTCGGCGCGAAGAGGCGGCGTATCCTGGCTTATGAGTACGGCTTGAAGCGGGATGAGGCTATTCAGGGGCCGCCCGGTCGGGATGTGGGGGCGGTCCAGTCTGTCCTGAGGCCTTCCGTCGGGGCTTTTTTTGAGGCCAGTGAGGAGACCGTAGGATGATGGCGGAGGCAGGCTGCCATGCACGGGCGAGGCGTATGGTCGGATGAATCCGTAACGGCGAAGTTATTATAATAGAGACGAAACAAAGTTATTGAACGGTATGTCATTGTCTTTGGCTGACACTCGGCATGGCATGTGTTACCTGCTATTCATACGATTTCGTCGTGGTCTGTCCGGGCGGCATAGCCAGTTTGCCGGGAGGTGCTGCGGCGGCAGGAGCCGGAGCCATGCGGCGAGAGGGGCCGGGGGCGACATGATTTTGCAGGCAAGTAGAGCAGAAGGACCATGCCATGTCTGACACCACTCTTCCGATGATTGGCACCAAGGCTGCCAGCACGACCAGGATCGTGCCGGTCATTCTGTCCGGTGGAACAGGCAGCCGGTTGTGGCCGCTGTCGCGGGCCAGCTACCCGAAGCAGCTCTGGTCGCTGGTCGGATCCCGGACGATGCTGCAGGAAACGGCCCGACGCGGGATTGGCGCGATGTTCGACGCGCCGATCGTGATCTGCAACAACGACCATCGCTTCCTGATCGCCGAGCAACTGTGCGAGGCCGGGATCGAGAATGCGCGAATCGTGCTGGAGCCCGCAGGCCGCAACTCCGCGCCCGCCATCGCCGCGGCCGCCCTGCTGGCTGCCGAAAGCGACCCGGATGCCGTGCTATGGATCATGGCCGCCGACGCTGTCATCACCCGGCCGGAAACGCTTGAACAGCTTCTGCCCGCCGCCGCCGCCGCCGCGCAGCGCGGCCATATTGTTGTCTTTGGCATGCAGCCGACGCGGCCGGAAACCGGGTATGGCTATATCGAGGCCGGCAAGCCGCTGTCGCGACTGCCTGAGGCCAGCATGGTTGCCGGCTTCATCGAGAAACCGGATGCGGCAACCGCCGCCGAACTGGTGGCGTCGGGCAAATATATGTGGAATTCGGGCATGTTTGTCTTTACCGCCCGCACGCTGCTCAAGGAAATGGAAACCCATGCCCCGGTGGTGCTGGCGCCGGTCCGGCAGGCTGTGGAGCGCCGCACCAGTGATCTGATCTTCCAGCGTCTCGATCCTGCCTCTTTCCTTTCGACGCCGGATATATCCTTCGATTATGCCGTCATGGAGCATACCGACCAGGCCGCGGTCATTGCCGGCGATTTCGGGTGGACCGACATCGGCAGCTGGGACGCGCTGTGGGATATCGGTGAGAAAGATGCCGACGGCAATGTGACGCAGGGTCACGTCTGCCTGGAATCGGTCCATGGCAGCTATGTTCGTTCGGACGAGATCCTGACCGCCGTTGTGGGCGTGGACGACGTCGTCGTGGTCGCGACCCGGGATGCCGTTCTGGTCACGCAGCGGAGCCGGGCGCAGGATGTCAAGAAGATCGTCGCCCGCCTGCAGGCCCAGGGCCGGAAGGAAGCCGAAGCCCATAATCGCTGCTATCGCCCGTGGGGATTCTACGAGAGCCTGATCCAGGACACGCGCTTCCAGGTGAAGCGCATTGTCGTGATGCCCGGCGAGAAGCTGTCGCTGCAGAAGCATTACCATCGCGCCGAACATTGGGTCGTCGTCAGTGGTGTGGCATTGGTGACGCGCGATGCCGAGCAGATCACTGTCCATGAGAACGAGAGCATCTACCTGCCGCAGGAATGCACCCACCGGATGGAAAATCCGGGCAGGATTCCGCTGGTGCTGATCGAGATCCAGACCGGGTCCTATCTGGGCGAGGATGATATCGTCCGCTTCGAGGATACTTACAACCGGACTTGAGGATCATCAGGCGATTGTAAAGGGCTCATCGGGGGCCAGAATCACGCGCGGATTGCAGGCCGCGAGACAGTTCGAGGCTGGGACATGACAAATCGATCCCGTTTTCTGGTTACCGGTGGGGCGGGTTATGTGGGCAGCCATGTCGTCGCTGCCTTGCGGGACGCGGGGCATGATGTGCTGGTCTTCGACAATCTGCGTACCGGCCATCGGGAGTCGGTTCCCGATGACGTGACATTTGTCGAAGGGGACCTGGCGGACCGCGCCATGGTCGATACGATCCTGGCCAGCGGCCCGTGGGATGGGGTGTTGCATTTCGCGGCGCTGTCGCTGGTTGGCGAAAGCATGCAGCACCCTTTACGCTACATGGAAGCCAATGCGGGACTGGGCTTTACCTTGATCGACGCCTGTATCCGCCATGGCGTGAAACGCTTCGTTTTCTCCTCGACCGCCGCCCTGTTCGGCCAGACCGATGATGCGCTGATTACCGAGGAGACGCCGATCATTCCCGGCTCTCCCTACGGCGAAAGCAAGCACATGGTCGAGCGGGCGCTGCTCTGGGCCGACCGGATTCATGGATTGCGCAGTGCATGCCTGCGCTATTTCAATGCTGCGGGGGCTGATCCGGATGGGCGGATCGGTGAGGACCATCGCCCCGAAACACATCTGATCCCGCTGGTGATCGATGCGGCGCTGGGGCGCAGGGACGCGCTGCAGTTGTTCGGCGACGATTATCCGACGCCGGACGGAACCTGCATCCGCGACTATATCCATGTCACGGACCTGGCCCATGCCCATCTGGCGGCGCTGGACGCCATCCGGGATCGCAGTGTGGTCTATAATGTCGGCACCGGGTTCGGTCATTCGAACATGGAGGTGATCCGCAGCGTCGAGCGTGTGACCGGACGCGTGGTCCCCTGGCATCTGGCCCCCCGTCGCCCGGGGGACCCGGCCCGGCTGGTCGCCGGGGCCGAGCGACTGCGGCGGGAAACCGGCTGGACGCCGCGTTTCGTAACGCTCGACGAGATTGTCGAGACGGCCTATCGCTGGCGTCTGGCCCATCCCGATGGTTATGGTCCTGTTGGCGGCGTATAATCTGTGCGGCGCGGATGGGGGTGAAAGGGAGACGGCATGAAACTGAGCGCGCGCAACCAGATCAAGGGCACGGTCACGGCTGTGACCAAAGGCCAGACCACCGGGCATGTGACGATCGATATCGGCGCAGGTGTCGTGATCACCTCGGCCATCACCAACGAAGCGATCGACGATCTTGCCCTGGCCGTGGGCGACGAAGCCTATGCCGTCATCAAGGCATCGGACGTGATGGTGGGCAAATAGAGCGCGGCGCGTCTGCCGGCCTATCCCCACATGCCGCGCAGCCGCGCGGCCATGTCGATGCGGACATGTTTTGCGGCGTCCTGGCGCTTCTCGTCCTCCGGCGTGACGAGCGGCCATGCGCGCGTTTCGAAGAGCGGCAGCATCTCACGGTCGATGAAGCGGGTTCGCGCGGCATAGACATGGCGGTCGCCCATCCCGTGCTGCCCGCGAACATGGAAGCGCAGCGGCACGATCAGGTCGAGGGAATCCTTTGCCCGCGTCATGGCGACATAGAGCAGGCGGCGTTCCTCGTCGATTTCCTCGGTCTCGCCGGTGCCGAGATCGGAAGGGATGCAGCCATCGACGGTGTTGAGCACGAAGACGCTCTTCCATTCCTGCCCCTTGGCGGAATGGATGGTGGAGAGAATCAGGTAATCCTCATCGAGCAGCGGCACGCCGGCCTGATCTGAGGTTGCGTCCGGCGGGTCCAGCGTCAGGTCGGTCAGGAACCGCTCGCGGGAGGGGTAGCCGCCCGCGATCTGCTCCAATTGCAGCAGGTCGGCCAGGCGGGTGGTTGCGTCTTCGTGCAGCCGTTCGAGATGCGGCTCGTACCAATGGCGGATCAGGCCGATTTCGGACGGCCAGCCGACGGAGCGGTTGCTCAGGCCGTGCATCGTCTCCACAAAACCGGCCCAGCCTTCGCCCGCATGGGCCGGCGCCTTGGCCTGCATCAGGGCGGCGATTGGGTCTACTGCGTCCTGCATGGCGTCGAGCACCCGTCGGGCTGAAGTCGGGCCGACGGCCGGCAGCAATTGCATCACCCGGAATCCGGCCATCCGGTCGCGCGGATTTTCCGCGAAACGGAGCATGGCCAGCATGTCCTTGACATGCGCGCTGTCGAGGAATTTCAGGCCGCCGAACTTCACGAACGGGATGTTGCGCCGTGTCAGTTCGACTTCCAGCGACCCGCTATGGTGCGAGGTCCGGAACAGCACCGCCTGCTGCTTCAGCACCGTACCCTGTTCCCGGTCTTCCAGCACGCGTTCGACGATATAGCGGGCCTGGTCGGCATCGTCCTTCACGCAGACCAGGCGGGGCAGGGCGTCGGATTCCCGGTCGGTCCAGAGATTCTTGGCAAAACGTTCGGATGCCTGCCCGATCACCGCGTTGGCGGCGGCGAGGATCGGCTGGCTGGAGCGGTAGTTCCGGTCGAGCGTCAGGACGGTGGCCGGGGTGGGAAAAGCGGATGGGAAGTCGAGGATGTTGCGCACCGTCGCGGCCCGGAAGGCATAGATGCTCTGGGCATCATCACCGACGACGGTCATGCCTGTGCCATCGGGCTTCATGCCCAGCAGGATCGTGGCCTGCAAGCGGTTGGTATCCTGGTATTCGTCGACCAGCACATGGTCCCATGTGCCGCCGATTTCGGCCGCCAGCACCGGATCGCCCATCATCTGCGCCCAGACCAGCAGCAGATCGTCATAATCCAGCACGTTCTGGGCCTGCTTGGCCGCCACGTAGGCGCCGAACAGGGTTTTAAGCTGTTCCTGCCAGCTTGCGCACCATGGGTAATGTTTCAGCAGCACGTCGCCCAGCGGTTGCTCGGCGTTGACCACGCGGGAGTAGATCGCCAGGCAGGTATTCTTGGTCGGGAAGCGGCTTTCGGTCTTGGAAAAACCCAGTTCGTGCCGGACCAGGTTCATCAGGTCGGCGGAATCCTCGCGGTCATGGATCGAAAAGGCCGGGTCCATCCCGAGCTGTTCGGCATGGTTGCGGATGAGCCGCGCGCCGATGCCGTGGAACGTGCCGGTCCAGGTCAGGGCGTCGGCCATCGCGCCTGCCTTGTCGCCCAGCACCTGGGCGCAGATATGCTCCACCCGCCGCGCCATCTCGGCACTGGCCCGGCGCGAGAAGGTCATCAGCAGGATGCGGCGGGGATCGGCGCCGTTGACGATCAGATGCGCGACGCGGTGGGCCAGCGTGTTGGTCTTGCCCGAGCCGGCCCCGGCGATGACCAGCAGGGGGGCAGCGGGAGATGCCGCGCCATGCGCGACTCCGTGCGTTACGGCGGCCCGTTGCGCGTCATTCAGCCTGTCGAGATATCCGTCGCCCACGATTGCTCCCGTAACCCACTGGAAATGAGGGTGTTCCCTGATGAATGTCTACAGTTTCCGCCATGGCGCGGCGCGGATCAAATGCGGATCAAATGTCGTGGGCCGTTTCGAAAATCGTTGACGCCTGTCCCGGATATGGAACAAATAGAGAACATAATTGCCTGCCCGCCGGTTGGGAAGCCCCGGTCGGGATAGCATGGATGGACTGTCTTGCCGCATGCCCGCACCCGAACCCCGTCCCGCGCTGGAGGTGCTGCGGGAGCAGATCAGCCGCCTGGAAGGCCGGGCCGGGCGCAGGCGGGCGGTCCTGCCGTTCGGCCTGGCGGAGATCGACAGCCGCCTGCCGGGCGGCGGGTTGGCGCTGGGGGCGCTGCATGAGGTGGCGGGCGGTGGATGCGACGCCCAGCACGCTGCGGCCGCCGGCCAGTTTTCGGCCGGGATCGCGGCCCGGACGCGGGGCAGGGTGCTGTGGATCGTCAGCCGCCAGGATGTCTTCGCGCCGGCCCTGATGCAGGTGGGGCTGTCGGGGCGGCGGGTCATCTATGTCGAGGCCGGATCGGAGGTCGATGTGCTGGCCTGTTTCGAAGAGGGGCTGCGGCATGGCGGCCTGGGGGCAGTGGTGGCCGAAGTGACGCGGCTGTCGATGACGGCCTCGCGCCGCCTGCAACTGGCCGCCGAGACATCGGGCACGCTGGGCATCGCGATCCGGCGGTGGCGGCGCCCGACCGGGGCGGCCGATTTCGGCCAGCCGACGGCCAGCGTCACACGCTGGCGGGTATCGGTTCTGTCATCGGTTGGCCTGCCGGTGCCGGGTGTGGGGCGGCCGCGCTGGAGGCTGGAGCTGATTCGGGCACGGGCTGGGGACGAAGCCGTTTTTGACGTGGAGGCCTGCGATGGAGAAGGGAGGCTTGCCCAAGACGCGCCTGTCGCGGATCGTCTCGCTCTACCTGCCATTCTGGCCGACGGAGCGGGTCCGGAAGAGGTTGGGCGCCGGCGCGCCCGCGCCTGACGCGGCGCTGGCGCTGGTTGGCCGCGAGGGGCGGCGGCGGGTTGTGCTCTCGGTCGATCTTGCTGCCCGCAAGGCGGGAGTGCGTCCTGGCACGCCGGTGGCCAAGGCGCAGGCGCTCCATCCCGACCTGACCATCATGGATGCCGATCCGCAGGGTGACCGTGCGGGGCTGGAAAAGCTGGCCTTGTGGTTTCAGCACCGCATTGCCCCCATCGTGGCTGCCGACCCGCCGGATGGCATCGTGCTGGACACCAGTGGGGCCGATCACCTGCATGGTGGCGAGCAGGCCATGCTGGCAGCGATGGTCCAGCGGCTGCGCGATACCGGGATCACCGCCAAGGCCGTTGTGGCCGAGACGCTGGGGGCCGCCCATGCGCTGGCGCGTTATGGTCGGGCGCGGATGCTGGTCGTGCCGCCCGGCGGGGTGGTGGCCGCGATTGCGGATCTGCCTGTCGCGGCCCTGCGCCTGCCCGAGGGCATTGTCGATGGGCTGCATGCGCTGGGCGTGTCGCGCATCGGTCCGCTTGCCGCCATGCCGCGCGCGCCGCTGGCCCTGCGGTTCGGCCCGGATGTTGCGCGCAGGCTGGACCAGGCGTTCGGGCGTGTGGCCGAGGCCATTGTCCCTGTGCGCCCCGTTGAATCGGTGGAGGTCTGCCGGAATTTTGCCGAGCCGATCGGGGCCGCCGAAACGATCGCCCGCATGATCGGCACGCTGGTACCCCCGCTCTGCCAGTTGCTGGAAGAACGTGGGCTGGGCGGCCGGTGTTTCGACCTGCTGCTGTACCGGGTGGACGATCGTGCCGAAGCGATCCGGGTTGCTACCGCCCAGCCGGTGCGGGACGCCAGGCGATTGATCCGGCTGCTCTGCGAGAAGATCGAGACCATCGATCCTGGTTTCGGGATCGAGCGCATGGTGCTGGCGGCCTCGCGGGCCGAGACGATGGGCGCGCGCCAGGCCCTGTCGCTGCTGGGCGAGGCGGATGAGCCCGACATTTCTGGCCTGATCGACATTCTGTCCAATCGTGTCGGCATGCAGGCGCTGTATCGCTGCGCGCCGGTCGAAAGCGATATTCCGGAACGCTCCTTCTGCCGCGTACCTGCCCTGGCGCCGGACGACGCGCGGGACTGGCCGGATCACTGGCCGCGCCCGACGCGCCTGCTGCCCCGGCCCGAGCCCGTGCAGGCCATGGCCGAACTGCCCGACCAGCCGCCGGTCTTCTTCATCTGGCGCGGTGTGCGGCGGAAGGTGAAATGTGCCGACGGGCCGGAACGGGTGTTTGGCGAATGGTGGAAGGGGGATGCCGAACTGACCACGGCGCGCGATTATTTCCGGGTGGAGGATACGTCCGGAGAGCGGTTCTGGATCTATCGTGCCGGTGACGGGGAACATGGCGAGACCGGGTCGCAGGGCTGGTTCCTGCATGGGATCTTCGGATGAGCCGTTACGCCGAATTGCAGGTGACGAGCTATTTTTCCTTCCTGCGCGGGGTGTCCTCGCCGGCCGACCTGTTCCAGCGGGCGAAGGCGCTGGGGATCGAGGCCCTGGGGCTCTGCGACCGGAATACGTTGGCGGGCATGGTGCAGGCCCATGTGGCGGCGAAGGAAGCCGGGGTCCGGCTGGTCGTCGGCTGTCGCCTGGATCTGGCCGATTTTTCGCCTGTACTGGTCTATCCGATCGATCGGGCCGCCTATGGTCGCCTGTGCCGCCTGCTGACCATCGGCAAGGCGCGGGCCGGGAAGGGCAGGTGCCATCTGCTGTGGGAAGATCTGGTCGCATGGGGGGAGGGGTTGATCGTCCTCATGGTCCCGGATGGGGCCGATGAGATGTGTGCGGTGCGTTTGCGTATGCTGAAGGAAGCGTTTCGTGATCGTGCCTATATGGTGCTGACGCTGCGGCGGCGGCCCAATGATCAGATGCGGTTGTATGAGCTGGCCGGTCTGGCGCATCAGGCCCGGGTGGCGACCGTGGTGACCAATGATGTGCTGTTCCATACTCACGACCGGCGCATCCTGCAGGATGTCGTGACCTGCATCCGGCATAATACCACCATCGATGAGGCCGGCTTCGCGCGCGAGCGCCATGCCGACCGTTATCCCAAGCCGCCTCATGAGATGGCGCGCCTGTTCGCCCGCTATCCGGAGGCGATCGGCCGTACGATCGAGATCATGGAACGCTGCACATTCAGCCTCGATGACCTTGCCTATCAATATCCCGACGAGGTGTCGGTGCCGGGCCAGACGCCGCAGCAGGCGCTGGAGGAATTGACGTGGGAAGGGGCCCAAAAATTCTATCCCGAAGGCATTCCCGATACGGTCAGGCAAAGCCTGAAGCATGAGCTGGCCCTGATAGGGCGCATGAACTACGCGCCCTATTTCCTGACCGTGAACAGCATCGTCCGTTATGCCCGTTCCGAGGACATTCTGTGCCAGGGGCGGGGATCGGCGGCCAATAGTGCGGTCTGCTATGTGCTGGGTATCACCGCCATCGACCCAGCGCGTAATAATTTGCTGTTTGAGCGGTTTGTCTCCGAGGCACGGGGCGAACCGCCCGATATCGATGTCGATTTCGAGCATGCCAGGCGCGAGCAGGTGATCCAGTGGGTCTACGGCCATTATGGCCGCGATCGTGCGGCCCTGACGGCCGTGGTGATCCGCTATCGTGCCAAGGGGGCGTTGCGCGATGTCGGCCGGGTCATGGGGCTGCCCGAGGATCTGATCCGCACGCTGTCGGGTCAGATCTGGGGCTGGTCGAAGAATGCGGACCCTGAACAGTTCAGGGATACCGGCATCGACCTGTCCGACCGGCGCATCCGGCTGACGCTGGATCTGGCATGCTGCCTGATCGGCGTGCCGCGCCATCTGTCGCAGCATCCGGGTGGTTTCGTGCTGACCCATGACCGGCTGGACGAGCTGGTGCCGGTTGAGCCGGCGGCGATGCAGGACCGCCAGATCATCGAGTGGGACAAGGACGATATCGATGTTCTGAAATTCATGAAGGTCGATTGCCTTGCATTGGGCATGCTGACCTGCATGAAGAAGGGGCTCGATCTGCTGGCCGACTGTAAAGGGGAGCATTTCACGCTTGCCACGATTCCGGCCGAGGACCCTGATACGTACGACATGATCCGCAAGGCGGATACGATCGGGGTGTTCCAGATCGAATCCCGCGCGCAGATGTCCATGTTGCCGCGCCTGAAGCCGCGCGAATTCTATGATCTGGTGATCGAGGTTGCCATCGTGCGTCCCGGCCCGATCCAGGGGGATATGGTCCATCCTTATCTGCGGCGGCGGGAAGGGATCGAGAAGGAAGACTATCCAACCCCGGAACTGGAGAAGGTGCTGAAAAAGACCCTGGGTATCCCCCTGTTTCAGGAACAGGCGATGCAGGTGGCAATGGTTTGCGCCGATTTCACCGCCAGCGAGGCCGATCAACTCCGGCGCGCGATGGCCACCTTCAAGAATACCGGCACGATCGGCAGGTTCCAGACCAAGCTGGTCGAAGGCATGAAGGCGAATGGCTATGCGCCCGAATTCGCCGAACGGATCTACCAGCAGTTGGAGGGATTCGGGTCGTATGGATTCCCGGAGAGCCATGCGGCGAGTTTCGCAATCCTTGCCTATTCGTCATCCTGGATGAAATGCAGGCATCCCGATGTGTTCCTGGCCTCGTTGCTCAATTCCCAGCCGATGGGGTTTTATGCGCCGGCCCAATTGGTGCGGGATGCGCGTGAGCATGGGGTCGAGGTGCGGCCGGTTTGCGTCAATGTCTCGCGCTGGGACAGCACGCTGGAAGGGCCGGCGACGGAAGGGGGGCGTTTTGCCGTCCGGCTGGGCATGAGCCTGGTCAAGGGGCTGACCGACAAGGATGCGGCCTGCATTGTAGGCGCCCGTGGGGTCAGGCCCTTTGCGTCTGTCGATGATCTGTGGCGCAGGGCCGGGGTGAGGGTGGCGGCGCTGACGCATCTGGCCGAAGCGGATGCGTTCCGGCCCAGTCTTGGCCTGCCGCGGCGTGAGGCGCTGTGGGCGATCAAGGCGCTGCGTGACGAGCCTCTGCCGCTGTTCGCGGCGGCCTCTGTTGGGCGGGAGGCGGAGGAACCTGCCGTGTGGCTGCAGCCCATGCGGGAGGGGGCCGAGGTGACGCGGGATTACAACCGGATCGGTTTGACCCTGCGTGACCACCCCGTTGCCTTTCTGCGCGATGATCTGCACGGGATGGGGATCGTGCCCTGCCGGCAGGCCATCGAGGCCAGGGATGGCAGGCGGTTGACGGCGGCCGGTCTGGTGCTGGTGCGCCAGCGGCCCGGCTCGGCCGAGGGCGTGGTATTCCTGACGCTGGAAGATGAAACCAGTGCGTTGAACGTCATCATATGGCGCGACCTGTTCGAAAAATATCGCAGCCGGGTCATGTCGGGGCAGATGCTTGCAGTCATGGGCAGCGTGCAGAAGGAAGGGGGTGTCGTGCATCTCGTCGCACGCGAGATCACGGATCTTTCCGACCTTCTGGCCGATGTGGGCAACCGGGGGGCGGGTGGAGACGATGGGGCAGGCGGCAGGGAGAGAACTGAAAGGGTTCTCGTAAAATCGAGAGATTTTCACTAAAGGTGGCGCCTGCCCATACGGTCAGAAAGGGGAAGGGCCGCCTGCCTCCGGGTCCGGCTCCTGTTCGTCGATCGCCAGGATGGCCTCTTCCCTGCTGGAGAAGGGACCTGCCAGAAGGATGGTGGTGCCATCCATGATGTACCATCCGTTTTCACGAGGGGCGACGGGATCACTCCCGTCGTCAAGGTAGACTGCGATCATTCGAGCCTCCCATGGGTGACCTGTTCGGAACCTGACGGCAGGATATTCTGCCGGGGATTGGACCGCGCGCAGCAGAAATCCTGTGTCGCTTGCGTGTCAGCTCTGGTCCTTCAGGGCCTTTTCCTCGTCCTGCCGGGTTGCGAAGGGCGTTTCCCGCTTGTTGTCCAGTTCGTTCATGTAGCCGCCCGGATTGCCCAGATTCTCTTCCAGCCAGGCTTCCTCGATGGGCTGGCCGTTGGCGTCGAGGGGAACGGGGGGCTCCACCGGGATCTGCCCGGCATCGGCATTGAGTTCCATCCCGATCAGGTCGGCGGCGGCTTCCTTGTAGGCCTCGGGGCCGGAAGCGGGCTTTCCGTCGGCGACCCACATCTCTTTCGCCTTGGCGAGAATGCGTGCGTCTCTTTCGGGGGAGGATTCCAGGGGGTTTTCCATTCCAATTATCCTCGTAAAGGCCTGTGATGGGGCTGGCTGGTCCGGCGCGGTGCGGCTGGCTCCTGTGGGATAAAACGCTCCATGCCGGTGTCCGTTGCCCGCGCCCGTTCGGGCGCGGGCGGGCGATCAGGCGGGGGGCCGTTCGGGCTGATCGAGGGCGACGGTCGCCTCGCTGGTCAGGACGCGGAAGACGAAGCTTTCCTGCAGGTACAATTCGACCGTATCCGCCGAGTGGGACAGATAACCGATCGAAAAATCCTGTCCGATATCCAGCGCCAAGTCGCCGCCGCGCATCGAGACGACGAATGCGCCCTCGATGGCCGGTGCCCAGATGATCTTTCCGTCGATCATGCTTTCGATATGCTTGCAGACAGGATAGCCGTCATCGTCGCCGCCGCTGACATTGGCGAAGGCCTGGGCGCCGAGGACCACCGAATACGGGCCGTTCACGCCGGCCAGGCGCAACGCGTTCAGGGCGTCGGCGATGGCATGCGGGTAGTCCCTGGCCTGGGCGGGGAGCTTGAGATGGGCGTTCGACGTGCCGTTGCGGATGCCGGGGATGCAAGCCGCCGCATAGCCGTCAAAGATCGCGCGGTCTTCGGCGAAGGCGATCTGCTTCGCCGCGTCCTTGACGGGCTGCCAGTCGGAATCCAGCGATCCGCGCTCGACGGCGTCGATTTCCGTGCGCGACAGCGTGAAGGGGACGCGCAGTTCCACCAGCGGCAGGACCTCGCGTCGCAGGGCACGGATGCCGTTGCCGGGCGCATCGATCAGGGTGCCGCGCCCGGTGCCGATGCCTGCGAATGCGGTCCCCTTCGGTTCCGAGGTGTCGACGACGCGGCGGCCGGCCAGGTGGCGGCGAATGGTGCGTGAGGCCTCTTCCTCGATCTGCGCCCAGGCCGCGCTGGAGATGGGGGCTAGATGTCTGTGGAGATTGTTCATGTCAGATTTCCTTCCTTAAGGAGCCGATACCCAGCGAGCCGTCATGCGAGCCTGTGCCGTGCTGATCGGGGGAGGAGGCAGGGAGGGGGGGCTGGTCGTCCGGGTTGGACGCCTCGGGGGCTTCGGCGTCCATGTCCGGCGCGTTATCCAGGAACTCGGCAGTGGGAATGAAGAACAGGGCCCCGGTCACGGCCGTGCTGACATCGAGGAGCCGGTCGTAATTGCCGGGCGGCTTGCCGATGAACATGTTCTGCAGCATCTGTTCGGTGCGCGCGGGGGAGCGCGCATAGCCAATGAAATAGGTGCCGAATTCACCCTTGCTCACTTCGCCGAAGGGCATGTTGTCGCGCACGATCTGCAGTTGCTGCCCGTTCTCCTCGATATTGGTGAGGACGTTATGGGCATAGCTGGGCTTGGCCGCGTCGGCGAGTTCGATGTCCGATACTTTGCGGCGGCCGATGATATGTTCCTGCACCTCGGTCGGGATGGCATCCCATTTCTTGAGGTCGTGCAGGTATTTCTGGACGATGACATAGCTGCCACCGGCAAAGGCGGGGTCTTCGTCGCCGACGATGGCCGCGTCGGTCGCGACCTGACCGGAGGGGTTTTCGGTGCCGTCCACGAATCCGAGCAGGTCGCGTTCGTCGAAATATTTGAATCCGTGGACTTCATCCACGACCTTGCCAGCGCCCGCCAGCCGGGAGACGATGGAAGCCGCGAGTTCGAAGCAGAGATCCATCCTGGTTGCGCGGATATGGAAGAGCAGGTCGCCCGGCGTGGCGGGGGCGTGATGCGCGCCCCGGATTTCCTGGAACGGATGCAGGTCCCGGGGGCGCGGGGTGCCGAAGAGTTGATCCCAGGCGTTCGAACCGATGCCGGTGATGCAGCTTAACCTCCCATCGGGGACCCGGAATCCGACACCGCGCACGAGAGAGGAGAGATCTCCCAGAAGATCGCGGACCTGCGCGTTGATCGAAGGGTTCTCGCTTAATGTTGCAACAAGAAAAATTGCTGCCTGGGTCAGCTTCGTACCAACGGGTTGCGGTGTGGCCAACGGACTGAAACTCCCTGCGGACGGGCTCGTATAACGATCACGGACGTTCAGCATAGGCAGATGACCGTTGATGACAAGATATCGGGATGGGCTAAATAACCAGAGCGATCACAAATCGCTCATCGTTATAACTGGTGTGCATAATACCATAAGCAAAAGGTCTTGGACGCCCCGCCCGCCGCGTGATCTAGCTGGGATGCTGGAACATCGTGGCAGGTCCTGCAGGACAAAATAACAGGCACGGCAGTCGCCCGTGGCGGGAAGACATCATCACGCTTCATTCCCGGAATCTGTCGCCTGACGCAGACGCCGATGTCAGGCTTTTAGGAAGGTATAGATGCAGACCGCTGCCCTTGCGCTGATCCTGGCGCGCTTTCAGTTCGCCTTTACCGTGGGCGTTCATATCATCTTCCCGGCCTTCTCCATCGGGCTGGCGGCCTATCTGGCCGTTCTGGAAGGGCTGTGGCTGAAGACCGGACGCCAAGTTTTTCTCGATCTGTATCGCTACTGGATCAAGGCCTTTTCGATCGTCTTCAGCATGGGCGTCGTGTCCGGACTGGTCATGTCCTACGAATTCGGAACCAACTGGTCGGTCTTTTCGAGGAAGGCCGGGCCGATTACGGGTGTTCTTCTGTCCTACGAGGTCATGACGGCCTTCTTTCTGGAAGCAGGATTCCTCGGCGTCATGCTGTTCGGCATGAGCAAGGTCGGGCGCGGGCTGCATTTCGCCGCGACCTGCTGCGTTTCGGTGGGGACGCTGATTTCGATGACCTGGATCCTGGCATCGAATTCATGGATGCAGACCCCGCGCGGCTATACGATCGATCCGGCCACCGGGCGCTTCATGCCCGACGACTGGCTTGCCATCATCTTCAATCCGTCCTTTCCGTTCCGGCTGGTCCATATGGGGCTGGCGGCGTTTCTCTCCGTCGCGTTCGCCGTGGGGGCGACCGGCGCGTGGCACATGCTGAAGGCGCGGCGGGCGGGGGCGATTGCGAGCGAGCCGGTCCGGGTGATGTTTTCCATGGCCATGTGGATGGCCGCGATCGTGGCGCCGCTGCAGATCCTGGCCGGTGATGCGCATGGGCTGAATACCCTGAAATATCAGCCCGTGAAGATCGCCGCGATGGAAGGCGACTGGGAGACCGAAGGACGGGCATCGGAGCTGCTGTTCGGCATTCCGAACATGAAGACGGAACGGACGGATTATGCCGTGAAGGTGCCGCTTCTGGGCTCGCTGATCCTGACGCACAGTCTCGACGGCAAGGTGCCGGGGATGAAGGATTTCCCCCGTGACCAGCGGCCGCCATCGCCGATCATCTTCTTCTCGTTCCGCATCATGGTCGCGCTCGCCATGCTGATGGCGCTGGTGGGGTTCTGGTCGCTGTGGCTGCGCCGGACCAGCGCCCTGTTCACCAGCCCGGTCTTTCATCGTGTGGCGCTGTGCATGGCGCCTGCCGGCTTCATCGCGCTGCTGTGCGGCTGGATCACCACCGAGGTCGGGCGGCAGCCCTGGACGGTCTATGGTCTTCTGCGGACGGCCGAGAGTGTTTCGCCGATCGTCCTGTCCAGCATGGCGATGACGCTGGCGGCTTTCGTGGTGGTCTATGTGATCGTGTTCGGGTCTGGTCTGGTCATCCTGCTCCGCCTGCTGGGGCGTGCGCCGGAGGAAGGCGAGCATATTCCCAGCCCCGCGCACCCCGCCGACGTGCTGGCGACGCATACGCATCCGGGGATCGCCGGCCCCATTCCCGATGAAGGAGCCTGAGCCATGATGGATTTCGCGTATTGGCTCCCGATCGTGTGGGCCGTCATCCTGGTCGCCGCGATTACGATCTACGTCATTCTCGACGGGTTCGACCTGGGGATCGGGATGCTGTTCGCGCTGGAACGCGACCAGGGGCGGCGGGATGTGATGGTCAATACGATCGCGCCCGTGTGGGATGGCAACGAGACGTGGATGGTTCTGGGTGGCGCCGTGCTTTACGGCGTCTTTCCTGGGGCTTACGCCACGCTTCTGCCGGCCTTCTACCTGCCGATCGTGCTGATGCTGCTGGCCCTGATCTTTCGTGGCGTGGCGTTCGAATTCCGCATCATGACGCGGGATACCGCGCGTGAGGGGCTGTGGGAGATCGCTTTCATGGCCGGGTCCGGCATCGCCGCGTTCAGCCAGGGAGCGATCCTGGGCGGGGTGATCCAGGGCATTGCCGTGACCGACGGCGCCTTTAGCGGCGGCGCGTTCGACTGGCTGACGCCTTTCAGTGTTCTGTGCGGGGTGGCGGTCATGTGTGGATACGCGCTGCTTGGCGCGACCTGGCTGGTGTGGCGGACAACCGGCGTGCTGGAGGCATCCTGCCGCAAATGGGGTCGGTGGCTGGCTGTCGGATTGTTTCTTGGCATCGTGGCGGTCAGTCTGTGGACGCCGCTGCTGCATGCGCCCTATCTGCGGCGCTGGACCGACTGGCCGAATATCCTCTTCGTCGCGCCGGTGCCGGTGCTGGTCGTCGTGCTGGGGGTTTTGCTCGCCACGGGATTGCGTCGCGGCCATTCGCGGGTGCCGTTCCTGTGTGCGCTCGGCTGGTTTTTCCTGTGTCTCTCCGGTCTCGGGATTACGGTCTGGCCGTATGCCGTGCCGCCCAGCCTGACGCTGTGGGATGTGTCGTCGCCGCCGTCGAGCCAGTTCTTCCAGCTTGTCGGCACCGCCATCCTGCTGCCGATCATCCTGACCTACACGATTTATTCCTACCGTGTGTTCCGCGGGAAAGTGACGGAAGCCGATGGCTATCACTGAGATCGTCAAGGGCAATGGAGACGATGCGCCGAAGCGCTTTGGTGTGCGGATCGGGTGGTTCGTTGCCATCTGGGCGTTCAGCACGGTGGTGTTTTTTGTGGTGGCGTCTCTGCTGCACCTGCTTGTTCCCAAATAACAGGGCGGCTCTTCGAATTTTCGACTGACAGCAGAAGTTCTGGACCTGGTTCGATGATTTTTGACTTTGAGAGTGACTTCGCGGGCTCGCTGCGCTGTATCCCGATGATCGCACGGCAGAAGCTCGATATCGCCGGCATAAAACTGAGCCTGCGGCAATGGAGCCGTTTCTCCCGCGAAGAGCGGGGGCAGCTTGCCGATCTGCCGTGCGAGACGAAAGCGGAACAGGGGGCGTATCGGGCGCTGGTCCTGCATCTGATTGCGGTGCGGACCGATGAGCCGCCACGCCCGCTTGTCACGAATGGCTTTGACGACTGGCGGGAGGCCGACCGGATGCCTGAGGCCGTGCGGACGCAGGCCGAGGCGGATGGCGTGGCGCCCCCGACGCCGGAACAATGGGCCATGTTGACACCGCTGCAGCGTTTTGCGCTGATCAAGCTCGCGCGCTCGCAGCATGAGAACGAGAATTTCGTGCCGGCCATGAGAGAATTCGGCGTCCTGTGACGGACGAGCGTATTCCCGGAAGCGGCCTTGGGAGGTTAATGTCATGAGCAAAGAAAAACCGTCCGAGTTCAAGCCCTATCATCATCCGGCCGGCGGCTGGGGGGCGGCAGGCGCGACCGCGAAAGTGCTGATGGAGCAGAGCGTGCTCGTCAAAGGGTCGCGCGGGCTGCTGGCCATGAACCAGCCGGGCGGCTTCAAATGCCCGAGCTGCGCGTTTCCGGACCCGGATCATCGCAAGACTCTGGAGTTCTGCGAGAACGGCGCCAAGGCGCTGGCGCATGAAGCGACGAAGGCGCGCGTGACGCGCGAATTCTTCGCGAAATACACCGTCACCGAACTGATGGAGAAGAGCGACTACTGGCTGGAGATGCAGGGGCGCCTGACCGAGCCGATGCGCTATGATGCCACGACCGACAAATATGTGCCCGTCGCGTGGGATGATGCCTTTGCGATGATCGGGCGCCATCTGCAGGCGCTGGACAGCCCGCATCAGGCGGAATTCTATACATCGGGGCGCACGGCCAACGAGACCGCGTTCCTCTATTCGATCTTCGTCCGGGAGTTCGGCACCAATAATTTCCCCGACTGCTCGAATATGTGCCACGAGCCGACCAGCCGTGGGCTGCCGGCGTCGATCGGGATCGGCAAGGGCACGATCGTCATGTCGGATTTCGACCATGCCGAGGCGATCTTTGTCATCGGGCAGAATACGGGCACCAATTCGCCGCGCATGATGACCAACCTGGTGGAGGCGAGAAAGCGCGGTGTGCCGATCGTGCTGATCAACCCGATGCCGGAACGCGCCCTGATCCGCTTTACGGAGCCGCAGGATGTGCTCCAGATGGCGACGTTCGGCTCCACTCCGATTTCCAGCGAATTCGTCCATGTGCGGATTGGTGGGGATCTGGCCATCTTCAAGGGGATGATGCGGGCGCTCTTCGAGGCCGAGGAGCAGGGCGAGCGGGTGCTCGACATGGATTTCATCCAGCAGCACACGGCTGGTCTGGATGCGTTGCGTGACGACGTGATGGGCTGTTCGTGGGCCGATATCACCCGGATCTCGGGCGTGTCGGAGGGGCAGATCCGGCGGATCGCGGAGATCTATAAAAGGTCCAAGGCGACGATCATCTGCTATGGGATGGGCCTGACGCAGCATCAGGAAGGGTCGCGCCTGTTGCAGCAGGTGGCGAATCTGCTGCTGTTGCGTGGCAATTTTGGCAAGCCTGGTGCAGGCATTGCGCCGATCCGCGGGCATTCGAACGTGCAGGGCGACCGCACCGTCGGCATCGACGAGAAGCCGACGCAGCGTTACCTGGATCGGGTCCGCGATGCGTTCGGCTTTGAGCCGCCGCGCACGCATGGTCACCATGTGCTTGAGGCGCTGGAGGCCATGGAAGCCGGCACCGCCAAGGTCTTTATCGGCATGGGCGGGAATTTCATCCGGGCGGTTCCGGACACCGATCGCTCCTATGACGCGATGCGGAAGCTTAACCTGACCGTCGGCATCGCGACCAAGCTCAATCGCGGGCATCTGGTGCATGGCAAGGATGCCCTGCTCCTGCCGGTGGTGGCACGGTCGGAGATTATTCGCACGGAAGCAGGTGAGCAGTTCGTGACCATCGAGGATGCGATGGCGAATGTGACGGCTTCGCGTGGCGTATTCGAGCCCGTCACCGAGCATGTGCGGCCGGAGACGGAGATCGTGTGCCGGATGGCCATAGCCACGTTGCCGCATTCGAAGACGCCGTGGGCGCGCTATATGGTCGATTATACGCCGATCCGTGACAAGATCGCCGAAGTCTATCCGGAGATCTATTCGGATTTTTCGGAGAAGATCAAGAATCCGAGGGGCTTTCACCTCGACATTCCGCCGCGTCGGCTCGTATGGCAGACGCCGAACGACAAGGCGAATTTTCTCGTGCTGCCGGGGCTGGAGGTGAATGTTCCGGTTGAGGATGCTGCGATGCTGCGTCTGGCGACGATCCGGTCGCATGATCAGTACAACACGACCATCTACAGCAATAGCGACCGCTATCGCGGTGTCTACAACAACCGGCTCGTGATCTTCATGAACAAGGAGGACATGAAGGATCGCGGGCTGGAAAACGGCACGGTGATCGGGCTGGAAACCTATAGCGATGACGGGTTCCGGCGTTATGTCGATGGGTTGACCGTGATCGACTATCCGATGTCGCGTGGTGCCATTGCGGGCTATTATCCGGAACTCAATCCGCTGCTGCCGCTCGATTATTTCGACGAGATCAGCGGAACGCCGGCGGCCAAGTCCATTCCTGTCAAGGTGGTGGAGAGTGTTGCGTCGGCAGCGCCGATCAGGATTGCCGGGTAACCGTCAATCGCGGGCCTGTGGGTGGATGAGAGTCTCTTGATGGACACAGATGCGTCGCTTGTGGACCGGCTCGGGCGCCCGATGCGGGATCTGCGGATCTCGGTGATGGATCGGTGCAATTTCCGGTGTCCGTACTGCATGCCGGAGGCGACCTATCATGAGGGATTTCGCTTTCTGGCGCCGCGTGAGCGGCTGGATTTCGACGAGATCGAGCGTGTCGCACGGGTTGCGGCAGGGCTGGGCGTGACCAAGCTGCGCCTGACGGGGGGCGAGCCGCTGCTACGCCCCGGCCTGCCTGAACTGGTCGCGCGGCTGGTGCGGGTGCCGGGCATCGAGGATGTCGCGCTGACCACCAATGGTGTGCTGCTGGCACGGTCGGCCGCTGTTCTTCGTGCGGCGGGCCTGCATCGTGTGACGGTGAGCCTCGATAGTCTCGATGCGGCTGTGTTTGCCCAGATGAGTGGCGGGCGCGCGAAATTGTCGACTGTGCTTGACGGGATCGAGGCCGCGCGGGCGGCTGGATTTCCGGGCGGGATGAAGATCAATAGTGTCATCCAGCGGGGCGTGAACGATTCCGGTATTCTGGATCTGGCGGCGCGTTTTCGCGGCACGGATATTGTGCTGCGCTTTATCGAATATATGGATGTGGGAACCCGTAATGGCTGGGAGCGCGCCGATGTCGTGCCCTCGCGCGAAATATTGGCGCGGATCGATGCGCACTGGCCGTTGATTCCTCTGTCGCCGAATTATCGCGGCGAGGTGGCGCGGCGCTATCGCTATGTCGATGGGGAAGGCGAGGTGGGGTTCGTTTCCTCGGTCAGTGCGCCATTTTGCGGGGATTGTTCGCGCGCGCGGCTTTCTTCCGACGGAAAGCTCTATACCTGCCTCTTTGCGGCCGAGGGGACGGATTTGCGGGCGATCCTGCGTGAGGATGACACCGTGCAGGGCGATAGGAAGCTGCGCGCTACGTTGTCGGGTATCTGGCATGGCCGTGCGGATCGCTACAGTGAAGAGCGTGCGATTCCGCGCGGGTGCAGCGCCGTGAAGGGAAAGGCCCCGGCGGCGGAGAAAATCGAAATGCATTATATCGGAGGCTGAACGGCCGGTGCGGCCGGTTCTGGTAAGGTTAGCGGGATGCCCTCTCTCTTTCACCGATTGCGCGTTACATCCCTGGGCCAACCTGACAGGGCGTTCGACCTGAATGTGGCCGATGAGGTGCCGGTCCGGCTGATCTTCAACGGGATCTTCTCCTATGGCGTCATGATGATGACGCCGGAGGATCTGGAAGATTTTGCAGTCGGTTACTGCCTGACGGAACAGATTGTCGGCACGTCGGCGCAGATCCGATCGGTCGTGGTCGTGGAGACGGATGATGGCCTGACAGTGGATGTCTCGATCGCCGGAGATGCGTTGACGTCGCTGATCAGGCGCGGGCCGCGGACCCAGACCGGGCATTCGAGCTGCGGGATCTGCGGCAGCGATGCGGTGCCGTCCTGTGATGCCATCGGGGTGCCGGTATTGGGGCCGGGCCCGGTGGTTTCGACCGAGGCAGTGCAGCTTGCATTGAACGCGCTTGGTGAATGGCAGACGCTGAATGCGGCGACGCGGATGGTGCATGCGGCCGCCTGGGCCGATCGCGACGGTCGTATCCTGATGATTCGTGAGGATGTGGGGCGGCATAACGCGCTCGATAAGCTGATTGGCGCGCGGGCGCGCGGCGCCGAAGAAACGGGCGAGGGGTTTTGTCTTCTGACCAGCCGCTATTCGTTTGAAATGGCCCTCAAGACGTTGCGGAGCGGGATCGCGATCGTCGTGGCGGTCTCGGCCCCGACCTACCGGGCTTGTCGGCTTGCTGAAACGATGAAACAGACATTGATCGCCATTGCGCGACGTGATGGGCAGGTTCTGTTCTGCGGCGGGGAGCGGCTTGTGCAATAAGTGGGCGCCGGGCGGCAGGGTGGCGTACGGCGGCGTCGGTTGTGAATGAGAAGACGATAAATGTTTCTGAGGCAGCTTCATTATCTTCGGGAAATCGACAGGCTGCGGAGTTTTTCGAAGGCCGCGGACGCGTGCAACGTTTCGCAGCCCGCGCTTTCACGCGCCATCAGGCAATTGGAAGACGAGCTTGGGGTCGTTATTATCGATCGCAAGAAGAAAGTCTTCGGGCTGACGGCTGAGGGTGCGCGCATACTGAAATGGGCGCATGATATCCTGCGCAGCGTGTCGGAGATGCGGAATGAAGTTTCGCTGTCGCGGCAGGAGCTGGTGGGGTCGGTCAAGATTGGCGTCATCCCGACCGCCGTGCATATCGTTCCGATCCTCCTGGAAGCAATCAAGGAGAAGATCGGCGATTTTTCGAGCGATGTTGCCGTTCTTCCGAATGCGGACATTATCGAGAGGCTTGCCAGCAAGCAGCTTGATATCGGGATCATGTATTATGACCAGTGCCCGCAGGCGCAGGCTTTTACGGTCCGGGCCCTTTATGCGGAAGAGCAGGTTCTGGCCGGTACCACGGCGTATGTCTTTCCCGACCAGGGGGAAATCAGTTGGGAGGAGGCCGCGACATTTCCGCTCGCCTTGCTCAGTCGCGGTATGCGCTGTCGCCAATTGGTGGATATCGGGTTTCAGACTGCCGGGGTTGAGCCGATCATTCGTCTGGAGACCGCGTCATTGGAACTGATCCATGCCGAAATCATGCGTGGTGCCATGGTGACCATCCTGCCGCTATCCTCCTTTCCGCTACGGGTGCCGCCGGCCGGTCGCCTGCAGATGCGCCGGCTTGCCGGTTTTTCGCCGGGCGCGATCGGGTTGGTGAGGTTGAGCGAACAGCCGCCTTCGCCTTTCGTCGCGCGTGTCTGGACGGTCGCCCTGGAAACGGATTTTCGAGAGCAGCTTGGCAGTCTGTGCTGATGGTATGTCAAAGCGCAACAATATGGTTGCGCCTGGACGTCTGCGATAATAGGGTTTGAGCAACTGGGAGGTTGCTCATGGAGACGGACAGGATCGAAAAGACGGTCGTGCTGAAGGCGGCGCACGACCGTGTATGGCGCGCGATCACGGATTCCACCCGTTTCGGCCGGTGGTTTGGCGTGGAGATCGATGGTCCCTTTATCGCGGGGCAGGAGGCGATCGGGCGGATCGTCCCCACCCAGGTTGACCCGGATGTCGCCCGCATGCAGGAACCGTATCGCGGTACCCCCTGGCGTGTTCACGTCGAGCGGATCGAGCCTATGCGGCTGTTTTCGTTTCGTTGGCACCCATATGCCATCGATCCGGCCCATGATTATGCCGCCGAGCCGATGACGCTGGTCACGTTTGCACTCGAGGAGGTCGAGGGGGGCATCCGGCTTACCATTACGGAGACGGGTTTCGACCGGTTGCCGCTTGCCCGGCGGGCGGAGGCGATCAAGGCGAATGATGGTGGCTGGGCGCATCAGGCCAGGTTGGTGGAGAGATATCTCGCCCTGGGAGACGAGTGAGGCTCTGTTTGAAAAACAGGATTGCCCGGCAGGGGTGATTTTACAAATGGCCCCAAAGAAAGCGCGCTGATGGAAAGCGGATATTGTTCGGACAGTCTGCAATCAGCGGTGCAGATTTTTGCGGCTCTGGGCGATCCGGTCCGCCTGTCGATTGTCGCGCGACTGAGCGAAAACGGGCCGCTGCCCACCGTCCAGTTGAAGGACGGCACGGGGGGAATCACGCGTCAGGGTATCAACAGGCATCTGCGCGTGCTGGAAGATGCCGGGCTGGTGGAAAGCGCGCGGGTTGGCCAGGTTCGGCAATGGCAGTTACGGGCGCAACAGATCGCGATCATCCGCGAGCATCTCGACCGGCTGTCGGCAGTGTGGGATGCCCGTATCGAAGGGCTTCGGGCGTTTGTCGAGGACGGCGATGAGCGATAAGGGGGCCTTCTCTTCGGAAACCGCCTGACCGTCAGGCAATGAGGCTGTCGGTCACGATCTTGCCGCTCATGCCGTCGGTGATGCCGAGGTCGGTGACATGCGGCCCCGGATTGCAGGCGAGGCTGGCGCCGATCACCAGTTCGGGGTGGTATTTCCCGATGGGGCGGCATGGGTCGTAACGGGCGCGGGCTGGGTCGTGGGTGTCTGGCATGTGGCGGCCTTGTGCGTCGCCTTATGCTGCGTGGATGCGGTAAACGCCGGACCGCCACCGGTCCCGATGATGGAAACGGAGACTGTCAATAGAAGAACAGATCGTCCGACCATTTCTTTCCTGGCAGCATTGGCTTGTATTCCCTGGATCTTGCAATGTCAGAACGATAGTTCTCAATGTTGTCAGAGATAAATATTGCGATGATGCATCTTGTGGCGGAGAGTTTAATTTTTGTTCCTCAACGTTCTTGAGGACGGATTGCCGCGGATCGCATCGAAGAGGCCGTGATGCTGGCCCTGGTCCGGCCATGCCGTTATCTTCGACAGGAATTCACAGATCGGAGCGATGATGGATAACCGTGCGGGAGAGATGCTGGTCTTTGTCCGGGTCGCGGAGTCCGGTAGCTTCTCCGAAGCGGCGCGGCAGCTTCTGATGACGCCATCGACGGTCAGCAAGCTGATCGCGCGCATGGAAGATCGCCTTGGCGTGCGGTTGGTCGAGCGGTCGACGCGGCGGCTGTCGCTGACCGACGAAGGGCGTCTCTTCCATGAGCGGAGTGGTGCCCTGTTGGCGGAACTGGACGATATCGAGCGCGAGGTCGGTCAGGGCGGCAAGGGGGCCAGTGGCACGATCCGCGTCAATGCGTCGGTGGCATTCGGTGTGCTGGGGATCGAGCCGCTGTTGCCCGCGTTCTGGGAAACCTACCCGAACATGGTGGTCGATCTGTCGCTGTCGGACGAGATTGTCGATCTTTATCTTGATCGTGCCGATATCGCGTTCCGCGTGGGTCCGCTCGCGGATAGCAGCCTGCTTGCGCGCAGAATCGGGGTCGCACGCCGGAAGATCGTCGCCGCCCCGGCCTATCTTGAACGTCATGGCACACCGGTCACGATCGGAGATCTCGACCGGCATAACTGCCTTGGGTTCAATTTTCGGCGTGCGGCCCCGATCTGGCCGCTGAAGGATGGCGGACGGATCGTCGATCGGATGGTGGGTGGAAATCTGCTGGCCAATAATGGCGAAACCGTACGGCGGCTGGCGCTGGCCGGAATGGGGCTGGCCCGTCTGGGCGATTACCATGTGCGGGAGGATATCCGCCACGGCCGGCTGATCGAAGTGCTGGACCAGGCCGGCCATGGCGACGAGGAAGAGGTCCATGCGCTCTATCCGGGTGGACAGCGCATGCCGCAGCGCATTCGGCTGTTTCTCGATTTCATGATTCCGCGTTTGCAGATCTTCATGCGGAACGACCCTGCGTGAAACGTGGGGTTGCCGTCCGAGCGCTCAGGCCCCGCCGAACGCCAGGGTCTCCGCAAGATGTTGACGATAGCGGCGCGTGGTCGTGTCGATTGCGGGGGCCTTCATGACGTCCGAGGCCAGGAAAGTCGGCAGGGGCGACATGGCGAGGAACTGATTGGCCTTGTGGAAAGGAAAATAGACGGCATCGACGCCCTTGCCTTCGAAGAACTGAGCGGGGGCGACGAAGGCCTCTTCCGGCGCATTCCAAGTCAGGGACAGCATGTAATGCTTGCCGTGCAGCAGGCCGCCTGAGCCGTATTTGCGTTCCGGGTGCGCCCGGCTGCGGCCATCGTTTGCGTAAAGCGCGCCATGGCCGGCGGTGAAGACCTCATCCATGTATTTCTTGACGATCCATGGTGCGCCCATCCACCAGCCGGGCATCTGGTAGATGACCAGATCGGCCCACAGGAAATTCTGGACTTCCTCCTGGATGTCGTAGCCGGAATCGATTTTCGTCTGGCGGATGGCGAAGCCGGCGTTCGACAATGCCTCGACCGCCACCTCATGGAGCGTATCGTTCAGACGTCCGTGCGAATGTGCGAAAACCTTCCCGCCATTCAGAAGGAGGATATTTTTCATGCTCGGTTATCCTGTGGATGGTTTCAGGAGCGGATGATCGGGAAAAGGGGGCTGGAGGATGCCGCGACGGTCAGGGTGCGCCTTCCAGCAGAGTCTTTGCGTGCATGAGGGCCGTCGTATAAGCGGCGTGATACCGTGCGGCCGCGTCTGCTTCACTCAGGCCCACAGGCACGAACCGGCTGCCCCAGCTTATGATGCAGCGGTGGGGGCCGTGTTCGGCGACGGCGACCTGGCCGACATAGTGTTCGACCGGGTCTGGCCCGCTGATATAGGCGTAGGAATACACGCGTTTTCGATCGTCGAAGCGGATCAGGCGTTCCACGATGGTTGTGTCTTCTGCAACGGTCAGGCGCCGGACGCGCCCGCCCTCTTCCAGCGTGCTGGTCCGGATCATCGGTATCCACAGTGGAAGGTTGTCAAAGCCGCCGAGCAGGGCCCAGGCTGCGTCGGCGCTGACCGCGACGTCCATCTGGCTGACGATTTCGACCATACATGTTTCTCCCCTGTTCCGCCGGATGGGGCACCGCACATAAACGGCTCCCGGTTTCCTGCACGTACAGGGCGCCTTTGGACGGGGCTATGGCCCCTGTCGTCACAACGCTTGTGAACGAAATTCAGGAATGGCCCGCAGGCTAGGGTCTCGGGGGGCGCACGCTGCTGCTTCTGGGCGCCGAGCGGCGGCCCAGCGTCAGCCCGTCCTTGTCCTTGATCTCGTCATCCAGCGTCTTCTTGTCGATCGCCTTATCAAGTATCCGGCCCGCATTTCCCAACAGGCCCTGGACCATCCGGCGCGGTAGGTTCAGTGCGGCCGCCTGAGGAACAGCAGCATTTCGCGCAGATGGTCGCCGGTGGACGATGGGGCGGACAGCAGGTCTGAAAAATGCCGCAGGGCTGTCTGGTAGGTCTGTGCGGTCGGGGCTGGAGTGTGGTCCGTCGTGCGTTCGAGCCAGCTTGTGCTGGCGATGCCGGCCTGCTGGCGCAGGTGGAAGAGGATTTCCGTGCAGATCTTCAGGTTTTCCGAACGGCGGAGGCCTTCGAGGCTGGTCTGCTGGCAGAGGATCTCGGCTTTGTTGGACGTGGTTCCGGCCGCGCGCCGCGCCTGCTCGGTTTCGTCGCGGGTGCCGTCGCCGCTGGTGGCAAGCGCGGCATAGCGGAGATTGGCCAGGAAGGCGCGGCTGACCAGGGTGGGGAGCGAGGCCGTGGATTTTTCCGGCCACAGCAGAAGACAGGCGGCCATGCCGACCAGGCTGCCGATGATGTTGTTTTCGGCGCGGGCAAAGCCGAGCCACCAGCCGGTGTCGGAGCCAACGAGGTCGGTGACCAGGACGAAAAGCTGGGTCATGAAGGTGACGCATAGCGTGTAATTGACGCTGCGCAGCGCGATGGTGGTGGCCGATAGCGGGAAAATGAGGAGCAGAACCAGCCATTTTGGACACAGCGTGCCTGCGATGGCGGCGAGGATGCCGCCGGCGACGCTGCCGGCGACGCGCTCGATGGTGCGGGAGAGGGTGGTGCTCCTGCCCGGTTGGGTGACGACGACGACAGCCATCATCGCCCAGTAAGCATAGGGCAGGTGGAAGGCGAGCGTCATGCCGAAGGCGGCCAGAACCGCCACGGAAAGGCGTGCGGCGTGACGGATGAAGATCGGGCTGAGTGGTTGCGACGGCGTGGCAAGGGCGGATGGCGTGGTGCCGCGTCGGGACTGGTCCTTGCCCTGCCAGGCGGTTTGCAGGTCGGTCAGGGCAGCGGCATTCCAGGCGGCGGCGCGAGTTGACAGGGTTTGAGGGTGGGTGCCGAGGCGGCTGAGCGCGCGGATATAGGGGCCGATGCTGTCCGGGGCGTGGCGGCCGGGCGGGATGTCCCGCGCGATGCGGCGGAGGGCGGCGGCGGTGATGCGGATGACACGGGTGGTCTGGGGTGGCAGCGGGGCGGAGAACGCCGCATGTTCGAAGGCGATGAGGGTAACGAAGATGCGGTCGGCGGCCTCGACGGCGGGTAGAAGAGTGGTGCGGGCCGGGCTGAGTGGCGCATCACTGGAGAGTTTTTCGACCGACGAGCGGGCCTGTTCGATGCGGCGGCGGATGTCGCGGCGCCAGGCGCTGAGTTCCTTCTGCTGGGTGAGAAGGCTGGCTGTCTGAAGGTGCGGAAGGTTGAGCAGTCGGAAGGCCATACTGGCCTGTTCGCGAAACAGGGCGGCGCAGGCCTGTTTTTGCGGGGTGCTGGGGTCGACGGGCCAGGCCAGCAGGCAGATGAGCATGGCCCACAGGACGCCGAGGGAGAACAGGGCGGCGAGGGTGATGGCCCCCATCGGGGTCTGGGGATAACAGATGGCGACCACGGCGACGATGGCAGCGAGGACGCTGACCTGGGTGGCGGCCGCCCCTCGGGCCCGGGCAAGCCCGCACAGGAAAACGCACAGACCCAGACCGACGAAGGCGGCGGCGGTGCTGTATCCCGCCAGGGCGGATATGGTGCCGGTGATGAACGCGCCGGCCAGGCCGAAGGATGTCAGGGCCCTGATCCTGCGGCGGAGAAGGCCGCCGGGGTCTGCAAGGCAAGTCCAGAAGGCGGCGAAGGCGGACCACGCCATGAGGGGCATGTTGAGATGCCAGGCGACCAACATGACGGTGCTGACGGCGACGCCGGCCCGTAAGCCCTCGCGGATGGCGATCTGTTCCGGCGCGATGGCAATGGCGCGCGCGCCCAGCCAGTGCGTGACGATAGAGGGCATCAGGCTGTGGGCCAGTGCTTTCAGAAAGCGTGGCTTGCGGGGAAGAGGGGGAAAGAGACTGTTTTTCATGGGCCGGCGCAGGAAGCAGGCCACGGATTATATAAAAGAATCCAGGAAAAGGGGAGGGTCCGTTCCGGACCCTCCCATGTCGAATGATGGTGCGTTGGTCGAGGGGATAGGCCCCTAGCGGATGTAATCCGGCTGTTCACGATCCAGCTTGCGGCGCAGGGCGCGCCAGACCAGTTGGCCCTGATCCGGGTCGCTCTCGAACTGCGCACGGGTGCGCAGCAATTTATCCTCCGAGGGCAGATGCAGCGGGGCGCCCGTCGATTGCGCGGCGATCTGGATGCGGCACGCCTGTTCCAGATAGTAGGTACGATAGAACGCCTGGGCGACGCTCTCGCCGACTGTCAGCAGGCCGTGATTCTGCAGGATCAGGCCGATATTGTCGCCGAGGTCGCGGACCAGCCGCTCGCGTTCGCTCAGATTGTCGTCCGCCGCGATGCCTTCGTAGGGATGAAAGCCGACGCGGCCGTGGAATTCGACATTGATCTGGTTGAGCGGCAGGATTCCATGCTGCTGCGCGGCCACGGTCATGCCTGCCAGCGTGTGGGTGTGCATGACGCAGGCGGCGTCGGGGCGGCTGCGATGAACGGCGGAATGGATCACGAAGCCGGCGGGGTTCACCGGCCAGCTCGTCGCCTGTTTCGGCAGGCCTTCGGCATCCACCACGACCAGCGAACTGGCCGTGATCTCTTCGAACAGCAATCCGTAAGGGTTGACCAGGAATGTGTGGCCGGGGCCTGGCAGGCGCACCGAAAGATGAGTGTAGACAAGATCCGTCATGTCGAACAGCGCGAGCAGCCGGTAGGCGGCAGCCAGGTCCTCGCGCAGTGACTGTTCGTCCTGTTCAGTCTGCGGAGTAGTGAGTGTGTCCGTAGTCATGCGTGCTGCGTCTTTCGTTTGAAATGCCCGAATGTGGCGGTGCCGCGTGCGCCGGTCGGCAGCGCCAGTTCGCCCCGTTCGACCTTGCGGACCAGATATTGGTAGGTCTGCAGGGCCTGCGACCACATGTGATCGCCGATCTTGATGGCCTCGTATGCCTCGCCGCCCTTGTCGAAGGCAGGCAGGGGGCGGATCTGGGTATGGTAGTCGCAGGCATAGAATAATGGGAAGGAATAGCGTTCTTCCTTCACGCTGCGCACGCGGTGCGCGGTGGCGACAAAGGCACCGGCCGTCATGACTTCCAGCATGTCGCCGATATTGACCACGAATGCGCCGGGGATGGGCGGCGCGTCGATCCACTCCCCATTGCCGTTCATGACTTCCAGACCCGGCTGGTCGGCAAGCAGGATGGTGAAACATTCATAATCGGTATGGGCGCCGATGCCCGGCGCGTCCTGCGCCGCGCCGTCATGAGGATAATGGATCATCCGCAGCTTGGAAGGCGGGAATTGTGCCATGTCATCAAAGGCGTTTTCCGGCAGGCCCAGTGCCAGCGCGAAGCCTTGGAACAGCAGGCGCCCGAGGGTGAATACGGCGCGGTAATAGGCCTCGGCCCGTTCGCGGAACAACGGCAGGCCCGGCCAGTTGTTGGGGCCCAGCAGCGGCGTACCGGACAGCACCAGCGGGTTGTCGGCTGGAACCTCGAACCCGATATCGAATGCTTCCTTATGGTCCGGCCGGTCCTTGTTATAGACTTCCTCGCCCTCCGGCACGAAGCCTTTATGGGTCGCGGAGGTGCCGATATAATAGTCCATCTTGCGGTCCAGCGGCAGGGCGAAGAAATCCTTCGCCGCCGCGCGCACGCCGTCGATCAGGTCCCGTGGCACATGATGGCCGGAGATGTAGAGGAAGCCTACATTGCGGGCGGCATCGCCCAGCCTGTCCGCCACTTCCTGCCTGTCGGCGGGATTGGCGGAATACAGGCCGGAAATATCGACGACCGGAATCGAGGTGAAGGTTTCCCGCCGGGTGGTTGCGTCTGTCGTCATGTCAGATGTCTCCTGAGGCCAGGCTGTTCTGGCGCTGCTGGAATGCGTCGAAATGCCGGCGTTCGGTGTCCGCGATCCATCGGTTCAGAGCCCACAGATCGGCCACCGGCGCATTGGTGAAGGGAAGTGTGTGCAGATAGCCGTCCGGGCCGCATTCCGGCGTCAGCGTCGTGACGGCGTAGCCGCGCCGGGCGTGTGCGGCCCACACCTGTGCCCAGACATGCTGATGGAAGGCGAGGGCTGCCGCATATTCCGGCGCGCCGGGATGCGGTACCTGCGGGCCCTGATCATAGCCGACCCGGGCCTGGAGGTGATGGACGCGGTCGATGAAGGCGCTGAAATCGTCCAGCGGATCGTCCAGCAGCCGCTCGCAGGTGACGATCCAGTGGCTGATATCCAGCGTGAACTGCGCATCCGGGCACTGGTTCAGGACGTCCAGCGCGATCCAGGGCGAGGAGAGGATGCGCGAGCGGTGTGTTTCGAACACGCAGCGCAGTCCCACCTGGCGCCCGATCTCGTCTGCCTGGTTGATGAAATCCGCCTGCTGGGTGGCGCCCCAGCGGTCGTTGCCGCCCAGCACGTTGACGAAGCGGGGCTGCATGATGGCAGCGCGGTCAAGCGCGGCGCGTAGGTCGGCCAGATGGTCGGCCAGGGGGGCGCCCTGGCGGGGGATGACGCCGCCGCCGGTCAGGGCGATGGCGATATAGGGCACGCCCTCCTGGCGCAGAAGGCGGCCCTTGTCGGTCGCATCCTGCGCGTTGTCGGGGATGCGTGCCTCAATCCCGTCGAAGGTGGCGGCGCGCATCTCCTCGATGATCTGCGGCCAGGCGCGGGTATCGCCCCACAGGGTCTTGAACAGTTCGAGGCGCATGGCGGCCGCCTTACCCTTGGGCCTAGAAATTATAGCGCAGGTCGCAGCCGACCCAGCGGGGCGTCTGGAGATACTGCACGCGGCTATTGTCGCTGCCGGTGAAGGAATAGGTGTTGCCGTGCTGGTTCAGCATGTTGTCGACATAGACCGCGGCCGTCCATTTGCCGGTCTTGGGCCCGACTTCCATCCGCAGGCCCATCGAGCTGATCTTGTTGGTCTTGCCGTTCGGGTCACCCAGCGCCACCAGCATGTTGTCCTTCCACGTGTAGCTGGCCTGCAGGGTCACGCGATAGCGCGGTGTCACGTCGATGCCGTAGCGCGCGACCGCGCTCCACGAGAAGCGCGGTGCGAAGGGCAAGGCGGAGTGGGAATCCACATTGCCCAGCAGCGGCAGGCCGCCGATCGAGCTGACCGAACTGACGGTCTGTGCGTCGAGATAGGCGAAGGACCCGCGCAGGTCCAAGTTGGGCAGCAGGTCATGCAGCGTGCTGGACAGTTCGCCGCCGCGCGTCCGTGCCCGGGGGATGAGGCCGAGGCTGAGCGAGGTGATGTCGCGCGGCATCTCGGCCACGAACAGGGTCTGGCGGTTGTGGTATTCGTAGTCGAACAGCGAGCCTTCGATCTGCACCTTGTTGTTGAACAGGCTGGTCTTGGCGCCAATTTCGTAGGCGATCAGGTTTTCGGGGTGGACATAGTCCAGGGCCTGGGGGGCGGTGACAGGCGCCGCGAAGTAGGCGCCCGCCTTGTAGCCGTTGGAGATCGTGCCATAGACCAGTGTGCCGGGCAGGATCGTGTAGCGCAGGCCGACGCGGCCGGTCAGGCGCTCATATTCATGGTTCTGGTTGACGTAGGACAGGTGCGAACCCGCCATGCCGGTCACGGCGCCGGTATTGTCCAGCGTGCCACCGTCGAAGCCGCGTTCGTCATAGGACAGGCGGCCGGCGGCGATGAAATCCAGCCCCTTGATGATGTGTGTGACGGTGTTGATGTAGAGGCCGGTCGACAGGTTCTGCTGGACGAAATGATCGGTCAGGCTGGCGTTCGGCGAGTCCAGGATGAAGGAACGGTAGCTGGTATAGGCGCCGTTGATCTTGTCCCAGGACTCATAGACGCCGACCGTCAGGTTAAGGCGCTTGGCTAGGTTCATGTTCAGATGCATGTCGTGCGACTGGGCGATGGTCGTGTCGTTCCAGCGATAGTCGCCGACATTGACTGATTCGCCATCGTAATTGTCATAATCGTCGCGACGGTAGAAATCGATACCGGTGGCCGAGGTGAAGGTGCCGAAATCGAAGTTCCTGGTGTAGTTGATGCCGATGCCGCCGCCGTTTTCGTTGCGCGAGGCGCGGTTGTCGCCGACATTCACCGCATTGTATTTCGCATTCTGGCCGACGCCGATCGTGCGGTCCGGCAGGCCATTTACCGCGTCGCCATCCACATCCTGCGGCGAGACCGGGGTGCCTTTGTCGCGCGTGTAGTGGATGTTCAGCATCAGCGATGACTGGTCATCGATGACGAACTGGGTCAGGTTGCGCAGCGACAGGATATCCTGCGCGCCGTAACGCTGGCCGGTATGGATATCGTGCTGCCAGCCCTCGCCGTTGATGTAGCTGAAGGCGAAGCGGTTGAAGATGCGGTCGGTGATCGGCGTATTGATGGCGCCGCGTGCCGTGTTGGTGCCGTAGCTGCTGTAGCCCCAGTTCAGGTAGCCGCCGAAATGGCCCGTCGGCTTGATGGATTCGATGTTCATGCTGCCGCCGGTCGTGCTGCGGCCATATTCGAAGCCCTGCGGGCCTTTCTCGACACTGACTGTCTGCACGTCGAACATCTGGCCGTTATACAGCACCGGATAGGGCGCGAAGACGCCGTCGATATAGATCCCGATCCCGCCCATGTTGGTGCCGATATAGTCGTCCAGCCCGATGCCTCGGATCGAGAAGATTGGCGTGCTGCCCGAGGTGGCGTTGACGGCGGTCACGCCGGGGATGAAGGCCGCGATCTCCTTGGGGCTGACGATGTGCAGCGACTGGAGTTCCTTGCCGCTGAGCGTGTTGACCGTGTTGGCCATCGTATGGAACCGCGCCGTCCGCGCGCTGGTGACGGTGATGGCTTCCAGCGTCGGGCGCTGGGGGGCGCGGGCGTGACGGGTGGCATGCGCCGGGTGGGTGGTCGTTGCCGGCGGGGACGTGGTCGGCGCGGCGTGCGCTGCGATACTGCTGACCCCGGCCAGAAGCAGCGCCGAGAACAGGACATGCCGGTTCCTCTGTGCGATGGCGGTGCGACACGGGGAACTGGAGCGTGCTGTCATGGGGGCTTTTCCGTCCTGGAATGATCTTGTTCTTATCCAAGAACGAAAAGCGGAATGGTTTCGTTGAGAAGGTTCCAAAGTTTACTTTGCCGCCGTCCTGCATTGCCGGCAGGCGGGGCATGTCTGTGTGTTGGGGCGTGCTCTGTGGTTCGCGCCGATCAGTGGCGGATCATCTGCGCGAGAAAAGTCCGGGCCCTTTCGGTGCGTGGCGCGGTGAAGAATTCCTCGGGTGGCGTGACCTCCAGCACCGCGCCCCGGTCCATGAAGACGATACGGTCGGCAATATGGCGGGCGAATCCCATTTCATGGGTTACGCAGACGGTCGTGATTCCCTGTTCGGCCAGGTCGCGCATGATGCCGACGATTCCGGAAATGGATTCCGGGTCGAGGGCGGCCGTCGGTTCATCGAACAGGATGATCTCGGGATTCATGCACAGGGCGCGGGCAATGGCGACGCGCTGCTGCTGGCCGCCCGAAAGCTGGATCGGGAATTTTTCGGCCTGTTCGGCGATATTGACCTGCGACAGATAGCGGCGGGCCGTGGCCTCGGCATCGGATTTCGTGATGCCGCGCACTAGTTGCGGCGCCAGCGTGCAATTGTCCAGGACGCTGAGATGGGGGAACAGGTTATAGTTCTGGAATACCATGCCGACCGAGCCGCGCAGCGCCGTGAGATTGGTGCGGTCGTCGATGATGCGGCCGTCGATCATCAGGACGCCGCTATCATGCGGTTCGATGCGGTTGAGGCAACGGATGAAGGTCGATTTGCCCGACCCTGACGGGCCGAGCACCACGATCTTCTCACCCTTGCTGATGTCGAGATCGATCCGGTCGAGGGCCAGATAGTCCTTGTAGAACTTGCTCAGGCCACGGATCGAGATGCGCGCGGTCGGATCGGGGGAAGTGCTAAGCTGCATCGGCGGATGCCTTGTTGCGGTCGGCCCAGATGAAGCGGCGCTCGATCCGCTTCTGCAGGAACAGGAAGAAGAAGACCATCGCCAGGTAATAGACCAGGGCGGCGGCATAATATTCGGTGAACTGGAATGTGCGGGCCACCTGGATCTGGGTGACGGCCAGAAGCTCCTGCAACGAGATGACCGAGGCGAGCGATGTCGTCTTCAGCAGGCTGATGAATTCGTTGATGGTGGGGGGCAGGGCGATGCGCAGCGCCTGCGGAAAGATGACATGGCGGTAGGTCTGCGCCGTCGTCATGCCCAGCGCGTCGGCGGCCAGGACCTGGCCCGGATCGACGGCGCGCAGGGCGGCGCGGTTGATTTCCACCTGATAGGCGGATTCATTGATCGAGAGGGAGAGCCATGTCGCCAGGAACGGCGTGAACCAGTGCTCGCGGAAGATGGGGAAGAATTGCGGCAGGGCGTTCCAGATGAACAGCAACTGAAGCAGCGTCGGCGCGCCCCGGAACACGGCGACATAAAGTCCGAGCAGCCGCCTGATGATCGAATCCCGGCCATTCAGCTTCATGGCCATCGGGATCGAGATGGCGATGGCCGTCAGGTGCGACAGGAGGGCGATGACCAGCGTGAGTTCGGCACCCTTGAGGAAGGCTGTGGAGAACAGGGCGCCGAAGAAGGTGGTGAAATCGAAGCGTGATGGCGCTTTCTGATCGGTGAAGACGCTCTGATGGTCGCCGGAAATGCCCCATTTCTTCGCCATGGCGGCGATTTCGCCCTCTTGGGACAGTTCGTCGATCGCCTTCTGCAGCAGGGCGGTATCATGTGAATCCTTGCGGATATAGACCGCGAACTGATGAAAGTCGGGATAATCGGGCGTCAGGATGATCGTGACTTTTCCGCCCAACTGCTTCTGCCGGTAATAGAGTTCGACATCCTGGCTGATGAACGCATGAACCCGCCCGATCAGGACCTGCTGCACGACCTGATCTTCGGTCGGGTATTGCTGCAGGATGATCGGTGCCCGCCTGGCGGCGCGGAGGCGATCATTCTCGCGTTCGATCTGCGCAGCGTAGCTGGTGCCGGACTGCACCGCGACGGTCTGGCCGGACAGATCCGCCATTTCGCGGATCTTCGGCGTGCCGACGCGGGCGACCGCCACCACAGTGGAATCCAGATAGGCAACTGCGTCATAATTCCGCAGCCTTCCCGCCTGGCGCAGGACGCCGCTGATGACCATGCCGCAGCGCTGGGCGGAGAGGCTGGGGAACAGCCCCTCGAAATCCATCGTCTGGGGGATGAGCGTGACATGCCAGTAGGCCGCCAGGCGGCGGGCGAGGTCGATATCCATCCCGGCCAGGGCATTGGTGTCGGACCCGTTGACGAAGGTCATCGGCGGCAGGGTAGGGTTGGTGCAGAGCGTCAGCTGGCCGTCATGCACGAAGCTGGGGAGATCATCGGCCAGCGCGCGCGCGGCCGGCAGGGCGACGGCCAAGGCGAGCAGGGTCGCCGCGAGCATGCGGCGCCATGGGCTGGCGCGGCGTATGGAGCGATCGGAGGCTGGCAGGGACCGAGATCGATATCCGAAAAAAGCGAGGGTAGACGGGCAGGTGCTCGGCAAGCGGGTCCATCCTTCGTGGGGCGGCATGATGCGGAACGGCCACCGGAATCATAGGCGGAATGTTCCGGCTGGCGCCAGCCGGATCGGAACCCTATACACCATTTCGATTGGTTTTTGATTTACCAAAACCCAAAGAGAACTCCATGAGATTTAAATCGAGCACTCTGGAGTGCTCGGCCTAGGTTGGATGGAGAATAGGATCGGACTCGCATTATAGCCGAGCGGAAGGAGTATGGGTACATGACGTCGAACCGGTGGTTCATCGACAGTGAAACCGGCGAATTGTTGGATGTTCTTTTGTGCCCGCCCGACAATTACAGCTGGATACCCAGCAATGACATCGCGATCCAGACCATGGCGAAGGGTGTGCGGATCGACCGGAGTGCTTTGGCGGCGCAGTTCCGCGAGCTGGTTTCGGCCCTGGAAGGGGCGGGCGCGGCCTGCCATTTCCTGCAGCCGCGCGCGGGGATGCCTTATCAGGTCTATACGCGTGACAGCTCGCAGACCACGCCATGGGGCACCGTCGTAACCCGGCTGATGCGCCCCGAGCGCACCGCGGAAGAGGGGGAGATCCGCACGTTCTACCAGCCCGACGATATCTGGAAGAGCGCTACCCAGGGCCATATCGAGGGGGGGGATATCCATATCATCCGCCCGGGCTTGGTTGCCGTGGGCGTGACGGGTGGCCGCACGGACGAAGCGGGGGCGCGCGAGTTCCTGGGGTGGTTCGAGGAGGCCGGGTGGACGACGCGGATGATCCGCTTTCCGGAACATTTCCTGCATCTGGACGTCATTTTTACGATGGTGACGGAAAATCTGGCCATCGCCGCCGTGGACGTGCTGGATGATGAGGATCTCGACTGGTTCCGCGCGCAGGGTATCCGGCTGCTGCCGGTCAGCTACAAGGAAGCGATGCGGGACATGGGCTGCAACGTGCTGGCGCTGGGTCGCGACCGGGTAGTCAGCCCGCGCCATTCAACGCGGATCAACGAGACGCTGCGGGCCGAGGGGCTGACCGTGATCGACCCCGAACTGAACCAGTTCTCGCAGGGCGGGGGCAGCATCCACTGCATGACGATGCCGCTGCGCCGCGCTTCGCTCGTCACCGGCTGAGAGCAGCCGGTCCGGGTCGGCGCCGTCAGGCGTCGACGACGGAGCGTTTGAAGCAGTGTCTCAGAATGCGGACAGGCCCGCCCCCGATACGGGGAGTGGGCCTGTGTCGTTTGTGCGCGGGATTTGAAGCGTCTGCCGCATTCTCGTGCGCGTACCCATCGATGCGACCCGGGGCCCCGCGTCCGGTGAGAACGCGGGGCCTTGGCTGTGGCAGCGATTTAGCGACGCCACCAGCCGGTCCGGCGCGCCGGGGCCGGGGTGGCATCGTCGATGACGATCGGCTGCACCACCGGTCCGTCGGCCGCGGCGGCGGACGTGCTGTCCGCCGTCTCGGCCTTGGGAGCTGCGTCGGCATCGGCCGGTGCGGCCTTTGCGGTTTTGGCGCGTGCCGGTGTCTTGCGGGCCCGCCGGGGCTTGGCGGGGGCCGGCGCGGCCTTGACCGGCTCGGTCTGCTCGACCTTGGCGGTCTTCGTGGCCTTGCGGGTCCGGGTTGCGGCCGTTGCGCGCGTTGCAGCCTTGCGTACGGGCTTCTTCTTCTCCGGCGTTTCCGTCACGGCTTCCGCGACCTCTTCAGGCGCTTCGGCCGGTGCCTCTGCGGTCACCTCAGCGACTGGAGCTGCCTTGGTCGTGCGCCGGCGGCGTGTCCGGGGGGCCGCCGCAGGTTCCACGCTCTCGGCCGGCTCCGCCGGGGCAGCAGCCACGGCGGGCTCTTCCGTCGCCTGAACCGTTGCGGGTTCAACCGCTGCCGGTTCGGCCTCCGCGCTCTTGCGGGTGCGGGGACTGCGACGGCGACGCGGCTTCGGCGCGTCTTCGGCCGGTTCGGCCGCAGGTGCGCTCTCGGGCACCGCTTCCGCCACCGTTTCGATTACCACTTCCACCGGCACGGCTTCGGGTTCCGACACCGCCAATGTTTCGGCGATATCGACGATCTCCGCCAGTTCGGCCTCGGGGGCGGCTGGGCGCCGGGGGGCGGATGCCGCCGGCAGGCCAGCTTCGGTCGATTGCTCGATCACGTCGAAGATGTCGATGATGCCATTGCCGAACGGGTTGGCCGGTGTCGGACCGCGATAGGGTGCTTCTGCGGCCCTGGGTTCGCGCCGGTCGTTCCGGTCGCGCCGACGGCGCGAGCGATCGCGGCCCTCGTCTTCGCGGTTCCGAGGGGCTGGCGCTTCGGCGGGTTCGACCGCCGCAACGACGGGCTCGGCGGCCTCTTCCGCATCCTCATCCTCGCCACCGGCTTCGATAACGGCCGACTGCTGCGTGCCCTCGGCCGTCCGCTCGCCGTTCCGACGCCGACGGCGACGGCGGCGGCGCCGGCGATGGTCGGTACCCTCCTCGGACCCTTCGGCGGCACGCGGAGCCTCCTCGACGGATGTCGGGGCCTCGGCCTGGATCGGGATCTCGCGCACCACGGGGGCGGTCGCCTCGACTGCCACTTCGGCTTCGGTCTCCACCGGTTCGGACAGGGCGGCCTGCACAACCGGTTCGAACCGCTCGGTCTGCGGCCGCACGCGTTCGATGCGCAGTTGGGGTGGCAGGAGCGTGGCGTCGGGGGAGAAGACCACGCGCATCTTGTGCCGCTTCTCGATCTCGTCGAGCCACGCGCGCTTGTTGTTCAGGATATACAGCGCGATCTCGGCGGCTACATGGACCGTGATCTCGGCCGCGCGGCGGCGAGCGCCTTCTTCCTCGACCGCGCGCAGCACGTGCAGGGCCGCGCTTTCGGTACCACGAATGATGCCCGTGCCCTGGCAGTGCGGGCAGGGGGTAAAGGACGATTCCGTAATCGACGGCCGCAGACGCTGCCGCGACATCTCCAGCAGTCCGAAATGCGAGATCGAGCCGACCTGGATCCGCGCACGGTCGGTGCGCAGCGCGTCCTTCAGCCGCCGCTCGACCATCGCATTGTGCTTGCGGCTTTCCATATCGATGAAATCGATGACGATCAAGCCGGCCAGGTCGCGCAGGCGCAACTGGCGGGCCACTTCCTCGGCTGCTTCCAGATTGGTGCGCAGCGCGGTTTCCTCGATATTGCGCTCGCGCGTCGACCGGCCCGAATTGACGTCGATCGCCACCAGGGCCTCGGCCTGGTTGATGACCAGATAGCCGCCCGAGCGCAGTTGCACTGTCGGCGATAGCATCGAGTCCAGCAGGCCTTCGACATTGAAATGAGAGAACAGCGGCTGGCCGCCGTCGCGCCAGCATTTCACCTTCGGCGCGCTCTGCGGCATCAGCATGCGCATGAAGTCGCGCGCCGATTTCCAGCCGGGCTCGCCATCCACCAGAATCTCGGTGACGTCGCGGGTGTAGATATCGCGGATCGCACGCTTGATCAGGCTGGCTTCTTCATAGATCAGCGCGGGAGCCACCGAATTCATCGTCAGGTCGCGGATGTCGTCCCACAGCCGCAGCAGATATTCGCAGTCGCGCATGATCTCGGGGCGGGGGCGCTGGGCGCCGGCCGTGCGCACGATCATCGCCATGCCACGGGGGATCTGCAGTTCCGCGATCACGTCCTTCAGACGCCGGCGGTCGGCGACCGAGGTGATCTTGCGCGATACACCGCCACCGCGCAGCGAATTGGGCATCAGCACGCAATAGCGGCCGGCCAGCGAAATATAGGTGGTCAGCGCCGCGCCCTTGTTGCCGCGCTCTTCCTTGACTACCTGGACCAGCAGGACCTGACGGCGCCGGATCACTTCCTGGATCTTGTAGTTGCGCAGGAAGCGGGCGATGCGGCGCTGCACCATGCTCTCGTCGCCGGTATCGGTCTCGCCGCCCACGGTCTCGGGCAGGGGCTCCGCCTCGCCTTCGGACGCATCCTCGGCCGTGGCTTCGGCAGGAGCGGGCGCTGCGTCAGCGTCATCTTCTGCCTGGGTCTCTTCGGCGCGGGCTTCCTCTTCCTGAAGAGCCAGCAGTTTCTCGCGATCCGCGACCGGAATCTGGTAATAGTCAGGATGGATTTCGCTGAAGGCGAGGAAGCCGTGACGGTTGCCGCCATATTCGACGAAGGCGGCCTGCAGGCTCGGTTCTACCCGGATGACCTTGGCCAGGTAGATATTGCCCTTGAGCTGCTTCTTGGCCGAAGCCTCGACGTCGTAATCCTCGAGCCTGTTACCATCCATCACGACCACGCGGGTTTCTTCCGCGTGTGTCGTGTCGATCAGCATGCGCTTGGTCATTAAAAACGGAACTCCGGTATGCCCGCTTCCGCTGTCTGTCCGGCGTCCTCATGGGGGATGCGCAATCGCGACGGTGGGGAGGGGCAAAGATAGAAATGGGAGACAATTCGATGGATCCGGAAGCCGTTGCGGCGATATCCGCGCAGATCCTGCCCGCGCGCGTCCCATGTGACGTGCGCTGTACCGGGCTGTCTGCGAACGCGGATCGCGTGGCGTTCATCCATCCTCATCAGGCGGTGACGCGCACCTGCGCATGCGCGGTGCGGCGTCGGAATAAAGGGCATCGTCATCCTGCGCCGGCCTTGCGGCCGGGCGGAGCGGCATCCGTGGCCCGTCGATACGGGGGCGGCCTGCCGGATGGACCCGGTCCTGTCGACCTGGCCGTTTTCCGGCGCCAACCGACGCGGACCCATCACGGTGCAAGCATGACCTAACTGAGGCCGCGCTGCAAGCGCTGTCGCATCCCGGAATGACAGGTTGACGATCTGTACCAATGATCTCGCGCAAGCCGTTGAAATGCAGACGAAGGGAGTAGAGCCTGCTATGATCCGTCGCGGAAATGGCCACGAGGGGCGGTTTCATGGATGCTGATCATTCCGAAGGGGCGCCGGCCGGCCGGGGGCGGCGCGCGGTCCTGCTGGCCACGCTGGGCGCAGGGCTTGCGGCACGGGCCGGCGACGCGGGCGCTGCGGTGCGTCGAATGGCCGCGCACAGCGCCGTCGCGCATGCCCGGCACCCCCTGCGTGCCCCGGCGATTGTGGGGCGGGCGGCGACGCCCCTGCCGCTGGTCATGCTCGATCCCGGCCATGGCGGGAAGGACCCCGGCGCGATTGGGGTTTCCGGCACGTATGAGAAACATATTGCCGAGGCGGCTGCCGCTGAACTGCAGCGGCAATTGCTGGCCAGCGGCGCCTATCGCGTCGCGATGACCAGGATGGACGACCGCTTCATCCCGCTGGAAGGGCGGGTGGAGATCGCGCATGCGCATAGTGCGTCGCTGTTCATTTCCATGCATGCCGACGCATTGACCGATCGCTCGGTGCGTGGGGCCAGCGTGTACACGCTCTCCGGGCAGGCGTCTGACGCCCAAAGCGCGGCGCTGGCCCGGACTGAGAACAGCGCCGACCGGTTCGGCGGCCCTCAGGTGCATGCCAATTCGCCGGAGGTCGCGGCCATCCTGTCCAGCCTGGTCAGCGAGGAAACGCGGCGTGGGGCAGCCCATATGGCGAGTAGCGTGGTGGACGCCTTTCGGCCACGGATCGGCCTGTTGTCGCATCCGGCGCGGCATGCGGCGTTTGTCGTGTTGAAATCGGCCGACATTCCCTCGGTCCTAGTGGAAATGGGGTTTATGTCCAACCGGATGGATGAGGCCGCGCTCCGCCAGGCGGGGCATCGGATGATGGTGGCGGGCGCGATGAAACAGGCGGTCGACCGCTATTTCGCCTCGGCCGGCGGGGTGACCCGTCTGACAGGGTGAAAGCCGGGGTGTCCCCCATCAGGCCTTTTCTGTTGCAATCGGTGGGGCGGACTGTATGGTGCGCGGCATGGTTAACGCGATCACCATGACGGCAGGGCTGTCCGGCGCCAAGGCGCTGTTGGTGTCGCATGCCCGCGACCGGGCTGCCCTTCTCCTTCGTCTCCGACTTATCTGCCCCTGAGCGTTCAGGGTCGGCATGATGCCGGCGCGCCCAGGGGAGACGGCGGGAGCAATCCCGCATGCGAGGAAGCAGCGCCCACGCGGCGTATGCAGGCGAACATTCCGGACCTGTCCGAGGTATTTCATGACAATCGACCATCCGTCCTTCGGCCGTATTGACGACGACCGGGTCATCATCTTCGACACGACCCTGCGCGACGGCGAACAATCCCCTGGTTTCTCGATGAATCTGGCCGAGAAGCTCCGGATGGCGGAGGCGCTGGCCGAACTGGGCGTCGACGTGATCGAGGCCGGCTTCCCGGTGGCGTCGAAGGGTGATTTCGAGAGCGTTCACCAGATCGCATCCGCCATCCGTGGCCCGGTGATCTGCGCGCTGGCCCGTAGCGGCGGCAAGAACGACATTGCCAGTGCGGGCGAGGCCATTCGCCTTGCCGAGCGCGGGCGCATTCACAATTTCATCTCTACTTCGCCGCTGCATATGAAATACAAGCTGCGGATGGAGCCCGAGACGGTGCTGGAACTGATCACGGCCGGCAACAAGGCAGCGCGGCAGTTCACCGACGACGTGGAATGGTCGGCTGAGGATGGCTCGCGCACCGACCCGGATTTTCTGTGCCGCTGCGTCGAGGCCGCGATCAAGGCCGGGGCGACCACGATCAACATCCCCGACACTGTCGGCTATGCCACGCCCGAAGACATGGCCCGCATCTTCGCCGACCTGAAGGCCCGCGTTCCGGGCGCGGACACGGTGATCTTCTCGGCGCACAATCATAACGATCTGGGCCTGGGTGTGGCCAACACCATCGCCGCGCTGGCGGCGGGCGCCCGGCAGATCGAATGCACGATCAATGGCATCGGCGAGCGCGCGGGCAATGCGGCGCTGGAAGAAATCGTGATGGCGCTGCGGACGCGCCAGGATGTGCTGCCCTACAAGACGGGCATTCAGACGCCGAACCTGCTGCGGACCTCGCGGATGCTGGCGACGATCACCGGCTTCGACGTGCAGCCCAACAAGGCGATCGTCGGGCGCAACGCTTTTGCGCATGAGAGTGGCATCCATCAGGACGGCGTGCTGAAGAACGCCGCGACCTATGAGATCATGACCCCCGAGAGCGTCGGCTGGACCCGGTCGTCGCTGGTGCTGGGCAAGCATTCGGGCCGCGCGGCCTTCCGCGACAAGTTGAAGGCCATGGGCTATGGCGAGATGGACGAGGCGCATCTGAATGATGCCTTCGCACGCTTCAAGGACCTGGCCGACCGCAAGAAGGTTGTCTACGACGAGGATCTGGTCGCTCTGGTGGATGACGAAGCGCGCGATCATGCCCGCATCCGTTTCGTCTCGCTGGATATCGAGGCCGGGTCGCGCCGCCCGGCGCGCGCGGAGCTGACGCTGGAGGTCGATGGAGAGACTCGCAGCGGTGAGGCGAACGGGCAAGGGCCGGTTGATGCGGCCTTTAACGCGGTGCGGGCGATCTTCCCCCATGAGGCGACCCTGCAGCTCTATTCGGTTGGCGCGGTGACCGAGGGGAGTGATGCCCAGGCCCGCACGACCGTCCGGCTGGAAGAGGATGGCAAGCTGGTCGACGGCCAGGGGGCGGACAGTGACACGCTGGTTTCGGCGGTCAGGGCCTATGTGCATGCCCTGAACAAACTGCTGGTCAAACGCGCCCGGACTGAGCCCGAGGCCCTGAGCGTGACCGCCTGACGGCTGGCGTCGCGGATTGAACGGACAGGCGGGACCTCCCTCGGGAGGTCCCGTTTTTTATGTCCGGCCTTTCCGGGTGCTCCGTGGCCGTGTCGGGTCAGTAACCGTAATAGCCGGCGGGCGGCGGTGGGGGCGGCGGCGGCGGGTACCCGGGCGGCGGATAGGATGGCTGCCCGTATGGCCCGTAAGCGGGGGCCGCGTAACCGCCCTGCGGCGGATAATAATATTGCCGCGGACGATTGGGCGTGGTGGCGGCACCGGTCGCCGCACCGACCGCGCCACCGGCCAGCGCGCCGATCGCGGCGCCTGGTCCGCCGCCGGCCAGGGCACCGATTGCGGCACCGCCGCCCGCGCCGATCAGGCCGCCGCCAAGCGCGCGCTGGCCGGGATCATATGGATTGCTGCAGGCCGCCAGTGACAGGGCAAGAGCGCCCAGTGTCAGGATTCCGGCCTTACGGCCGGGGCGGCGGGTTGGAAGAGCGGGAATGCGAAGAGGGCTCATGGAATTCTCATGGTTTCAGGCCCATGGAGGGCCGTGGGTATCGTACGATACGCCGGTTCACGCTCAATTCGCCATCATCAGAGGATAGTGCGATCGGGGCGATACCGCCGGCGAATCAGGCACCCGGGTCAATATCCGCGTCGTGACGGCGGATTGGGTGTAGTGGCCGCCCCGGCAGCGGCACCGACCGCGCCGCCGCCGAGGGCGCCGATCAGGGCGCCGCTGCCGCCACCGGCCAGACCGCCGATCGCGGCGCCGCCGCCGGCGCCGATCAGCGCGCCGGTTCCGGCGCGTGCACCCGGGTCGTACGGATTGCCGCAACCCGCCAGCGCCAGAAGTCCGGCGCCGAGCAGGGCCGTCCGGGTGAAGAAAGAGGTTCGGGTGCGGATCGTCATGATTATCGTCCTTATCGAAAGGGCCTGTTCGCCAGCTACGGGTATCGTCTTCCGCTGCCGCGAGTTTCCCCGCAGGTCGTGTGCGTAGCGGGGCATTCCGGTGGCGAAAAAAAGGCGGCCGGATCTTTTTCGCCGGCTCTTTCGCGCTGGACCGAATGGCGGCCTGAGGAGAGATAGGGAGGGGCAGTGCCTTTTTCATGTCTGGAAGAGGGTGACGGCCTGAAAAGCACGAATTAATGTGGCTGGGCCTTGCTCGTGTCCTGTAGCCCCGGTAAGCCCTCGGCCTGATCCGGCAGATTGGGATGCGTCGCGACGGGCTGCCTTGCGGCAGGTCGTGCGTCCCATGTTCCGAATCGTGTGCCGCCGTGTTGTGCTTGTTTGTCGGGAGTTCTGGATGTTTGCTCGTCTGCTGGGTCTATTGTCGGCCGATATGGCCATCGACCTCGGCACGGCCAATACCCTTGTCTATGTCAAGGGACGCGGCGTTGTCCTGAATGAACCGTCGGTGGTCGCCATCGCGGATGTGCGCGGCAAGAAGCAGGTGCTGGCGGTTGGCGAGGAAGCCAAGCAGATGGTCGGGCGCACGCCTGGCAACATTACGGCGATTCGGCCTCTGCGCGACGGCGTCATTGCCGATTTCGAGGTCGCGGAGGAAATGATCAAGCATTTCATCCGCAAGGTACATAACCGGCGGATGTTTGCGAGCCCGCTGATCATCGTCTGTGTTCCCTCCGGTTCCACTGCTGTCGAGCGCCGGGCGATCCAGGAAAGTGCGGAGAGCGCGGGCGCGCGCAAGGTGTTCCTGATCGAGGAACCGATGGCGGCGGCAATCGGCGCCGGCCTGCCGGTGACCGAGCCCTCGGGCAGCATGATCGTCGATATCGGCGGCGGCACGACCGAGGTTGCCGTGATCTCGCTGGGTGGAATCGTCTACGCCCGATCGGCCCGTGTCGGCGGCGATAAGATGGATGAGGCCATTATCTCCTACATTCGGCGCAACCATAATCTGCTGATCGGCGAAAGCTCGGCCGAGCGCATCAAGATCGAACTGGGTTCGGCCCTGCCTCCTGACGATCCTGATGATGACGGTGGCTGGCGTGAGGTCAAGGGGCGCGACCTGATCAATGGCGTTCCGCGCGAGGTTGTGGTGTCGCAGGCGCAGATCGCCGAGAGCCTGGCAGAGCCTGTCAGCCAGATTGTCGATGCGGTGACGACTGCACTGGAAAATACGCCGCCCGAACTGTCGGCGGACATCGTGGACAAAGGCATCGTCCTGACCGGTGGTGGTGCGCTGCTCTATCGCCTCGACGACGTGCTGCGCCGGGCCACCGGCCTGCCGGTCACGGTCGGCGAGGATGCGCTGTCCTGCGTGGCCCTGGGGACTGGACGCGCCCTGGAAGAGATGAAACGTTTGAAGAATGTACTGACCAGTATGTACTGACGACGAGCGGAACGCGGGGGGCCGAGGCGATGGACGTCCGGCATAATGACGGGTGTGACTGGCGTGGGTATGCACGATACCCGGCGAATCCGTCATGATTCCGCTTTCCATCACCTTGCGTCAGGCGCTGGAACGGCTGGTCCTTCCGATTCTGATCGTTGCCGCGCTGGGGATCATCCTGCTTGGACAGGCGGATCGCAGTCTGACGGAACGGGTGCGGATGGGGTTGGCCGATATTCTGGCGCCCGCGTACGGGCTGGTTGTCTGGCCGCAGGAACAGGCGCGCGACCTGCTGGGCCGCATGCGCGACATGGGCCGGATCGAGGCCGAAAACCAGCGCCTGCGGGCGGAAAACGCCAATCTGCGCCATTGGTATGATGTCGCGGCCGCGCTGGCGGATGAAAACGCGGCCCTCAAGGCTAATTTGCACTGGATGCCCGATCCCTCGCCGTCTTTCGTCACGGGCCGGGTCGTCCGTGATACCAGTGGTCTGTATGCCCGCAGCGTGCTCGTGGCGGCCAATGTCGATGCGGGAATCCATAAGGATGAGATCGTGCTCGACGGTTCGGGCCTGGTCGGACGCGTGACCGAGATCGGTAGCCGGTCGGTGCGTGTCCTGCTGCTCACCGATGCGTCGAGCCGCATACCGGTCAGACTGGAAGTCAGCCACGGGGCCGCTATAATGGCCGGCGATAATTCGGGTACACCTCGCCTTATCTACTATCCCCAGGACAATCCCCCGGTCGAGGGAGAGCGCGTCGTCACCAATGGCGAGATCGATACAATGCCCGCGGGCCTGCCTGTCGGGCAGATCCATTATGTTCGCCCCGGTCAGCCGGTCGTCATCCCCTTTGCGTCACTGGGGCATCTCGACATCGTCCGGGTCTTCGATTACGGGCGCTCCGCTGTCGTCCCCCCCGATGCGCCGGGGCGGATTCCGGTGCGGCGCCCGGCCGATTCCTTCTCGCTCCCATTTCCCTCCCCACTCGGCCGTGGATGAGAGTGTGCATGGATGACGCCCGACCAGGCTCCAGAGTTCCAACCGGGCATTCAGCCTCGGCCCAGTCTGTGGCGGCGGCTGGACATGCTGTCGCGGCGTGGCCTGCCCGCCGCGCTGACCGGTATGGCTGTCCTGCTGCTTTCCGCGCCGTTCGACCTGCCCGGGCAGGCAGAGTTGCTGCCGGGCATCCTGCTGTCGTCCGTTTTCTTCTGGTCGGTGTTCCGGCCGGCGTCGATGTCGTCGCCGATCGTGTTCCTGCTTGGGATGCTGGTCGATCTGCTCGGGTTCGGGCCGCCGGGTGTGATGCTTCTGGTAGTGCTGCTCGTCCATGGGGTGGCACTTTCTGGCCGCTACGGCTTCTCGCGGGCTCACATTCTCGTTCTGTGGCTGGTGTTCGACGGCGTGTCGCTGGCCGCGACGGCGCTGCAATGGGGACTGATTTCCGCGCTGTCGCTGCATCTGGTGCCCATGATTGCCTTCGCGTTCCAGTGGGTGCTCGGGGTCGGTGTGTTTCCGCTTCTCTGCGTGGTCTTCAGCACCCTGGGGCGTTCTATCGCCAATCCGGATCGGGTCTGATGGCGGTTTTCGATTTCGTCCCGGCCTGGATGAATTGATGGTTCGGCGTCGCAAAACCTTGCAGCGCCTGATGTCGCGGCCCGATGCCGATACGCCCTCGCGTGGGGTTTTTACCCGGCGTGCGCTGGTTGTGCTGGGAGCCCAGATGGCGGCATTCGGCCTGCTGGGGCATCGGCTGTACGGGTTGCAGGTGGTGGAGGGCGATCATTTCGCCCGCATGGCCGAGAATAATCGTGTCAGCCGCCGCCTGATCGCCCCGCCACGCGGGCGGGTGGTCGACCGGTTCGGGATCGCCGTGGCCTCGAACAAGGTGAACTGGCGTGCCCTGCTGCTGCCCGAGGAAACCAGCGACATACCGGGCACCCTGGATCGTTTTTCCGCGCTGGTGCCGATCGAGGCGCGGGACCGGGCGCGCATCGAGCGCGAAATCCGGCACAAGCGGCGTTTCATTCCGGTCATGCTGCATGATTTCCTGTCCTGGGACGACATGGCGCGGATCGAACTCAACGCGCCGTCACTGCCCGGGGTGCTGATCGATGTCGGGACCACGCGGAATTATCCGTTCGGGCCGCTGATGGCGCACGTGGTGGGCTATGTCGCACCGCCCGGCGACAAGGATGTGGCGCAGGACCAGACGCTGGCGCTGCCCGGAATGCGGGTGGGGCGTGCCGGTATCGAGCAGACCCAGGATGGGCTGCTGCGCGGCCAGGTCGGCGCGGTGGAGGTCGAGGTCAACGCGGTCGGTCGCCTGATGTCCGAATTGTCGCGCGACGAGGGGCAGCCAGGCGACGAAATCACCCTGACCATCGATTCGGGCCTGCAGCAGGCGGTGCTGGGGCGGATTGCCGACCAGTCGGCCAGCGCGGTGGTGATGGATTGCCGTAATGGCGAGGTGCTGGCCATGGTCAGCAACCCGTCCTTCGACCCGTCGCTGTTCGACAGCGGGGTCAGTCAGGCGCAGTGGCAGGAATGGGCCACTGATCCGCGCACGCCCCTGATCAACAAGGCGGTGGCTGGCGTCTATCCGCCGGGCTCGACCTTCAAGCCGGCGGTGGCGATGGCGGCGCTGAAGGCCGGCACCCTGTCGCCGACCGACCGAATCTTCTGTCCAGGTTATCTGGATGTGGGCGGGACGCGGTTCCACTGCTGGTCCCGCTATGGTCATGGCTCTTTGACCCTCAAGGACGGGCTGAAATTCTCCTGCGACGTGTTCTTCTACGAAGTGGCGCGGCGGACCGGCATGGATGCCATTGCGGCTGCCTCCCACAGTTTCGGGCTGGGCATGGATCTGGACATTGAACTGCAGCATACCCGAGTGGGCCTGATCCCCACGCCGGAATGGCGGCGGGCGCATGGCCAGCACTGGAACGGCGGCGACACGATCGTCAGCGGCATCGGTCAGGGGTTCGTGCAGGTGACGCCGCTGCAACTTGCCACCTATGTCTCACGGATCGCCAGTGGGCGGGCGGTGCAGCCGCATCTGGTTCGGGCGATTTCTGGCCGGCAGACCGACGGCACCGATGGTGGCCACTGGCCGGCACTGGACATGCCCGAGCCCTTCCTGGACCAGTTGCGGGCCGGGATGTACGCCGTGGTCAACGAGGAACATGGTACCGCGCCCAAGGCCAAGCTGGATATTCCGGGGGTGCAGATGGCCGGCAAGACCGGTTCGGCCCAGGTGCGGCATGTTTCGCGCGCGTTGCGCGAGAGCGGGCATTTCGATTCGTCTTCGCTGCCGTGGGAATACCGGCCCCATGCGCTGTTCATCTGCTTCGCGCCCTATGACGCACCGCGCTATGCAGCGGCGGTGGTGGTGGAGCATGGCAATGCGGGAGCTGCGGTTGCCGCCCCGCTGGCGCGCGATATCATGACCGACACGCTGACCCGGGACCCGGCGAACCGCAAGGAGCCGTCGGGCCAGGTGGTGGCGGAGGTCGAGGACTTCGAATAGTCGTCCCTATGGGGGCGCGTTCGGATTGCAACGCGCGCGCATGTTCAGTCAGACTCTGGACAAGGGCCGGTGGGACGCGCATCTGTGGCCGCCGTCCGTGCGGCGTAGCGGGCGATGACGCGGGACTGAGAGCATGAATTTCCAGAAACGCCTTCTGCGCGCCGAGCCCAATTTCCGTATCCTGGCCAAGCTGTGGCAGGTCAATTGGCTGTATGTGCTGCTGATCTGCGCGCTGGCGCTGATAGGTTACGGTGCGCTTTATTCGGCGGCTGGCGGGTCGTCCCGTCCATTCGCCGGGCCGCAGACCATTCGCTTTGCCATCGGCCTGGTGATGATGGTCTGCGTGGCGCTGATGAGTCCGCGTGTGCTGACGCGTCTGGCGTGGCCGCTTTATGGCCTGTCGCTGGTGCTGTTGGTTGCCGTGCTGCGCATGGGCCATGTCGGCAAGGGGGCGGAGCGATGGCTGATCGTCGGTGGCGTGCAGCTTCAGCCGTCCGAACTGGCCAAGATCGCGCTGGTGCTGGTGCTGGCGACCTGGTTCCATCGTGTCAGCTATCGGCGCATGGTCAATCCGCTCTATCTGCTGCCGCCCGCCGCCATGGTGCTGCTGCCGGTGGGGCTGGTGCTGAAGGAGCCCAATCTGGGTACGGCCGTCATCATAGGTGTGGTGGGTGCCACCATCTTCTTCGGCGCGGGGATGCGGCTGTGGCAGATCGCGCTGCTGCTGTTGCCGCTGCCCTTTCTGGGCAAGTTTGCCTACAGCCATCTGCATGACTACCAAAAGGCGCGTATTACTACCTTCCTGAATCCCGAAAGCGATCCGCTTGGGGCGGGTTATAACATCATCCAGTCGAAGATCGCGCTCGGTTCGGGTGGTATGTGGGGGCAGGGCTATCTGCACGGCACGCAGGGCCAGTTGAACTTCCTGCCTGAAAAGCAGACCGACTTCATCTTCACCATGATCGCCGAGGAATGGGGCTATGTCGGCGGGATTGCGGTGATCGGACTGCTGATGCTGATGGTGATCGGCGGCATGCTGATTGCCATGCGCAGCCGCAACCAGTTCGGACGGTTGCTGGGGTTGGGGATCGCGACCAATTTCTTCCTGTATTGCGCGGTCAACCTGTCGATGGTGATGGGGACGATCCCCGTTGGTGGTGTGCCGCTGCCGCTGATTTCCTATGGTGGGTCGGCCATGTTGACTGTGATGTTCGGTTTCGGCCTGCTGATGTCGGCCTGGGTGCATCGCAACGACCATTTTGGCGAGGCCGGGGACAGGTCGTGACCGGTCTGCGGCCGGTCGATGCCGCGACCGCGCTTGCATATCGGCGGAGCCTGTATCGTGCGGGCGGGATATCTGTGCGGGTCGGACAGCGCCCCGTGCCGGACGATCCGATGCTGCCCGCATGGTGGCGGCGCGGTGACGTGGTGTTCGTCAGCGCCGCCAATCCGGGTGGTCGCCGCCGGCCGGATGGCTGGAACCTGCGAGGGATGCGGGCACTGGCCGCATGTCTGGCAGGATGCGAAAGCCATGAAGGTGAGGGACGGCTAGGGCACTGGGCTGAGCCGCTGTTCGCCGTGCGTCTGCCGCTGGCACGTGGACGGGTGATCGCCCGGCGCTTCGGGCAAAATGCCGTTCTGCTGGTGCGGGACGGGAGGCCGGCACGGCTGGTGTTTCTTGAAACGCCCCACCCGGCGCGGTGGCCGGGTGGGAATGGACTCAGCCTTCGATCTGGCTGAAATCCGCGATCAGCACCGTCATGCGCCGGAGTTCGGCCAGCAGGCGCAGCCGGTTCAGGCGCAGCTCGGCACGGTCGGCGTTGACCGTGACTGCTTCGAAGAACCGGTCGAGGGCCGGCCGCAGGCGGGCGGCTTCGCGCATGGCATCGGTGTAGCGCTCACTGGTGATCGCGGCTTCGACCGCAGGAATGACCTCCAGCAGCATGTTGGCCAGGTCGCGTTCCTCTGGCTGCTCGTACAGCGTCGGGTCGGGCGTGCCGTCATGCGGGCCGTCCTTGCGGTCTTCGATCCGCAGGATGTTGGCAGCGCGTTTGGTCGCTGCCAGCAGGTTTTGTCCGTCATCAGTGGCCAGCATGGCGGCCAGCGCGTCGGTGCGGGCCAGCAGGCGGGTGATGTCGCTGTCCTCGTTTCCGCTGGAAATCGCGGCCAGGATATCATGGCGGGCACCTTCGGCGCGCAATTGGACCCGGAGCCGCTCGGCCACGAAACCGGGCAGCAGCGCCAGGTCCGGTGCGTCGCGCAGGGTCTCGGGCAGGGGCTCGGCCGCCAGCACGAACAGCCGGACCAGATCCAGCCGTAGTGCGTTTTCGCGGATGATGCGGATGATGCCCAGGGCGGCGCGGCGCAGCGCATAGGGATCGCCTGATCCGCCGGGTTTTTCGCCCGCCGCGAAGAAGGCGGTCAGGCTGTCGAGCTTGTCGGCCAGTGCCACCGCGATCGAGACTGGAGCCGTCGGGACGCCATCGGTCTGGCCGCGCGGCATATAGTGTTCGGCGATGGCCGTGGCGACGCTGGCGGGCTCGCCGTCATGCCGGGCGTAATATGACCCCATCACGCCCTGAAGCTCGGGGAACTCGCCCACCATGCCGGTGGTCAGGTCGGCCTTGGCCAGCAGGGCAGCGCGTTCGGCCTCGGCGGCCGGGGCGCCGACCATCGGCGCCAGTAGGCCCGCCAGACGGACGATACGTTGCACGCGCTCGCCCTGGCTGCCGAGGGCGGCGTGAAAGACGATGGCATCCAGCGCCGTGACCCGGCTGGCCAGGGGGCGTGCGCGGTCCAGGTCCCAGAAATGGCGTGCATCGGCGAAGCGGGCGCGCAGCACGCGTTCATTGCCCGCGATGGTCAGGGCGCCGCCATCCTCGGGTTGCAGATTGGCGACGAAGGCGAAGCGCGGCGCGGCCGAGCCGTCATCGCGGACCAGGGCGAAATAGCGCTGATTGACGCGCATCGACACCTGCATGACCTCGGGCGGCAGATCCATGAAGGTTTCGTCGATCCGGCCGAGGAACGGCACCGGCCATTCGGTCAGGCCCGCGACCTCGTCCACCAGGCCCGGATCGGCGACGATGCGCAGCCCTTCCTCGGCGGCCAGGCGGGCGGTGCCGTCGTCGATCAGGGCGCGGCGCTCGGCCGCGTCTACCAGGACCTGTCGGGCGCGCAGGCCCTCGCGCCAGTCGGCCGTGCCGGTCACGGCGAAGGCGCCGGGCGCGGTGAAGCGGTGGCCCTCGGTCAGCCGGTCGGCGCGCAGGCCGTGGCCGTTATCCTCGCCCTCGGCCAGGGTGACATCGACCACTTCGCCATCCAGCAGGCACAGGATACGGCGCAGCGGCCGGACCCAGGTGAAGGCGCTGCCGTCACCCCAGCGCATGGATTTGGGCCAGGGGAAGCGGCGTAGCAGGGGCGGCAGGATCTCGGCGATGCGGGTCGCCGCCTCGACAGGCGGGACGGTGCGGTTCAGCACCCAGAAGCCGTTTTCCAGCACCAGATCGTCCTGGGTGACGCCATGCTTGCGGGTGAAGCCGGCCAGCGCCTTTTCGGGCGCGCCCTCGCGCGGGCCGCGTTCGGCGATGGTGGTGCCGGGTACGGTGCCGTCCAGCGTCAGGGTCAGGGCGATGCGGCGAGGGCCGGCGAAGGCGGTGGCGTCGCGCGGGTTCAGCGGCGCCAGGGCCTCGGTGACCAGACGCAGCAGGTCGTCCGCCCCGCGGGCCTGCATGCGGGCGGGAATTTCCTCGGAAAACAGTTCGAGCAGAAGTTCGGGCATGACTTATTCCTCGCCAGCCAGCCATGCGTCGCAGCAGCGACGGGCCAGGGCCCGCACGCGGCCGATATAGGATGCGCGTTCGCTGACGCTGATCACGCCGCGCGCGTCCAGCAGGTTGAACAGGTGGCTGGCCTTCAGGCACTGGTCGTAGGCGGGCTGGGCGATACCGGCTTCGGCCAGGGCAGTGGCCTCGCGTTCGGCATCGATGAAATGGCGATGCAGCATTTCGGTGTCGGCCAGTTCGAAATTATGGCGCGAATAATCCCGCTCGGCGCGCAGGAACACGTCGCCATAGGTCAGGCCCTGGCCGTTGAAGTCGAGGTCGTAGACATTCTCGACCCCCTGGACGTACATCGCCAGCCGTTCCAGACCGTAGGTCAGTTCGGTGGAGGGAAGCACGGTGGGAATGCCGCCGACCTGCTGGAAATAGGTGAACTGCGTCACCTCCATGCCGTCGCACCAGACTTCCCAGCCCAGCCCCCAGGCACCGATGGTGGGGTTTTCCCAATCGTCCTCGACGAAGCGGATGTCATGTTCCAGCGGGTCGATGCCGATGGCGCGGTAGCTGTCCAGCAGCAGTTTCTGGCTTTCCTCCGGCGTCGGCTTCAGCAGTACCTGGTACTGGTAATAATGTTGCAGCCGGTTCGGATTTTCCCCGTAACGCCCGTCGGAGGGCCGGCGGCAGGGCTGGACATAGGCTGCTTTCCACGGCCGTTTGCCCAGCGCGCGCAGGGTGGTGTGCGGCGAGAGCGTGCCGGCCCCGACCTCGGTATCGTACGGTTGCAGAATGGCGCAGCCCTGTGCGGACCAGAACTGATGCAGTGTCAGGATCAGGTCCTGGAAGGACAGGGGACGCGCGGCAGGGGCACGGGGGCGAGGCGCGGAGGCCGGGACCATGGACAGGGATGCTCCGGGTAAGCGATGGAAAACGCATGCCATCCGGCACGCACAGGGGGCGCACCATACAGGTATGACGCGCGGATCGAAAGGCGGCGCGTGGCGTGGCGGGCCGGGGTTGCGAAATCCATGCACGCGGGCCACATCTAGGCTTGGCACTCTTGTCGGAGACAGGACGGAAAGATGAATACCGAAGAACGCGACCTGATCACGAAGTTCGTCGCCCGTGTGGGGGGCGCACCGCAGGGGGGCTTCGGCAGCGTACCTGCGACGACGCCCAACCTGCCGCCGATCGACCCGGAGGCCGACCAGTATATCGGTCAGATGTTCCAGCAATATCCTGAGGCCCGCTACCGCGTTACCCAGATGGCGGTGGTGCAGGAAGCGGCGCTGGTGGCGGCGCAGAATCGTATCCAGCAATTGCAGTGGCAGCTTCAGCAGGCGCAGCAGGCCCTGCAGGCACAGCAGCAGCAGCGCCCCGCGGGGAGCGGCGGTGGCCTGTTCGGCGGGCTGTTTGGTGGCGGACAGCGGGCGCAGGCGGCGCCTCCGCCGGGTTGGGGACAGCAGGCGGCTCCGCCGCCGCCCCAGCCGCAGCAGGCTTATCCGGCGGGTATGCAGCCGGGGATGTTTCCGGCGCGTGGCAGCGGCTTCTTGGGGTCGGCCCTGACGACGGCGGCTGGTGTCGCGGGCGGCATGATGGTGGGCAATGCCCTGACCGACCTGTTCAGCGGCCATCATGATGGCGGGGGCTTCGGTGGGGGCGGAATGGGTGGCGAGACGGTCATCAACAACAATTACGGGGCTGCGCCGGGGGGTGATCCCTTTGGTGGTGCTGGGACCGATGTCGATCCGGGCTTCGATGCCGGTGGCGGCGGCGATGGCGGTTTCGGCGGCGACTGGGGCGGCGGCGGCGACGACAATTTCTGAAGCGAGCCGGCTTCGGCGATGATGGAAAGGCGGCCTGAAACGGCCGCCTTTTTCATAATCTGCGCCCCGGAATGCCGCCTTTGTCTCACATTGCCGTGAGGTATATTGATGTCAAACATGAATGAGTGTTATTCAGAAAACGGCCACTAAGGCCATTTCCTCTGTGTCGTCTCATCCGCGGGAAACCGGGGCCGTCAGGCCCCGGTTTTTCCGTTTGGGGATCTGGTTTCGGCCTCAATCATTCGGGAGGACGAAACGATGCGGTTTTCGGAGCGTTGCGAATTTCAGGCCACAACGTTTCGAGAATGGAGAGGCCCTATGTCCATTACTGACTCCGCCACGACGCTTGGCGATTTCCTGACCGGTGCCCGTTACGATCATTCGGGGCTGGTCAGTGCGGTTCATGAATATCTGGATGGGGTGAAGCGCCAATACGGGCTGAACGGCTTTGCCGAGCGCGCGGCGGTCGCGGGCTATGGCGATATCGTCGCGCGCTGGAAGGCCGATGACACGGCGGGCCCGATAACCGAGGACATGGTGCGCACCCTGATCGCACAAAGCGATCTGGAGCATTTCGCGGAACAGACGGGCCTGTCGGTGCCGGCTGTCGTCACGATCCTGGCGCGCCAGCTGCCGATCGTGATCTACAAGCGGGCGCATGCGGTCGAGCCGCACTGACTTGACATCGTGAACCGGTACGGGCGGGGTGGCGGGGACGGCCAGGAAGGGAAAACGGCGTGCTGATTCGTGCCGGTTACGACATCGCCCTGACGGTCCAGGCCCCGACTCCCATGGTGCTGATGCTTGAGGTCCATCCGGATCGCGAGCCGGACCTGATGACGCCCCAGACCCCGGTCTTCGATCCGCCCGTGCCGACGCAGCGCTATCTGGACGGATTCGGCAATCGCTGCACCCGTCTGGTGGCGCCCATCGGCACCTTGCGGACCAGCCTGTCCTTCGTCATTGCCGATAGTGGCCTGCCCGACCGGTGGATGCCCGGGGCGCGGGAGGTGCCGGTGGCGGACCTGCCGGCGGATTGCCTGGTGTTCCTGATGGGCAGCCGGTATTGCGAGACCGATCTTCTGTCCACCATCGCGTGGTCGATGTTCGGCCACCTGGCGCCGGGGTGGGGACGGGTGCAGGCTATCGTCTCGTTCGTGCACCAACATATCCGCTTCGATTACCAGCAGGCGCGCCCGACCCGTACGGCCTATGAGGCCTATCAGGAAGGGGTGGGCGTGTGTCGCGACTATGCCCATCTGGCGGTGACGCTCTGCCGCTGCATGAATATCCCCGCGCGGTACTGCACCGGCTATCTGGGCGATATCGGGATTCCGCCGGTCGATTATCCGATGGATTTCTCGGCGTGGTTCGAGGTGTGGCTGGAAGGCCAGTGGTTCACCTTCGACGCGCGGCACAATATGCCCCGGATCGGGCGGATTGTGATGGCCAGGGGGCGGGATGCGACGGACGTGGCGCTGACGACGACCTTCGGTCCGGCGGGACTGTCCAACTTTTTCGTGACGACTTATGAGGAGATCGGCTGAGAGGCTGGTCGCCTTCGTTCTTTTTAAAAAAAAGAACCCAAAAACTTCTGATCTGTTCAGGAGTTTTCCGGGGCGCACGATACCCCTGAAAATTGGTGAGCCGGGTGGGACTCGAACCCACGACCATTCGATTAAAAGTCGAATGCTCTACCGACTGAGCTACCGGCTCACCGGGACCGCGTAGCGGTGCGGCCCCGGGTACCGGCTTCAGCCGGTCAAGTCAACCGTCAAAGGCGGTGACGTGGCGCGGTTTGTCGATCAGGCCGCGACGGGGCGCATGGAAATGATGCGATCCGGGTCCTGCACCACGCCGCTCTGGCCGGCGCCGCGCTTGATCTGGTCGATATGCTCCATGCCTTCGACCACCTGGCCGACGATGGTGTACTGGCCGTCGAGATGCGGCGAGGGCTCGAACATGATGAAGAACTGGCTGTTCGCGCTGTCGGGATTCATGGTGCGGGCCATGCCGACGGTTCCACGCTCGAACTTCGCGGCGCGCGTGAATTCGGCCTTCAGGTCGGGCAGGTGGCTGCCGCTGGTGCCGGTGCCCGTCGGGTCGCCGCCCTGTGCCATGAAGCCGTGGATGACGCGGTGGAAGGGCGTGTTGTCGTAGAAGCCTTCGGTGGCCAGCGTGCGAATCCGCTCGGCAGCCAGCGGCGCCAGGTCGGGGCGGAGCTGGATGATCACATGGCCGGTCTTCAGCTCCACGTCGATCAGGTCGGCCTTCGGTGCGGTGTCAGACATCGTTCGTATTCCAGTTTGCTTGCGTGTCGCGCGGCATGGATGCCGGGCGACCGGCGTTATCCCCCCAGCCGCGCCATGATGCGCTGGCGGGTGAAGGGGGGGACGAAGCTGGTGATGTCGCCGCCCAGGCGTGCGACCTCCTTCACCAGCCGCGAAGAGATATATTGGCTGCGTTCGGTGGCCATCAGGAACACCGTCTCGATATCCGGGGCCAGATGATGGTTCATGCCGAACATCTGGACCTCGTAATCGAAATCGGTAACCACGCGCAGCCCCCGCACGATCACGGTGGCGCCATGGCGGCGCGCCTCCTCGACCAGCAGGTTGCTGAAGCCGATGACCTGGATCAGGGCTCCGGTCCGTTCGGCGATGGATCGGGTTTCCTCGACGACGCAGGTGATGCGTTCGTCCAGCGGCATCAATGGCTGCTTGCCGGAATTTTCCGCCACCCCGATGATCAGCCGGTCCACCAGCCGCGCCGCACGTTCGACGATATCCAGGTGACCGGTGGTCACCGGGTCGAACGTGCCGGGGTAGAATCCCGTGCGCGGCCCGCCATCAGGCATCGGGGGCCTCCTGCGGAGCGGCGTCTTCGTCCGTGGCGTCGTCCCCGTCATTGCCCTCGTCGTCATCGTCTTCCATGACGGGGAAGACGCTGATGACGTGTTCGGTCGCATCCAGCCTGAACAGCGTCACGCCGCTGGCCTGCCGCGACATGACGCGGATCTGGTCGACCGGCACGCGGATCAGGCGGCCGGCATCGGTGACCAGCATCACGTCGGTCCCGCCGATGACCGGCAGGGTGGCGACGACCTCGTTCCCGCGCTTGCCGGATGTGAAGTTCATGTTGGAGATGCCCTGGCCGCCGCGACCGGTCACGCGATAATCGTAAGCCGACGAGCGGCGTCCGAAGCCCGCGTTGCTGACGATCAGCAGGATTTCCTCGGCCAGCTCCAGTTCGGCGAACCGTTCCGGGTCGATCACCGAATCGGCGGGCAGCGCCTCTTCATCCGAGGTGTCGGCAGAGGCGTCGGCCGCGACATCCTCGGCCTCGTCGCTGCCCTGGCTGGCTGCGAGTTCGGCCCGGCGGCGGGCATTGGCCATGCGCAGATACGATGCGCGTTCCTCGACCGTCGCCTCCACATGGTTCAGGACGCACAGGCTGTTGACCTCGTCCCCTTCGCCCAGGCGGATGCCGCGCACGCCCGAACTGTCGCGCCCGGCAAAGACGCGCAGCGTGTCGTCGGTGATCTGGAAGCGGATGCAGCGGGCATTGCGCGTGGCCAGGAACACGTCCTGCCCCTCGCGGCAGGTCGCGACGCCGATCAGCCGGTCGCCTTCGTCCAGCTTCATCGCGATCAGGCCGGAGGCGCGGATATTGCGGAAATCGCTCAGCCGGTTGCGGCGCACGGTGCCGGACGCGGTGGCGAAGACCAGGTGCAAATTCTCCCACAGCGTCTCGTCCTGCGGCAGGGGCAGGACGGCGGTGATCGAATCTCCGCCCAGGTCGGGCAGCAGGTTGACCAGCGCCCGTCCCTTGGCGGTCGGGCTGGCCTCGGGCAGGCGCCAGACCTTCTCGCGATAGGCCTTGCCGCCCGACGAGAAGAACAGGACCCATTGATGGGTATGGGCGTTGAACGAGCGCACCACGATGTCGTCGCCCCGGCGGCCGGCGGCGGTACGGCCGCGTCCGCCGCGATTCTGCGCGCGGAAGATTTCCAGCGGCGTGCGCTTGATGAAGCCCTCGCGCGTGATCGTGACCACCATCTGGCCGGGTTCGATCAGGCTTTCATCCGTCTGGTCGCCGGCATAATCGACGATTTCAGTCAGCCGCGGATTGGCCAGTTCGGCACGGATCGCCGCCAGTTCCTCGCACATCACCTCCATGCGGCGGGGGCGGCTGGCGATGATGACCAGAAGCTCGTTGATCTTCTCCGCGACCTCGGACAGTTCCTGCTGGATCTTGTCGCGCTCCAGCCCGGTCAGGCGTTGCAGGCGCAGTTCCAGGATGCCGCGGGCCTGGGCCTCGGTCAGGTGGACCTTGCCGTCGATGACGACATTGCCTTCGTCATGGATCAGCGCCAGCAGCGGCTCGACATCGGCGGCGTCCCAGGCCGTGGTCATCAGCGCTTCGCGGGCGCTGGCGGCGTCGGGGGCGGCGCGGATCAGGGCGATCACGGCGTCGATATTCGCGACCGCGATCACCAGCCCGACCAGCAGGTGGCCACGGTCGCGCGCCTTCATCAGGTCGTACCGCGCGCGGCGCAGGATCACCTCCTCGCGGAAGGTGATGAAGGCTTGCAGTATGGATTTCAGCCCCATGAGCTGGGGTTGGCCGTTATTCAGCGCCAGCATGTTGACGCCGAAGGAGGTCTGGAGCTGCGTGAAGCGGTAGAGCTGGTTCAGCACCACTTCCGGCGTGGCGTCGCGCTTGACCTCGATGACGATGCGCATGCCCGACCGGTCGCTTTCGTCGCGGATGTCGGAAATGCCCTCGATCTGCTTGGCGCGCACCAGGTCGGCAATGCGCTCCTGCAAGGTCGATTTGTTCACCTGGTACGGGATTTCGGTGATGATGATCGCGTGGCGGTCGCGATGCAGGTCCTCGATCTCGGCGCGGGCGCGGATGATGACCGAGCCGCGCCCGGTCTCGAACGCGCTGCGGATGCCCGCGCGGCCCAGGATGATGCCGCCGGTCGGGAAATCCGGCCCCGGCACGATCTTCATCAGGTCTTCGAGCGTCAGGTCCGGCTGGGCGATCAGGGCCAGGGTGGCGTCGATGATCTCGCCCGGATTGTGGGTCGGGATATTGGTCGCCATGCCGACCGCGATGCCCGAGGCGCCGTTGATCAGCAGGTTGGGGAAAGCGGCGGGCAGGATCTTGGGTTCCTGCTCGCTTTCATCGTAGTTCGGCTGGAAATCGACCGTGTCGCGATCGATATCGTCCAGCAGGAAGGACGAGGCCTTGGCCAGGCGTGCTTCGGTATAACGCATCGCGGCCGGGGAATCGCCGTCGACCGAGCCGAAATTGCCCTGTCCGTCGATCAGCTTCACGCGCATCGACCAGGATTGCGCCATGCGGACCATGGCGTCGTAGATCGAGGAATCGCCGTGGGGATGGTATTTACCCATCACGTCGCCGACCGCGCGGGCCGATTTGCGATAGGGCTTGTCGTGGGTGAACCCGCTTTCGCGCATCGAATAGAGGATGCGCCGATGCACCGGCTTCAGCCCGTCCCGCACGTCCGGCAGGGCGCGGCTGACGATGACCGACATCGCATAGGCGAGGTAGGAGGAGCGCATTTCCTCCTCGACGGTTACCGGAACGATGTCGGAGGGGGCCGGCGGCTGCGGCGAGTCGGGAATCTCGGTCAAGGCATATCCGTCATGTCAGTGCCATCTCTCTCGCGCCGGGCGCGCGCCGAATGGCGGGAACTGGTCCGGGTCCGGCGCCGGTGGAGGCATCCACCCTAGCATAGACTGCCGGCCGGGGAAAAACCGCGCCCCGGCCCGGGCCGACAGGGGCCGGGGCCGGGAGGAGGCCGCCTTAGAACGGAATTTCGTCGTCCAGGTCGCTGCCGCCGCCATGGGGCGCATCCCAGCCGCCGCCGGCCGGTGCGGCAGGGGCGCCATGGTTGCCACCTGCGCCGCCGCGCGCGCCGCCGATCTGGCGGGGAGCGGAGGGGGCTCCGTATCCGCCGCCACCGCCACCGCCGTAACCACCGCCGCCATAGCCGCCGGCATCATCGCCGGATTCGCCGCCGCGGTTGCTGTCCAGCAGGACCAGGTCGCCACGGAAACGGTCCACCACCACTTCGGTCGTGTAGCGTTCCTGCCCGGACTGGTCGGTCCATTTGCGGGTCTGGAGCGAGCCTTCCAGATAAACCTTGCGGCCCTTGCGCAGGAAGCGTTCCGCCACGTCGGCAATGCGCTCGTTGAAGATCACGACGCGATGCCATTCGGTCTTCTCGCGCCGCTCGCCCGATGCCTTGTCGTTCCAGGTGTCGCTGGTGGCCAGCGTCAGCGACACGATCTTGGCGCCGTTCTGGCTGTTCCTGACTTCGGGGTCCTTCCCCAGATTGCCCACGAGGATGACCTTGTTGACGCTACCCGCCATAGTGCTGCCCTGCCGCTGTCCGGTCCGGGGCCGCGCATTCGGGCGCCGCCCCATCAAAAAAACCGTCCACCCGGACCGGTGCGGTTGGGGGACGGGACTCAGGTGCGATCCTAACCCAGATGGCCGCCCGATGATACCTGCATGTAGGGCGCCCGGTCGGGCGGGGGCGTATCGCCATGGCATTTTCCGGTGGGCGGATCTTGGCGGCGGCGTTGGAACCCGGCAGAACAGAGGAAGAACGACTCAGCCCGGCGCGCGCCGGAGCAGAACGGAGAGCGGACATCATGGCGAATCGATCCAGCCCGGTCGCGGCCGAGCCGACAGCGTCGATCGGGATGCGCGATGCGCCGGTCATCCGGGTGCGCGGCGCGCGGGCGCATAATCTGAAGAATGTCGATGTCGAGATCCCGCGCGACGCGCTGACGGTGGTGACCGGCCTGTCGGGCTCGGGCAAATCGTCGCTGGCGTTCGATACCATCTATGCCGAGGGGCAGCGGCGCTATGTCGAGAGCCTGTCGGCTTATGCGCGACAGTTCCTGGAGCTGATGGGCAAGCCCGATGTGGACGCGATCGAGGGTCTGTCGCCCGCGATTTCCATCGAGCAGAAGACGACCTCGAAGAATCCGCGCTCGACCGTCGGCACGATTACCGAGATCCATGATTACATGCGCCTGCTGTGGGCGCGGGCGGGGGTGCCCTATTCGCCGGCCACCGGCCTGCCGATCGAGGCGCAGACCGTCAGCCAGATGGTCGATCGGGTGATGGCGATGCCCGAAGGGACCCGGCTGATGCTGCTGGCGCCCGTGGTGCGGGACCGCAAGGGCGAGTGCCGCAAGGAACTGGCGGAATTGCAGCGCAAGGGCTTTGCCCGCGTGAAGGTGGACGGCACGCTGTATGAGATCGCCGATGTGCCGGACCTGAACCGCAAGCTGCGCCATACGGTCGAGGCGGTGGTGGACCGCGTGGTGGTGCGGCCGGGCGTGGAATCGCGGCTGGCCGACAGTTTCGAGACCGCGCTGGGGCTGTCCGACGGGCTGGTCTATGCCGAAGAGGTGGTGCGCGACGGGGCGGAGGTGCCGCCGCATGTCGTGTTTTCCTCGCGGTTTGCCTGTCCGGTCAGTGGCTTCACGCTGGAGGAGATCGAGCCCCGGCTGTTTTCGTTCAACGCGCCGCAGGGGGCCTGCCCGGCCTGTGACGGGATCGGCACCGAGACCTTCTTCGACCCGCATCTGATCGTGCCGGACGAATCGCTGTCGCTGGCGGCGGGGGCCATCGCGCCGTGGCGCAGCACGCAGAGCCCCTATTACCAGCAGACGCTGGAAAGCCTGGCCGCCCATTACGGCGTGAAGATGGACACGCCGTGGCGTGACCTGCCGGCAGGCGTGCGCGCGGTGATCATGGAGGGGGGCGAGGATGAGGCGACCTTCCAGTACCGTGACGGCCGCAAGAGCTACAGCCTGACCAAGCGGTTCGAGGGCGTGGTGGCCAATCTGCGCCGCCGGGTGGCCGAGACCGACAGCGTGTGGGTGCGCGAGGAACTGTCGCGCTATCAGTCCGACAAGCCGTGCCATGTCTGCCATGGCGCGCGGCTGCGGCCGGAGGCGCTGTCGGTGCGGGTGGCGGATCGCACCATCGCCCAGGCCTCGGACCTGCCGATCCGCCGGGCGCTGGAATGGTTCGGCACCGTGGAGGCGACGCTGACGCCGCAGCGCGCCGAGATCGCGCGCCGCATCCTGCGTGAGATCCTGGACCGGCTGCGTTTTCTGGACGATGTCGGGCTGGATTACCTGACGCTGTCGCGGGGATCGGCCACGCTTTCGGGTGGGGAAAGCCAGCGGATACGGCTGGCCAGCCAGATCGGGTCGGGCCTGACAGGCGTGCTGTATGTTCTGGACGAGCCTTCGATCGGGCTGCACCAGCGCGACAATGAGCGGCTGCTGGGCACGTTGCAGCGGCTGAAGCGGCTGGGGAATACGCTGATCGTCGTGGAGCATGACGAGGATGCGATCCGCTCGGCCGACTGGCTGATCGACATGGGGCCGGGGGCGGGCGTCAATGGCGGCCATGTGGTCGCCATCGGCACGCCGGCGCAGGTGGCGGCCAATCCGGCGAGCCTGACGGGGGATTATCTGTCGGGCCGCAAGCAGATCGCGGTGCCGGAGAAGCGCCGCCCGGTGGACCCTAAGCGCATGCTGGTGCTGGAAGGGGCCAGCGGGAATAATCTGCATGATGTGACCGCGCGCTTTCCGCTGGGGACCTTTACCTGCGTGACCGGTGTGTCAGGCGGGGGCAAGTCGACGCTGGTGATCGACACGCTGTACAAGGCGCTGTCGCGGCAATTGATGGGGTCGGGGCAGAATCCGGCGCCCTATCGCCGGATCGCCGGGCTGGAGCTGCTGGACAAGATCATCGACATCGACCAGTCGCCGATCGGCCGCACGCCGCGTTCGAACCCCGCGACCTATACCGACCTGTTCGCGCCGATCCGCGACTGGTTCGCCGAGCTGCCGGAGAGCAAGGCGCGGGGCTACAAGCCCGGCCGGTTCTCGTTCAACGTCAAGGGCGGGCGGTGCGAGGCCTGCCAGGGCGACGGCGTGCTGAAGATCGAGATGCACTTCCTGCCCGACGTGTTCGTGACCTGCGATACCTGCAAGGGGGCGCGCTATAATCGCGAGACGCTGGACGTGAAATTCCGCGGCAAGTCGATTGCCGATGTGCTGGCGATGACGGTGGACGAGGCGCTGCCGTATTTCTCCGCCGTGCCGCGCATCCGCGACCGACTGGCCATCCTGCAGCAGGTCGGGCTGGGCTATGTCGCCCTTGGCCAGCAGGCGACCACGCTTTCGGGCGGTGAGGCGCAGCGCGTGAAACTGTCCAAGGAGCTGGCGCGGCGGGCCACCGGCCGCACGCTGTATATTCTGGACGAGCCGACGACGGGGCTGCATTCCGAGGATGTGCGCAAGCTGCTGGACGTGCTGCACGCCCTGGTGGACCAGGGGAATACGGTGCTGGTGATCGAGCATAATCTGGACGTCATCAAGACGGCGGACTGGGTGCTGGATATGGGGCCGGAAGGGGGCGATGGCGGTGGCCGGATCGTCGCCGAGGGCACGCCCGAGGAGATTGCGGCCTGTGCCGAAAGCCATACCGGGCGCTTCCTGGCCCCGCTTCTGCCGGCGCCGTCGAAAGGGCGGAAACGGCGCGCGAAGGGCTGAGTTTTCCCCTCTTTGAGAAGCTTATGTGAAAGAGGTGAAAAAAAACGTGTCCGGGGGGTAAAAACGCTTGCGTTGACAGGGGGAAGGCCTTATCAGCGGCCCCTCTTGGCCCAAGGGGGCGATCCCGCCCAACAGGCTGTCTACTGGTTTGGGGGTACGTGATGAACGCACTTGCTCAGCTGGGGATGGTCTCGGAACTCCCGAGCAATATCCAGATGTCTTCAGCTCCGTCCTCGGTTGACGAGGAGCGGAAGGATTACTTCGTCGAGCGCGACGGGATGAAGTTTGCGGGAACGCATCTTCTTGTCGATCTCTGGGAGGCTCGGAATCTTGATGATCCGGAGCAGATCGACCGTACGCTGTGCGAAGCGGCGGTGACGGCCGGGGCGACGATCCTGCACAGCCATTTCCACCATTTCACGCCCAATGGCGGCGTGTCGGGCGTGGTGGTGCTGGCCGAGAGCCACATCTCGATCCACACGTGGCCGGAGCGGAATTTCGCCGCCGTCGACATCTTCATGTGCGGCGCGTGCGATCCGCACCTGGCGATCCCGGTGATGCAGCGCCTGTTCCAGGCGGGCCGGGTGGTCGTGGACGAGCAGCGTCGCGGCCGGGTCGGCTGATTGGCGAGGGTGCCGGCATGGCCCGGCGCCCGTTCGTCCGGCGTGGCATGATGCCGCGTGAGAATTAAGGGCCGGATTCGTCCGGCCTTTTTTTATGTGCCCATTTTCGTGCCGGGGAGACACAGGCAATGACCGACGCATGGATCGGCGAAACACTCTATGACGGCTGGCAGCAGCGTTTCCGTGTTCGCAAGGAACTGGCCCGTACCAAAAGTGCCTTCCAGGATATCGTTGTTTTCGAAAGCGAGACGCATGGTGGCGTGCTCGTTCTCGATGGTGTGATCCAGATCACCGAGGGTGACGAGTTCGTCTATCAGGAAATGCTGACGCATGTGCCGGTGCTGGCCCATGGTGACGCAAAGAGCGTGCTGATTATCGGTGCCGGCGATGGCGGCGTGCTGCGCCGCGTGCTGCAGCATCGGGGTGTCGAGCGTGCCGTGATGGTCGAGATCGACGGTGCGGTGATCGAGCTGTCCAAGCAGTTCCTGCCGGGCATTGCCGGCGACGCCTGGAACGACCCGCGCGCCAATGTGATCGTGGGTGACGGTATCGATTACGTCGCCAAGGCGGAAAGCGGCTCGGTCGATGTCATCATCGTCGACAGCACCGATCCGATCGGGGTGGGCGAGGTGCTGTTCACCGATGCGTTCTATGAGCATTGCGCCCGTATCCTGACGCCCAACGGCATCATCGTGAACCAGTGCGGCGTGCCGTTCATGCAGGCGGACGAACTGCGCGAGACCAGCCTGCGCCGTGCGCAGTTCTTCCCGCATGTTTCGGCCTATGTGGCGGCGGTGCCGACTTATGTCGGTGGCTTCATGACGCTGGGCGTGGCGGCCAAGGGGACCAATCCGGCCCTGCATTCGGTCGAGACGATCCGTGCGCGGGCCGAGCAGGCGGGCATTCTGGGCACCACCGGGTATTGGACGCCGGAGATCCATACCGGTGCCTTCAACCTGCCGCCTTATATCGCCAAGCATCTGCCGGCATCGAAGTAATCGTTAGGTTGGCATGACCAGGGCTCTGCCCTGGACCCGGCAGGGCCTGAGGCCCTGCACCCCAACCATCTGATAACGAATGGGTTTCCAAAGGGCGAATGCCCTTTGGTGGGTCAAGGGCAACGCCCCATAGGCGCGAAGGTAATGGATTGAATTGAGTGTCCGACTTATGATTCAAGAGAAAGATGCGTTCTGTATCTCTTCTTGGCGGGGATTGGGGGTCTGTTGTCCGCGC
>NZ_JABEQE010000008.1 GCF_014174375.1 Gluconacetobacter asukensis
CAACCACGCGGTGCTGATCACCATCGAGGAAGGTGCGGAAGGCGGATTCGGTGCCTATGTCATGCACCATCTGGCGCGCACCGGCCTGCTCGACAGCGTCCGCTTCCGCCCGATGACGCTGCCGGATCGCTTCATCGACCACAACACCCAGGACGCCCAGTATCGCGAGGCCGGGCTCGACGCCACCGCCATCGCAGCCACCGCCCTGCACGCTCTGGGTGTGGCGTCGTCACAGCAGACGGCCTGATCCGGCGATAGGTCATGGCCAAGCAGCGTGCGGACCAGATGCTGGTCGACCGGGGCATGGTGGAAAGCCGTGCCCGCGCCCAGGCACTGATCCTGGCCGGGGTGGTCTATTCGGGCGATCGGCGCGTGGCCAAGGCCGGCGACCAATTGCCCGAGGACGCCCCGCTGCTGCTGAAGGGGCAGGATCATCCCTGGGTCTCGCGCGGCGGCGTGAAGCTGGCGCACGCGCTGGAGCATTTTGGCCTGGACCCGGCGGGTGCAGTCGCGCTGGATGTCGGGGCCTCGACCGGCGGCTTTACCGACGTGTTGCTGACGCACGGGGCCACGCGGGTCTTCGCCGTCGATGTCGGGCATGGGCAACTGGCGTGGAAGCTGCGCAGCGACCCGCGCGTGGTGGTGCTGGAGAAATGCAACGCCCGCACACTGGATGCCACGACCATTCCCGACCCGATCGATGTGCTGGTCTGCGACGCCAGCTTCATCGGCCTGCGCACGGTCCTGCCCGCCGGGTTGGCCCTGTGTCGGCCGGGCGCCTGGGCCGTGGCGCTGATCAAGCCGCAGTTCGAGGCCGGGCGCGAGGCCGTGGGCGCCAAGGGCGTGGTGCGCGACCCGGCGGTGCATGATTCGGTCTGCGCCATGATCCGGGAATGGTGGTCCGCCCTGCCCGGCTGGACCGTGCTCGGGGTCGAGCCCAGCCCGATCACCGGGCCCGAGGGCAATCGCGAATTCCTGATCGCCGCGCGGCGGGACGCAGAGTAATTCCCCTTTTTCCGTCTGGATGTGGTAGGCAGCGCGGATTCAGCCCATTCGCGCCGCGATAATACGTGGCGCCTGCCCGATGAGTAGCCGTTCATGACCGCCGTTTCCGCTTCAGCGCCCCAGATCCCCGCAGAGACCGGCCTGGCCGCCTCGCTCACCGAGGTCGAGCGCCAGCGCATACTGGCGAAATCGGCCCTGTTCGCTCCGCCGACCGGCCTGCTGCCGGACGGGCGGCGCGACCTGGTCGGCCTGTCGCGCGAGGAATTGACCGAGGCGCTGGTGGAAATCGGCGAGAAGCCGTTCCGTACCAAGCAGCTCTGGCACTGGCTCTATCATCAGGGCGTGACCGATTTCTCGCGCATGAGTTCGATCGCCAAGCCGTTGCAGGCGAAGCTGGCCGAACGCTTCGTCATCGGCCGGCCGGAAGCCACCACGGTCCAGACTTCGAACGACGAGACCCGCAAGTTCCTGTTCCGTTTCCGCGACGGGCAGGAGGCCGAGACCGTCTATATTCCCGACCGGCGTGAGGATCGCGGCGCGGTCTGCATCTCGTCGCAGGTCGGCTGCACGCTGTCCTGCACCTTCTGCCATACCGGTACGCAGAAGCTGGTGCGCAACCTGGGCGCGGCCGAGATCGTCGGCCAGTTCATGGCGGCGCGCGACAGCTATGGCGAATGGCCAAGCCCTAGGGGCGAGACCCCGCGCCTGCTGTCGACCATCGTGCTGATGGGCATGGGCGAGCCGCTGTATAATTACGAAAATGTCGCCAAGGCGATGAAGATCGTCATGGATGGCGAGGGCATCGGCCTGTCGCGCCGCCGCATCACGCTCTCCACCTCCGGCGTGGTGCCGATGATGGACCAGTGCGGATCGGAACTGGGGATCAACCTCGCGATCTCGCTGCACGCCGTGCGCAACGACCTGCGCGACGAGATCGTGCCGCTGAACCGCAAATACCCGATCGAAGAGCTGATCGCCGCCTGCCGCCGCTACCCCGCCGCCAGCAACGCCCGGCGCATCACGTTTGAATACATCATGCTACGCGGCGTGAATGACAGCGAGGCCGATGCCCGCGAACTGGTGCGGCTGATCGCCGGCATTCCGGCCAAGGTCAACCTGATCCCGTTCAACCCCTGGCCCGGCAGCGATTATCGGCCCTCGACGCGCGAGCAACTGGCCAAATTCGCCCAGATCGTGATGGATGCGGGCTTCGCCTCGCCCATCCGCATGCCGCGCGGGCGCGATATTCTGGCCGCATGCGGGCAGTTGCGTACCGAAAGCCAGCGCGAACGCCGCAGCCTGCCGGCCTGATATCCAGGCGGGCGTGCGCCTGCATTTCAGGCGGCCCCCGCTGGCACCATCTTCCATCCGATGCTAGGAGGCGGGGATCAGGCGCCCCGCCGCCGGCACTCTTTCACTCTTTCAGATTCGACGACAGGAGATCCCGTTCCATGGCCGCAAAGGACGTCAAGAAGGTCGTGCTCGCCTATTCCGGCGGTCTCGATACGTCCGTGATTCTGCGCTGGCTGCAGACCACCTATGGCTGCGAGGTCGTGACCTTCACCGCCGATCTGGGCCAGGGCGAGGAGCTGGAGCCGGCGCGCAAGAAGGCCGAGATGTTCGGCGTGAAGGAGATCTTCGTCGAGGATCTGCGTGAGACCTTCGTGAAGGATTTCGTCTTTCCGATGTTCCGCGCCAACACGCTGTACGAGGGCCAGTATCTGCTGGGCACCTCGATCGCCCGCCCGCTGATCGCCCAGCGCCAGATCGAGATCGCCGAGGCGGTCGGCGCCGACGCTGTCGCCCATGGCGCGACCGGCAAGGGCAACGACCAGGTGCGTTTCGAACTAGCCTATTACGCGCTGAAGCCCGACGTGACGGTGATCGCGCCCTGGCGCGAGTGGGACCTGACCTCGCGCACCCGCCTGCTGGCCTTCGCCGAGGAACATCAGATCCCCATCGCCAAGGACAAGCGCGGCGAGGCCCCCTTCTCGGTCGATGCCAACCTCCTGCACTCCTCGTCGGAAGGCAAGCTGCTGGAAGACCCGGCCGAAGCGCCGGACGAGATCGTGTTCCAGCGCACCATCTCCCCGGAAGCCGCGCCGGACGTGGCGACCGAGATCGCGATCGATTTCGTCTCGGGCGATCCGGTGGCGCTGAACGGCGTGACCCTGTCGCCGGCCACGCTGCTGACGCGGCTGAACGAACTGGGCAAGGCGAACGGCATCGGCCGGCTGGATCTGGTGGAGAACCGCTTCGTCGGCATGAAGTCGCGCGGCATCTACGAGACGCCGGGCGGCACCATCCTGCTGGCAGCGCATCGCAGCATGGAGTCCATCACGCTGGACCGCGAGGCCGGGCACCTGAAGGACAGCCTGATGCCGCGCTATGCCGAGATCATCTATAACGGCTTCTGGTTCTCGCCCGAGCGCCGGATGCTCCAGGCCCTGATCGACGAGAGCCAGCATTCGGTGACCGGCCGCGTGCGGCTGAAGCTCTACAAGGGCAATGTGATCTGCGTGGGTCGCGAAAGCCCAAACAGCCTGTACGACACCCGCGTCGTCACCTTCGAGGATGACGAGGGCGCGTACAACCAGGCCGACGCCCAGGGCTTCATCAAGCTGAACGCGCTGCGCCTGCGCCTGGGGGCCCAGATCGGACGCCGGGGCGGCGCGCTGTAAGCGCGACGCCTCCTTCCCGCCTTCCATTTCCGCCAAACCGAGGTGTCATGAAACGTCTGTCCCGCGTCACTTCCCTCCTCCTGGCTTCCGCGACCGCCCTGTCGCTGGCGGCGTGCGGCGCACGCCCCGAGGAATCCAAGCCGGACATGACGCCCGAGCAGTTCATGGCCAAGATCCGGGCCGAGCCCGGCGTGCAGAGCCTTCCCGACGGGCTGGCCTACAAGGTGCTGGAAAGCGGCCCCAAGGACGGACAGAGCCCCGCCCCCGGCGACGTGATGATGGTGATCTACGAAGGCCGCCTGCCCGAGGGCGGCATCTTCGACAGTTCCGACCAGCACGGCAAAGGCTCCTATATGCAGATGCCACTGGACGGCGTGATCAAGGGCTGGATGGAAGGTCTGCCCAAGATGCATGTCGGCGACACCTGGATGCTCTATGTGCCGCCCGAGCTGGGCTACGGCCATCGTTCGATGGGCATTATCCCCGCCGACAGCCCGCTGATCTTCAAGATCCAGCTTCTGGGCGTCGCGAAGCAGTAAGCGGGGGAGCCGCGCCGGTGCGCAAAATCGCATGATACGGGGCGCGCGGTATCTCACCCCCTTCGTCGCGGGCCTTCTGGGCCTGCTGGCGATGGGGGGCTGTTCGCCGCATCGCAATCTCGGCCAGGCACGCTACCGGACCAATTGCGGGATCTGCCATCACGGCGGAGAAGGCATGCTGGGGGAAATCCCGCCGCTGACCGGTCGCATCGACCAGGTCGCCCGCACCCCGGAAGGGCGGCATTATCTGGTCGATGTGCTGCTGAACGGCCTGAATGGCCCGCTGGTCGCCAATGGCGGCCGGTATAATTTTTCCATGCCGGCGTTTCGCCGCCTTTCGGATACCGAGATCGCGGCAATCCTGACCTATCTGTCCGCCAGCGGCGGCCGGGCCGATCCGCCATCCTTCGCCGCTGGCGATGTCGCGGCGCAGCGGGCCGCGTCTCTCGGCCCCTCCCGCGTGGCGGACGAACGGCAGGCGCTGGACCGCCTGCATCCCCTGCCCTGAAAACCCGGATGTCGTGATCGACGACCGGCTTGACCGGATCGGGTCCGACGCCTGAAAAGAACCCTCATGCAACGCATATTCTCCGGCATTCAGCCGACCGGTATTCCGCAGTTGGGCAATTATCTGGGCGCGATCCGCAACTGGGTCGCGTTGCAGGCCGATCACGAGTGCATTTTCTGCCTCGTGGACCTGCATGCCATCACGGTGTGGCAGGAGCCGGAAGCCCTGCGCCAGCAGACTCTGGCCCAGACCGCCGTCCTGCTGGCTGCCGGCATCGACCCGAAGACCCATATCCTGTTCAACCAGTCCGCCGTCAGCGCCCATGCGCGGATGGGCTGGATCTTCAACTGCGTGTCCCGACTGGGCTGGCTGAACCGCATGACGCAGTTCAAGGACAAGGCGGGCAAGGATCGGGAGAACCATTCGGCGGGGCTGTACGTTTATCCCAACCTGATGGCCGCCGATATCCTGACCTACAAGGCAACGCGGGTTCCGGTCGGTGACGATCAGCGCCAGCATCTGGAACTGGCCAACGACATCGCCCAGAAATTCAACCATGATTACGGCGTCGAATTCTTCCCGGCGATCGAGGCGCTGATCCCGCCCGCCGCCGCGCGCATCATGAGCCTGCGCGACGGCACGAAGAAGATGTCCAAATCCGACCCGTCGGCCCAGAGCCGGATCGAGATGACCGACGACGCCGATACGATCGCGCTCAAGATCCGCCGCGCCAAGACCGACCCCGAGCCCCTGCCCACCGAACCGGCCGGCCTGCTGGACCGGCCCGAGGCGCGCAATCTGGTCGATATCTATGCGGCGCTGGCCGGCATTACGGCCGGCGAGGTGCTGGCGCGCCATGGTGGCGAAGGGTTCGGCCCATTCAAGGCGGCGCTGACCGAGGTGCTGGTGCAGACGGTGGTCCCGATCGCCGACGAGACCAGGCGCCTGCTGGAAGCACCGGACCATTTGCGCGCGGTGCTGCGTGATGGGGCCGGGCGGGCGGCGGAGATCGCCGAGCCGATCGTCAGCGAGGCCGAACGCCTCGTCGGCTTTCTGAAATAGGAAAGGCGGCACCATGCGCCAGGCCCTGCATCGTCTCGACATCCCGACCCGCGGCAAGGGGTTGGTGATGTTTACCGATGCGGTCCGGCAATGGGTTTCGGATACCGGGATCGACACCGGGCTGCTGACGATCTGGTGCCAGCATACCTCGGCATCGCTGACGGTGCAGGAAAACGCCGACCCGACGGTGCGCGAGGATATCAAACGCTTCTTCGAGGCACTCGTCCCCGAGGCGCCGGGCCGTTACATCCATGACGATGAAGGGCCCGACGACATGCCCGCCCATCTGCGGAGCATGCTGACCCAGACCCAGCTTTCGATCCCGGTTGCCGATGGGCAACCGGTGCTGGGCATGTGGCAGGGACTCTATCTGTTCGAGCACCGCCGCCAGCCCCATCGGCGGCAGCTTATCCTGCACCTGATCGGCGAATAAACCTCACCACGCCGGAACGAGGAACTGCGCAGGGCAATTGTCCTGCGCTTCAGGCGCACGGAAGAAGGCGCTCGCACGCGGGAAATCGGCCACGCGCTCGCGCTTCAGGGTAAACCAGAGCTGGGTCAGCACATCGCGGCCCGCATGGTCATGCTCGCAGCGAAGCTGCAGCGCACGATCCGTTTCGGTATGGAACGCGACGTGGAACGCCTTCATCACCGCGTCCCTGGCGACCATCTGCCCCTGCCATCCTTGTAGGGCGGTACCGAAATCGGACTGTGCGACCACGGTGCGCATGTCCAGCGCGGTGTGGAAGAACGTCTCGGCCGGGATACCGAAACATTGGACATGCTTGTGATATTCATGGTCGGCTAGGCTGTGCGTCAGATGCGCCACGCTCTGGTCCAGGGCCTGCTTCGTCTCGCTGCTCACGGCCAGGGGGGCGGCAGGCTCCTGCCCCGGATAGATGTCGCATCCGGCGGCCCACCAGCGCTGCGGGGGCACACCTTCGGCAATGAGCGGCTGGGGCCGTGATGCCCACAGGCCATGCAGGCCAATCAGCGGCGCTTTCGGCTGGTCGGGCTGGCAGCCCGGTCCGCTGGCGCAGAAGCCGGGTTGCCAGGTGAGCGCCAGCGTATAATGGCCGAAATCGCCATGCGCGGGCGGGTTGATCACGCTGCCTGCCACCTGCATGGGCGGCGGCGAAACTGAGGTCGGCGCGCAGGCGGCCATTCCGGCCGCCAGAACAAGAGCACCGAGCGCAAGGCGCGCGTGACTTGCCACACGATAGGCCATCGTCATTCCATTCTTCGCCTTATCGACACAGGATGGCCGCGTGGTGGGTCAGATGGTCCTGAATGAAGGACTGGATGAACCAGTAGGAATGGTCGTAGCCGGGGTGACGGCGCAGGATCAGCTTCTGGCCGACGGCCTTGGCGGCCTCTTCCAGATGCCAGGGCTGTAATTGCGCGTCGAGGAACTGGTCCGCGTCACCCTGATCCACCAGGATCGTCGTTGGATGGGTCCGGCCCGCTTTCAGCAGAAGGGTCGCGTCATGCGCGGCCCAGGTGGCACGATCCGGCCCCAGATAGCCGGTGAAGGCTTTCTCGCCCCACGGCACCGCCGCCGGATGGACGATCGGCGCGAAGGCCGAGACCGATTTCCAGCGATCGGGCGCGCGCAGCGCATGCACCAGCGCGCCGTGGCCGCCCATGGAATGGCCCATGATGCCGCGCCGTGCGCCATCCACGGGAAAATGGGCCTCGGTCAGGGCGGGCAGTTCCTCGGCGATATAGGTGCCCATGCGGTAATGGGTGGACCATGGTGCCTGGGTCGCGTCCAGATAGAACCCGGCGCCGCTGCCGAAATCGTAGCTGTCATCCTCACCGGCCACGCCCGCCCCCCGGGGTGAGGTGTCCGTTGCGACCAGCGCGATCCGGTATTCCGCCGCGAAACGCACCGCGTTGGCCTTGATCAGGAAGGTTTCCTCGGTGCAGGTCAGGCCGGCTAGCAGGTGGATGACCGGCACCGGGGCCGTGGCCGACGCGCCATCGGGCATGAAGACCGCGAAGCGCGCTTCCAACCCCAGACTGTCGGACGGATGGCTGTAGAAACCCAGCGTGCCGCCGCAACAGGCATGGGTGGCGCGGGTGGTGATCGCCATGCTCAGAACTCGACGACGGTGCGGATGCTCTCGCCGCGCGTCATCATGTCGAAGCCCTCGTTGATCTTCTCCAGCGGCAGCGTGTGGGTGATCAGGCTGTCGATGTCGATCTTGTCGTCCATGTACCAGTCGACGATCTTCGGCACGTCGGTGCGTCCGCGCGCCCCGCCGAAGGCCGAGCCGATCCAGCGCCGGCCGGTGACGAGCTGGAACGGGCGGGTGCTGATCTCCTGCCCTGCGCTGGCCACGCCAATGATGGTGGAAACGCCCCAGCCGCGATGCGAACATTCCAGGGCCTGGCGCATCAGGGTCGGGTTGCCCACGCATTCGAAGGAATAATCCGCGCCGCCCCCGGTCAGTTCGACCAGATGGCCGACCACGTCGTCATCGGGGCCCAGATCCTTTGGGTTGACGAAATGGGTCATGCCGAACTTGCGCGCCATCTCCTCGCGCGCCGGGTTGATGTCCACGCCGACGATCATGTCGGCGCCCACCATCCGCGCCCCCTGGATGACGTTCAGCCCGATTCCGCCCAGGCCGAACACCACCACCGTCGATCCGGTCTCGACCTTGGCGGTGAACAGCACCGCGCCGATGCCCGTGGTGACGCCGCAGCCGATATAGCAGACCTTGTCGAACGGCGCGTCGGGGCGGATCTTGGCCAGCGCGATCTCGGGCAGCACCGTGTAGTTCGCGAATGTGGAGCAGCCCATGTAATGATGGATCGGCCGCCCCTTGTAGGAAAAACGGCTGGTGCCGTCCGGCATCAATCCCTTGCCCTGTGTCGCGCGGATGGCGGTGCAGAGGTTGGTCTTGCGCGACAGGCAGGATTTACATTCCCGGCATTCGGGCGTGTAGAGCGGGATCACATGATCGCCGGGCTTCAGGTGCTTCACGTCCGGCCCGACCTCGACGACCACGCCGGCGCCCTCATGCCCCAGGATGGCCGGAAACAGCCCCTCGGGATCGGCGCCGGAGAGCGTGTATTTGTCGGTATGGCACAATCCGGTGGCCTTGATCTCGACCAGCACCTCGCCCGCTTTCGGGCCCTCAAGCTGTACCGTCTCGATCTCGAGTGGCTTGCCAGCCTCGAACGCGACCGCCGCCCTTACGTCCATGATCGTGCCTCTTCAGAATCGTGCTTCGAAATTACCGCATCATAAAGGGTGGCATCTCTAGAAGGGTCAATGCCGCCCGACGGGTTTGCAACAGAGAATGTCGCGACTGTCACAAAATTCGTTTTTCCGTTCAGCCTGTTGTCTTTCCCCGGAGCGTCGTCAGTATGGCCGTCGGCTGGCCGGCGTTGCGGGCCCGCGAACGCATCCAGTCCAGAGGGAGAAAGCATCGATGATCGTCGACCGGCGGATCGGATTATTCATCCTGATGCGCGAAAGCCTGCTGACATTGGCGCTCCTGGGGGCATGGGACGTCTTTGTCGTCGTCATGTTCCAGGTCTTCCATCAGGACTGGATGGAGCAGCCGACCCTGCCGGTGTCCCTGCTGGGCTCGGCCGTCGCGCTGTTCCTGGGCGTGCGCAACAACGTCGCTTACGGACGGTGGTGGGAAGCCCGGACGCTGTGGGGCGCGATCACGAACAATTGCCGTTCGTTCGGCCGACAGGCCGGGTCGCTGCTGGGCGGCCGGCCGGATCTGGCCAGTGCCATGGCGGCCTACCCCTACGCCTTGCGCGCCGCATTGGGGCGGCTGGACGGTTCGGCCGATGTCGCCCGGCTGCTGCCGCCCGAGATGCAGAGCGCAATCACCGGGTGGAACAATCAGCCCAACGCCATCCTGTATCAGATCGGACTGGCGGTGAACGAGGAAGTGGCGCGGCAGCGGATCGACGGGGCCGTCCACGGCCAGATCGACCGCATCCTGTCCGATCTGGCCAATGCCCAGGGCGGGCTGGAGCGCATTCGCAATACGCCGCTGGCCATCCAGTTCTCGCTGATTCCCAGGCTGGTGGCCAATATGTTCTGCGTCGTCCTGCCACTGTCGATGGTCCAGACGCTGGGGTGGATCACCCCACTCGGGTCATCGCTGGTCGGGCTGCTGTTCGTCGCCCTGGACAAGATCGGCAGCGACCTGCAGGACCCGTTCGATAATTCGCCCCACGCCATGCCGATGCTGACCATGGCCCGGACGATTGAGATCGACCTGCTGCAGCCCGTCCGTATCCCGGCCGGCGGCCCGATCGCGGCGGTGCACGGCGTGCAGTCCTGAGCGCTTCACGGGGCGGACACGATCCGACGATCGAGACAGAATGGGAAAAATGTGATATAACTACGCAAATGAGCATGTTCAGAACGACCCCCAAGGGCGGTGTGACCGACGCAATGGCGCGCACTGCCGCTGCCACAACCGCCGCGCAGGCCAAGACCAAGGTCAAGGACGAAGACCCCTTCCGCGAGGGCGACGCCATCGTCTACGCCGCCCATGGTGTCGGACGGGTGGATCGCATCGGCATCGATGAGATCGCGGGCACCAAGCTGGAAATGATCCAGATCTCGTTCCCCGGCAACCAGATGACGCTGCGCATCCCGCTGACCAAGGCGCGCAAGGCCGGCCTGCGCAAGATCGTCTCGCGCGAGATCGTGGACAAGGCCATGGCCATCATCAAGGGCAAGCCGCATGTCAGCCGTGGCATGTGGGCCCGCCGTGCCGTCGCCTATCAGGAAAAGATCAATTCCGGTGATCTGGTCCAGATCGCCGAAGTGCTGCGCGACCTGCGTCGCAATGTCGACAGCCTGGACGGCAGCTTCAGCGAGCGCAAACTGTTCGAGGCCGCGCAGGAGCGTTTTGTGGCTGAAGTCGCGGTGCTGGAAGGCAAGGAGCCGGCTGCGGTGCTGGAAGCCCTGACGGCGGCAATGAAAGCCGCCTGATCCTGCCCGGCCCTGCAAGCATCCGGGGCCGGAGAGATTATATGTTCATGCTCCGCCTGGCCCCGTGGCCGCCGGCGACCGGGTTTCGGCCCGCCGCCAGCGACGGGTCGCCAGGCGCCATGACAGACGCAGCCCCGCTGCCTGCTGTGCCAGCCACCCGCCGCTGACCAGCGCCGGCTCGGCCTTCGGGTCACCGGTCTCCACGACATTGTGCGAGAAATTCGCCGTCCCCAGCATCATGTCCCACCAGGGAAAGACCGCGCCATAATTGCACGAGCGCCGGCCGGCCGCGCGCAGGCCATGGTGCACCCGGTGAAAGTGCGGCGAGACCAGAATGCGCTCGCCCAGCCAGCCGAACCCGACCCGCGTATTGGCATGCGACAGGCTTTCGACCAGCCGCAGGAACAGGATCAGCAGCGGGAATTGCAGCGGCGGCACGCCGATCAGCAACCCGACGACGATGGCCCAGACATAGGATGTGACATCGTCCAGCAGGTGGTTGCGGTCATCCGACCAGAACGTCATCTGCGTCTGCGCATGATGCAGGACGTGCAACCCGTACCACCAGCCGAACAGATGGGACAGGCGATGGCGGACATATTCCGCGAAATCCAGGATCACGGCGTACAGGAAGAAAGCCGCGACCGGCCAGTCCATCAGCGTGGGAAACACGCTCTCCAGCGTCGGCGGGATATAGCCATGGTCGGTCAGTACGCCGTTCAGCCAGGTCTGGATCTCGTAGAATCCGAAGAACGTCACCAGCGGAAACAGGCCGATACGCGCGATCAGGGTATAGACAATGTCCATGCTCACATTGTCGCGGTTTTCCCACCGGCGCAGGGGCCAGAACCGCTCCAGCGGCATGCAGATCGCAAGGTTCAGCACGACCTGCAACACGCCATAGATCGCGAACATCGCCCACAGGAAGGATGTGTCTTCCCACTCCATCCACCCGAAACGATAGAGGATCGGGATCAGCCAGTTTTCCTGAATCCACCCGGCAAGCCATGAAAATGGATCGATCATTCCTGCCATCCCGCTGTCTGTCATGCGCCAAGACGCGCTAAGGCCCGTCACCCCTTATGGGTTTAGGGGGAGAAGCCCGTTTCCATCAAGACATCGCTGAACTTCTAGTAGTTGAACTGGTAGGAGAGACCGACGCTGCTGCCCGGGTCGTTCTCGGGCGTGGTGAAGCCGGTGACGTTGCCGCCCGTCCCGACGGTGGTGTTCAGTTTCAGGCGGCGCGTCAGATCGACCTGGACCTGCGCCTGCGTGCCCGATCCGCTGGTCGCCTGCTTTGCGCCGACATACACGCCTCGCATCACGTATTTGCCCGCCTCGACGCTGGTGCCGTTCCCTTTCCCGACCCCTGAACCGCCGGTCAGTTGCAGCCGGTCCAGCCCCAGCGTGCTGCGTACCTTGCCCAGCGGGTCGAAGGCCGAGCCGCCGGTCAGGGTCGCGACCGCGGCCGCGATTTCGGCCATCTGGGTGGTCGACAGCGATTGCGCGTCGGTGCCGAACAGCAGCATCGCCATGATCTGGTCCTGCGACAGCGGCGGCGTGGACGAAAAGGTGATCTTGGGCGCGCTGGCATAACCGCCGACGAGCAGCCGCGCGGTGCCGGCACTGGTCGCGCGCTCGGCCTCGAAATCCAGCGTCGGGTCGATCGCCTGGGTCACGCCCGACCCGTTGAAGGCCACCTGACCCTTCGTGAATTCCAGCGAAATGCCGGCCAGGTTGAAATTGCCCCGCCGCATCGTGAACCCACCGGCGATGGCCGGGGCATCGGCTGTTCCGCCGACATGCAGGCGGCCGCTCATCTCCGCGTCCAGCCCGTGTCCGCGGACAAACATCTGGCCCGGCGAAGACGCGGTGACATCCAGCCCGACCACGAATTTGCCCGCCCCGTCAGCGTCGGCTGCCGGGGGCTTGTCGCCCGGACGGATCACATCCAGGGTTGCGATCGACGGCGGCAGCGAGCTGGGAATATTGATCTCGGCATGCGGAATGACCACCTGCCCCGCCACGTCGATACGCGACGCAAGCGCGCCCCGCACGGTCATGTCGGCATTGATCTGCGCCGTCACCAGGTCGCTGGCCAGGGGGCGGGCGTTCCTGGCCGTAATCCGCAGATCGATGGGCAGGCCCGGCAGAAAGGCCCCCAGCATACCGCTGACGGCAATACTGCCCGGCCCGGCCGTGGCCGACAGATTGTCGATCGTCAGCCGGTCGTCCTGCGCGATGATCGTGCCACGCATGTTCGAAAGCTGGATCCCCTGCGCATAATCATGCATCTGCCCTCCGGTCAGGGTTACGGTTCCCGAGGCTTTCGGAGCCGATAATGCGCCACGGAGCGCCAGCGACAGGCGGGCCACCCCCTCGACCTGCCGCCCCTGGGCGCCGAGATAGGCATTGGCCGCCGAGAGATCGACATGGCCGTCAGCCTGCAACCCCATGGAACCGGCCGAACCGGTCGGCACCGTGCCCCGCACTGCAAGGTCGAGCAGCGATCCCGCATGGGCCGTCGCATCGACACGCGCCTGGGTGCCCGACAATTGGGCGGTCGCATCCATGTTCAGCGGCGGCAGCGCACCGCTGAAATCGCTGTGATAGGTCAGTCCCCTGGCCGTCACGGTCACCGTGCCCTGGGGATTGGCCGTCGTGCCGCGCAGGCTGGCCCGGGCACTGATCGTCCCGTCGGCCCGCAGCGACGGCATGAAGGGGCGGGCGATGGCGGGCGTCAGGTTGTCAACCGTCGCGGTCAGGCCCAGCGCGGGCTTTATCGTGCCGGCGACATCGATCCTGGCCGGCGCCACGCCGGGGGGCGCCAGCGTCAGGCGCAGATGATCGACACCCAGTGCCTTGCCGAAACCGATCCGGGCCGGCTCCGTCAGGCGGATCGTCTCGCCCCGCGCATTGGCCTCCAGAGACCGGACCGCCACCGACTGCGCCGGTGTATCGACGACCAGCGCGGTGGCCAGCGCCGCCGGAGCCCCGGCCAGCGCCTGGAATGCCGCATTGGCACCAATCGCCATCGCGTCGCGCGGCCCGCGTGCCGTCACGCGGATATCGCCTGCCACGCCGGGCGCCGACACGCCATCCAGCCGCAATGTCATGTCGGTCCGCGTGGTTCCCAGCGGATCGGTGACGGTGCCGGCCAGGGACAGGCTGCGCAGCCGCGCCCGCGCGCTGGCCAGATTACCGTCGACGGCCACCGTCACGATTGGCGGCTGGGCCGCCTGCCCCGCATCGGCGGCAGGGTCGGACGTGGGGTTGGCCGTGCGGATCGACGCCTTCAGCGAACCGGATATCGGCTGCCCGACAAGGCGCGACAGATCGGCCAGCCGCTCCATCTGCACGTCCAGCGTGCCCAGCGGGGTGACTCGATGCGGGTTCAGCACCAGATGCCCGCTGCCCGACAGGCTTTTCCAGTCCAGATGCGCCAGATCGATGGTCCGCCGCCCCTGCGGGTCCTGCTCCAGATCGGCGGCGATCGACAGGGGGGCCTCGTCCACCGTTCCCCTGGCCATGAGTGTGCCCTGAGGATGGCTGGGCAGGTGATGGAAGACGGCGTCCAGCATGACCGGGCCGACCGGCATCTCCTTCGTGCCCAATTGCCCGTCGAGATGCGCGGTGGCGGAGAAATCGGTCAGTGGCCCGTCAACCGCCAGCGTCAGCCCCGCCTGCCCGCGCACGGCCTGCGAGGCCCGCTGCAGGTCGTCGATCGCCAGATGCGCGGTTGCATTCACCGCCGGGCCCGCCTTTCCACCCGTCACGGGATCAGCAGCCGGGGCACTCGTCCGGGTGCCCGATACCGTCAGATGTATGGCCTGCCCATCCAGCGCCAGCTGGTCGATGCGCAGAAGAGCGGGATGATCGCCCATCGCCTGCTGCATGGAAGCGCGCAGGGACAGCTTGCCGTCCGGACCGATCAGGGACACGGCCTGACGCTGGCCGCCGGTGATCGACAGCGGGCCATCCAGCGCCAGCGTCGTCGCATCACCGGGCCGCGCCGGCATCGCGAAGGCCCCGTGAAGGGCCAGCCGGCCCGCCAGAGCGGTCCCGCCCGCCTCTGCCAGCGGCGCGAGCGCCGGCACATCGAGGTCGAATGTTCCATGCGCCGGCGTGGCGGTCATCACCTGCCCTGCCAGATGCAGAAGCGTATGGTCCAGCCGGACATCCAGGGGCCAGCCCGCATCGTCAGGGTGCAGGAACAGATCCAGCGTCAGTGGCGCGGCCGCGAACAGGCCGGGATGGCTGCTGGGGATCGACAACGCATCGATGGCGGCATGCAGGCGGGCGTCCGACGGCTGGCCGCCCGTAGCCTCGTGCCCCTCGAAATCGACCGCGATCCGGCTGGCGGCCACGCCCGCGCCCATCGGCTGGTCCAGAGTCAGATGACCCTCTCCGACCGGATGATGCACATCGCCCGACAGGTGCGCGTCCAGGACGAGATTTTGCCAGCCGATCCCATCACGCACTGTCATATGGGGCGCACGGGCCGTTATGGACAATTGAGATCTTACATTGATAAAATCAATTATTCCATTGATTTTTGAAGATATATCTCCAGAATTCAATGTGAAAGCCAGATGGTTCGCATCCCGGGGGCCATCCAGATCCAGTGCCAGATGCAACGGGTCCAGCGGTTCAAGCCCAGCTGTGCTGGCAAAGCCGCCCGGCCCTTCGTCGGCCGTCAGGTGCAGTCCCAGGCGCCCTGGCACGATCTGCGTCCGCAGGGTCAATGCCCCGACGCGGTCCAGGCGCTTGAGGTTGAGGTCGATTGCCGCCGTGGGCAGCGTCGCCACGCTGAGTCTGTCCAGGACCGGCGCGAGATGAGCGAGCCGCGCGCTGCCGTCGAGCGAGAACGCGGCCTCGGTGCCCGCAATTCCGGCGCCGACCTCGATTCGCCCGATATGGACGGCACGAAGGTCGATCCCCAGGTCGAAACTGCCGCCGTTCTTGTTGCTGGTCGAAGGTTTCGCACCGCTTTCCGCCTGCAGGCGCGGAATGGCCAGACGCGCGATCGACAGCCGGTCGACCCGCGCCTGCCGGGCCAGAAGGTGAGTCGGCCGCCAGTCCAGTTCCAGCCCGTCGATCGACAGCCACGTCCCCTTGCGGTCATTAAGGCCGATATGGGCGATGCGCAGTGCGTCGGGGAAACGACCCGAAATCCCGTCCAGTGTGACCGCGCCGCCTGTCAGCTCGGCCGTCTGGCGTGCAATGGAATGGCGGCCCCAGCCCGTATTGGCCACGATCAGGATTGCCACCACGCCCAGCACGACCACCGCCAGCGGGACGCCAGCCAGCAGGCCCACGGTCCAGGCGACGATCCGGGGCCAGCGCCGTGGGCGCCCGGCGGATGGGGGCGGAGTGTCCGGCGCCATCAGAACGTTTCTCCCAGACCGAGATAGAGTTCCCACGTATCGCCGCGTTTCGGCCGGTTGAGCGGCACGGCGATATCCACGCGCACCGGGCCGATCGGCGTATAATACCGCACCCCGGCCCCTGCCCCGACCCGGAGCGTGCCCTGGAACGGCCGGCTGCCGGTGCCCACCTGGCCCGCATCGGCAAACAGCGCCCCGCCGAAGCTGCGGAACAGCCTCTGGCGGAATTCAACCGATCCCGCATCCATCGAGGTGCCGCCGATGGCGTATTTGCTGCCATCGAATTGCGGCCCCACGCCCTGGTAACGGAAGCCGCGCACGGTCGCGCTGCCGCCGGCATACAGGCGCTGGTCGGGCGGGATGTCGAAGGTCGACGCCCCCTGCACGCTGCCCACGATGCCCCGCACCGCGATGACGCTGCGGCCAGGCCGCGAAATGCCGAGATGCGTCAGGTCGAAATAGGTCGAGGCGTTCGCCTGCATGATGGTGAAGAACGACATGCCGTTGATCAGCGATGCCGATGGCGTCACGCTGGCAGCCACGCGGACGCCATGGGTGGCCGGGTCGATCGGGTTGTTCAGGCCGGTGCTGTCATAGGTCGCCCCCACGGGCAGCGAGACGATGGTGTAATCGTTCGACATCCCCATCTGGTCGATATGTTCCTGTTCGGCCTGCCCCTCGAACGAGACGGTCCAGCGCTGCCCCAGCTTGCGCACCACGCCCGCCCGAACCAGCAGCGCCGTCTGCCGGTAGGAATAGAGAAGCTGGCGGATGCCCTCGACCCGCACACTGAGATTCTGGTCACGGGACCCGAAATCCGGCTTCATCAGGTCGGCATACACATCATAGCCCAGCCCCTGCTGGGCCGACCCGCCAAGTCCGGTCACCAGGGCCGTCAGGCGCAGACGTTCCGCATTGCCGAAGATGTTGCGGTGGGTCCAGCTGATGCCGGCTCGCCCGCCCAGGTCGGTCGAATACCCGCCCTGCACGGCCACCATCCGGACCTTGCCTTCCTTGAATGCCATCGACAGCGGCATCTGCCTGCCCGCCGTAAGGGGCGGCGCATCATTGACCTGCACGTCGGAAAACACACCCAGCCCGGCCAGATCCTGCCGGGCGGATTCGATCCGCGACGGCTGATACAGATCGTTGGGGTGAATGGTCATCCGCCGGGCGATATAGGCGGGGTGCGTGCGCGTCATGCCGGACAGGCTGATCGCGCCGATGGTCACCACCGGGCCGCTGCGCACCGTATATTCGACGTCGAGCGTATGGGTGGCCGGTCGCAGCCAGGCTTTCGGCGTATCGACCTGTGCCAGCGCGTGCCCTTCCTCCTTCAATTCGCTCTGCAGGTTCGCCCCCGCCGTCAGCACGTCGGACGCGACAGCCGGCTGGCCGGCTTTCACCCCCAGGGCCTTGCTTTCGAGCGCATTCAGGACCACCGGCCCGGTTCCATCCCCCGATGCGCGCACCAATGTCACGCGGCCGAGCCGGAAGATCTCGCCCCGGGTCGGCGTGATCGTCACCTGCACCGCCTGCCCCTTGGGAATTGCCAGCAGCCATTCCGGCAGCCGGGGATCGGTCCCGTCCATCGAGGCAGCGGCTACCGCATTCTTCGCGCCCCGTGGCCACACCGTGATGCGGATCGCCGGAGCGTAATAGCCATAGCTTTCGAGCGCGGTCCGCAGCCGGTCGTAATCGTTGCGAATCCGGCCGGCCAGGGCGAACGGACTGACGGCATGGGTCTTCTGCAATGACAGCAGGCTGGACGATGCGCTGATCGCGGCATCCAGTTCGGCCTGGCCCGTCGGCGTGATGGTGGTGGTGTAAGTCTGTGGGTCGGCGCCGAGAACCGTATCGGCCGGCCAGCACAGCGCGACCGCAAGAACACCCCCGGCAACGGCAAGACCGCTCCGGCGCGCGGGGTCTCCACTCCATGCGGCCCAACCAGGATGGTCCGGCCGATCTGCCCTGTCCGCTCTTCGCCCCGAAAACACGCGACGTCGCCGCACCGCTGTCAATGTATCCCTGTCCCGTTCCTGTGCTTCATCCCGCTCACCGGTCCGGCCGGTCCATCGTTCATATGCCCGCTCGCCCGCACGCGCACCTCTAACCCATTTATAAGGCAATCGTTTGATGAAACGATAAAAAACAATGTCACGACGCGCGGAAGAGTTTTTGCCCGGGACTCGGAAACTTGCCTTGACAAAAGGCCCCGTATTTTTACCTGATTAGGCAGGTAACGACGCCGCCGCGTCCCGCCCTGTATGAGGGAGGTTTGCCGCACGATGACGCTGTCACGCCCCGAGTGCTTCGACTCGTGCCCTTGACCGGGGGCCCCGCGCATATGATGTGTTCCCGCGACCGCGCGGGATGGTCCGGCGGCGCGCCCAGGAAGTTTCAATCGTGACCCAGCATTCCGTCTGCCCCCCCATGGAGTCCGGCCGGGAGGTAAAGGGCCTCCATGTCATCACATGGGGCTGCCAGATGAATGTCTATGACAGCGCCCGCATGACCGACGTGCTGCGCCCCCTGGGCTACCAGTCGGTCGAAACGCCCGACGCGGCCGACATGGTGATCCTGAACACCTGCCACATCCGCGACCGGGCGGCGGAAAAGGTCTTCTCGGAACTCGGCCGCCTGCGCCTGGTGAAGGATGCCCGTGCCGCCGAAGGGCGGCGCACCATCCTGGCCGTCGCCGGATGCGTGGCCCAGGCCGAGGGGGCGGAGATCCTGGCCCGCGCGCCTTACGTGGATATCGTGCTCGGCCCGCAGACCTATCACCGGCTGCCGGAGATGGTCGCCCGGGCGGCACGGGCGGCCGGCGCCGTCATCGACACGGATTTCCCCGCCGAGCAGAAATTCGATTTCCTGCCCGACGCCCAGGCCCCGCAGACGCCCGGCGGGATCACGGCCTTCCTGACCATCCAGGAAGGCTGCGACAAATTCTGCTCGTTCTGCGTGGTGCCTTACACGCGGGGCGCCGAATCCAGCCGCCCGGTCGATTCGGTGCTGCGCGAAGCCCGCCGCCTGGTCGAATCGGGCGCGCGCGAGATCACGCTGCTGGGCCAGAACGTGAACGCCTATCACGGCGAAGGGCCGGACGGCCGCGTCTGGGGGCTGGCGCGGCTGGCCGAATCCCTGGCGGCGATCCCGGGGCTGGCACGCATTCGCTATACCACGTCGCATCCCCGCGACATGGAAGACGCGCTGATCGCCGGCCATCGCGACCTGCCGGCGCTGATGCCCTTCCTGCACCTGCCGGTGCAGTCGGGCTCGGACCGGATCCTGGCGGCGATGAACCGGGGGCATACCGCCGCCGAGTATCGCGACCTCGTCCTGCGCCTGCGCGACGCGCGGCCGGACATCGCGCTGTCGTCGGATTTCATCGTCGGCCATCCCGGTGAAAGCGATGCGGATTTCGAGGCGACGATGCAGCTGATCCGCGATGTCGGATTCGCGCAGGCGTTCTCGTTCAAATATTCCCCCCGTCCGGGCACCCCGGCCGCCGGCGCGCCGATGCAGGTACCCGAGGACGTGAAGGACGCGCGGCTTCAGGCATTGCAGGCGCTGCTGCGCACGCAGCAGGACGCGTTCAATGCCGGGACGGTGGGGCGCGTGGTTCCCGTGCTGTTTACCGGGCGCGGGCGCAAGCCGGGGCAGTTGTCCGGCCGGTCACCCTATCTGCAACCCGTGCATGTCGATGGGCCCGACACGTTGATCGGGCAGATCGCACAGGTCGAGATCCGGGAGCGTTACACCAACTCACTGAGTGGAACCCTCATACAGGAGAGAGCCTTCGCTTGAGAGAACAGACGGTATCAGCGATCTTGCCCGGCCGGCGCCCCGCCCGGACGCGCGATCATCAAGCCCCGTCCGACATCGCCGCGATGCGGACGGTCACGCTGCAATTCGACGACAATGCCCTGCTGGCACAGCTCGTCGGTGATCACGACCGTCACCTGCTTCATCTCGAACGTGGATTCGGCATTCGCCTGTCCTGCCGCGGCAACCGCGTCGCCCTCAACGGCAACCACGACCGCGTGGAAATCGCCCAGGCGGCGCTGGCCAGCCTTTATCAGCGCCTGCAGGGCGGCGGTGGCGAACTGGACAGCGCCGATATCGATGCGGCGATCCGCATGGCCGCCGCCCACCACACCATGCCCCGCCCGGCATCCGAAGGACGGACCAGGATGACCCACGCCGCTGCGCCCATCTCTGATACCCCGCGCGTGCCACTGGCGGAATTGCCCGCCATCCGCACCAAGCGCGGCGCCATTGCCCCCCGCTCGACCGGTCAGGCGAGCTATATGGAGATGCTGGCGCAGACCGAAATGGTCTTCGGCATCGGGCCGGCCGGCACCGGCAAGACCTATCTGGCGGTCGCCCAGGCCGTGGCGATGCTCCAGGCCGGCCAGGTCGACCGGATCGTGCTGTCGCGCCCGGCCGTCGAGGCGGGCGAGCGGCTGGGCTTCCTGCCCGGCGACCTGAAAGAGAAGATCGACCCGTATCTGCGCCCGCTCTACGACGCGCTGCACGACATGATGCCCGGTGACCAGGTGGTCCGGCGCATGGGCACGGGCGAGATTGAGGTCGCCCCCCTGGCCTTCATGCGTGGCCGCACGCTGGCCCACAGCTTCGTCATCCTCGACGAGGCACAGAACACCACCGCCGCGCAGATGAAGATGTTCCTGACCCGCATGGGCAGCGGCACCCGCATGGTGGTGACGGGCGATCTGAGCCAGGTCGACCTGCCCAATGGCGTCACGTCAGGTCTGCGCGACGCGGTGGATACGCTGGAAGGATTGCCGGGAATCGGTATCATGCGCTTCGAATCCCACGACGTGGTGCGACACCCGCTGGTCGCGCGCATCGTGGACGCCTATGATCAGCGAGCGGCGGCCGAACGGGACATGTCCCGCAGCAGGGCGCGCCGGGAGAACAATGGAACCGCGAAGTAGCAAACGCCCCGCCGAAACGGACGGGGACGTTATAAGACCGCCGGCGGCCGGAATGGCCGCCGGCCCTCACTCCACCATGACGCAGGATGACCCGGAGTGCGACGTGATCGTCGCCGACGCGCGCTGGCACAGCGCCGTTCCGGGCCTCGCGGCCCTGGTGCGCCGCACCGCGCGCGCCGCCTGGGCTGGCGCGGAGCCCGCGCCGGTCACGATCGCGCTGGATAATGACCGCACGATCCGCCGGCTGAACGCGCGCCACCGCGACCGCAACAAACCCACGAATGTCCTGACCTTCGATTATCCCGACGGCATACCGGGCGGCGATATCATGATCGCGCTGGAAACCGTCCGGCGCGAGGCCCAGGCGGCAGGGCGGCCGGTCCGGCATCATCTGATGCATCTGATCGTCCATGGTATCCTGCATCTGCGCGGCCATGACCATCACCAGGCCGGCGAGGCACGGCGGATGGAAATGGAGGAAGCCCGCATCCTGGGGCGCCTGTCCGTTCCCAATCCATGGAAGTTCCGCCCCGGCTCGCCGTCGGGACGCATGGAGGACGCACAGTGAACCGCCCCCTGCCCGAGTCCGCGCCGCCCGAGGGCGCGCCGGGACGGGTTGACGACGCCCATGCGCCGCGCCCGCGCGGCCGGGGCCTGCTCTCCCTGTTCGGCCGCCGGCGCGGCGAACAGGGGCTGCGCCATTCCATCGCCGCCCTGGTGCAGGAGGCCAATGAGGCCGAAGGCGACGGCACGGACACCAATTCGGAACTGGACCGGCAGGAACGCGCGCTGATCGCGAACGTCCTGCGGCTGCGCGGCATCACCGCCGACGACGTGATGATCCCGCGCGCCGATATCGTCGCCATGTCCGTGTCGCTGAGCCAGGAGGAAGCCCTGGCCCTGATGCGGCGCGAGAATCATTCGCGCATGCCGGTCTATCGCGAGCAGTTGGACGACATCGTGGGCATGATCCACGTGAAGGACCTGATCGCCTATGCCGGCACCAGCGAAGCCTTCAACGTCGAATCGCTGCTGCGCCAGCCCCTGATGGTGGCGCCGCAGATGCCGGTGCTGGACCTGCTGCTGCAGATGCGCCAGCGCCACCTGCATCTGGCGCTGGTCATCGACGAATATGGCGGCATCGACGGGCTGGTGACGATCGAGGATCTGGTGGAGACCATCGTCGGCGACATTTCCGACGAGCATGACGAACCGACGGCGGTCCTGATCCAGGAACGGCCGGACGGCACGTTCGACGTCGACGCCCGCCTGCCGGTCGAGGAGTTCGAAGCCCGGCTGGGCACGCTGCTGACCGAGGCCGAGCGCGAGGCCGAGATCGAGACCGTAGGTGGCCTGGTCTTCCGCCTGGCGGGGCATGTGCCCGCGCGCGGCGAGGTCCTGACCCATGAAAGCGGCCTGGTCTTCCGCGTGCTGGACGCCGATGCCCTGCATATCCGCAAGGTGCGCGTCAGGCCGCCCCCGCCGGCACCCTCGCCCGCCGCCTGACTGTCTTGTCCGTCCTGACCCGCCTCTTCCCGCTGTGGGCCATCCTGGTCTCGGCTGCCGCCATCGGCCGGCCGGGCGCCTTCATGGTCCTGACGCCGGCCATCACGCCGCTGCTGGCGCTGGTGATGTTCACCATGGGCGTGACGCTGACGGTGGGAGATTTCCGCCGCATCGCCCGCCGGCCGGCCCCGGTCGTGGCGGGCATCGCGCTGCATTACGCGATCATGCCGCTGGCGGCATGGCTGATCGGGCGGCTGCTGGGCATGCCGCCAGCGCTGCGGGTGGGCATGATCCTGGTCGGCAGCGTGTCCAGCGGCACGGCGTCGAACGTCATGATCTATCTGGCGCGGGGCGACGTGGCACTGTCGGTCAGCATCAGCACGCTTTCCACCCTGGTCGGTATCGTCGCTACGCCGCTGCTGACCCGGCTCTATGTAGCGGCGGACGTGCAGGTCGATGTGCTGGCCCTGCTGCGCAGCATCGTCATGCTGGTCGCGCTGCCGGTGGCCGCGGGACTGGCGGTCAACATGCTGGCGCCGCGCCTGGTGCGCCGGGTGGAACCTGTCCTGCCGCTGGTGGCCATGATCGCCATCATGACGATCATCGGCGCCATCGTCGCCTCGGTGCGGCCGTCGCTGGCGGCGGCGGGGCCGCTGGTCCTGCTGGGCGTGGTGCTGCATAACGGGATCGGCCTGCTGGGCGGCTATTGGGGCGGGCGGCTGCTGGGGCTGGAGGAAAGCGCCTGCCGGACGCTGGCGATCGAGGTCGGGATGCAGAATTCCGGCCTGGCCGCCACGCTGGGGCGGCTCTATTTCGGCCCGTTGGCAGCCTTGCCGGGGGCATTGTTCTCGATCTGGCACAATATCTCGGGCTCCGCCCTGTCGGCCTGGTGGTCGACCCGACCAGCGGCCGCCCCGGCATCCCCACCGTCTACATGAGGCCCGCTGCCAAGCGGGCCTCGGCCGCATCCTTCAATTCTACAAAAGGAAAGCCCGGAGCGGCACCAGGCGATCGGCACATGCGCGCCGGCCCTGGTTATTTGGTCAGCCCGATGCCCGCTGGATGTCGATGACTTGTTGGGGAAAACCTGTGCATCAGTTGCGCCCATGCCCGGTCGGTCAGCACGGTACCTCTCCCCTTCAGGGCTCCGTGGCAGGCCTCGTTGCTCATATCGCGCTTACAGGCGTACTCTCCGATGAGAGGTTACTTCTGATTGAATAAAAATTCGGGGGCCGATCAGGCAGGATCACATATCGCCAATAAATTACAACACGTTACGTGGCATACTGCAGAACACGGCCGGGTATGAGCGGCAACTTGCGCTCTTGACCCTAAATATTCGGAAAATGCGAGGCCATGTTCATTCGGCTTAATTGGGCCCGCGCAGGATATAGATCATGGTCTCTTCTTACCATCATCGCATCATCATCCCACGACAGAGCCTGACCTTTCCAACTTGGTCCATCATCTTGCTTTCAGGAACCACTTCATTTCAGCATGCTTATGCATTAACAATCATACCGGACTACCCCCATAAGGGCTGCTCATCCGCAAGCATTTGCTTCAGAGATTGGGATTAATATATTCAATGGTAAAGAAGAAAGCCCTTATAACCGGTGCTACAGGACAGGATGGTTCCTACTTAGCCGAATTCCTGCTCGAGAAAGGTTACGAGGTCCATGGCCTCAAGCGCCGTGCTTCTCTGTTCAATACGCAGCGCATCGATCACATCTATGTCGACCCTCACGTAAAGTCGGGCCGTTTCCATTTACACTATGGTGACCTCACAGATACCTCGAACCTCACCCGTTTGCTGAATGAAATTGAACCGGACGAAGTGTATAATCTGGGTGCGCAGAGTCACGTTGCTGTCAGCTTCGAAGTACCCGAGTACACAGCGGATGTCGACGCCCTCGGTACCCTTCGCCTATTGGAAGCGATCCGTTTTCTCGGCCTGGAAAAGAAGACGCGCTTTTACCAAGCCTCGACTTCGGAACTTTATGGACTTGTCCAAGAGACCCCGCAACGCGAGACGACGCCATTCTATCCGCGTTCGCCTTATGCCGTAGCCAAACTCTACGCCTATTGGATCACGGTTAACTACCGTGAGGCTTACGGCATGTATGCATGCAATGGGGTACTATTTAATCACGAGTCGCCGCGCCGCGGTGAGACTTTCGTGACACGAAAGATTACGCGCGGCCTGGCCAATATCAGTCAGGGCCTTGAAGACTGTATTTACATGGGCAACATCGACGCACTGCGTGACTGGGGGCATGCAAAGGATTACGTGCGCATGCAGTGGATGATGCTGCAGCAGGAAGCGGCCGAGGATTTCGTGATCGCGACGGGCGTGCAATATTCGGTGCGCCAGTTCATCGAGTGGTCTGCTGCCGAACTGGGGCTGACCCTGGCTTTCGAGGGAAGCGGTGTCGATGAAGTCGGCGTGGTAGTTGCCATTGAGGGAGACAAAGCGCCTGCTTTGAAAGTTGGAGATATCATTATACGCATAGATCCACGTTATTTCCGGCCGGCCGAAGTCGAAACTCTGCTGGGCGATCCGACCAAGGCAAAGAACAAACTGGGTTGGGTGCCGGAAATCACTGCGCAGGAAATGTGTGCGGAAATGGTGACCGAGGACCTTAAGACAGCGAAACGCCATGCCCTGCTCAAGCAGCATGGTTTGGATGTCCCCATGGCATCTGAATCTCGAGAGGCCAATTCATGAAGGTATTCGTTGCGGGCCACCGAGGTATGGTTGGTAGAGCAATTGCACGTCAACTCACCGCGCGAGGAGACGATGTCGTTACGCGATCACGTTCCGAACTGGATTTGCTCGACCAGCAGGCCGTGCATGCTTTCATGGCATCCGAACGTCCGAACGCCGTCGTTCTGGCCGCAGCCAAGGTCGGCGGCATTTATGCCAACAATACCTATCCCGCACAATTCATTTATGAAAACTTGATGATACAATGCAACGTTGTACACGCGGCTTACACAGCCGGCGTAGAGCGGCTGCTCTTTCTTGGTTCCTCATGCATTTACCCGCGGGAAGCCGCACAGCCTATGCGTGAGGACGCACTTTTGACGGGAACGCTGGAAGCAACCAACGAGCCTTATGCGATCGCCAAAATTTCTGGCATTAAATTGTGTGAGAGTTACAACCGCCAATACGGCACGGACTATCGCAGCGTGATGCCAACCAATCTCTATGGTCCTCACGACAATTTCCACCCAAAAAATTCGCACGTTCTTCCCGCCCTGTTACGCCGTTTTCACGAGGCGACCCAGGAAGGACATGATGAAGTGATCATCTGGGGCACTGGGACCCCCCGCCGCGAATTTTTGCACGTCGACGATATGGCGGCAGGCTCCCTATTTGTATTGGATCTCGATAAAGATAAATACCTCTCTCATACCCAACCTATGCTGAGTCACATTAATATCGGGTACGGAGAGGATGTAACAATCGGCGAACTGGCACACCTGATTGCCAAGGTTACTGGCTTTAAAGGCAAGATTGGTTTTGACCCAGGCAAACGCGACGGGACTATGCGCAAGCTCATGGACGTTACCCGCTTGGAATCTATGGGCTGGAAAGCTCATATCTCTCTTGAAGAGGGCGTCACTCAGACTTATCGCTGGTTTATGGAAAATCAGGCGGAACTCCGCGAGGCGTAACAGGAGCTTGGCAGGAAGGTGTAGATTAACCTGCTGACATGAAATGAAATTTTTATCCGACAAGCTGCACGGTCTTGGTCTTGGATAGAGCAATGAGGTCAGGATTGGAGGCTTGGGCAGGCTTAAATCCTGAGCCCCATTGCCTTGAACGCGACAGCGTGCTCTGCCGGGATCTGGCATCTGAGGGCCGAATGCAGCTTGCGCTGACTCTACCCCGACGTGACGGATTATAATATTCCCTTCCGCCGCGACAACTGCGCCGGCGCCGCGTCCGGGCCAGATCGCATACGGCACCGTCATTCGACCGCTATCGCGCGACAGCATGTTATCGTGCAATCCACAGCAATCAGCCGACGGCTCCTGACTTTTCCCAGAAATTCACGCAACCGTCGGCGCCTCGTCAGAACCGTCTCCGCCAGTAACGTCTTGAGACGTGCATTTTCGTTTTCCTATGTCCTCAGATGCGTGGCCTCAGACGCCTCAGCCCCCCATATTGGCCTGAACGCTGACATCATGACGGTTGCACACGTCCTCCGCCTCCCTGCTCCTTCGGAATGCCAATGAGTTGCTCTTTGCTGACACGGGTGCGCTTCGTCAGTCTGTTCTCTCACTAGATCGGCTCTATTTCAAACCGAAGGAAATCCTCCATGACAGGTCACGGCGCATGCCCGATCGCGGATGCGGCGATCAGTCACCTCCAGACTGCTTTGCAGGCCGCAGCGCGTTAACCACCCTTCCCCATCGAGACCATCTTGACGCCTGCCCGCTTTGCGGGCTCTGTCCCCCTTTTGTCCGACTGTCCATATTCACTCTGCCGGAGACCGTTCGACCATGCCCCTTACCCGCCGCACCCTGATCGGAACAGCGACTCCTGCCCTGCTGCTTGGGTCGGGTCTGTCCGTCCGCGCCGCGCGGGCTGCCGTCGACCCGCGCATGTCCATTCGCGCGGCTGGCAACCCGGCAGCCAAGGTCCATGTCGAGGAATGGTTCTCGCTGACCTGCACCCATTGCGCGCGATTCGCGTCCGAGGTCTTCCCCGAGGTCCGCAGCAAGCTGATCGACACGGGCAAGGTCTATTACATCTTCCGTGACTTTCCGCTGGACCAGATCGCGCTGGCGGCGGCGATGATCGCCCGCACCCTGCCGCCGGAGCGCTACGAGCCCTTCGTGCTGTCGCTGCTGGCCAGCCAGGATCGCTGGGCCTTCAACCGCGAGGTCAACCCGCAGGACGAATTGCAGAAGATGGCGGCACTGGCCGGCATGCCCGCCGATCTGTTCCAGCGCACGCTGGCCGACGACACGCTGCGCCAGGCCATCATGGACGAGGAAAACCGCGCCCAGGCCCAGTACAAGATCGAAGGCACGCCGACCTTCCGCTTCAACGACAAGGAGCAGGTGGGTCAGGAGATGAATTACGAGGACTTCGCCAAGAAGGTGGCCTCACTGAGCTGATTCGGTCCCCGCTCCTATGGCTGCCCGTTTTGTCCGTCTGCGTATCGGCGGATTCAAGAGCTTCGCCGACCCGGTTTCGGTCGATATCCTGCCTGGCCTGACCGGGATCGTCGGGCCAAACGGCTGCGGCAAGTCCAATGTGGTCGAGGCCCTGCGCTGGGCGATGGGCGAAAGCTCCGCCCGCTCCCTGCGCGGCGGCGAGATGGACGATCTGATCTTCGCGGGCACCACCGCCCGCTCGGCGCGCAACCTGGCCGAGGTGACGCTGACGCTGGAAGGCACGGAGGGCATCGCCGCCCCTCCGCTGCACGATCAGGACGAATTGCAGATCACAAGGCGCGCCGAGCGCGGCGCCGGCAGCGATTACCGCGTCAACGGCAAGCAGATCCGCGCCCGCGACGTGCAGACCCTGTTCGCCGACCTCGCCTCGGGCGCGCGCTCGTCGGCTATGGTCAGCCAGGGGCGTGTCTCGGCGCTGGTCAATGCCCGCCCCGAGGAACGGCGCAGCATCCTGGAGGAAGCCGCCGGCATCACCGGCCTACATGCCAGGCGGCACGAGGCCGAGCTGAAGCTGCGGGCCACCGAGGCCAATCTGGCGCGCGCCGACGATCTGCGCATCCAGCTGGAAGGCCATCTGGGCAATCTGCGCGACCAGTCGCAGCAGGCCAGGCGCTATCGCGAGATTTCCACGGCTCTGCGCGAGTCCGAGACCACCCTCCTGGCCCTGCTGCACGCAAGGGCGCGACTGGCGGTGGAGCGGGCCGGCCAGACGGCGCGCCAGACAAGGCAGGCCCTGACCCAGGCCGAAGACGCGGCCGAGACCAGCGTGATCGCGGAATTCGAGGCCAATCGCGACCTGCCCGCGCTGCGCGCGCGCACTGATGAAAGCCGCACGCTGCTGGAACGCCAGAAGATCCTGGCCGAAGGCATGGCGCGCGAGGAACAGCGCGCGACCGAGGCTGCGCAGGCCGCGACCGAACGGCTGCGCCAGGCTGAAAGCGACCATCAGGCAGCCCTGGCCCGCGAGACCGACGCAGGCGAGAGCGTCGCCCGCCTGCAAGCCGAGCAGTCCGGCCTGTCCGCGCGCCTGTCCGCGCTGCCGGACGACATGGCCCAGGCCGCCCAGACCCAGACCGACGCCGCAGGAATGGTGCAGATCCGTGAGCAGGCGCTGGAACAGGCCAGCACCGAGGCCACGGCCGCGCAGGCCCGCGCCACCCAGGTCGCGGCCGCCCTGACGGATGCCCAGGCCCGGCACGCGCGCCTCGAGGCGCAGCATGCTGCCCTGGCCGCCGAACTGGAGGACCTGCGGGCCACCCTGCCCGCCTCCTCGGCGCTGGAGGCCCAGGCCGCCGAACTGGCGGCCGCGACCACGCGCCTTGCGGAGTCCCGTGCCGCGCTGGAACAGGCGGCGCAGGAACAGTCCGACGCCACGCTGGCGGCTGGCTTGGCGCGCGGTCAGGCGGACGAGGCAAGGCGGCGCCATGACGAAGCACGGCGGGCCCTGGCGCAGGCCACCGAGCGTGCCGCCGGGTTGCGCGGCGAACAGCAGGGCTTGCAGCGCCGGCATGACGAGGCGCACGCGCAACTTGTCGCCGCCGAACGCCGCGACGCGCTGCGTGCCGGCCTGGCCGACGCACAATCCACCCTCGATGCCGCCCGCGCCGCGCTGGAACAGGCGGAACTGGACCGTCAGGCCGCCTCTGCCGCACGAATCGATGCCTATGCGCGCCTGCAGGAAGGCACGAATCGGCGCACCACCACCAATGCCGCCCTGCAATCGGCGGACACGGCCCACCAGCGCGCCGTCGCACGGCTGCGTGCCCTGGCCGAGGATCTGGCCCGTGCCCAGGCCGCCGCCATCGCCCCGGAACGGCTGACCGCCGCCCGCACGGCACGCGAGGACGCCGAACGCCAGCTGGCCGATGCCGGTAACGCATTGGAGGGCGCGGAAGCCGCCCTGGCCACCGCCGCCACCGACCGCGACGCCGCGACACAGCGGCTGAGTGACCTCAAGGCCGATCTCTCCCGCCTGGCCGCACAGGCCGAGGGCCTGACCCAGGCGCTGAAGACCGGACAGGAGGAGACAGATTTCCGCCCGGTCGTCGACGACATCACGGTGCCCGACGGGCTGGAGGCCGCCCTGGCTGCCGCCCTGACCGACGGGCTGGATGCGTCCGTCGCGCAGGACGCGCCGCGCCTGTGGCATGCCCTGCCATCCCTCGACGCGGCCCCGCTGCCTGGCACGGGCACCGTCGCCCTGGCCACGCTGGTCAGCGCCCCGCCCGCCCTGGCCCGTGCCCTGGCGGCGATCGGCCTGCTGGATGACGGTGCCGATGGCGCGGCCTTGCAGGCGACGCTGCTGCCTGGCCAGAGCCTGGTGGGGCGAGATGGCGCCCTGTGGCGCTGGGATGGGTATCGCGTGGCGGCCGGCCAGCCCAGCCGGGCGGCGCTGCTGTTACAGCAGCGCAACCACCTGCGCGAGACCGAGGCCGCGCGCCAGACCCGTCTGGCCGACCTGCCGATCGCCGAATCCACCCTGGCGGCCGCCGAGCAGGCACGGGCCATGGCGGCTGAATCCGTCGGAACCGCACGCGCCGCCCGCGCGGCGATCGAGGCCACGCTGCGTCAGGCCCGCACCGACGAAGCCGAAATCAGCCGGCTGGACGCCACTGCCCGCGCGCGGCTGGAGACTGTCCAGCCCCAGCATGATCAGGCAATGCAGACGCTGGCGGAAGCCGAAGCCGCGCTGAGCGCAGCCCGGCAGGCGGCAGCGGACCTGCCGGACGCCACTCAGCTGGCCCAGCGCCACGAGGCCGCCCGCCAGCAGGAACAGGCGGCGCAGACGGCCGAAACCACAGCCCGGGAGGCCCGCAAGCGCGCCGAAACCGCGCTGGAAGCCGCAAGGCGCGAGGATGAGGCCACCGCCGCCCGCCATGGCGAGGCCGAATCCCGCCTGGCGACGATCATCCCGGAGTTGCAGCGCATCGCCCGCGAGGCCGAACAGGCCGAAACCGGCCGGCAGGAAGCCGAGGCGACCCTCGCCGCCCTGCCCCCGGCCGCCGACACCGATTCCGCCCTGGCGACCGCCGAAGCCCGCGCCCGCGATGCTGCGACGGCCCAGGAGACGGCGCGGCAGGCCCTGCAGGACGCGGAACGGGCGCTGGAGCAGGCCCAGACCGCCCATGCAGCCCAGCAGGCCACGCTGATCGAGACCCGCAGCGTGCTGGACGCCCAGGCGCCGCGCCTGGAGGCCCTGCGTCAGGAGCGGGACGACGCGGCGGACCTGCTGGCCCGCGTGAAGGCGGAGCATCAGGCCCTGCCGGACCAGGAGGCGATCGCGGCCCTGGTCCATGAGGCGCGCGAGGCTCTGGCTCTCGCCCGCCAGGCCGAGGACGAGGCCCGCCAACACCGCGCGACCCTGGCCGGCGAGGAGCAGACCAGCCAGGCCCGCCTGACCGGCGTCGTAGCCGCCCTGGCCGACTGGACCAGCCGCCAGGCCGCCGCCACCACCGAATTGCAGGGTGCTGCGGCGCGCCTGGACGCCACAAAGTCGGAGCATGCCCGGCTGGCGTCGATGCCCGACGAAGTGATCCGCAGCCGCGAGACCGCTCGCGAGGCGATGGACAAGGCCGAATCCGGCCATGCCGAGGCTGCGCGCAAGCTGGCCGAAGCCGAAGACGCGCTGGTGCGCGCCCAGACAGCCCGGCGCGATGCCGAGGCCGCCCTGGCGGCCGGGCGCGAGGCCGTCCTACGCGCCGAGGGCCGGCACGAGCAGGCCGAAGCCATCCTGGCCCAGTTGCTGGCCGAAACACCGGAACCGCCGGGCATCGTCCCGCCCGACCTGACCGAAGCGGCGGAGACCAGCCTGCGCCGCAAGATCGCCCGCCTGATCCGCGAGCGCGAGGAGATGGGACCGGTCAATCTGCGAGCCGAATTGGAAGCCGACGAGGCTGAGACGCGGATCACCACCATCCAGCGGGAAAAGGAAGAGCTGGATTCGGCCATCGCGCGGCTGCGCGGCTCGATCGGCGCGCTGAACCGCGAGGGGCGCGAGCGCCTGCTGGCGGTGTTCACCGAGGTCGACAGGCATTTCCAGTCGCTGTTCGCCCGCATGTTCAATGGCGGCCGCGCGCATCTGGGCATGGTGGGCAATGACGACCCGTTGCAGGCGGGGCTGGAGATCTATGCCCAGCCGCCGGGCAAGAAACTGGCCACCCTGTCGCTGCTCTCGGGCGGCGAACAGGCCCTGACCGCCCTGTCGCTGATCTTCGCGGTCTTCCGCTGCAACCCCGCGCCGATCTGCGTACTCGATGAAGTGGACGCGCCGCTGGACGACGCCAATGTCGGGCGCTTCTGCGCCCTGCTGGCCGACATGGTGGCGGAAGCGGGCACGCGTTTCCTGGTTGTGACCCACCACCAGCTGACCATGGCGCACATGGACCGGCTGTATGGCGTGACGATGCAGGAGCGCGGCGTCAGCCGGGTGCTGTCGGTCGATCTCGACCATGCGGCGAGCATGGTCGGCCAGCCACGGGCCGAAGCGGCCCATTGAAACGGGCGCGCGAAATTTTTTAAAAACAGAGGAATAGAATGCGGCGTGATGAAGCAGGTTCATCACGCCGCATTTTTGCGTCCTGCGTCACGCGCCGTAATTCCACGGCGGGACAAATCCACCACGGTGTACCACCCGAATAGATAATATTTTTTATAAATAGATATCTATCACGCAATCTACACCGCGCGTCTCAGGCGGCAACAATCTGCCTGCAAACGCTGCGTCCCCGGGATAACCCGGGGACGCAGCCTGACGGTGTATCAGCCCGGCAGCATCGTGCCGGTGTCGATGTAGCGCTGGTGCCAGGACAGCGATTCCTTGAGCAGATGCGGGGATTGCTGGCCGAACGAGCCTTCCCGCGCGCGCTTGTAGTAATCCTGCAGCAGCGGACGATAGTCCGGATGCGCGCAGTTGCGGATGATGGTCTCGGCCCGCTGCTTGGGCGACAGGCCGCGCAGGTCGGCCAGGCCCTGTTCGGTCACCAGCACCTGCGAGTCCTGGGTGATGTGATCGACATGCGACGCCATCGGCACGATGGCCGAGATCTTGCCGCCCTTGGCGGTCGACGGCGTCATGAAGACCGAGATGTAGGCATTGCGCGCGAAATCGCCCGAACCACCGATGCCGTTCTGGACGCGCGATCCCATGACCTGGGTGGAATTGACGTTGCCGTAGATGTCGGACTCGATCAGCCCGTTCATCGCAATGCAGCCCAGGCGGCGGATCAGCTCGGGATGGTTGCTGATGTCCTGCGGGCGCAGGATGATCTTGGACCGGAACTCGGCCATGCGGGCATTCAGCGATTCCGCGGCCTCGGGGCTCAGCGAGAAGGCGGTGGCCGAGGCGACGCGCATCTTGCCGGATTCCAGCATGCCCAGCATGCCGTCCTGGATCACCTCGGTGAAGGCGGTCAGGTCCTCGAACGGCCCTTCTTCCAGCCCGCTCATCACCGCATTGGCGACGTTGCCGACGCCCGACTGCAGCGGCAGCAGCGACTGCGGCAGGCGGCCCTTCGCCACTTCATGACGGAAGAACTCCATCAGATGGCCGGCGATGGCCTTGGCCGACGCATCGGGCGGCGAGAAGGGCGCATTGCGGTCCGGCGCATGGGTCTCGACCACCGCGACGACCTTCGAGGGGTCGATCTTCAGCGTGGCCTGGCCGATCCGGTCGTCGGGGCGCAGCAGGGGAATGGCGACACGCTCCGGCGGCAGGGCGGCGCCGTACCAGATGTCATGCATGCCCTCCAGGGCCGAGTGCTGCCAGCTATTGACCTCGATGATCACCTGGCGCGCGGACTCGACCCAGGTCTTGTTGTTGCCCACCGACGAGGACGGGACGATGGTGCCGTCCTCGCGGATCGCAACGGCTTCGATGACGGCCGTATCCATCTCGCCGAAGAAGCCCTGCCAGGTCATCGGGGCCACGTGGCTCAGATGCATGTCGAGATATTCGGTCTCGCCGCTGTTGATGCGGCCGCGCAGGATCGGGTCCGAATTGTAGGGCATGCGGAACGAGATGCCGTTCACCTTGGCCAGCGCACCGTCCAGTTCCGGCCCCGTGGAGGCGCCGGTGAACAAACGGATGCGGAAATCGTTCCCCTTCCCAGTCTCCGTCTCGATAATGTTGGCCAGCGCCTGCGGAACGGCTTTCGGATAACCCGACCCGGTAAAGCCGCTCATGCCGACCATGCTGCCCGGACGGATATGCTTGGCGGCCTCCTCGGCGGTGGTCACTTTTGCCCGGAAGGCGGCGTTCCGGATTCGGCTATGATCGATCATGGAACCTTTCCTCGTGTCTTTTCGTTATCTTGGTCTTGTACTGCGCGGGCCAGGGCCGCCCTGATCCTGCCACAGGGACGGAATAGCGTATCGGAGCCAGGCCGGCCCGACACGCCATCTGTTCTCTTTCCTGGCAGACCCGTCACAACAAAAGAGTGTTATCCCCGACCATGTGTATCGTGAGCGACCCGAAAGATGAACATGAGCGGCTGGTGAAACTGGCGCTGACGCGCATGCCGGGGCGCCTGCGCAGGGCGATCGACTGGCTGCGTGTTCCATCCCGCCGCCCGGCGCGGATTCTGGCGAGTTTCCTGCTGATCGTGGGAGGATTGCTGTCCTTTCTGCCGATCCTGGGGGTGTGGATGCTGCCGCTCGGACTGATCCTGCTGGCCGAGGACGTGGCGCTGCTCCGTCGCGGCGTGGACCGGCTCATCATCAGGATCGCCAACCGCTACCCCGGCTGGCTGGCACCGTCCGAATAAAAATCGACTGGCAGCCATGCGCTGGTCATGCGCCGGCCATATGCTCTGGGGCATCGACGGCGGACAGATGGCAAAACCCGTACCGTCACCCCATATCCAACGAAAGGCCTATCGTCCCCTTCACCCAGACCGAAGCCCCATGCCACTGAATCGCAATCCGTCCACTGACGACACCGTCTGGAAACCGTCCCACCTCCCTGCGTCGGCCTCTCTGCCGGTGGAGGGGGCCGAGATGTGGCGCGATCTGCGGGCGCTGGAAGCACTGATCGCCGGGCGTCCGATTCGGGTGGTCGGCGACGTGCATGGCGACCTGCGGGCCTTCGAACACGCGGTGGCAACCGAACGATTCATCATCCAGCTCGGCGATCTGGTGGACCATGGCCCGGACAGCGTCGGCACCTTCCGGCTGATGCAGCGCCTGCTGGACGATGGGCGCGGCCTGTTCATCCTGGGAAACCACGACCGCAAGCTGGCGCGCGCACTGGCCGGCCACAAGCTGCGGTTCGACGCCGCGCTGAACGAGACCGTCCGTCAGTTCCAGGCGCCGGAGAATGACGATGTCTGTCACCGGGCGGTGCAGGACATTGCGCACGCGCCCCCGTGGATCGTGCTGGGACGGCGGATCTTCGTGCATGGCGGCTTCCATTCACGGATGCTCGACGAACCTCCGCCGCCGGGCCTGGGGGAGGTCACTCCCCTGCTGTCGCGCGCGCTGTTCGGCGAAACCACGGGCCGCACGCGCAAGGACGGCTATCCGGAACGCAGGCTGAACTGGGTCGATCATATTCCGCCCGGCTATACCGTCTATTGCGGGCACGACCGCCGCTCGACCGACGGCCGGCCCTGGGTGCGGGCCGGTCGCGCCGGGGGGCGATCGGTCTTTACCGACACCGGAGCCGGAAAAGGCGGCCATCTGGCATGGATCGATCTGCCCGCCGAGGACTGAAACACGGTATAACGTCACGATCGACAGAGAGGAGCATGTTGACGTGAACGATACCGTGGCCATCGACCAGACGATCAAGGCGCCGGGCGCCCAGGAGATGCTGCTGGGGCTTCGCCAGAGCATCGACAATATCGATGCCGCGCTGATCTACATGCTGGCCGAACGTTTCCGGCACACCCAGGCCGTGGGCGAACTGAAGGCGCGCCACAACATGCCCCCCGCCGACCCGGCTCGCGAGGCCCAGCAGGTCGCGCGACTGCGCGAACTGGCCGAAGCGGCGCGGCTGGACCCGGACTTCGCCGAGAAGTTCCTGGCCTTCATCATCAAGGAGGTCATCCGCCACCACGAAGCCATCGCGCGCAAATCCGCCGCGCCCGGCGCCGTCTGATGGCTACGGCGTCAGACCCCGCGGCCCCGGCGGCCCCCACACGGACGCTGGTGCTGATGCGCCACGCGGAAGCCTTTCCCGGACCGTATGGCGACCCCAGCCCGTCCAGCGACCTCGGGCGCCCCCTGACCCCCGCCGGACGCCGCCAGGCGCACGAACGCGGAACACAACTGCGCGAGATCGGGTTCATCCCGGAGCTGGTCCTGATCAGCCCGGCGATGCGTTCGGGCGAAACCTATGCCGCGTTCGGACCGTTTTCCACCACCGCCGCGCCGCAGGTGCGCCAGGACGGAAGGCTGTATGAATGCGGCAGCGAGAGCATTCTGGAAGTCCTTCAGGAGACGCCTGAAAACTTTAACAATATCATTGTGATAGGTCACAATCCGGATCTGTACCAACTGGTGATGGACCTGGCCGGACATGCCATCGACGACCCGGACAAGAGCATCCTGATCCGGGGCTTTCCTGTCGCCTCCCTGGCCTGTTTCACGGTGCATGGCCCCTGGCATACCCTGGCACGCAAACAGGCCGTTCTGACCCGTGCGCTATGCAATTGAGGGGGTAAGCGCCCCCTCGCACGCAGAGTTGCCACGCTAGCCGTTTCGTCCTTATCTCGGCGCATGCCTGCATCGGGACATGGCGCCGGACCAATACGTCGCAAACTGTCACGCAGAAGACAGGTGTCCGCAGGTTGGGGATGAGAATGGCCGCTCGCACGGCGGCGAACGACCAAGAGGAGAGTTTGATGACCGAGTCAGGAAAAGTGGCCACCGTCTCGCTAGAAGGTAAAACAGCCAGTCTGCCGGTCCATTCCGGAACACTGGGCCCCGACGTGCTGGACATTCGCAAGATCACCGCCGATCTGGGCGTCTTCACGTTCGATCCCGGCTATGGCGAGACGGCGTCCTGCACCAGCAAGATCACCTTCATCGACGGCGACAAGGGCGTCCTGCTGCACCGTGGCTATCCGATCGCGCAGTTGGCCGAGCAGGCCACGTTCACCGAGGTCGCCTACCTGCTGCTGAACGGCGAACTGCCGACCAGCACGGAGCATGACAGTTTCGTCGAGACCCTTAAGTCGCACACGCTGCTGCACGAACAGATCCGCAATTTCTTCAACGGGTTCCGTCGTGACGCGCATCCGATGGCGATCCTGTGTGGCACGGTCGGCGCGCTGTCGGCCTTCTATAGCGACGCCAACGACATCTCGAACGCGGCCAGCCGCAACCTTTCGGCGGTGCGCCTGATCGCCAAGCTGCCGACGATCGCCGCCTGGGCGTATAAATACACGCAGGGCGAGGCCTTCGTGTATCCGCGCAACGACCTGACCTACGCGGAAAACTTCCTGTCGATGATGTTCGCGCACCCGTCGGAGCCGTACAAGATCAGTCCGATCCTGGCGCGGGCGATGGATCGCATCCTGATCCTGCATGCGGACCACGAGCAGAACGCCTCGACCTCGACGGTTCGCATGGCCGGCTCGACGGGCGCCAATCCGTTCGCCTGCGTCGCCGCGGGCATCGCCGCCCTGTGGGGACCCGCCCATGGCGGTGCGAACGAAGCCGTGCTGAAGATGCTGGCCAAGATCGGCAGCAAGGAAAACATCCCCGAGTTCATCGCCCAGGTGAAGGACAAGAACAGCGGCGTGCGGCTGATGGGATTCGGCCATCGCGTCTACAAGAACTTCGACCCGCGGGCGAAGATCATGCAGGCGACCTGCCACGAAGTCCTGGGCGAACTGGGGATCAAGGACGATCCGCTGCTGGACCTGGCGGTGGAGCTGGAGAAGATCGCGATCCACGACGAATATTTCGTCAAGCGCAGCCTGTATCCGAACGTCGATTTCTATTCGGGCATCATCCTGAAGGCGATGGGCATCCCCACCAGCATGTTCACCGTGCTGTTCGCCCTCGCCCGCACCACCGGCTGGATCAGCCAGTGGAAGGAAATGATCGAAGAGCCCGGCCAGCGCATCAGCCGCCCGCGCCAGCTCTACACCGGCTCGCCCGAGCGCGACTTCGTGCCGCTCGCCAAGCGCGGCTGAGGCTTGAAGCCGATCTGTCCGGGATTGCACCCGGACAGATCGGAAGACTCGCGCAAGCTTGTCAGGGCCGGGAAGAGACGCCCGTCCGTCTCATGAAAAAAGCCCGGCGGCCAATGGGCCGCCGGGCTTTTTCATTGCCCGCTTTCAGCGTGGGAGCCTGTCAGGGACAGTCGCATCCTGCCGTCGGCCCCTTGTCCGCGCGCACCACATGATGGTCGATCCATTCGGAAACCAGGCGCCGGGCTTCGTTCAGCGACGCTTCGGGGTGATGGATGCGATACAGGGTGGTGCAGGCATGGAACGCCGAAACATCGCCCGTCCCGACTTCCCGCAATTCCCGGTACGCGGTGACCACCGCCCGTTCGCAGTTTCGTGTGATCCGGCCGTTTTCTGGCGCCACGGTTTTAAATCCTTATTGCGAACGATTTGCAATTACAGTTATACTAGCGAGTATATCCGCCTCCGGCAAGAGAAACCGCCCTCCGACCGCACGCGATCCAGCCCCTCGCCTGGCGCGTTACAGATGGGATTCGGATGGAATGATGTCTACCGCGCGATAGATTTTCCCGATCGATCCCGCTAAGGCTCTTCCACCTCGTTTTCCTACGATATCGGACCGGAAAGACACACCAGATGAACGATTCGACAGGGTACGGCACGGGCGTCTCGTCAGGCTCATCCGCCTGGGACCGCGACGCCGCGCTGACCACCGCCAAGCTGCTGCTGGAAATCAAGGCGGTCAATTTCCGTCCCGAAGATCCCTACACGCTGACATCGGGCTGGAAATCGCCTGTCTATATCGACTGCCGGCGCATCATTTTCTTCCCGCGCGCCCGGGCCAAGATCGTCGAGCTGGGCGTGGAGAAGATCGGCCGGCATATCGGCTATGAAAGCATCGACGCCGTCGTGGGCGGCGAGACCGCGGGCATCCCCTTCGCCGCCTGGATCGCCGACCGGATGATGGCCCCCATGGCCTATGTCCGCAAGAAGCCCAAGGGTTTCGGCCGCAACGCGCAGATCGAGGGCGACGTGCCCGAGGGCATGCGGACCCTGCTGGTCGAGGACCTGACGACCGACGGCTCGTCCAAGATCCGATTCGCGCGCGCCCTGCGCGACGCGGGGGCGATCGTCGACCATACGTTCGTCGTCTTCTTCTATGGCGTCTTCCCCGGGTCGCTGCGGACGCTGGCGGACATGAACATCTCGCTGCACGCGCTGTGCACCTGGTGGGATGTGCTGGAAGCCTGTGCCGGGCAGCCCTATTTCTCGGAGAAGGACGCGTCCGAGGTCCGGCGCTTCCTCGAGGACCCGTGCGGCTGGTCCGGCCGGCATGGCGGCGTCTCCAGCCTGGAAGAGGCCCTGGCCTTCAAGAGCGCACAGGGCCAAGGCTGATCCCATTGCCATGACGCAGCGGATTCTCGCATTCGATTCGGGGATCGGCGGCTTCGGAATCGTTCGGGCGCTTCGCGCCCGACTCCCCGGCATACCGGTCGATTACCTGGCCGACACGGCGATCTATCCGTACGGCGAGCAGGACGATGCCGCGCTGATCGATCGCGTGGTCACCCTGATGGGAGAGGCCATTGCCCGCCTCGCGCCCGATCTGATCGTCATCGCCTGCAATACCGCCAGCACGCTGGCGCTGGGCGCGCTGCGGGAACGCTATGACATTCCCTTTGTCGGCTGCGTTCCCCCCATCAAATGGGCCGCCGCGTTAAGCCAGAGCCGCACAATCGGGCTGCTGGCCACACGGGCGACCGTCAGGCGGCCCTATCTGCGCGACCTGCAACAGCGTTACGCCCCCGACTGCACCCTGCTGGCATATGGTGCCCGGGGACTCGCCGATCTGGCGGAACGCGCCTTTCGCGGCCATCCGATCCCGGCTGACATCGTCCAGCAGGAACTGGCGGCCCTGTTCGGGCAGCCCGGCGGCGACCGGATCGACGTGGTCGGCATCGGCTGCACCCATTACACGTTCCTGATGGACGCCTTCCGCGCGGCCTCGCCCCCGGGGATGATCTGGCTGGACCCGGCGGATGCGGTGGCGCGCCGGACCGCAACGGTGCTGGGGGCGCTCCCGCCTCGGCCCGAGGGCACTTCTCGCCCCGACCAGGCCTTCTTCACTGCCATGCCGGCGGAACCCGCGCGCATGACAACCACCATGGCCGCGCTGGGCTATGGATCGCCAACCCTGTTCGCCCAGGAACAGGCCGCGATCTGACCGATCGCGCCTGCCTGGACGCCATTATCCGCGTGCAATCCGATGAGACGAAAGAGCTGAACAGCCCGCCCCTCTATGGCCGTGCCCCCGTGCCGAGGAAACGCGCGCCGGACCGCCAGCGCGCCCTTCCAGTCAGGCCCTTAGCGGGCGCGGCTGACGGTGTAGGATGCCGTATCCTGCAGCAGGCGCCGCAGACGGGTATCGGGGAAGATATCCAGCGCCTCACGCGCCGCACGGGCATAGGCGGCAGCACGATCCAGTGTGACGCCGATGGCGTCGGTCTGGGCGATCAGGGCCAGGGCGTGGTCGAGATCCTCGGGCGCCTGTTCGCTCTCCTCGATGACCCGCCGCCAGAACTGGCGATCTTCCTCGCTGCCGGCGGCATAGGCTGCCAGCACCGGGAGCGTGATCTTGCCCTCGCGGAAATCGTCGCCCACGGTCTTGCCCAGCACGGCCTGGTCCGCCGCGTAATCCAGCGCGTCATCGACCAGCTGGAACGCCATGCCCAGATTGGTGCCGAAGGCCTCCAGCGCCAGTTCCTCGGCATCCGGCCGTTTGGCCACCACCGCGCCCACCCGACAGGCGGCGGCGAACAGGGCGGCCGTCTTGCCGTGAATGACCGTCAGATACTGGTCGACCGAGGTGGAGAGGTCGTTCTGCGTCGACATCTGCAGAACCTCGCCCTCGGCGATCGTAGCCGAAGCCGAGGACAGGATGGCCATCACCTTCAGCGAGCCATCATCCGTCATCAGCTGGAACGACCGGGCGAACAGGAAATCGCCCACCAGCACCGACGCCTTGTTGCCGAACACGGCATTGGCGCTGGCCAGCCCGCGCCGGAGCTGACTTTCATCCACCACGTCGTCATGCAGCAGCGTCGCAGTGTGGATGAACTCCACGCACGCGGCCAGCGCAACATGGCGCTGATGGTCCGGGCCGGCCGGATAGTCGCACAGACGCGCCGATGCCAGCGTCAGCAACGGGCGCAACCGCTTGCCGCCGGCCGCCACCAGATGGGCCGCCAGCTGGGGAATCAGGGCAACGGGGCTGTCCATCCGCTCGATGATCGCGCGATTGCACGCGGCCATGTCTTCGGCCAGATAGCTCGACAACGCGCTCAGGGCAGCTTCCGCCCCCTCCTGCGCCGAGGCGCCGGGGCCGGAATGCTTCGCGGTTGCCGTTTTCTCGGATTCCGGCAGGGTGACTGTAACGCCCAAAAGGTTAAACTCCCCGGCTCCGTTGGATTGGTCTGTAGAACATATGAGCGGCGTGAGAATGACGGTCAAGCCGAAGGACATCATACATGAGCCGACGCCGGATCTGGCATGTCCTGCGGACGACGCATCCATCGAAGCCCTGAGCCACGGAACGCTGCTGGACGGCCGGCTCCGCTACCGGCAGTTTCGCCATGGCTACCGCACCGGACTGGAGCCCGTCCTGATGGCGGCCTCCATCCCTGCCCGCCCCGGCCAGCGCATCTTGGAAGGCGGATGCGGGGCGGGTGCCGGGCTGATGTGCCTGGCCTGGCGCGTGGCCGGCATGACCGGCGTGGGCGTGGAGCGCGATGCCCGCACCGCCATGCTGGCCCAGGCCAATTTCAACGAAAACGGTTTCGATCGGTTGCGCGCGCTTTGCTCGACATTGCCCGACCTGCCCCCCCTGCCCGAATGCCCCGCGCAAGGTGGCGGGTTCGACCACGCCTTTGCCAACCCGCCCTGGCATCGCGCTGACGCCAGCGCATCACCCGACCCGCGCCGCGACATCGCGCGGCGTGTCGGGACGAGCGACATGCTGAATGTCTGGGTCCGCAGCCTGGGGCGACAGGTGCGCCATCACGGCACGCTGACCCTCGCTTTGCCCGCCGCCTCGCTCGACACGGCAATCGCGGCCATGCGCGCGCATGGTATCGGGTCGATCCGGCTGATCCCCTTCTGGCCCAAGGCCGGACGCCCGGCCCGAATCGTGCTGGTCCAGGGACGGGTCGGCGGCCGGGGCGACGCCGCCCTCCTGCCCGGGATGACACTGCATCGGGCAGACGGTCATTTCACGCCGGAAGCCGAGGCCATCCTGCGCGACGGGGCGCCGTTGGATGGCATCTCGTCGTGACTGACGTCTTCTTTTTCTGAAGAAAAAGAAGCAAAAAGACCTTTATCCGTTCAGGGACATTGTAATGTCCCAGCACAAGGCTCCTGGTAGCCCGCTACACCCCTATGCAGGTCCACTATGCTCGATCATGTTTCGATCACAGTGTCGAACCTGGCCATGGCCGAACCGTTCTATGACGCTGTTTTTGCGGCGCTGGGCGTGCCGAAAGTCGCGTCCGATCATGCGAATGGCTGGATCGGCTATGGGGAGCGGTGCGATTCAGGACATCCCGACAGGATTTATCTCTCGATCCGCCTCGGGCCGCCCCTGGATGACGCACCGCGCCGGCACTGGTGCTTCAAAGCCCCCACCCGCGCCGTGGTCGACGCGTTCTGGACGGCGGGGCTTCTTCACGGTGGATCAGACAATGGACCACCGGGACTAAGGGAGAAGTACCATCCCTGTTACTACGCGGCCTTCCTGATCGATCCGGCCGGGAACCACATCGAGGCCGTCTGTCACCGCGCAGAACAGGGCTGACATTCGGACGCGAGGAGGCCCCTCCCCGCGTCCGGTCTTGCTAGCCGTCGGACTGGAAGATGCTCTCCTCGAACGCCTCTTCCCAGGTGCCGGAGGTCGAGGCGCGGCTGTATTCCGTCGCGCGGTTTTCGAAGAAATTCGTATGCTCGACGGCGTTCAGCATATCATCCAGCCACGGCAGCGGATTGGCGGGAATATTGTACATCCCATCCAGCCCCAGCAGGCTCAGGCGGCGATCGGCAACGAAGCGGATATAGGTCTTGACCAGATCGGCATCCAGGCCCTCGACCGGGCCCATCTCGAAGCACAGATCGATGAACGCGTCCTCGTGGTCGACAATGTCGCGGCAGACCTGGCGAATGTCCTCGCGCAGCTTCTCGGTCCAGATTTCCGGATTTTCATGGATGAAGGTGCGGAACAGCCGCGCCATGGACAGGCAGTGCAGGGTCTCGTCACGCACCGACCACGAGACGATCTGCCCCATTCCCTTCAGCTTGTTGAAGCGCGGGAAATTCAGCAGGATGGCGAACGACGCGAAGAGCTGAAGCCCTTCGGTAAAGGCGCCGAAAGCCGCGAGCGTCCGGGCGATCTCGTATTTGCTGTCGACCGAAAACTCCTGCATGTAGTCATATTTATCCTTCATTTCCTTATACTTAAGGAAAGCGGAATACTCGGATTCGGGCATGCCGATCGTATCGAGCAGATGACTATAGGCAGCGATATGAATCGTCTCGATATTCGAAAAGGCAGACAGCATCATCAGCACTTCAGTCGGTTTGAACACCCGGCTGTAATGCTTCATGTAGCAATTGTTCACCTCCACGTCCGACTGCGTGAAGAAGCGGAAGATCTGGGTAACCAGATGCCGCTCACTCTCCGTCAGGGTGCGGTGCCAGTCCTTCACATCGTCGGCCAGCGGCACTTCTTCCGGCAGCCAGTGCACGCGCTGCTGCGTCAGCCACGCATCGTACGCCCACGGATAGCGAAACGGCTTGTAGACCGGATTGGCCGTCAGCAGGTCAAAATGGGTTTCGCCCTCGGGCTGGGGCGCGTTGAGGGGTTCGGTCATGTCGTCTTCTCCGCGACAGCAATGCGGCAACCGTTCGTAGGCGACAGGCGGCTCGCGCCGCCTTATCGGATTACTGGCAGGCCAGGCACTCGTCGTAATTGGTGGATGACGTCGGCGTGGCCGACGCGGCCGGTGCCGGCTCGGGGACCAGGACGTCGCTCTTGTCCAGGACGTTGCTGACGGTGTCCGCCCGCTGAATCGACAGCGAACGGCAATAGTACAGCGACTTCACGCCCCGCTTCCACGCCAGATAATGGATCTGGTGCAGGTCGCGCTTATGCACGTTCGCCGGCAGGAACAGGTTGATGGACTGCGCCTGGCAGATAAAGCCGGCGCGGTCGGCCGCATGCTCCACCACCCAGCGCTGATCCAGTTCGAAGGCGGTCTTGAAGACGTCCTTCTCCTGCTGGGTCAGGAAATCCAGATGCTGGACGCTCCCCTGGCTCAGGGTGATCGACGACCAGACCTCGTCCGTATTCTGCCCCTTGTCGATCAGCAGCTTGGTCAGGTGCCGGTTGCGCACGGTGAACGAGCCGGACAGCGTCTTCTGCAGGAAGACGTTCGCGGCGATCGGCTCGATCCCGGGGCTGGAATTGCCCGCGATGATGGAAATCGATGCCGTCGGCGCGATCGCCAGCTTGTTCGAAAAACGCTCCATCACGCCATATTCCGCCGCGTCCGGACACGCGCCGCGCAGTTCCGCCAGCTTGAGCGACGCCGCGTCGGCCTTCTCGCGAATATGCTTGAAAATCCGCTTGTTCCAGACCTTCGCGATCACGCTTTCGAACGGCACGTTATTGGCCTGCAGGAAGGAATGGAAGCCCATCACCCCCAGCCCGACCGACCGCTCGCGCGAGGCCGCGTATTTCGCGCGCGCCATGTCGTCGGGCGCCCGGTCGATGAAATCCTGCAACACATTGTCGAGGAACAGCATCACGTCCTCGATGAATTGCGGGTCGTCCTTCCACTCTTCCCAGGTTTCCAGGTTCAGCGAGGACAGGCAGCAGACGGCCGTGCGTTCCTGGCCGTGATGGTCGATGCCGGTCGGCAGCGTGATCTCGGCGCACAGGTTCGAGGTCTTGACCTCCAGCCCTGCCAGCTTGTGGTGCTCGGGCCGCGCGTTGTTCACATGGTCGGAATAGATGATGTAGGGCTCGCCCTGCTCCATCCGCGCCGTCAGGATGCGAATCCACAGCGACCGTGCGGACACGTGGCGAATATGCGCGCCATCCTTGGGCGACAGCAGCGCCCATTCCGCGTCCTCGGCCACGGCGCGCATGAAGGCGTCCGAGACCAGCACCCCGTGATGCAGGTTCAGCGCCTTGCGATTCGGGTCACCACCGGTCGGGCGGCGGATTTCAATGAATTCCTCGATCTCGGGATGCCAGACCGGCAGGTAGACGGCGGCGGAACCCCGGCGGAGCGACCCCTGACTGATCGCCAGCGTCAGGCTGTCCATCACGCGGATGAAGGGGATCACGCCCGAGGTCTTGCCGTTGCGGCCGACATTCTCGCCGATCGAGCGCAGATTGCCCCAGTAGGAGCCGATGCCGCCGCCCTTGCTGGCCAGCCAGACATTCTCGTTCCACAGATCGACGATGCCGCGCAGGCTGTCATTCGCTTCGTTCAGGAAGCAGGAGATCGGCAGGCCGCGCGTCGTCCCGCCATTGGACAGCACGGGGGTTGCCGGCATGAACCAATGGCGCGAGATATAGTCGTACAGCCGCTGCGCATGTCCCGGATCGGCGCCGTAATAGGATGCCACCCGCCCGAACAGGTCCTGGTAGCTCTCGCCGTCCAGCAGGTAGCGATTATCCAGCGTCGCCTTGCCGAACGGCGTCAGCAGCGCATCGCGCGACCGGTTGACCCGTACCGGATGGTGGCCGGGCAGTTGGACGACATCATCGAACATGTCGGGCGTCTGGCCGGATTCGTGGTCCTGAAACAGGCCACGCTCCTCTGCCGGACGATCAGACACAGTTCCGGATACGTCATCCAGGCTCATCCATCATCTCCGTGAAAATCGCCGGAACACGGCGTCTATGCCTAGTGTCCCGGGCAGCATTATGACGCTACATATCGCGTCAGGGCAACCAGGAACGCACTAGATATATGAAGATGAAGGGACGGCAAGGGCCCGTTTTGCGGCGAGATGAGGACTTTCCGCGTCAAGCAAAAAGTTTTTTTTCTTCGCCTTCCAGCATCGGTGCCACACGCGGCACCACATGGGGCTGGCGGTCGAAACCGTCACGCTTCCGCCGGCCCGCCTGCGTCCCACCGGGCAGCGGCTGCCTCGTCGCTTTCCCGCGCCGCGACCCATTTCGCCTGCCCGTCCGGATATTCCTCGCGTTTCCAGAAGGGAGCCTGTGTCTTCAGCCAGTCGATCACGAACCCCGTCGCGTCCAACGCGGCTCCTCGATGTGCCGCTGCACATAACACCAGCACGATCGGGGCCCCGACGGGCAACCGGCCTACCCGGTGGATGACGGTGCAGGCCATCAGACCGAATCGGGTGCCGGCCTGCGCCACGATTCGCCCGATCATCGATTCGGTCATGCCCGGATAATGTTCCAGAACCAGCGCCGCCAGCCCCGCATCGCCCCGCACCAACCCCATGAAGAGGCCGATTCCACCGACATCGAATCCCACTCCGGCCAGCCGCGCGATCTCGGCATCCACCGAGAACGCCTCTTCCTGGATCCGGATATCGACCTGCATCGGCTATCCGCCCGTCACGGGCGGGAAGAAGGCCAGTTCATCCCCGGCACGCACGGGCGAATCGAGGGCCGCGAATTCCTGATTGACGGCACAGCGGATCGGCCCGGCCCCTTCCCCGAATATCTCTTCATAGGCCGCGCCGCGCCGGCGCAACCCATCCATGATGTCACGAACTGAAGGCGCCTCGTCCCCGGACAGTACAAGCGTCTCCCCCGACCGGCCCAGCCGATCCCGAAGCCAGGCGAAATACAGGATCTCCACCATGCACGCTGCCTCTCCTGTCATCGCCACACCGCCTTGCGGTTCATTCGCCCGCCTGTCCTATCGGGAAACGCCCGGCGTGTCCCGCACCGTCTTCACGGTCCCATCCGGGGTGATGACGGTGCTGGTGCCGTCGCCATTGGGAATGACGATGGTAGACGCGGTCTGGCCAGACCGGGCCGGCGCTGCATCCGCATGCCCAGCCAAAGGATTCATCCCCCGCCCCGAGAAATCCTGCACGCCACCGTGGATCTCGGCCTGCTCGCCCGCACTCAGCGTACCGCCTTCGGGCAGGTCCGGGCCGGTCGCCGCATCGGCGGGCAGCCCGTCATCCGCTCCATGATGTTCGCGCGTTGCATCGCCCAGGGTTGGCAACGGCGCGGGCGGACCGGGCCACATATTGCCGCCCTGGGGCAGGATCGGCCGTTCAGCCACCACTTCCCCCCGGGCGCGGCGCAGATTCTCCGCATCCCCCGCCGGCAGGTTTGGGTTGGCCCCTGGAAACGTTGCATCATCGGCCATCAGCTTGCCGAAACCGGCACAGCCCGTCTGCAATACCAGCAGTGAAAGCACCGCCGCCCTGCGCATCATCATTCCCCTCCGCCGCGCCCTGTTCCGCCAGCGACTGGAAGTCTGCCCATTCGTCTCCACAACCACAAGTGGCATGAAATATGATGATACAATCAGGACGCGATTTTCGACGCACCATCATGCCGGCTGATATGCCGCATGGCGGTCACCAGATATCCCCACCCGGTCACGACCGTCAGCACCGCCGCAATCCACAGCAGGATCGACCCGATCAGGCCGACCGGCAGCCATGGCATATGCAGCAGCCGTCCCGTCCCGTCCCCCGCCAGCAGGAAGCCGATCGCCGTCATCTGGATGCCGGTTTTCCACTTCGCCAGCCGCGTCACCGGCAGGCTGACTCGTGTCGAGGCCAGGAATTCGCGCATCCCGCTGATCAGGATTTCCCGCGCCAGGATGATGATGGCGGGATACAATCCGCCGAACGGCAGATGGCCGGTGCCGGCCAGCATCATCAGCGACGCACCGACCAGCAGCTTGTCGGCGATCGGGTCGAGCATCCGCCCAAGCTCCGAATATTGCTGGCGCGCGCGCGCCAGCCGCCCGTCCAGATAGTCGGTGATCGCGGCCGCGATAAACAGCAGGCACGCCGCGAAATCGGTCATCGCGCTGCCCATCGCCACAAGGGCGACCAGGACGGGAATCGCCCCAATCCGCGACAGGGTCAGGATATTGGGCAGGTCGGTCAACATCGGGAGGCACCGTACAGCAAGACACGGCGAACAGGAACGGTACTTCACGCCGGTCTGATGAAGAAATCGCTCACATCTCGCCGCCCATCGCCCCGGGGCTATGCGCCGCTCCAGCCAGGATGGAAATGCCCGTAGACGACGCGCGCGGTCTCGCGGTTGATCCCCGGCGTCGCCTCCAGCTCGGCCAACCCCGCCTGCCGCACGCCCCGCGCCGAGCCGAACTGGTTGAGCAGCGCACGCTTGCGCGCCGCGCCGACCCCGGGGATCTCGTCCAGTTCCGACTTCACCAGCGCCTTCGATCGCCCTGCACGATGGGTGGAAATGGCGAAACGGTGCGATTCGTCGCGCAGCCGCTGCAGATAGTACAGCACCGGGTCGCGCGGCGGCAGCTGAAAGGCCGGGCGGTCGGCGACATGAAACCATTCGCGCCCCGCATCCCGGTCGGGCCCCTTGGCGATCGCCACCAGCGTCACGTCCGACACGCCAAGCTCGTCCAGGATCGCCCGCACGGCCGAGTACTGGCCTGCCCCGCCATCGATCAGGACGATATCCGGCCAGTCGGCCGAGCCACCCTCCGCCTCGCGCTCACGCAGGGCGCGGCTGAAGCGCCGTTCCAGCACCTCGCGCATCATCGCGAAATCGTCCCCCGGCGTGATCGGCCCGCGAATCGCGAATTTGCGATAGCTCCGCCGGTCGAACCCTTCCGGCCCCGCCACCACCATCACGCCATAAGCGTTGGCACCCATGATATGGCTGTTATCGTAGATCTCGATCCGTCGTGGCGCGGCGTCCAGCCCGAAGAGTTCGGCCACCCCGTCCAGCAGCTTCGCCTGGGCGGTGCTTTCGGCCATCTTGCGTTCCATCGCCTCGCGGGCGTTCGTCTCGGCGTGCTCGACGACCGCACGCTTCTCGCCCCGCTGCGGCACCAGGATCTCGACCTTCCGGCCGCGCTTGATGCCCAGCGCGTCGGCCATCAGGTCATGTTCGGCGATCTCGCAATTCAGCAGGATCTGCGCCGGCGGCGGCTTGTCATCATAGAATTGCGACAGGAACGCGCCCAGCACCTCACCCGGCGCCTCGTCACGCGCATGGAGGGGAAAGAAGGCGCGATTGCCGTTGTTGCGGCCACCACGGATGAAGAAGACCTGGATGCAGGACTGCCCCGCCACCTGGGCGATGGCCACGATGTCCGCATCCTCCAGCGACGCGGGGTTGATGACCGACGAATCCTGCATCGCCGCAAAGCCCCGGATGCGGTCTCGGATGGTTGCCGCACGCTCGAAGGCCAAGCTGGCGGCGGCCTCCTCCATCTCGCGCACCAGTTCATCGCGCAGGCCGTTGCGCTGGCCGGACAGGAAGGCCCGCGCCTGCTCCACCAGATGGGCATAATCCGCCTGGTCGATGCGTCCGACGCATGGCGCCGAACAGCGCTTGATCTGAAAGAGCAGACATGGCCGCGTACGCGCGTTGAACACCGCATCCGAGCACGACCGCAACAGGAACACCCGCTGGAGCAGGTTGAGCGTCTGATTGACCGCCCAGGCCGAGGCGAACGGCCCCCAGTAGGACGCCCCCTTGACCAGCTTGCCGCGATGCTTCGCGATCTGCGGGAACACGTCTCCGTCGCTCATCATGATCCACGGATAGCTCTTGTCGTCGCGCAGCAGGATATTGAAGCGCGGCTTCATGCGCTTGATGTAATTGGCTTCCAGCAGCAGCGCCTCGGCCTCGGTATGCGTGGTGACGATTTCCATCGCCACCGTCTCGGACACCATGCGCCGCAGCCGCTCGGGCAATTTGCCCAGCTGGGTGTAAGACGTTACCCGCCGCTTCAGAATCCGCGCCTTGCCGACGTACAGCACCTCCCCTTTCTCGCCGATCATGCGATAGACGCCGGACGAGAGCGGCATGGTCTGAAGGGCCTGCTGAATCGCCTCGACACCCCGGAGGCGCGGGGTGGCGGTCGCGTCGCCGTCCATCAGGCCGCCCCCTCATTCATCCACCGATCATGTGGATAAGTCTGTGGAGCAGGCACGGGCAGAATCGTGGGGGGGGCAGTTTTCCTGACCCCGACTTGGATTGCATAAAAAAACAGCACAGAAAAATAACCCACTGATAATGATAAAAATTATTCCAACACGACCTTGATGTTCGATGAACTCCAGGTAATCCGCTGAAAAACCGAGGATTGCTCCCGCCCACCACAAGCTGCCTGCAACATCTACCCGATCACCCGCGATTCGATCCCGTTTTGTTCGTGATAGCGGGAATCGCTCTTGCCAGTCGGCGTATGATGGGTAATGCCACTGATATGCGCATCGTGACGTGGAATATCAATTCGCTCCGCCTTCGGCTGCCCCTGCTCGCCCGATTGGGCGAGGATCTTCGACCGGACATCATCTGCCTGCAGGAAACCAAGGTCCCGGACGACCTGTTCCCTGCCGATGCGATCCGCGAGCTGGGGTACACACACACGCTCTATCGCGGCATGAAGGCCTATAACGGCGTCGCGATCCTGTCGCGCGTGGCGCTGACCTCGCTCGACGACACGCCGGACTGGTGCGGGCGCGGCGATTGCCGCCACATCGCGGCGTCGTTCTCACTCGGCGGCGAAGCGGTCGAACTGCATAATTTCTACATTCCCGCCGGCGGCGACATTCCCGACCCCGAGGCCAATCCCAAATTCGCGCACAAGCTGGCCTTCGTGGACGAAGCCACAGCCTGGTTCGCCGGCCGCACCAACCGCCGCACCATCCTGGTCGGCGACCTGAACATCGCACCGCTGGAACAGGATGTCTGGAGCCACAAACAACTGCTGACCGTCGTCAGCCACACACCGCCCGAAACCACACGGCTACTGGCCTGGCAGGAAAACGGCTTCGTCGACGCCATGCGGCATTTCGTGCCGGCGGATGAAAAGCTGTACACATGGTGGTCCTACCGCAACCGCGACTGGAAGGCCTCCAACCGCGGCCGCCGCCTGGACCATGTCTGGATTACCCCCGACCTGACAGACAATCTGGCCGGCATGACGGTACTGCGCGATGCCCGCGACTGGCCCACGACATCGGATCACGTTCCGGTTGCGGTGGATTTCCGGGATTGAGCGCGTGAAGAGATGGGATCGTTCTCTCAATCTTCCTCTATCGGGTAGCCAGAATCTGCGGGAATTCGTCACGCATGACGAAGACGGCGAGGCGAGTCATCGTGCCGAAGCCGTTCCCCGTTATGCGTTGGCGTAAAGCGTGGTCCGCATCCTCGCGGCGATCGTCGTCACTCTACCCCGCGCCCCAAGCTTGAGCGGGCTCCGTTGGGCATTTTCTTGTCAAGCTGTCCAACCTTTGACATAGAGCTTTGGCAATCTGACCAGAGACGAGTTTTTATCTTGGTGGTATGTCGCGTGGTTAATATGATTCCTGAACACTGCCGCTTGCGCAGCCACCCCGCTCCATACCGGATGGCGGCACAGTTGTCCGGCGTTCTGGTGAGCGGTCTGCTCCTCCTGTCAGGCTGCAGTTCCCTACCCAGCAGCGGGCCGACGGAATCTCATATCATCAAGGTGCAGAAAGACCCCAAGCAGAATGCCATGGGCTTCGGCATCGTGCAGATCAGCGCCGATCTGCTGACGCTTCTGGCCAGTGAATCTCCAACGCCGCTTTCCTCTCTCGACCGGGTAACCGATCGCGCCACCGGCAACGACATGATCGGCCCCGGCGATACGATCCAGATTTCGATCTATGAACTCGGCAACAGCCTGTTCGGCGGTGGCGGCAGCAATGCCAGCGGCACGTCCATGGCCTCCGCCCTGTCCGGCGAAACGAGCAGCAGCCAGAGTACGGGCACAATCCTGTCCGGCGGCACCAGCGGACAGGATGCACACGGCGGTAGCGCCACCGCCACGCTGAGCAACCTGCCCCCCCTGAACGTCAGCGCCACGGGAACCGTCATGGTGCCTTATGTGGGAACCTTGAATGTGGCCGGGCGCACGGTGGACCAGGCGGCAACGATGGTGCGTGAGGCCCTCGCCCGCAAGTCGCAATCACCGCAAGTGATCGTGCGTATCGTTCAGGGCGTGACCAACTCGGCTATCGTCTACGGCGACGTCAAACGCTCCGGACGCGTGTTGCTGACCCCCGCGCACGAGCGCATCATGGATGTTATCGCCTTGGCGCTCGGCACCAGCCACCCGCCCGAGGATTCGATCATCCAGTTGACACGCGGCGACCGGGTGGTTCGGGTGGCAATGAGCGTGCCGGAGAACGACCCTTCGCAGAACATCACCATTCACCCGGGCGATCGTGTAGAAGTCATCTACAAGCCCCGGACCTTTACGGTTTTCGGTGCGGCGGGCAAGGTGTCGGAAGTGCCGTTCACGGTGCCCGAACTCTCCCTGGCGGAAGCCATCGCCCGGGTTGGGGGGCCCCTTGATGAGCGGGCCGATCCCAATGGGATTTTCCTTCTGCGATACGAAGACAATGATATCGTCAGGCGACTGGGGCTGCCGGTGGCTCCGGGCAAGCCCTCCACACCGATCGTTTACCAGATCGACATGATGAACCCCGGCAATTACTTTCTTGGCCAGCATTTTGTCATGAGAGACAAGGACATGCTGTACTTCTCCAACGCCAAGGCCAATGAATTCTATAAGTTGTTCGGCCTTATCAGCACGATCATCCAGCCCGGTATCACTGCGGGATACATGGCGCACTAGGCACGGCCAGGACGCCCTCCCCACGACGGGTTACGGGCGGTTATTGATAAGGTTGGGGCAGGAAAGTTTTTCGATGTCAGATGAATCTCAGGAATACTCCTCATTGGCCATAACGCAGGCATCCCGGCCGGTTCGTTCGGCGAAGGCTTACGAAACCTGCGTGGCCTTTGTGAAGAACAAGATCGGGGTTGGGCTTTTCTTTACGGTTATCGTGCCCAATATCCTGCTGTTCCTGTACCTGACATGCCTTGCCACTCCGCAATATATTTCCGAAGCCCATTTCATGGTGCGTGGCGAACACAGCGCCAGCGGCCTGCCGCTGACGATGATGCTGCAGACCGGCGCGGGTGAATCCGTCACCAGCGACGATACCTTTGCGGTGCAGGATTATCTGGTCTCGCGCGACGCCATGGCGCTCCTTCTCCGCAATCATGATCTTGCCCGGGTGTTCTCGCGCCAGGAGGCAGACTTCATAGCCCGCTTCCCCAACTGGTATTCGCGGCGGGATCTCGAAAGCTTCTATAAATACTACAAGCGGCACGTTAAGGCACAGATCGACGCCGATACCTCCCTCTCTGTTCTGACGGTCCGGACCTTCAGCGCGGATGATTCGCAACGGATCGCAAAAGCACTCATCGCTGCCGCGGAAGATCTGGTGAATGATATCAACCGCCGGCAGCGGGCGAATCTGGTAGATGCCGCGCAAAAGGAAGTCACTGAAACACTGGGCGAGATGCGCGACCTGCAAACCCGCCTTGCGGCCTTCCGCAATACCAGCGCGATGATCGACCCGGAAAGGCAGAGCACGCCGCTGGTGTCCACACAATACGCGCTGCAGTCCCTGCTGACCGCCACCCAGATGCGCCTGGATCAAACCCGCCAGACGGCGCCTGACAGCCCTGCCATCGCGGTTTATCAGCACCAGATCGATATCCTGCGCAAGGAACTGGATACGGCATCCGCCCGCCTGACGGGAGACCCGCAGTCCCTGGTACCGCGCCTGACCGAGTATGACAGCCTGACCATCCAGCGGCAGATTCTGCAGCAGGTCCTGGCGTCCGAAGTTACGTCATTGCAGAGCGCCAAAGCGCGCGCAGACCATCAGATGGTGTTCCTTGAGGAAGTGACGCAACCCGACAAACCCGATTATCCTGCCTACCCGCCGACAATCGAGGTCATGGCAATTTCCATCCTCTGCTTCTACGGCGCCTATGTCATGGGCCGACTTCTCGTCGCAGGTGCGCGGGAGCACAGGATCACATGAGGCAGCAATCGCAGTGGAGCAATACGCTCCTCTCCCATTTCAAACTTCAGTACAAGGTTATTCACGCCCTTATCCTGCGGGAAATCCATACCCGCTATGGGCGCGATAATTTGGGATTCCTATGGGTGGTCGGCGAACCCATCCTTTTTTGTGCGGGCGTTGCCATTTTGTGGACGGCCATCCGCCCGGCCCGCGAGCATGGGCTGGCCATGACGGCAATCGTGGTGACGGGATATGTTCCCCTAACCATGTGGCGCCATTGTATGGGACGCGCAGTGAAGGCCTATGAATCCAACGGCAGCCTGCTCTTTCATCGACAGGTAACGCCTTTCGACATCATCACGGCACGCACATTTCTGGAAGTCATCGGAACTCTTATGGCGGGGGTTCTCGTGATGGGAAGCGCCATCGGGCTCGGTTACATGAAACCGCCACAGGATTATGGTCTTCTCCTTCTGGGATTGGTCTATCAATCTTTTTTTTCCTTCGCTACCGCTCTTCTGACGGCATCTGTAAGCGAGATGTCCGATCTTTTTGAAAAAATCGTAACCGTTATTTCCTATCTCTCACTTCCATTTTCCGGTGCGTTTATCATGGTTGCGTGGCTTCCTCTTCGTTACCAGTGGATTCTGATGCTGTCGCCCATGGCTAACAATGTAGAGATGATCCGGGGCGGCCAGTTCGGCATGGGGGCCAGCGTAAGGTACGATCTTTTCTATGATACATGGATGACCGCGCTGCTACTCGGCCTTGGCATCATCCTGACGGCGGGTGTCAGAAAACATCTCGAAATCACGGGTTAGAGCCGCAAAGCCATGATAAGGTGCGTCGACATCGTCAAGGAATTCCATACATCGTCCGGCGTGCGGCGTGTCCTCAACGGGGTGAACTGCACCGTTCAACGCGGCGAGAAGTGGGGAATCCTGGGGCATAACGGTGCCGGCAAATCGACCCTCCTGCGCATCATCGGTGGTGTGGATCTGCCCACATCCGGGCAGGTCGAACGGGATATGTCCGTCTCCTGGCCCCTGGCGTTTTCCGGAGCATTCCAGGGCAGCCTGAGCGGCCTGGACAATCTGCGTTTCATCGCACGCATCTATGATCGCGATTATGGGGAAATGCGCCGTTTTGTGGACGATTTCGCTGAACTCGGCCACCATCTCCGCGAACCGGTGAAGACCTATTCATCCGGCATGCGCGCCCGGCTCGCCTTCGCATTATCCATTGCGATTGAATTCGAATGCTATCTGATCGACGAGGTCATCATGGTCGGCGATGCCCGCTTCTCGGAGCGGTGTCGCCGTGAACTTTTCGAAAAGCGCCAGGACCGCTCGCTTGTGATCGTTTCCCACAGCATGGATTTCATCAGGGATACATGCGACCACAGCATGGTTCTGCGAGATGGCAAGATGACCATCTGTGCCAGCGTGCAGGAAGGCGTGGATATGTATAATAATTTTTAACCCTCCCTTTGTGCAGGTCTGGCGCCGTCTACAGCGCGCCGCCCCCTTTGCTCCAGCAAACGAATTCGTTTGCCACAGACCAGCCGAGAAACTATCCAGATTCATATAAAATCCGCGCCTCCTCTTCAGGTCGAGCGACCAGAAAGGAGGAGGAGAATGCGGCTTCGCAACGCCGGAGCTATCGGCCAGATAGGCCCGCCTGCAAGGTGTGGACACTTTCTAAAGCACGGCTCAAAACCGGAATTTTACTGGGAACGCATGGTGAAACAGACGACCGGGTATCTCGAGTCGCCCCACAGCACGCTCGACACGCGGACCTGTTCCGCAGCCGCCTATCGGGGGTTGGACACCGACCCGGACGCCCCGCTCCCCTCCCTGAGCGACAGCGCCGCGCATTCGCCGTTTTCCGACCTGATGACGCTTCCCTTGCCGCGCAACGTCAAATGGTTCCTGACGCGCCCCGCACCTGCCATCAGCCAGAAATTCCCCCGCATCGGCAAGCGCCTGGCCGGCCTCTACCACGCTTTCGTCTTTCTGTTTGCCATATCCAGAACGCGGATTGCGCTGGTCCAGATCGGAAGCATGAAAGCTGTAACCGGACTTCCCGTCCTGTCGGGCGTCGTTGCTTTTCGTGTCCTGGTTTCATCACGACATGACCTGACGCGCGCCTGCGTCAATCCGGACGGTGGCACAACAGACATTGCCGTTGCCACCCCCGTGCTGGTCCGCAAGATCGGTGCCCTGAAAATCTGGGTTGTCAACGCTTGGGTGGATACCGCCCGTCTGCCGGTTGGCCGACAGAAATTGCATCTCAATATTTATGCAGGCTCGCGTCATGCCGGGCACATTCGTCGCTTCGTAACCGTCCGGCCGCAAGAGGATATTGCCGCCTGCCTTCCCGACGGAGTCCAAGATTCTGATACCTTCGTTCCCTCCACATCTGACAAGACGATGGGGACGATCGATCACGTCCTGTCCTTGCCGGTCGAGCGGCATCGGCCCCAGAAGCAGATTTTTTCCGGCGCTATCCGCTCCATCCTGATCCTGCGCACGGACCAGTTGGGAGACGTTTCGGCCTCGCTGCCCGCCATGGCGCGACTAAGGGCGCTCTTCCCCGAAGCGCGCATCACCGTCCTGTCGCAAAAGGCCATTGTGCCCGTTCTGGTCGCCTCGGGGGTTGCCGACGAATATCTTTCGCTCTCGCTCTCCTACAACAGCAGAACCGAGCGGCGCTTCCTGACCGCCGAGGCCGAACATGCGGTGCGCGACAGCCTGCGCGGGCGAGAGTTCGATCTGGCGATCGACCTTTCTCCCGGAACCGAAAGTCAGCCCCTGATGCGGCTGTGCGCCGCACGCTACAGGGTGAGCTTCAAGCCCGGCCAGTTTCCTTTCATTGATTTCGGTATCGAAGTCACATCACGCGACAAGATCAATCGCAAGGCTGTCGTCAATCACGCGGCCCATGTCAGCATGCTGGTCTCGGCCCTCGAGGGTGCGATGCATATGCGCCAAACTGTCGTCCCCCGCCTTCCGTCGAACAGTGACGCTTCCATTCTTGGCGATCATGGGGTGGAGAAGAAGGGTTATATTGTCGTGCATTCGGGCGCGCGCCATCCGATCAATCGATGGCCGCTGCCCAATTTCCTGGCATTTTGCGCGGATTTCCATGCCGCCACGCGCATTCCGGTTCTGTTGTTCATCGACAAGGATGACCTGACGGACGCCATAAAAGCGCAATGCGAAAGCCTGGACGGCGTCAGGCTGATGCCATCCATCGACATGAATGCATTCGATACGCTTCTGTCGCATACTCTGCTTCTGGTCGCCAACGATACCGGCCCAAAGCACCTGGCGGCCACCCGGGGCATTAATGTCGTCAGCATCGCGATCCCGCGCGTGAACTGGCAGGAATGGGGGCAGAATCGCGGTGGTGTCATTCTCTCACGCCGCGTTCCCTGTGCCGGTTGCGGCCTGAACGACCGGCTTGCCTGTGGCATGGACGCGGCGTGCGTCATGTCGGTACCCGTCGCAACCGTCCTGGAGACCGCACTGGAAGAAATTGCTTATGGAAAGGGAAAGGCTCGATCTGATTGACCGTGTGCCGAATGGGTCCTTGAACCGGGATCAATCTGCTCGTTGATAATTGATATGCAATTCTTTTCCTGTCTCTCGCGCAGCGCGGATCATAGAAGGACCGGCGTGAAGAAGTGGCGAGCCAACATTTGGGAGATGTTTCCGATAGTCATGGAAGGCCCAACCCGGCCCGCCAATCTGCGGCACGTGAGACCGAGCGAAAAAAACGCCATAAAATCTTTGTGTCCCGCGCCAGCGCAGCGCCTGACCCTGTCCCCAGCAGGCGATTGAAAAGGCAGGCGACATTTCTCGGACGATGTTCGGACATCAATCAGCCATTTTCTGCCCGATATCTCTTTTGCGGTGCGCCAGAAGACCGCACTCTGTCGCAGCCAGAGACATTCAGCGCAGGAGATCTGATATCAGCCTCCCCTCCCGACAGGGATCGTCCTGCTTTTTATTCATCAAGCACATCTTGTCCGTCGCGCTCTCGTAAGCAATGAAGATGGATGTCAATCCACCGTTTCTCCTCAAATCGTTACGTACCGGAGCCCCTATGAAACGCCTTGTTGTCGACCTTGACGATACCCTGACCAGGAACAATCCGGACCTGTCATACGCCGACAAGGAGCCGAACCTGCCCCTGATCGAAAAACTCAGGGAATACAAGGCGCAGGGCTTTGAAATCCTGATTCAGACGGCACGGAACATGCGCACCTATAATGGCGCGATCGGCAAGATCAACGCCAATACATTGCCGATTATCCTGGAATGGCTGCGCAAGCACGACGTGCCTTACGATGAAATCTACGTCGGCAAGGCGTGGTGCGGAACGGAGGGCTTCTATATCGATGACCGAGCCATCCGGCCTTCGGAGTTTCTCAATCTGTCTCTCGAAGAGATCAACCGCCTGATTGAAACAGATAAATGATTCACGCCAATCTTATCAGCGTCATTGCATCAGGCGCTTACGTCAGCCACGAACTCGTCGCGGAGTTCGGGCCTTTGCCGCCGGCCTTTCTGCCCCTGGGCGTGGGCCGCTTGTATGACATGCAGATTGCCAGCCTGAAGCAGGACCTGACCGAGGCATCGCCGATCTACATTACTCTGCCGGAGAGCTTCAACGTTCCGGCACACGATCTTCAGAGCTTCAAGGACAAGGGCGTAACACCCATTTTCGTGCCGGATGGCCTGGAACTGGGGGAATCGATCGTCTTCGCCATCAACAGTATCAGCGCCTATTCGGCTGGCATCCGCATCCTGCACGGCGATACCCTGCTGGACCATCTGCCCTCCGGACTGGATGTCGTCGCCGCCCACGCCGAAGGGGACGATTATTGCTGGGCAGCCATCAATCATTCGGGCACGCGGATCGAGAGCCTTGAGGTTATAGAGGCCGCTTCGGAATCGCAGTTGAACCGCCCGGTAGCCTGCGGTTATTTCGCGTTCTCGAGTTGCAGCGAACTGGTCCGCGCGATGGTTCGTACCGGCTACGACTTTGTGCGCGGCGTTAATGCCTATAATCGGCTGCGCCCCTTGCGCATGGACAATATCGAACATTGGTACGATTTCGGTCATCTGCAGACCTATTTCCATTCGCGGCGGATGGTGACCACTGCGCGCTCTTTCAATTCCCTGCAGATTACCCGCAACACGGTCAAGAAACTGTCGACCGACAGTTTCAAGATGCAGGCGGAAGCCAATTGGCTCGCCCGCATCCCGGCGGAGGCCCGGCCTTACAGCGCCCGTCTTCTGGATCAGGGCCAGGAAGGTACGCGCGCATTCTATAGCACGGAATATCAGTACGCTCCCAACCTGTCGGAACTTTTCGTGTTCTCGGGTATCGGCCGGATCACATGGCAGAAGATCCTCGGTTCCTGCACCGAGTTTCTGGAGATCTGCGCCTCGCATGAGGGCGAGATTCCGCGCGCGCACTACACGCGGCAACTCATGGGCAAAAAAACCGTCGAACGGCTTGAACGTTATGCGCGGGAAAGCGGGTTTAACATTGAAAAGCCGCTGTCCCTGAACGGCCAGCCCATGCCGTCTCTTGCAGAAATCGCGACCGCGCTGGAAAGCATGATTTCCGTGCCGGATGCAGCGGAACGTTCCACCGTCATGCATGGCGATTTCTGCTTCAGCAATATTCTCTACAATTCCCGCAATAGCCGCATTTCCGTCATTGACCCGCGTGGATACGTCTCCAGCGGCGAACATGATATTTACGGCGATATGCGTTATGATATCGCAAAGCTGTCCCACTCCATCGAAGGCTTGTACGACCTGATCATCGCCGGCCGTTACCGGCTGACGCAGGAAAACACGTACGATTTCTCGCTGGAATTTCCTCCGTCGAGTCAGCGGAACTGGCTGCGAAACCTGTTCGCCGACCTGACGATCGCGGGTATTTCTCCTGCCAGTCAGGAGATCGGCGCCATTACGACCTCCCTGTTCGTCTCGATGCTCCCCCTCCATGCCGACCGGCCGGACCGACAGGCCGCCTTCATCGCCAATGCACTCCGACTCTTTTCCGCCCTTGAAGGAAAGCGCGCATGATCATCATTCCCATGGCCGGACTGTCGAGCCGCTTTACCAAAGCCGGCTACACCAGGCCGAAATACATGCTGCCCCTTCACGGCAAGAGCGTATTCAAGCATTCGGTGGAGAGCTTCTCGCGCTATTTCAACGACCTGCCCTTCATCTTTATTGCACGAACGGTAGCGGAAACGCCTGCTTTCATCCGCAAGGAGACCACCGAACTCGGCATCCGCGATGCCCGTATCGTCGTGCTGGACCGGGAAACCGCGGGACAGGCGGAAACGGTCGAAATCGGTATCAGGGAAGCCGCTCTTGACGACCGCACTCCCCTGACGATCTTCAATATCGATACATTTCGCACCGGCTTCCGCTTTCCTGAAGCCGATTGGTTCGGCCATTCCGACGGGTATCTGGAAGTTTTCCGCGGAGAGGGTGCAAACTGGTCCTATGTCGGCCCCGCGGAAGACAGCGATGAACCGCTGGCGGCGCGAACGACCGAAAAACAGCCAATCTCCGACCTGTGCTGCGACGGCCTGTATCATTTTGCGCAGTCTTCGTCCTTCCTGGATGCGCTGGCGCAGGAGCGACTGGCGCCATCTTTGCCTGAACTCTATATCGCGCCGCTGTATAATCATCTGATCAAAGCGGGCCAGCGCATTCACTACGACCTCATCCCGACGGAACTGATCACATTCTGCGGCGTTCCGGCTGAGTACGAGGCTCTGGGTGGCGAAAAACCCTGATCTCAACGTGCAGCGTCGCGGGCGCGAAGGATCTGCCTAGTTTATGGCAGGCTGACGAACACCCCACGCCCAATGATGGCGGAACTGCAAAGTTCCGCCCCTTTTTGTGTAATCCGAGCGGAACAGCCAGGACACGCCCAATGACACATCCTGACTGGGACAACCCCGAGTCATTCAGCATCGTTGTCCAAGGGGCACTCTTTCGGAGCAATCTGGCTGAAACCGCCAATCACTGCGTTCACTGGCGGCGCCTTTTTCCCCATACGCCGATTATCCTGGCCATTTCAGTCACGGATATCGTGACCGGTACACTGTGCGAAAACGGCGTCCTGGATGATCTTGCGCTGGTAGAGACGCACCAGCATGACGGCGAACTGCGCAACGCGCTATTTTTTCTCCGTCAGGCCTGCACCGCCATCACACTTGCCGAGCCGGCTCTCGCGCTTCCGCTTTTCAAGAAGGACGGCAAGGCCCGTAATAATATCAATTTCCAGATCGCGGCAGCCCGCGCCGGACTAGCCCTGGTCAACAGCACCTACGTGCTGAGAGTCCGGGCCGATCTGATTTTCGCCGATCGCCGTTTTCTGGCGCATTACGAGGCTGACCGCGCCCTTCCCCGTGGGCATGCCAGCGTGCTGGACGAGCGCGTCATGATCTCCTGGCTTTACACGCTCAATCCCTACTCGCTCGAACGCCTGCCTCTTCATTACAGCGACTGGTTTCACCTGGGATTGACCAGTGACGTGACAAGGCTATGGGATGTTCCTCCCATGCCTCTGGCCGATGCCACATATTACAGGACGCATGATTACGCCTCTGGCTCAAACGGCGCGGAAAAGCTGTTCCTGGTCAGGCTGGCTGACGAGCAATATCTGCTTTATCCAACATTCAAGGCTGCATTTCCAGATCTGCATCTGGATTACCACAATGACCTGCGTTCCAGGGAATTGTGCCTGGATATTCTGATCGATAATTTCATTCCGTGCGATCTTTTGCGCGCTGGGTGCATATTTGAAAAATACGGTCACGAATTCCACAATCGCAACAAGCGCACCCAATGCATCACCGCTGAAACCTGGCGTGGACTATGCCATGCACGCGGCCAGGACTATCGGGCGATTACACTAAATGGTGCGGAAGAGGCTCCTGCGACGCCGGTGGACGAACCGGCAGCCCAAGGCGAATACTGGGAACGCTATGACGCCCTGCATCTGAGCCTGCGTGATGCCACGCTCCAGAACGGTGAAATCGTTGCCCATACTCCCAATGGTAGCGTGCTCTATGGACCATACGTGACAATGCCCGGCGGGCATTACGTGGCCCACGTGGACTGCTCCCTTCTCACTGGCCCAGGTGTTGTAACCCTTCGAATTGCTGCGGATTCTGGCCAACACCTACTGGCTGAGCGCACGATAGATATACCCGCTGAGACCGGACGCCGGATTTTGAGCATCCCTTTTACCGTAGCCTTTCCAGCCCAGCAGAATATCGAAATTGTCCTTCTAATACGGAAGATTGCCACTATGAAAATCAGCCATGTCGATTTTTGTAGCGATCATTCGCCACAAGAAGAAATATCCCTTTCCTCTCCCCGCGACGGAAGACCCAAGCCTCTCACGAGACTGCTGCGCTTGCTCCGGTCGTGGCGAGAATAATTAAAAACAGCTCTCACGAATAAAGAGGGCTTAGAGCATCTTCCGGTCAGACGGAATAGACCGATCAGATAAAGATGCCCGCCAAAACAAAGATCTAGAGCTTTATCGATAAATCGATGTGAACGGATAAAACTCTAAATCGTTTGGGACTGGTATAATTCATTATCCCTCAGTTTGTTGAGAGTATGTTGACGCGCCAAATCTGCCTGTAATTCAAGAATTTCGCCTCGGGAGCAGCGGATGAATTTCTGGGATTGCATTAGCTAGGAAACACATTCCTAACATAGCATGCCAATTCTTTTCAAAAGCGCCGACTCGATGGTGCTATCGATAGCGTTTAATGTTCTTTTCGTAAAAGACTCTTCACGTAGAGCCCTCCTACGAATTAGTTCTGACCAAAAGAGAGAATCCTCCTTTTCGCACCCATTTCCAAATATATTTTTCAATATCGGCCCACACAATTCCCCGTCAAATTTGAATAAATCTTCAAATTTTACATGAATATGCGAATGATCAATCCATCTCTTTATGGATTCCTCTTGTATTTTATATTCGCTGTGAAGAAATTCTATTTCGCGATCAAAAATACCGGCTCTCAACATCTCCTCCACCTCAATGTTCCTGCAACCTGAAATAATTTTATTATAAATTCGACCTTTCATATCGCTAAATACGTAATTTCCGGGCGATATAAAGTCACGATCAAGCGTTATAACAGTAAAATTTTCGGGTATGTTTTTAGCTGCCCATTCAGAGTAAATAAGATGTGAATGGCTAAACTGCCCTTGGAGAAACATATTACGCGATATAAAGAGTGGTATACCAGTGGGTAACTGATGTATTAGTTTTTGCTCCTCATCAAGTCTATAACAATAAGTATCCATATGATCAAGGAAGACACATACATGATGCAGCCCAATTATTTTCAAAATATTTGACATTATATGAGTCCCGCTTCGGGGCTTACTTATTATCAAGAATGGTTTTTCTGATTTTATGCCGGTTCTATGATCGAATAAAATTTTTCCCGTTTTGTTTTCTTTGAAGACAAAAGATGGCGTGGCATCTGTATCAAGATCATCAACCTCAAAGATCTCTTTAAGAGAGAACTGATCATGAAACATTAATTTCGTAAAGTCTTTATTATAATTATATATAGAACTGTTTATTTTTGAGTTGTATTCTAGAATACACTCAATTTCTTCATTATATTTTTTAAGCATATTTATTTTAACCGCGCAAAATGTTACATATTCTAGAATCTAATACCACATGTGTCCCCCAAAAAAAATAATTTAAGCGCTAGTGATCGCCCACGAATTTTCATCTCCTTAGAGCCTGTTTTAGAATGTGTTGATGCGGTGGCTTGGGCGTGATTTAAGCTTAGAATGTGGACCCGAGCGAGCCGTGGCCGGATAGCTGGGTTTGAGAAGCGCTCAAAGCGCTACCCGACCGATCTGACGGACGAGGAATGGCTGTTCATTCAGCCGTTTCTGCCGTCAGTGGCCAAGCGCGGTCGCAAGCCTGCGACGGACCCGCGCGATGTACTTGATGCGCTTCGCTATCTGGCACGGACAGGCGGTGGGTGGCGGATGCTGCCGAACGACTTCCCGCCCTGGCAGACAGTGTATTGGTGGTTCCGCCACTTCATGCGCCTGCTCCGGTTCCGCACGATCCACGACGTCGCACTGATGCTCGACCGTGAACGCGAAGGGCGCGAGCAGAGCCCGACGGCCGCCGTCGTTGATAGCCAGTCCATCAAGGCACCAGCAGCGGAAAAGCGGGGCTTTGATGCAGGCAAGAAGGTTGTCGGCCGTAAACGACACATTGCCGTCGATACAGATGGCCGATTGCTCATGGTCAATCTGACCACTGCCGACATCTCCGACAGTGCTGGCGCTCAAGCGATCGTCGCGGCCATTCGCAAGCGATGGCCCTGGCTCAAGCATCTGTTCGCTGACGGTGCCTACGACCGTACCCGTCTTATGGATGCCGCGACCTATCAGGATTTCGTCCTCGAAATCATCCGCCGCTCCGACAAGGAGCCCGGCTTCAAGGTGTTGCCTCGGCGCTGGGTCGTCGAGCGCACTTTCGGTTGGATGACGCGCTGGAAGCGGCTCGTGCGGGATTACGAGCAAAGGATCGACGTCTCGGCGGCGATGATCCATGTCGCTCTCGGTAGCCTCATGCTCCGCAGAATTGTCCATCCATAACCATTATCAAACGGACTCTCACAGGTAGAAACCCGCCGGAGGTGATTTACTCCTCAACGTCGGATCACCGAATGGTAGCGTCTCCAGCCTGGGTGAAGAGTTCCTTTTTTTTATCTCCCCAGGCCGGAACTTTCGGGTGTCTGGCTCAGAGGTGGCGGCAGGCGCCGATGAACCTTTGATGAGCGATATCGGCAGTCGATTGGGCGATGGCGCTGTGGAGACGGACGGCATTGTAGTCCTTGCGCCATTCCTCCGTTTTCAAGCGGAGGTCGTCAAACATCAGGAACCAATAGGCATCGAGGCATTCGCTGCGAAACTCGCCGCTAACGGACGCGATGAAAACATCATCCTTCGATTTGCCCCGTGATATAACCAAAAACAACGTAATTTTGTGCGGGCAGATCGTTATCTGTCGAGGAAGTTATGACAACTAAACTCAACAGATAACGCCTTCTTCTCACTATGAAATTTTTTTAATAAGCAAATAGTCAACGGCACAACTAAACCCAGATGGTACAAAAATTCTCACTTCTAGGCCAGAAACGTCGCATTCCAATGTCCACTTAAGGTCAATATTTCTCTGAGAGTAGTCATCTGTCAGGGATATATTTTTAATCAATATTTCTTTCACCTCATTAGATACCACGTCAATAGTCACTTGCTCTGCATTTATTTTTTCCGAAAAGAACAATTTTGAAATGTAATTACCCTTCTGAAGATTTGCGAACGGGCCATAAACACCAAAACATTCCTTAGTCGAACGTATGATAAGCGAATTTCCGTTTATTTCTCCGCAATCACTTTTAATTTCACCGTATTTTGCCAAAAAAAGCACAGCATCATTCTTTTTTAAGCTTTTTCTAAACGCTTTTTCCGGAAGTTTGTTCATATACGACTTCGAATCTAAATAAAATTTAGCGGGATTATTCTTTAATTTATTTGCCTTTCTAGAGGATACCTTCGAAAGATACTTATATAAAATGCTATTAATAGAATCAACCCTAACAAAATCAGCCATAGGAATACAATCCTGTACCTGAAGCTTATTTTCTTGCAGTCTTGGATTATATCGGTCAATATTTTTTAAGTCTTCAATATCCATAATCGAGGTAATTTCTTTTTTTCCATCTCTATAAATTTCATACGCCCATTCCGGATGCGCTACAATATTTAATCCACTTCTTTTGCACAGTATAAAAAGAAGTGTTTCCGGAGAAAGCGGTGCCTTTGCCTTTATGAGTTCCAATATCTGGTCGTAAATATTGCAAAATTTATTAATTTCATTAAAAGATACTATCATAACCTGGTCATTGAAACTATCCTTTCTTCCACCAGAAACGTAATCTCCTGTCAGCATATTTTTGTAGAAAAAGACAGAAGCATTACCAATATGCTTTTCTCCGTTACTCGAAAATCCTTCTCCCGACGGAATATGAATTTCTCCATCGCTAACAACGCAAGGAAAATCCGTATATGTCACGATATCAGTTCGCGTTATGATTACATTTTTGTACGATTTTTTGTTCTTTTTACAATAATCAACAAACAACTTTACAACCCCATCGATGTTATAAAACATCGACAACATTCTTGCCGGGTTCAGCCCCATTAGCCAATCTTCACGCGGCCTCAAAGATCGACTTATTTCTTCAAAATATCCGGTTTTTTTGTCATGTGCGCGAAAATCTTTAATATAACCATCATACACAGCGCAAAAATTTTCAATGTTAACAGGCACGGTTTCCTGCAAATCTTCTTTAGGATTTTTTATAAAAAAACCATCTTTATCTTGAATTCCAATGGCGTATTCTTTATTTGGCAGATCCGTCTCCTTTGGACCAAAATAGAAGACGTCGCAATCGCCCTTATATAGTATTTTATTTTTTATGCTTTCAGAGGGAATCTCATAGTTCCTAAGCATTCCAAAAAACAATACCGCATTTTTTTTTGTCTCATTTTTCTTAAAGAAACTCACGACGCGACCTTATTCCTATACAACGTTGACAAAATGTGAACAGCCGTGCTATTTGCACAATGCTTTCGGATCTCTAGTCTAATTTAATACGTCCTGTTATACTTTACTTATCCTTAAACGTGATCTTCCCACGCACCTGTGTCCTAAATATCATAATAACCTACCGTGCATCAATGGGTAGCCCTTCGGCAAAATCACCTTACATCATCTGGAAACGGAAGGCGTTTCGAAGCGAGGGAACAATCCTGAAAAACGATCGTTATATTTTATGTGGCTTCTCCATGCATAGACAGATCAACAAATGAATTAAGGTCCGCATGATTGATACTCTTCTCTTCCACAAAAACAATGATGTTCTGGTGATTATTTTTTCATCTCTGGACGTAAATAGAAAGGAAAATGGGAAATTTGACCTTTATTCATTTGGGAACAAGGGAAAATTCTCTACTCTTTTAGTTAGAGACCTTGAAAATTCTTGGTATAATATGGTGGACGGGAAAACCCCTGAAGAATATTCAAAAAAAATACTTTCTATATCAAAAAAATACCGCACTGTAGTATGCTTTGGATTTAGTATGGGCGGATATGCGGCTATACTTTACGGAAGAAAAATCAACGCTTCTCGGATTATTTCGGTATGTCCACAAGTTTTTATAAATACTGAATCTCTTAAGAGTCGTGGGGACACCCGGTTCATAGAACACTTAACTGAAGCAAAAAAGAAATATCGTCACATGGTGGAGGATTTGACGGAAGAAGATAAAGAAATAAGTTCTAATATATCAATATTTTATTCTGAATTTGAAGAATGTGACCGCCTGCACGCAAGTTATTTTGAGGAAAAAGTTAAATGCTCAACATTTATATTGAAGAATATGTCTCACAGCGCTTTGAGCGTCATCAATTACTTTAATATAACAGATAAAATTATTGACAACTCCGTTAACGGGGCAAATGCATCGGATGCTCTGGATGAATTGGAGAGAATAATAAATAATAGATTATGCAGTCTCCGCGTTTTGTCGGCCAATTTTGTCCCTTCTGAGGCAAGATTAAATGTATCTTTTTCCCTCATCAATCTAAGCAATATTTCTTGGTCATTTTCCTTTACAAGAGATATGAAAATTTCGGCTCTCGTGAAGGATTCTCGAGGAATCAATATATTCGTTGATAAGTTAGAAAAATTACCAGAATTCTTTCTAAGATCTGGTGATTCATTTGATTTTTTTATTAGCATAGATATTAGAGAACTTCCGGAAGGAACCTATGATGCATATTTCAATTTGCGAGAAGGTGAAAAAGTCTCATATGAGGACATTGGAATCGCCCCAATTAGATTGTACTTTGAAGTTTACAAGAATGTAGTCTTTGGAGACGTCTTTCACGATGGTCATTACACCCATCGATTTACGCCATACGCAAAGGAAGCGCCTGATAATATTGCCACGAGGCCTATAGAAGAAGGTCAATACCCCATAAGCTCAGGTCAGATAAAAACAGATGTTGGAAATATACATAAGGGGGCCATACACTTTTCTGGTCTACTTAATGGATTTGTGTTTTTTGGACCCTATGTTAATTTAGAAAAAGGGCGCTATACTGCCATTATAAATTTCAGAAAAATACCTTCTTCAGGGACGGCAAAACTCGACGTTATATCTAAAGACAATAACACACATGCTCGAATTAGTGTAAATTTTTCAGCGTTACGCAGAAATATGATGAAGTTAGAATTCACACTCATGAAAAACGTGGAAAACCTAGAGGTTAGGATGTTCGTCTACGAATCTGATGTAGGCGCGATAGATAAGATAACGATAAATCAGAAGCATAACATTTTCAAATATCTTTATGGGTTATTCGTGTCTCTTTTCTCTGATTAGTTTTCTCTATCCCGAACCGATATCTATTATTACTTAGGTAATTGTCTTGATTTTAATTGATTGATTACCCGCCGCAATGGGAGTGAGGACAGAAGGATGAGGAATGTAATCCGAACAGTGGATCGTTGTCCGACTGAAGTGGTACTGACCTGCTGCGGAGGATTTTCTCCGATTTGAAATAGAGTCTGGCCTATTGAGAGGACAGACTGATGAAGCGCATCCGGTTTCAGCGAAGAGCAGATCATTGGCATCCTGAAGGAGCAGTAGGACGGCGGACGTGTGCCGCCGTTGTGGCATCAGTGACGCGACGTTTTACAAATGGAAGGCCAAATATGGCGGGCTGGAGGTCTCTGAGGCCAGGCGACTGAAGGCGCTGGAGAACGAGAACGCGCGGCTGAAGAAACTGCTGGCGGAGTCCGTTCTGAATGAGGCGGCGCTGCGCGAGCTTCTGGGAAAAATGGTAGGGCCCGCCGTGAAGCGGGAAGCTGCCGCTCATTTGCGAGAAATGTTCACGATGAGCGAGCGTCGGGCCTGCCGGGGAATTGCCGTGGATCGCACGATGGTACGCTATCGCTCGTTGCGACCGGATGACGGCATGTTGCGGAATCGCCTGCGCGCTCTGGCCGAAACGCGCCTTCGGTTCGGTTATCGCCGGCTGTTTATCTTGTTACAACTAGAGGGCGAGCGATCGGGGCTCTCCCGCATTTATCGACTTTACCGCGAGGAAAGACTTGCTGTGCGCAAGCGCCAGACCCGGCGCAAGGCGATCGGCACGCGCGCGCCCATCCTGGTGACGGCCCGACCGAATGCCCGCTAGTTCCAGGATTTCGTTCATGACCAGTTGGAAGACGCTTCCGCGTGCTAAATATCGTGGATGACGTGACCCGGGAATGTCTGGCGGCCGTGCGCTGATGGCCCGGAGGGGCAGACCGGTGATGATCGCGTCCGACAACGGCATCGAATTGACCGCAAATATCGTGCTGAAATGGGCACAGGATCATAGCGTACAATGGCACTACATCGCCCCGGGCTGGCCCATGCAGAACGGTTATGTAGAGAGATTCAATGGCCGGATGCGTGACGAACTGCTGAAGGAGACAGTCTTTCCCAGCATGGCCCAGGCCCGCGCCGTCGTCTCGGCTTGGAAGAACGATTACAACACCATCAGGTCCCATTCGGCTTTGGGATATCAGACCCCGGCGGCGCACGCCGCAACGTTCAAAGCAATAAGGCCAGGATCTCCTTCCATCCCGGACTCCGATCTTGGCCCCGTTGCACACCCTACAACCAAGGGCTTAACTTTCCCTGAGGCCCTACTTTCCGTTGGATGAAAGCTCCACAGCAGGTCAAGCGTATATCATCATGCTCTGAAAATCTTGACGAAGTTGCAGGCATCTTAGCGAAGAGAAAATCATTGGCATTCCGTAGAAACACAGAATTGGAGGAAGGCTCCAGAAACGGAAACGCCATGTTGGCTATCTGAATGTTTTTTATTTTTTCAACAAAAATTCTCAAAAAAATCGGATATTTTCTCCTTTTTTTCGTGAAATTTATGCATTTCTTTTGTTTTATCCGGGAATTTCTTCACAAACAATTCTACATCGTTAAAACTAAGGTCTTCAAATTCTGCAAAATTATAATCCCACCATTTTATTTTCAAAAATTCTTCAATAATACGTTCGTCGAATCTAAATTTTATTATCTCGGCTGGATTTCCACCGACAATCGCATAGTCAGGGACTGATTTTGTTACAACAGATTCTGCGGCAATGACAACTCCATTTCCAATCGTAACTCCAGGAGACAAAGTAACATTAGCGCCAATCCAAACATCATTTTTTACAACAGGCATTTTTTTTTGAGCGCCCAGAGTATTCTGTGTCTTCTTTATTCCAAACTCTTTTAGAGGCTCTGAAACAATTATAAAATCATCATCATAGCCAACCGGACTCGTTGTTACGGCTTCTATAGGATGTCGTGGTCCGTGAATTTTCAAGCCATGAGCGATAGAACAATATCTACCAACTACCGTACCCACTGGTAACGAAGACCACGAATATGAAAAACATCCAATCTCTGGTATAATATTACCGGAAAGAATTGCAGAATAAGGATTTGCTGTCACATTTTTTTCAAAGAATATTTTTTCGCCAAGGAAAAATCTCCCTTCTCCGGAGGTGGTAAAAAAAACCTTTTCTTTTCTAAATTTATGAATAACTTCATTTGTTATTGTCAATTCAAAGGCATTTACATTGTTAAGTATTTTTTGAACAATCATCTACCCCTCCTCACAATGATGCTTCCGTCGAGTTGAAAGGCATGAGATTATGATACTCCATCTACCATGCTGTAAGTGGCCTTCTCGTCCGAACTATTTCTGACAATGCTATCCATCATGGCAGTAGATACGCCGAGAGAGTACGACCATTCCAAGCGTCTGCGTTTCTGCACAGGTGGCTTTACCGAAGCTATAACGTCAATTATTGATTGCGGATGAAGCCGCTCTCTAACATGCGCCGACCATTTCCCGCCCCGCGCCATATATGTGATAGAGCGAGCTGGCAGGTATATGATCCAGTGCCGGGACAAGAATTTCGTCCAGCCGATCTACCCATCCGCCAGCAAGCCGGGCTGGAGCGTAGCGTGTAAAAAATAGCCCGCTAAGGGAGGACAACTCTTCCCCCTCTCCTCTTTCCACGTTTTTACGGCGTTGGCAAAGTAGGCGCAGCAGCTCGGTTTGTGGCCAGATCCGCGTTGAATGTTCCAAAACGACGCCCTCTTCAGTCATGGCGTCATAGACAAGCCCCGTATCCGGCGCGCAGCCCCAGTCCCTTCCTAAGGTAAAAAGTCGGTTCGCCACCGCGCGCAGGCGCGCGTCCTCTTCTGCCCCGCAAGCCGCCAGCCTGCGATATTCGCCCAACAGCCAGGCCCATTCGAACAAATGCCCAGGTTCAACGCGGTTGCGCCCCCAGGGCGCAAGTGGCGCCCAGCCAGAATCGAATTCCTCAAGCAGCGCCCCCGAACGCGCGTCCACGAACCGCTGGCAGGCCAGGCCAACAAGGGACTGCGCCTGGTCAAGGTAGAAAGCCTCCCCCGTCGCCTCGAACAGGGCGAGGCACGCTTCCAGCAGATGCATGTGCGGATTCTGGCGGCGAATGGCGTCTGCCTGGGGCACCTTGTCCTTGAACCCCTCGCCCTCCGTGGCGAATAGCCGCCAAGTCTCATCGGCGGTCTCACGGGCAGCGCGCCGATAATGCGGGGCGCCGGTCAAACGGAAAGCCCAGGCGTAAGCGAACAGGATAAAGGCGTGGGCGTACAGGTCGCGCACGCGGCTTGCGGGCCCGCCATTCGGCGCCAACGAGAAGATCCAGCCCGGTGCGCCATCGGCGCGCCAGTAAAGCCGCTCGACGGTCTCCAGGCAGAGCAATGCCTGGGCAAGCTCCCGGGCCGATGGCTCATACAGCCCATCGAGGCCCGCCCGGCAATAAACGGCGATCTGCCGGGCCTGCACCATCAGCCGAAGCTCGGGCAACGCAACCGGCGCACCGCTCCATGTCAGCCGCTCGTGATACAACCCTCGTTCAGGATCGAATCCGCGCTCACTCCATAAAGGCAACGCACGGGCCACAAGCCATTCACGCCACGTTGCCCCAAGACCACGGGACAGAGGCCCGCCAGCATCCGCCGGGCTGGTCACGGAACGCTTCCCCGCGCTGTTCCGGGAACGCTGGCAGGTTCAACGGCCGAAGGTGCAGGCTGGCGCATTTTCCCGACCAGCGCACTCGTCGAGCGCCCGGAGACGATATCGACCAGCGCCACGGCTCCCCCGTAGGATTTGACGAAATCGCCGCCGACAACCTGATGCTCCTGATAATCTGCCCCCTTCACGATCACATCGGGCCGCAGGGCGCGGATCGTCTCCAGTGGGGTGTCCTCGTCAAAAATGACGACCAGATCAACATCGCGCAGGGCACCGATCACAGTTGCGCGGGCCTGTTCATCCTGTACCGGACGGCTCTCACCCTTCAGCCGCCGGACGGACGCATCGCTGTTCAGCGCGACGATCAGCTTGTCACCCTGCCGCGCCGCGGCCCTGATCAGCGAGATATGACCGGGATGCACCAGGTCGAAGCACCCATTCGTGAAAACGATCCGCGCACCATGCTGCCGCCATTCCTCCACGATCTCCCGCGCGCGATCGGCCGGAACGGTGGCACCATCTTCGCGGATCTCGGCCGTAAGGGCGGCGCTCAGTTCATCGCGCGAAACCGTGGCCGTGCCCAGCTTGCCGACAACCAGCGATGCCGCACTATTGGCAATGACGACGGCAGTCCCCAGATCCTGGCCCGCCGAGACCACGCTGGCGATGGTGGCAACCACCGTATCCCCCGCGCCGCACACGTCATATACTTCCGACTTGCGCACGCGGGCATGTTGCAACCGCCCATCCGTCCGCAGGAGTGTCATCCCTTCCTCGGAACGGGTCACCAGCACGTTGCCACCGAACTGTCCCGCCGCCACGGTCGCTGCACGAGCAACGTCATCGTCCGTCCGAAGCGGCAAGCCAGTCGCAGTGGTCAGTTCATCGCGATTGGGGGTAACCAGCCACGCCCCACGATAGGCCGAGAAGGTCTTGCGCTTGGGATCGACGATAACCGGAACATTCCGCGCGACGGCAAAAGCCATGATCGCTTCCAGCGTCTCCTCTGAGAGGACGCCCTTGGCGTAATCCGAACAGACCACCACATCGGCCTGCGCAATCGCGGCACAGGCGGCATCGATCACGCGCGCCCTCGTGGAGGCAACGACTGGCTCCACCCGCTCGTCATCAATTCGCACAATCTGCTGGCGGCCGCTCAGCACACGCGTCTTGGTAATGGTGGTCCAGGCCGGATCGGCCACCAGGCCGGAAAGACCGATCGTGGGGTAAGGAGCCAGCGCGGCTCTCAACCTTTCCGCCGAACCATCGCATCCCACAAGCCCGACCAGTTCGACCCGACAACCCAGGGCCGCCGCATTCATGGCTACGTTCGCTGCTCCACCAGGCACCGCGCTATGCGCCGCACGCAGCAGGACCGGCACCGGCGCTTCGGGAGAAATCCGGCTGACCGATCCGGTAATGTAGCAATCAAGAAAAAGATCACCAATGACGGCAATCCGGCCAAAGTCGAAATCTTCGATCATGGTGCCCTGAATACCTAAACCTGCCCGAAAACGCCAAGGAGGGCGCAGCCCTCCCAGCCGGGGCCTCTTAGCATACGCGACCACAGACAGACGATTCGAGAGACATGGAAGCTCGAAGCGCGGCAAATGCACTCTCGCTCACCGGCCGTCGCCCGCCCCCGTACAGATCTCTCTGAAGCCGTCTGCAATAAGGCGGGAGAGGAGAATCCGCGGTCAGCGCCGCATCGCCCGCCCCGGCATGAAGGGACGAATTACCGGAGTAAGGGACGCCTTTACGGCGTCACCTCAAACCCGCGATCAGGAAGCGCGCACGCCCCCTTCCGGATCGAGACGGTAGCCGCCGCCCTCGGTCACCAGCAGCGAGGCATTGGTCGGATCGGGCTCGATCTTCTGTCGCAGGCGGTAGATATGGGTTTCCAGCGTATGGGTGGTGACGGCAGCGTTATAGCCCCACACCTCGTTCAGCAGCACCTGGCGCGGCACCGGCCGCGTCCCGGCACGGTAGAGGAACTTCAGGATCGCCGCTTCCTTCTCCGTCAGGCGGATGCGGCGATTGCGCGCGGGTTCCTGCAACAGCTTGGCCGAGGGGCGGAACACATACGGCCCGATCGAGAAGACGGCATCCTCGCTGTTTTCGAAAATGCGCATCTGGGCGCGCAACCGCGCCAGCAGCTCGGCGATACGGAAGGGCTTGGCGACATAGTCGTTCGCGCCGGCGTCCAGCCCCCGCACCACGTCCGTCTCTTCGTCCGAACCGGTCAGGATGATGATCGGAATCCGCTTCCCCTGCCGCCGCAGTTCGGCGCAGAAATCGCGGCCGTCACCGTCGGGCAGCGTCACATCCAGGATGATCGCGTCGAACCGGGCGCCCGCCGCATTGAGCTTCTCCCAGGCATCGGCAACCGATTCGGCCTCGATCGCCTGGAACTCTCCCTCCAGCTGCAATTGTTCGACGAGCATATGACGTAACGTCTGATCGTCATCCACTATCAGAATGGGACGCGCACCTGCCATCGAACCCTCTTTATTTTGACCGGGCCCCATTCACGCGGGGTCGGCATCTTTATCCTATATCATTCCCGGGACGGAAACGGCAGCATCCGGGCCAGCCGACACGATACCTCACTCACCATCCCGGTCACGTTGCCCTATCCAGACCTCAGGCCCGACAGTTTAAAACCGATTCAGGGCAAAAAGCGATCCAGCTGGAGCGATTCATGATACGCGCGTTGCTAAAAACAAATACAGGGTCCGACGCACGCCTGCATTGCATAGGCGAGGAAATCCCGGCCATCATCGGCGCCGCCGGAGTCCGCGTCCATAAGCAGGAAGGAGACCATGCGACCCCGGCCGGCATGCTGAAGCTGCGGCGGGTCCTGTATCGCGCGGATCGGGTCGCCGCGCCTGCCAGCCATCTTCCGGTCGAACCGCTGGCACCGAATGACGGCTGGTGCGACGACCCCACCCATGCCGATTACAACCGCCCGGTCACGCTGCCACACCCCTCCCGTCACGAGCGCATGTGGCGCGACGATGATGTTTACAATATCGTGATCGTCCTGGGCTACAATGACTCCCCGCCGGTGCCCGACCGAGGGTCGGCAATCTTCCTGCACCTGCAATCCCCCGACCAGCGTCCCACCGAAGGCTGCATCGCCCTGCGCGAGTCGGACCTGCGCCGCCTGCTGGCGGCCGGCCTGTCGGAAATCGACGTCCCGCCGCCCGGCTGAGGGCACAGAGCCCTCGGGCCCGCAGTCCAGTCAGGCGCTCAGGCCAGCCCGGTCTGTTCCGGCGGCGCCGGCGGCTCCATCACCACGTCGATATCACCGGCCATCGGTTCCACCGGCGTCGCATCCTCGGCCGAACAGATCCAGATCGCGGTCCCCTTGCGAACAGTCAGGATCGTCAGCCGGTTGCCGTCGGCAGAGCCCGACGACACCGCCGGCGCCCCGCCCGACGGGGCCGGTACGGGGGGCATGGCACGAAAACGCCATCCGCGTTCGAACAGCGTTTCGAACAGCGTGAAATTCCACGCCGGCTCCCCCAGCACCCTTCCGCGCGAATCACGGCTCAATCCACGATACAGATCCAGCCGGGCCACACCCGGACTGACCTGAAACACGCGCTGGCGCCCGAAATCGGGGGCCAGTCGAGCGCAGACCAGCCCGTTATAGATCGCATCGGGCGTGGCGGCGATCAGGTAGTCGGCCGGGCGCTCCTCCAGGCTTTCAATCCCTTCGTCGGACAGCAGCTCCGCCCGCAGGGTGGGAATGCCAGCGCGCGTCGCCGCCGCCAGCGCGCCGGCATAGGTATCCACCAACACGACCGGGCAGCCGATATGGTGCATCACCCCCGCCAGATCGGTAGACCAGGCGCTGGCCCCGACGATCGCCAGCGCAGGGTCGTCCGACAGGGTCAGGCGCAGGGCCCGGGCGATGGGGCGAAGGGAAAAGCCATGCAGGATCATGGTCGTCGCGATCAGGGCGAACACACCCGGCATCACCAGATCCGCGCTGGGATAACCGGCGTCGCTCAGTTGCAGGCCCGCCGCCCCCGCCACGGCGGCGGCGACGATACCGCGCGGCGCGATCCACCCAACGAACAGCCGCTCCTGCCATGACAGGCCCGAACGCACCGTAGAAAGGAAGATGCCGACAGGGCGCACCACAAACAGCACCGTCAGCGTCATGGCCACGATCGGCAGGGACAGGCGGGCCAGCACCTCGCGATGCAGGTCGGCCGTCAGCATGACGAACAGGCAGGACACGACCAGAACGCCCAGCGATTCCTTGATACGGCGCAGCTCGCTCATGCCCAGCACATGCAGGTTGGCCAGCGCCATGCCGAAGACGGTGGCCGCCATCAGCCCCGCACCCTCCATGAAGAAATTGCAGATGGCGAAAACGCTCATCGCCAAAGTCAGGATGATGGGAATCCGCAGGATTTCAGGGATCAGATCCCGGCGGGACAGGAATCGCACCAGCACCGCCGGAAAAATGCCGCAGCCCACCCCCATCATGGTGGCGAACAGCAGATGCGGCACGATTTCCGCCACGAACATGCCCGAATGCCGGTTGCCCAGAATCATCAGGAATTCCAGCACCAGCGTCGCCAGAATGGCGCCGACCGGGTCGTTCAGGATCGCCTCCCACCGCAGGAAGGCCGCCACCCTTGGACGCAGCTTGGTATGGCGCAGCAACGGCAGAACCACCGTGGGCCCGGTGACCACGATGATGGCGCCGAACAGCCAGGAGGCCCCCCAATGCAGATGCCCGACAAAATGGGCCGCAAGCGTCCCCAGGACCAGATTGATCGGCAGGGCCACCACCGTCAGGCGCAACACCCCCTCGCCCGCGGCACGCCACTGACGGAAATCCAGCCCCAGCCCCCCCTCGAACACGATGAAGGCCACAGCCAGCGAGACCATCGGGCGGAAATAGCGCCCGATCGCGGCCGACGGGTGCAGCAGATTCAGCCCGGGGCCATAGATCAGACCCAACGCGAACAGCAGGACGATGGCAGGCAGCCGAAAGCGCCAGGCAAGCCACTGGGCGCCAATGCCGCCGCCCAGCACACACAAGATCCCAATGGCCAGATTTTCCTGCATGCACCTATCCCGGACTGGTGGCTCGAAGAGCCGGAGAGTACCAGAATACGTCGAGCGATGTCAGGGCGATAGAACGCCGCCCCGACACCTAGCCGGAAATCAGTCCACCCGCTCCAGAACGGCCGCAAAGAAGCCGTCCGTGCCGTGGCGCAGCGGCGACAGCGCGATCATGCCATCGTGCATCAGATCGGCCGGCAGGCCGCAATCGGGCTCGGGCCCCGCGCGACGGAAGTGCGGCGACGCCGCCAGAAACGACGCAATCCGATCCTGATTTTCTTCGCGCAGCACCGAACAGGTGGCATAGATCAGCCGCCCGCCCGGCCGAACCAGCGTGGCGGCCGTCGAGAGAATGTCAGCCTGCTTGGCCGTCAGTTCCTCCAGATCCCGTTCGGTCAGGCGCAGCCGCGCATCCGGATTGCGGCGCCATGTGCCGGTTCCGGTGCAGGGTGCATCGACCAGCACCCGGTCGAAACTCCCGGCCCGGCGCCGCGCCCAGCGGTCTCCCGGCACCAGCAGATGCCGTTCCGCATTATGGACCCCTGCCCGGCGCAAGCGGCGCACCGCACCCTCCAGCCTGGGCTCGGAAACATCGCAGGCCACGATATGGCCGCGATTCTGCATGGTCATGGCCATGCCCAGCGTCTTGCCGGCAGCGCCCGCGCAGTAATCCAGCACGCGCATGCCCGGCCGCGCATCGGCCGCCGCCACCACGATCTGGCTGCCTTCGTCCTGGATTTCCACCAGCCCGGCCTTGAAGGCCGCTGTCGCCGTGATCGGCTGCCGCCCAGGCACACGCAGCCCCCAGGGGGAAAGGCCCGTCTCCTCAGCGTGGATGCCCTCTTCCGCCAGCAGGCGTGCCGCCTCCTGGCGTGTCGTCTTCAGCAGATTGACCCGCAGATCCAGCGTCGCCTCGCCCGCCAGGGCGGAGACCTCGGCCTCCAGCGCGGAACCGAACGTTTCGCCCAGCCGTGGCAGCAGCCAGTCCGGCACTTCCAGCCGGACCGCCTGAGGCATCCCGGGGTCGGCCAGTGCCTGACCGCGCAGCCGGGCCGCCAGATCCTGCTCCGCCGGCGTCAGCGGCGCCGGCCCATACCGGTCGCCCGAAAACAGGGCCCCCGGCGCTTCGCCGGGCCGGGGGATCAACTGCATGGCGGCGATCAACCGTGTGCGCGGGGTGGCCGGCGCGCCCACCTGCTCCAGCCACCAGCCGATATGGCGCCAGTGCCGCAGCACGGCCCAGACCCGCTCGGACACGGCACGGCGGTCCCCACCGCCGATATAGCGGCGCTCCCGAAAGAAGGCATTGGCAACGGCGTCGGCAGGGCGACGCGGCGTCGCCTCCATCTCCGACAGCAGATCGATGGCGGCAGCAAGCCGCGCGCTGGGCGTCATAGTCGTCCTGTCAGTCGAAGATGGCGATCGATGGGATCAGTCGCGCCGATAGTTCGGCGCTTCACGCGTGATCGCCACATCATGGACATGGCTCTCGCGCAAGCCCGCCCCGGTAATCCGGCGGAAGCGCGCGCGCACCTGAAGGTCGGCCACCGTCGCCGAGCCGGTATAACCCATGCCGGCCCGCAGACCCCCGACCAGTTGATGCACCACGGCATCCATGCCGCCCTTGAAGGCAACGCGCCCTTCGATCCCCTCGGGGACCATCTTGTGGGTTTCCTTGATTTCCTGCTGGAAATAACGATCGGCCGAACCCCGCGCCATGGCGCCCAGGCTGCCCATGCCGCGATAGGATTTGTACGAGCGTCCTTCGTACAGAAACACCTCGCCCGGCGCCTCTGCAGTGCCGGCAAGCAGCGAACCGACCATCACGACATCGGCCCCGGCGCCGATCGCCTTGACGATATCGCCCGAGGTGCGAATGCCGCCATCGGCGATCACCGGAATGTCGCGCTCATGACAGGCCGCCGCCGTTTCCAGCACCGCGGTGAACTGCGGCACGCCTACGCCGGCAACGACGCGGGTGGTGCAGATCGAACCCGGACCGATACCCACCTTCACGCAATCGGCGCCGGCTTCGATCAGGGCGATGGCAGCCTCCGGCGTCGCAACGTTACCGGCAACCACCTGAATCCGATCGTCGAACGCCTTGACCCGCGCCACGGCCTCCATCACTCCGGCCGAGTGGCCATGGGCGGTATCGACAACCACGACGTCCACACCGGCCTCGATCAGCGCACGGGCACGCTTGAAGCCGTCCTCGCCCACGCCGGTCGCGGCGGCGCAGCGCAGGCGCCCCATCTCGTCCTTGTTGGCCAGCGGGTAGAGAACCGCCTTTTCCATGTCCTTGACGGTGATCAGCCCGATGCAACGATTTTCGTCATCGACCACCAGCAGCTTCTCGATCCGGCGACGGTGGAGAAGCTGGCGCGCCTCTTCCCGGCCGACATCGGCACGCACGGTCACCAGATTGTCGCGCGTCATCAGCTCGTCGACCCGCTGGTTCGGGTCGGTGGCGAAGCGCACGTCGCGATTGGTCAGAACGCCCACCAGCCGCTTGGTGTCGCGCTCGATCACCGGCAGACCGCTGATGCCGTGGCGCGTCATGATGGCATTGACGTCAGCCAGGGTCTGGTCGGGCCACACCGTCACCGGATTGACGACCATGCCTGATTCGTAGCGCTTGACGCGCCGGACATGCTCGGCCTGCTCTTCGACCGAAAGATTCTTATGGATCACGCCCATGCCGCCCTGCTGGGCCATGGCGATGGCCATCGCGTCCTCGGTCACCGTGTCCATCGCCGCCGAGATCAGCGGAATGTTCAGGCCGATGCGACGCGTCAGGCGGCTGCTGGTGGATGTCTGGCCGGGCAGTACGCGCGATTCCGCGGGAACAACCAGGACATCGTCGAATGCCAGGGCCTCGCGAATGCGCTCCTCGACACGGGACACGGAAAGCGGATGGCTGGGGGAAGACATCGTGCAGGAACCTCATCTACCGTTGCAGGGGTCCCAGTGCCTCGGGTACCCGACCGTTGGCGCTTCCACATAAGATGCGAATCGGATCGTGGCAAGAAAAAGGAGAGCAGGAACGGCATGAGAGCGAACAGAACCGTCTATCTGGCCGGCGATCTGGTCTTTCGCCCCAGCGCGATCGCGATTTTCGACCGGCTGCGCGCGCTGTGCCGGCAGGTGGGGCTGGAGGGTCTCGCCCCCTTCGACGGCCAGGCCGGCATCGAATCGCTGCCTCCAGGGCTGGACACGATCCTGAAGATCGTGACCGCCGACCGCGACCTGATGGACCGATGCGCCGGCGGCATCTTCTGCCTCGATCCCTTCCGCCGCGCCGCGGATATGGACCCCGGCACGGCGGTGGAGATCGGCTACATGATGGCGCAGGGCAAACCCCTCGCCGGCTATACGACCGACGGCCGCCCCTACCCCGAGAAAGTCGCCGCCTACCGCAAGGCGGCCTGGAACGACACGCTGCGTCCACGCATCACCCCAGACGCACCGGTCGGATCGGGTGCGATGGAGGATTCGGACGGCATCCTGGCCCATTCAGACGGCATGGTGCAGAACGGCATGACCGAGGGCTTCATCCACCTGTCCGGCGGCATGGTCGCCGTGCATGACGATTTCTATCAGGCCTTCGCCCTTGCAGCCGCCGATATGGCGCGTCGCCTGCCCTAAACCGGCAGGCGGACGCCATATTACCGGCGGTTCGTCGAGCAGGCGATGGCCCGCGCCCAGACCTGGGCCCGCACGGCCAGCAGGTCGGTGGTGCTCAGCGGGTGACCGCGCTGGGCATGGACCTCTTCCGCCGTGAAAGGTGTCGTGCCCGGCGGCGTGCTGTGGCCGCCGAGATCGAACAGGACGAAATTCATCACCTGCGCCATCAGCGCGTCATCGCGGATCAGCGACATCGAAACCCCGGGCACCGTCAGCAGATAGGCCCGGCCCTCCGGCGTGCAGCTCAGCGTACCGATCCGGTCGCGCAGGGTCGGAATATAGGTCTGCCCCGACTGCCCCTCGATCCCGTGGCAGCCACCGCATTTTTCCAGATAGGTGGTGCGTGTCCGGTCCAGAGCCAGCGCGCCATGCCCCGACATCATCAGGCCGGCCATGACGCCAATCGCCACGGCCGCCCCGGTCGCGCGGGTGAAACGCGCGCCGGCTCGCCACCAGCGCGCATTTTCCGTCAGGCTCTCAGGGGAGCGGATGCGCTGCATTCAGGGCCTTCCGGGCTGCCGCGACACCCGAGGACGGCATCGGCGCGGCGCGCGCGGCCGCCACATCGGCCGGCGTGATGACCGGAGCCGGCTTGGTGCTGCCCAGCGACGACAGATAGGTCAGGATCGCCGCCACATCGTCATCCGACAGGCTCTTGAAGCTGGGCATGAACCCGACATAGGTCGCGCCGGCAGCGTCGATCGAACCGGCCAGGCCGTTCATCAGCACGGCGGTGACATATTTCTTGCCTTCGGGGGTCGAGGCGATCTTGTCGATCCGGTTCGCCAGCGGCGGAAACTGGCCCGGCGCGCCGACGCCACCGCCCTGGTGGCAGATGCCGCAATTCGCGCCATAGAGCGCCTGGCCGTCCGGCGCGGCAAAAGCCGGGGTGGAGGCGCCCAGACACAGGGCCAGGGTAAGGATCTTCTTCATTCGGCGGTTCCTACAATCACAGCGGTCGAACAATTATAGAGAAGCGAACCGGTCCCGAAACACCAGATGATGTCGTTGTTGGCCTGCGGACGATAGGTCGGCAGGTCACCATCCGAGCCCAGGCAGTTCTGCTCGTTGCAGGCATCCTGCCCGCAGCAATCGCGATAGGCGATCAGGTACGAGCGGCGGTCCTGCGGGTTGAAACACGTGCCGATCCATGAGGTCGGCGACGGGTGCGTCCCAGGCGGGCAGCTATGAACGCCACCGCCACAGGTGGTGCACAGATTGCCGTCAATGGCGCAATAGCGCCAGTAATCGCACTTCGTGTCATCCTTGGCCTGCGCCTTCGCCGCAAAGGGCGACGGCGCGGCAGGCGCGGCAGGCGCCGCGGCCCGTGCGTCACGCCGCCAGACCGGCAGCAGCGGAAAGGCCGGAACGGCGGCCGCCCACCCGCCCAGCCGCGCGAGCGCACTGCGACGCGAGGAACGGCCGGCCAGATAGCGGGCAAGCCGTTCGGCCACGGTGTCGAGGCCGTTCCGCGTCGCGCCGACGGCCCCCCTGTCTTCAGGATTGGGCATATCGTTTCTCCGTCACGCGGGGATCATTCCGGGGGCTCATTCTCCGGGAGCGGCCGTAAAGATCAGCGCATCGCCCAGCGCCCCGATCTTGCGCACAGGCTTGCCGTCGGCCCCGTCCAGCACCATCAGGTCACCGGCTTCATCCGTCAGCATGATTCGCGACTGCGCATCCTGGGTTACACCCACCATCATGCTGCGGGCCGCCAGCGGAATGCGCCGCACCAGCCGGTGCGTCTTCAGGTCCAGCTCCCACAGTTCGGAGCCGGCATCCTTGTGCGTCCAGAAGGTGCCCTTGTGCATCAGCACGAACAGATGCGAATCGCGGGCCCGCAGCGCCGCGAGCTGCCATCCGCCCGGCCGCCACGTCACCTCGAACGGGGCACGGGCATCCGACGCCGCCTTCAGGCCGGCCGCTTCCTGGATCGACCAGGGCTTGGCGATGCTGGATTGCGCGCCCAGCGTCGCCTCGTAGATCAGGCCGCTATAGGAAATGAACCAGACATGGCCGCTCGCCGCGATCTCCGGACTATGTTCGAAGACCGGATCGCGATCCGGCACGAAAAACGGCGGGGTCCGCGTCAGGGCCGGCGTGCCCTTGGCATCCATCTGCACATTGGCCAGCGACCCGTCGCCACAGATCGAGGAAAAACCGGCATTGCCCCAAGGGTAGATCAGCGCGCAGCCCGGCACGTCCACCGTCCGCACAACCGATTTCAGACCCGTGTCATAGACATGGACCGCATTGGTGGGGCTTGAATCGTAGACATAGACATAGTGCCCATCGGCGCCGATCGCCATGTCGGGCTTCTTCGGCGTGATCAGCGCGCGGCCCGGCAGGTCGATATCCGCTATCTGCTCCAGCGTGCGCGGATCATACGCCGCCAGCATATCGTGGCGCTTGCCGCGATTGCCCCGTTCCCACGTCGTCTCGGCGACATAGAACGCCTTGCCCGCCGGATCGGCCACCATGTTGGCGTTGTAGGCGGCCTGCACCATGCCCAGAAGCCGGCCGGTATCGAGGTCCACGACATAGACCCGCCCGTCCTTGCTGTGGCGATAGACCCCATCTTCGACCAGGACCCGGTGCGGGCCGCCGGGCGGCAGGGTGACGATGTCACTTTCCTCGGTCTGCAGGATCGGCTCGGCGGCATGCGCCGGCCCCTGCACCGCGAGCGCCGTCACAACAGAAGCGGCCGCCAGGGCGCGCGAAACGCGCCGGGCCGCGCGAGACCGCCGATCAGCCAGCATGCGACCGTCGGACCCACGAAGGAAATATCATGTTCATCCAGCCAACCCTGTTGCTCGCCACACCACATCCGAACCGCGATTCGGAAGTCCGGCGGCGAAGCGGATACCGCCTGCCATCCAGTTTGATGTTCTTTCGATACAAATTTTCGGGCAGGAAGGCTAGCCTTCCGCTTTGGAAAAATCGCAAGTGAATTTCAGGAATTTCGATACTGATAAAATAATATTATAGAAAAAGGCATAAATGGGACAGAAAATGCGCGCGGGACACAGCCCCGCGCGCATTTCCACTCACCCGATAATCGACCATATCTTATTGCGACGGTCCTGCGCTGTGGGTCGCCAGCACGGTGCCCGTCTGCGCATCCACCTCGTTCAGCACGACGCCATAGCCCCACAGGGAGGCAAGGTAATCCAGCGTCTGGCGCGTATCGCCGGCCTGGAGCAACTGGCCGGCCCGTGTGCGATGTTCCAGCTTCAGCGTGCGGTCGCCCAGCAGGTCCACATCGACGATCTCGATCTCGGTATAGAACGTACCGGGATCATAGACGCGCGCCAGGCTGCGGCGGATATCGCGATACCCGGCCTCGTCATGAATGGCGTCGACCAGCAGATAAGGCTGGGCGGTATCGTCGTTGAGGCGGAACATGCGGAAATCGCGGATTACCTTGGGCGAGAGGAATTGCTGGATGAAGCTCTCGTCCCGGTATTCGGCCCAGGCATGGCGTAGCGTGCCGATCGCATCCCCATTGCCCGCGATATCGGGAAACCATTCCCGGTCCTCGGCAGTCGGCTCGGTGCAGATGCGTACGATATCGGTCATCATGGCATAGCCCAGCGCATAGGGATTGAACGACGCCCCTCCCCCCGCGTCGAAGCCCGGCTGGTTGATGACGTTCGACGTCGAATGAATGACCTCAAGATAGGCCGCATCGTCAATCCGCCCCAGTTCGTGCAGGCGCCGCATGATGTAGACATGCACCCAGGTCGCGCAGCCCTCATTCATCATCTTCACCTGAGGCTGCGGATAGAAATATTGCGCGATCATCCGCACGATGCGAATGATCTCCCGCTCCCATGGGGCCAGACGCGGCGCATTCTTCTCCAGGAAATACAGCAGGTTTTCCTCGGGCAGCCCCAGAAGCCGGCGCGCATGGGCGCCTTCCGCCGTCCCCGCCGCATCGCCGGCCTCGGTGGGCAGGGTGCGCCACAGATCGTTGAAGACGCTGTCCTCGTACGCCCGCCGCTCTTTCGCGCGCTGCTGCTCGGCCTTCAGATCCAGCTTGCGGGCCCCCGAATGCCGGTTGACCCCCTGGTTCTGCAGGGCATGGGCCGCATCCAGCACGCGCTCCACCGCCCGCAATCCATGCCGCTCCTCGCACCGGGCGATGTAGCCACGGGCAAATTCCAGATAGTCCAGAATGTCCGACGGGTCCGTCCATTCCCGGAACAGCCTGTTATTACGAAAGAAATGGTTATGGCCAAACGCGGCATGCGCAATCACCAGCGCCTGCATCGTCGCCGAGTTTTCCTCCATCAGATAGCTGATGCAGGGATCGGAATTGATGACGACCTCATAGGCCAGCCCCATCAGCCCGCGCCGATAGGCGTTCTCATGCCCGATAAAGCGCTTGCCGAACGACCAGTGCTTGTATCCCACCGGCATGCCATGCGCGGTGTAGACATCCAGCATCTGTTCGGAGGTGATGATCTCCACCCGGTTGGTGTAGATCTCCAGCCCCAGTTCGCGGGTCGCAATTTCCTCGATCGCGTCATAGCAATCGCGGATGATCTGGAAATTCCAGTCATTGCCGGAATAGAGCAGCCCCCCGGACCGGGCCGGAGAGCCGCCCCCTGATACGATCTGGTCCATCAAGCCTCCGCCGAATGATGCTGACGGGAAAACAGGTCGCGGAAGACCGGGAAAATCTCCTTGCGGTCGCCGACCTGGCGGATCGCCAGATGATCGTTCTCATCGGCGATGGCGCGATAGCTGCGCCACAGATCCGTCTCGCCGCGGATCACCGCCCCCGATCCCGTAATTTCGATATAGGCATAATATTGCACCGCCGGCAGGATATCGTCCCGCAACAGGCTGGCGGTGCGCATGGTGTCGGACGACGCGTTGTCGCCGTCCGATGCCTGGGCGACATAGATATTCCAGTTGGCCGACGGAAAACGCTCCCGCTGGATGGTGTGCATCAGTTCCAGCGCCGATGAGACGATGGTGCCGCCCGTGCGCGGATCGTGGAAGAACGCATCCTCATCCACCTCCTCGGCGCTTTCGGCATGGCGGATGAAAACGATCTCGACCTTCTTGTACCGCCGCTCCAGGAACACATGCAGCAGCAGGAAGAACTGCTTCGCCAGATCCTTCATCCGCTCGGTCATCGAGCCCGAGACATCCATGATGCAGAACATCACCGCCCGCGTCGCCGGCTGCGGCATGATGGTATAGCGCCGGAAGCGCAGATCGACCGGATCGACCCACGGAATCCGCGCCAGCCGCTGGCGTAGCGTGCCGCGCCGTTCACGCAGCCCCTCCAGTTCCTCCAGATCCTCGGCCGAAGCCGGACGGAGGGCTTCCAATTCGGCGATACGTTCCTCGACCTCCTGTAATTCCGCCGGCTTGGGCCGGCCCAACCCCAGGCGCCGCGCGATCGAGCGCCGCATCGTCCGTCCCAGATCCAGATGCGACGGCGCCCCCTCGTTGCTGAGGCCGGAACGGGCGGGCACCCCGTTTTCGGTGGTGGAGATCTCGCGCTTCAGCAGGTCCGGCAATTCCAGATCGTCGAAGAACAGGTCCAGAAATTCGTCGCGGCTCAGCACGAAGCGAAAGGAATCCTCTCCCCCGCCACTCTCGCCCGCCTGCCCGGCCCCCGAGCCCTGGCCACCAGCGCCACTCGGCGGCCGTTGCAGCCGGTCGCCGCGCGAGAATTCGCGGTTACCGGTCAGCACGATCTCGCGCACGCCCTCGGAAAAGACGCGATGCAGCGAGGGTTCATGCAGCGAATCCGACGGGACCGAGACCGCGTTACCCTGCCCCACCTCCCGGATCCTGCCGCGCGCCACCGCGTCCCGCACCGCCGTCTGTACGGCCGAGCGGGCCCGCTGCAGCACGCGCCGCCGGTTTTCGAGGTTTTTCCCATGGGGGTTGGGACGTCTGTCAATGATATCCACTGGCCGGCACCATTCCGTTCAGAGGCGGTTTCAAAACTGCTGATGCTGCGTCAGGAGCGGGCCGCCACAGATCACGCCCGGCGAAGGTCTTCGCGCATCGAAGCGGAGCGGCCTTGCCGGCCGTTCACCGCGAGGCGCGAAGAACGCGCACAGGACTCGCCTGTAGCGGCGCCTTGGCAACAGCGCCTCAGGCGGATTGCTTCACCCGCATGTACCACTCAACGAGCCGGCGGACCTGGCGTTCCGTATAGCCGCGCGAGACCATCCGCTCGACGAACTCGTCATGCTTGCGCTCGGTCTCGCCGTCCTTCTTGGAGCCGAAGCTGATGACCGGCAGCAGATCCTCGACCTGGCTGAACATCCGCTTCTCGATCACGTCGCGGATCTTCTCGTAGGACGTCCAGGACGGGTTGCGCCCGCCATTGCCAGCCCGCGCGCGCAGCGAGAACTTCACCACCTCGTTGCGGAAATCCTTGGGGTTGGCGATCCCCGCGGGCTTCTCGATCTTGGTCAGTTCCGCGTTCAGCAACTCGCGATTGAGCATCTGCCCGGTGTCGGGGTCCTTGAAATCCTGGTCTTCGATCCAGGCGTCGGCATAGTCCAGATAACGGTCGAACAGGTTCTGGCCGTAATCGTTATAGCTCTCCAGATAGGCCTTCTGGATCTCGTGCCCCAGGAATTCGGCATAGCGCCCGGCCAGTTCCGATTTCAGCGTCGCCAGATAGTTCGCCTCGATATCCGTCGGGAACTGCTCCCGCCGCACCGCTTGTTCCAGCACGTACATCAGATGCACCGGATCGGCGGAAATCTCGGAAGAATCATGGTTGAAGGTCGCGGACAGCACCTTGTACGCAAAGCGGGTGGAAATACCGTCCATCCCCTCATCCACCCCGGCGGCGTCGCGATATTCCTGCATCGTGCGGGCCTTGGGGTCGGTCTCTCGGATATTCTCGCCGTCATAGACGCGCATCTTGGCGAACTGGGTGGAGTTCGGATGCGGCTTCAACCGCGACAGGACCGCGAAACGGGCCAGCATTTCCAGCGTGTTGGGCGCGCAGGGCGCATTCGCCAAGCTGGAGGACTGCACCAGCTTCTCATAGATCTTGGTTTCCTCCGCCACCCGCAGGCAATAGGGCACCTTGATGACGCAGACGCGGTCCAGAAAAGCTTCGTTGGTGCGATTATTGCGGAAGGTCTGCCACTCGGCCTCGTTCGAATGGGCCAGGATCACGCCGGTGAACGGGATGCTGCCGATATTCTCGGTCCCGACATAATTGCCCTCCTGCGTCGCCGTCAGCAGCGGGTGCAGCATCTTGATCGGCGCCTTGAACATCTCGACGAATTCCAGCAGCCCCTGGTTCGCGCGGTTCAGGCCGCCCGAGAAACTGTAGGCATCGGGGTCGTTCTGGCTGAAATGCTCCAACTGACGGATATCGACCTTGCCCACCAGCGCCGACACGTCCTGGTTGTTGTCATCGCCGGGTTCGGTCTTCGCGATCGCGATCTGGCGCAGTCGGGACGGATGGACCTTGATGACCGAAAAGCGCGACAGGTCGCCGTCGAATTCCTCCAGCCGCTTCAGCGCCCACGGGCTGGCGACACCGCCCAGCAGCCGGCGCGGAATCCCGTAGCGCTCCTGCAGGGCATCGCCCATGCGGTCGGGGTCGAACAGGCCCAGCGGGCTTTCAAAGACGGGGCTGACATGCCGCCCGGCCCTCAGCACATAGATCGGCTCCTTCTCCATCAGGGCCTTCAGCCGTTCGCCCAGGGACGATTTGCCGCCACCCACCGGGCCGAGCAGATAGAGGATCTGCTTGCGCTCCTCGAGCCCCTGCGCCGCATGCCGGAAGAAACCCACGATCTGCTCGATCGTCTCTTCCATGCCGTAGAAATCGGAGAAGGCCGGATAGATCCGCAGGGTACGGTTCATGAAGATGCGCGACAGGCGTGGATCGCGCGAGGTATCGACGCTCCTCGGCTCGCCGATCGCCTTCAGCATCCGCTCCGCCGCGGTTGCATAGCACGACGGATCGGTACGGCAGGCTTCAAGATAGTCGGACAGGCTCATCTCGATTTCGCGACGCTGATCGCGCATCGCAGTGGCCAGAGAAAACACATTAAAATCAGAAACCATCCTGGGAAGTCTCCGAACCGGCGCCAGAATCCGTCATTCTTCTGGACGACCATGCACCATGGATACGCATCTCTTCCGGGGAGCGGCCCCCGGAGCGGGAAAAACCGTCAGTCCTGTCGGCTCTGCAATCGGGTGTCCAATACACATTCCCCCTTGCTGTCTAGCCCTTTTAGAGGCAGATAGGCACGCTGCCGCCCCAGACAAGGGCGACTGGCATATGGTGGAATCGCAGTCAGGTATCGCGCTGCGAGATCCCGGGTCGTCAGGACCGAGGCTATCGCTCCCCGCGTTCGGGATTCAACCTAAATCGCGTGCGCTCCGGAAACACACACCCGGACAGCAGGGGTTTTCGGAACGACCGGGTGCCCTTCCCCGCAATCGCGGATCAGCGAAAAGGCACGCGCAGGCCATCGAAGGCGGCTTCCACGCCCTCCGGCAGGTTGTCGCGCATCCAGGCCCAATCCATGTCGGTGCCCATATGCGTCAGGATCACCCGGCGCGGCATCAGGCGGGCACGCCATTCCAGCACCCGATCCAGCCACGCATGGGCGTTATGGGGCGAGGATCGCTGGAAGCAATCCACCAGCCACGTCTCGACCCCCGCCAGGGCGGCGAACGCCTCCTCGGGCAGGTCGACGACGTCGGTGGAATAGGCAATCGTCCCGCATCGCACGCCCAGCGACAGCGTGCGGCCGTGAATCTGTTCGAACAGCGTCAGACGCAGCCCGGCGATGTCGACCGTCTGGCCGGCATGCACCTCCCGCGGCACCACGACGGGGCGATAGAAGCCGGGCGGCGACCACGGGCGGAAAGCATAGTTGAACCGCGTCTCCAGATCCGCCAGCACGGGCGGCGTGGCCAGCACCGGCAGGGGCCGGTCGATCACCCGGTTGATCGCCCGGACCTCGTCCAGCCCCGCGATATGGTCGGAATGGGCATGGGTGTAGAGAATCGCATCGAACCGGTCGATGCCCTGCGCCAGCAACTGCGCGCGCAGGTCGGGCCCGGTATCGACCAGCACCGCCTGCCCGTCATCGCCCCGCAGCAGGACCGATGCACGCGTCCGGCAGTTGCGGGGTTCCGCCGGATCGCAGATCCCCCAGTCGCCCCGCCCATCCGGCCCGCCGATCATCGGCACGCCGGCCGAGCCGCCGCATCCCAGGACGACCAGTTCCACCGCTCAGGCCGCCCGGCTGAACAGACGGTGGAAATTGGCGGTGGTGAGGTCCGCCAGTTGCTCCGGACCCATGCCGCGCTCTTCGGCCAGGCGCAGCGCCGTATGGGCGACCAGCGCCGGCTCGTTGCGCTTGCCGCGCCGTGGCACCGGGGCAAGGTACGGCGAATCGGTCTCGACCAGCAGCCGGTCCCCGGGAATGTCACGCGCGATCGCGCGCAGCGCGTCGGAACGTGGAAAGGTCAGGATTCCCGAGAAGCTGATATACCCCCCCAGCTCCAGCCCCGCCCGCGCCAGATCAGGCCCGGATGCGAAGCAATGCAGCAGGAAACGGAACGGCCCGTGGGTCTCGACCTCGTCGCGCAGAATCGCGGCAACGTCCGAATCGGCCTCACGCGCATGGATGACCAGCGGCAGGTCCATCCGTCGCGCCGCCGCGATATGGGCGCGGAAGCGCGCCTGCTGCAACGGGCGCACGGCTTCCGCGCCATGGAAATAATCCAGCCCGCTTTCGCCGATTCCCACCACCCGCGCATCGTCGGCCAGGGCGATGATGCCCTCGGCATCGGCGATCTCGCATTCCTCGACATGGTCGGGATGGGTGCCAACCGTACACCACACCCGCACCTCCGGCCGGTCGAAACGGGTCAGGTCCTTCTGCTGCTGCGCGCGCGACAGGCGGGTGCCGATCGTCACCATGCCGCCGACCCCCGCCGCGCGCGCCCGGTCCAGCAGGTCCGGGATCTCGTCGTCGGTGAAATGGTCGAGATGGCAGTGGGAGTCGATCAGCGCACTCATTGCGCCGCTTCCTCCACATAACGCGGAAAGATCCCCTGCGGCGCCGGCAGGGCCCGGCCCTCGGGCAGCGGGCGCTCCAGCGCCGCGAAATCGCGCTCGTCCTGCGCCACGCCCAACTGGGTCAGCAGCGCATCCATGCTGCCGGGCATGTAGGGCTGGAGCATGGTGCCGATCACGCGCAGCGCATCCACCAGCACCCGCAGCACCACCGCCATCCGCTCGGGGTCGGTCTTGCGCAGCGCCCACGGGGCCTGATGGTCGATATAGGCGTTGCAGGCGCGGATCACGCGCCACACATCCTCCAGCGCGTCGGTCAGCGCATGGCGGTCGATATGCCCGTGCATCAGCGTCGGCAGCAGCGATGCCTGTGCCAGCAGAGCGTCATCGGCCTCGGTCCGCACGCCCTGCGCCGGCAGCACGCCGCCGCAATTGCGCGCCACCTGCGTCAGGGTACGCTGGGCGAGGTTGCCCAGATCGTTCGCCAGTTCGACATTCAGCCGGTTGATGATGGCCCGGCGGCTGAGATCGCTGTCGCCACCGAACGGCATTTCACGCATCAGGAAGAAACGCAGCGGATCGACACCGAACTGCGCCACCAGGTCGCGCGGGTCGACGACATTGCCCAGCGACTTGCTCATCTTCTCGCCCTCGATGGTCCACCACCCATGCGAGAACACGCATTCCGGCAGTTCCAGCCCGGCGGCCATCAGCAGCGCGGGCCAGTAGACGGCATGGAAGCGGACGATATCCTTGCCCACCAGATGCAAGTTGGCGGGCCAGAATCCGGCACGGGGATTGTCCGCATCGGGGAAGCCGGTGGCCGACAGGTAATTGGCCAGCGCATCCACCCACACATACATCACATGGTCCGCATCGCCCGGCACCGGGATGCCCCAGCGGAAGCTGGTGCGGCTGATCGACAGGTCGCGCAGGCCCTGGCGCACGAAGCTGGCAACCTCGTTGCGCCGTGACGCGGGTTCGATGAAGCCGGGCCGGGTCTCGTACAGCTCCAGCAGCCGATCGGCGAAAGCCGACAGGCGGAAGAAATAGGACGGCTCGCGCACCCATTCGACCGGCGCGCCGGTCGGCGCCACCTTCGTGCCGTCCGGGCGGGTGACGAGTTCGTCTTCATTGTAGAAGCTCTCGTCACGCAGCGCGTACCAGCCCTCATACGCGCTCAGATAGATATGCCCGTTCGCCGCGATCCGCTCCCACAGCGCGGTCGCGCCGGCAATGTGCCGTGGCTCCGTCGTGCGGATGAAATCGTCGTACGAAACATTCATCACGTCGTACATCGCACGGAAATCGGCCGAAACCTGGTCGGCGAAGGCAATCGGCGCCACGCCGGCGGCCTGGGCGGCCTGCTCGACCTTCTGCCCATGTTCATCGGTGCCGGTCAGGAAGAAGACATCATGGCCAGCCAGCCGCTTGAAGCGCGCCATGACGTCGGCGGCGACGGATGTATAGGCATGACCGATATGCGGCGCCCCGTTCACATAATAGATCGGTGTCGTGACGTAATAGCGCCCTGTCATCTTCCACTCACCAAAGTCAGGCCACTCAGCAGGGCCTGTTGTTTATCCAGATTGAACCGCTCCGTCTCGACCCGAAGGTCGGTCAGGCGCCGCCACAGCTCCGCCATGCGGTGCGCCGACAACGATCCGTCCACGTTCTCTCCGCCCCGCCCATCTTGCATGGCGAGGGTACGCGCGTGCTTCGATATGGCATCACACAACAGATCGAAGAAGACCGGAAAGCCATTTTCCCGCTTCAGCACGCTCTCGGCAATCTCGTACATCGCCCCCGCATCCGGCGGGTTCTCGAGCACGCGCGCCACCAGCACGCCCAGCGCCGCGCCATCGCCCGCCAGCAGCGCCAGCGCGCGGCCGGGCGAACCATGGGCCAGCGGCGCCACCCGCGCGATATCCTCGGGCGGCACATCCGCCGCCACCCGGGCCAGCACGTCCTGCATCTGCGCTGGCTGCAACGGCTCCAGCCGCAGCGTGCGGCACCGGCTGCGAATGGTCGGCAACAGGCGGCCGGGCGCGGCACAGGTCAGGATCAGGATCGCACGCGGCGGCGGCTCCTCCAGAATTTTCAGGATCGCGTTGGCGGCGCTGCGATTCATGGCGTCCGCGCCATCCACAATCACGACACGCCACCCATCCTCGGCCGCCGTCCGGTGCAGGAACTGGCCGATCGGGCGCACATCGTCGGCCACGATCTCGCCCCGCATCCGCTGGCGCTTCTCGTCCACGCCGCGCGCGATATAGAGCAGATCCGCATGGCTGCCGGCCGCGATCCGCCGCGCGGCAGTGCTGTCCGCCCCGGTCGCCTTCAGCAACATCCGCGCCATCCAGAAGGCGAAGCTCGCCTTGCCGATCCCTTCCGGGCCGGTCAGCAGCCAGGCGTGATGCAGCCTTCCGGCCCCCCATGCCTCCTCAAAGGCGCGGCGGGCATCGTCATGCCCCACCGGCTCCTGGCCGTCGCGCGGCGTGGTGCCCGCCATTCAGGCGGGTCCCGTCAGCCGCGCATCGACCCGTTGCGCGACATCCCGCGCAATCGCCTCGGCCGGCTGGTCGGCGGATAGGTGCACGCACCGCCCGGCATGGGTCCGGGCAATCGTCTCGAATCCCTCGGCCACCCGGGCATGGAACGCCTCGTCCGCCGCCTCGTAACGATCGGACCGGCCACCGCGCGCATCCAGGCGTTGCCGGGCTCGCGCACGATCCAGCGCCAGAACCAGCGTCAGGTCGGGCACCAGCCCGACCTGTGCCGTCAACGCGTCGATCAGCCCGATGGTCGCGGGATCGCCCTGCCCGATCCCATAGCCCTGATAGGCCATGGTGGAATCGGCAAACCGGTCGCAGATCACCACCGCACCACGCGCCAGCGCCGGCCGGATCAGCCGGTCCACATGGTCGCACCGCGCGGCGAAATGGGCCAGGATCTCGGCCCGCAACGACAGATCATGGCCGCCGAACAGCAGAAAATCGCGCAGCGCCTCGGCCCCAGGCGTCCCACCGGGCTCGCGCGTGCGCACCACGTCGCGCCCGCCGGCACGCAGATGCGCCTCCAGCAGAGCGACCTGGGTGGATTTCCCGGCGCCCTCGCCGCCTTCGAAGGTGATGAACAGACCCGGCACCGGCTTCAGTGCCGGCCCAGTTTCTGACCCAGCACCGTCGAGGCCCGCGCCAGCAGCCCCAGCCGCGGCACGGCCTGCCCGGCCACAAGCTGCATGCGGATATCGGGCAGGCCCGGATTGGTCAGCACCAGGTCACCCAGCACCTGCCCCGCCGCCACCGGCGCCGCGACTGGCGCTTGATAATCCACCCCGATATGGACGCGCGTGCGCCATCCATGCGGCAGCGTCATCACCACGTCCCGTGTCGCAACCAGCGGCACCGTCGGCTGGGCACCCAGCCAGACAGGCGCCAGGTCCACCACTTCGCCCCGACGGAACAGGGTCGCATTCTCGAAATTCGCGAACGTCCATTCCAGCAGCCGCTCGCCCTCATGCGCGCGGGCATTGCTCGACGGCATGCCGTTCAGCGCCAGCACCACGCGATTGCCGCCCCGATCGGCGCTGGCACACAGCCCGAACCCGCCGGCATCGGTGTGGCCGGTCTTCAGCCCGTCGGCCAGCCCCTTGTCCACCAGGACGTTGCGGTTGCCCTGCGCGATCTTGTTGAAGCGGAAATCCTTCTCCGAGAAGAAGTGATAATATTCCGGAAAATCGCGGATCAGGCGCACCGCTACGGTCGCCACGTCGCGGGCGCACATATAGTGGTTGTCGGCCGGCCAGCCGGTGGCATTCATGAAATGCGAATTGACCAGCCCGATCTTTCCGCCCACCTCGTTCATCTGGGCGACGAACTGCTCTTCGGACCCGGAAATGCCCTCGGCCAGCACGATGCACGCATCGTTACCGGACTGGATGACCATGCCCTGGATCAGGTCCTGCACCGGGATGCTCTCGCCCAGGGGCACGAACATCTTCGACCCCTGCATGCGCCACGCCTTCTCGCTGACCGGCAGCGCCTGGTCCAGCTTCAGGCGGCCCGATTTCAGCATGCTGAAGACGATATAGGCCGTCATCATCTTGGTCAGCGACGAGGGCGGCATGCGCTCGTCCGCCGCCTTTTCCAGCAGCACCGTGCCGGTCGTGACATCCACGATGCACGCCCAGCGGGCGAGCGTATCGACCGGCCCGATCAGGCTGGCGGCCGGCGGCCCGGCCGGAGCCTGGGCCTGGTCCGGTCCGGATTCGTCATCCGATTGCGCGGCGGCCGGGGCGCTGGCGGCGCCATGGGCATGGCGCCGGCGCGGCGCGGCAACCGCCAGAGAACCGGTGGCGGCCAGCAAGGCCGTCCCGGTCAGAAGAAACCTTCGGGTTTGCACGTTCATCCCTATTCGACGACGATCCGGGCGCCGGTCATTCCGTCGCCCAAAAGCTGGTCCAGCGCCCGGTCCGCCCCGGCGACATTCATGAAGGGCCCGACATGGACCCTCCAGGCCGCCCGGCCACGATCCTGCACCGGTATCACCCGGCCGCCGGTCCGCGCGGCGGCCACCTGGGCATAGCGCAGGGTGGAGAACGTTCCCGCATCCACCCACAACATTCCGCCCTGGACATATCCCTGCCGCACGTCGGGCGGCAGGTCGCGCATCAGCGCCGAAACATCGGCCGCCCCGACCGTGCCAGTCGGCGCCGCGACGATCGTCCCGCCGGTGCCCGGACGATCCAGCGATTCCGCGCGGATCTGGTCGACCGGTGCGGCCGCGACATCCAGATGCTGGCCGCCCGGCAGGGCTTCGGCCAGTTGCTCGTTCTCGGCCTCATGCCCGATGATCTCGACCTGCACCGGATTGGCACCGATCCCCAGCAGGGCGGCCACGCGGGGCGTCAGGCCAATCAGCCGTCCGCGCGCTTCCGGCCCCCGATCGTTCAGGCGAATGGTCAGCTCCCGCCCATTCTCCAGGTTGCGCACAGTCACGATCGCCGGCAGTTGCAGGGTGGCATGGCGGCCGGTCAGGGATTGCGGATCGTAATGCTCGCCGTCAGTGGTGACATAGGGCGTCTGGTCGGGATCAGCGACTGCCAGCCCGGTCTGCCGATAGCCGAAATCCTCACGCGGATACTGCCACACCCCGTCCATCTGGTAGGGTGCACCCACGACGTAATGCGGGTCGGCTGGCGGCAACGGCGGTTCGGCCCGATGACAGCCCGCCAGCCCAAGCACGGCCAGCATCACCGGAAAGGCGCGGCGCGTCACGTGACGTCGCGGCCCAGCAGGCCAACGGCCAGCGCGTAGAAATCCGACGGGTTGTAGCGGCGGATCACCGAAAAATTGCGATAGACCATAAAGGCCTCACCCCCCGGCCCATCCGGGCGGATCACCGCCCCGCGAATATCGGTGCGCGAAAACGTGCGTCCATCCGCCCTGCGCACGCCCTGCCCCATCCATTCTTCCAGGGTGCGCACATTGCCGCGGCCCAGTTCGGCCTGCGCCACCGTCGCGGGCACCGTAACCTCCTGCCCCCAGGGCTCGCCCGCCACCCAGCCGCAACGGGCCAGATAATTGGCGATCGACGCCATGACGTCCGGTTCGCTGTTCCAGATGTCGCGGCGGCCGGTGCCGGTGAAATCGACCGCGTAACGCAAATAGGCACTGGGCATGAACTGGGGCTGCCCCATCGCGCCGGCATAGCTGCCCAGCATCGAATCGGGTTCGACATCCCCATGGTCCAGAATGCGCAGCGCATTCATCAGCTCTGCCCGGAAGAACGACGCCCGCCGCCCGTCATAGGCCAGCGTGGCCAGCGCATCCGCGACATGAAACGTCCCCATCCGCGTACCGTACGCAGATTCCAGGCCCCAGATCCCCACCAGCGGCTGGCGGTCGACGCTGTACCGCCCGCTGACCTCCGCCAGCAACGCGGCGCGCGCGCCCGCCGCCGCACGCCCGTCCGCAATCTTCTTCGGCGTCAGCACCTTCTGGCGATATTGGGCCCAGGTCAGGGTGAATTCCGGCTGGTGGCGGTCCAGTTCCAGGACCCGTGCATTAGGCGCCCGCAAGGCCAGGGCCCGATCGATGATCGCGGCCGACAATCCATGGCCCACCGCCTCGGCCCGTACGCCGGCCAGAAACGCGGCATAAGATTGCTCCGCCGCGCGCGCCGTGGGCACGCCGGCGGCGAAAGCGGCCGAGGCCGACAGCAGGAAATCACGGCGTCCGATCATGACGAAAGCTGTGCCACAATCCGCCGGGGGCTTTCAATCCTCGCCGCTGTCGGCAGGCGATTTGTCGGTGGTGGCGAAGCATGCCACAAGGTCCCCAATCCGGGCACCACCCCGGCCGGCCCGTCCGGCTGCCGCGCGGAACGGATTCCATGGGCAAGAGGTTCACGACGTGAGGATTGCGACCCGCTTCTTTCTGCCGTTCCGGGATTGAACGGCGGCGCCCCGGTCATGTTTCCCTCACTCTCCGCCCTGTTCGCCAAAGCCGGCGCCGCGCCCGCAATCCAGGCGCTGGTCATCATCATCGGCACGTTCATTCTCGAAGACGCCGCGACCATCCTGACCGCCATGGAGGTCCAGACCGGTCAGGTCGCCCTGCCCGTTGCCTTACTCGCACTTTATGTCGGGATCGTGGCCGGCGACCTGGGCCTGTATGGCCTGGGCAAGCTCGCGGCCCTGTGGCCGGCGGCCCGGCGCTGGGTCAAGGTCCCCCAGGACGAGAATGGCGGCAACTGGTTCGGCCGGAACGTGTTCCGCATCGTGTTCATCAGCCGCTTCATCCCCGGCGCACGGTTGCCGCTCTATACGGCGTGCGGGTTTTTTGGCGCATCGGTGCGTCGGTTCGCCCTGGCGGCCATCCTGGCAACCCTGATCTGGACAACATTGCTCTTCGCGGTATCGCTACAGGTCGGCCATTTCCTGATCACGCATCTGGGTGCATGGAAATGGGCCGGAATGGGAGGATTCGCCCTGACCATCCTTCTCGTCGGCCGGATCGTGGCCAATGTGCGGAGTCCGTCCCGATGACCCATGCCTCCACCGCCGCCACGCCCCAGGCCGACGTATCCCGACCGCCCTCTCCGCTGTCGATGTTCGAATTCTGGCCTGGCTGGGCCTTCTACACCCCCATCGTCCTCTACTGGATCCTGATGGGGCTGCGGCATGGCGACCTCAGCCTGCCCACCGCCGCCAATCCACGGATCGAAACCGGCGGCCTGTGCGGCGAAAGCAAGACCGACATCCTGGACATGGCGGGCGATGTCGCGCGCCAGTGGATCGCGCCTTATACGACGGTAACCACCGGATCGGCCGACGATGCGGCGGCCGCGACCGCGGCCCTGGCACGGGCCGGGCTGGCGCTGCCAGTGGTCGTGAAGCCGGATATCGGATGCAACGGCACGGGCGTAAAGCTGGTCACCACGCCCCAGGAACTGGCCGCGGCAGTGGTGCTGTTTCCGCCGGGAATCCGGCTGGTGATGCAGCGCCTGATCCCCTATGAGCACGAGGCCGGCATCTTCTACATCCGCCATCCGGACGAAGAGCGGGGCCGGATCACCTCGGTGACCTACAAGGAAGCACCGGTTCTGGTCGGGGATGGCCGCTCGACCGTCCGCCAGTTGATCGACGCCGACGCCCGCACCCGCCTGGTGCCGCATCTCTACCTGCCCCGCCTGGGCACGCGGGTGCATGAGATCCTGCCGGCGGGCGAGACGATGCGCCTGGTCTTCGCCGGCAATCATTGCAAGGGCTCGATCTTCCGCAACGGCGCCGACGACGTCACTCCAGCCCTGACGGAACAGATCGACCGGATCATGCGCGACATACCCGATTTCCATTTCGGCCGGATCGACCTGAAATTCGAATCGGTGGCCGCCCTCCGACTCGGCCGGGGGTTCGAGATCATCGAAATCAACGGCGTGGGGTCGGAGGCGACCCATATCTGGGATTCGCGCACCACATTGCGCGAGGCCTATGCCGCGCAGTTCATGCATTACCGCGAAACGTTTCGCATCGGCGCGAAGAAGAAGAAGGCCGGCTGGCGGTCGGCCGGGGCCTTCACGATGCTACGTTACTGGCGCCGCCAGAAGAAACTCCTGGCCTCTTATCCGCTTAATGACTGAGAGCCGGTTCAGCAGCGCCGCGCCCGGCAATCCGGCGCGCGCTACGGCGTCGAATCGGAGGACAGGCCGCCATTCCCGAAGATGTAATTACTGACCTGCTGCTCCAGGCTGACAGCTTCCTGCGCATTGGTGATCACCGCGCCGGGGGCCAGCCGGTCTTTCGCCGTGCCCGGCTCGATCATCAGCGAATCGTCGCTGGTCATGGTCGCGCTGCCGATCGTCACGCCACTGTCGGCCGGCAGCGACAGCGCCCGATCCACCGTAAAGCGCACATTCGCCACCGCCATCACGGGGTCCAGGACAATGTCGGTCACACGCCCCACGGGCACGCCGGCCAACTGGACATCCGCCCCCACATGCAGCCCATTGGCCGAAATGAACCGGGCCGTCAGCGGATAGCGATCATGGCTCAGGTCGGTCTGCGAGGCCCGGGCGTAGACGTAGAATACGGCCGCCACCAGCAGGACCAGGCTGCTGAAGACGATCGCGCTTCCTTTTTCCCGCACCAAATGCCCCTCTCCTCTTCCCGTTGGCCCACAATTCGCCACACTGTCCGGCAAGTGCTTGCCGAACTGATGAAAAATGGGCACCACGCCAGTCTAAATCGCCATGGACAGCCGGACAATGACAGTTTTCCAAGCCATCATGATCGCGATCCTCCAGGGGGCGACCGAACTCTTTCCGGTCAGCAGCCTGGGCCACGCCGTCATTGTCCCCGCCCTGCTCGGCTGGGTGTTCGACCCGCAGGGGGAAATCTTCCTCCCCTTCCTGGTCATGCTGCATCTGGGGACGGCCGTCGCGCTGCTGTATTTCTTCCGTAGCGACTGGGTGGCCATCTTCCAGGGCATCACCGGCCGCAACGGCAGCCAGCGACAGGCCGAGAGCATCCACATCCTCGCCCTGCTGGTCGTGGCGACCATTCCCGCCGTCATCATCGGCGGGCTGCTGGAACATTGGCTGCGCGCGCTGTTCGGCAGCGCCCGCTATGCCGCCATCTTCCTTGTCCTCAACGGCTTCCTGCTGCTGATCGCGGATCGGCTGCGCGGCAGCCGCGCCATCCAGCTCGGGCGCCCCATCGCCTCGCTCACCTATGCCGATGCCCTGATCATCGGCCTGTGGCAGTGCCTCGCCTTTTTCCCCGGCATTTCGCGCTCGGGGGCCACCATGGTCGGCGGCCTGTTCCGCAGGCTCAACCATGAAGGCGCCGCGCATTTCTCGTTCCTGATGGCCCAGCCGGTCATCATCGGCGCCGCCGTACGCGAGGCCGCGCACATGCGCCACGTCACCCTCGCGCCCGGACAGATGCAGTTGGCCACCGTGGCCGCGGTGGTGGCGGCCGTGACCGCCCTGGCCAGCACCGCCTTCCTGATGCGCTATTTCCGCCAGCACGAGCAGTGGGCGCTGCGTCCATTCGGCTATTACTGCCTCATCGCCGGTGCCATCGCCTATTTCGTCCTCGGCCATTAAGAGGCCGTTTGCAAAGTGCTGCTGCCGCCAATCCAACGCGCGTTTGCGGCACTTCGCTGCTTACAGCGCGTGCCGGCCCGCTCCTGCTCGGCATCGACACTTTTCAAACGGCCTCATAGCATTCCGGATATCATGACACGCTCCCTTCGCCCCCTGCTGGCGATCACCGCCCTGCTCGCCCTCGCCGCACCCGCTGCCGCACCGGCCGCAACCGCCAATCTGGCCGTCGAACAGGTCTCGCGCATGGATACGCCGTGGTGGCACCAGCGCTTCGCCGACAAGCAGGCGGAAATCACCAGCGGCCGTTACGATCTGGTGTGGCTGGGGGATTCCATCACCCAGAACTGGGAGCGCAACGGGCCGGAGCCCTGGCGCGATTTCGCACCGGTCTGGCAGCATTATTACGGCGACCGGCACGCCATCAATCTGGGCTTCAAGGGCGACAGCACCTGCCATGTCCTGTGGCGGCTGGCCCATGGCGAACTGGATTTCCGCACTGCGCCACGCCTGTTCGTGGTCATGATCGGCGCCAATAATTTCGGCCATGTCCATACCGACGCGGCCCATACCTATCCCGGCATCACCCGCATCGTCGATGCGATCCACGCCCGCTTCCCGACCACGCAGATCCTGCTGCTGGAGGTCCTGCCCTCGATCCGCTCGGCCTGGGTCAGCGCGAACACCCGGCAGCTGAACAGCATGCTGGCGGCGGATATCCGCCGGGGCCGCCCGTGGCTGCACCTGCAGGATGCCGGAGCGGCGGTGGAAGCAAATGGCGCACCCGACCCGTCACGCTTCCTGGACCCGCACCTGACCCCGCCCGACCCGCCGCTCCACCCGACGGCGGCTGCACAACAGGACATCGCACGGATCATCGAGCCGACCGTGGCCACGATCCTGGGCGACCACCGCCACTAAGCGGGCCTGGCTGCACATGCGCGCTGTCGGCGACCCGGCGCGCGTTGCCTGCCATCTTGCGCAGGAACAGCTTTTGCAACGATACAGGCTTTCCCCGATCTGATATTGTGAAATTTATGTCTCTCCCTCGAGCTTCTACCAGCCGCCTGCGGCTTCGCAAAACCATCCAGCAAATCGAATCCGAGAGCCAGAACCATGGGTTACGGCGCACCCTTGGCCCCATCCAGCTGATGATGCTGGGTATCGGCTCGACCATCGGCGCCGGAATTTACGTCATGACAGGCACCGCCGCCGCCAATTACGCGGGCCCGGCCATCCTGCTCTCGTTCCTCGTCGCCGGCCTGGCCTGCCTGTTCACCGCGCTGTCATACGGTGAATTGGCCTCCACGATGCCGGTCTCCGGTTCGGCCTACAGCTACGCCTATGTCTCGATGGGCGAGGGTGCGGCCTGGGCGGTCGGCTGGCTGCTGCTGCTGGAATATGGCGTGTCCTGCGCCGGCGTGGCGGCAGGGTTTTCCGGATACGCCACCAGCTTACTTCACGATCTGGGCGTCCATGTGCCCACGTTCCTGAGTACCACCCTGGTCCAGACCTTGCCCACGGCCCACGGCGCCAGCCTGCTGGTGGCCCCCCGGGTCGATCTGGTGGGCGCCCTGTCGGTGGTCGTGGTCACCGGGCTGCTGGTTCTCGGCATCGAGGAATCCGCGCGGATCAACACGCTGATCGTGTTCGTGAAGGTCGGCGTGCTGATGCTCTTTCTGATCTTCGGCATCCGCTACGTCCATCCCCACAACCTGCTGCCCTTCATTCCGCCCAGCGAAGGCGGATTTCATTTCGGGGTGCCCGGCATCTTTCGCGCCGCCTCGGTGATCTTCTTCGCCTATGTGGGGTTCGAGACCGTGTCGACCGCCTCGGCCGAAGCCCGCAACCCGAAGCGGGACGTGCCGCTGGGCATCATCGGCTCGCTGGTGTTCTGCACTCTGGTCTATATGTGCGTCGCAACGGTGCTGATCGGGGTTGTTCCCTTCCGCCAGCTGGGCGTGGCCGATCCTCTGGCCATCGCCGTCGATGCGATCGGCCAGCCCTGGCTGGCGCTGATGATCAAGGTCGGCGCCGTGGTCGGCCTCTGCTCGGTGATCCTGGGCCTGCTCTATGGCCAGACCCGCGTCTTCTTCACCATCGCCCGCGACGGGCTGCTGCCGCCGATCTTCTGCCGCCTGCATCCCACCTTCCGCACGCCGTGGGTCGGGACCATGGTACTGGGCGCGATCGTGGCGGTCGCCACAGCAACCCTGCCGATCGACATCATCAGCGACCTGGTCAGCCTGGGCACCGCCGCCGCCTTCGGCATCGTCTGCTTCACGGTCATCTGGCAGCGCAACGCACGGCCCGATCTTCCGCGCCCCTTCAGCGTGCCGCTCGGGGGCATCCGGATCGGCGGCGTGTGGATCGGCGTGGCGCCGGCGCTGGGCATCCTGTTCTGCCTGATCATGGCCGGCCCGCTGTTCGTGGACATGGTCCGCGCATTGTTCAACGGCAACCCGCTGCCGATGATCCTGCTGGGCACCTACGTGATACTGGGCATCCTCAGCTACACGCTCTACGGTCACTCCCACTCGCGCCTGGGCCGGGAAGACAACACGGCAATCATCTGAAAGCCTGACCGGAAATGCGCGCTGGTGGCGATCCGACGCGCGTTTCCTGTGCTTCGCTGCTCACGGCCATCAAGGCCGCTCCGCTGCGATGCTCGGAAACACACGACGGGCGCGCCCCTTCGGGCCGCTCTCGCTCACCAGCCCACATTTCCGGTCAGGCTTTGAGAAACTGATGAATGGCGGGCGGCCGATAAGGCCGCCCCGCTTCAATGCGTGGAGCCTGAACCTACGGTCCGGAGGGGCCGGTATAGGCCCCCGGCGGGGGCCGATCGATCAGGGGCGCCACCATCAGGGCCTCCTGCCCCGCCAGGGACGAGACATGGGCCAGCCGCTCGCGCGGCAGGGCCTCGGGACACTCGTCCCGCAGAAAGACGATGATCTTTTCCCGGATCTCGCACCGCAGATCCCAGCTCACCATCGCCGAGCGCGCGCTGGCGATGATCCGCACGGTCATGACCTGGGCGCTGCAATCGGCCACCTGCACATCGAACACCTTGCCGTCCCACAGAGGGCTGCCATGCACGATCTCACGCAGGCGCACGCGGATACGGTCCATGGGCGCATGGAAATCGACATACAGGAACACCACGCCGATCAACGCCGCCGAATTATGGGTCCAGTTCTGGAACGGATTTTCCAGGAACCAGGAGATCGGCACGATATGCCGCCGCCAGTCCCAGACCCGCAGCACGACATAGGTGGCGGTGATTTCCTCCACCCACGCCCAGTCGCCATTGATGATGATCAGATCTTCCATGCGAATCGGCTGCGTCATGGCGATCTGCATGCCCGCGATCAGATTGGTCAGCAGCGGACGGGCCGCCAGGCCGACCACCACGGAGGCCGCGCCCGCCGACGCAAACAGGCTCAACCCGTATTCCCGCACCGATTCGAACGTCATCAGCGCCGAACCGACCGTCAGCAGCCCGACCAGGATATCCGCCATGCGCCGCAGCACGCGGACCTGGGTCATGTGGGTACGCAGCAGGATATCGTCGCGATCGTCCTTGCCGGTGATCCGCGCCAGATAGGCATCGGACAGGATGCGCATGGCCACGATCGCTGCATAGCCCACCATCAGCACGAACAGCACCAGCAGCCCATGGCCGGCCCATTGCATCGTGCGATAGGAAAAACCGGAAGCCGGCAGCGCGGTCCCAACGAAGATAATCGCCAGCATCACCCGTGCCGGGCGCTGCATCGCCGTCGTGAACGACCGGACGAACGCGCCCCTCTTCTGTCCCGGAATGCGCAGGACCAGCTTGGTCATGATCCGGCTGCAGATCTCGGCCATCAGCACCGCCGCGCACAGCATCAGCACCGAGGCCACCGTGGCGGGAAGCCAGTCGAAGGACTCGCGAATCTGGGTCAGGAGGTCGATGAAGGCGCTTTTCACGAATCCGGGTTCACTCTTTCCGTAGGGGCGACGCAGGATGCCAACGGCATGAATGGCGTCATATCAATGGGGACGAGGCGCTTCTTTAACCATGATGAGAGCCCTCACTTCAAACACGATCCGTGGGTTGACTTTACCCGGACGGGGCGATATCTCCCACGTCACCGACACGATGGCGGCGTAGCTCAGCGGTAGAGCAGGGGAATCATAATCCCTTGGTCGGCGGTTCAAATCCGTCCGCCGCTACCATCGGTCGGTCTTCCCATTTTATACAGACAATCCGGCAGGCCCGCATGACGGGCCTTTAGCCGTAATCGTGACGTTCGTCCCGCTCAGGATGGCGGGACGGTTGCCCGGGCAGCGGCGACGTCCTCGGCCGTCACATGACCGACCCGATTCCCGAAATGACCGATGGCATAGTTCGCGATGTCGGCCAGATCCTGGTTGCGATATTCGGGCCCGAACGCCGGCATGATCATCGCGCCATGCGCGCTCTGCAGCGTCACGCCCTCCACCATGGTCCGGACCAGATTCCGCCCGTCGATCTCACCCAGGCTGCGCGCCCCCCACAGGGCCGCAAAATCGACCTGCCGCCCATGCCCATCCGTCAGATGGCACCCGGCGCACGCACCGGCGAACAACCGCCCGCCATTGCTGTGATTCGGGCCCGCCTGGGCAAGAGTCTCCGGTGACACGACGCCAACGGTTTCGTCCGAGCGCCGCGCGGGCAGGCTGCGCAGATAGGTCACCATCGCCGCGATATCCTCCGGCGTCAGATAGCGCAGGCTGTGGCTGACCACCTCCGCCATCGGCCCCACGGCCGTACCACGCCCGTCGGCATGCCCGGTGGAGAGGTACGCGGCCAGTTGCGGGTCGCTCCACGCGCCAATGCCGCTATCGACATCCGACGAGATATTATAGGCCAGCCAGCCGTCGATCGGCGCCCCGGCATAGGATTTCGTCACCGACAGCGCCTGGAGCATGTTGCGGGGCGAGTGGCATTCGCCACAATGGCCCGCGGCATCGACCAGATAGCGCCCCCGGTTCCACGCCGCCGAACGCCCCGGATCGTCCGCCAACGGCCCCGACGGGCGATAAAGCAGGTTCCACCCGATCATCGCGACGCGGATATTATAGGGAAAGCGCACCTGATTGGCCGGCGCCGGCGCATGGACCGGTCGCAGGGTCATCAGATAGGCGCGAATGGCGCGAACATCCCCCTCCGTCATCCTGGCATAGGACGCATAGGGCATGACGGGATAGAGATGCCGCCAGCCGGGCGCCACGCCGCGACGAACAGCCGCATCGAACTGCGCATCGGTATAGCGCCCGATGCCGGTTTCATGATCCGGGGTGATATTGGGCGCATAAATGGTACCAATCCCCGGCAGGTCGAACGCGCGCCCCCCGGCGAAGGGAATGCCACCCGGCTTCGTGTGGCAGACCTCGCAATCCGCCGCCTGTTCCAGATAGGCGCCGCGCCGCGCCAGATCGGCATCCTGCGCCCGCGCCGCAACACAGGTCAGCACCATCCCGGCCAGAACGGCCATGCCGGCGGCCCGGCGCCCAAGGCGCACCATGGACGGGCGGCTCATGCCTGTGCCCCCGTCAGAGGCAACCGGCGATAGCGCCGGCCGGTGGCAGCGGCCATCGCATTGGCGGCCGCTGCGGCGGCCGCGGCCGTCCCGGTCTCACCAATGCCACCCGGGTCCTCGGTGCTGTCGACCAGATGCACTTCGATGGCCGGGGATTCGTTCATGCGCAGGATCCTGTAGGAATTGAAGTTCTTTTCCTGCACCCGCCCCTTCTCCAGCGTAATCTCGTTGAACAGGGCGGCGCTCAGGCCGAAGATCAGCCCCCCTTCGATCTGCGACACGACCTGGTCGGGATTGACCACCCGTCCGCAATCGACGGCGACAACGGCACGGCGGACGCGCACGGTGCCCATCTGGGAGACCTCGACTTCCATCACGGTGGCGAGGTACGAGCCGAAGACATATTGCAGCGCCACACCGCGCCCGACGCCCTCCGGCAGCTTGCTCCCCCACTCCGCCTTCTCGGCCGCCAGGTCCAGCACCGCACGGGCGCGGGGATGGTCGCCCGTCATGCGGCGGCGGAACTCCACCGGATCGACCTTCGCGCTGGCCGCCAGCTCGTCGATAAAGCTCTCGATGACGAAGACCCCGCGCGTGCCGCCTACCCCGCGCCACCAGGCGGTCACAACCCCCGGTGCCTCGCGCCGCGCATAATCCAGGAACATCGCGGGGATCGCATAAGGCGTCTCGACCGTCGCGACCAGCAGATCGTCATCCACACCATTCGGCAACAGCGCCTCGGGCGCCCAGCGCGCAACCACCGCCGGCCCGACGATACGATGCGACAGCCCGACCAGTTTACCGTGCGCGTCCAGCCCGCCCACCAGATGGTCGACATAGGCCGGACGATAGCGGTCCAGCGCCAGATCCTCCTCGCGGCTCCAGACGATCTTGAGCGGATAGGCCACCTGGCGGGCAAACTGCACCGCCTGCGTGACATATTCATGCTCCAGCCGCCGTCCGAAGCCGCCGCCGATATACTGGTTGTGCAGGAAGACCTTGTCCTTCGGCAGGCCCGTCACCTCGGCCGCCGCATCGCGGGCCCGCATCGGCACCTGGGTGCCCACCCAGATATCGCATCGCTCGGCCGTCACATGCACGGTGCAGTTGATCGGCTCCATCGGCGCATGTGCCAGCAGCGGCTGCTGATAGACCGCCTCCACCCGCGTCGCGGCCCCGGCAATGGCCCCCTTGGCGTCGCCCTTGGTGTGGGCGACGATGGCGGGTCCCTGCAGGGCCTCATGCAACCCGCGATAGACCGTCTCTGTGGAGACGGTGGAATTGACCCCCTCGTCCCAGGTGATCGCCAGGGCTTCCAGCCCCTTGCGCGTGGCCCAGAAATGGTCACCCACCACACAGACCGCGTTGCCGATCGTCAGCACGTCCCGCACGCCGGGAATTTTCCGCGTGGCGCTGTCATCGACATGCAGCAGCACGCCGCCCATCACCGGGCAGGCCGCGACGGTGCCGAACTTCATGTCCGGTTGCTGGATATCGATGCCGAATGTCGCCGTGCCATTGACCTTGGCCGGCCCGTCCAGCCGATGCTGGGCATGGCCGATCAGGCGGAAGGTCGACGGATCGCGCAAGGCGACCGGGCTGGTCGGAACCGGCAGGGCAGCGGCCTCGACCGCCAGCTCGCCATAGGTCAGGGTGCGCCCGGTGGGCACATGGCGCACCACGCCGGCCTCGGTCTGGCACGATGCCGGATCGACCACCCAGCGGTTGGCCGCCGCGCCGACCAGCAGGGTGCGGGCCACGGCACCGGCCTCCCGCAGGCTGGTCCAGGTCGCGATCGTCGAGGTCGAACCGCCGGTGGCCTCCGTCCCCAATGCCTTGGTCACATAGGCATCGTCCGGCGGCGCCGCCTCGATCTGGATCTGGTCCAGCCCCACATCCAGTTCCTCGGCGATCAGCATCGCCTCGCCGGTATAGATCCCCTGCCCCATTTCGACATTCGGCAGGATCAGCGTGATGCTGCCATCCGGCGCGATCCGCACGAAGGCGTTGGGGGCGAACGGACCAGTCTGGTCCTCGACGATCCGTGTCGCCGCGCGCGACCGCTCCAGCGGCACTATCGCCGCCATCAACAGGCCGCCGGCCCCGAGCAGAGCGCGGCGGCGCGAAATCGCAATCGTTCCGACAGGCATCAAACCGCTCCGGCCACGTTACGGATAGCCGCGCGGATCCGGCGATAGGTGCCGCAACGACAGATATTGCCCGACATCGCCTGGTCGATTTCGTCATCCGAGGGATGCAGGTTGCTCTTCAGCAGCGCGATGGCCGCCATGATCTGGCCAGGCTGGCAATAGCCGCATTGCACCACATCGATATCCAGCCAGGCCTTCGTGACCTCTGTCGCCACTTCGTCCTCGGCCAGTCCTTCGATCGTCGTGACCGGCCGGTCGCCCACCAGCGAGGCCGGCAGTGAACAGGCCCGCACGGCCTTGCCATCGACATGGACGGTGCAGGCCCCGCATTCGCCGATACCGCAGCCGAATTTCGTGCCCGGCAGCCCCAGGACATCCCGCAGGACCCACAGCAGCGGCATGTCATCGGGAACATCCACCTGATGCGCCGCGCCGTTTACCTGCAATGTCAGCATACAAATCCTCCGGACCAGACGAACCGGGTCGCGGACAGGCAGTCACCCGCCAGCCCGCCGTACCGATATCAGAGCAGTATCGAACCGATCATGCTCCGCCGCCAACCCCTTCGTTCAGGGTGGGGGCACCGGCCGGTGCTCCTGTTCGTCGGCCGATACGGGAAGCGCATCCGACAGATCGGCCGTCGCCAGCGCAATTGCCTCATCGGATGGCGTCAGAACCGCGCTTTCGCCCGGCAATAGCGTCACGCCGGACCGTTCCGACGTCTGCCGCGCCCGGGTCAACTCATCGAGATTGGCCAGGATTTCCGGATAATCCGCCACCAGCCGGCGGAAACGCCGCGGGCTCATGCTCAGGAACTGGCCGAACTGCAACGACCGCGTGACCGCCCGCGCCGGCATGCGCGACAGGGCCTCCTCCGCACCGATCACGTCACCGGAACCGAACCGGACGTCATGTTCGGGGTAATGGGTCTCGGCCAGGCCCGCGCTGATGAAATAGACGGCCCGGACCCGATGCCCGCGCCGGTACAGCCGCTCGCCCGGCGAGGTGAAATGGATCGACAATTGCGGCGCGAGCGTATGCAGAACCTCGTCCGACAGGCCCCGGAAGACCGGCAGCGCACGCATCCGCGCCTCGATCCCGGCCTTGATATTGAATGTCAGGGGCGCGCCCAGATGCCCGCGCCGCCGTTCGACATCGCGATGAAGCTCCCGATGCAGTTCGTCGCTGATCAGCGATTCCGACAACAGGGAGTCATATTCCTCGCCTTCCAGCCGCAGCGAGACCTGTTGCAGCAGGCGCATTTCCAGCGCCTCCGAATAGCCCTGATAATGCAGCCTCAGCGTCTGCAGCGCTTCGTTCAGCAGCTTGCGCTGCCGATCCAGCACCTCGCCGACGATCTCGCCAATGCGGCTGCCCAATGTCGGCTCCATGCGAGTGCGCATGAAGCGGATCAGCGACAGCGAGACGAAATAGCTGATCATCAGCATTTCGAACCGCTCGCTCATGCAGGACATCAGCGGCTGGTCGAAATGAAAGCGATGATGGATCCCCTGCGCCAGCCGGAAACGCAGCGACGGGCGCAGCCTCCGGCGCAGGGCGCGCACATAGCCGAAGCGGCCTTCCAGCCGGGCACCATCGACCATCGCCTCGGCCGAGCGCAGCAGCGTCTCCATCACCGGCCGCGACAGGCCCTGGATGCGGAACAGGTCCAACAGGATCGAGCGCTCGCGGTTCGCGATCACGATCAGCGCCAGCGTCACCCTCTGCCGGTCGCCCAGCGCGGTGTCGAAGGTGTTGACCTGCTCTTCCTCCTCCACCTGCCGGCCCAGCTGGCTGATGACGGTGTCCGACACGGCGCGGGAGAAGCCCAGTTCCTCGGCCACCTCGCTGGTGCGGTCGCGCACCTCGCCCAGCCCGATGCCCAGCACCTGGTGCCGCAGGGCCTGGTCGATCGGCGAAAGCTGATCGAGCTTCAGGAACAGGACCAGATAGCGCAGCGTGGTACCGTTGACGAACAGCGTGATCAGCACGAACCCGGTGGCGATGATGCCGATAAAATGTGCAACCGGGGTCGAAACATGCCGGTTCTCGGTCACCGCCAGCGCCAGCGCCAGGGTAATCGCACCCCGCAGCCCGCCCCAGACCATCGTCACCTTGAAGGGCGTGGGCACCGGCGGCGACAGGCGTGTGGCCGCCAGCAGCGGCAGCAGGCCGAACACGACCGCGCCGCGCGCCAGCAACCCGGCCCCCGTCGCCAGCAGGATCAGCACGCAATCCCAGCGCGTCATGCCCACCAGCAGCCGCGGCACCAGCATCGACGCCAGCACAAACACCAGCGACCCGGCCCAGAACACCAGTTGCTGCCATAATTCGTTGAGAAAGCGCCACGTCTGGGGCCGGAAGGTCGACGGCCCATAGACCGACATGGTCAGCCCCGCCGACGCGGCGGCGACCACGCCGGAAAAGCCCAGGAATTCATCGCAGAGGATATAGACGATATAGGGCAGCGCGACGGTCAGCGTGATCTCCGCCGCCGGTGCCGCACCGATGGTGGTGATCATCAGCAGCGTCAGCCGCCCGAACAACACGCCCATGACGATGGCGCCGATGAACGAGACCAGGAATTCCAGCAGCGCGCTGCCCGGCGCGATGCGGTGATGCGAGGTCACAGCCGCCAGCAGCAGCGAGAAGATCGAGATCGCCGCCGCGTCGTTCAGCAGCGCCTCGCCCTCGACCAGCCGGGTCAGCCGGCTGCTGGCCCCGATATCGCGGAAGATTCCCGCCACCGCCGACGGATCGGTGGTCGCCACGATCGCCCCCAGCAGCAGACAGACCGACAGCGGCAGGCCGGCGAAGGGAAACAGGGCGAGTCCGATGGTTGCGGTCGAAACCACCACCGCAACCACCGCCAGCAGCAGCACGGTCGCCGTCTCATGCGCCAGGCGGCGGACATCGATGGCCAGCGCCCCCTGAAACACCAGCGCCGGCAGGAAGATCAGCAGAAAGGCTTCGCTGTTCAGCGGAAAGTCCAGCAGGGTCTCGGCGGCGCCGTTGAACAGGTCGGTATAGGACGAGCGCAGCACCAGGTCGGCACTGCCGCCCAGCACGATTCCCGCCAGCGCCAGCAGCACCGTCTCCGAGATCTCCAGACGTCGGGCGACCGGCTGCACCGCGCTGACAACCACCAGAAGTGCGGCGATCGCCAGAAGAACCGCTGCCAGACCTGTCACCGCCATCCGTCAACACCTCTCTGTCATCCCACGCCGAACCATCATGGCATGAGAGTATGACCTTCCGATGGCCGTGGCCCCGCGACGCGGCAACGATCCCTCGCCCGTGCCACTGCCCCGAAAAAGCATACCGGCTGGTTAGCGGCAACGGCTCCGGCTGGTCACGTTATGCTGCCGTTCTGAAACACGGCATCATCCGCGGTGGCTGCCAGCCATGCCCGGACCTGACCTTCCGGCTCCGGCAGGCCGATGAAGTCGGACACGGCGGAAACGCAGTCCGCCCCCGCCGCGATACAGGACGCGGCGCGCGCCAGCGTAATCCCGCCGATGGCCACCAGGGGCACCGACCCGACCAGCCGCTTCCATTCCCCCAGCCGCTCGACGCCCTGCGGCCCCCAGGGCATCTGCTTCAGCTTCGTCGGCCAGACCGGGCCAAGGGCGACATAGTCGGGGCCGACCGACAGGGCCCGGTCGAGTTCGCCGGTGGAATGGGTGCTCACCCCCAGCCGCAACCCGCCGGCCCGGATAGCCGCCAGATCGGCGTCGTCCAGATCCTCCTGGCCCAGATGGATGAAATCGATCCCCTCATCCAGCGCCAGTTGCCAGTAATCATTCAGCACCAGGCACACGCCATGGCGCGCGGCATACGCTCGGGCAGTGCGGATTTCAGCCAGCAGGGCAGCACCCTCCAGGTCCTTGACCCGCAACTGGATCAGCCGCGCTCCGGCCCCACCCAGCCGATCGACCCATTCTGCCCGGTCGACGACCGGATAGATCCGCGATGGCAGGCTCATGCCAGCACCGCCCGGCCGAGGACGGGGGTGGATGGCACCGCCATGTCGCGCTGTTCCATCGGGTCGGCGGTGCGGGCGATCAGCCCGGCCTCGACCGCCAGGCGAAACGCCGTCGCCATCCGGGCCGGATCGCCCGCCTGCGCCACGGCGGTATTGATCAGCACCGCGTCATAGCCCAGTTCCATCGCCTGCGCCGCGTGGGACGGCAGGCCGATCCCCGCATCCACCACCAGCGGCACATCGGGGAAATGCGCCCGCAATGCCCGCAGGCCGAACACATTGTTCAACCCCTTGCCGGACCCGATCGGCGCCCCCCAGGGCATCAGCACCTGGCAGCCTGCCCGCAGCAGCCGCTCGGCCCCGACCAGATCCTCGGTCATGTAGGGAAAGACCTTGAACCCGTCCTCGCTCAGGATTCGGGCCGCCTCGACCAGCGCGAACATGTCGGGCTGCAACGTGTCCGATTCCCCGATGACCTCCAGCTTGATCCAGTCGGTCTCGAAAACCTCGCGTGCCATGTGGGCGGTCGTCACCGCCTCCTTTACCGTATGGCAGCCGGCGGTATTGGGCAGCACCGGCACGCCAAGGCCACGAATCAGCGACCAGAAGGCCTGCCCGGCGCGGCTTCCGACCGATTCGCGCCGCAGCGACACCGTCACCACCCCCGCCTGGGCGGCCCGCACGGCATCGGCCAGGATTTCGGGCGACGGATACTGGGCTGTGCCCAGCATCAGCCGGGATGACAGTTCGGTACCATAGAACAGCATGGGTCTATCCCCCCTGCATCGGCGCCAGGATCTCGACCCGCGCGCCCTCGTCCAGCGTCAATGAACCGCGCCGCGATGCGGGCACGAACGCACCGTTCACCGCCGTCGCGACCCTGGCGTCGCCATAGCCCAGTTCGTCCAGCAGGCCGGCCAAGGTCGCCGTCGCGATGTCGCGCGGCTCCTCGTTCACCAGTATCCTCACGTCATTCCTCCCTGCCCCCGCATATCGCCCATCGCCCCGTCGGGAGCGTCAGGCGGCGAGGGCGCCGAACACGATGTCGCCGACCTGCCGCGCCCGCGAGGGCGACAGCAGGAAGCCATGGCGATACATGCCGTTCACAAAGACCGTGCGTCCCTCAACGGTCACAGCCGGCACATTGTCCGGATAGGCCGGCCGCACGCCAACCCCGGTCTCGACGATTTCGGCTTCGCCGAAGGCCGGATGCAGCACATAGGCGGCGGTCAGCAGTTCCACCATCGAACGCAGGGTCATGCTCGCGAGACTCTCGCTCTCGACCATCGTTGCCCCCACCATGAACAGATGGTCCGCCCGTGGCACGATGTAAACCGGAATACGCGGATGCAGCATGCGGACGGGGCGGTGCAGCGTCACCTCATGGCAGCGCAGCAGCACCATTTCGCCCCGCACGCCGCGCAGTCCGGTCAACCGGTTTTCGGCAGCGATCCCGGTGCAATCCACCACCCAGTCGGGCCGCGCCCCATGCCACGGATCGCCGGCCATGCGATCGGCCGGCACGTTGACCTGGACCGCGCCCCCCAGCGCAATCAGCCGCTCGCGCAACGCCGCCAGGGCCTTGCGAGGGTCGAGATGCCCCTCATCGGGAAAGAACAGTCCCTTGTCGAATCGGCCGGCCAGATCAGGTTCCAGTTCGGCGATACGCACGCCATCCACGAAATCGAAATGGCTGGTCCGCCGGGAAAATCGGGCGATATCCGCAACATCGCGCGGCGGCGCCAGGACCAGCGTGCCATTGCGCACCACGTCCGGCACATGGGCGGCCCACCAATCGACCGATTCGATCGAATCGCGCGTCACCTCGGGCGGTGCGGATTCGGCCTCGCACCACGGCGCGAGCATGCCGCCCGCCATCCACGATGCCCCAGACCCCTCGCGCCCGCCGATCTCCAGCAACACCACGTCGGCGCCGCGTTCGGCCAGCGTCACCGCGCTGGTCAGGCCCGCAACGCCGGCCCCCCGCACCAGAACCCGCGGCCGCGCACCGGTTGCCACCTTCGTCATGGACATCGCTCCCTTCCCACCACCGGGCAGGCCCGGCGTTTAGCCGGCGAGAGGATGTTGCCTCCAGCGACCGAAGACAACACCCCTCGGAGTCTGATCGAAAATGCGCGCTGATGGCGATCCGACGCGCGTTTCCTGTGCTCCGATGCTCACGGCCATCAAGGCCGCTCCGCTTCGGTGCTCGAAAACACACGCCGGCCGTGCCGCTGCGCGGCACTCTCGCTCACCAGCCCCATTTTCGATCAGACTGCGAGGGACAGGCCAGAGCCGCCCCCGGGGCAATCGGCTATTCGACGGTGACCGACTTGGCCAGGTTACGCGGCTGGTCCACATCCGTCCCCTTCAGCAGGGCAACTTCATAGGCCAGCATCTGCACCGGAATCGTCTGCAACACCGGGGCGGTGAATTCGCTCACCGTCGGCAGCGCAACCACGATTTCGGCCAGATCGCGCAGGCGCGGCGCCCCCTGCGTATCGGTGAAGACCAGCAGACGGCCACCCCGCGCACGGGCTTCCTGCAGGTTGGAGAGCGTCTTCTCGAACAGCCGGCCCGAGGGCAGCGTGGCCACGATCGGCACCGTGCTGTCGATCAGCGAGATGGGGCCATGCTTCATCTCGCCCGCCGCATAGGCCTCGGCATGGATATACGAGACCTCCTTCAGCTTCAGCGCCCCTTCCATGGCCACCGGGAAAGCCGATCCGCGCCCCAGATACAGCACGTCGCGGGCCTCGGCGACGACCGCCGCCATCGCGCGGATGGCGGGCGCCTGGTCGAACACCTCGTTCGCACGGCTGGGCAGGTCCAGCAGTTCGGCCACCAGCTCCTGCTCCTGCGCCAGCGACAGCGTGCCGCGCGCCCGCCCGATCGCAATCGTCAGGCACGCCAGCACCGAAAGCTGCGCGGTGAAGGCCTTGGTGCTGGCCACCGAGATTTCAGGCCCGGCGACAGTGCCCAGCACAACGTCGCTCTCGCGCGCCATCGTGCTCTGTTCCACATTCAGGACCGACACGATGTGCTGCCCGCGCGCCCGCATGCCGCGCAGCGCGGCCAGCGTATCCGCCGTCTCGCCCGACTGCGAGATCAGCAGGCCAAGCCCGCCCGGCGTCAGCGGCGGATCGCGATAGCGCAGCTCACTGGCCACATCGATATCGACGGGCAGCCCTGCCACCGCTTCCAGCCAGTAGCGGCCGATCAGCCCGGCATAGAAGGCCGAGCCGCAGGCCGTCACGACCGCGCGGGGCAGCGACGCCAGGTCGAACGGCAGGTCCGGCAGCACAACCTGCCGTGTCGCCGGGTCGATCAGCCGCTGCAGGGTCTGCCCGATCACCACCGGGTGCTCGTGCAGTTCCTTGTCCATATAGTGGCGATAGCCATCCTTGCCGACCGAACCGGCGATCAGCGCGGTGGTGCGCACCGCGCGTTCCACCCGCTCGCCCGAGGCGTCGAAGAATTCCGCGCCCTCCGGCGTCACCATCACCCAGTCGCCATCGTCCAGATAGGCGATGCGGCGCGTCAGCGGGGCAAGGGCCAGGCTGTCGGAGCCGAGGAACATCTCGTTCTCGCCATAGCCCACCACCAGCGGCGCCCCATGCCGCGCGCCGATCAGCAGGTCGTCATGCCCGGCGAAGATCATCGCCAGCGCATAGGCCCCTTCCAGCCGGCGCAGCGTGGCGAACGCCGCCTCGCGCGGCGAGAGGCCGCGCGACAGATGGAAATCGACCAGTTGCGCTACGGTCTCGCTGTCGGTCTCGGTCACGAAGACGTGGCCCGCCTGCTCCAGCTCCCGCCGCAACGCCTCGAAATTCTCGATGATGCCGTTATGCACCACCGACACGCGCGGCGTGCCGTGCGGATGGGCATTGTTCTCGGTCGGCGCGCCGTGGGTGGCCCAGCGCGTATGGCCAATGCCCGTCACCCCGGCCAGCGGCGCGCGCGCCAGCACGGACGCCAGATTGTCCAGCTTGCCGGCCGCCCGGCGCCGTTCGATCCGCCCATCCACCAGCGTCGCGATGCCGGCGGAATCATATCCGCGATATTCCAGCCGCCGCAAGGCGTCGAAGATGATCGGTGTAGCGTCCCTGCCGCCGACAACGCCGACTATGCCACACATCACCCCTGCTCCTTCTTCTTGCGCAGGGCGTCGCGCAGCGCCGCCCCCCGTCCGTCCTTGTTTTCCTGCCGCACGCGCCCGAATGCCAGCGCGCCGGCCTCCACATTCTCGGTAATAACGCTGCCCGCCGCGATCAGTGCCCCATCGCCGATTGCCACCGGCGCAACCAGGATCGCATCCGAGCCGATAAAGCAATCCGCGCCGATCTCGGTACGATGCTTGAACACGCCGTCATAATTGCAGGTGATCGTTCCGGCCCCGACATTGGTTCCGGCGCCGATCGCCGCATCCCCCAGATAGGTCAGATGGTTAGCCTTCGCCCCGGCACCAAGGGTCGTGCCCTTCAGTTCGACGAAATTGCCCACATGGGCCGCCGCCCCGACATCGCTGCCCGGCCGCAGCCGCGCATAGGGCCCGATCAGCGCCCCCGGCCCGACCACGCAGCCTTCCAGATGGCTGAAGGCACGGATTTCCGCCCCACGATGCACGCGCACCCCCGGCCCGAACACCACATGAGGCTGAACCAGCACATCGGGCTCGAAAACCGTATCGGCCGAGAGAAAGACCGTCTCCGGCGCCACCAGCGTCACGCCGGCATCCATCGCCGCCGCACGCAGCCGCTTCTGGACGCAGGCCTCGGCCTCGGCCAGTTCGGCACGGGAATTGATGCCGCGCAGCTCGTCCTCAGGGGCCTCCACCGCGCGGACCTGCTGCCCTTCGGCTACCGCCAGGGCCACCACATCGCCCAGATAATATTCGCCCTGCGCATTGTCGTTGCGCACCATGGACAGCCAGCGCCGGAAGCTGGCGGCCTCGGCGCACAGCACGCCGGCATTGCATAGGCCGATCGCCCGTTCCTGCTCGCTCGCGTCCGCCCATTCCACGATCCGCCGCACCAGCCCGTCCTCGCTGACGATCCGGCCGTAACGGCCCGGGTCACGAGGTCGCATCGCCATCAGCGCCAGCCCGACGCCGGGGGTTGCCCGGCAGGCCACCAGATTGCGCATGCTCTCGGGCGTGATCAGCGGATTGTCGCCATACAGCACCGCAACATCGCCGTCGCCGAACAGATCGGCCGCCTGGGCGGCGGCATGGGCCGTGCCCAGCCGGTCGGCCTGCACGACAACCTGATGCGGCGCGGCAAGAGCCGCGACCTGCTCCATGCCCGGCCCGACGACGACCACGATCCGGTCGAACACCATGGCCGCGTGATCCAGCAGGTAGCGCAGCATCGGCCGGCCGGCGAGCGGATGCATCACCTTCGGCTGCTCGGATTTCATGCGCGTTCCCATTCCCGCCGCCAGGATGACGGCCGTGGCGGGACGACGGGCGGCAGGGTCCGCTGGCGTCGCGGACAGAGGCTGGGCATTCATGCCATGCGGGTAGCGGGCGGGCATCGGCCCTGTCAAATAAAGGGGTGATCGCAGGCCATCACTTAGGTTTACGAATTACTGCATCCAGGCCGACAGGACCGCTTCCAGGAGAAGCCCATGCCATCAGACACCCTCCCCCGCCTCGCCGTTTTCGACATGGACGGCACGCTGCTGGACAGCCTGCCGGACCTCGCCGCCAGCGCCGACCGGCTGCTGAAGGGCTACGGCCTGCCCGGCATCGCGCCGGAGCAGGTGCGCGCCATGGTGGGCGACGGCGTGGCCGCGCTGGTGCGCCGCCTGCTGGCCCACGCCGGCCCCGAGGCGTCCGCGATCGACACGCAGCAGGCCGTGAAGCGCTACATGGCCGATTACACGCCCCGTTCCACCGAGCAGTCCCGCCTCTTCCCCGGCACGGATTACGCGCTGAACACGCTGCGGGCGCAGGGCTGGCGGCTGGCGATCTGCACCAACAAGCCGGTCTCCGCCGCCACACGCATCATCGACGCGCTGGGGCTGGCGGGCATCTTCGATACGATCGGCGGCGGCGACAGTTTCCCCGCCCGCAAGCCCAACCCCATCCACCTGCTCGGCACCATCCAGCAGGCGCATGGAACGCCCATGCGCGCCGTCATGGTCGGCGATCATCACAATGATATCGCGGCCGCCGAAGGAGCCGGCGTCCGCGCGATCTTCGCCCGCTGGGGCTATGGCCGCCCGGACATGGAAGCCGGCGCGACGGCGGGAGGCGATTCGATCGCCGAAATCCCGCATCTCGCCGACCAGTTAATCCCCGCCTGAGAACCTGTCCGTAAATGCGCGCTGGCGGCGAGCCGACGCGCGTTTCCAGTCAGGTTCCGAAGCGCAGGTAACGCCTTACGCGGCATCCGGCAGCAGCAGCACCGTCAGGTGCCCGAGCTTCGGATGGTCGAAGGCGATGCGTACGATCGTCAGCCCGTCGCCCGGCACGTCCTGAAACCAGACCGAGCCGTTGACCGGCTTGCGTGCCGCCGAATCCGGCCCATCGGTCTTGCGGAACCCGGCAACCTGCACGTCGCTGAAATCACAGCGCAAGGCCGCCCCCTGATAGGGCTGATGGGAATCGCTCGCCATGTCCTGCGTGCCGACCGTGTGGGCGTCCATCCGCAGCAGGCGCGCCCCGTCGAACACGGTGGCCGATCCGTCACATTGATGATGGCTCCGCACCGTCTGCTGCAGCCGCATCAGCGCGCTGAGCGAATCCATCGCCGGCGCCAGATCGGTGGCGGGAATCGGGTCACGACTGGGCTCCGGTGGAGTCTGGAGGGCGATGTGCGTTTGCCCGCCACTGTAATCCAGCACGACATGCCGGTCCGCCCCGCGCGAATAACCCGCGCTGTCATAGGTCAGCGGCCGCACCCCATCGGGCACGAACCGCCCCGTCGCCTGGGACGTGATGTTCATGCGCACCAGCAGCCCCAGCAGGCCCCCGCTGCGGATCGTCGACCGCACGGCATAACCGTCCGGCGTCACCGCGTAGCGCGCGGCAATCGTCAGCGCGCGGAACCCGTGATTATAGACGCCATAGACATGCACGATCTGCGCGGGATCGTTCGCCGCCCGCGCCATGGGCGCCCACATGCCAAGCATGGCCGCCAGCACCAGCGCGGGAAATCCCAATACCGGGAATCGACGTGACAGACGCATCACTGCTCTCCACGAAACGGGGAAAAGGGGAAGCCAGCCGATGGCGCGGAGCCTGACTGGAAATGCGGGCTGGCGAGCGAACGCGCCGCCGCCAGCCCACATTCCGGCCAGGTTCTCAGACGTCCAGATTCGCAACCTTGAGCGCATTGCCGACGATGAAATCACGGCGCGGCTCGACGACATCGCCCATCAGGGTCGAGAACACCTGTTCGGCATTCTCGACATCCCCGACCTTCACCTGCAGCAGCGTGCGCATGGCCGGGTCCAGCGTCGTCTCCCAGAGCTGGGCATCGTTCATCTCGCCCAGCCCCTTGAAGCGGTTGATCGACAGGCCGCGACGGCCCTGGGCCAGAATCCGCTCGTACAACGAGGCCGGCCCGGCGGCGGGACGCATCGTCCCATCCAGGGTCAGCTCGACCGGAGCGGCAAAATCGACCCCCAGCCGTTCCGCACGCTCAGCCAGCCACCGGACCTCAGCGCTGCGCAGCGCCGCCGGATCCAGGCGATAGACCTCGCCCACGCCCCGGACGCTGCGCGCCATCTCCAGCCCGGAATCGGCCGTAGCGGCAACCTTCCAGCCTCGCTCGTTCGGCAGCGACACCGTGTCCAGGCGCGCCTGCAACTCGGCAACACGCCCCTGCACCACCTGCGTATCGGCACTCAGCGCGCCGGTCACCGCCGCCTGTTCCAGAATCCAGATCGGCGCACGAACCGACAGGCGCTGAATCGCCCGCGTCACATCGCGGATGAACATCACCTCGGCCGCCAGTTCCTCGCCCTGGAGCACGCGCCCGTCGGCATAGCGCATCGATGCGTTGGCCAGCGCCTTGTCCAGCAGATACTGCTCCAGCGCCGCATCGTCTTTCAGGTAGCGTTCGTCATTGCCCCGCTTGGCGCGATAGAGCGGCGGCTGGGCGATATACAGGTGCCCGCGCTCGATCAGTTCGGGCATCTGGCGGAAGAAGAAGGTCAGCAGCAGCGTGCGGATATGCGAGCCGTCGACATCGGCGTCGGTCATGATGACGACGCGGTGATAGCGCAGCTTGTTGATCGAGAACCCACCCTGATCGACTTCGCCGCGACCGATGCCGGTGCCCAGCGCGGTGATCAGCGTGCCGACTTCGGCCGAGCCCAGCATGCGGTCGAAGCGCGCACGCTCCACGTTCAGGATCTTGCCCTTCAGCGGCAGGATCGCCTGAAAGCGCCGGTCACGTCCCTGCTTGGCGGTGCCACCCGCCGAGTCACCCTCGACGATGAACAGTTCCGACTTTGCCGGATCGCGCTCCTGGCAATCCGCCAGCTTGCCCGGCAGGGACGACACATCCAGCACGCCCTTGCGCCGCGTCAGTTCGCGCGCCCGCCGCGCCGCCTCGCGCGCCGCCGCCGCGTCCATCACCTTCGCGACGATGCCACGGGCTTCTTTCGGATGGGTCTCGAACCAGTGGGCGATCATGTCGGCCGCCGCCGCATGCACCACCGGCTGCACTTCGGAGGAAACCAGCTTGTCCTTGGTTTGCGACGAGAATTTCGGGTCCGGCACCTTGACCGACAGCACGGCCGTCATGCCTTCGCGCATGTCCTCGCCCACAAGCGACTGGCTGTCCTTCTTGCTGGCGTTGCTCTCGGCATATTTGCCCACCACGCGGGTCAGCGCCTGCCGGAAACCGGCGAGATGCGAGCCACCATCGCGCTGCGGGATATTGTTGGTGAAGCACAGCATGGTCTCGTGGAAACTGTCGTTCCACGACAGGGCGAATTCGACCTTGATACCGTTCTCTTCGTTCTGCAGGCTGCCCGTGATCGGCGGATCGACGATCGAGCTCTTGCCCCGATCCAGCCACGACACGAAGGCGGCCAGACCGCCCTCATAATGGAAATTCTCCTCGCGCGTCGGCGTATGCCGCTCGTCGCGCAGGATGATCTCAAGGCCGGAATTGAGGAAGGCGAGTTCGCGCATCCGCCGTTCCAGGATGGCGAAATCGAACTCGGTGATCTTGAAGGTCCCGACGCTGGGCTTGAACGTGACCTGGGTGCCGCGCGGCTCGGCACTCGGCCCGATGATGGCAAGCGGGGCATCGCGCTCGCCATGCTGGAAGCGGATCATGTGCTCCTGCCCGTTGCGCCAGATCCGCACTTCCATCCACTCGGACAGGGCGTTCACCACCGCGGCGCCCACGCCGTGCAGGCCGCCCGACACCTTGTAGGAATTCTGGTTGAACTTGCCGCCGGCATGCAGCTTGGTCAGCACCACTTCGGCCGCGCTGACCCCCTCCTCGGCATGCATGTCGGTCGGGATGCCGCGTCCGTTGTCGCGCACGGTCACGCTGCCATCGCCATTCAGCGTCACGATGCAGCTGGTGGCGAATCCGGCCTGCGCCTCATCGACCGCATTGTCGATGATCTCGAAGGCCATGTGATGCAGCCCGGACCCGTCATCGGTATCGCCGATATACATGCCAGGCCGCTTGCGGACGGCATCCAGTCCCTTCAGGACGGAAATGGAAGCGGCGTCATAGTCCGAATCGTCGGGCAAGGTCCCGCTCATGTCCGCATCGGGTTTCTGAACGGGATTGGATTGATCGGACATACCGGGCAGATGCTCCAGACAGGGATCGTGGTCGAACGCCGCGATCATACAGGCTTCGGGTCCATCGAACCAGCATCGGCCGGGGGAATTCCCCCACTGGGCCGAAGCACTCCGTCCGACAGCGTGCAGAACGCCGCGCGATCGCGCAGCGGGTGAAACAGGTCGGCATCGGTCCCGGTCATCAGCACCGTGCCGTCAAATCCCTCAAGACTGCGAAACAGCGCCTCCCGCCGCCGCTCGTCCAGATGCACCAGCGGCTCGTCCAGCAGGATCACCGGCGCCTCGCCCCGATGCCGCGTCATCAGCGCCGCATGGGCCAGCACCACCCCCAGCAGCAGCGCCTTCTGCTGGCCGGTGCTGGCCTGCGCCGCCGGCCGGCCGCTGGCCCGGTCCGACAGCGCCATGTCGGCCCGATGCGCCCCCATGCCCGCACCGCCGCGCGCCGCATCCGCCGCCCGCCCTGCCGCCAGCCGGTCGCGCAGCCAATCCTCCACCGCCAGCGCCGGGCGGGTGCGCAACTGCTCCGCGATCGGGCACAAGAGTTCGAGCCGCGCGGAGGGAAATCCTTCCGGTGCCCCCAACGCCTCCTCGTCATTCAGCCGGTCCGTCAGCACCAGCCGCGCCGCCGTGGCCGCGACTGCATGCCGCGCCATCGAATCCTCAAGCGCCGCCAACCACCCCGCATCGGCACGCCCGCCAGCCAGCAGCCGGTTGCGCTGGGTCACCGACTGGTCATGGGCCGCCAGTTCCCGCGCATGTCCAGGCTCCAGCGCCAGCACCAGCCGATCCAGAAACCGCCTGCGGCCGGGCAGCCCATCCTGGAACAGCCGGTCCATCTGCGGCGTCAGCCAGACAGCGGAGAGGGAATCGGCCAACGCCCCCCGGCCGCGCACGGCCTCGCCATCGCGCCGGAAGGCCCGGCGCTCGGGCCGCGTCGGGTCACTGCCGGTGGACAGGTCGGACGGCACGCCATCCGGGGCGATGAAGCGCGCAGCCACACCCCATAATTGCGTCCCGTACCGCGCCATCTCGGCGCCACGCGCACCGCGCAGCCCCCGCCCCGGCACCAGAAGGGACAGCGCTTCCAGCAGGTTGGTCTTGCCGGTACCGTTCTCGCCGGTGATGACGTTGACCGGCGCGTCCGGCCGCCAGACCAGACGCGCATAGTTCCTGAAATCCGTCAGCGCCAGCCGCTCAAGGCGCGCCATGATGCGGCCAGCGCCTCCGCGATCAGACCCGCATCGGCATCAGCACGTAAAGCGCCGACGGACTGGCGACATCACGCACGATGGTCGGGGCGGAACTGTCGGAAAAGGCGAATTCCACGTCGCGCTCGATCTGATCGGTGATGTCGTTCAGATAGCGGGCCTGGAAGCCGATCTCCATCGGTTCGGCGTCATAGGTCACATGGTTTTCGTCCAGTTCCTCCTTCGCCGTTCCCTGGTCGGGGCTGACGGCCGAAAGCGTCAGGAGGTTGCGGCCGATCGACAGCTTGACGGGGCGCGAACGCTCCTGGCTGATCGCGGCGACACGCGCCACGGCATCGGAGAAATCCTTCTTGCCCACACGCAGGATCCGGTCGTTGCCACGCGGGATCACGCGGTCATATTCCGGGAACGTGCCGTCGATCAGCTTCGAGGTCAGCGTAACCGGCCCGACCGAGAACTGGATGCGGGTATCGGACAGGCCGACCACCACGTCTTCCGCCCCCTCGTCGAGCAGCTTGCGCAACTCGGCGATGGTCTTGCGCGGCACGATCACGCCCGGCATCTCCTCGGCCCCCGAGGGAACCTCCGTCTCGACCCGCGCCAGGCGGTGGCCGTCGGTCGCCACCGCGCGCAGCATCGGTCCGGTGTCCCCCGCCGCGACATGCAGGTAGATGCCGTTGAGATAGTACCGCGTCTCCTCGGTCGAGATCGCGAAACGCGTGCGGTCGATCAGCCCGCGCAGCACCGCCGCCGGCACCGTGAAATGGTTGGGCAGCGTGCCCGCCGTCATCGACGGGAAATCGTCCACATCCAGCACATTCAGGCTGGTGGTGTAACGCCCCGCCCGCAGGGCCAGCGGCGCATCGCCACCCGCGTGATCCAGCTCGACCGCCACCCCATCGGGCAGCTTGCGGACGATCTCGTGCAGCACGGCGGCGGGCGCGGTCACCGCACCATTGCGGGCGGTCTCGGCGCCGATTTCCTCGACCACCGCGATTTCCATGTCGGTCGCCGTCAGCGTCAGCCGACCATCCGCGACATTGATCAGGACGTTGGCGAGAATCGGAATGGTATTCCGCTTCTCGGCGACGCTCTGGATATGCGCCAGAGCCTTCAGCAACGTCGCGCGGTCAGCCTTCAGCTTCATAGGTACAGACTCTCCTTGCCCGGCGTTCGCCACCGGGATCATGGCCGCCCCGGCCATACGCCCGGACCGCCAGATATGACCTTCGGTCCTGTGATTCTAGCAGCCCGCGCAGGGGGCGCAAAGGCCCAGTGGGCTGCAACGCCATACAGGCCGGTTGGAACCCGCCCCTCAGCTTTCCAGCATGCGGCGCAGCAGTTCAACGTCTTCGGCAAACGCGCTGTCCCGCTCCATCAGTTCGGTCACCCGCGCCACGGCATGCATGACGGTCGTATGATCGCGGTTTCCGAACTTGCGCCCGATCTCCGGCAGGGACCGGCTGGTCAGCTGCTTGGCCAGATACATGGCAACCTGCCGGGGGCGCGCCACCGCGCGGGCGCGCCGAGCCGAGGACATGTCGGTCAGCCGGATATTCCAGTGCTCGGCCACCTTGCGCTGGATTTCCTCGATCGTCACCCGCCGGTCATGAGCCTTGAGGATATCGTGCAGAACATCCTGCGTCGCTTCCAGCGTCACCGGCCGGCCGAACAGGTTGGCATGGGCAATCAGGCGGTTCAGCGCTCCTTCCAGCTCACGCACGTTCGACGTGATCTTGTGCGCCAGGAATTCCAGCACCTTGGCCGGCACCGGCACACCCGACGCCGCTGCCTTCGATTCCAGGATCGAGATCCGCAATTCGAAGGTCGTGGCGTGGATATCGGCCACCATGCCGCAGCCCAGACGCGTGCGCAGCCGGTCTTCCAGACCCGACAGGTCGGACGGCGACTTGTCGGCCGACACGACGATCTGCCGCCCGGCATCGACCAGTGCGTTGAACGTATGGAAGAATTCTTCCTGCGTGTTGTCCTTGCCGATCAGGAACTGCAGATCGTCGATCATCAGCACGTCGACCGACCGCAACTGCTCCTTGAACTCCATCGTCGATTGCGAGCGGATCGCGGCGATGAAGCGGTACATGAACTTCTCGGCCGACATATAAGCGACCGAGACCTTGCCGCCCCGCGTCAGTTCCGAGCCGATGGCATGCATCAGATGCGTCTTGCCCAACCCCACGCCACCATACAGGAACAGTGGATTGAAGCCGGGGCTGGAGGGCCGCTCCGCCACCCGGCGGGCGCAGGCATAGGCAAATTCGTTCGGCTTGCCGACCACGAACGTATCGAAGGTGAAGCGCGGGTCCAGCGGCGCGGCCAGGTCGTGACGGCTCAGTTCGCTCCGCGCCTCGGCCACCCGCTCGTCCACCGTGCCGGCGACAGGCGCAACGTCGGCCGAACCAGCCTCGTCACCCGATGCACCCTCGGGCTCGACAACCGGATCGGGCCGGCCCACCTGCAATTCCACGCGGCGGATCGACGGCAGCTCGGCATTCCACAGCGCGCTCAGCCGGTCGCCATACTGCGTGCGCACCCAGTCGCGCAGGAAGCGTGTGGGCAGATTGAGCGTGATCTCGTCGCCATCGACCGGGCCGATGCTGATCTGTTTCAGCCAGGTGCGATACTCGACCTCGCCCACCTCGGCCTGAAGGCGTGAACAGATCCGCGACCAGTGGATGTCCAGGACGTTCCGGACCGAGCGGGCTTCCGCGACGGCATCATATCCACTCAGTTCGCCCGTCATGCTCAATCCCGGCCCCCCTGGAGACGGTAACCTCCCCGCGATGCGGAAAGATCCATCCCTACGTTTTCCGTCCCCCTCATGCCGAACGCCCGCGCAATCCACCCGCCACCAGTCGTCACGCAAGGAGAACACGCCTCCCCTTGCCCGACACCGAAAAAGGCGCGGCCACTGTGTCCTGCTCAGTCGTCACGAAATGAAGAAGCCGAAGATAGGTCACCGACCCGACCGAGGCAACGGAAAACTGGGGCGGCGGGGCGGGAAAATCCCGCGCCACGCGCAACACGACCAGTCACCACAACCTGAAGCAGTCAGGTGGAACCTGCACAATAAAAGCAAAGGCCGCCCCTCTCCTTGAACGAGAGAAACGACCTTCTGCCTAGTTCTGTACGTCTATTTGCCGGATTTTAAGCAATACCGGCCGGCGCGGCCGATCAGGCGGCGACGAGGGCCTTGATACGGGCCGACAGACGCGAAATCTTGCGGGAAACGGTGTTGGCGTGGATCACACCCTTGCCCGAGGCGCGCTGCATTTCCGGCTGGGCCGCGCGCAGGGCGCTGGTCGCCTCTTCCTTGTTGCCCGAGGCAATCGCCGCCTCGACCTTCTTCACGAAGGTGCGCATGCGCGAGACGCGCGCCGTGTTGCGCGCGTTGCGGCGCTCGTTCTGACGGATGCGCTTACGCGCGGAAGCAGTGTTCGCCATGGTTCTCAGTTCAAAAAATATGGTTACGAGGTCCGTCGCCAGCAGGCCTCGGACATCCAGATCAGGGTGGCGATCTAGTCCAAGCCTTCCACCCCCGTCAAGACAACTCTTCCGCACGGCTGGAAATACCGCCATGCCGATCATCCGGCCACCGTCGGCGCACCGGCCGGAAGGACCTGGCGCAGAGGGCAGAAGAAGGTCGAGCGCCCCGCCTGCTCGATCCGCACCACGCCGCCGCAGGCCTTGCCACCGGGGCAATCCGGGCACCCCTGCCCCGCACGGCCATAGACACGCCAGGCATGCTGGAAATAGCCCAATTCCCCATCCGGCTGGGCATAGTCGCGCAGGCTTGATCCACCGGCCGCGATCGCTTCCTCCAGCACCGCGCGGATCGCCTCGACCAGGCGCGCCTCCTCGGGCCCATCCAGCCCGCAGGCCATCCGGGCCGGATGGATCGCGGCACGGAACAGGGCCTCGGACGCGTAGATGTTACCAATCCCCGCCACCACCGACTGGTCCATCAGCGCCGCCTTGATCGAGGTCCGCCGCCGCGCCAGGGCATGATGCAGCCAGTCCTGCGAAAATCCGTTCCCCAGCGGCTCGGGCCCGAGTCGGGCCAGCAGACGGTGTTTTTCCTCGTCCACCGTGGGCATCAGGTCCACGGTACCGAAGCGCCTGGGGTCGATCAGGCCGAAATGCGTGCCGTCCGTGGTTTCGAACGACAGATGCTCGTGCCGGTCGGGCTTCGGCGCCTGGCCGGGCCGCGACAGCAGCACCCGCCCGGACATGCCCAGATGCAGCAGCATGGTCTCACCCCGGTTCAGCCGCATCAGGATATATTTCCCACGGCGGGCAAAACCGCTGATCCGCGCGCCTTCCAGCCGGCTGGCCAGGTCGGCCGGAAAGGGCGTGCGCATGCCGTCCCGACGCACCGCCACCCGGGCGATCGTCTTCCCGTCGAGATGCAACCGCATCCCACGCATCACTGTTTCGACTTCAGGGAGTTCCGGCATGAGTGGATCTGAGGTTATATCCCTGAACCATGACCGACAATACCACGCCCTCCGCCATCGACGCCGCCGCCGTCGCCCCCCCCTCCGGCGCGGAGACGACCGATTTCGGCTTCCGCGACGTGCCCCTGGCCGAGAAGAAGCCCATGGTGCGCGCCGTGTTCGACAGTGTCGCCACCCGCTACGACATCATGAACGACGTGATGTCGCTGGGCATCCACCGGGCCTGGAAGAAAATCTTCGTGACCGAGCTGGGCGCCCATCCGGACCTCACGCTGCTGGACCTGGCGGGCGGCACGGGCGACATCTCGTTCGGCTGGCTGCGCGCCGGCGGCGGCCGGGCCATCCTGTCCGACATCAATGCCAGCATGCTGTCCGTCGGGCGCGGGCGGGCGCTGGAGCGCGGGCTGATTTCCAGCCTGAATTTCGCGGTGATGGATGCCGAGGCCATTCCCCTCCCCGACCGCTCGGTCGACCGGGTCACGATCGCCTTCGGCCTGCGCAACTGCACCGACAAGGACGCCGTCCTGCGCGAGGCACGGCGCGTGCTGCGCCCGGGCGGGCGCTTCCTGTGCCTCGAATTCTCCCGCGTGCAGATCGCGGCCCTGTCGCCGATCTATGACGCCTGGTCGTTCCATGTGCTGCCCCGCATGGGCGCGGCCATCGCCGGCGACCGCGAGAGCTACCAGTATCTGGCCGAGAGCATCCGCATGTTCCCCGACCAGGAGACCCTGGCCACCATGATGCGCAACGCGGGGCTGGAGCATGTGACGGTCCGCAACCTCTCGGGCGGCATCGCGGCCATCCATTCCGGCTGGCGGATCTGACGATGCAAGCCGCCCCTGCCCCGGTCGGCGGCCGCACGGTCCTGCTGATCGTCTGCGGGGGAATCGCCGCCTACAAGACGCTCGAACTCATCCGCCTGCTCACGGGCGCAGGCCTGCGTGTCCGCACGGTGCTGACGGCGGCAGGCAAACAGTTCGTCACCCCGCTCAGCCTCCAGGCCCTGACCGGCGAGAAAGTGTATGAGGACCTGTTCTCGCTGACCGACGAGAACGAGATGGGCCATATCGCGCTCTCGCGGTCCGGCGACCTGCTGGTGGTCTGCCCGGCCACGGCCGACATCATGGCCCGCATGGCCGCCGGACTGGCCGACGACCTGGCCAGCACGCTGCTGCTGGCCACCGACAAGCCGGTCCTGATCGCCCCCGCGATGAATGTACGCATGTGGGACCACCCCGCCACCCAGGCCAATCTGGCCACCCTGCGCGCGCGCGGCGTCATGGTGGTCGGCCCCGAAATCGGGCTGATGGCCTGCAACGAGACCGGCCCCGGCCGCCTGGCCGAACCGCCCGTGATCGCCGAGGCGATTTTCCACCACCTCCCCGGCCCGGCCCCCGTCGTCCCCGCCACCGGCCCGCTCGCCGGCCGCCACGCGCTGGTCACCGCCGGCCCGACCCACGAGCCGATCGACCCGGTGCGCTACCTCGCCAACCGGTCCTCCGGCCGCCAGGGCTACGAGGTCGCCCAGGCGCTCGCCGCCCTCGGCGCGCGGGTCACGCTGGTCAGCGGGCCGGTCGACCTGCCCCCGCCCAAGGGTATCACCCTGCGCCGGGTCGAAACAGCCAGGCAGATGCTGGCCGCCTGCCGCGATGCCCTGCCCTGCGACATCGCCGTCTGCGCCGCCGCCGTCGCCGACTGGCACGTGGCGGCGGAAGCGACCAGCAAGATCAAGAAGACGGCCGGCGCCCCGCCCCCGGCACTCACGCTGGTCCCCAACCCCGATATCCTGGCCGAACTGTCCGCCCCCGGCGCCAACCGCCCGGCACTGGTGATCGGCTTTGCCGCCGAAACCGACACGGTCGCGCAGCACGCGGCGGCCAAGCGGCTGGCCAAGGGCTGCGACTGGATCGTCGCCAATGACGTACGGCCGGAAACCGGCATCATGGGCGGCATGGAAAACGAGATCGTCCTGATCACCGGCGAGGGCGCCGAACAGTGGCCCCGCATGGGCAAGCAGGACGTGGCCACCCATCTGGCCGACCGCATCGCCACCTTCTTCACCCCCGATTTCTCTTCTGGCCGGAGTATTTCATGACCGCCCCCATCGTTTCCGTCGCCGTCCGCCGCCTGCCCCACGCGGCCGACCTGCCGCTGCCCGGCTACGCCACCGCGGGCGCCGCCGGCATGGACCTGCTGGCGGCGGTAAAGGAACCGGTCGAACTGGCACCCGGCGCCCGCATGCTGGTGCCCACCGGCCTGTGCGTCGCCCTACCCCCCGGTTATGAATTGCAGATCCGCCCCCGCTCCGGCCTGGCGCTGAAGCACGGCATCACCCTGCCCAACACGCCCGGCACGATCGACGAGGATTATCGCGGGGAAATCGGCATCATCCTGCTCAACACGGGTGACGCGCCGCTGGCGATCACGCGCGGCATGCGTATTGCCCAGGCCGTGCTGGCCCCGGTGGTCCGCGTCGCGTGGCAGGAGGCCGAGAACCTGGACGAAACCGCCCGCGCGTCCGGCGGCTTCGGCAGCACCGGCACCGCCTGACGGGCCGGAGGCATTGGGCAGACAGGAAAGAGGGTCATGACGGCGCGTTGGCTTCCCGCCTTTTTATCCCGCGACAGCCGGCCCAACCTGTTCGATCTGGCCGCCCTGCTGTGCATGCTGGGGCTGGCCGTGCTGCTGGCCACGGCCGGGCGCCACATGCTGGCGCCCATCACGGCGCCGAATGCCGCCGTGATCCATCTCGATCCCGCCTGGCTGCCCGGCTACGCGGTGCGCACGACCATGCGCATGTTCGCGGCCCTTGGCGCGTCGCTGCTGTTCACCTTCACCTATGCGGTCTGGGCCGCCAAGAGCCGCCGCGCCGCGCTGATCCTGGTGCCGGTGCTGGACGTGCTGCAATCGGTGCCGATCCTGGGGTTCCTCACCTTCACGGTCGTCTTCTTCATGGGCCTGTTCCCGGGGCGCATCCTGGGGGCGGAACTGGCGGCGATCTTCACCATCTTCACCAGCCAGGCCTGGAACATGGCCTTCAGCATGTACCAGTCGCTGCGCGCCGTGCCGCCGGACCTGGAAGAGGTCGCGCGCGGCTTCGGCCTGACGGCATGGCAGAAATTCTGGCGGTTGGATGTGCCCTTCGCCGTGCCAGGCCTGGTGTGGAACGCCATGGTCTCGATGTCCGGCGGCTGGTTCATGGTGGTCTATTCCGAGACGATCACGGTCGGGAACACTGACATCCTGCTCCCCGGCATCGGCTCCTATGTCGGCACCGCCATCGCGCAGCGCAATCTGTGGGCGGTTCTCTACGCCATCCTGACGATGCTGGTGGTGATCCTGGCCTATGACCAACTGTTCTTCCGGCCGCTGGTCGCCTGGTCCGCGCGCTTCGGCACAGCGTCGTCCGATGCCGCGCCGGCCTCCGATCCCTGGATGCTGGTGCTGCTGCGCCGCACGGCCCTGCTGCGCCGTATCACCGATACCATCGGCGAGGGCCTGACCGCCATCGGCGGCCTGCCCCTCGGCCGCCGCCCGCACGAGGCACGGCGCGGTATCGCCCTGCCGTCCCGCCTGCTCGATCTGGGATGGAGCGTCCTGCTGGCCGGGCTGAGCCTGCTTGCCCTGTGGCAGGTATGGATCTACGCGCGCGCCACCTTCTCGCTGCCCGAACTGCTGCATGTCGTCGGGCTGGGCGGGCTGACGCTGCTGCGGGTGGTCGCCATGGTGCTGCTGGCCTCGCTGGTCTGGGTACCGGCGGGCATCTGGCTGGGGCTCGATCCGGTGCGCGCCCGACGCACGCAGTTCGTCGCCCAGTTCATGGCCGCATTCCCGGCCAATCTCTTCTTCCCGATCTTCGTCGTGCTGATCGTCCATTTCCGTCTCAGCAGCGATATCTGGCTGACCCCGCTGATGATCCTGGGCACGCAGTGGTATATCCTGTTCAACGTCGTGGCCGCCGCGTCCTCCTTTCCCGCCGACCTGCTGGAGGTCGCGCGCAGCCTGCAGGTGCGCGGCCCGCTCTGGTGGCTGCGGGTCGCCCTGCCGGGCATTCTGCCGCATTACATCACCGGGGCCATCACCGCCTCCGGCGGCGCGTGGAACGCCGCCATCGCCGCCGAAGTCGCAAGCTGGGGCGACGACCATCTGGCCGCCCACGGGCTGGGGGCCTATATCGCCCGCGCCACGGTCGCCGGCGACACCGCCCATGTCGGGCTGGGCATGACGGTCATGGCGGCGTTCGTTCTGCTGTTCAATCGCGCGGTGTGGCGCCCGCTGGCCGATTACGCCCGCCGCCACTTCGCCTTCGTCTGATCACCGTTCGGGACCGCGCCATGACCCTCTCGCCTTCCTCCCAGATCGAAGATCAGGAAGAGCTGATCCGCGTCACCGGCTGCCGCCAGGCCTATCACAAGGGCGGCGCCGCCGACCTGGTGGTGCTGGACGACGTGAACCTGACCCTGCGCTCGGGCGAGATCGTCGGCCTTCTGGGCCGGTCGGGGTCGGGCAAATCGACGCTGCTGCGCATCGTGGCCGGCCTGCTGCCCCCCACCGAGGGCAGCATCCTGTGGAAGGGCAACCCGGTCTCGGGACCGGTGCCCGGCATTGCGATGGTATTCCAGTCCTTCGCCCTGTTCCCCTGGCTGAGCGTGCAGAAGAATGTGGAACTGGGGCTGGAGGCCAAGGGCATCGCCGCCGCCGAGCGCGACCGTCTGGCCGAGGATGCGATCGACCTGATCGGCCTGGGCGGCTACGAAAACGCCTATCCCAAGGAATTGTCGGGCGGCATGCGCCAGCGCGTGGGGCTGGCGCGGGCGCTGGTGGTCCAGCCCGACCTGCTGCTGATGGACGAGCCCTTCTCGGCGCTGGACGTGCTGACGGCGGAAAACCTCCGCACCGACCTGATCGAGCTGTGGGCCGAGCGCAAGCTGCCGGTCAAATCCATGCTGCTGGTCACCCACAATATCGAGGAAGCGGTGCTGATGTGCGACCGCATCCTGGTCTTTTCCTCCAATCCGGGCCGCGTGGCGCACGAACTCGCCGTTCCCTTCGCCCACCCCCGCAACCGCGAGGACCCGGCCTTCCGTCAACTGGTCGACCAGATCTACGCCCTGATGACCCGCCGGGCACCGATCGTATCCGAGGCCGAACTCCCCGTCGGCGAGGCCGCGCCGCAGGCCACGGCACCGATCCAGGTCGCCCTGCCCGAACTGCCGATGAATACGATGGTCGGCATGATGGAAACCCTGGCCGCCGATCCGCTGGACGGGCGCGCCGACCTGCCGCTCCTCGCCTCGCGCCTGCAACTGGCGCTGGACGATCTGTTCCCGCTGGGCGAATCGCTCCAATTGCTGGAATTCGCCGAACTGGAGGATGGCGACATCCTGCTGACGGCCGAAGGCGCCCGCTTCGTCCAGAGCAGCCACGACGAACGGCGGCAGATCCTCTGGCACAGCCTGCTGCACAACGTCCCGCTGGTGCGTGTGATCCGCTCCGTGCTGGACGAACGGCCGAACCACCGCGCCAGCGCCCAGCGGTTCCGCGAGGAACTGGAAGACAGCATGTCCCCCGACTATGCCAAACAGACCCTGCAAACCCTGATCGGCTGGGCCCGCTACGCCGAACTGTTCGATTACGACGAGGAAGCGGACCAGCTCTTTCTGGACGACGAGACTGAATGACCCGCCGTTACTGCCGGGCCAGCGCCAGCCGGTCGTAGAAAACCCGCCGCACCTTCGCCACCTTGGGCGCGATCACCGCCGCGCAATAACCGCGCTCCGGGTGCTTGGCGAAATAATCGTGGTGATAGGCCTCGGCCTCGTAGAACTGCGTCAGCTTCTGGATCTCGGTCACGATCGGATCGGGCCACACTTGCGCCGCCGTGATCTCGTCCCGCACCTCACGCGCCACCCGCTCCTGCTCCGGCGTCGCGTAGAAGATGACCGAGCGATATTGCGTGCCGACATCCTCCCCCTGCCGGTTCAGGGTCGTCGGATCGTGAATCGTGAAGAAGATCCGCAACAGATCGGCATAGGACAGCACGTTCGGGTCAAACGTCACGCGGACAAGTTCGGCATGACCGGTCCGGCCGGTGCATACCTGCTCATAGCTCGGGTTCGGGACATCACCGCCGGCATAGCCGGGCGTCACGTCCTCGATCCCCGCCAGTTCGCGCAAGGCGGCTTCGGTACACCAGAAGCAGCCACCCGCCAGATAGGCGGTCTGCCAGGATGGGTCACGCCCCGTCGTTCCGTTCGTCATCTCATCTCTCCTGCTGCGGATTCGCACCGCACCGTTCGAAGATGTGATGCCCCGATAGGGATTGAAAGAGAAGCGATCGTGATGGAGGGAACGTGACCACCCTCAAAGCCTGACCAAACATGCACGCCGGACGCCAATCCGACGCGTCTTTCGATTAGCCTCAGGCGAGGTATCCCAGCGCCGCCTCCACACGCACGCGCTCGTCCCGGAACTGCGCCAGCCGCTCGCGATTTTCCTCGACAACCTCAGGCTTGGCGCGGGCGACGAAATCCGCGTTGCCCAGCTTGCGCTCGACCTTCACGATCTCCCCATCCAGCCGGCCGCGCTCCTTCTCCAGCCGCTGCCGCTCCTGGTCCAGATCGATGATGCCCGCCAGCGGAATCACCAGCGTCGCCTCGTCCACCACAAGCTGGGCGGCACCACGCGGCATCTCGCCGGTCAGCGGCTCGACCGCCGATACGCGCGCCATGCGGCCGATCGCCTCCACCCAGCGGGTCGCCCGCTCGACGGTCCGGGCATCGGCATCGCGCAGCAGCACCAGCGCCAGGCGCGAGGGCGGCACGTTCATTTCCGCCCGCACGGTCCGGATCGCGGAGATGAAGCGGATCACCCAGTCCAGTTCCGCCACCGCTTCAGCCGCATCCGCCGGGCGCGCGGGCACCGGCCACGGCGCCGTCATCAGGCTGCCACGCGCGCCGAAGCCGAACTGCACCCACAATTCGTCGGTCACAAAGGGCATCACCGGCTGCAACAGCCGCAGGATCAGCCCCAGCACATGCGCCGCCACCGCCCGGATTTCGGCCGCCAGGGCCTCATCCGAACCGGTAAAGATCGGCTTGGCGAATTCCAGGAACCAGTCGCAGAAGCAGTTCCAGACGAACCGATAACAAACAGCGGCATATTCGTCGAAACGATAGGCCTCGAGCGCCGCATCGGCATCGGCCGCCGCACGCGCGGCCTCGTCCAGCAGCCAGCGGCCCAGCGGCGAGGTCACGCTCTCGGGCCGGAAATCCGCAACCGGGGCCACGCCATTCATTTCGCAGAAGCGCGCGGCATTCCAGATCTTGGTCACGAACGACCGGTATTCCTCGATCCGCTTCTGGCCCAGCTTGACGTCACGCCCCAGCCCGGTCAGCGCACACACGGTAAAGCGCATGGCGTCGGCACCGTACTGCTCGATCATGTCGAGCGGATCGATGCCGTTGCCCTTGCTCTTTGACATTTTCTGGCCGCGCTCGTCGCGCACCAGCCCGTGGATGAAGACAGTGCGGAACGGCACATCCTTCATGAAATGCAGGCCCATCATCATCATCCGGGCCACCCAGAAGAAGATGATGTCGAAGCCCGTCACCAGCACGTCGGTCGGGTAGTAGCGTGCCAGGTCCGCCGTCTTCTCCGGCCAGCCAAGCGTCGAGAACGGCCACAGCGCGGACGAGAACCACGTATCCAGCACGTCCTCGTCGCGGGTCAGCACCTCGTCCCGCCCGTAATGCGCCCGGGCCTCGGCCTGGGCCTGGGCCTCGTCATGCGCCACGAAGACATGCCCGTCCGGCCCGTACCAGGCCGGAATGCGATGCCCCCACCAGAGCTGGCGGCTGATGCACCAGGGCTGGATATCGCGCATCCAGGCGAAGAACGTGTTCTCCCACTGCTGCGGCACAAAACGCACCTGCCCCGTCTCCACCGCCGCAATGGCGGGGCCGGCCAGGGTCGCGGCATCGCAATACCACTGCGTGGTCAGGCGCGGCTCGACCACCGCGCCGCTGCGCTCGGCATGCGGCACCTGGTTGCGGTGCGGCTCGATCTTCTCCAGCCAGCCCAGCCGCTCCAGTTCGGCCACCACCGCCTTGCGCGCCTCGTCACGCCCCAGGCCTTCGAGCCCGCGCGTGAAGGCCGGGTCCGCCAGCCCCTCCACCGCGTGCAGATCGTCGGTAATCTCGGCCAGCGTCACCCGCGCGTCTTCATCCAGCACGCTGGGCATCGCCAGGCTGTGCCGGCGCCCGACCTCGAAATCGTTGAAATCATGCGCGGGCGTGATCTTCACCGCGCCGCTGCCCTTCTCGGGGTCGGAATAGCTGTCGGCCACGATGGGAATCCGCCGCCCGGTCAGCGGCAGGACGACCGACCGGCCAATCAGGTCGGTATAGCGTTCATCCTCCGGATGCACGGCCACCGCCATGTCACCCAGCAGCGTCTCGGGGCGCGTGGTCGCAACCGTAATGGTCCGCCCTTCCGCATCGTCGGCAACCGGATAGCGGATATACCAAAGGCTGCCCTGCACCTCGCGGTTATCGACCTCGAGGTCCGAAATCGCCGAGCGGAAGGCCGGGTCCCAGTTCACCAGCCGCCGGTCACGATAGATCAGCCCCTCGCGATACAGGGTGACGAACACCTCCAGCACCGCCTTGGACAGGCCCTCATCCATGGTGAAGCGCTCGCGCGGCCAGTCGAGCGAGGCGCCCAGGCGGCGAAGCTGGGTCGTAATGCCGCCGCCGGATTCACCCTTCCACTGCCACACACGCTGTTCGAAGGCCTCGCGCCCCAGCGCCTGCCGGCTGGTGCCTTCCTTCTGCAAGGTGCGCTCCACCACCATCTGGGTGGCGATGCCGGCATGGTCGGTGCCCGGCTGCCACAGCGTGTCGCGGCCCTGCATCCGCCGCCAGCGGATCAGCGTGTCCTGCAACGTCATGGTCAGCGCATGGCCCACATGCAGCGTGCCGGTGACGTTCGGCGGCGGGATCATGATCGTATAAGGCTGCGCGCTGCTGCCCGGCGCGGCCGAGAACGCACCTTCGCGCTCCCATTCCGCATAGAGGGCGGGTTCGATCTCGCCGGGCGAGAAAGACTTGTTCAGCATCGCAAAACCAGACCTGAGCATGAAGGAAGATGGCCCGGACAGGGCCACCCCCTCCGGTCCGCCGCTTATAGCGAACTTCGTCCCGAAAGAAACGCCGCGCAGGCGGGAATGGCGTCAGCGGGTCATCAGGGGGCTCGATCCCTCATACGCCTCGCCGAACGGCGCCAGATAGGTCCCCGTCACCGGGTCATGATGCGGGTCGGGGTCACCACCCAGACGGAATTTCCCCAGCGGGCCGAGCGGAATGCCGAAATCATCGTCCCCGGCCGGCTTGCGGACCTGATAATCGGGCACCGGAGCCGCTGCGTAAGCCGTCCGTTTGCCCACGACATCCAGCCGCTCTCCCCCACCATCCGGCAGCATCGTGGTCGTGACGGACGATGAAGCCGGCGCGGCAGCCTGCGACGGAATGGCGACATAGATATTGGTATCGAAGGGGCGATGGGCGGGCCGCGCGGCAACCGCATCCGGGGCCGCCGGCATCACGAGTACCAGCAAGACCATGCTTCGGCACACCGTCCTGGTCATTTCGCCCCCTGGTCACCGTTGCCCGGCAGAGGCCGGAATGACGTCAACGCCCCGGCTGGTTCTCCGCCTGATCGCTTATTCCCCATAGCCGGTCCTTGACCGCCTTGTAATAGGCGGTCTCGTCATAGCGCGGCACATCCAGCTTCAGATCCTGCGCCGTCAGCCGGCCGATGGCGGCCGCCACCCCATAGGATGCGGTCACAAGATTGCTCAGGCTCTGCACCAGCGCCACCTGTGCCTGAAGCAGGGTCTGCTGCTGCTGCAACACTTCCAGCGTCGTACTGGTGCCGACGATCGCCTGACGTTCGACACCGTCCAGGGCGACGATGTTCGATTCAATGGCGATCCGGTTGCTCTTGATCGCCGCCGTATAGGCCACCAGCTGCTGCCAGTTCGACGAGGCAAGCTGCATCGCCGCACGGCGCGCGATATCCACCGCGCGATGCGCCTCGGATACCTGCTGACGCGCCTGCCGCACGGCCGCATATTCCGACCCGCCCTGATAGAGCGGGAACTGAACATTCACCGTCGCATATTTGTCATCCATCAGAGAGCGGCCGCTGCTCTGGTTGAGCCCGTGCTCGTAGCTCGCCTCGGCCGAGATCTGGGGCATGATCGCGGCCATGGCCACGCCGACCGCATCCTTCTGCGATGCCTCGGTAAACAGGGCGCCGATGACGTTCGGATTGTTCTGCACCGCCTGGGCGATCGCCTCGTTCTGCGAACGCGCCGGCAGCACCAGCGGCTGCGGCGGCACCAGATTGGGCGGCGGCGACATGCCGATGACCTGGGCATAGGTCGCCTGGGCCGTCTGCAACGTGCCTTCGGCCTCCTGGCGGGAGGCACGGGCGCTGGCCAGCGCGGCCTCGGCCTGGGCCACATCGGTCCTTGTAATCTCGCCGACCCGGAATCGCTCCGAGGTCGCACGCAGCTGTTCCTGCAGCACTTTTTCGTTATTGATGTTGAGCTGCAGCAATTGCTCGTTCTCGATCACGCCGACATAGGCGCTGACCACGTCGCTGAAGACCTGCTGTTCGGTCGCGATCAACTGCGCCCGCTCGGCCATCACGGCATTGACCGCCTTATGGGTGCTGGCCGTGGTCCGCCCGCCGGAATAGAGCGGCTGCGAGATCGTGACCCCGGCCGTATAGCCGGGGACATCATATTTGCGGCTGTAACCGGCATAGCCGTTCTGCGCCGCCATAGTGCTGACGCCGGAAAAATAAGTCATGCCGGCACTGCTGGTCACGGTGGGCCGCCAGCCGGCCAGCGCGGTGGGCACCTGCTCGTCAGTCGCGCGCAGGGTCGCGCGCTCCTTCTGCAAGGTTGGGTTGGTCAGGTAGGCCGCAGCCAACGCCTCCTGCAACGTATGGGGGACGAAGGTCGGCGACCCGCTGCCGTCATAGCGCTGCGCCCACGCGGCCGAACTGCACAACAGGGCAGCCATCCCAGCCCCAATTCCGCACCCGCGCTTCATTCGTCTCTCCCCGGAAATGCTACCCGGGGTTCGGTATCGCATTTCCAGGTAAAGAATATATCAAACGGTGTCAGGCTTCAGAACGCAAAGGCCGGCGCCGGTTCCAGTTCGGGCAGCAGCGGTAGCGCGACATCGAACACAGGCCGCGTCGCCAGCCCGGTCGCGGAGGCTTCCCCGATGCTGGCCGCCGCCACGCCACCTTCGGGCCAGATCACACAGACAATCCTGCCATGCGGTGCAAGCTGATCTACCAGGGCCGGCGGCACCGCGCGCACGGCGCCGTCGATCAGGATCAGGTCGAACGGCGAATCGCCCGCCGCGCCCGCCGCCAGCTTGCCGTCCCGCCACACCACGTCCGGCGCCTCGGCAGCACAGAATGCCTTGCCGATCGCGCTCAGGGCCAAATCCGATTCCAGCGCCACGACCTTCAGGCCCAGACGCGCCAGCAGGGCCGCGATGTATCCGGTCCCCGCCCCCACCACCAGCGCGCGCTGTCCAGCCACAGGCTCCGCGATCTGGACCATGCGACCGGCAATGCGCGGCTCGGTCAGCACCCGGCCGTGGCCCAGCTCCAGGCTCTGGTCGGCATAGGCGATGGCCCGCAGCGAAGCCGGGACACAGGATTCGCGCGGCAGCACGCGCATGGCGGCGACGATTCGCGGATCATTGATCTGCACGGGGCGGATCTGGGCATCCACCATCCGCTGCCGCGCGGCATCGTAATCGAGGATGGCATCTCCAGGCGCGGACTGGTTCATGGCGTTCCCTTCGCAACGTAACCCACGGCACGGGCCCCATCATCGGTGGTTCCCTGGGGCGGTTCCCTAGCCTGAGCCCGTTTTATGTCCCCGCGCGCCATCTGCCTAGCAGGCCCCCTGCACACAACGGCTTGACCAACGCCGCAAGAGCGTGGATATAGCCAACGCACCATGTCGGGTCCGGTGGCAGAATGGTGATGCAGCGGACTGCAAATCCGCGTATGTGGGTTCGATTCCCGCCCGGACCTCCACCCGTTGGGAGTTCAATCCCGACAAATCCTGCAATGCCCGACAGCAGGCCACAACGACAAAAGAGTCGTCCGGCCTCATTTCAAATCAATAAGTATCGTCATTTTTAAAAAAGACAATATAGATCGTTTCCATAATTATTTTTAAATCGAGAAATAAAGACCAATTATTTATATAAAAAATATCATAGCTCAATCTTCTTCTTGCATCTCTTAATGTCCTTACCTCACCACGGCAACCCCTAACCTGCGCAAGTCCGGTAATTCCCGGGTTCAACTTATGTCGAATCAAATAGTTCTTGACCAAATCTTCATATATACCCTCCCCCACTCGCATAGAGGCGACATGCGCGCGCGGACCGACAATCGACATCTGCCCTGCCAGCACATTCCATAACTGGGGGAGTTCATCCAAGGAATAGCGGCGCAGATAGCGGCCAACCCGCGTAACACGTGGATCGTCCCGGACCGTCTGCTGCACGCCTGTGGGATCCGACAGGTTCGTATACATCGTGCGGAATTTGAGAACCGGAATAGGATTCGAATTGAACCCGTAACGCATCTGTTCGAAGAAAATCGGCCCCTTGCTGTCGCATTTGATCAGAATAGCAATAATTGCAAAAATGGGAGACAAAATCAAAAGAAGCAAAATCGATAGAACTCTATCTTCTAGAAATTTTACAACATAATCCAATCCGGATAGAGGCTGCTTTTCTATAAGAAACATGGAAAATTCAGCTTCCGGCGACGCCCTCTCATCATCGGAACCCGCTTTTTTTAATGCGATATCAATATCGACGGGCAGGACCCGTATCTTTTGAAAAATACCCAGGAACCGCTCCCGACTCAGGGAAAATATGGACAGAATAATGATGTCGGGCAGAGTCCGCCGACAGAAAGTCAGCAAATCGTCGAGATTCCCCCGATACTGCGCCGACGGCTTAGCCTCATTCAGTTCCCGGGTCCGATCGTCGAAGATTCCCAGAATCTCATAACGATCCGGAGCCTGACGGAGCCACTCCGCCACTTTCTCGCCATCGGCGCCGGCCCCGACGATGACGACGCGCTTCCGCTGTATCGGCAGTCCGCCACGCAGAAACGATGCGGTCCTTCGGGCACGTGACGCCGAAATGCGCGCCGCGAGGTATGATGCTTCCGCCTGGAGCTCGGATATATCAGCCAAAGCGTAGAAGATCCTTGAACATTGTAATCAAGAACTCGAAGAGTGCCCAGACATATCGTTTTGCCAAACGCCGGGGCTCCAGCACAATCCGCCAGAACCATTCCAGGTTCAGACGCTGGACGATAATCGGAGGCTTGGGCAATAGTCCCAGGGCGACGATCAGAGACTGCCCGATGCACAAGGCCCAGCAGGGCGGCAGGTCATCCTCATACCTGCCGACAAAGAGTTCGCTGCGCGGAGCACCGACCCCCATGAAGAGCAGAGTCGTTCCATGATCCCCGATCCGTTGCGCCAGATGTCGCGATTCGACCACATCGTCTTCAAAGCCGACAGGCGGCACATAATAAGCGAAGGCCTCCCCCAATCCGTGCGCCCCCGCCCACTCGGATACAGTCCGGCCTGTCCGTTCGCCATCTACGACGGCAAAAATACGATGTTTCTTCAATGTCGAAGGCATCGATATCAGGTCTTCGGTTATCTCCCGGCCCGTCACCCTGCCCGGCAATTTCAGACCGCGGCAACGTCCGTAATAGTAAAGCGGGAAACCATCGCAGGTCAAAATCTCGGCCCGCTCGCAGATCTGTCGAAATTCGTTACTCGTCTGCATCAGGGCGATATGCTGGATATTGGGCGTGACCACCAGCCCAACCCGTTCTTCCGGCGTCCTGATATGCTCGGCGATAAGCTGGGCGATTTCTGCGGCCGACAGCAAGCTGAAGGACAGGCCGAACAATAAAACGGGTGATCGAGACATGCGCACCAACATACCGTTCAAGCCTTTAACCAGGATACGGCGTGGAATATGTCGTCATTGATCCGTATCGGAATATAGATCAAATTTACATTTTGTATATTACGCACACAAGCCCCTGGATACGCCTTCTTTGCCTCGGCAAACAGATGCGTCAGAAGTGGATTTCGTATCAGCAATCCATGCCCAATGGTTCGCCATCATTTTCTGGCTTGCGTTTCCATGCATTTACGCGCCCGCGGGGGCAGCCACGTTCGTAGCCAAGCGAGTTTGGTTAGGTGATACGCCTCCATCAAACCCACCAGCACGCCAGACATAAGCGAAGATCGCCAATATCGTCGCCGTTTCACCCGGTGTTAGCGTAGGCGGATAAAAGAAGGAAATCAGTAGGACATAAATGAGATAATCATTCAATGCGCCCAGGAAATCATCTTCGACCCTCTGCCGCAGGCGATAATAGAACAATATTCCACGAAATTCAAACAATGTAAAAATCAGCGCACCGATCAAACCATACTCAAAGACGATTCCCAGCCACGTGATATCCGCCAGGAAAAAGAAATGATGAAAATAGCCGATAAGAGTGTCCTTACTCGTCGGACTGAGCGTACCGACGCCAAAAATCCAGCGTACCGGATGATCTCCGAGAAAGTTCGATGCCTTCTGCGCGGTTATGTACCGTATATCGAAACCGCTACTCGCCGAGGTATTAAAAGTCGAGGCAAGGTAACCGGTCGAAAACATGGCCACCAGCATGAACGGCGCACAAACCAGCAGCAGCACCCGCGCCAGCGGGCGTACCCAAAAGAAGGCATTGATGAGCATGACGCCCGTGCAACCGATAATCATGGCGCGTGTTCTTACAATCATCAGCGTCACAACAAAAATAATGGCAACACCAAGAAGGTAATCAAGTCTTCTCTCAAGAAAGGCACGTCGATAGCAGAAAAATAACGTAATAATCGCAAAATACATCTGCATGCGGATACGATGGCCTCGATTATCGGCACTGAACAACGGCGCGGTACCTATAACGTAATGACCACTATACCAGCTGGAAGGAATGACCGCCCAGAGCACAATCAGAATACCAGCGGTAGCAGCACCGAGAATAATAAACCCACGTGCGATCTCCGCCAGCGTAGGCTGGAGGAACAGAAGCAGCGCCAGAAAAGAAAAAAAATACAGTATCGGTAGCAATTTCACCTGCGCCGTGACACTCGTGAAAAAGCCCTCGTGAAAATAGAACATCGCCGCAATGCTTGGCATCATGACGAGCCAGGCAAAGCTGAGCAGAACCTGCCGCATCATGGGAAAGCGCTCATGATAGGCAAGACGCAGCAACAGAGGCAGCGACAATGCCGGAAACAGCTTGGAGAACGCCCACAGCGGACGTATTACACTCATATAATGAAATATTTCGCCAAACAGGGGCAACGCTGCGATCAGGCAGCACAGGATCTTTATACGGACTGAACCGGGAGCGAAAAACGCCGGCAAAGACGCCTCCCGTGCCAAATCCCCATATTCATGAGAGGGCGAAGCGTTATTCCCATCCATGACTATTTAAAGAATGCTCCGCTACCAATGTTATAATTGATACTCTGGTTGAAGGGTACGATCTTCGTGATATAGCGCTCAACCCATTGATCAACCTCAACAATCGAGGATTGCGGCACAAAGATCGTATCAAACGGCTGTAGCAGCACGACCTGCTGCGGATCGGCATTTTTGGTCAGCGCATCCAGATCGATGACACGCCGCATGGGTCGCCCGTCCGGCGCCCGGCGGATCAACACGATAGCCCTGGTGCGTGCAGTATTCAGCAGACCGCCAGCCGCCGAAACGGCCTGCAGCACATCCATCTCGCTCTGCATCGCGACCGGACCAGGCGTCTTAACCTGACCACCGACAAAGACACGCCCGGCGAAACTGCGCACACTCGCCGAGGCATACGCATGGGCGGCAATACCGTTGACCAACAGCGCCTTGTCGATGTTTTGATTCACTTGCTCCACCGTAAGACCTCCCGCCCGAACGGTACCGGCGAGAGGCATCGTCCAGCCGCCGTCAGGGGCCACCGGAGCTTCGTAGTTCAGCTCCGGATTGAACGGCAGGATAACAGAAAGATCGTCGCCCGGCACGATTCTGTAGGCCGTGCTGGGCGTATCGACCCAGGCGGTGAAGACCACATGTTTCCCGTAATGTGAATCGGCGCACGCGGCAAGAAACAGAAATACCAAAAAGCCGGTGGCACGAAACACGTTTATGAGCATCCGTCGCAAAGTGGAGAAACTCCTGACCCTTCACCAAGGCATGATCACAGCAGCCAGATGAAGCGTCCAATCAGGCCGCGCATGACATATCTATGGGGTTGAGCCCAAGAACTCAAGCCTCCTAAAGATATCAAAAAAAGTATCAAAATAAATCTGTCATGTCGCTACATACCAAATGGCTGCATGATACTATGTCAGATTCTGCCCTGTATCATGAACAAGAAGCTGTTGAAAAAATCAGCCTGCTGAGAGCAATGTGCCACGCAGCGGCGCATCCGACGGTATTTTCAGGCATCGAAGCGGTGCGCCGGGAATGCGCATGGGATCGTCGGCAGGTTGACTTTACAGACAATCTCCCAGACCGATCGCCCCCCCCTGCCCCACAAGGCACAAGGCACAAGGCCCTCATTCACCTTCTCTCCCTCTCGCTGCCGTCCAGAATCCGGGCTTGTAGGCGGCTGCCGGAAGTCAGAGGAAGTATCTATTTTTATATGTTTTTTATTGAGTGCGGCCGATCACGTTGTTAAAGGGGAATGTAATCCTCTCGCGATAGTTTTTTCACGCCCGAGATTTCCCCTGGGAGCCAGCATACCGAAGATGGCTATTTCCACTAGAGCGCGGCCGGATCGGCTAAAGGGCGCGGCTACTTACAGTCACATGACGACAAGGGATTACCTCAACACCCTCTTTTTTTACCGCAGAATCGCGGTCACGGTGTTCTTGTGGGTCGTTGCGATCGGTTTCATCGTTACGATGCTCTTACCGCCGACATATCGTGCCGATGCACGGCTGCTCACATTGTTCGCCGGATATTACAGCCAGTCCAACGCCACCAACGGGGGCACTGAACCAGCACCGATCGAAGGGCAGCTCGTCAGCATCGAGGCGCAGATCCTCAACAGTCCGGAACTGCACCGTGCCGTCGTTACGGAGTTGCTGGGCCCCGAAGCCAACGCCAGTCGGATCAACGACCAACTGGATCATTTCGAACGGCATTTCCACCTTGAGCAGGACGATCTTGCCAGCGTCGTTACCATTTCCTATATTGATTCCAATCCGAAGCGCGCGTCGGATATGTTGAATCGGCTTCTTGCGGAATATTTTCATCAGCGCGCATCAATCTTTACCTCCGGGCGCGCTTCTTCCCTGATCGCGCAACGGGATGCGGTGCGCGCGAAGCTGGACAAGCTCAATGTCGATATCGTCGCCTTCCAGAAACGGAACGACCTTCTCAACATCGATGACCAGATCAACCATGCGATCGCGCTTCACAATCTACTGAAACAACGCAAGCTGGAGAACGACAACGCACTGGCCCAGGATCGCAGCACCTTCGCCTCGCTCGTGGAGTCGGCCGAAAGCGTGTCATCCACGATCCTGCTGTTCCGCGACAATACGGAAGCGGCCCATACACTGGACACGATGCAGCTTTCATTGCTTCAGCTGGAGGCCAGACGGGCCGATCTCGCCGCACGCTATCTCCCACTCTCGCCCTTCGTACGGCAGATCGACCAGCAGCTCAAGGATGTCAGCGCATCCATTGCAAAACAGAAACAGCATCTGACGGGCGCCGTGCGCTATGGCCATAATACATTCTACGACACGGTTCAGGACAGGCTCGCGGTCGTAAGTTCCAACATCAAGGGTGAAGCCGCGCGGCAGCGTGAACTACAGACACAGCTTGTCGCCTCCGAGGCCGGGTTGCAGACATTGATCGGCGCGACAAACAAGCTGAGCCAAATGTTCGTGGATCGGACGATCCTGACGGAAAGCCTGCGTAACCTGTCCCATCAGGTGGATCTGGCAAGCATCGACCAGATCCAGGCAGACACAGCCAGCAGTACCAACGTCCGCGTCATCCAGGCCCCCGTTCCGCCTGCGCATCGCAACAACCCTATCGGAATGTTCATCGCCGCGAGTATCATCTCGGGCCTAATGGCGTCGGCTCTGACCGTGTTGGTATTAGCCAGCCTCAGAGAGACCTTCCTCAGTCCCGAACAAGTCGAACGCGCCCTGCTGCTGCCAGTCCTGAGCGCACCGATCACACCGTGGAAAGAGAAGAAGACTCCTCGCAGAAATACCATCCTGTGGAGCACGATAAATACCATCGTACATAATACAGTATTGCGAACAAAAGATGCCGCCGATCTTCCGCCCTACCGGCCGAGCATGCTACTGTATGGTCGGGCAATTACCGCCATCGACACCATTTCCGACGCCGAAACGAAACTGGTCATGATGATCTCTTTTGATCAGAATGATGGGCTGGCCAGCGTTATTCAAGGACTGGCGACAGAGTTGGTGCGACGGTCCAGCCGACCGATTCTGATCATTGATCTGGCATCGACTCAGGATGTGCCGCTTTACGGACAGCCGAATGAAGCTGGAATGCTGGTCTGGGGGGTCACTAACGACGCTCCGGAGCAGGATCGGGCGACGATACCGGACGATGACCCTCATCTGCATATCTTCGTGTTCGAGCCGGTTGAAGGATACGAAGTCGTCATAGGCCGCCTGCGCGACCCTGCATTCCACCTCACCTCACAGCAGGCGGCTAATCTGTTCGCATTGTTTCGGAAGAAATACGATTACGTAATAATCCATGCACCGCCGGCGAGAAGTTCCTTCATGGGAGTTGAAAACGCGCGGCTGGCCGACGCGACACTTCTGATCATCCGGGCGGAGAAAACACGCAAACCAATCGCACTGGGGATAAAAACCCAGATTCAGGAAACGGGCGGCCAGATTACCGGGATCATACTGACGGATCGCAAGAGCTATATCCCGGATCGAATCTACCGCTTCCTATAATCAAACGGTTTGGAAACGACAGCATGTCGAATATCAGCGCGATTCTGCCGCTCAAGATCCGGGGGCGGCATTATGCCGACAATATCGGACGATGCGACATCTTATTCTCGTCACTGCGCCACTTCTCATCCCCCAAGATGTTCGCGCGTTTCGTTCTGGTCGTGCCGCATGACGAGTTGGATGACGTAAAGAAATACGCAAAGGCATGGTCGGATTTTCCGATTGAAATTGTAGACGAGTCGCTGCATTTCAGTATTTTCTCGGAATTCTCAAGACGTCATCAAATCAGAAACTGGCATCGCCAGCAGATCATCAAGCTCTATGCGCCCGCGTTGATCGAAACCGAATACTTTATTGTGTTTGATCCCGATTGCTTTGCCACGCACAAGTTCAATATCGATACGATCATTATAGACGGCAAGGCGCTGACCCATTACCAACCGCGTACAGCCGAACCTTCCTTCTGGCGCGCATCGGCGGAGCTTCTCCAACTCGACCCACACCTGGAGCGGAATGGTCTATGGTGGACACCGGCCATTCTGTCACGTACGCTCTGTCTTAACCTGCATGGACGGTTGGAAGAGCTCTACCAGACGGACTGGCGGCGGGTCCTTCTGAGCCATTATACGATCGACTGGACCGAATATACGCTTTACTGGCTGAATGCCGAACGTGAAGGTCTTCTGGACCAGTACCACACCAGCGCCCGTTCGGGAGAGAAGACTCTTCATGCAACGGAAAGTGTCTGGTTCAAGGATTCAATGAAGGACTGGAACGCAGCGCATCATTTTGCGATGGAGAGCGACGGGTTGTTTGCGGTCGTGCAAAGCAACACCTATATTTCGCCGCAGACGGTAGCAGAGAAATTGTCCCCGTACTTTCCCATTTCATTGCAGCCCTATCAGCGTCATGCGGCACTTGGCCTGCGCACGGCCGAACTTTATTCCGCGATCGTACGGCGCGGCCTCAAGGGCCTGCGCCGCATGTGCGGCAGGTAAAAGGGACGCAGATGAGGCGCGTGTGGAAAACAATATTCTTTATATTGTCATGTTGTACGCTGCGACCCGATAACGCACAGACTCAGGACGTCGTCACGCAACCGCGCCTGATGATCTATGCCGGCCCACTTTATCGCGAATTTCTTGGGTGCCTGAATTGCGACCAGTATGATGGCAACTCGATATGGAATGGATACTCACCCTACGGCTGGGACAATGATTATTCGGACCACAGCCATTTCCATACCTATTTCCAGCAGCACGGTCCCTTTTCGGCGTGCGATCCGTTCGCCCGACAATCGCCACGCATTCTCGACAATCATAATAAATTCTACGGATATCTTAACGTTTCGACGATCCGGACTGACAGCATCTGTGGTCCCAAAGGGGCGAAGACGATCTGCGAGAAATTAACAGCAGCCTGCAACCGCCGGAGCAGCATCAATTGACGGAGTGCAGACGCCAATGAGAAAGTAAGCACCCACCCGGCAATTTCCCCGGCCAGACTGTAGCGTACGCTTACGCTCTAAACGCGATCCTGCCGCACCCGTCCGGCATTTCCAGAGGGCAACGCCGGAATCCGCGATGTTCATGGGCTCATATCCCCAGCGCATCACCAGACGCATTCACGATATTCTCGAGGCACCGTGATGTCCGACACTCTGCTTCCCAAAGCTGCTGTCGCCTTGTTCGCAGCATGCCTCCTGCACGTTGCTGAGGGCCGCGCCGCCACGCCGCTTGCCGTCATGGTCGCCGTGGACGCCAGTATGGGCCAACATCCGATCAGTCCACTGATCTACGGGGTCAATTTCGGCACCACGGAGACCTTACGTGACCTTCGCGCGCCCATAAACCGTTCGGGAGGCAACAGCGCCTCGACATATAACTGGCGCCTCGACGCCCGCAATACGGGCAAGGACTGGTATTACGAAAGCGTGCCATGCGACCCTGCTTCGATCAATGACCAGTTTGGAGCACGGTTTGTCGCCATCTCGCTGAAGGCTGGCGCCATACCGATGCTGACGATTCCGATGATCGGCTGGAATGCGAAACTCGGGCCGAACCGTTCAAGGCTCGCCAGCTTTTCGATCGTCAAATATGGACCTCAGCAGGAAAGTGACAGCAAGAACTTTTTCCAGGCTGGGAACGGTATGGCACCTGACGGCACCCCCCTCGCCAATACCGACCCGCACGACGCTCAGACCCCGGATGATCCCGAGAACCAGCAGGTCAGGATAAGACAGCTCAACTCCAAATTCGACACGAAGGACGTCCGTTATTATATTTTAGATAACGAACCCAGCGTCTGGCAGCTCGTCCACCGGGATGTCCGCCCTGTCGGCGCCCATGCGGACGAAATCGCCACCAAGGTCGCCACCTATTCCAACGCCGTGAAAAATGCAGATCCACACGCACTGATCGTGGCGCCGGAAGAATGGGGCTGGGCCGGCTATCATTACAGTGGTTTTGACCAGCAATACGCCGCGACGCATGGCTTCGATCATACGCCCGATCGGGAAACGCAGACACAAGGCATGGATTATGTTCCGTGGTTGCTGACGCAGTGGAAAGCCGCGGGTCACCCGATCGACGTATTCAGTCTGCATTTCTATCCGCAGGGCGGCGAATATTCGGATTCGGATTCTACCGCCGTCGAACTCGCCCGCAACCGTTCTACCCGCGACCTGTGGGATACAAACTACAAGGATCCGACTTGGATCAACAACGTGGTGGCCCTCATCCCGCAGATGCGGGACTGGGTAAACCGCTACTATTATCCGGGCACTCCCCTGGCCATTACGGAATATAACTGGGGCGGCGAGAAACTAATGAACGGCGCCACCGCCCAGGCCGACATCCTGGGCATTTTTGGTCGGGAAGGGCTCGACATCGCCACACGCTGGACTGCTCCCGGACCGGCGACGCCCGTGTATAAGGCCATGAAGCTCTATCGCAATTATGATGACCGAGGCGGCGCCTTCGGCGAAACCAGCATCTCAGCCATCGTACCAGACCCCGATCTCGTTTCCGCTTTTGCCGCCTTGCGCGGCAAGGACGACGCCGCGACGGTGATGCTCATCAACAAGCAACTCGACAACTCCGCCGATACCACGGTCTCGCTTGCTCATCTCCCGGATAACGGCACAGTGGAAACATGGCGACTTGCGGATAACAAGCTCACCCACTTGCCGCTCTCCCGCTACATGAACCGGCAGTTGCGTGCCTCGCTCCCGAAGCAGAGCATAACGTTGTTCGTCCTGCATCCGGCCGGACAGAGCGCGGCACGAAAACACGCATGAACAAGACCGCATCGTCATCCGCCACGAGCGGCCACTCGATCATTCGCGGGGCTATCGCCAGCCTGGGCTCCCGCCTGCTCGACCTGCCGAGCCGCTACGGCTTCCATCTGCTCGTCGCCGCTGAACTGGGCGTGGTGGAGAGCGGCCTCTTTTATATCGTCTTCAGCGTCATGGTGATGCTTTCAGGCTTCGGACGCCTCGGTATCGATCGCGCGCTGACACGACAGGTAGCCAGAGACGTCGCCTCGCACCGCCACGATACGGTACGGCCGGCGATCGCAAGCGCGCTACGACTCGTCCTGATGGCCTCGGCGATCGTCGCGATGCTGCTGGCCGCCCTGGCATTTCCCCTCGCCCGGCATATCCTGCACAAACCGACCCTGGCCTGGCCGCTAGCCCTTGGCGCCTTGTCGATCATTCCACAGAATATCAGCACTGTGCTGGGCGGAGCGCTTGCTGGCCTGCACCGTGTTGCGTTTAGCCAGATGATCTATTCATGGCTCTGGCCCACGATTTTCTGTCTGGTCGCGGTTCCTCTCGGACTCACGGGCTATCTCACCGTCACCAATGCCGTGTCTTTGATTGCCGCGAGCTTCGCGCTCACTGCGATCGTCGGTGCGGTCTTGCTGCGTCACTTTCTTGTTTCGACACCGCAGAACAGTGGCATATCAGGTGAAAAGCCGGATTTCCTGACGCCCGGCCTGTCGCTTTTCACATTGGAACTGATCCAACTTCTCCTCGCGTCCGCTCCAGCGATCTCGCTGGGCATCGGCGCTTCCGCATTCGAAACAGGTCTGTTCGCCCTGGCATGGCGGATTGCCCTTATCGATAATCTTCTGATCAGCGGCGTCGCCGGCATGGTCGCACCGAAATTCGCGGCCCTCCATGCCCGCCACGATCGATCGGGGTTGAACAGAAGCGCCGCTCACGCCGTCGGCCTCGTACTATGCCTGGCACTGCCTGTAACGGCCTGCATGATGCTCTTCCCTGGGCATCTTCTTGCCCTCTTCGGCCATGGCTACGCCCAGGGTTCCTCCACGTTGCGTATTCTGGCGATCGGACAGTTTGTGGCAGTCTGCTTCACAGCGATGCCCGAACTTCTGGGCATGACGGACCACGCTGCCACATTGCGCAAGATCAACATCATCTCCTTTTCCGTGCTGTTCCTCGGACTTGCCGTGCTGGTTCCACTCGCCGGCAGCGTTGGGGCCGCAATCGCTACGTCGCTCACCATTGCCGTCAATGGCATATCGGCCAGTTGGGCAGCCTACCGACTGCTCGGGATCTTCCCACTCGCGTCTCTTTGGCAGAGTGTCCTCAGCTATTTGCCCGGCACCCCGGAGAGCCGAAAGCCATGAAAATTTTTTTTGCTGCGGCGACCCTTTGCTGTGTCTCTTTCTCCGGCTTCCTCGCCACGTCTCCGGCCTGGGCCGACGCAGACCCGCCGCGTTATGATAGCGATGGGCTCTGTTTTCGTCAGGCCAATATGCCCGATGGGCTGTCCCCTGAAACATTAGCGCATTGTCTCGCCAACCAGAGTATGGCTCTGGATGTCATCCGGCACGAATGGAACCAGGTCCCTTCGTTCGCACAGGAAGATTGTGATCAGCGCATTCGTGCCAGCGGCAATCCCGATTACCATACACTGCAAAATTGCCTGCAAATGCAAATGCGCGAGAACGAGCCCCCGCCTCTCGTCCCAACGAACAGAGATTAATCCGGACTCGGCTGGTTACCACTAACGCGGAAACCAAAGACTGGCCATTACAGGATCAATGGCCATGTCTTCGATAACATTTTATGTATTTTCTCTATTATCCATGTATCGGTTCCCGTTTTACAGGTACCCAAAATCTTCCCATAAACACGGCACTGAGTCATACCGTGAAATGGCGTCCCGTACGGGATTCGAACCCGTGTTACCGCCGTGAAAGGGCGGTGTCCTAGGCCTCTAGACGAACGGGACGTTGGACGAGGCAGCTTCTATGACATCGCGAGAGGGGACGCAACCCACCCGATGCAGGAAAATCGGCTTGCGGTGCATTTTTTCCAAGATCGAAGCTTTTCAGGCGATTACGGAGCAGGCGCACCCTGCCCGGCGGCCGCATTCATGACCAGGTGCGCGATGATTCGCCGATGCTGGACGTCCCACAGCAGCACCCGGTCCGGGCCGCCCCCGGCCAGAGCGACCGCCAGCAGCCCCTCATCCTGCCGAACCATACCGGTAACATGCGTGCCGGCAGGCTCGCCCAGTACCAGTTCGCCATAATCGCCTGCCGGCAGCGCCACCGGCTCGGCGGCAGGCCGTGCAATCGCCGCCGGCCGCGGATGCGCGATTCGATGGACCAGCACACCGACCAGCACCAGCGAGCCCGCCGCCAGCAGCACGCCCATGCCGATCACGGCTGCCAACAGCCCCCTGGAGACCGTCGGAGCCGATCCCGTCTCCCTCACGCCCTGTCCATTCATGATTGTCCTGATCCATCCTGGCCCGGCATGATGTTCCGACCGGGCGATTTCCGTTAAGAGCCGTGCATGACCGACGACACGCCCCCCATCCGCCTCACTGCGACCGAAGAGCATGCCGGCCAGCGGACCGACCGCTTCCTTGCCGACGCGCTCGATACGCTGTCACGTTCGCGCGTCAAGGCCCTGATGGAGGCCGGCCACGTTCTGCGCGACGGCCAGGTCCTGCGCGAGCCCGCCGATCCGGTGCGACCCGGCCTGTGTTATGAAATCAGGGTGCCCCCGGCAATCCCCGCCACACCCCAGGCCCAGAGCATTCCCTTCACCATCCTGTACGAGGATGCCCACCTGATCGTGCTCGACAAACCGGCCGGGCTGGTGGTCCACCCGGCACCGGGTAACGAGGACGGCACGCTGGTCAACGCCCTGCTGGCCCATTGCGGCGACAGCCTGACGGGGATCGGCGGCGAACGGCGGCCGGGCATCGTGCATCGGCTGGACAAGGATACGTCGGGGGTCATGGTCGTCGCCAAGACCGAACAGGCCCACAAAGCCCTGTCCGACGCCTTCGCGACCCGAGATATCGACCGCACCTACCTGGCCCTGGCATGGGGAATGATGACCCCGGCTACCGGCGGCTTCGAAGGCGCGATCGGCCGTGACAAGCGCGACCGCAAGCGCATGGCCGTGGTGACGCATGGCGGCAAGGCGGCGCTGACACATTACCGCACCCTCGCCACCCATCATGGCGGTCTCAGCCTGGTGGAATGCCGGCTGTCGACCGGCCGCACACATCAGATCCGCGTGCATTTCTCCCATGGCGGCCACCCTCTGGTCGGCGATCCGGTCTATCTGCGCCGCATCCCCGCCGCCGCCCGCACCCTGCCGGACGACGCACGGCGCGCGGCGCTGGATTTCCCGCGCCAGGCCCTGCATGCCGCGCGGCTGGGCTTCACCCACCCGGGCACGGGCGAAGCGATGCTTTTCGAAACCGCCCCGCCTGACGATTTCAAGGCGCTGCTGGCAAAGATTGCTTAGTTTTAAGGCAATCATCGAGGAGCTTCCTTGACGCTCCCAGACCTGGCCGATAGGCTCGAACAATACTCCAGCGGGTGACGCTACCGCCGGAATGGACGTCCCGTGGTGGCGCAGCCCTCTGAGGGGGTGCCCCGCGGGGACGTGAAGTCCATCCACGCGTCATACGGGCAGCCCATGCAACCCTGTCGCCAGATGTGCCTTTAGGACATCAGCGGGGCATGGCCTCCCTCAGGGAAAAGGAGTCCGACCAATGGCCTCTTCCGTTCTCAATGTTGGTCCTGAGACCAACCTGTCAAGGTACCTCCAGGATATCCGCAAGTTTCCGATGCTCTCGCCGGAAGACGAGCAGCGTCTGTCGAGGAGCTGGCGGGACAAGGGCGACACCAAGGCCGCGCATGCGCTGGTCACGTCGCACCTGCGGCTGGTCGCCAAGATCGCGATGGGATATCGCGGCTATGGCCTGCCACTGGGCGAATTGATCAGCGAAGGCAATATCGGGATGATGCAGGCGGTCCGCCGCTTCGACCCCGATCGCGGCTTCCGGCTGGCGACCTATGCGATGTGGTGGATTCGCGCCGCAATCCAGGAATATATCCTGCATAGCTGGTCGCTGGTGAAGATGGGCACCACCGCCGCCCAGAAGAAGCTGTTCTTCAACCTGCGCCGCCTGAAAGGCCAGATGCAGGCCATCGACGATGGCGACCTGCAGCCCGAACAGGTGAACCAGATCGCCAAGTCGCTGGGCGTGCCGGAACAGGACGTCATCAACATGAACCGCCGCCTGTCGGCGCCCGATCACAGCCTGAACGCCCCGCTCCGCGCCGACAGCGAAGGCGAATGGCAGGACTGGCTGGTCGACGAGCACGACAACCAGGAAGAAACGCTGGCGGAAAGCGAGGAATTCAGCGGCCGCAAGGCCCTGCTGGACAATGCGCTTAAGACCCTGAACGAGCGCGAGCGCCACATCCTGACCGAACGCCGGCTGAAGGACGAACCCTCGACGCTGGAAGATCTGTCGCACACCTACAACATCTCGCGCGAGCGGGTGCGGCAGATCGAGGTCCGGGCCTTCGAGAAGGTCCAGGCCGCGATGAAGGCCGAAGTCGAGGCGCATCGTGGTGCCAGCATGGCCGACTGATCGGCCATACGACCCAACGAAAAAGGGCCGGACCATCAGGTCCGGCCCTTTTCATATCGGGTTCAGCCCTCGAACGGGTCGCGCATCAGGATGGTGTCGTCGCGCTCAGGGCTGGTGGAGAGCAGCGTCACCGGCGCCTCGACCAGTTCCTCGATCCGACGGACATATTTGATCGCCTGCGCCGGCAGGTCGGCCCAGGAGCGCGCGCCCCGGGTGCTGTCGGTCCAGCCTTCCATCGTCTCGTAGACCGGCGTGACACGGGCCTGTGCCGCCGGGGCCGACGGAAAGCTGCGGATTTCCTTGCCGTCCAGTTCATAGCCGACGCAGACCTTGATCTCGGGCAGCCCGTCCAGCACATCCAGCTTGGTCAGCGCCAGGCCGTTGATGCCGCCAACGCGCACCGCACGGCGCACCAGCATGGCGTCGAACCAGCCGCAACGACGCGGACGCCCCGTCACGGTGCCGAATTCATGCCCGCGCGTGCCCAGCGTCCGCCCCATCTCGTCATGCAGCTCGCTGGGGAACGGCCCTTCGCCCACCCGGGTCGAATAGGCCTTGGCAATGCCCAGCACGAAACCGACGGTGCCCGGCCCGACGCCGCTACCGGTCGCCGCATTGGCCGCGATGGTGTTGGAGCTGGTCACGAACGGATAGGTCCCGTGATCGACATCCAGCATGACGGCCTGCGCCCCTTCGAACAGGATGCGGCGCCCGGCCCGGCGCGCGTCGTCCAGCAGGTCCCACACCGTGTCCATATAGGGCAGCACGCGCGGCGCCAGAGCGTTCATATGCTCCAGCAGCTCCGCCTTGGTGAAGGTCGGCGCGCCCAGGCCGGCCAGCAGCGTGTTGTGGTGCAGCAGCAGCTCGTCCAGCTTCCAGTCCAGCGTTTCGGGCTCGGCCAGATCGCACAGGCGGATAGCCCGGCGGGCCACCTTGTCCTCATAGGCCGGGCCAATGCCACGGCCGGTGGTGCCGATCTTGCGGTCACCGCGGGCTTCTTCGCGGGCGCGGTCGATCGCACCATGCACCGGCAGGATCAGCGGCACGTTCTCGGCAATGCGCAGGGTCTTCGGCGTCACCTCCAGCCCCTGCGCCGTCACGCGGTCGATTTCCTTCAGCAGGGCTTCGGGGTCGACGACGACGCCATTGCCGATCACACCCATCTTGCCACGGACTAGGCCGGAGGGCAGCAGCGACAGCTTGTAGGTCTCGTTACCGACCACCAGCGTGTGGCCAGCATTGTGCCCACCCTGGAAACGGACGACGATATCCGCGCGGCTGGCAAGCCAGTCGACGATCTTGCCCTTTCCCTCGTCACCCCACTGGGCGCCGATCACGGTGACGTTGGACATCAGAAGCTCCTCAGAAAAACGGTCCGGCCGGAACGCAACACAAAAAGGGGCGACACTGGCCGCCCAGCCGCCCGGCTTAACAGGCGCGTCAGTTCAGCGCCACCACTCCATCGCCGGCTACGATCATATCGCATTCCAGGCGCCTTGCCTCAGCCACGCTGTCCGCGACGGGCGCCAGCCCATCGACGGTCGCATATCCCTCGGTCCGCAGCCGCCTGCCCAGTGCCGGATCACTGCCCACGGGCAGGAACACGCGCACCCGCCCTGCCCTGGCAGGCGCCGCACGCAGCAGGGCCTCGGGGCGCAGGGTCAGGCCGCAGGCCGGCTCGTCATTATTGGACACATAGCGCCCGCCGCGGCCCAGCTCTTCATGCTGGCCACGGGCATACACCGTCACGCAGACGCCGGTATGATAATGCAGCCCCCGGAATTCGACCGGGTCAATGGTCACGCGAATGTCCGGCACCCGCGCCTTGATCGCGGCAAAGGTGGCGGCCAGACGTTCGCTCAGCACCCGCACCGGTTCGGGCAGGACCAGCCCGCCCAGGACCGAGAGCGCACGCTCTGCCGGCCCGGCCGCATGCAGCAATTCGGTCAGCACCGGCGCCAGCCCACCGGCCAGCTTCGCCACCGCCGCCGCGTCCTTGCGGTCCAGCGCGCGCATCAGCGCCTGCCGCTCGGCCGGGGTAAAGCCGACCTCCGCAATCAGCGCCGGCGCCAGCGGCGGCATCGTCAGGTCGAACGACACACCGGGCACCCCCAGCACCGCCAGCGCCTCGGCACCCAGCGCCACCACTTCGGCATCGGCTTCGGGCGTGTCGGGACCGATCAGCTCGATGCCGGCCTGGGAAATCTGCCGGTCGCTCTCCCGCGCCCCGCCACTCGCCTGCACGCACAGCCCGGTATAGGACAGGCGCAGCGGTCGCGGCGCGTCGGCCAGCCGGGTCGCGGCAATGCGGGCAATCTGCGGCGTGATATCGGGGCGCAGCGCCATCATGCGCCGCGTGTCCGGGTCCATCAGACGGAACGCCTGCTCGGCCACCGCCGCCCCGGACCCGCTCAGCAGCGTGTCCTCGAATTCCAGCAAAGGCGGCTTCACCCGGCTGTAGCCGTGCGAGGCGAAGACCTGCATCAGGCTTTCCATGCCGGCGGCCTCGGCCTCGGCATCGGAAGGCAGCAGATCGACAAAGCCTGCGGGCAGCAGGGCGGGATTGGGAGGCGGATCGTCCGTCATGCGCGCGCCTATACCATCCTTGCGGTCATTCGTCAGCCCACGCGCGGGCAGGAACGTGTCAGGCGAACTCCGCGCGCACTTCGGCTTCGGCCCAGTCCAGCCACGGCATCAGCGCGCGCAGATCATCCGCCTCCACGGTCGCACCACCCCACAGCCGCAGGCCCGGCGGCGCATCGCGATAGCTGCCGATATCCAGCGCCACGCCCTCCGCCTCCAGCAGGCTGACAATCCGCTTGGCCGCCTTGGCCTGCGTCGCCGCATCCAACGCCACGAACCAGGGCGCCACGATGGTCAGGCAGATCGCAGTGCTGGACCGTTCGGCCGGGTTAGCGGCCAGGAACGCAGCCCAGCCGGAGCGCGCCACCCAGTCGGCCACCACCGCCAGATTTGCCTGGCTGCGGGCAACCAGGGCCGGCAGGCCACCGATCGCCTCGGCCCAGCGCAGCCCGTCCAGCGCGTCCTCGACACAGAGCATGGAAGGCGTGTTGATCGTATCGCCCTTGAAAATACCTTCGATCAGCCGACCCTTGGCCGTCAGGCGAAAGATCTTCGGCAGCGCGCGCGGCGCCGATGCCTCTTCCAACCGGCGCACCGCACGCGGCGACAGGGCCAGCATGCCGTGCGCGGCCTCGCCGCCCAGCACCTTCTGCCAGGACCAGGTCACGACATCCAGCCGATCCCAAGGCAGGTCCATCGCAAACGCGGCCGAGGTCGCGTCGCAGATCACCAGCCCGTCGCGCTCCGTGGGGATCGCCGCCCCGTCGGGAATGCGCACGCCCGACGTCGTGCCATTCCACGCCAGCACCACGTCATGCGCCCAATCGACCTGCCCCAGGTCCGGCAGACAGCCATAATCGGCCTTCAGCACCCGCGCGGCCGGCGCGTGCAACTGGTTGATGATATCGTCGGCCCAGGTCGCCGAAAAACTCTCGAACGCCAGCACGTCGACCGAGCGTTCGCCGACCAGCGACCACAGCACCATCTCCACCGCGCCGGTATCCGACGCCGGCACGATCCCCAGCTTCCAGTCGTCGGGCAGGCCCAGGATGGCACGCGAGCGGGTAATGACCTCATTCAGCCGGGCCCGCCCTTCGGGCGCGCGATGCGAGCGGCCCAGCAGCGCGCCGGACAGCGCGTCCAGCGACCATCCCGGACGCTTGGCACAAGGGCCGGAGGAAAAACAGGGATTGGCGGGGCGCACGCCCGGCTTCGCGATCGCGTCGGGAGAGAGAGCAGACATCATCCTGTCCGGAGAAATGGTACGAGAGAGGGGACTCGAACCCCTATGCCTTGCGGCGGTCGATTTTGAGCCGACTACGTCTACCGTTCCGTCACTCTCGCCTGCGGGCCTGCTTATCAGCAAAACGGGCCGAGAGGCAATCGCACAACCGGAACCCGACGATCATCCGGCCCGCGGTGCCGGCGGTGCCAGACCCAGCATCAGGGCGATATTCTGGATTGCGGCGCCCGAGGCCCCCTTGCCCAGATTGTCCAGCCGCGCGGTCAGCACCGCCTGTCGCCGCGATTCGTTGGCATGGACCCGCAATTCCATCAGGTCGGTCCCCGCCAGCGTTTCAGCGGACAGGCCCGGCACGGAATCGGCCACGCTGATCCGGTCCGAACCGGCATAGAAATCGGCCAGCACCGCCCGCAGATCGCCCCCCGTCGCCGGTTGGGCCAGCAGGTCCAGATGCAACGGCACCGAGACGATCATGCCCTGGGGGAAATGCCCCACCGACGGCACGAAGACAGGCGGACGCGTCAGCCCCGCATAGCGGGTGATCTCGGGCAGATGCTTGTGTTCCAGCCCCAGCCCGTACAGTTCGAAGGCCGGCCCGCCTTCCCGCTCGTGCGCCTCGATCATCGCGCGGCCACCGCCGCTATAGCCGCTGACCGCGTTGATCGTCAGCGGCGCATCGGGCGCGAGCAGCCCGGCCTGAACCAGCGGCCGCAGCAGCGCAATCGCTCCGGTCGGATAGCAGCCGGGGTTCGAAACCCGCGCCGCCGCCGCGACCTGCGCCGCGAATCCGTCCCCCATTTCCGGAAAACCGTAAACCCAATCCGGATCGACGCGAAAAGCCGTGCTGGCGTCCAGCAACCGGGGCGCCCGGCCACCGGCAGCCGCAATCTCGGCCGCCATCCCCGCCGCCTCGCGCGACGCCGCATCGGGCAGGCACAGCACCACCAGATCGACCGATTCCATCATCGCACGACGGGCAGCGGCATCCTTGCGGTGTTCCGACGCGATCGAACGCACCGTCACCGGCAGCGCATCCAGGCGCTGACGAATGCCCAGCCCCGTCGTGCCAGCCTCGCCGTCAATGAAAACCGTCGCCTGTTCGCTCATGGTACCCCCTGGTCCTGGGCGCGGGACTATAATCCCTGTCCGACCCGCCATCCAGAGAGCCTGCTTGGAAATGCGCGCTGGCGGCGATCCGACGCGCGTTTCCAAACAGGCTCACAGCATCCGCACAGCGCGCCACGCTGGACGCGCCCGCGACGCCGGTGCAGACATGGGGCGATCCCGCCGACCCATGCACGGAGCCCCCGGATGTCCGACGCCGCCCAGGCCCTCTCGCGCCTTCTCGACATCATGGCCCGCCTGCGCGACCCCGTCAGCGGCTGCCCGTGGGACCGCGAGCAGGATTTCGCCTCCATCGCCCCCTATGCGATCGAGGAAGCCTACGAGGTCGAGGACACGATCGCCCGGCAGGACTGGGCCGCCCTGCCCGACGAGCTGGGCGATCTGCTGCTCCAGGTCGTCTATCACGCCCGCATGGGCGAAGAGGCCGGCTGGTTCGATTTCGCGACCGTCGCCGGCATGATCGGCGACAAGATGGTCCGCCGCCATCCCCATGTCTTCGGCGACGCCGCACTGGCCCCCGGCCAGTGGGAGGACGGCAAGGAGCAGGAACGCCTTGCCCGGCGCGAGAGCGGCACGCTGGCCGGCATCCCCACCGCATTGCCCGCCCTGCTGCGCGCACGCAAATTGTCGGCCCGCGCCGCCCGCATCGGCTTCGACTGGCCCGATGCCAGGGACGTCGCCGAAAAAGTGGATGAGGAAATCGCGGAACTGAAGGTCGAACTGGAATCGGGCGACCGCGAACGAATCGCCGACGAACTGGGCGACGTGTTGTTCACGCTCGCCACCCTGGCCCGCAAGCTGGATCTGGACCCCGAAGCCTGCCTGCGCCAGGCCAACGCCAAGTTCACCCGCCGCTTCACCGGGGTCGAACACCATCTGGCCGAACGCGGCCTGACACCGGCCGACAGCACGCTGGCGGACATGGAAGCCGCCTGGCAGGCGGTCAAACGGCAGGAACGCGGCGACGACGCATAAGCGAGACGCAGAGGCTGTTTCAGAAGCTCCGATGGTGCGTGGAAGCGTGGCGTCAGCCATGCGTCTGGCGGTGGTTTTTGAGCATCGGAGCGGAGCGGCCTTGATGGCCGAGAGCACCGAAGCGCAGGAAACCGCCGTCAGGCCGCCACCAGCAGAGCTTCTGAAGCAGCCTCTCAGCCCGGGTCCAGCAGCAGGTCACGCAGATCCTGCCAACTCGCCCGATCGGGGGCATAGAGCAGCCCCCCGACACGATCGGTCAACCGATAGGGCTCTCCGTCGAAATGGGCGCAATAACCGCCGGTCTCGTGATGGATCAGCCAGCCGGCCAGATGGTCCCACGGCATGGTGCGGTTGAAGAGCAGGAAATGGCATTTCCCGTCCACCAGCATCAGATATTCATGCGCGGCACAGCGGAAATCCCACGATCCCATCACGCGCGGCAAGTTGCGGGCCACCAGGTCGCGAATCGGCGGGGGCAGGTAGCGCCACGAGGCATTACCGGTCATTTCGGCCGCCGGCACGGGCCGCGCGCAGCATAGCGGGCGCTCGGCATCGTCCGGCCCGACCTGCCATGCCCCCTCGCCCCGCACCGCCAGCGCCGCGACATTGCAGATCGGGTCGAGAATCGCCGCTCCGACAACCTCGCCCCGACGCAGGATCGCGACCATGACGCCGAACAGCGGCACGCCCGCCGCGTAATTCGCCGTGCCGTCGATCGGATCGATAACATAGGCGAGGTCCGCATCCTCGATCGCGTCCAGCAGGCCGGGCCGGGCACAGACGGCTTCCTCGCCGATCACCACCGCGCCGGGCGAGAGGCGCAGGAACGCCTCGGTCATGTCATGCTCGGCCGCTTCGTCGGCCACGGTCACCACGTCCAGCTTGCTGGTCTTGCACCGGATGGCGTCCGCATCCAGCCGGCGGAAGGACGGCATGATCCGATCCGCCGCCGCCTGCCGCATGATGTCCAGAACCGTACGCATATGCGCGCGCGAAACCGCGACCGTCATGACATCATTCTCCCTTCCCGCCCATCCGGCGCGGGCGGGCGCCTACCGCTCGCGACTGGCCAGTTGCTGTTCGAACCGCGCGCGATCGGCCGGCAGCAGCCGCACCGTCACCACGATAGCCTGCTCGCCATCATCGCGCGACGTCACTTCGCCATGAGCATACAGCCACGCCAGCAGCGCGCCGTCCTTCACCGGAATGGTGTACTGGACAATCTCCATCGCCTCGGTCAGGCGCTGGTCGATCGCCGCCAGCAATTCGGGCAGCCCATCGCCGGTAATCGCCGAAATCGCGACACTGCCGGCCCGGGGCGGCACCGCGTCGCGGCCGCCCAGCAGGTCGGCCTTGTTCTGCACCTCGATCACCCGCCGGCGCCAGTCGCCCTCCAGCGTTCCGCTGGTCGCCATGCCCTCCAGCACCTCCTCCACATCGGCACGCTGCGCCGTGGTGTCGGGATGCGAGATATCGCGCACATGCAGGATGATGTCAGCCTCGGCAACTTCCTCCAGCGTCGCGCGGAAGGCAGCGATCAGCTCCGTCGGCAGGTCGCTGATGAAGCCCACCGTGTCGGACAGGATGATCCGCCGGCCCGATGGCAGGCGAATGCCGCGCATCGTCGGGTCCAGCGTCGCGAACAACTGGTCCTGCGCATAAACGGTCGCCCCGGTCAGCGCATTGAAAAGAGTCGATTTTCCAGCATTGGTATAGCCGACCAGCGCCACGACGGGAAACGGCACCCGCCGCCGCGCGGCACGATGCAGGCCGCGCGTGCGCCGCACCTGCTCCAGCTCGCGCTTCAACCGCACGATACGGTCGCCGATCATGCGGCGATCGGCCTCGATCTGGGTCTCACCCGGCCCGCCGAGGAAGCCGAAACCGCCGCGCTGCCGCTCCAGATGGGTCCAGGTCCGGACCAGACGGCTGCGCTGATATTCCAGATGCGCGAGTTCGACCTGGAGCGAACCCTCCTTGGTGGCGGCACGCTCGCCGAAAATATCCAGGATCAGGGCCGTACGGTCGATGACCTTGCAGCCCAGGGCCTTTTCCAGGTTCCGCTGCTGCACGGGCGTCAGGCGCGTATCCACCACCACAACGGCAACACGATCCTCCTGCACCGCCTGGCGCAGCGACTCCACCTGCCCGCTTCCCAGCAGCGTGGCCGGCCGGCGGGCGCGCAGCAGAAGCACGGCCTGCCGCACGATCACCAGCCCGATCGAGGCCGCCAGGCCCACGGCTTCTTCCAGCCGGGCTTCGGCGGCGCGAACCTCGTCCTGACGGTCCGGCCGCTCCCATGGCAGGATGACGGCCGCCCGCGTGGGCGACTGCGCCACGGGAACCTCAGACGAGATCGGAATCCCCCGCCAGATCCTTGTCCGACAGGTCGGCCGAAGCACCCTCGGGGCGCGAGGGGTCGAACAGCACGACCGGCGTCGCCGGCATCACGGTGCTGATGGCGTGCTTGTAGACAAGCTGCGTGTGCCCATCACGGCGCAGGAGCACGGAAAAATTGTCGAACCAGGTGATGATGCCCTGCAACTTGACACCATTGACCAGAAACACCGTGACCGGCGTCTTGGAGCGCCTGACATGGTTGAGAAAAACATCCTGAACGTTCTGCGTAGGTTCTTTTGCCACGGTTGGGCCTTACTTGCTCTGTCGGCGAGGACGAACGCCGCGCAAGCTGCTCCGTTCCCCGCCAATAATTCGGTTGGCTCTCTCTAGCAGGCCCTTCCCCGAGGGGCAAAACCTCATCCTGCTCCCCGCTCGTCGGACGTCACGCCCAACTGCTTCAGCTTGCGGTGCAGCGCGCTGCGCTCCATGCCGACAAAGCCGGCGGTGCGGCTGATATTGCCGCCGAATCGCAGCAATTGCGCCTGCAGATACTGGGTCTCGAACAGGTCGCGCGCCTCGCGCAGCGGCAGGCCCATCACATCGGCGGCGGGGTCGAATTTCAGCAGGGTCGGCGCCCCCTGCCCCACCGACGGCGGCAGCATCTCGGCGCGGATCGGGTCGGTGCCGTTCCCCGGCATCATGATCAGCAGCCGCTCCATCAGGTTGCGCAGCTCGCGCGAATTGCCGGGCCAGTCATAGCTCTGCAAGGCCGCGATCGCGTCGCCCGACAGGTCGCGCAACGGCAGGCCGGCATTCTCCGCCGCCCGGTGCAGGAACATCCGTGCCAGGCCGGGAATGTCCTCGCGCCGTTCCCGCAGGCTGGGCACACGCAGCGGCACCACCGCCAGCCGGTAATACAGATCCTCGCGGAACCGCCCGGCCGCAATCGCCTCCTGCAGGTCGCGGTTGGTCGCGGCCAGCACGCGGACATCGACCTTCACCCGCGTCGCGCCCCCCACACGCTCGAAACTCTGGTCCTGCAACGCACGGACGATCTTGCCCTGGGTCTCGATCGGCATGTCCGCCACTTCGTCCAGCAGCAGCGTGCCCCCATGGGCGCGTTCCAGCACGCCGGTGCGCCGCCCGCTGCCATCCGCGGTGCCCTCGATGCCGAACAGTTCCTCCTCGAACCGGCCCGGCGCCAGCGTGGCGCAGTTCAGGGCGACGAACGGCCCTTCGGCACGGCGCGACCGGGCATGGATCATCCGCGCCGCAACCTCCTTGCCCGCGCCGGCAGCGCCGGAAATCAGCACCCGCGACCCGCTGGGGGCCACGCGCTCGATCTGGTTGCGCACGGCGGCAATGGCCGGGCTGTCGCCGAACAGCATGGCCTCCGGTCCCGCGCGCAGGCGCAGTTCCGCATTCTCCCGCGCCAGGCGCGAGGCCTCCAGCGCACGCCGGACGACCAGCAGCAGCCGATCGGACTGGAAAGGCTTTTCGATAAAATCGTAGGCGCCATGCTGCAGCGCGGCGACGGCGGTCTCGATGGTGCCGTGGCCGGAAATCATGATGGTCGGGACGGCCGGCTCCTCGCCCTGGATCGCCTGCAGGATACCCAGCCCGTCCAGGCGCGACCCCTGGAGCCAGACATCCAGAATCACCAGCGACGGCCTGCGCGCCCTGAACGCACTGATCGCGGAATCCGAATCCCCCGCCAGCCGGGTCTCATAGCCTTCGTCCCGAAGAATACCCTCGATGAGCAGCCGGATATCCGGTTCGTCATCAACGATCAGGATTTCATGCGCCATGCTCGTCCTTTACTGGCAGAATCAAGACCGAAACAGCTCCCCGTCCATCCTGCCTGTCTTCCAGACGGATGCTTCCCCCGTGATCTTCCAGAATTTTCTTGACGATCGCCAGCCCCAGCCCGGTTCCCTTCGGCTTGTGGGTCACATAGGGCTCGGTCAGCCGCTGCCTGTCTTCTTCAGGCAGACCGATCCCATCGTCGACGACCGCGATGTGCGCGGCCGTTCCTTCGATACGCAAGACAATTCGGACAATGCCGACCGGTCCGGTCGGGCGATCGGCAGCATCACCATCTTTCGGAAGCATTGCAATGGCATCGGCGGCATTTTGCAACAAATTGGTCAACGCCTGCCCGACCAGCCGCCGGTCGCACGACACGATCGGCCCATGGTCGGGCAGATCGGTGTCGTAACGGATCTCGGGATGCGCGTTGCGTTGCAGGATCAGCGCCTCGCGCACGATTCGCGACAAATCCTCGGGGCGGATGATCGGCTGCGGCATCCGCGCAAAGGCCGAAAACTCATCCACCATGCGCCCGATATCGCCGACATGCCGCACGATCGTATCCGCGCACTGGCTGAACGTCTCGGGGTCGGAGGTGATTTCGCGCAGGAAGCGGCGCTTCAGCCGCTCGGCCGCAAGCTGGATCGGCGTGAGCGGATTCTTGATCTCATGCGCGATCCGCCGGGCAATGTCGGCCCACGCCGCCTTGCGCTGGGCCGCCTGCAAGGCCGTGATGTCATCGAACGTCACGACATACCGATCAGGCGCTCCCCCGCTGATCTCGCCGCCGATACGGACCAGCAGCGTACAGGCCTTCGTGCCCGACCCGACGTGAATCTCCCCCGTCCACACCCGGTCGGGCGCACTGGCCGCCTCCTTCAGCATCGGGCCGAACTCGGGCACGACATCGACCAGTTGCCGCCCGACGGCGGCCGGCAGATCCTTTTGCAGCAGAACACCGGCAGCGCGATTCGGCAGCTCGATCACCTGCTGGGCATCCAGGCCGATCACCCCGGCGGACACGCCGGACAGCACGGCTTCGGTAAACCGACGGCGCTCGTTGATCTGGCTGTAGGCGATCATCAGCTCGGAGCGCTGGCTGGAAAGCTGGTCGGTCATGCGGTTGAAGGCGCGCGACAGGCTCGACACCTCGTCATCCCGCTCGCCCTCCGGCACCCGCACCTTCAGGTCGCCATCGCTGATGCGCTCCGACGCCAGGATCAGCAGCCCCAGCGGCCGCACGATCTGGTTGGCCAGCACCAGCCCCACCAGCACGGCAGCGAAGAGAACCAGCAGCCCCACCAGCGCGAAGATCAGCACGAACGTGAACTGGATCTTGGATCGGTTCCGGTTCAGCCGCTGATAATCCGCCACCACCATTTCGGTCTTGTGCATATGGTCGAGGATCGATGGATCGACGGGGCGGGTAATCACCAGCATCAGCGCCGGCGTATCGCCCAGCGAAATCACCGCCCGCACCGTCTTCTCGTCCGGCGAATCGAGAATCGCGATCTCGTTGGTGCGCGCCATCATGGTGGCCGAGGGCGGCGGCAGGGCCTGCATGTCGCCCGGCCGGCTCATCAGCCCCCCTTTGGCGACAACGGTGTTGGTCAGCGGGTCATAGATCACCGCTTCGTTCAGCCCGCGCAGGGTCGCCTGCGAATCCAGCACCTGGTCCAGCGCCTCGGGGTCATGCATCAGGTCCGACCCGGACCCTTCCAGGCTGTTCGCAGCCCCGGCCAGGTAATTGGCCAGCGAGAACGCCTCGGTCCGGATATTGGCGTTATGTTCCTGCAGATAGCCGCGCGAGGCCTGCAACGCCTCGTTCAACGCTGTGTTGACCCGATCGCTGAACCAGATCTGGATGCCGTAATGAAAGAAGACGGCAGCGAACGTGCCGACAACCACCGTCGGCGCCACCGCGACAATGCCGAACAGCGTCACCAGGCGCACATGCAGCCGCGCCCCGGCCAGGCCAAGGCGCCGATCGGCCATCACCCGCCCCAGCCGTTCCGCCAGCGCCAGCGCCAGCAGCAGCAGGACCAGGAAGTTCAGGATAAAGATCAGGGCCTGGATGCGCGGATAATGCGTCACCGACATGCCGCCCGACAGCACGACGAAGGTGGCGACACCGAAGCACAGCGCCAGCGCCACCAGGGCAATGGCGACATTCCGCCGCGCCAGCAGCCCGAACAGCCCGCGCATCAACCCCACCCCCGACACCAACCGCCGGATATTGAAACCGTGCCCTGGGGTCAGCACCCGATTATCGCCCGACGCATCAAAAGACTCATGGAAATCAGTTTACGCCGCGTACGACCGGAATTTCCAGATCCCGGATCTTCTTGCGCAGGGTATTGCGGTTCAGGCCCAGCATCGCCGCCGCCTTGATCTGGTTGCCCCTCGTGGCAGCCAGCGTCATCTGGATCAGCGGCCGCTCGACCTCGGCAATCACCCGATCATAGATATCGTGCAGCGGCATGCCGTCCTGCCCCGCCGCCAGGAAATGCCGGATATGCCGGGCCACCGCATCGGCCAGCGGCTCCTTGGCCAGGATCTCCGACGTCTCGGCCTCCTGATCGTGCGATGCCTCCGCCAGTTCCTGATCGACGAGGTCGCCGGTAATCGTCTCCTGCGGATACAGGGCCGCCAGACGGCGCATCAGGTTTTCCAGCTCACGGACATTGCCCGGCCAGCGGCTGGCCTGCAGGCGCTCGAGCGCGCCATCGGCCAGCATCTTGGCCGGCAGCCCATCCTCGCGGCACCGGTCCAGGAAATGCCGCGCCAGCAGCGGAATATCCTCGACCCGTTCGCGCAGCGGCGGCAGGCGGATCGGCACCACATTCAGGCGATAGAACAGATCCTCGCGGAACGTCCCGTTGCGAATCGACTGGCGCAGGTCGCGATGCGTGGCCGCCACGATCCGGACATTGGCCCGAATCGGCTGCCGGCCGCCGACCGTCGTGAACTCGCCTTCCTGCAGCACGCGCAGCAGGCGCGTCTGCGCCTCGGGGGGCATGTCGCCGATCTCGTCGAGAAACAGCGTGCCACCCGTCGCCTGCTCGAACCGCCCCGGATTGCGGCTGGTCGCCCCCGTAAAGGCGCCACGCTCATGCCCGAACAGCTCGCTCTCGATCAGCTCACGCGGGATCGCCGCCATGTTGACGGCCACGAACGGGCCACCCCGCCTGCGGCCATAATCATGCAGCGCCCGCGCCACCAGTTCCTTGCCGGTGCCGCTTTCGCCATTGATCATCACCGTCAGGTCCGACGTCGTAAGCCGCGCGATGATGCGATAGATATCCTGCATCGCCATCGACCGGCCGATCAGCGGCATGCGCTCCTCGGTCTCGGGCGGCGCCGGCTCGGCCAGCGTACGGGCCGGCGAAGCCAGCGCCCGCTCGACCACCGACAGCAGCTCCTTCAGGTCGAACGGCTTGGGCAGATATTCGAACGCCCCACGCTGGGTCGCCTTGACGGCGGTCATCAACGTGGATTGGGCGCTCATCACCAGCACCCGCATGTCCGGCCGCGCCCGCTTGATGCGCGGAATCAGGTCCAGACCGTTCTCGTCGGGCATCACCACGTCGGTAATGACCAGATCGCCCTCACCTTCTTCGATCCACTGCCACAGGGTCGCGGCGCTGGCGGTGGTACGAACCTGATAGCCGGCGCGCCCCAGCGCCTGGCTGAGAACGGTGCGGATGGAGCGGTCGTCATCGGCAACAAGAATAGTCGGAAGGGGCATACGAAATCCGGTCTCTCAATCGAAACGGGGCGATAAAATAACGAAAAAACGGCAACCTGGCGGGTCAGGGCTGCCCCCGTCCCTCCGCCACCACAGGCAGATGCAGCAGCACCTCGGTGCGGCCGGGACGGCTGTTGACCTCGATCACGCCACCATGATCGCCGATGATCTTGCCCGCCAACGCCAGCCCCAAGCCGCTCCCCCCCGCCTTGGTGGTCAGGAAAGGCTCGAACAGATGGGGGCGGATGCTCTCAGGAATGCCCGGGCCGCTATCGCGCACCGAGACCACCAGCGGCAGCTCGACCCGCTGTTCCATGCCCGGCACGGCCAGACGCACGCCATGGCGATAGGCGGTGCCGAGCGTGATTTCTCCCGCCTTGCCTTCCCCGGCCATCGCCTCGGCGGCGTTCTTGACCAGGTTCAGCAGCACCTGCACCAATTGGTCGCGATTGCCCCATACCGGCGGCAGCGACGGGTCATATTCCTCGACAAAGCGGATATTGGCCGCAAACCCCTGCTGCGCCAGCAGGCGGACATGCTCCAGCACGCGATGAATATTCACCGGCCGCCGCTCCAGCGGCTTGTCGCTGAAGATTTCCATCCGGTCGACCAGGTCACGGATTCGGTCGGCCTCGTCCCGAATCAGGATCGCCAGCTCCCGGTCGCTCTCGCAGACCGAGCCCTCCAGAAGCTGCGCCGCCCCCCTGATGCCCGAGAGCGGATTCTTGACCTCATGCGCCAGGATCGCGGCCATGCCCGAGACGCTGCGCGCGGCGGAACGGAAAGTCAGCTGCCGGTCCAGCGCACGCGCCGCCGAAGAATCATGAAAGGTCAGCAGCACCCCGTCCGGATGCTCGGCCACCAGCGTCCCCTGCACGGTGATGCCGCTGCGATGCAGGCGGGGCCCATCCAGCGTCAGCTCATGCTCCGCGATCGTCACACCGTCGCGCCGCACCTGCTCCACCAGCAGGAAGATCGGATGATCGGCCGCCAGCACGTCGGAGAGATGCATCTGCACCAGATGCTGGCTCGACATGCCAAAGAACGGCTCGGCCGCGCTGTTGACGTGGCGGATGCGATTGTTCCTGCCCACCAGCATCACCGGCATGGGCATGGCGTCCAGCAGCGCCGCCCCGTCCGGCCGGGGCAGTTCGTCGGACGGCAGGTCCGCCAGCATGGGCATCAGGCCGCCTGGGCGGCGTCCTGGCCGCCCGACGAACTACCCCTGCGCTCACGGCGCGAACCGGCTTCGATATGCCGGTCATAGAATTCGCTGATCATCGCAATCGCCACGGCGGCGTCGTCCACCCGGTTGATCGCGGCCCGGAAACCCGCCGAATCCGGCAGGCCTGCCGAGTACCAGGACACATGCTTGCGGGCCAGACGCAGGCCGGGATGCGCCCCGAAATGCGACAGCATCATGTCGTAATGTTCCAGAACGATCGCCTTTTCCGCGGCCAGCGCCGGGTCGGGCACCTCCTCGCCGGTCGTCAGGGCATGGCCCACCTGCGCCAGGAACCACGGGCGGCCATAGCAGCCGCGCCCGATCATCACCCCGTCGGCGCCCGACTGCGCCAGCGCCCGCCGCGCATCGTCGACCGTCAGGATATCACCATTGACGATCACCGGCAGCGACACTGCCTCCTTCACCCTGCGGACGAAGGCCCAGTCGGCCGTGCCGTTATAGAATTGCTGCCGCGTGCGGCCATGCACCGTAACCATGCGGATACCGGCCTGTTCGGCCATCCGCGCCAGCACCGGCGCGTTCAGGCTGGCATGGTCCCAGCCCATGCGCATCTTCAGCGTCACCGGCACGTCCACGGCCCGCACCACGGCTTCCAGCAGCCGCCCCGCCAGCGCCTCGTCGCGCATCAGCGCCGATCCCGCCTGCTGGCCGACCGCCACTTTCTTGACCGGACAGCCAAAATTGATGTCGACCATGTCCGCACCGCGATCGACCGCAATGCGCGCCGCCTGGGCCATCGCCTCCGGCTCGCACCCGGCAAGCTGCACCGCGTTCGGTCCGTCCTCGTCCGCGACCTCGGCCATGCGCAGCGTCGCCTGATTCTCGCGCACCATGGCCCAGGACGCGATCATCTCGGACACCACCAGCCCGGCCCCCAGCCGGCGCGCCAGCCGACGGAACGGCAGGTCCGTCACGCCCGACATCGGGGCGAGAATGACCGGGGTGCGCAGCACCACGCCCCTCCCCAGATCGACTGGACGCAACAACTCGGACGACATGAACGGCACTACCCCCATCTGGGCTGACAGATCCTGCCTTCGTCCCAACGACAATGCGCCGGGTTGGACGAATTTCCAGCATGGATGCTCAGGATTTGAGCAGAATATCGAATTCGAAAGCATCACGCAATCGCGATAGCAGCCCCACGGAACCCGGAATGGCCGGCAGGCACCTGAAACAAATGCGTACCGGCGCTTGACGACGGCGGACGTCCGCCGCATTGCTCCGCCATGCGTGTTGCAGCCATTCTTCTTGCCGCGGGCGTGGGCCGACGTTTCAGCGCCACGACGGCATCGCCTGTCGCCAAGCAGTATCTGACGCTCGGCGGCCGGCCCATCATCCGCCATGCGGCGGATGCCCTGAGTCCCCATGTGGACCTGCTCCAGCCGGTCGGTGACACCGACGCGCTGGCCGAGGCCCTGCATGGGCTGGATACCCTCCCGCCCGTTGCAGGCGGCGCGACCCGGCAGGAAAGCGTCCGTGCGGGGCTGGAGGCGCTGGATCGCCTGCCCGCGGCCGAACGGCCCGACCTGGTCCTGGTCCATGACGGCGCCCGCCCCTATGTGCCGGCCGAGGTGACCCAGGCCGTGATCGCCGCCCTGGCGACCCATCCCGGCGCCATCCCGGCCGTCCGGGTGGCAGACACGCTCAAGCGCGGCCATGACGGCGTCATCACGGCAACCGTCCCGCGCGACGATCTGTTTCGCGCCCAGACACCCCAGGGCTTCCGCTTCGCGCTGCTGCGCGACCTGCATCGCGGCGCGGCCGCCACCGATGCGACCGACGACGCCGCCCTGCTGGAAACGGCGGGCCACACGGTCGCGCTGGTTGCCGGCTCGGAAGACAATATCAAGCTGACCTACGAGGAAGATCTGATGCGCCTGGAACGGCTGATCGGTCCGACATTGCTGCCGCGCACCGGCATCGGGTACGACGTGCACGCCTTCGCCGAGAACCGGCCGCTGATCCTCTGCGGCATCACCGTGCCCCACGATCGCGGCCTGGCCGGCCATTCGGACGCCGATGTCGGCATCCACGCCCTGTGCGACGCCATCTACGGCGCGCTGGCCGAAGGCGATATCGGCCGCCATTTCCCGCCCAGCCAGAACGAATGGAAAGACGCCGACAGCGCGCGCTTCCTGATCCATGCCGGCGAGCGCATCCGCGCCCGCGGCGGCATGCTGGTGAACGCCGACGTCACGCTGATCTGCGAGCGCCCGAAGATCGGCCCGCATTCCGAAGCGATGCGCCAGCGCCTGGCCGACCTGCTGAATGTGGACATCGACCGGATCTCGGTAAAGGCCACCACCTCCGAACGGCTGGGCTTCACCGGCCGCGAGGAAGGGATTGCCTGTACCGCCAGCGCCACCGTCCTCGTCCCCTGAAAGCCTGAATGGAAATGCGCGCTGGCGGCGATCCAGCGCGCGTTTCCTGCGCTTCGGTGCTCACGGCCATCCAGGCCGCTCCGCTCCGATACTCGGAAACACACGCCGGCCGCGGCCCGATGGGCCGCTCTCGCTCACCAGCCCCCATTTCCATTCAGGCTATCAATGCAATCCGACAGGGCGCCCGGCCACGGTGATGCCCACGATTTTCGGAACATCTGAGCATCAGACTAAAACTCTCGTCAGATCGCCATCAGCGCATGGCTGCACGCGCTCTCCGGCAGATCAGCCGTCGATTGCCATGATGACGACGATGACGGGCACGATCGCCAGCAGGGCCCATGCGCCCATCGCGCAGGTCGCAACCCAGTGGGCAACGCGCTGCCTTACGCGGCGCGACGATACAGGGCGATCGGCCTGGCCCTTCGATGCCCGGTCGATCTCATGTCCGGCAATGCCGGGCATTTCCGAAAGCGGCCGCCAGTCGATCAAGGCCATGCGATATCTCCTGACTCGTCGTGGTGTCCGTTCCTTCTAACGCGAAGCTCTGTAACAGAGTGTTTGGCTCGGTGTCGGAACGCAAGCCGGAAGCTGCCGACACTTTATGGCAGTTCCATGACCACGCCCGACCGTCACGAATCGGCGCGCAGCAACGCCAGAAACGAGGCCGCGTCCACAACATCCAGCCCCAGCGTCTCCAGCCGGCCGGCCTGCTCGGCATCGTGCCCCCAGAGTTCCATCTGGGTCCGCTCGTCGAGGGTCGCGCAGGCAATCGCCTGCTCGGCCGTCAGCCGCCCATCCGCCAGTGCCAGGCCCAGCACCAGACTGCCCAATGCCGGCACCGCAACCCCCAGGGCAGCCACCACCCCGTCCGACAATGCCTCCAGCACCGCCTGCAACCCCGCCAGCGCACCGGCGGGCTGATCGACCGGCATCACCCCGTCTGTCGTCCGCAAGGCAACCCCGTATCGGGTGCGCAGCCAGTCCAGCCACGGGTCCCATTCCTGCTGCTGCCGTTCGACCAGCAGTGCAGGATAACGCACCCGGTAGCACAATAGTTCATGGCGCGCGTATCCCAGCAGCACGCCGATCACGGCCGCACGGTCGGGCGCGATTCGCTCCAGCATCGTGCCGGCAATCCGGGTCAACTTCAGTTCAGAGGGCGTGAAATCGCCCCCCTTCCCGCCGCCGCCCGCATCCTGCCACTCCCCGGCCAACGCCTCGGCCAACGCACGACTGCCGACCCGCAGCACCGTCCCGCCCGGCAGGCGCACCGGCCGCCCATCCAGCCGGACGGCAAATCCATCCGGCTCCGCCACCACATCCGTACGGTCCCAGAACCGGCGACGGGTGGCGGGAGAAGAGGGTTGAGGCGTCACAGGCTTACCATTCATCGAAACAATCCAAGACCACGCAGAACATCCATCACCTTCGGCGCCTTGCTCTTGGGCGCGGCATCCGGCGCCGGGCCGGGCTGTTCCTCGCGCGCCGCCTTCAATGTGTCGGGGCACGGATCGGCAATCCCCGCCGACGGGCCGATGGTGAGCATGAAGCGATGCCCCGGCCCCGCCGGTTCCGGCCGGGGCTGCGGCGCCAGGATGGTACCGGCAACCATGATCGGCATCGTGGCGCCTGTTCCGCCGATCAGCAGTTGCGGCAGCAGGTGCAGGTCCAGATCCTGTCGCGCCAGGCCGATCGTTCCATGCCCCGTGACCGCCAGCCGATAGGTCTGCAACCCGATCGTATCCAGCGCCGCCCGCCCGTCACCCAGCGTCATATGCAGGCCAAGACACCGCAGCGCGACCGAGGTCCCCCGCGTGGCGGCAGAAGCGTCCGGCCCCAGCAGCCGACCCAGCATATTACCGTCGACCTGTCCCTTGACCATCGACAGGCCCAGATGCCCCCCCAACTGCTCCCGCAGCGCGGCGCGATCATTCCCCTGGGTCTGGACACTGCCGACAAGCTGCAGGCTGCCGCGCAGCATCGGGCTCAGGTCGAACGCCCTGGCCACCCAGTCGGCCGGCAGAACCAGGGTCCGCACATCGGCCGAAAGCCGCGGTACCGCACCCGACGCATCGATGGAAAGCATGGCATCCAGGCTGCGCCCCACCCCATCCGCATGCAGCGGATCGATCGTCAGATGCCCCCCACGCAGCACGAAATGAGCCTCGGCCGCGTGATAATCCTCGCCATACAGCCGCATCTGGTCCGCCGCCAGGTCCAGATCCCCGTCCATCCGCCGCAGACGCTCGAAGGGAAGCGGCGCATCGGCTGCCGTCTCATCCGTCGGCGGCGGCTGCGCGGGCGTACTGGGCGCGACCCCGTCATCGGGCGCCTGCCCGGCCGGCGCGGTGCCCCGCAGCGTATCGACATCCAGCCGGCTGGCATGCAGCCGCCCATTCAGCAACGGAACACCATTCGTCCCGCCCTGCCGCAGAAACGACAATTCCCCATCCAGCGTCATCTGGGCGGAATCCAGCCGCAGTCCGGTCAGCCTGATATCGGTTCCGCCCCGCATGGCCAGATGAGCATCGGCCGTCAGGTGATCCAGCACCAGATCGCCGGGAAGCGCGAGCCGCCCGGCGGTCAGATGCCCGTCCAGCGCCGATTGGCCGCCGCCGACCGTTCCCCCCAGACGCAGCGTTCCACCGGCGGCATCCACCACCAGATCCAGCGGCATCGCGCTGGCCAGAAGGCTGCGCGCCGCGGCCAGGGTTTCGGCCGGCGTCCCCACCGTGCCATGCAGCGCGAAGGGCCGGCCGACATAATGCCCCGCCGTCTCGATCGCCACATGATCGGCCGACGTCGGCGCATCGACCGCCAGATGGTCCAGCGTCAGCCCGCCAACCAGCGGCACGCTGTCAATCGCCCCCGTACGCAGCCGCACCTGGCGCAGACCGGGCATCGGCACGGCGTCCGATCCCAGATCCACCACCCGCGCCGTCAGGTCGATATCGTGAACGGCAGGCAGGTTCGCATGCACGAACAGCCGGTCGAGATCCGTCAGTTGCCCGATCGCCGTATGCACAACGATATCATAGCCACGCAGCCGCATGGGGTCGGAGAGCGTACCCTCCAGCGTGGCACTCCCCGCATCCCGCCCGTCCACCCGGAATGCAGCCTGCAGCCGGACAGGCCATGCCGAGGGCTCCGAGCTGAAGAGCCGCCCCGATTGCCCCGACACCGTGACAACAGCCGAAGGATCACCCTGCCGATGCCCCTGCGCGGCGATCGCGGGCGTGGCGCCGGTCAGCCCATACAGATCGAGCTTTTCCAGCGTCACCGCCCCGCTGGCATGGGCTCGCTTATCGTCCCAGCGCAGGTCGGCATCCTGGATACGGACGCTGCCGATACGGACCCGCCATGGCGTCGAGGGGGCGGACACCCCACCCGGCGGCCGCTCGGATTCGGCGGGCGGCTGCATCTGCCAGTTCGCCCGCCCATCCGCCAGCCGTTCGACCAACAGGTCGGGATGGGTCAGCCGGACCTCTTCCAGCCGGATTTCATGCCGCAGCAGCGGCATCAGGGCCAGCCGCGCCTCCAGGCCGGCGGCCGTCAGCATGTCCGGCCGCGCCCCGCCCGGCATGTCCGACAGCGCCAGATCGCGAACGGAGAGCGACGGATAAGGCAGGATATGCACCTGCACCGCCCCCACCCGCAGCACGCGGCCGGTCTGGTGCCACACCGCCGCCACCACCTGCGCGCGCAACGCGGCTGGGTCGATCAGCACCCGCGCAGCCAGCACGCCCCCGGCGGCCAGCCCCCCCACCACGGCCACGGCCGCCAGCAGGGGCCAGCGCCGCCGTTTCGGTCGCGGCGGCAGCTTCGGTGCCCCTTCCCACACGACCGGCAGCATGGCTCAGCTCCGCCGTGGGGCCGGCGTGGCCCCGGCGGTGAACCCGAGCTGCTTGAAGGTCTCGCGCATATGGGTCGGCAATTCGGCCGACACCTGCAGGCGCCCCCCTGCCGGATGCGGCAGGTCCAGCGACCGGGCATGCAGATGCAGCCGGTCGACGAACCCCTCGGGATGCGCCTTGTCCCCCCCATATTTCGGGTCGCCCAGGATCGGCGTGCCCAGCGCCTCGCAATGCACGCGCAACTGGTGGGTCCGCCCGGTCAGCGGCGACAGCGCCAGCCAGGACAGGCGGCGCCCGGCGGCATCCAGCACCTCGTATTCCGACAGCGCGTGGGCCGCATCCTCATCCTTGCGCGATGCCACCACCGTCAGCGCGCCCGGCCCCGCCCCCAGCCGGGCCAGCGGCTGGTCGATCACGCCGCTGGCCGGGGTGGGCCGCCCCACCACGACCGCCCAGTAGGTCTTGCGCACGTCGCGTCCACGAAAGGAGGCCGCCAGCTTCGCCGCCACGCCGGGCGTGCGCGCCAGCAGCAGCAGGCCCGACGTGTCACGGTCGATCCGATGCACCAGGCGCGGGCGCGGATCGTCGTCATTCTCCTTCAGTGCATCCAGCATGCCGTCGACATGGTGGGTAATGCCCGGCCCGCCCTGCACCGCCAGCCCGGCAGGCTTGTTCAGAACGATCACCTGCGCGTCGCTGTACAGCACCATGCCGCGAATCTCGCGCACCAGGCGGTCGTCCAGCACCGGCCGCGGCGGCGGGGCCGGCCGCGCGGCGGCAGGGATCGGCGGCACGCGCACCGCCTGCCCCGGCACCAGCCGGGTCGCGGTGTCGGCGCGCTTGCCGTCCACCCGCACCTGGCCCGTGCGGCACAGTTTCTGCAATGCCCCCTGGGTCAAATGGGGGTAATGGCGGCGAAACCAGCGGTCGAGGCGGATATCGGCTTCGTCATCGCTGACGGTCAGGGTCACTACACTCATGACTGACGGCTTTCCCGCAGTCTGGCCCACCTGTCCAGCCGTCGCGCGATTTCCGCTTCGAATCCCCGGCCCGTCGGGCGGTACAGCGCCTCACGCCGCATTTCGTCCGGGAAGTAGTTCTGGCCGGAAAATCCCTCTTCGGCATCGTGGTCGTATTCATATCCCTTGCCGTAGCCCAGCTCTTTCATCAGCCCGGTCGGCGCGTTCAGGATATGGGCCGGCGGCATCAGGCTGCCGGTCGCCTTCGCCAGCCGCCGCGCGGCCTTGTAGGCGGTATAGACGGCATTCGATTTCGGCGCCGTGCCCAGGTGCACGACCAGTTGCGCCAGCGCCAGCTCACCCTCGGGCGAGCCGAGTCGCTCGTATGTTTCCCACGCCGCCACGGCCAAAGGCAGCGCCTGCGGGTCGGCCATGCCCACATCCTCGGCCGCGAAACGGGTCAGCCGCCGGGCGATAAAGCGCGGGTCCTCCCCCCCTTCGAGCATGCGGGCAAACCAGTACAGCGCCGCATCGGGGTCGGACCCCCGCAGCGATTTATGCAGCGCCGAGATCAGGTTGTAATGTTCCTCGCGGTCCTTGTCGTACAGCACCGCGCGCCGCGCCAGCAGGCTGGACAGGCCCTGCGCATCCAACGGCCGGTCGTCCGGCAGCGCCAGCACCTGCTCGACCATGTTCAGCAGATAGCGCCCATCGCCATCAGCCATCGCGCGCAGGGTCGCCCGGCCATCCGGCGTCAACGGCAGGGGCCGTCCACACTCGGTTTCCGCCCGGCACAGCAGCCGTTCCAGCGCCTCGTCATCCAGCCGGCGCAACACCATCACCTGACAGCGCGAGAGCAACGCCCCATTCAGCGCGAAGGACGGGTTTTCGGTCGTCGCCCCCACCAGCACCACCGTCCCGTCCTCGACCACCGGCAGGAATCCATCCTGCTGGGCCCGATTGAAGCGATGGATCTCATCCACGAACAACAGCGTGCCCCGCCCTGTTCCGGCCCATTGCCGGGCATCGTCGAACACCCGCTTCAGATCCGCCACGCCCGAGAAGACAGCCGAAATCTGCACGAATCGCAGCCCCGCCGCATCGGCCAGCAGGCGCGCGATGGTCGTCTTGCCCACCCCCGGCCCACCCCACAGGATCAGGCTGGCCAGCGTGCCCCGGTCCAGCATGCGCCGCAGGGCACCTTCCGGCCCCAGCAGATGGTCCTGCCCCACCACCTCATCCAGCGAAGCCGGGCGCAGCCGGTCGGCCAGGGGTTGGGTGCGCGGCGGCGCCGAACGCATGTGGCGCGCCCCGGCCGAGCCATCCCGAGCCTCCTGAGGTGCCGGACCACCGAACAGATCCCCGCTTCCCCGTTCATCCCGCCTGCCTGCCATGCCGCCCCGCCTGCCCGTCTCGCATCCCGCCACCCATTCGATATCACGGGCACAGTCATCGATAGAGATGGGATCGCCACGCGCCGAATGCCATAGCAACCTGCCGGCGGCGATCAGAACCTCCCTGGCCTGCCCCGCCGAAAGACTTCCACCGCCAGCACACCCCCGGCCAGCAGCCCACCGACCGAAAACGTTCCCACCCAGACCAAAATCGAAAGCGGCATCTCCAGCCGAGCACACATACCCAGCGCGACCAGCGGCAGGACCAGGCGCGCAACCCTCGGCACAACCGGGCGCCCGCTACCGATATAGAGTAGCCGCCGAATTTTCGGCTGAAGCAGCCCATGACACAGCAGCGCCAGCCCCCAGCAAATCAGCGAAACAAGAACGATCATCGGGCCCGCACGATCACGCGCTGCCCCCACAGCGCAAGCAGCCCGAAGCCCAGCGCACAGGCATCCACCGCCAGATAGACATCCGCACGCAGCCTGAACGCCGTCTCAGCGCGCGACACAACATCGAGAATCGGCAACCCACAGCCAAGGACCGCAATCGCACAAGCCTGTTCCCGCCACGCAGGACGGACGGCCCCGCCCAAACACCGCATGCCGGCATGGAGCAGCGCCACCAGCCATACGAGGAAGAAAACCCCCGTCTCCCGGTCCGCACGATGCACCAGCTCCGGCGGAAGCAACCGACTGCCCCACAGATAACCCAGCGAAGCGAGTGGCAGGCCGAGCGTGACCGCCAGGGCCAGTGTTTCCGCCAGGGCCAGCCGGAACGTCCCGCCATGGACGCGTCGATGCTTCATCAGAAAGAGCCCCAGCCCCGCCGCCATCATCATGCTGCCGACGACACTGCAGACGAAATACAGCCACCGGAGCGCAGGCGTTCCCCACCGGATGAAATGCAGACCCCGCATGGCACCACCCAGACGCGGCATCCCGCGCCCGATCCGCTCCACCCCGACCAGCCTTCCATCGCCAGCCGAGAAATCGGCATGGTCCCGCGTCATCGCGAAATCCGCCGCATCCGCCCGATAGAAGGACACCGTCCCGGTGCCGAACATGACGAAGCCGATCCGGCCACGCCCGAAAATATCCTCCGCCTGCGCCAGCATCGGGGCCAGTGGCGCGTAAGGGCCGACAACGCGCATCCCGGCATCGGGGCGGCCCGCGGGCCGGGCGGCATGGCCGGCCCCGATCATCGGGAACAGCCGGGGCGCATGAATGACGGCGCCGGTATAGGCCATCATGATGATGAACGGCAGCAGCAGCACACCCGCTACAAGATGCGCGTCCAGCCAGGCCCGCCCGGGCGCGGCAAAGGGCCGGAACAGCAGCAGGTTGGGCACCAGGTTGCGAAAATGGATGATCACGCCCGAAATCACGGCAACGATCAGCCCGATGCCGGCTGCTTCCGTCACCAGATTGCCCCAGACCGGCCCGCGATAGAGCGACTGGTGCAGGTCGAAGAACAATTGTCCGCCCCGCGTCTCACGGCTGTTCAGCGCGGTACCGTCGCGCGGGTCGAGCACCGGGCCGACAAATGCATGTCCGTCATAATGGAGGATGCGCAACACCGGATCGCGGGCCGAGGGCAGGTTCAGAAACACGTTCTGCCCCTTCTCGCGTAACGCCCATACCTGCGCGCCCGCATGGTCCAGAGCCTCGCCCGTCATGGCGGCTTCGGGCAACGCCGCCAACTCCGGCTCCATCCAGCGCGTGATTTCCGTGTCGAAGAGGGCAAGCGTGCCCCCTGTGAACGCCACGACCAGCACCAGCCCGCCGACAAAGCCAACCCATGCATGAAGCCAGCCCATCCGATTGCGCAGGATATCGCGCATCAGGACAGGGTCAGGTGCAGGAACGGCACGGCAAGCGCGACGAAGACAGACGGGCCCGACCTGCGCCCCGGCAAGGCGAACAGCCCGACGATCACCAGCGGCAGCACGGCGATCGCAAGGCTCTGACGCAGAATCGCATCGAGTCCGCCGGCGTGGCCGGAGGCGAGGGAGAAGAGTCCCAGCGCGCAGACATAAGCACAGGCCACACCCCCCACGAAGCGGCCCAGCCATCGTTTCCACAGGCCGCCCTTCGCGGTTTTCCGGTTGGATTTAAGAGTCATTCGCATGTGACTTTCAGGCAACATCCGGCTGGAGAATACCAGGGAGCCCCCATTCGCGTCCCTCCTCGTATTGCGACCAGTTCTCATTCGCGTCTATGTGTCCGCTCCTTTCACGGCTTGTCAATTGAGGCCGCCCTTGCACGCTCGCTCCATCCTCGGTTCCCTCGGCCGTACCGCGGCTTATTCAACGATGCTGATGCTCTCGGTGTCGATGCCCGCCATCGCGTCGGCCCCGGAGCAGGCGCAGGTCGACGCCAACGCTAAAAAACCGGCGAACACCGCCCCGGCGACGGCACCGGCCGCCAGGGCGCCCGCCAGCGCCGCAGCCACGCCGGCCCCCGGCACAGGCCCAACGGACGAGCAGATCATCGTGCAGGCCAAGCGCCGCAACCAGATGGAAGTCATCTCCGGCGGCCAGCTCGGCGCGCTGGGCACGAAGAAGGGGCTGGACGTGCCCTTCAACGTCCGCAGCTACACCTCTGCCCTGATCCTGAACCAGCAGTCGCAGACACTCGGACAGGTGCTGGAGAACGATCCGTCGGTGCGCACGACCTACGGCTACGGCAATTTCTCCGAGCAGTTCGTCATTCGCGGCTTCCCCGTCTATGGCGACGACGTGTCGATCAACGGGCTCTACGGCATCGTGCCCCGCCAGCTCGTCTCGCCGCAGCTCTATGACCAGGTGCAGGTGCTCAACGGCGCCAGCGCCTTCCTCAACGGCGCGGCGCCTGGCGGCTCCTCCATCGGCGGCAACATCAACCTGATGTTCAAACATGCCGGCGAAACCCCGCTGACACGCATGACCGGCGATTACGAAAGCGCCGGCATGGGCGGCGGCAATGTCGATGCCGGCCGCCGTTTCGGCACCGACAACCAGTTCGGCGTCCGGATCAACGTCGCGGGCAAGAGCGGCCAGACTTCCATCGACCTGGAACGCCGCCATTCGGTGGCGGTCGGCGGCGGCTTCGACTGGCGCAGCCGCGACGGCGCGACCCGCGTGACGCTGGACATGGATTACGAGAACCAGGGCGTGGAACAGGGCCGCCCCGGCGTGCTGCTCGGCGCGGGCCTGACACGCGTGCCGCGCGCCCCCTCGCCGTCGAGCAATTACGGCCAGCCCTGGACCTTTACCGAGCTGAACTACATTTTCGGCATGCTCAACGTGGAGCATGATTTCTCCAAGCACCTGATGGCCTATGCGGCCTTCGGCGGTCTCGGCGGCAACGAAAAGGGCAATTATTCCAGCCTGACCGTCACCAACGCCGCAACCGGCGCCGGAACCAACGGGTCGATGTATGTGCCCTACATCCAGACCAACGAGAGCACCCGGGCCGGTATCCGCGCGCATTTCAACACCGGCCCACTGAAACACGAGGTCAATGCCGGCGGCTCCGGCCTGCGGTCCGAGACCGACACCGCCTATGCCTTCGCGCTGACCTCTCTCAGCTCCAACCTCTACCACCCGACCTTCTACCGGCAGTCGGCCCCCGAAACGTTCGTGGGCGGCAATGTCAGCAATCCGCAGAAGAACGGCTATACCCGCCTTTACAGCCTCTTCTTCTCCGACACCGTTTCCGCATTCGACGATCGCGTGGCCCTGACCGCCGGGTTCCGGTACCAGAATATCTTCGCGAACAACTACGCCTACGGCACCGCCACCACCCGGTACAGTCAGGATGCCTTCACCCCCGTCGTCGGGCTGGTGGTGCACCCGACACGCCAGACATCCATCTATTTCAACCGGATCGAAGGGCTGGCGCAGGGGCCGCAGGCCTCGGGCAACGTCGTCAATACCGGGCAGATGTTCCCGCCCTATCAGAGCGTCCAGTATGAAATCGGCGCGAAATACGACATCGGGCGCTTCAACACCTCGCTCGCAGTGTACCAGATTTCGCAGCCGAATGCCTACACGGCCCCCTACGGCACTGGCGGGCAATCCATCTTCACCGTCGACGGGCAGCAGCGCAATCGCGGCATCGAATGGACGATCAACGGCGAGATCATGAAAGGCCTGCGCTTCAACGGCGGCACGTCGATCATCGACGCCAACCAGCGCCGCACAACGGCCGGCGCGTATGACGGCAACCGCGCCATCGGCGTGCCGGGCTACACGATCAACGCCAATCTGGAATACGACCTGCCGTTCCTCAAGGGCGGCACGCTGACGGGCCAGGCCATCCGCACCGGCCACCAGTGGGCGGACAACGCCAATACCCTGCGCGTTCCGGGCTGGACCCGTTTCGACCTCGGCGCCCGCTACACGTTCCTGGTCGATCACAAGGCGATGACGGCCCGCTTCGGCGTCGAGAACCTGGCCAACACCCGCTACTGGGCCTCGGCCTTCGGGGGCTACCTGCTGCAAGGCATGCCCCGGACCTTCAAATTCTCGATCACGGCCGACCTGTAAGCCCCGACGCGGTAGACGCCGCCCGGCCGCGCAAGGCCGGGCGGACGTCACGTTTCGGTCAGCATGCGGTATCGAACCACCGCATTTCGGACCCGGCGCGAAAATGATGCTAGCTTTTCAGCCTGTTGCAGAACGAGGAGCAAATGATGGCCTATTCGTGCAAGACAATGATGGCGGCGCTCGGCCTGGGGCTGCTCGCCCTTCCCGTCTCCGCGCTGGCGGCCGACAGACTGACGGGCGACCTCAAGGGCAGCGATGGCGCCTCCCACGGCACGGTCGAGGTCACGGAAGCGCCGAAAGGCGTCATCCTGCGCATCACCGCAACCGGCCTCACCCCCGGCTGGCACGGCGTGCATTTCCACGAGAAAGGCACCTGCGCGCCCCCCGCATTCAAGAGCGCCGGCGGCCATGTCCATGCCCATGACATCGCCAAGCCCGTGCACGGCCTGCTGAACGCCAACGCCAACGATTCGGGCGACCTGCCGAACATCCATGTCGGCACCGACGGCACCGCGACGGTCGAGCTCTATTCCACCCTGGTGTCCTTCAAGGGCGATGGCGGACGCCCCGCCCTGGTGGATGCCGACGGGTCATCGCTGGTCATTCACGTCAAACCCGACGATTACCAGACCCAGCCGATCGGCGGCGCCGGAGACCGGGCAGCCTGCGCGGTCCTGGCCGAATAAGCCACCGCGCCGGTGGGGGAGAAAGACCATACGGCCTCCCTCCCCCACCCACCCGCTTAATGCACGTTCCCGTAAGACGGCGCTCCCAGCCCTGGGCACGAGCACGCAGATCCCAGCGGCACCTGCGTCGGCAGATGGCAGCTATAGACGCCCGCCTTGCACAGATAGCCGTAACCGGCGATCGGCGCGCCGGGCGGCGGCGGATATCCCTCCGCCACGCCCGTGCATCCGGCAGGCAGCGCCGCCAGCCCGGCCAGGATCAGGACCATCTGCCCTTTCGTGACCAACCGGCGCGCAATGCGATAGGTCGCCATTCCGTCCTCCCGTTCCATGGGACAAGGACCATCAAACGGCTGGCCGCACCGGGTAGTTGCCTGCCCGGCTTTCAACCCTTCTCGGCAATGGCACGACCGGCCGCATGGCCGCTGGCCCAGGCCCACTGGAAATTATATCCCCCCAGCCAGCCGGTGACATCCACCGCCTCGCCCACCGCGTAGAGGCCGGGCACCGCCCGGGCCTCCATGGTGCGTGACGACAGGTCGCGCGTATCGATGCCACCACGCGTCACCTCGGCCTTGGCAAAGCCCTCGCTCCCGGCCGGCGTCAGGCTCCACCCGGCCAGAACCTGGCCCAGGCGGTTCAGCACCGTGTCGGAGACATCGCCCACCGGCCGTTCCGGCAGATGGCGCGCCGCCATCGCCTGCGCAAAACGCTGCGGCAGAAAGCCCGCCAGCATCGTCCGCCCCTCGACCCGTGGCCGCTGGCGCTTCGCCTCGCGCAGTACGGCACCGGCATCGCATCCGGGCAGCAGGTTCAGGCTGATCGCCCGGCCCGGCTCCCAATAGGACGAAATCTGCAGGATCGCCGGCCCGGACAGGCCACGATGGGTGAACAGCATCGATTCGCGAAACCGCGCGCCACCGCACTGGGCCAGCACGTCCTGCGAAACGCCGGCCAGCTCGCGCGTCCATTCCAACTCCGCCGCATCCAGCGTCAGCGGAACCAGCGCCGGGGCCGTGGGCGTGACGCGCAGCCCGAACTGCCGGGCCAGCCCATGCGAGAGCCCGCTCGCCCCCATGCGCGGAATCGACAGGCCACCGGTCGCCAGCACCAGGGACGGCGCGCGGAAGATCCCGCGATCGGTCTCCACGCTGAACCCCTCGCCGCCCGTCACCCCCACGATCCGGTGCGAAAGGCGGATATCCACGCCGCCGGCCGCGCATTCCGCCAGCAGCATGGCCACCACCTGCCGCGCCGATCCGTCGCAGAATAATTGCCCCAACGTCTTCTCGTGCCACGCAATGCCGTGGCGGCCGATCATCTCCAGGATGTCGGACGGGCCGAAACGGGCCAGGGCCGATTTGGCGAAATGCGGATTACCGGACAAAAATCGCCCGGCCTCCGTATCCAGATTGGTGAAATTGCAGCGCCCACCGCCCGAAATCAGGATCTTGCGCCCGGCTTCGGCCGCATGGTCCAGCACCACCACGCGCCGCCCGCGCTGGCCGGCGGCCAGCGCCGCCATCAGCCCGGCCGCCCCGGCGCCCAGGACGATGGCGTCGGCATCGATCGTCACGGACATCGGCCGGTCAGAAATCGAGGTCGGCGTAATGATCCGGCGGCACGATTCCCGTCACCCGATCATTCAGCAGCGGGCGGAAGCACGGGCGGGATTTCATCCTGGCGTACCAGTCCTTGGCGGCCGGAGCCTTGCTCCAATCGACATCGTTGATGAAATCCAGGCAGGACAGATGGGACGCGGCGGCGAAATCGGCCAGCGAAAGGGTGGGCCCCGCCAGCCATTTCCGCGTCTCCGCCAGCCAGTCCAGATACGACATATGATAGCGGATATTGGCATATCCGGCCCGCAGCGCATTGCCGTCCGGGTTGCCCCGTCCCGCAATCCGCTTCATCACCTTTTCATGCAGCAGGTTCTGCGTGACCTCGTTCGCGAATTTCTCGTCGAACCAGGCAACCAGCCGCCGCACCTCGACGCGCTCGGCCAGCGTCCGCCCCAGCAGCGGCGTATCGGGATAGGCTTCCTCCAGATATTCGCAGATCACGGACGAATTGGGAATCGAAAGCCCGTTTTCCTCGACCAGCATGGGGACGGTGCCAGCCGGGTTGGCCGACAGATATTCGGGCCGGCGTTCCCAGACCCGTTCCATCATCGGTTCGAACGGCAGCCGCTTCTCGCCCAGGACCAGACGAACCTTGCGGCAATAGGGCGAGAGAGGAAGATGATAGAGAATGCGCATTGTGACAGTTTATTCCATCGAATCCCGCCTCGCCAAGGCCCGCCGCGCGCCCCCGCGGAAATCGCAGCCCGCACGCGCGGATCGCTCGACAGCGCCCCGTTCTCACGGTAGCTGGAACGGGTTCCCTTCCCCGCAACGTGAAGGTCCGTGACGCCCTTGTCCGACGAAACCCGACCGCTTCCCCGCATCCGCGCCCGTGGCCGCTCATTCCTGGCCCTGGTGCTTTCCCCCGAAGCCGAACTGGACGACTGGCTGCGCGGGCTGGATGCCCAGATCGCGCGCTCGCCCTCCTTCTTCGTGGGCAAGCCGATCATCCTGGATCTGGGCCTGCTGGCAGGCGACGCCGAAGGACTGGCGGAACTCTATCCCGCCCTGCTGGAGCGCGGGGTCCGCGTCATCGGAATCGAAGGGGGCGACCCGGACTGGCCGGCGGTGGCCGGCTGGGACTGGCCCATGGGCTTCGACGGCGGCCGCGCCGCCGGCACGGTGGAACTGCCCGAGGACAATACAGGCCATGCCGCGCCCATGCCTCCCGCGCCATCAGGGCCGGCGGCGGCGCTGATCGTCGAGGGGCCGGTACGGTCGGGGCAGTCGGTCCAGAACCCCGACGGAGATGTGGTGGTCATCGGGTCCGTGGCCTCGGGGGCCGAAATCTCGGCCGGCGGCTCGGTCCATGTCTACGGCACCCTGCGCGGGCGGGCGATCGCCGGCATGGGGGGGCAGACCGGGGCGCGGATCTTCGCGGCGGTGATGAAGGCCGAGCTCCTGGCGATCGACGGGTATTACATGATCGCCGAGGAAATCGACCCAACCCTGCTCGACCGCTCCGCCCAGGCCATGCTGGAGGACGATACCCTGGTCGTCCGGACATTGAACTGAGAGGTTGTTTCAAAAGCCCCGCTGGCGGTGGCCATCGAAACTTTTGAAACAGCCTCTGACGAAAATCCCGCTTTCCCGTTGCCCTCACCACATTTCCGCCATTAGATTCATATCAAGACGATGCCGCAGAACGGCAGGTCCGGACATAAGGAAACACGCATATGGCCAAGGTGCTGGTTGTCACTTCGGGTAAGGGCGGTGTGGGCAAGACCACATCGACCGCTGCCCTCGGCGCGGCACTGGCCCAGACCGGGAAAAATGTCGTCGTCGTCGATTTCGACGTCGGATTGCGCAACCTGGATCTGGTGATGGGGGCCGAACGCCGCGTGGTGTTCGACCTGATCAACGTCGTGCAGGGCGACGCCAAGCTGGCGCAGGCCCTGATCCGTGACAAGCGCGTGGAAACCCTGTCGATCCTGCCCGCCTCGCAGACCCGCGACAAGGACGCCCTGACCCCCGAGGGCGTCGCCCGGGTGATCGAGGAACTGCGCGAGAAATTCGACTGGGTGATCTGCGACAGCCCGGCCGGCATCGAGCGCGGCGCGCAGCTGGCGATGTACCATGCCGACCAGGCCGTGGTGGTGACCAACCCCGAGGTCTCGTCGGTACGCGACAGCGACCGCATCATCGGCATGCTCGACAGCACCACCGAGCGCGCCAAGAAGGGCGAGAAGATCGACAAGCACCTGCTGCTGACGCGCTACGACCCGTCGCGCGCTGCACGCGGGGAAATGCTGCGCACCGAAGACGTGCTGGAAATCCTGTCGATCCCCCTGCTGGGCATCATTCCGGAGAGCGAGGAGGTGCTGCGGGCCTCGAATCTCGGCATGCCGGTCACCTTGTCCAACCCGACCAGCGCACCGTCCCGCGCCTATTTCGAAGCGGTGCGCCGGCTGGAGGGCGAGACCCTGGATGTCAGCGTCCCCACCGAACGCAAGGGCCTGTTCGACTGGCTGTTCAAACGGAGTGTCGCATGAGCTTCCTGACATCGCTGTTCGGACGCAAGACCTCGGCTCCCATCGCCCGTGACCGGCTGCAGATCCTGCTGGCGCACGAGCGCGCCGGCGAAGGCCAGTCGGAACTGATCGCCAAGCTGCAGGAGGAAATCCTGGAGGTCATCAAGCGGCATATCTCCGTCGACCAGGACAAGGTCCAGATCAAGATGGATCGCGGCGCCGGCGTCTCGATGCTCGAGATCGACATCGAAGTCCCCGAAGCAAAACCCGCCGCCAAAGCCGACTGAGGTGGTTCCGGGGTCGGTCGAGCCCGATCCCGGAACCCGCCATGCTCAGCGTCCCGCCTGAATGCGCTCCGCATAGGACGGATTCCGCCTGCGCCATACCCCGGCCAGCAGGCCCGGCGTCAGCAGCACCCAGAGATGGCGGCCCAGCCAATCCAGCGCGTCCAGGCAGAACGGCGACCGCAGGACAGCCCCGCCCAGCAGAACGCAGCCTCCCACAATCACTCCCGTCATCGCCACGGCGCCAGCGACGCGCGCAAGCGCTCCAGTCATACCGTGCTGCCCGCATCCGCCAGCGGTAGAAGCGGCTCGATCCAGCTTCGCGCATAATCCGCGTCGGCGATCAGTGCGCGGGTAGCGGCATCCGGATCATGCGCGCGCAGTGCCGCGATCAGCTCGTCATGCGGGTGCGGCACGCCGGGCGGCCGCGCGGGCGGCGCCGTGCGCGCCAGGGCATAGAGCGGTCCGATCCGCGCCCAGAGATTATGCAGGATGTTCGCCGTCAGCGGCAGGTCGGCCATGGTCGCCAGCATCGCATGGAAATCGGCATTGCCCGCCGCCATCATGCCCTCATCCTGCCGCGCGCAGGCCTGCTGGAACCTCTCATGCAGGTCCGACAGGGCATCCAGCTCCTCCGGCGTGGCGCGCAGTGCCGCCGCCTGGATCAGCCGACTTTCCAGGTCGACGCGCAGCCGGTGGATTTCGCGGAAACTGGCAGGCGTAATGTCCGGCACCACCGCCGTGTTGCGGTCGTTCAGGTCCAGCGCCTGTTCCGACACCAGCCGCAGCAGTGCCTCACGCACCGGCGTGGGGCTCAGCCCCAGTTCCGCGGCCAGCGGGCGCAGCACCAGCCTCTGGCCCACCCGATAGCGGCTGCGGATCAGGCCGCTGCGAATATATTCATAGGCATCGGCGCTCAGGGCCCGCCTGCCGCTCTCCGCCGCATGGGCAGACCGGCCCGCCTCGGCGCCACGGCGCCCCTTCTCGCCGGCAGGCACGCCGGTCTCCCTTCCATCTGGCCATGCCACCGCGCGCGGCATCAGATCTTGCTCATTCCCGTCATTCCGATAGTTCGTCATCACGTCACACCGTGCCCTCGATGAACATGGACTGGCGTTCGAGGAAATCGCGATAGGGGCCTTCGGTCCGTTCCAGAACGCTCACGGGCCCGTCCTGCACGATCCGGCCATGATCCATCACCACGATCCGGTCGAAATCGCGCAGGGTGGACAGGCGGTGGGCCACCGCAATCACGGTGCGCCCGACCTTCAGCCGGTCCAGCGCCTCCTGCACGCGCTGTTCGCTCTCACTGTCCAGGGCGCTGGTCGCCTCGTCGAGAATCAGGATCGGCGCGTTACGCAGGAACGCACGGGCAATGGCGATCCGCTGCCGCTGCCCACCCGAGAGCTTGACGCCCCGGTCCCCGACCTCCGTCTGGAAGCCCTCGGGCATCGCGTCGATGAAATCGCGGCATCCGGCGGCGATCGAGGCGGCGATCACCTCGTCATCCGTCGCATCGAGACGGCCATAACGGATATTCTCCATCACCGACCGCCGCAACAGCGATACGTCCTGCGGCACCACCGACATGCAGGCCCGCAGGCTCTTCTCGTCAAGGTCGCGGATATCGACACCGTCGATCTGGATCGCCCCGCCCTGCACGTAGCGCAGGCGCTGGATCAGGGCCAGGATCGTGCTCTTGCCCGACCCGGACCGCCCCACCAGCCCCACCCGCGTCCCGGCCTCGACCACCAGGTTGAAATGCGACAGGACCGGCTTCCCGCCCGGATAGGCGAACATCACCTCGCGGAACGCCACCTCCCCGCGCACCGGGCCGGCAAAGCCCCGTGCGTTCGGGGAATCGACCATTTCATGCGGCACCAGGATGGCGGACAGCGCCTCGTCCAGCCGGGCGATATGCTGGATGGTCTCCACCAGCGCCACGGCCAGGTCACGGGTCCCGTGCAGGATCATGAAGCCCAGATTGGCCACCATCACCACGTCGCCGATGCTGGCCCGGCCCAGATGCCACAGCATCACCACCCAGAACAGCAGGCCCGCCGTCAGCACCGCCGTCAGCACCGCATGCACCAGCCGCAGCTTTTCCATGTAGCGCAGCGACCGGCTGCGCGCCCCCATTTCCTGGCGCATGGTGTCGCCCAGGCGCAGCCGCTCGTACTGCGTCATGCCGAACGAGCGGACCAGCGGGATATTGTTGACGATGTCCAGCATCTCGCCATCCACGCGCGCCGCCTCGGCGGCATAATGCTGGTGCATGCCCCGCCCGCCGGCCGCCATGCGGAACATCAGGAAGCACAACGCCGCCGACAGCGTCACGATCACTCCCGCCATGACCGGGCTGATCGTCAGCAGCAGGCCGATCGACAGCGCCACGTTCAGGCAGGGCGGCAGGACATTCCACGCCGCCAGGTTTTCCAGCGTGAACACCGACATGGACGCGGTGGAAATGCGCGCCGCCATGGCGCCCGGCATACGGTCGGCAAAATAGCCGGCGGAATGGCTCGTCAGGTAACGGAACAGGTCGCGCCGCACGTCGCCGGTCATGGCCACAAAGGCATAGGTGGCAAACCACCCGGCCACCCGCCACGACATATTGTCGAAGGTGATGACCGCCACCAGGATCGCCACCGCATTCCAGACGGGGTGCATATCTCCCACACCGTGCATGGTCATGGTATCGACCAGGAAACGGGTGGCATATGTGGCACCGACCGTGCAGCCGACAGCGACCATGACCGAAAGGAAGATCACGGCATGCAGAAGCGCATGACCCCGCGCATAGCGGACGACGAAGGAAAGCGGCCGGCCCAGATAATGAACCAACTGATCGTCTGAAATGGTGGTCTCGGTATCAGTCGCCAAAATCGGCTGCCCTCTCTGCTGCCGGTTCATCCGGTCGTCGTGACGCGCGGAAAGTTCCACACCTTGAGATGTTTATCTATCCGGATCGAGGGGAAGAAAGATAGGCTCTCCCTGCCCTTCCCCGCAGATGCCGGGCAAGCCGGCCCATGGGATGGAACATCCCTTATCCCGGTTCGTTCCACCTGCACCCGGCCCGCCATCGCGGCGTGCCCTCAAGGCCTGCCATCGATTTGCCGTTTCGTGATCGCACGCTAGCATCCCCTGTCCATTCCTGCGGAAGAAAGAAGTGAACTGCCCCATGCGTATCGCCCAGATCGCGCCGCTCCATGAAGCCGTACCGCCCAAACTGTATGGCGGCACCGAGCGTGTCGTGTCTTTCCTGACGGAAGAACTGACTTCCATGGGCCATGATGTGACCCTGTTCGCCAGCGGCGACAGCGTGACCTCCGCCCGGCTGACCGCCTGCTGGCCGCAGGCCCTGCGCCTCGACCCCGCGATTCGCGACCCGATCGCGCCGCACATGCTGATGATGGAGCAGGTCGCCCGGGTGGCGGAGCAGTTCGATATCCTGCATTTCCATATGGATTACTGGCCCTTCACCTATTTCAGCCGCCAGAAGACGCCGATGCTGACCACCATGCACGGCCGCCTGGACCTGATGGAGCTGCAGCCGGTGTTCGACGCCTTCCCCAAGGTGCCGATCGTCTCGATCTCCAACAACCAGCGCCTGCCCCTGCCCCAGGCCCATTACGTCCGCACCGTGCTGCACGGCCTGCCCGAGAAGCTGCTGACGCCGCAGCCGGGCCCGCGCGACTATTTCGCCTTCCTGGGCAGGATCTGCCCGGAAAAAGGCGTGGACAAGGCAATCCGCATCGCCCGCGCCCTCAACGTGAAGCTGAAGATCGCCGCCAAGATCGACAAGGTCGACGCCGAGTATTTCGAGCGCGAGATCGTCCCGATGCTGGGCGAGGGCGTCGAGCTGATCGGCGAGATCAACGACCGGCAGAAGCCCGCCTTCCTGTCCGGCGCGCGGGCACTGCTGATGCCGATCGACTGGCCCGAGCCGTTCGGCCTGGTGATGATCGAGGCCATGGCCTGCGGCACGCCCGTCGTCGCCTTCCGTCGCGGCTCGGTCCCCGAAGTGCTGGAAGACGGGCTGACCGGCCTGATCGTGGATGACGAGCACGAGGCCATCACCGCCTGCGCCCGCCTGCCGGAGCTGCAATCCGACCGCATCCGCGAGCGATTCGAGCAGCGCTTCACCGCCCGGCGCATGGCCGAGGATTATCTCGACATCTACCGCGAACTGATCGAAGCCAAGAAGACCGCCTGAATGGTCCCAAAGCCCGGCCTGCCGGCCGGGCGCGCCACTCAACGCCGCGCGGCTTCGCCCGCCACAACCTGCCGCCCCAGCGCAACCAGGGGCAGCACGGCACCGGCCAGCGAAACCGCCTGCCACCCGCCCTGGTGAAACAGGGCGGCCGCAAGCACCGACCCCGCCGCCCCGCACAGGAAGACGATGGTCATGAACAGGGCGTTCAGCCGTCCCCGGATCTCCGGCCGCAGCATGTAGATCGCCCGCATGCTGATCACCTGGTTGGTCTGCACGCCGGCATCCAGCACGATCGCCGCCACCGCCAGCGGCACCAGCGCCTGGCCCGCCACCGCCGCCAGCCCCAGCGCGAAGCCCCCCGCCACCATCACCATCGCCCCTGTCGTCGCGGCATTGGTCAGCCCTCGGTCCGCCAGGCGCCCGGCCACGGGGGCCGCCAGCGCGCCCCCCGCCCCGGCCAGGGCAAACAGCGCAATACCCGTCTGCCCCAGATGAAACGGTGCCGACGCCAGTTGCAGCGGCACCGCCGTCCAGAAGACATTGAACGCAGCGAACACCGATCCCTGATAGAACGCCCGCCGGCGCAGCAGCGGGGTATCGCGCAGGATACCGGGCAGCGACGCCAGGATGTGCAGGTAGGTCAGCCCGTCATGCACGGGCTGCCGGCGCGGCAGGCCGCGCGCCAGCGCCGCCATCAGCACCAGCGTCATCGCGCACGAGGCCAGGAAGACGGTATGCCAGCCGGCATAATCGGCGACGACGCTGGAGAACGGCCGGGCCAGCATGATCCCGCCGATCAGCCCGCCCATGACCGTACCCACCACGCGGCCGCGATCCTTCTCGGCCGACAGGTGCGACGCCAGCGGCACCAGCACCTGGGTAGCGGTAGCAAAGACGCCGATGGCGAACGCCATCAGCAGGAATGCCCCCGCCGACCGCACGAAGGCTGAGGCCAGCAGCGTCAGGGCCAGCCCACCCAGCGCCACCAGCACCAGCCGCCGGTTCTCCACGATATCGGCCAGCGAGACGAGGCCGATCATGCCGCAGCCATACCCCAGTTGCGTCAGCATGACGATGCTGCCCAGCCATGCCGGCGCCAGGCCGATATCCGGACCGATCAGGCCGATCAGCGGCTGGGCGTAATAGATATTGGCCACCACAAGGCCAGCGGCACAGGCGATCAGGCGAATGATCCCGGCCCCAGCAGGCGCAGAAGACGCAGTCATGTCGTTATCCCGGTTTTCATGACGGAACTCTATCCCCCGATAGCCGATATCTAGAAATCGAAGCCGCGAACCGCGCCTGTCCTGCCATGAGGCAGGACCGGACGGTCACGGCAACCCATCCCGTCCCGGCACAAACGGGGTGACCTGTCCTGGTATGATGCGTGCCCTTCGCGCGCCCCTCGGGGTTGACAAAAACGTTTTGATTATGCAACACTTACGGCGCGGAGCATGAAATCTGGTACCAACTCATCAAGAACCGCCATTTTTCTTGCATGAAGCGTCAGAATTGAACTTATCGGTAGGCGGGTCACAATGGGCCGTTTTGTCGGAATAGGGCTTCAATTATTTACTGGGCAACCCGAGAGGGACACGCCTGGAAGCACGGCTTCCATGGGCGCGCTCCTGCTCCATGCCTCAGTAGAGAATGGGTGGAATACCACGTCCCCCATAAACGGCGTGCATTCCCGCTCCGCATTGGCCACCTGATACTTCATCCGGCGGCCAGTCATCCTCGATCGTGCCGCATTGCGCAAGTCTTTCGGCGACGAGCGATTCCTCAGGGAGGAAATCATGAAACTTATAGTCGCAATAATAAAACCTTTCAAACTTGATGACGTGCGTGAGGCCCTGTCCGCCATCGGCGTTACAGGGATTACCGTGACCGACGTGAAAGGATTCGGTCGCCAGAAAGGCCAGACCGAAATCTATCGCGGTGCGGAATATCAGGCACATTTCGTTCCGAAATCGAAACTTGAAGTCGCAGTCCCGAGCGACCTTGCCGATCCTGTGATGGAGGCCATCCGTACGGCCGCCAACACCGGGAAAATCGGTGACGGGAAAATCTTCGTTCTTGATCTGGAGCAGGCAATGCGCATTCGTACAGGTGAAACGGGGGATACCGCCCTATGAGGAATCCCTCTTTCATGTTCCGGGCTCTCAGGCTCTCAGGTGTCATCAAGGCCCTGGTTCCTCTTGTCCCGATCGTCGCCCTGTCCTCCCCCGCCCTCGCCGCCGACGCCCCGCCCGCGCCCCCCGCGATCGACACGGGCGACACGTCATGGATGCTGGTCAGCACCGCGCTGGTGCTGATGATGACGATCCCGGGCCTGGCCCTGTTCTATGCCGGCATGGTCCGCCGCAAGAACGTGCTGGCGACGCTGATGCAGTCCTTCGCGATCTGCTGCATCGTCACCATCGTCTGGATGGTGGCCGGCTACAGCCTGGCCTTCGGCACCGGCACCCCCTATATCGGCGACCTGTCGCGCGTCCTGCTGAACGGCATCGGCGCGCATATCGCCAAGGGCGCCGATATCGGATTCACGATGGGCGCGGGCACCCCCAACGCAGTCACGATGACGATCCCCGAAAGCGTCTGGATGATGTTCCAGATGACGTTCGCCATCATCACCCCGGCGCTGATCGCCGGTGCGTTCGCCGAACGCATGAAGTTCAGCGCCCTGTGCGTCTTCACCATCCTGTGGTCGCTGGTCGTCTACTCGCCGATCGCCCACTGGGTGTGGAGTCCGCTGGGCTGGGTCGCCGGCCTGGGCGCCATCGACTTCGCGGGCGGCACCGTCGTGCATATCAATGCCGGTATCGCCGGCCTCGTCACGGCCCTGGTGCTGGGCAAGCGCAAGGGTTATGGGCAGGACGATCTGTCGCCCTTCAACCTGACCTATGCCGTCATCGGCGCGTCGCTGCTGTGGGTGGGCTGGTTCGGCTTCAATGCCGGTTCGGCCATCGGCGCCAACGGCCGCGCGGGCATGGCCATGACCACGACCCAGATCGCCACCGCCGCCGCCGGCCTCGGCTGGATGCTGGCCGAATGGGCCCGCCGCGGCAAGCCGACCGTGCTGGGCATCATCTCCGGCGCCGTCGCCGGCCTAGTCGCCATCACACCGGCGGCGGGCTTCGTCCTGCCGGGCAGCGCGCTGATCATCGGCGTGGTGGCCGGCGTGGTCTGCTTCTGGGCCGCCACCTCGCTCAAGCACATGCTGGGCTATGACGACAGTCTGGACGCGTTCGGCGTGCACGGCATCGGCGGCATCATCGGCGCATTGCTGACCGGCGTGTTCGCCTATGGACCACTCTCGGCCACCGATGCCAATCCCGGCGGCATCATCGGTTCGTTCGCGCAGTTCGTCTCCCAGGCCAAGGCCGTGGGCATCACCATCGTCTGGTGCGCCGTGGCAACTTTCATCCTGCTCAAGATCGTTGACCTGACGATCGGCCTGCGCGTCACGGCGGACCAGGAAGAAGAAGGGCTGGACATGACCCTTCACGGAGAACGCATCAACTGAACGACAAGATTCAGGCGCCACTTCGTCACTAACACAGAGAGGGGGAGGGTTACTTCCCCCTCATAATAAAGAGAGGGAACGAAGCGTGTCGAACTTAAGAAAACAATCTCGTTTTTCTATTTCGCTTTTTCTCACGGCAAGTGGTCTCGTTCTTCCTGCGGCGGCCCAGGCCCAGGTTGCGGTATTCAGCAATTCGTCAAACAAGTCGGGCTTTTCCCAATGGCTCAATGATGTCACCCTGGTCGGCCAGATCGAGGGTGGAATCATGGCCAATCCGGCCCGCCCCGATAACGGAATCAATTTCGGCAACTTCCTCGCCGACCATGCCAACCAGGTCCAGCTGAACCAGCTCGAATTCACGCTTTCAAAAGCCATCGACCCGAGCAAGAGCGAATATCAGATCGGCTTCACGCTGGAAGGGCTCTACGGTTCCGATGCACGCTATTATCATCTGCTGGGCGTCTCGGATCGCGCATTCTCGAACCGCTATCAGCTGATCCCGGCCCAGGCCCATGTCGACGTGCATCTGCCATGGCTGACCAGCGGCGGCCTGGATATGCAGGCCGGCATTCTCCAGGCGCCGATGGGGGTCGAAACGCTCGATCCCACGACGCGTCCCTTCTATACCCTCGCCTATACATCCGAATATTCGGTGCCGTTCGAACATGTCGGTGCGATGTTCAAATGGCATGTCATCCCGATCCTCGATGTCACGTTCGGCGTCGATACCGGCAATCAGACCACGTTCGGCAAGAGCGACCCCAACCATGAAGCGGCGGGATATTTCGGCTTCAACCTGAACGGACTTGCGGGCGGCAAGCTCAACATCATCGAACTCAGCCGCATCGGTCCGGAAAATGCCGTTGCGGCCTTCGGTCCACGCGCGGACAGCGACATGCGGTACTGGAACGATATCAACGCCGCGTACCAGATCAACGACAAGCTTTCGGTCACGGGCGAGTTCAATTATCTGCATGATGAGGGCCTGCGGGCCGACACCTACAGCTTCGTGAGCTTCCTCAGCTACAAGATCACCCCATCGCTGACCTTCAACTATCGTGGTGAAATCTACCGCGACAATACCGGTCAGTTCGTCCTCAGCTTCCTGAACAACACCGCGTACATGACCGCCTTTACGGGCGCCGCGGTCCCGCTGGAGGCAGCGCCTCCCACAACCTATGGCGCGCTGACCCTCGGGGTAACCTACAGGCCAACTCTCGGCCATGGGGTCCGTGTCTTCGAGCTGCGGCCCGAAATCCGCTTCGACCGGTCGCTGAACGGAACCTCTCCGTTCAATGACGGTCGCAATACAGGTGTGTTCACCTTCGGTATGGACGGCGTACTCGGTTTCTAACACCTGGGAACCAGCCACACTGCCCAGCTTCGGCGGCAGTGTGGCACCAGAAACCGCAAGGAGCCGGCGCGGGCATGCCAGGGGCCTGTCCGCACCGCTTCAGCCGCTCGGGGACGGGCGAAAACGCATCTCGATCCCGCTCCCCACGAGAAATTGCTCCATTCGCGTTCGAAAGGCCGGCGTCGCGGTCTGCCAGGCATTCTCGAAATGCCGGCGCGCCCGGATCATCTCGCCTTCCGCCAGAAGAAAGCGGGCGAGATTGAAATGCCCGCGAAAATCGCCACCCTCGGCGGCGCGGACATACCATGCCCGCGCCTGGACCAGATCACGCGTCACCGCCCATCCATCTTCATAAAAACCGCCGATGATGTTGAAGGATTTGCAGTGTCCCCGCGCGGCGGCCCGCCGGAACCAGGCCAGCGCCCGCACATGGTCGGGCGGCCCGTCCCAGCCCAGGCTCAGGCCGGTGGCATAATTGTACATGCCCCAATCCAGGCCGGCACAGGCGGCCCGACGATACCAGCGCAGCGCCTCGGCCGGGGCGGCAGCCATGCCCCAGCCCAGTTCGCAGCAGCGCCCGACCATGTTGCACCCCATGGCACTGCCCTGCCGCGCCGCCGCCAGAAACCACCCCAGCGCCGCGCGCGCGTCGCGGGGCAGCAGCACACCATCCAGCAGGATCTGCCCCAGCGCGAGCTGCGCATCGGCCAGCCCGCCGCCGGCCAGGTCGCAGATCGTCGCGACACAGGCCGTCGTCTGGTCGGGTTCAGCCTCCCGCATTGCGCCGGTCAGAAATGCGCGTTCAGGTTCACCAGCGCCGTCCGGCCCGGCGCCTGCATTGCGTAATGCGCTGCATAAGCCTGGGTGAAATAGCGCTTGTTGGCGAGGTTCTGGATGTTGAGCTGAAGGCTGTAGTGCTTCATGAATTTGTAATTCGCCATGACGTCGAACCGATAATAGCCAGGGACGAATTTCGGCGCAGTCGGGGAGTCCGTGCCGTACACCTTGCTCATGTAATAGACCCCGCCCGCAATCGTGAGAGGCTCGATGACGCGATAGGTCGTCCACAGCGCCAGGCTGTTCTCCGGCGTATTCGGCGCATGACGCCCGTCCATCAACCCGGCCGCAGCACCGGAACCGCCGGCCTTCAGCAGCCGCGCGTCCAGATACGTGAAGCCGCCATTGATCGACCAATCGCGGGTGATCTGTCCGTTCAGACCGACCTCGAAGCCCCGAACCCGCTTGGTGCCCCCGTTGTCGATTCCGCCCGTCGAGGTGGTGATCTTGAAATTGGTGGCGTCGATCTGGAACAGCGCACCGGTTACCATCAGCCGGTTATGCAACAGATTCCATTTGGTGCCGACCTCGATCGTACGGTCGCGTTCCGGCTTCAGAACGGCACCGATATTGCCCGTCCGGTCCGCTCCCAGGCTGATATCGTCCGAACCCTGACCGACCGAATTGCCCGGCGGGATCGCCGACGTGGCGTAAGAGGCGTAGATCGAGCCATTGGAACGCGGCTTGTAGACCAGCGCGCCCTGGTAGGTGAACAGATTGTCGCCACGCCCATATTCGCCGGTTGCCGCGCGATAGGTGCTCTGCACATTGTCATAGCGCACGCCGACATTAGCCTGCAGTTGCTTGAGCAGCGTGATCGTGTCGAACAGATAGACCGCCTTGGTATCGAAGCGCGTACTGTTCGGATTACGCGTCCGCCGGATGTCGCCGGGCCACAGATCGTTCGGGTTCGGATTGAACAGCGAGGTACAGGTGCCGGACGATAAAGCCAACGCCGTCGCGCAATGGGTGAAGCCGGTGCCCGACGTCACGTTTTGCCCGTTGATATAGGCGGTATCCGTGTCGTTCTTGCCCTGCTCGCGCGTAAATTCCGCACCGGTGGCGAACTGGTTCTTGAACCCTGCCAGATCGAACGACCCATAGAAATCAGTCTGATTGGTCGCCGTATCGAAAGTCGAGATGCGACTGTTCAGGCGGCGGTAGACATACCCGTAATAGATATTGCCCTGACTGTCGTCTGGCTGCGTCCACATGTCGTTCTGGGTGGTCTCCGAGTAACGCGTGGTATTGCGCAGATGCAGGGTACTGCTGAAATCATGCTCCAGGCGCAATGTCCCCATGTCGATGCCGTCCTGATTGGCATCGCGATTCTTCAGCCCATACCATGTATCGAACGGCACATTGACCGGCTCGCCGTTCCCGGTCGCCATAACGCGTGCCGTACCATCCGTGCGCGGGTTGAAGGTCGGGTTGTTGTACGGAATACCGACATTGGGCACGTCGTCATTCTGCATGTGGTAATACATCACGGTGATGCGGTTCGGCGTTCCAAGCCCGAACGACAGCGACGGCGCCACGCCATACCGGCGATAATGGGTGGGCCCGCGCCCCGCCACGCCCTGGTCGTCGCCCATCAGGTTCAGCCGGAAGGCGCCCGTATCCGTGATCCGCCAGTTCCCGTCAAACGTGCCGCGCTTGTAATCAGCATTACCGAAGCCGAGATTGGCATCGATCGCGTTCTTCAGGGTCGGCATCTTGGTGTTGATCAGGATCGCACCGCCGGCCCCGCCCCGCCCGGCGATGGCCCCGGTATCGCCCTTGACGACTTCGATCGATTCCACGTTGAACGTCTCACGCGACTGCGCGCCGACATCGCGCAATCCGTCGACAAAGGTGCTCGACTGCGCATCGAAACCACGCAGGAACGGCCGGTCGCCGACCGGATTGCCCCCCTCACCCGCGCCCATCGTGATACCGGGCACGTTGCGCAACGCATCGGCCAGCGTGTTCGACGCGGTCTGGGTCAGCAACTGGCGCGAGATGATCGAAACGCTCTTGGGCGTATCGATCAGCGAGGCGGTAAATTTCGGCGACATGTCATGCCACATGCCCACGACTTCGATGTGCTCGTGCCGCGGGTTGGGCCGATCCTGATGCGCCTTCTTCCTTTCCTCGTCGGTCAGCTTGTCCGACGCCGCCACACCCGGCGTCGCGGCCAGCCCCTGCGACCCGATCATCGCCATCGCCAGACCACACAGGACCTGACCGCGTTGGGGCGACACCTGCTGCGCCGCACGCCATTTTCCAGTGACACCCATTCGCCGGGGTTTCCTCAATGTCATACATGAAAATGCGAACCACTCGCATTAACAGCGTATGTTTCATGAGAGGTACAAAGCGTCAAGAAATTCATTTACGACAAAAAATGTCTTGCTCGCTCCCGACGGAGCAGTCTCGCCGGGGGCTACACCAGAACACTGAAATCTCTAGATAATTTCAGGACACTCTCGCTCGGAGCCCGACCGGAAATGTGGACTGGTGAGCGAGAGTGCCGCACAGCGGCACGCCCGTCATATGTTTCCGAGTAACCTGCAGGTCATGAAGATCGGAGCGGAGCGGCCTTGTGGGCCGCCCGCCACGAAGCACAGGAAACCCCCGTCAGGCCGCCGCCAGCGGGGCTTTTGAAACGGCCTTCAGAGTTCGCACCATTGGCGCATGAGGTTATGATAACAATTCACCAGTTCCAGCACGGCAGGATCGTCATCCGCCAGACGCGTGCGCAGATCCATGATCGTGCGATCCAGGTCGAACAGGATTCGCCGCCGCTCCACGTCCCGGACCATCGATTGCGTCCAGAAAAACGACGCCCAGCGACTGCCGCGCGTGACCTGGGTCACATCATGCAGCACCGTGGTGTCGTAGACGATCATGTCCCCGGCCGGCAGCTTGATCTCCTGCACGCCCGAGGCATCGTGTATTCTCAGCTCGCCCCCGTCATACTCTTCCGGATCGGTCAGGAAAAGCGTCGAGGAGACATCGGTGCGGATACGCATGCCGCCGGAATTGGGGATCGGCCGGATGGCATTGTCCACATGCGCGCCGAACGACATGCCCTCGTCATAGCGGTTGAACAGCGGCGGCACGACGCGCAGCGGCACGACCGCACTGTTGAACAGATTGTTCCGCCCCAGCGCACGCAGCACGATCTCGCCCAGCGAGCGATGCAGCGGATGGTCCAGCGGGATCTGGAGATTGTTCTTGGCCGCCGCCGATTGCGGCCCCGCCGTCACCCTCCCATCCGCCCAGTTCGCCTCGGCAAGCGCGCGGCGACAGTGAAGAAGCTCATCGGCCGAGAGAACATTGGGGATATGCAGCAACATGGCGGTCTCGATCTATGGCGCTTGCATGGTCCGCGCCCGGACGAACGGCAACGCCCCATGCGGGCGACATGCAAGATCGCTGAATAGCTTGATTGCGACAGATTATCAATTGCACAAATGCCCCGGTCATGGTTTGTAGCGCCAAGCGTCAACCGTCACGGGTTCCCTACAGATGCGGCTTCTCGACACCCTGAAAAAGACCGCCATCCAGCGCCGGCGCGACAGGGACACACCGCCTCCCCTGCCCGATTTCATCGACGAAATCCGCATCCGGGCGGCGCAGGGCCATGTTCCGGAGCAGGTGTGCTGGGGCGACATCCTGCTCGACAGCATCTATGTGCCGTCCAACCCGCAACAGGCGCGACGGTGGTATGAAATCGCCGCCTCCGCCGGCTACGCGCCCGCCCATAACATGCTCGGGCGATGCCATCATTTCGGATGGGGCGGCCCGGTCGACCTCCCGGCCGCCGCCGCCAGCTACGAAACGGCAGCGCGCCTGGGCGACCTCTGGGGATGCTACAATCTGGGCATCATGACGATGCGTGGCCTCGGCATGCCGGCCGATCTACGCCGCGCGCTGGCACTGTTCCGCAGCGCCGCCGAACGCGGACACGCCAAATCGATGAACCTGGTCGCCCGCTTCACCGAAGAGGGCTGGCACACCGAACGCAACCCCACCGCGGCCCTCACATGGTACCGTCGTTCGGCCGAAGGCGGCGATTATCGCGGACAGCATAATTATGCATCGACGCTGCTGGCGATGGGCAAGCGTGCCGAGGCCCTGGACTGGTGGCGGCGCGCGGTCGGCGATGCGACATCGGACGTATTGCTGGCCATGGAGCGCACCCTGCACGCCCTCGGCCCCGACGGAGACACGGCCCTCTTGAGCCAGGTCCGCGATCGCCTCGATACCCTCGGCATCCCCCGCCAGACAGACGACTGATCGGGTCGAGGCCTTATCCCTGCCGCAGCAGATCCAGCATCCGCGTCGCGGCGGCAGGCACCCCCCGCTCTTCCAGCCGCCCTCCACTGACAGGGCGCTCCACCCCGGTGGTTCCGGGGAACGAGAGCGGCAGCCCACGCACGGCACGCGCGGCCAAAAAACCGAAGCACTGGGCCTCCAGCGCGTCGCCGTTCCATCCCACGGCCTCGACCGGTTCGACGACAACGCCCAGCGCCTGCCGCAAGCCCTCCATCAGCACGGGGTTACGACGCCCACCACCACAGACCAGCCAGCGGCGCGGCGCGAATGGCAGAGGCAATTCCGCCACCGCCCGAACGGTAAAGGCGGCAAGCGTCGCCGCCCCATCGGCCGGCGACAGATGCGCCAGCAGGTCCATGGCACGATGAAACGACAGGCGATCGAGCGATTTCGGCGCCGGCCGACGGAAGAACGGGTCGCCCATCAGGTCCCCCAGAACCGCCTCATCGACCCGCCCCGCCCTGGCCAACGCCCCGTCACGATCATAGGGCACGCCGGTATGGCGCATCGCCCAATCATCCAGCAGCGCATTGCCCGGCCCCACATCGCAGGCCAGCAACTCTCCCGACGCCCCGAGCAGCGAGACATTCGCCACCCCGCCGATATTCAGCACGGCCAAAGGATGTTCCAGCCCAAGGGCCAGGGCCTGGTGAAAGACCGGCACCAGCGGCGCCCCTTCGCCCCCCGCGGCAAGATCCGCGCTGCGAAAATCATGCACGACCGGCACCCCGGTTTCCGCCGCCAGCAGGCCGGCATCACCGATCTGCCAGCTTCGATGCTCCTCCGGACGGTGCAGGATCGTCTGGCCATGGAAACCGATCAGATCCGCCGGCCAGTCCAGAGCGCGAACCGCCGCAACATGCAGGCACGTCAGATCATGCTCGACAGCCAGCAGTTCCGGATCATCCACCCGCAGGGTCGCCGCACGATCGAGAATGGCCCGGGTCCGCGCCCGAAGCTCGGGCGGAAAGGGAACGGTCGTCGTCGGCCCGGCCGCCCCGACCATGATACCATCCGTCTCGATGGCGGCGGCATCCACCCCGTCCAGCGACGTGCCACTCATCAGACCGATCACCCGGACCATCGAACCTACCTCCCGAAACAGTCTCGAGATTATCGCATCGGGATCAATGGCGGAACATGGCCGTCATGCAGCCATCCGGCGCGCGACGCCGATACCCTCACAGATAGCGCAGGCGAACTTCGTCGATGGCGTGCGACCGCCCCTTGCGCATGATCAACCGCGCGCGTTCACGCGTGGGCAGGATATTGGCTTCCAGATTGGGCAGGTTGATCCGGTTCCAGATCTGCCCAGCGACCCGTTTGGCCTCGGCCGGCGACAGGTCGGCATAATGATGGAAATAGGAAGTCGGCTTGCGGAACGCCGTGCACTGCAACAGCAGGAACCGCTCCACATACCACGATTCGATATCGCTGGTCGTGGCATCGAGATAGATCGAGAAATCGAAATAATCCGACGCCACCATCGACCGGTCGGTACCGGTCTGCAGCACGTTCAGCCCCTCGAAGATCAGGATATCCGGCCGGTCCACCGTCTGGAAACAGTCAGGCACGATGTCATAGGCCTCATGCGAATAGAGCGGCACCTGCTGCAACCGCTCGCCCGCCTTGACGGCAGCGAGGAAGGCGATCATCCGCCGCAGGTCGTAGCTCTCCGGAAAGCCCTTGCGCTGCATCAGGCTCCGTTCCTCAAGAACCCGCGTCGGCAGCAGAAACCCGTCGGTCGTCACCAGGTCGACGCGCGGATGATCCGGCCAGCGCGACAGCACGGCCTGGAGCAGGCGGGCAAAGGTGCTCTTGCCCACACCCACACTGCCGGCGATACCAATAATGAACGGCACCGAAATGCGCGGACACCCCAGGAACGCGCTCTCGACCATGCTGTTCAGGCCGCGCGAGGCCATGACATACAGGTTCAGCAGGCGCGACAGAGGCAGATAAACCTCGGTGATATCGGCCAGCGACACCGGCTCGTTCCGGCCGCGCAGCGCCGCGATCTCGTCCTCGGACAGCGAGAGCGGCACGTTGGCCCGCAACGCCGCCCAGTCGGAACGCGAAAAGGTCAGATATGGAAGCGGTGGATCGCCGTCCCGCGACACCGACCCCCACGGAGGCATCCGCAGCATCATGCTCTATGCCCGGACCGGGCAGATGCCGCCAGGTTTCGTGCCAACCGTCATGAATCCGCTTCCCCAGGATGGACCGTCATTCCGGCCTCGTTCAGCGCGGCGTAACATCAACGCCTGGAGCGATCCAGTGGACCCCACGCCCCTCCGCCCCCGCATTCGGCCTCTTCGGTCAAAAAAAGGCACAAAACCGCCACATTCCGGCCGTCTCATGACACAGACGTGACTCGGGGCCCGATGGGAAACGCGCGCGGAACCCGCCGCCAGCGCCCATTTCCAATCAGGCACCGTGGCCTATTGCCCCCTCACCGTCTGCCCACGGCCACGGGCGCCATAACTCACCTGCGTGTCCGGGATCACATAATGCCCGGCATCTTCCTTCTGCCCGTCGTCCCCGGCGGCATTGGAATCGAACCCGGAAGCAATCATCTGCATGCCCCACGCATCGGGAAGCGGCTGATAATCCGGCTGCCGCCCCGCCGGCGCGGCAGACATCGGCTGCGACCCATCATGCTGCCGGCCGGCCGCCGCGGTCTGGGTCGCGCCCGGCCGCTCCTGCCCGCTGAACAGGGTCAGGGGCGGCACATCGATCGACTCCCCATCCGGCCGCTTGAACCCGCAGGCCGTCAGACCGGCCAGCAGAGCCAGCAATGCGAGGCCACGCGGCCCCGCGTGCCGGCTCATCGCCCCGCGCCGGTTACTCGGCGTCGGCAAGATCCTGTTCGCCGGGAGAGACCAGCATCGCCTCGGCCACCACGCCCGCCTGCTCGCGCACGCGCCGTTCGATATCGGCCGCCATCTCGGGATGGTCGCGCAGAAACTGCTTGGAATTCTCCCGCCCCTGGCCGATCCGCTGACTGTCATACGAGAACCAGGCCCCCGATTTCTCGACGATGCCCGCCTTGACGCCCAGATCGATCAGCTCGCCCATCTTGCTGATCCCCTCGCCATACACGATGTCGAATTCGACCTGCCGGAACGGGGGGGCCATCTTGTTCTTGACCACCTTGACGCGGGTCTGGTTGCCCACGACCTCGTCCTTGTCCTTGATCTGCCCGATACGGCGGATGTCCAGGCGCACCGAGGCATAGAATTTCAGCGCGTTCCCGCCCGTCGTCGTCTCCGGGCTGCCGAACATGACACCGATCTTCAGGCGGATCTGGTTGAGGAAGATCATCATGGTGTTGGAGCGCGAGACCGTGCCGGTCAGCTTGCGCAGTGCCTGGCTCATCAGCCGCGCATGCAGGCCGACATGGCTGTCGCCCATGTCGCCTTCCAGCTCCGCGCGCGGCACCAGGGCCGCGACGCTGTCCACCACCAGCACGTCGATGGCGCCCGAGCGCACCAGCGTATCGGCGATTTCCAGCGCCTGTTCACCGGCATCCGGCTGGCTGATCAGCAGATTGTCGACATCGACCCCCAGCTTGCGGGCATAGCCGGGGTCCAGCGCGTGTTCGGCGTCGATAAACGCGCAGACGCCACCCTTCTTCTGGGCTTCGGCGATCGCATGCAGCGCCAGGGTCGTCTTGCCCGAGCTTTCGGGGCCGTAAATCTCGACGATGCGGCCACGCGGCAGGCCGCCGATGCCCAGCGCGATATCCAGCCCCAGCGAGCCGGTGGAGACCACATCCACCGCCTCGTTGGCGCGCTGCCCCAGGCGCATCACCGATCCCTTGCCGAACGCACGTTCGATCTGGCTCAGCGCGCCTTCCAGCGCCTTGCTCTTGTCAATGCCCGGTGCCTGCGCCATCGCCTTCAATCCCGTTCCGATATCATGAAAACCCCGGGTCCTGCCCGCCGCGCCCCGGCGGTCCCGACCAAACGAAAACTAGAACAAAACATGATCATCCACAAGCGGCCACACCGGACCCGGCACCGGTCCTCAGTCCGATCCCACCGACAGGCCGGCCGAACGCGCGTCGGTACCACCGGCACAGCTCCCTTCGCCCCCCGGCAGCCCCGCCGGGCAGGAAATCGCGTTGATGCGCCCATCCGCCGTCACCGGCCGCGCACCCGGCTTTTCGCCCGCCAGCACCTGCTTCATTTCGGCCGCGACCGCATCGGCGGCGTCATTCTGCCCCGATCCGGTCACCGCGGCCCGGAACCTGCTGCCTTCGCTGGCGATCGCAGCCGTCAGCAGCGGCGGCGGCAGGCGGCGCGGCGACGCCCCCATCACAATGCCCGTGCTCCCTGCGACACGGCCGATGCCGAACAGATTATCCATCGTCAGGCTGCACGCCACCGCCCCGCCATGCCGGTCGACCACGGCAAACGAGGTCGAAGCCGGCAGATGCGGCAGCGTTCCACCGGCCGGAACCGTGCCGGAATCGACCACAGCCTGCGCCCTGGCAATCAACTCGGCGCCCGATTGCGCACCCGCCGTCTGGCCGCGCCAGGCGGCAACCGCCGACTGGCCGGCACGATCGCTCTGGCCGCCTTCATTCAGGGCCCGGAAGGCAACCGCGCTGCCCAGCCCGCCATCGGCCGGCGGCGGCAGGAAACTGACCCGCACCTCGCCCACGCGCACCGTCAGCGGATCGGTCTCGACCGGAACGGCACCGCGCAGGTCCGCCACCGTCAATCCACCCCCCGCGCCCTGGCTGCCGGCGACGAACGAGCGCGCCAGCGCCCCGTTATAAAGGTCGCCCACCCCCATGCTGCGGATCTGTTCCAGCACACCGGTCAGGCGCTGCTGCACCAGGGCGTCACCCTCGGCCAGCACCTTGCCGTCGCCCCGGCTAAAGATCGCCCGCGCGCCCGGATCAGCCAGCAGCGGCCCCTGGACGGCCGCCAGGTCCGTGGCCAGTGCCCGGCTGACCGAAATGCCGCCACGCGCCAATTGCATCGCCGGCGTCAGGGTTTCGGCGAACTCCACGCTGCCATAGCGCAGATGCATCAGATACAGCCCGCGTGCCAGCATCGGCGCCGCCGCCGGGCGGTCGACCGGCGCGCTCCCCGGCTCGGGCGTCGTCGATCCCGCAACCGGAAGGAACAGGAACGCCCGACCGCCGTCGGATTCGCCGGGGCGCCACGCCAGGCAGGCGCCGCCCGCCCCCAGCGAGGCCCGCGACGGCAGCGTGACCGCCAGCGTCATCCCCAGCGCCGCCGCCGCGTCGGCGGCATTGCCGCCCCGCGCCAGAACGTCGCGGGCAACCATGGCGGATTGCGGCTCGTCCGAAACGACATTGCCGATATAGCCAGTCAGGTAGGTCGGCCCCTTCGGCATGTCGGACCCGCCGCCGAACAGGGCGTGGCTGGCCGATCCCAACGGGTCATTGAAGGACTTGACCGAACATCCGCCAAGCGCCGTAGCCAGGACCGTGGACAGCAGCAAGGCCCCGCAACGGCGCAACGGGTGGTTCAGGGGACGTTCACGCACGCACAGATTCTCCATTACCGCCGTCATGCCCCGAGGATGAAACCACCGGGCTATCGGGAATTAGCGGTCTTCGGGAGCATCGGCAACTCGCCTTGTCCCCCGGCGCTCTTCCGCGCCACCCCATTCTGCTCTACAGACAGCCCCGATACGGAACCCGAGCGCCGGAGGCCGCCCTTGTCTTTTTTCTCGTCCCGCAGCCTCGCCAGGCTCCGCACGGCGCTTCCGGGCGCCCTCGGCATGATGCTGGCCCTGTCGTCCGCAGCCCCCGCCCGTGCCGATGACAGCGGATTCACCCCGGCCCAGCGCAAGGAAATCGTCGCCATCGTCCGCGACGCGCTGAAGACGGACCCCTCGATCCTGTCCGACGCGATCGCCGCCCTGCGCGCCGGGGCCGAGGCACAGGAACAGACTCGCACCCGCGACGCGCTGGCCACCAACCGGGCGGCCCTGACGACGCCGGCACCCAGCGACGCGATTCTGGGCGCCCCCCGGGCCCGGACGACGGTGCTCGAATTCTACGATCCGCGCTGCCCCTATTGCCGCAAGGTGCTGCCCGACCTGGACCGGCTGGTCCATGACGACCCCGACGTGCGCATCGTGGAGAAAGTCGTGCCGGTGCTGGGCCCGGCCAGCCTGCTGACGGCACAGGCCATCGTCGCTGCCGCGCTGCAGGGCGGCCAGGATGCCTATTTCCGCATGCAGCGCGCCATCATGACCGACACCACGAAGCCCGACGCCACCCGCATCCGCCTCCTGGCGAAACAGGCCGGCCTGGACCCGGACCGCCTGGTGTCGGACATGGCCGGTACCGCCGTCGCCGCCACCCTGCGCGCCAATTCGGAGCTGGCCGAGGCCATCCACCTGGAAGGCACGCCCACCTTCGTCTTCGACGCCCGCTACATCATCCCCGGCGCTGTGGATTACGACGCGCTGAAGGCCGCCATCGAGAAAACCCGGCATAGTTGAACCAGGCCCGTCATTCTCCATAAACGGCGCGGGCGGCATCGATGGCCGCTCCCGCCGGCGGCGCATAGCCCTCGGCCCGCAAGACAGCCTCCAGCGCACCGAGCGTAATCAGCACCTTGTGCCGCATCGCATTGTACCCCATCGCGCCGATCCGCCAGACCTTCCCCGCCAGCGGCCCGAAGGCGGTGCCGATCTCGATCTCGAACTCCCCGCGCATCCGGGCCCGCACCCGCTCGCCATCCACGCCGTCGGGGATATAAACCCCCGTCACATTGGTCATGCGGTAGGCATCCTGGCCATACAGGCTCAGCCCCATGGCC
>NZ_JABEQE010000009.1 GCF_014174375.1 Gluconacetobacter asukensis
GACAGACATGACGTCATCCAGCGCTTTCGACGAAGACAGGCACAACCCGTCAGAAAGCGAAGCTCACAAGCTCAAGACCTCAGAAAATATTAACTTCGCGCCTATGGGGCAACGCCCTTGGAAATCTTCGGCGCGGGAAATGCTCCCGCGCCGGTCGTGTTCAGGCGCGGTGCGTCGCCAGGAAACGCACCGCGACCGTCTGGATGCCGAGGTCGCGTACTGCGCCCTCGAAGACCTTGTAATGCGGGGTCGTCAGGTGGGTGTCGAAGGCCGCGCGGTCGGTATAGACCTCGTGCAGGATGACGGTATGCGGCTCGCCGTCGGGCAGCAGGACGTCGAAGGCGTGGCATCCGGCTTCGTCCGCCACCGAGCGTTCGGCGTCATAAGCGCAGAATTCCAGAAATTTCGTGCGATTCTCGTCGGTTGTCGTGAATTCCGCGATGATGGTCAGTGGTGTGGCGTCCATGGGTGCGCGCCTCCTTGTCACATTCTGTCCAGCCGCCGAGGGTAGGGCGCGGAATGCTGTCGATCCAGCCCCGATGGCGGTGTGGGGATGATTGACTTGATTGCGGAACATATGCGAAGCATCGGGTGCTGACGCGGGAGAGACTGGCGAGAGCCAGCGCCGAAGGAGCAACCGCCCCGGAAACTCTCAGGCCAAAGGACCGCCCGGCTTCGACTTCTGGAGAGAGGCGCCTCGCGCGTCCGCCGACGGGATAGCGATCTCAGGCAAACCGACAGAAGGGGCATTCGAATCCGGTTGTGGATTCAGGAGGCTCTGTTCATGTCACGTTGGCCGTTTCCCCTTGTTTTCTCTTCTTCCGCCCTCATGCATGGCGCCGTCGGCGTCCGGAGGGCGGCATGAGCGATTCGCTGCAGCGCACGCCGCTCTATGACCTGCATCTGTCGCTGGGCGGGCGCATGGTCCCGTTCGCGGGCTATGAGATGCCGGTGCAGTACCGCGCCGGCGTGATGGCCGAGCACCAGCATACGCGCAATGCCGCCGGCCTGTTCGACGTCTCCCATATGGGGCAGGCGCATCTGCGTGCGCGCTCGGGGCGGGTCGAGGATGCGGCCCTGGCGCTGGAGCGGCTGGTGCCGGCCGATATCCTGTCGCTGAAGACGGGGCGCCAGCGTTATACGCAGCTGACCGACGGCAAGGGCGGCATCCTGGACGATCTGATGGTCTCGCGGCTGGGTGACACGCTGATCCTGGTGGTCAATGCGGCCTGCAAGGACGCGGATCTGGCGCATATCGCCGCCGCCCTGGGCGAGGATTGTATTGTCGAGCCGCTGCCGGACCGTGCGCTGATCGCGGTGCAGGGGCCGCAGGCCGGGGCCGTGCTGGCCCGTCTGGCGCCCGCATCGGCGGACATGCGCTTTATGGATGTGGCGGAGTTCGAGGTGGCGGGCGTGCCCTGCGTGGCCTCGCGTTCCGGCTATACCGGCGAGGATGGGTTTGAACTCGGCATGGCGGCCGATGGCGCGGTGCGGGTGGCCGAGGCGCTGCTGGCCGAGCCCGAGGTGGCGCCGGCGGGCTTGGGCGCGCGCGACAGCCTGCGTCTGGAAGCCGGGCTGTGCCTGTATGGATCGGATATCGACCGCGAGACGACGCCGATTGAAGGTGCGCTGGAGTGGTCGATCCAGAAAAGCCGCCGCACCGGTGGGGCGCGGGCAGGGGGCTTTCCCGGCGCCGACATTATCCTGGGACAGATCGAGGGTGGCGTGAGCCGCCGCCGTGTCGGCATTGCGGTCGAGGGCCGCGCGCCGGTGCGTGGCGGAGCGCGTCTGTTCGCCGATGATGCGGGCACGAAGCAGGTCGGGCATGTGACCTCCGGCGCGTTCGGCCCGACCTTCGGTGGGCCGGTGGCCATGGGCTATGTCGAGACCGCATTCGCGGCGACGGGCACGCCTTTGTTCGCCGAACTGCGGGGGCGCTACCTGCCGGCCACCGTGGCGGCGCTGCCGTTCGTGGCGCCCGGTTTCAAACGCTGAGCTTCAAACGTTGAATTTCACACGCTGACCTGTTGGGTGGAGAGCGGAACATGACTGTTTATTACACGAAGGAACATGAGTGGCTGCGCGTCGAGGGTGATGTCGCGGTTGTCGGTATCACCGCCCATGCCGCCGAGGAGCTGGGCGAGCTGGTCTTCGTCGAGGCGAAGGACGAGGGCACCGAGGTTGCGCAGGGTGACAGCGCCGCCGTGGTGGAATCGGTCAAGGCTGCGTCGGACATCTATGCGCCTGTGTCGGGCACCGTCGTCGGCTTCAATGCCGCGCTGTCGGACGACCCGTCGCTGGTCAACCGCGATCCGGAAGCCGAGGGCTGGATCCTGAAGCTGCGCATTGCCGATGTCGGGCAGCTTGCCGCACTGCTGGATGCCGACGCCTACGCTGCCCTGATCGCCTGAAAAATCGGTCTGCCGGCGCGTTGACGCGTTTCTTCCGCGCGGCGCGCGCGCTCGGCGGACCGGTTCCCAAAACAAACTCTCAACGCCGTTCCTGTTCCTGTCGCGGAGAATATTGATCGTGACCTCCACTCTTCTCTGGCAGGGCACGCAGCCCGCCGCCGATGCCTTCTGTGCCCGCCATGTGGGGCCGGGGGCACGGGATGTTGCCGCCATGCTGGAGGTGGTGGGCGCGGGCTCGCTGGACGAGCTGATGGAACAGACGGTGCCGGCCTCCATCCGCCTGCGCGGCGAGATGGGGCTGGGGGCGGGCCTGTCCGAGCCCGAGGCTCTGGCGCGCCTGCGCACGGTTGCCAGCCGCAACAAGGTGATGATCTCGCTGATCGGGCAGGGCTATTACGGCACGGTGCTGCCCGGCGTCATTCAGCGCAACGTGCTGGAAAACCCGGCCTGGTACACGGCTTACACCCCCTATCAGCCCGAGATCAGCCAGGGCCGGCTGGAGGCGCTGCTGAATTTCCAGACCATGGTCCGCGACCTGACCGGGCTGGATGTCGCCAATGCCTCGCTGCTGGATGAGGCGACGGCGGCGGCCGAGGCGATGGCCCTGGCGCGCCGGGTGGCGAAGTCGAAGGCCGACGGGTTCTTCGTCGATGCGGACTGCCATCCGCAGACGCTGGCGGTGCTGCGCACGCGCGCCGAGCCGATGGGCTGGCGGATCGTGGTCGGCGACCCCGAGCGTGACCTGGACCCGAATGCGGTCTTCGGCGCCCTGTTCCAGTATCCCGGTTCGTCGGGCCGCGTGCGCGATCCGCGCGCGTGGATCGAGACGCTGCATGGCGCGCATGCCGTGGTGGCGATGGCGGCCGACCCGCTGGCGCTGACGGTGCTGGAATCGCCGGGTGCGCTGGGGGCCGACATCGCGGTGGGTTCGATGCAGCGCTACGGCATGCCGATGGGCGCCGGCGGCCCGCATGCGGCCTACATGGCCGTGCGTGATGCCTACAAGCGCAACATGCCCGGCCGCCTGGTCGGGGTTTCGGTCGACAGCCGGGGCGAGCCTGCCTATCGCCTGGCGTTGCAGACGCGCGAGCAGCATATCAGGCGGGAAAAGGCGACCTCGAACATCTGCACCGCGCAGGTGCTGCCGGCGGTCATTTCCGCGATGTATGCGGTCTATCATGGTCCTGACGGGCTGACGGCGATCGCGCGCCGGGTGCATCGCCTGACGGCGATCCTGGCCGAGGGGCTGCGCGCGCTGTCGGTGCGGGTGGAGACGGATGCGTTCTTCGACACCGTCACCGTTGCGACCGGCGGCATGTCCGTCCTGATCCGCGCCCGTGCCGAGGATGCCGGCATGAACCTGCGCGCGATCGATGAGGATCGTGTCGGGATCAGCCTGGACGAGACCACGACGCCTGAGATCGTGCGTGCCGTGTGGCGCTGCTTCTGCCCCGACGCGCAGCGTCTGGCGGCGATGGAGCAGGCTCTGTCGGTGCCGGACAGCCTGCTGCCGCAGGGCCTGGTGCGGCAGGGCGGTTTCATGACCCATCCGGTCTTCCACGCCCATCGGTCCGAGACCGACATGCTGCGTTATCTGCGCCGCCTGTCGGACCGCGACCTGGCGCTGGATCGCACGATGATCCCGCTGGGATCGTGCACCATGAAGCTGAATGCGACGGTCGAGATGATGCCGGTCACCTGGCCGGAATTCTGCGACATCCATCCGTTTGCGCCGGAAGTGCAGCAGCAGGGCTATGCCGAGCTGTTCCGTGACCTGGAGCGGATGCTGAAGGCCGTCAGCGGCTATGACGCGGTATCGTTGCAGCCCAATTCCGGGGCGCAGGGGGAATATGCCGGGCTGCTGGCCATCCGCGCCTATCACCGGTCGCGCGGCGATGAGGGGCGGGATGTGTGTCTGATCCCGGCCTCGGCCCACGGCACGAACCCGGCTTCGGCCCAGATGGCGGGCATGCGGGTGGTGGTCGTGGCCTGCGACGATCAGGGCAATGTGGATATCGAGGACCTGAAGGCGAAGATCGCACAGAATGCCGGTCGTCTGGCGGCGATCATGATCACTTATCCCTCGACCCATGGCGTGTTCGAGGAATCGGTGGTCGAGATCTGCGATCTGGTGCATGCGGCGGGTGGCCAGGTCTATCTGGACGGCGCGAACATGAACGCGCAGGTCGGGCTGTCGCGCCCGGGTGCGTACGGTGCCGATGTCAGCCATTTCAACCTGCACAAGACCTTCTGCATTCCGCATGGCGGCGGTGGGCCGGGCATGGGGCCGATCGGGGTGGGCGCGCATCTGGCGCCGTTCCTGCCCGGCGTGCCGCAGGAAGGCGGGGTGAACGCGGTTTCGGCCGCGCCGTTCGGCTCGGCGGCGGTACTGCCGATTTCCTGGACCTACATGATGCTGATGGGCGATGCGGGCCTGCGCCGGGCCACCGAGGTCGCGATCCTGAATTCCAACTATATCGCGGCCCGTCTGTCCGGCCATTATCCGGTACTGTATCGCGGGACCAACGGCCGGGTGGCGCATGAATGCATCGTCGACCTGCGCCCGATCCGCGACACGGTGGGGGTGACGGTGGACGATATCGCCAAGCGCCTGATCGACCATGGATTCCACGCGCCGACGGTCAGCTTCCCCGTGGCCGGGACCTTCATGATCGAACCCACCGAGTCCGAGGGGCGGGTGGAGCTGGATCGGTTCTGCGATGCGATGATCGCGATCCGCGACGAGATCCGCGAGATCGAGCAGGGCCGTATCACGGCCGAGCAGAGCCCGCTGCGCCATGCGCCGCATACCGTGCGGGACCTGACCGACCCTGACTGGGATCGGGCCTATGACCGGCGCCTGGGCTGCCTGCCGGGCGATGTGGTGCCGGAATCCAAATACTGGTCGCCGGTCAACCGGCTGGACAATGCTTATGGCGACCGAAACCTGGTCTGCTCCTGCCCCGATATCTCGGTCTATGCCGAGGAGGGCGCGGCCTGACCTGACACGGCGTATCGTCCGCCAGGCGTGTCATGCGTGTGGCGCCGGGCTCGACCCGGTCGCAATGCGGCAGGCGCTGGGGACGACATATCCTGTTTCAAGAGATTGCGACTGACCGCGAATCGTCCTTGGGGCCGGGCCCGGCAGGGCGCATGGTGATGGTGCAACCGGACGAACCCGTCGCGACGCGCGACAAAGAAGAAGGGATGGTCCGGGGGAGGCGCACATGTTCCATCCCGGTGTGGCGGGGCCGAAACGGTCCCTTGCGAGCGGTTCCTGGTACACGATTTCCCTGCTCCACGACGATCCGTCGTGGATCGATGCGCGTGACCGGCTGATGGTCGGGCTGATCTGCTGCGGTCTGCTCGGCGCATTCCTCGTCGATATGGGGGTCCTGTATTTCTCGATGCTCAGACCCTGAGTGTCTGCCCGGACATGCCGGACGGGCGGGCCCGGGCTGTCATCAGCCCGGGGGCAGGTCCTTCAGGCGGCGGGCGGCCTGTTCGATCGAGCGGATGATCTGTTCGGCCAGCTCGCGCACCTTCGGGTCCGCATGCAGGCTCAGACGGTCGGCGGACAGCAGGGCCGGCGACAGCAGGCCGCGTATGTCATGCAGAACCTTGGATCGCGACCCGGAAGCGGGGAGCGAATCGGAGGGGGCGCCCGCAGGCGCGCCGGTGGGGGATGAATCGGGACGATCGTCGTCCGAAATCGGGTCGGGCCCTTGCATGGAGGCTCTTCTCTTGCACGTTGACGCGCGGGGAAACGGGAAGTATAAGGCGCGCCTCAGGTCAGGCGGCCTTCGGGCTGCTCCGGCGCGTCGTGGGATTTAGCCGCGTCGCGTTTATTAATGTCAATCGGGGAGTCGCGTCGTGAAGCGCACGTATCAACCGTCCAAGCTGGTCCGCAAGCGCCGTCACGGCTTCCGCGCCCGTATGGAAACTGTCGGCGGTCGCCGGGTGATCGCCAACCGTCGTTCCAAGGGCCGCAAGCGCCTTTCGGCCTGATCTATCAGGTCTTGTCGCGTTCCGGGCCCCGATCATCGGGATCCGGGTCCGGATATCGCGCATAGGGGGCTGCGAAGAGTGGCCGACCGTTCCGTCCGTCTCAAGAAGCGTGCCGAATTCCTCCGGGTTGCATCCAAGGGGCGCAAGGTGCCGTCTCCTGGGCTGGTGCTTCAGGCATTGGGCCGTGACGATGCCGACCCGGCAAGGGTCGGGTTTACCGTAACGAAGAAAGTCGGCAACGCCGTCATTCGCAATCGCACACGCCGCCGTCTGCGCGAGGCCGTGCGGGTGGTGACGCGTGAGCAGGCGCTGGCGGGGGTCGATCTGGTCGTGATCGGCCGGGACGGGACGCGGGGCCGCGATTTCACGGCCCTGGTCGAGGATCTGCGCCGGGCCCTGCGCAAGGCCGGCGTCCGGGGGGCGGAATGATCCGTCTGGTCCGGACCGCGACGGTCTGGGCTCTGGTCGGGGCGATTCGCGTCTATCAGCGGTTCGTCAGTCCGCTCCTGGGTTCCAATTGTCGTTTCGTGCCCACCTGCAGCGATTATGCGCAGGAAGCGATTCGCCGCCACGGGCCGTTGCATGGCGCAATTCTGGCCGGTTGGCGGATCTTGCGTTGCAATCCGTGGAATATCGGCGGATACGATCCCGTACCCACCCGGGAGCGCGTGCGGGCCTCCTGCTGTTCCTCCCATAGATAACGAGAGTCTGGCCGGTCGCCGATGGATACCAAGCGCTTTATCGTGGCGGTGTTACTCTCCGCCATGGTCCTGGTTGGCTTTGAATATTTCATGCCGAAGCAGACCCATCAGGAGGTCGCGCAGCAGGTTGCGCAGACCAGCCGGCAGACGCCGCCGTCTGATGCGGCACGCCCTGCGGCGCCCGTCGCGGGCGTCAGTTCCCAGCCCGTCTCGGTGCCGTCTCCGCAGGCGGAAACGCGGCTGGAGATCGATGCGCCCGCGGTGCGCGGGTCGATCGACCTGCTGGGCGCGCGGCTGGATGACATGGTGCTGCGCGACTATCACGAGACGGTGGCTGCCGGCAGCCCGCTGGTCCGTATCCTGGAAGCCGCGCACGATCCGCAGCCCAATTACGTCGAGATCGGTTGGATGAACCTGGCCGGCGGCCAGGTGCGCGTGCCCGATGCCAATACGGTATGGAGTGCGGATGCGCCGAAGCTGGCGGCCGACCATCCGGTGACGCTGTCCTGGGACAATGGCGAGGGCGTGACCTTCCAGATCGTCGTGGGCATCGATGCGCATTACATGTTCGCGATCGAGCAGCGGATCGTGAACCATTCGGCGCAGCCGGTGTCGCTCTATCCCTTCGCCCGTGTCAGCCGGGCCTATACGCCCGAGGAAACCGGCGGCTACCTGGTGCATGAGGGGCCGATTTCGGTCATCGACGGGCGGCTGGACGAGAGCAGCTATAAGAGCCTGCGCACCGGGGCCACGCCGCCGGGCAATACGTCCTGGACCAAGGCCGGGCAGGGCGGATGGGCCGGCATTACCGATAAATACTGGCTGACCGCCGTGGTGCCCCAGCAGGGCGCGCCGGTGACGGGCAGCTATGGCTACCAGGCGAATGGCGGGGCGGGGGTCTATCAGGTCGGCTTCATCGCGCAGGTGCCGACCGTGGTGGGTGCGGGGGCGACCGCGTCGACCACGAGCCATGTCTTTGCCGGCGCCAAGGAAGTCAGCCTGCTGGAGCAGTACCAGTCCAGCCTGCATATTCCGGATTTCTGGAAGGCGGTGGATTTCGGCTGGTTCGCCTTCATGACGCGGCCGATCTTCTATGTGCTCGACTGGCTGAACACGCTGCTGGGCAATTTCGGCCTGGCGCTGATGGCCTTTACGCTGCTGGTCAAGGCGCTGTTCTTCCCGTTGGCGACGCGCCAGTTCCGCTCCATGGCGAAGATGCGCAAGCTTCAGCCCAAGGTGCAGGATCTGCGCGAGCGGTACAAGGGCGACCAGATGGCGCTGAACCAGCAGATGATGGCGCTGTACAAGACCGAAGGGGTGAACCCGGCCAGCGGCTGCCTGCCCATGCTGGTGCAGATTCCGGTGTTCTGGAGCCTGTACAAGGATCTGTACATCACCATCGAGATGCGGCATGCGCCGTTCTTCGGCTGGATTCATGATCTGTCCGCTCCGGACCTGACCAATCTGTTCACGCTGTTCGGCCTGATTCCGTGGGACCCGGCCGGGCTGTCGCCCTACCTGCAACTGGGTGTGTGGCCGATCCTGTTCGGGGTGACGATGTTCCTGCAGCAGAAGCTGAACCCGGCGCCGATGGACCCCGCGCAGCAGCGCGTGTTCCAGGTGATGCCGGTGCTGTTCACCTTCTTCATGGCGCGTCAGCCGGCGGGGCTGGTGATCTATTATTGCTGGAACAACCTGCTGACGATGGCGCAGCAGATGGTGATCCAGCGTCGCACGCAGGGCGCGACCAGCCAGGCCGTTCCCGCGCCGGCGGCGGCCAAGCGGAAATAAGGTTGGTCTGATGTCGGAGTTCGTTACCTCGCAGCCTTCGCCCGAGGAAGAGGAGCGCCTGCGCGAAGCGGGCCGGTTGCTGTTCGCCGGACCGTGCGACTTCTTCTTCGGGGCGCAGAAGCTGGAGCAGCTTCCGCCGCCCGGCGCGCCGGAGATTGCCTTTGCCGGCCGGTCGAATGTCGGCAAGTCCAGCCTGATCAATGCGCTGACCGGACGCAAGGCGCTGGCCCGGGCCTCGTCCGAGCCCGGCCGCACCAAGCAGCTCAATTTCTTCGACCTGGGCGGCCGGCTGACGCTGGTGGACATGCCGGGCTATGGCTTTGCCAAGGCCGCGAAGGACGTGAAGGAAGACTGGCAGGGCATGATGTTCGCGTATCTGCGCGGGCGGCCGACCCTGCGGCGCGTCATCCTGCTGCTGGATGCGCGGATCGAGATCAAGGCGTCGGATCGCGAGATCATGAGCCTGCTGGACCGCGCCGCGGTGACGTTCGAGATCGTCCTGACCAAGTGCGATGCGCTTAAGCCTGGCCCGCTGGAGGCCAAGCGGGCCCAGGTGGCCGATCTGGCGCGCCAGCACCCCGCCGCCTATCCGCAGATCCTGCTGACCAGCAGCGAGAATGGGCTTGGCATGCCCGAACTGCGTGCCGGACTGACCAGCCTGGCCCTGCCGCCGGCGGACGAAACGGTTTTATCCTGATCACGAACGAGAGACAGGGCACGACCCGATGAGCCAACCGACAAGCGAGACAACGGGCGATATCGTCCAGACCATGAAGGATGCCCAGGAGCGCGCCGCGGTGCTGGCCCAGGCGCTGCCGTTCCTGCGTCGCTATGCCGGCGATACGATCGTGGTCAAATATGGCGGCCACGCCATGGTCGACGATTCGCTGTCCAACGCGTTCGGGCACGATATCGCGCTATTGAAGCTGGTGGGGGTCAACCCCGTGGTCGTCCATGGCGGCGGGCCGCAGATCAGCGCGATGCTGAACCGGCTGCAGATTCCCTCGACCTTCGTCGACGGGCTGCGGGTCACGGATGCGGCGATGGTCGACGTGATCGAGATGGTGCTGGCGGGCAAGGTCAACAAGCAGGTGGCCGGGCTGATCAATCAGGCCGGGGCGCTGGCCGTGGGCATTTCGGGCAAGGATGGCGGGCTGATTGCCGCGCGCCGCCTGCGCCGGACGGTGCGCGATGCCGACAGCCAGATCGAGCAGGTGCTGGATCTGGGCTTTGTCGGTGAGCCGGTGCGCATCGACCCGCGCGTGCTCTATGCCCTGTCGGGCTCGGGGCTGATCCCGGTCGTGGCCCCCGTCGGCATCGGCGAGAAGGGCGAGACCTACAATATCAATGCCGACACGGCGGCGGGCGCGATTGCCGGTGCCGTGCATGCGACGCGGCTGCTGATGCTGACCGACGTGCCCGGCGTGCTGGACGAAAACGGGGAACTGATCCCGGAACTGACGGCCGAGGAGGCGCGGCGCGGCATCGCCAGCGGCATGATCAGCGGCGGGATGATTCCGAAGGTCGAAACCTGCCTGGAAGCGGTTCGTGCCGGGGCAAAGGCGGCGGTGATCCTGGACGGGCGGGTGCCCCATGCCTGCCTGCTGGAACTGTTTACCGAAGCCGGTCCGGGCACGCTGATTCGCGGCGAATAAGGCGCGTCGGGGGCCCATGGCGATGCATCGCAAGATGCGTTGACAGACGGGGGCTTCCTTCGCATGGTCCCGCCACATGGCGACAACGGGCGCCGGCCGGGCCGGTGCTGACAGAGGATTGCAGGACATGAACGACGAACACGCCCTTCGGACCCATATCGAGGCGGTGTGGGAACGGCGCGATACCCTTTCCTCCGCTACGACCGGTGCCGACCGCGAGGCGGTCGAGCAGGCGCTGGCCGGGCTGGATGCCGGCACGCTGCGCGTTGCCGCACCGTCCGATTCCGGCTGGGTGGTCAATGAATGGCTGAAGAAGGCGGTGCTGCTGTCGTTCCGGCTGAATGACAGCCAGGTCGTGCAGGCGGCCCCGGCGCCGTTCTTCGACAAGGTGCCGCTGAAATTCGCCGACTGGGACCAGGCGCGCTTCGCACAGGCCGGGTTCCGCGCCGTGCCGGGTGCCATCGTCCGGCGTTCGGCCTATGTCGCGCCCGGCGTCGTGCTGATGCCGAGCTTCGTCAATGCCGGCGCGCGCGTCGAGAGCGGCACCATGGTCGATACCTGGGTGACGATCGGAAGCTGCGCGCAGATCGGGCGCAACTGCCATATCAGCGGCGGCGTGGGCATTGGCGGCGTGCTGGAGCCGTTGCAGGCGTCCCCGGTCATTATCGAGGATGATTGCTTCATCGGCGCGCGGTCGGAGGTGGCCGAGGGCGTGATCGTGGAGCGTGGGAGCGTTCTGTCGATGGGCGTGTTCCTGAGTGCGTCGACCAAGATCGTGGACCGTGCGACCGGCGAGGTGTTCGTCGGGCGTGTTCCGGCCTATTCGGTCGTGGTGCCGGGCACGCTGCCGCCGCGCCAGCCGACGGGTGCTGATGGTGCGCCGCTGCCGTCGCTGGCCTGTGCCGTGATCGTCAAGCGTGTCGATGAGCGTACGCGTGCCAAGACCTCGATCAACGAATTGCTGCGCGATTGATCGGCGCGGCGATGGAGCCGGAACTGATCGATGCGCTGTCGCTGGCGCAGGAGCTGATACGCGCGCCGTCCGTCACGCCCGACAGCGGCGGGGCGATCGGCGTTCTGGGCGATGCGCTGCGCCGCCTGGGTTTCGATGTCATCGACCTGCCGTTCGGCGACGGTGCGGAGCGGACGCCCAACCTGTTTGCCCGGCTGGGCATGTCGGGCCCGCATCTGTGCTTCGCCGGCCATACCGACGTAGTGCCGCCGGGCAGCGAGGGATGGACCAGCGGCCCGTTCGACGCCGCCGTGCGGAGCGACGTGCTGTATGGGCGCGGCGCCTGCGACATGAAGGGCGGCATCGCGGCCTTTGTCAGCGCGGTGGCGCGGCATCTGGGGGGCGGCCGCCCGCTGAACGGGTCGATCAGCCTGCTGATTACCGGTGACGAGGAAGGCCCGGCGACCTACGGCACCGTGAAGGTGCTGGAGTGGATGGCGGCGAACGGCCAGATTCCCGATTTCTGCGTCGTCGGTGAGCCGACGAATCCCGACCATATGGGCGATGTCATCAAGGTCGGTCGGCGCGGCAGCCTGAATGCGCGCATCGTCGTCCATGGTGTCCAGGGGCATGTGGCCTATCCCCAGCGGGCCGATAACCCGATCCACCGCCTGATGGCGATCCTGTCGGATCTGACCGCGCACCCGCTGGACAAGGGATCGGAATGGTTCGAGCCGTCGAGCGTGCAGGTGACCAGCGTCGATGTGGGCAATGACGCCACCAACGTCATTCCGGGCCGGGCATCGGCCCGCCTGAACATCCGTTTCAACGACCGGCATACGGGCAAGGATCTGGCACACTGGATCACCGAGACCGTCCGGGCCCGTGCGCCGGGGGCGGAGATCGATATCCGTGTCAGCGGCGAAGCGTTCCTGACTCCGCCGACCTCGCAACTGGGCATGCTGGTCGAGGCCGTGGAGGAGGTGACGGGGCGCCAGCCCCGGCTGGACACGGGCGGCGGCACGTCGGACGCGCGGTTTATCAGCCGCTATTGCCCGGTCGCCGAATTCGGCCTGGTCGGTGCCAGCATGCACAAGGTGAATGAGCATGTCTCGGTCGCCGACCTGCGGGCGCTGACCGATATCTACGCGGCGTTTATCGAAAGGCTGATGGGATGACGCAGGGACGCGGCGCGCCGCCCCGACCGATGCCAGGCTCTCCCGCCGGCATCTTCCGGGGCATGATGCTGCTGGGTCGGGGCCGGCGTGAGGGCATGAGCTGTTTCGGTGTCACGTCTGACGCCGTGCTGACGGCGCTGGCGCCGCGTGTGGCCCTGTGGATGGTCGGCGGGGTGCTGACGGTGGCCCAGGCGCCGACGGCGCTGAGCGGCGCCAAGATCCTGTTCTCGCTCTGTCTGGTGCTGACGCCGGTGGTCCTGACCCATCTGCTGGCGCGCCTGTGGGGGCGTGAGGCCCTGTGGCCGCGCTATATGGCGGCTGCCCTGTGGTGCGACTGGCTGGTGCTGTTCGTGATGCTGGCGGCGGTTGCGGTGGTGGCGACGGTGACGCCGGCCGGGATGAGTCTGCTGCATTCGGCGTTGATCCTGAACGGGATCATATTCGCCTATAATCTCTGGCTGACCTGGTTCGTGGCCCGGGTGGGGCTGGCGCTGGGGGCCGGGCGCGCCTTGCTGCTGCTGCTGGCGATCGCGGCCGCCATCATGGCGCTAAGCGGGATGTCGGCGGTGCTGCCGCCGCATTATTCGCCGTGGCAGGATTTTCTGGCACTGCCCACGGCGCATGGGGACCGATAAGAGGCTTTTGAAACAGCCTCCAGGCCCGTCGGCACGGTTCGACACCATGGTCGAGACGGCGTGGGCGTGATCCGCATTCAGTGAGGCGGGGCGTTCAGGCTGCGGGGCTGAACGGGTTGGGATCGTAGCCGACGCCGGTCAGGTATAGCCCGTCGGGCGGCGCGGTGGGGCCGGCGGCGCGGCGATCGCAGGCGCGCAGGGCCTCGCCGACGCGTTCGGGGGGCCATGTGCCTTCGCCCACCAGTTTCAGCGTGCCGACCATGTTGCGAACCTGATGGTGGAGGAACGAGCGGGCCTCGGCCTCGATCATGATGTCCTCGCCCAGGCGGGTGACGGTCAGCCGGTCCAGTGTGCGCAGGGGGCTTTTCGCCTGGCAGGCGCTGGCGCGGAACGAGGTGAAATCGTGCCGGCCCAGCAGGTGCCGGGCGGCGAGCGCCATGGCATCGGCGTCCAGGGTGCGCTTGACCAGCCAGACGCGGCCTTCGTCCAGGGCCAGGCGGCCACGCCGGTTCACGATCCGGTAGCGATAGGACCGGCGGTTGGCGGAAAAGCGGGCGTTCCATTCCGTATCGACCGGCACGGCCTGCAGGATGGCGACCGGGTGCGGCTTCATGTGGAAGTTCAGGGCGTCGCGGACCGAGGAGGTCGTCAGTCTGGTCTCTGCGGGGAAATCCAGATGGGCCACCTGGCCGGTGGCGTGCACGCCGGCATCGGTGCGGCCGGCGGTGATGCTGGTGACGATGCGGCCCGCGGCCAGCCGGCTGGCGGCCTCTTCGAGCACCTGTTGCACGGACAGGCCGGTGATCTGACGCTGCCAGCCGACGAAGGGCCGGCCGTCATATTCGACGCGGACCGCCCAGCGCGTGATGGTGGGATCGGGCGGGGTCTGGGTGTCGGTGGTCACGAGCCCAGCACCGTCCCGCGCCGCACCGGCTGGCCGCGCAGGAAGGAATCGGCGTCCATCATGCCCCGGCCGGGCCGTTGCAGGCGCGTGATGCGCAATGCGCCCTCGCCGCAGGCCACGGTCAGCGCGTCGTCCAGGATCGTCCCCGGTGCGGCGGTGTGGGGGGGCGGAGCAGGGATGGCACCGCCGATTTTCAGGACCTGGCCGTCCAGGGTGGTGAAGGTGCCGGGCCAGGGGGTGAGGGCACGGATCTGCCGGTCGAGTGCTGCGGCATCGCGGGACCAGTCGATGCGCCCGTCCTCGCGCGTCAGGCGAGCGGCGTAGGTCACGCCCTGTTCGGGCTGTGCCTGGCCGGGGCCGATGGGTTGGCCCAGGGTCGTGACGATCAGGCGGGCCCCCATGGTGGCGAGGGCATCATGCAGCGTGGTGGCGGTGGTGGTTTGTGTCAGCGCGATCTGGTCGGACAGCAGCATGGCGCCGGTATCCAGCCCTTCGTCCATCCGCATGATCGTCACCCCGCTCTCGCTGTCGCCGGCCAGGATCGCGGCCTGGATGGGGGCGGCGCCCCGCCAGCGGGGCAGCAGGCTGGCATGGATGTTGAGGCAGCCCAGGCGAGGGGCATCGAGCATGGCGGCCGGGAGGATCAGCCCGTAGGCGGCGACGACCGCGGCATCCAGATTCAGGGCGCGGAAGAAGGCGTGTTCTTCTTCATTGGTGCGCAGGCGCGCGGGCGTGCGTACCGGCAGGCCGAGGGTTTCGGCGGCCTGGTGGACGGGCGACAGGCGGACCGACTGGCCGCGCCCGGCCGGCCGGGGGGGCTGGCTGTAGACGGCGACGATCTCGTGCCCCGCCGCATGGAGGGCGAGCAGGGCGGGCACCGCGAAATCCGGAGTGCCCATGAAGGCCAGGCGCATGAGGGTCTCCAGCCGGAAGGAAGTCTCGGAGAGGGCTTTGGGTGAGGGCGGCCTGAAACGGCTTTACCGTTTCTGGCGCTGTTCCTTGGCGAGACGCCGCATGATCATGTTGCGTTTCAGGGTGGAGAGGTGGTCGACGAAGAGGATGCCCTCCAGATGGTCGATCTCGTGCTGGATGCAGGTGGCCAGCAGGTCGTCGGCCTCCATTTCCTGCTCGGTGCCGTCCAGCGTGCGGTAGCGGATGCGTACCTGCTGGGGGCGGATCACCTCGGCATACTGGTTGGGCAGCGACAGGCAGCCTTCCTCGCGGGAGACCAGGGTCTCCGATTCCGCGATCACTTCCGGGTTGATCAGGACCAGCGGGTCGCGCTGCCGTTCCTCGCCCAGGTCCACGATGGCGAAGCGCAGGCCCATGCCGACCTGCGGAGCGGCCAGGCCGATGCCCGGCGCCTCGTACATCGCGGCGAACATGCGGGGGAGCGCGTCGCGCAATGTGGGCTCGTCCTCGGGCCGGACCAGGCGGGTCTTCTGGCGCAGGATGGCCTGGGGGGCCACCAGGATCGGCATGGGTGTGGCGGCGGCGATTTCGTCGTGACTGATCATAGGGGCGATGTAGCGATCCTGGCGCGCGCGCGCCAGTGGTTACGCGCGCGTCAAGGGGGAGAGCTGCGCGGGAGTCGGGACGCGGCCTTGCGGAACCGGCCGGGCGTCCCATATCATGACCACGCGGGCGCCGATGACGGGTCCGCGTGATCGTCTCGCTCGGTTGAGGAGGCCTTGATGTCGGGTAGGCTTTTTGGATCCCCCATGTTTCTGGGGTTTGACCATCTGGAACAGATGTTGGAACGCGCGTCGAAGGGGGCTGCCGATGGCTATCCCCCCTATAATATCGAGCAACTGAACGCCACGTCGCTCCGGATTACGCTCGCGGTTGCGGGATTCGTGATGGACGACCTGCAGATCACGCAGGAAGACAATCAGCTTGTCATTCGTGGACGTCAGACCGACGACACGCAGGGGCGGGTTTTCCTGCATCGCGGCATTGCCGCGCGCCAGTTCCAGAAGGCGTTCGTGCTGGCCGAGGGAATCGAGGTCAGCGGGGCATGGCTGGATAATGGGCTGCTGCATATCGACCTGGTGCGGCCGCAGCCGGAAGTGCGCGTGAAGCTGATCGAGATCACGCAGGGGCGTTCCGGCGGAGCAGCGACCGAGATCGACCTTCCCAAGGTTCGTCCCCAGCGCGTCGTGCGGGCGCTCGAGGACGATTGAGTCGGCCTCGGCTTTTACCGTCTATCCTTATCGACATGGCCGTCAGCCCGGACAGGACAGGCGGGCTGGCCAACGGGACGATCGCCGCATGATGGGGGATTGTCCGTATGGAGGATCGGATCATGAGAATTACCACACAGAAAGGCCAGGTCGTCCTTCAGGCCGACCACACGCCGATCGCCGATGTCCGTCATCTGACGGATATCCAGATGCGGGCGCTGGGCGTGTCGCGGGTTGCGTATATCAAGCCCGTGATCATCGAAGGGGAAGATGCGTTCGCCATTCATGCGGCTGACGGCACCCCGATGGCGCTGACCGAGGATCAGGAAACGGCCATCGAGGCGATCCTGCAGCACGAGATGGTGCCTGCCCTGCTGCACTGAACGCAGCCAATATCTACCGCCTGGGTGCGCCGGGACGACAGGGATCGTCCCGGCGGTAAGCGGCCCGGCATTAGCCGGGAGTCGGGTCCAGCCAGCCGATATTGCCGTCCTGCCGGCGGTAGATGACGTTGATCTGCTCGCTGATGCTGTTGCGGAACATCAGCAGGGTGGAGGCCGCGAGATCGAGGCGCATCACGGCCTCGCTGACGCTGAGCGTGGCGATTTCGGCCGTGCGTTCGGCGACGATGGTGGCGTAGGCGTGGGTGATGGCCTCTCGTGCCGCGCCGTTCGGTGCCCGTTCGGTGTCGTCGGCCGGGCGGAGGATGTAGCTGCGCCCCATTTCCGGCGATTTGCGGCGGGGGAGGGTGCGGATATGGTCGTTGACCCGCTCGCGATAGCGGCGGAGGCGCCGGGCCATATGTTCGGCGGCGTCGTCGAACGCGCCATGGGCATCGGTGCCTTCGCCCTCGCCCCGCAAGGTGAGGCCCCGCGCGGCGTGAAGATTGATATCACAGGTAAAGAAGGACCGCGCGCGGCTGAACGTGACCTGAGCTTCCAGGGCGCGATCGAAATATTTGTCGGCAAGGCGATCGAGATGCCCTGTAACCCGGTGTTTCAGGGCGTCGGAGAGGTCGATCTGTTTGCCAGCGACACTGATCTGCATGTGACATCACCCCTTGCATAGAGGAGCGTCCGAAACCGGACGGAACCAAGCCGGCGGTCCATAATGCTCATTCCGCCGGGCGTGGCGTCAGGCCTCGAAAGCCTTTTCCCGTTTTCTCTGCGCCGAATTGGGTATCCTTAGCGCATCCCGGTATTTGGCCACGGTTCGGCGGGAGATGTCTATTCCTTCCTTTATTAATTCGTTCACGATTGCATCGTCGGACAGGATCTGCTGCCTGGATTCATGAGAAATCAGTAGTTTGATGCGGTGACGGACGGCTTCGGCGCTGTGATTGGTGCTGCCGGTGCAGCCGGGAATGGCCGTGGTGAAGAAATATTTCAGCTCGAACAATCCGCGGGGCGTGGCGATATATTTGTTCGCCGTCACCCGGCTGACGGTGCTTTCGTGCAGGCCGACCGCCTCGGCGATGTCGCGCAGCACCAGCGGCCGCAGATGCCCGACGCCGTGGGCCAGGAAACCGCTCTGGCGGCGCATGATGGCAGTGGCGACGCGGATGATCGTCTCGGCCCGCTGCTGGAGCGCGCGGGCCAGCCAGTTGGCGCTGGCCAGGCGCTCGGTCATGAAGGGGCGGTCGGCATCGCGCAGGCGGAGCGTGGTCCCTGTGGTCAGCGCCGAATTCACGATCACCCGTGGCATCGTGTCGGGATTGAGCTCGATGATCCAGTCATGATCCGGGGTGGGCAGCATCAGGACGTCCGGCACGATGATGCAGGGCTCGCCCGCCATCGCATCCAGGGCCGGGCGGGGCGACAGGGCCCGGATTTCGGTGATCATGGCGGCCAGATCGTCCTGGTCGACGCCGCACAGGGTCTGCAGCCGGCGCAGGTCGCGCCGGGCCAGCAGGTCCAGGTGCCGCAGCAGCATGGCCATGGCCGGGTCCAGCCGGTTGCGTTCGCGCAGCTGGGCGGCCAGGCATTCGCCCAGATCGTGGGCGAACAGGCCGGTGGGTTCGAACTGCATCATCGCGAGGCGCACCCGCTCCACCCGGGCGGTGTCGGTGCCCAGCGTGCGGGCGATATCCGGGGACGGCGTAGTCATGCGGCCGTCGGAATCCAGCAGGGTGATCAGGTGGGCGGCGATCCGCCGTTCGCCCGCATCGAAGGGCGACAGCCTGACCTGCTCGGCCAGTCGTTCGTGCAGGGAGGGTGGGGGGCCGGCCATGCCGTCCGGGGGCTCGTGCCGCGTGCCGTCGTGCCGGGTCGGGGCCGGGGAGGGAGCGGGGTGGCGTGGCGCGCCGGATGGTTCGGCGGGCTCCAGCAGGGGATTGCGCTCCATCTCTTGCTCGATCACCGACCAGGCGTCGAGATTGGAGAGTTGCAGTAGCAGGATCGCCTGGCGCAGTTGCGGCGTCATGACCAGGGATTGGGCCTGCCGGAGGGCAAGCTTGGGTCCGATCGTCATGACGGGCGGTCAGAGGGAGAAATTTTCTCCAAGATAGACGCGCCGCACGTCTTCGTTGGCGACGATCTCTTCGGGGCGGCCCTCCATCAGCACCTGGCCGCTATGCATGATATAGGCGCGGTCGATGACTTCCAGCGTCTCGCGGACGTTATGGTCGGTGATCAGCACGCCGATCCCGCGATCCTTGAGGTGGGAGACCAGGTCGCGGATCTCGCCCACCGCGATCGGGTCGATGCCCGCCAGGGGTTCGTCCAGCAGGATGTAATGGGGCTGGCTGGCCAGGGCGCGGGCGATTTCCAGCCGTCGCCGCTCGCCGCCCGACAGGGCCAGGGACGGCGAGCGGCGCAGGTGGGAAATCCCGAATTCGCCCAGCAGGCCGGTCAGCATCTCCTCCCGCCGGTCGGGGTCGGATTCCACGACTTCCAGCGCCGCCATGATGTTCTGTTCGACGTTCAGGCCGCGGAAGATGCTGGCTTCCTGCGGCAGGTAGCCGATGCCCAGCCGGGCGCGCCTGTACATCGGCAGGCGGGTGATGTCGGTGCCGTCCAGGGTGATCGACCCGCTGTCGGGCTGGACCAGCCCCACGATCATGTAGAAGCTGGTGGTCTTGCCCGCGCCGTTGGGGCCCAGAAGGCCGACTGCCTCGCCGCGATTGACCTGGAGCGACACGTTCCGGACTACCGGCCGCTTCTTGTAGGACTTGCCGATCCCGCTGGCGATCAGTCCGCTGAGGGCGCCGCCGGACGCGTGCAGGGCGGCATTCTTCGCCTCGTCGGACAGGGCGTAGGGGATGTCGTTCATGGGTGGGTTCCGGCAGGGGGGGGATTGGCCTCGTTGGGGACGATCAGGCCGCTGACCCGTCCGCCCGGACGTTCGGTCATCGTGGCGATTCCGGTATGCATGTTCACGATTGCCGCGGCTCCGCTGATCTGGTTCTGGCCCCGCGTGATATGCACGTTGCCGACGATCCGCGCGATCCCGGTGTCGGGAACATACACGCCGCGGTCGCCGGTCACGGTTTCGGTCTGCGTGCGGACGAAAACATGGCCGAACGCGTTCACTTTTTCCAGCTTCCCCGAACTGGTCAATGGGTCTCCGCCCTGTCCGGCCGGTTGCGGGGCGGGTTGAGCGGTGGATTTTGCGGCGGGCTGGGTCGGTGCGCTGTATCCGACCAGCACGTCGGCGCGGATCTGCCGCCCGTCATTGGTGGTGACGGTGGCGTCGCCCCTGCCGACCGACATGCGGGTCTGGGAATAATATTCCATTGAATCCCGGGCCGTCAGCACGTCCTGCGGCGTGGTCAGCTTCAGCCCGTTGCCGGTGAGGATCATGACCGCCTGGTCGATGTCGTAGACGGCCTTGTCGCCCCAGGCCTGGTCGGTGTCGGTGAAGATGTGGACGTGGCCCAGCGCGTTCAGGCGATAGACCTCGTTCGCGCCTGATCCCGCCTCCGCACTCTGGGAGCCGTCGGCGGGTGGCGAGGGGGGCGTGGCCGGTGCCGGCGACCCGGCGAGGGCCTTCTTGCGATAGAAGGCGATCAGGCGGTCGCCGGTCACGGTGACGTTGCCCCGGGTGGCCTGCGCCTTGTCATAGGCGGTGACGGTCTGGGTCTTCTGGTCCCAGTCGAACCCGCCGGCCGCCGTGACGCTGATCTGGCCGCCATGCGACAGGTCGATGGGCTGGCCGCGCGCGCCGCCCGGAAGGGACAGGCAGGCCGCGGCGCCGAGGAGCAGGAACGCGGAGGCGGCCTTTGCGGGGGCGGTCATCGACTGGGCTCCGTCTGGGAAGCGTGGGGGGTGGAAGGGTGGCCGGCCGGGCCGGCATGGGCGTCATCGTTCAGGATCAGCCGCCCCGGGCCGCGGAACTGGGCGATCCCCTCATGCTGGGACAGCAGGACACCCTGGGCGTCCAGCACGCCGAACGGACCTTCGGCATGCACCCATTGATCGGAGGCGATGATCCCCTGCCTGAGGTCCATGTCTGCCGTGACCCCGGTGAGGATGACGCCGTCTTCGCGGTAGAGTGCCACGTCCTGCGTCAGGTCCAGCAATTGTTCATGTTGCAGATACACGCCCTGGGCCGCGCTGACCATCATCCAGTCTCCGCCCTGCATCAGCGTGTCGGCGGCCGGCCGGGTGAGATTGATGCGATCCTGGCTGATCTGCTGGGCCTGGTCGGCGGTGATCATGAACGGGCGGTCGTGCTCGTCCAGTCCCCGATAGACGGCGCCGAGCATGTTGCCGCTGGTGACGTGCAGGTTTTCCATCTCGCGCAGGGCCCCGCGCTGCATGTTGATCAGCCGGTCGAGGGCCGGCCACAAAGCGATCGAGCCCAGCAGCAGCAGGGCGGCCGCCGGCAGCGCCCATTTTGCCCAGCGGACCAGGCGCTGGCGGCGGGCGATATCGCCCGGCCGGAGCACCCGGCGGAGGCGGGACGTATCCTGATGCAGCAGCGACCGCTGCCGTGCGACCTGATCGGCGGAGCGGGCGAAATCCTCGCGCCGGGGGGGCTTGTCGCCGCTGGGAGGCTGGCCGCTGCTCATGCCACGCCCGCGCGCAGCAGGTCATGGACATGGAGGATGCCGACGGGAACCCCCTCGCCATCCAGCACGAACAGGCTGGTGATCGGGCGGGCGCGTGCGTTCATCAGCCGCAGCGCCTCCGCCGCCAGCACGTCGGGCCCGGTCGTCAGCGGGGAGGTGTTCATGATGTCGGCCGCGCGGGTGCGGTCCAGGTCGCGGTCCAGGACGCGGCGCAGGTCGCCGTCGGTGATCAGCCCGCACAGCCTTCCGTCGGTGCCGATCACGCCCATGCAGCCGAATGCCTTGCGCGTCATCTCCATGATGACCTGTCGCAGGGAACTGTCCGGCGTGCCCAGCGGCATGACGCCGCCGCGATGCATCAGGTCCGCGACGCGGCGCAGCCGGGTGCCCAGCCGCCCGCCGGGATGGAAGATGCCGAATTCGGTCGCCGAGAATCCGCGCCGTTCCAGCAGGACCACCGCCAGCGCGTCGCCCAGCGCCAGTTGCATCATGGAGGAGGTGGTCGGCGCGAGGCCCATCGGACAGGCCTCGGGCGCATCGGGGATGATCAGGGGGATGTCGGCCGCGCGCGCCAGAGTGGATTCGGCGCGGGTGGTGATGGCCACCAGCAGCAGCCCGTACCGCCGCGCATGGGCCACGATATCGGCCAGTTCCGCCGTTTCGCCTGAATTGGAGAGCGCCAGCACCGCATCGCCCTGCTGGAGCATCCCCAGATCGCCATGAGAGGCCTCAGAGGGATGAACGAAGACCGAGGGCGTGCCCGTCGAGGCCAGGGTGGACTGGATCTTGCGGCCGATCTGCCCGGACTTGCCGATGCCGGTGACGACGACGCGCCCCGTGAGCGCCGAGAAGGCCGCGATCGTGCGCGTGAAGGCTTCGCCGAGGGGTGGGGTGCCGTCACCCGCGCGCGCCGGTGCGCGCAGGGCGGCGGCCATCTGAATCAGCCCGTCGGTCTCGCGCGCCAGCACCCGGCATGCCGCTGCGATATCGGCATCGGTCGGGGGGAAGTCGGAACTGTCACCTGCGGGATGGACGGATTGGGTCATGCCAGCCGTGTATCGCCATGGCGGTGGTCCAGGTCAAACGGAACGATGGACCGCGCGGGGGAGAAGAACATCATGCCCGGTGGGCGAAGAGGTCCGGTTCTTCGTATCCCAGCAGGTCCAGCCGCGCGCGGGCGGGCAGAAAATCGTAGCAGGCCTGGGCCAGTTCGCGCCGTCCCTCACGGTGCAGAAGGGCTTCCAGCTTGGCCCAGAGCGCGTGCAGGTGCAGCACGTCCGACGCGGCATAGGCCTGCTGTTCCGCCGTCAGGTCCGGGGCGCCCCAGTCGGATGTCTGCTGCTGCTTGCTGAGGTCGACCCCCAGCAGTTCGCGGCAGAGCTGGGCCAGTCCATGGCGGTCGGTGAAGGTGCGCACCAGCTTGGAGGCGATCTTGGTGCAGATGACCGGCGCCACGGTGATCCCCAGCGTGTGCTGGAGGATCGCCACGTCGAAGCGCGCGAAATGCATCAGCTTGGTAATGGCGGGATCGGCCATCAGCCGGGCGAGGTTGGGGCTGGGCGTGCCGGGCAGGATCTGCACCAGATGCGCCGAGCCGTCGCCGGCGGAGATCTGCACCAGGCACAGACGGTCACGATGCGGCTTGAGCCCCATGGCCTCGGTATCGACCGCTATGGGGCCGTGGAAGGTGATGTCGGCCGGCAGATCGCCGCGATGCAGGAGGATCGAAGGCGTGGTGGCGATCATGCGTAAGTCCCCGCATTGCAGGCGTGACGACGGAAAATGAAAGAACGGCCCATGATTCCCCACCCGCAACACGCGTGACCGCGCCAACATGCCGTCATGACCGGATGTCGGGGGCGGTGACGGACATATAATATCGGAAGCGCCAATGCGCGAGGGGTGCCGACCAGTCGCCTGAGGCCGCCCATGCGGGCGATGTCTGATACGGCTGAAAAAATGGTGCCCAGAAGAAGACTCGAACTTCCACGACCTTGCGGCCACAGGTACCTGAAACCTGCGCGTCTACCAATTCCGCCATCTGGGCTCAGAAGGCCCCCGTTTCCGGGGTGGTGAGGGGGATTTACTCGGAAACAACAGGGTGGTCAACGGCACCCTTCACATATTCCGCATGGGAAATGACAGGATGTGCAATGCGTAGGAGGCGCCATGCCGAAAAGGCGCTCCGACACTGTCGGGCGCCTACCAGCGAACTGATTTTTCAGCATTTGGGAGAGATGGTGCCCAGAAGAAGACTCGAACTTCCACGACCTTGCGGCCACAGGTACCTGAAACCTGCGCGTCTACCAATTCCGCCATCTGGGCTTAGAAGGCCCCCGTTTCCGGGGTGGTGAGGGGCGTTTACTCTGCCCTTGGGGGGCGGTCAACACGGGCTGGACGATTCGTGTCGTTTTTATTGCATGCGCGGGGCGACGAGGTGTGTCCGGCCGGGCGGGATGGGCGTTGTGCTACACGTGTGAAAAAACAGGATGAGGGGCGGGATTCCGCGCGTGGGCAGGCTCCCTGCGCATGGCGGCCGACCCCATATTCGGGGAATGGACATGACGACGCGAAAAGTGGCGGCGGTAATCGGCGGTTCGGGATTCCTGGGGCGGCATGTGGTCCGGCGCCTGGCGGAGGACGGGTATGTGGTGCGCGTGGCCGCGCGCCGCGCCGATCGGGCGGCGTCGCTGCGCCCGCTGGGCGATGTGGGGCAGATCGTGCCGTTGGGGGCCTCGATTCTGAATCCCGAATCGCTCGTGCCGGTGGTCGAAGGGGCTCGGGTCGTGGTGAACCTGGTCGGCATCCTGGCCGAGCGTGGGCGGGCGACGTTTCAGGCGGTGCATGTTGATGGCGCGGCGGCCGTCGCGCGTCTGGCGGCTTCGGCGGGGGTGGCGCAACTGGTGCATGTCTCGGCCATCGGGGCGTCGCCGGACAGCCGGTCCGCCTATGGCCGCAGCAAGGCGGCCGGGGAGGACGCGGTGCTGCGCGCGATGCCCGAAGCCATGATCGTGCGGCCGTCCATCCTCTTCGGGGCGGAGGATCATTTTACCAACCTGTTCGCCACGCTGGCGCGGTTCAGCCCCATCGTCCCGGTCTATGGCGCGCGGACGCGCCTGCAGCCGGTTTATGTTGCCGATGTGGCCGAGGGAATCCGGCGGCTTCTGGCCGGCGGCGGATATGCGGGGGCGATCTTCGAATTCGGTGGGCCGGCGATTCGGACCATGGAGGAGATCGCGCGCCTGGTCGTGGCAGCGGTGGGGCGCCGCCGGCTGGTGGTTGCGGTACCGCCCGCCCTGGCCTGGTGGCAGGCCATGTGGCTGGAGCGCCTGCCCGGAAAGATGCTGACGCGGGACCAGCTGGCGATGCTGTCGAGCGACAATGTGGCGGCGGATGGGGCGCCGGGCTTGCAGCAGCTGGGTATTCAGCCGGCGTCGTTGGAAATGATTGTTCCATCCTATCTGGGTAGATATAAAATTACATAAACAAGCCAGCTCAACGCATTATATGGTCAATTGGTCCGAAGCGGACCAATGTGACCCAGTGACCCGTTTGCTCTGATGGTTCTCGATTGGCCTTTTTGTCATAAATGGCAGTGATGCTGTCTTTTATGGTAGATATGTCTGTCGTAGGTGTTCCGCCAACAACACGCACCGCAGGTGACGGTCGGGCGTTATCCAGGGGGGACCGATGGTCGAGCACATGCTGAAATTCGTCTCCGTGCCGCAGAGCCAGCCCGACAAGCGGCCGGCCGCGGAGCGGAATGGCGATTTCGACGAGATCTATCGCGCATTCGCAGTGGAAAAGGCGGAACAGCAGGCCAGCCGCTGCTCGCAATGCGGGGTGCCGTTCTGCTCGGTCCATTGCCCGCTGGGCAACAATATCCCCGACTGGCTGAAGATGACGGCCGAGGGGCGGCTGGAGGAAGCGTATGCGCTGTCTTCCGCCACCAACAATTTCCCCGAGATCTGCGGCCGCATCTGTCCCCAGGACCGGTTGTGCGAAGGCAATTGCGTGATCGAGAAGGGGTTCGAGAGCGTCACCATCGGCGCGGTCGAACGCTTCATTACCGATACTGCCTTCGCCAAAGGTTGGGTGGAGCCGATCCGGCCGCCGGTCGAGCGCGAGACCTCGATCGGCATCGTCGGCGCCGGCCCCGGTGGCCTGGCCGCCGCGATGCAGTTCCGCCAGCAGGGTTATCAGGTGCATGTCTATGACCGGTACGACCGGATCGGCGGCCTGATGATCTATGGCATTCCCGGCTTCAAGCTGGAGAAGGACATCGTTGCCCGCCGTCACCTTTATCTGGAGGAATCGGGGGTTCGGTTCCATCTGGGGGTGGACATCACGGATGGCGACGGGGACGGCACGCTCTCTTTCGCGACCCTGCGCGCCCGCCATGATGCGGTGCTGATCGCGACGGGCGTTTACAAGTCGCGCGATATCGGTGGGCCGGGTGCGGGCCTGGGGGGGATCGTCAAGGCGCTGGATTACCTGACGATGTCCAACCGGCTGTCGCTGGGCGACGCGTTTGCCCCGGACGAGAGCGCGGCGCTGAATGCCGCCGGCAAGTCGGTGGTGGTGATCGGCGGTGGCGACACGGCGATGGATTGCGTGCGCACCGCCATTCGCCAGGGTGCGAAATCGGTCAAATGCCTCTATCGCCGCGACCGCGCGAACATGCCCGGCTCGATCCGCGAGGTGAAGAACGCCGAGGAGGAAGGTGTGTCCTTCGTCTGGCTGGCGGCGCCGGAGGCGTTCCTTGGAGATGGCAGCGTCAGCGGCGTGCGCGCCGTGCGCATGAAGCTGGGCATGTCCGATGCCAGCGGCCGCCAGTCGGTCGAGCCGGTCGAGGACAGCGCCTTCGTGCTGGAAGCCGACCTGGTGATCAAGGCGCTGGGCTTCGACCCCGAGCCGCTGCCGACCCTGTGGGGGCAGCCGGACCTGGCTGTGTCGCGCTGGGGCACGCTGCGGGTCGACCATGAGAGCTTCATGACCAGCCTGCCGGGCGTGTTTGCGGCGGGTGATATCGTGCGCGGGGCCAGCCTGGTGGTGTGGGCCATTCGCGATGGACGGGATGCGGCGGCGCAGATGCATCGCTGGCTGGAAAACCGGGCGGCCCAGTGCGCCCAGGCGGCGGAGTGACGGACATGGACCAGTTGACCCAGGATCACGGATCGCGGGATGCCGGCCAGGAGTTCGTGGCCGAGTGGCATGAGAATGCGCAGGCGATTGCCGGGCTGTACGACGCCACGCAGGAGCGCGACGCCTGCGGCGTGGGCCTGATCGCGTCGCTGGACGGACGCAAGCGGCGCGAGGTGGTCAATGCCGGTATCGCCGCCCTGAAGGCCCTGTGGCATCGCGGCGCGGTCGATGCCGACGGCAAGACCGGGGACGGCGCGGGGATTCATCTGGAAATTCCGCAGGATTTCTTTGCCGAGGCGATCCATAGCGGTGGCGAAGGCTGCGTGGACACGCAGATTGCCGTCGGCATGGTTTTCCTGCCCAAGACGGACCTGGCGGCGCAGGAACGCTGCCGCCAGATCATCGAGACGGAGATCCTGGCCTTCGGGTACGGCATCTATGGCTGGCGTCAGGTGCCGATCGACACGTCGTGCATCGGTGAGAAGGCCAATGCCACCCGGCCCGAGATCGAGCAGATCATGATCCGCAACCTGCCGGGGCGGAACGAGGAAGAATTCGAGCGCGACCTGTATGTGATCCGCCGCCGGATCGAGAAGAGTGCCCAGGCCAACTCGCTGGACCTGTATATCTGCTCGATGTCGTGCCGGTCGGTGATCTACAAGGGCATGTTCCTGGCCGAGAACCTGACGGATTTCTATCCCGACCTGCTGGACCCGCGCTTCATCAGCCGCTTTGCGATCTATCACCAGCGCTATTCGACCAACACCTTCCCGACCTGGAAGCTGGCGCAGCCTTTCCGCCGGCTGGCGCATAACGGCGAGATCAACACGATCTCGGGCAACGTCAACTGGATGAAGAGCCACGAGACGCGCCTGGCCGATCCGGGACTGGACCCGGTGATGGAGGATCTGAAGCCGGTGGTGCAGGCCGCGGGGTCCGACACCGCGATGCTGGACAATGTGTTCGAGCTGCTGACCTTTGCCGGGCGCGATGCGCCGATGGTCAAGGCGCTGATGGTACCGGCCAGTGTCGGCGGCAATTCGGGCATGCCGCAGAAGCACCAGGATCTGTACGCCTATTGCAATGCGGTGATGGAGCCGTGGGACGGGCCGGCGGCGCTGTGCGCCACCGATGGGCGCTGGGTGGTGGCCGGGCTGGACCGCAGCGGGTTGCGCCCCCTGCGTTATACCGTGACGGCGGACGGGCTGCTGATCGTGGGCTCGGAAACCGGCATGGTGAAGGTGCCGGAGACCGACATCGTGCGGCGCGGGCGGCTCGGGCCGGGGCAGATGATCGGCCTCGACCTTCAGGAAGCGAAGCTCTACGGCCATGAGGCGCTGCTGGACCTGCTGGCCGGGCGCCGGGATTTCGGCGCCTGGGTGAAGAACATCCAGAAGATCGGCTCGGTGGTGCGGGCCGACGTGCAGGAGCCGGTGCTGTACGGCCGGGATGAGCTGCGCCGCCGGCAGCTGGCGGTCGGTACGACCCTGGAGGAGCTGGAGACCATCCTGCATCCGATGGTCGAGACCGCAGCCGAGGCCATCGGCTCGATGGGTGACGATGCGCCGCTGGCGGTGCTGTCCTCGCGCTATCGGGGGCTGGCGCATTATTTCCGGCAGGCGTTCAGCCAGGTGACCAACCCGCCGATCGACAGTCTGCGCGAGACGCGGGTGATGAGCCTGCTGACCCGCTTGGGCAATCTGGGCAACATCCTGGAGGAAACCGAGGTCCAGTGCGACCTGCTGCAACTGCCCAGCCCGGTGCTGACGACCGGCGAGTTCGAGGCGTTGCGCAGTTTCTGCGGCGACAGCGGCTTCGTGATCGACTGCACCTTCCCGGCGGCGGAAGGCGAGGCGGGGCTGCGCGAGGCGATCGCGCGCATTCGCCGTGAGGCCGAGGACCGGGTGCGCGAGGGCTGCACCCATCTGTTCCTGACCGATCAGGGGCAGTCGGCCGACCGGGCCTATATCCCGATGATCCTGGCCACGGCGGCGGTGCATACGCATCTGGTCCGCCAGTCGCTGCGGACCTTTACCTCGCTGAACGTGCGGTCGGCCGAGGCGCTGGACGTGCATGCCATTGCGGTGACGATCGGGGTCGGGGCGACCAGCATCAACCCGTATCTGGCGCAGGAAAGCATTGCCGACCGGCTGCGGCGCGGCCTGTTCGGCGATATCTCGCTGCGCGAGGCGGTGGAGCGCTATCGCAAGGCGGTGGACAAGGGGCTGCTGAAGGTGATGTCCAAGATGGGCATCTCGATCGTGTCGGCCTATCGCGGCGGGTATAATTTCGAGGCGATCGGGCTGTCGCGGGCGCTGACGGCGGAATTCTTCCCCGGCATGCCCTCGCGCATCTCGGGCATCGGCCTGTCGGGCATCGCGACCAACGTGATGAGCTTCCATCGGACCGCGTGGGACCAGGCGGTGATCGCGCTGCCGGTGGGTGGGCAGTACAAGATGCGTCGTCATGGCGAGGTCCATGCCTTCGACGGCAACCTGATCCATATGCTGCAGACGGCGGTGGCGACCGACAGTTTCACGATCTATCGCCGCTATGCCGATGCGGTGCGGCGCCAGCCGCCGGTGGCGCTGCGCGACCTGCTGGATTTCCGGGGTGGGCGGACGCCGATCCCCGTCGAAGCGGTCGAAAGCATCACGCAGTTGCGCAAGCGGCTGATCGCGCCGGGGATCTCGCTGGGGGCGCTGAGCCCCGAGGCGCATGAGACCCTGTCGATCGCCATGAACCGGATCGGCGCGAAGTCGGATTCGGGCGAGGGGGGCGAGGACCCGTCGCGTGCCAAGCCGCGCCCGAATGGGGACAATGCGTCTTCGGCCATCAAGCAGATCGCCTCGGGCCGTTTTGGCGTGACGGCGCAATATCTGAATGATTGCCGCGAGATCGAGATCAAGATGGCGCAGGGCGCCAAGCCCGGCGAGGGTGGGCAGTTGCCGGGCTTCAAGGTGACGGGGCTGATCGCGAAGCTGCGTCATGCGACGCCGGGCGTGACGCTGATTTCGCCGCCGCCGCATCATGACATCTATTCGATCGAGGACCTGGCGCAGCTTATCTACGACCTGAAGCAGATCAATCCGGAAGCCACGGTGACGGTGAAGCTGGTTGCGCGGTCGGGCATCGGTACCATCGCCGCCGGCGTGGCTAAGGCCAAGGCCGATGCGATCCTGATTTCCGGCCATAGTGGCGGCACCGGCGCCAGCCCGCAGAGTTCGGTCAAATATGCCGGCCTGCCGTGGGAGCTGGGGCTGGCGGAAGCGCATCAGGTGCTGATGCTGAACCGGCTGCGCCACCGGGTGAAGCTGCGCACCGATGGCGGGCTGAAGACCGGGCGCGACGTGGTGATCGCGGCGATGCTGGGGGCCGAGGAATTCGGCATCGGTACCGCCAGCCTGGTCGCCATGGGCTGCATCATGGTGCGGCAGTGCCATTCCAACACCTGCCCGGTCGGGGTCTGCACCCAGGACGAGGCCCTGCGCGCCAAGTTCGAGGGTTCGCCGGAGAAGGTGATCAATCTGTTCTCGTTCATCGCCGAGGATGTGCGCAACATTCTGGCGTCACTCGGATTCTCGTCGCTGAACGAGATTATCGGGCGGACCGACCTGCTGAAGCAGGTGTCGCGCGGTGCCGATTATCTGGACGATCTGGACCTCAATTCGCTTCTGGCACAGGCCGATCCGGGGCCGCATGCCCGCTACTGCACCCGGGAAGGGCGCAATGAGGTGCCCGAGACGCTGGATGCGCAGATGATCGCCGATGCGCGGCCGCTGTTCGACCATGGCGAGAAGATGCAACTGCACTATAACGTGCAGAACACGCATCGGGCGATCGGCACGCGCATTTCCTCGCTGATCGTGCGGCAGTTCGGCATGACCAAGCTGGCGCCGGGGCATCTGACGGTGCGCCTGCGCGGCTCGGCCGGCCAGTCGCTGGGGGCGTTTGCGGTCCAGGGGCTGAAGCTGGAAGTGCTGGGCGACGCCAACGATTATGTCGGCAAGGGCCTGTCGGGGGCGACCATCGTGGTGCGGCAGTCGCCGTCGTCGAACCTGGTGTCGAACGAGAACGCGATCATCGGCAACACCGTGCTGTATGGCGCGACGGCGGGGGCGCTCTATGCCGCCGGCCAGGCGGGCGAGCGCTTTGCGGTGCGCAATTCCGGCGCCACGGCGGTGGTCGAGGGCTGCGGGTCGAACGGTTGCGAATACATGACCGGTGGCACCGTGGTGATCCTGGGTGAGGCGGGCGACAATTTCGGCGCCGGTTTTACCGGGGGCATGGCCTTTGTCTATGACGAGAACGGCACGTTCGAGCAGCGGATCAACCCCGATACATTGCTGTGGAACCGGGTGATCGACCCGAAATGGGAGGGTGTGCTGCGCGGGCTGGTGGAGACCCATGCGCGGGAGACGCACAGCCGCTTTGCCGCGCTTCTGCTGCACAAATGGGAGAATATCCTGCCGCGCTTCTGGCAGTTGGTGCCGCGCGAATATGCAAAGGTGATCGGCTACACCGCCGCGACCGAGGCCGCGCGCAGCGCCTGAAGACGCGTCTTCCATCCTGCCTGCGCCGCCGCGATGGCCCTGTGGGGTCGCGCGGCGGCGCGTTCCGCATTAGATATCAGGGCAGGATCGGCCCTCCGTACGATTGTGCCGGGGGCGTTGAAGGAGTGGCGCGCCGATGCCGAAGCTGAATCTTGCCTCTGGCCCGATGGATCACAGCCCCTTGCGGGCCGCCGATGGGGGCGCGCCGGTGGGCGCGGTCGGGGAGCTGCCGCGCTGGGACCTGCGGGACCTGTATGAAAGCCCCGAATCGGATGCGCTGCGCACCGATCTGGAGCAGGCCGAATCCGACGCCGCCGCCTTTGCCGCCGCCTGGAAGGGGCGGTTGGCCGGGGCTGCGCCCGGCGAGCTGGCCGAGGCGATCGGGGAATATCAGCGGATCGACGAGGTGCTGGGCCGGGCGGCGTCCTACGCGCAATTGCTGTTTGCCGGCGATTCGTCGGATGCCGGGATCGGGCGGTTCTCGCAGTCGATCAACGAGCGGCTGACGGATATTTCCAGCCATCTGCTGTTCTTTACCCTGGAGCTGAACCGGATCGGGGAGGAGGAGCTTTCCGCCCGTCTGGCTGACCCGGCGCTGGCGGTGTGGATGCCGTTCCTGCGTGACCTGCGGGTCTTCCGGCCGCATCAGTTGAGTGACGAGATCGAGCAGGTCCTGCACGAGAAATCGGTGACCGGGGCCTCGGCCTGGAGCCGTCTGTTCGACGAGACGATGGCCGGGCTGCGCATTCCGCTGGATGGGCGGGACCTGACGGTGGGGGAGGCGCTGAACCGCCTGTCGGACCAGGACCGTGCGGTGCGCGAGCGGGCGGCGAAGGCGATCGGCAGCGTGTTTGGCGGCAATATCAAGCTGTTCTCGCTGATCACCAACACGCTGGCCAAGGACAAGGCGATTACCGACTCGCTGCGGCATTATCCGCGCCCGGGGTCCTACCGCAATCGCAGCAACATGGTGGAGGACGAGGTCGTCGACGCGCTGGTGCAGGCGGTGACGGAGGATTATCCGCGCCTGTCGCATCGCTATTACGCGATGAAGGCGCGCTGGCTGGGGCTGGAGAAGCTGGAACATTGGGACCGCAATGCCCCGCTGCCGGCGGCGGACGAGCGGGTCATTCCGTGGGACGAGGCGACGCGGCAGGTGCTGGCGGCCTATGAAGGGTTCGACCCGCGCATGGGCGCGGTGGCGCGGCGGTTCTTCGACAATCCGTGGATCGATGCGCCCCCGGTGCCGGGCAAGGCGTCAGGCGCGTTCGCGCACCCCACCGTACCGTCGGTCCACCCGTATCTGCTGCTGAATTATCATGGTCGCACCCGTGATGTGATGACGCTGGCGCATGAGCTGGGCCACGGGGTGCACCAGGTGCTGGCGGCGCCGCATGGTTATCTGATGTCGGGCACGCCGCTGACTCTGGCCGAGACGGCCAGCGTGTTCGGCGAGATGCTGACCTTCCGCGCGCTGCTGGATGCCGAGACCGATCCGGCGCGGCGGCGGCTGATGCTGGCCGCCAAGGTCGAGGACATGCTGAACACGGTCGTGCGCCAGATCGCGTTCTACCGGTTCGAGACGCTGGTGCATGACGAGCGGAAATCGGGCGAATTGCTGCCCGAGCGGATCGGCGCCATCTGGCGGCAGGTGCAGACGGAAAGCCTGGGGCCGGCCTTCAACTTTACGCCGGATTATGACGTGTACTGGACCTATGTCCCGCATTTCATCCATTCTCCGTTCTATGTCTATGCGTATGCATTCGGGGATTGCCTGGTGAATGCGCTGTATGGCGTGTTCACCTCTGGCCATGCGGGGTTCCAGGACAAATATCTGGACATGCTGCGGGCGGGCGGCACGATGCGGCACCGCGAATTGCTGGCGCCGTTTGGGCTGGACGCGGCCGATCCGGGTTTCTGGCGCAAGGGGCTGGACGTGATCGCCGGATTTATTGACGAACTGGAGCGTGCCTGACGTGGCGGACGAACGGGATCTCGACAATACCGGCATGTTCGGCGAACTGCGCCGGATGGTGCGGACGTCGGGCGCGGTCGGCGGCATCGCCGCGCGCATTGCAGGCCACAAGATGGGGCTGCGTACTGATCACGCCACCCATGCCGGTGACCTGAAATCGGTGCTGGGCGGCCTGAAGGGGCCGCTGATGAAGGGCGCGCAGCTTCTCTCCACCATTCCCGGCGCGCTGCCGGACGAATATGCGGCGGAACTGGCGCAGCTTCAGGCCAATGCGCCGCCGATGGGGTGGAGCTTCGTGCGCCGACGCATGAGCACCGAACTGGGGCGCGACTGGGAGCGGCGCTTCCGCTCGTTCGAGCATGAGGCCGCTGCGGCCGCCAGCCTGGGGCAGGTGCATCGGGCGGTGCTGCCGGACGGGCGCCGGGTGGCGTGCAAGCTGCAATATCCGGACATGCAGGCGACGGTGGATTCCGACCTGCGGCAGTTCCGCATGGCGGTGGGGCTCTATTACCGCATCGACAGCACGATCAAGCAGGATGACGTGCTGGTGGAGCTGACGGCCCGCCTGCAGGAGGAGTTGGACTATCTGCGCGAGGCGGCGAACCTGCGACTGTACAACCTGATGCTGGCTGAGTGCCCGGATGTCAGCGTGCCGATGCCGGTCGAGGATCTGACGACGCGGCGGCTGCTGGTGATGGACTGGCTGGATGGCAGGGGTGTGCAGTCGGTGCTGGATACCGACCCGGCGCAGGAGCAACGCGATTCCATGGCGCGCGCGCTGTTCCATGCCTGGTACGTGCCGCTCTATCGCAACGGCGTGATCCATGGCGACCCGCATATGGGCAATTTCACGGTGCGGTCGGATTATGGGCTGAACCTGCTGGATCTTGGCGCGATCCGCATCTTCCCGGCCCGTTTCGTGCAGGGGATCATCGACCTGTATCGCGCGTTGGAGACCAATGACGAGGATCTGGCCTATCATGCCTATCAGGCCTGGGGCTTTGTGAATATGTCGCGCGAGACCATGCGCGTGCTGAACGAGTGGGCGCGCTTTGTCTACGAACCGCTGATGCAGGACCGCGTGCGCGCGATCCAGGAGAATGACGACCCGCAATATGGCCGGGCGGTGGCCGAGCGGGTGTATGCCGGCCTGAAACAGACTGGGGGTGTGCGGCCGCCGCGTGAGTTCGTGCTGGTGGATCGCTCCGCGATCGGTCTGGGCAGCGTGTTCCTGCGGCTGGGGGCGAAGCTGAACTGGTATCGGCTGTTCCAGGAGCTGATTGCCGATTTCGATGCGGCGAAACTGGCGGCGCGGCAGGAAGAGGTCCTGCGGCAGGCGCGGGTTCCTCCCACGGCCTGAGACGCTTTTTCAACATATCTTAACCCTGCTCGATCGAACATGGCCAAGCCTTCCCTAGGGAGGGCGTGGCCGGCTGTGCCTGGTTTCGCGTCATGCGCGATCGCGGACAATCGGGCAGAGACCTGTTTCCCGAAGCGGTTTGTTTCTCAAAACCATGCGATATCGTGCTATCGTGAAAGCCTCGACGGTCCCGAAAGGGGAGCGGAAAGCGGGATAGGGCGAACCGATCGGGAAGATGCCATGTCCGCCTGCCTCGTTCCGATGGTCGTGGCAGCGAAGCGTGTCCGGCCGGGTGCAATCGGTCCTCTTGATCCTTCTGTTCGAGGTTTGAATGCGACTCGTAGTCATTGTCGATGACCGTTCGACCAATCGGACCATCTTCGCCCGGCTGGCGGTGACCCTCGGGACCGACATTCGGGTTGAAAGCTTCGCGACGCCGCAGGAGGCGCTGGACTGGTTCGGGACATCGCCGGTGCCCGATCTGATCATTACGGACTACAAGATGCCCAGGATGGACGGCGCGGCCTTTACCGCCCGTATCCGCGCGCTTGACTGGGGATATGACGTGCCGATCGTGGTCGTCACGGCCTATGAGGACCGCAATTACCGGATCAGTGCCCTTGATGCCGGCGCGACCGATTTTCTGCTCAGTCCGGTCGATCATACCGAATTCCTGACGCGTGCCCGTAACCTGTTGCAGTTGAGCTGGTACCAGAAGCGGGTGCGTTCGCGCGCCGTGCAACTGGAAGAAGAGCTGATCAGCAGTCGTCAGGCGCATGACGATCTGCTGCGCGGCAGCCGCGACCGGCTGCTGCAGGTGATCGATACTGTTCCCGCCATGATCAGCGCGACGGATATCGACGGAAACTATATCTTTGTTAACAAGTTTCACGAGAGCGTCCTCGGGGGGCAGTCGCGCACGGTCGATGCGGCGTCATTGACGCTGGACCGGCAGGTCCTGGAGGGCGGGGTGCCCACGGCCCGTTACGAGGAAACCATTGTCGATCGGCATGGCGTGACATGGAGCCTCCTGACATCGAAGATTCCGTTTTATGACGATGCGAACGGCAAACATTATGTACTGACCACGTCTCTTGATATAACGGACCGCAAGAAATCCGAAAAGGAGCTGCATAGTCTTGCATATTACGATCAGCTGACGGGCCTTCCCAATCGATCCAATCTTGAAAAACATACGCAGACGCTTTTGCTGCGGGGCGATGATCGGCCGTTTGCTTTTTTTCTTCTGGATCTCGATCGTTTTAAAAGTGTCAACGATACGCAGGGTCATACGGTCGGGGACCAGTTGCTGCGCCAGGTTGCGGTGCGGCTGACATCGATTTTGCCCCGTGCCTGCTTTATCGCCCGTCTGGGTGGTGACGAGTTCGCGATTGTCCACGATATCAGGCGTATGGACGATGCCGGCGAGCTGGCCGAGCAGATTATTGCGATCTTTGCGTGCCCGTTCACGCTGGGCGATCTGGCGGTGAATGTCGGCGTCAGTGTCGGGATCGCATTAAATTCCGACCCGGCCCTCACGTTCGAGACGATGCTGAAACGCGCCGATCTTGCGATGTACCGCGCGAAGAACGAGGGGCGGCATCGATATGCCTTCTTCGAAACGGCGATGGAGCAGGCCGTCTCTGTCGCGGCCGATCTGGAGCAGGCGCTGCGCCAGGCGATCGAGAGTGGTGCGTTCACGCTGCACTATCAGCCCGAGATCGACCTGGCATCCGGTCTGGTGACAGGGGTCGAAGCGTTGATCCGGTGGGTGCGGCCGCAGGGGGAGCTTGTCTATCCTGGCCATTTCCTGCCGCTGGCGGAGGAAACCGGCCTGATCGTGCCGATGACGGTCTGGTCGTTGCGCGAGGCCTGTCGTCAGGGAGCGGCATGGGTGCGGGAGGGCATCCATATCCGTATGGCGGTCAACCTGTCCGGCATGTTGTTCCGTTATCATGATGTCCAGCAGATGGTGCTGGATGCCATCACCGAAAGCGGCCTGGACCCGGGTTTCCTGGAGCTGGAACTGACAGAGACGGCATTGATCGAAAATCCGGAAAAGGCGGGGCGACAACTGGCGGCGTTGCAGCAGATGGGCGTGTCTGTCGCGATCGACGATTTCGGGACCGGCTATGCCTCTCTCGTCTATCTGACCACATTGCCGATCCACAGGCTGAAGATCGACGCGGTCTTCGTCAGGGAAATCGATTCCTCGTCCAGCAGCCAGGCGATCATCAAGGCGATCATTGCCCTGGGCAACAATTTGAATATCCCGGTGATTGCGGAGGGCATTGAACGGGAAGATCAGTTGTACTGGTTGAAGGCGCAGGGATGCCACCAGGCCCAGGGTTTCCTGTTCAGCCGCCCTGTTCCGCCTGACCAGTTCCGTCACTTGCTGCGAAGTGGTGCCTTGAGCGTGTCGGATGGTCTGACCCCATCGGTCGAACGGCCTTCCGGGAATTGAGATATGGTGAATCATATGCTCATTCCCTGGTTGAGGGGTGTCCGGGCCGTCCGGGTTCCGGATACTGAAGGCAGGGTGGGTCGACGTGCGTAACCTGCTGGCGCGCATGCGGCGGGGTGGCGACGGCGAGCATCAGATTGTCCTGAACCGGCTGGTGATCGCCGTCATCATTCTGGTCTATGTCGTCGGACTCTTTCTGGGTGGCGGTTTCGAGGACAGGGATCAGTTTGTCTGGTCGGTTGTATGTGCCGTTCTTTATCTGGCGGGCGGTGTGGCAATTGCCGCCGCCCTGGTTGCGTGGCCGCGTCCCTCTCCGGCGCGGCGGATCGTCCAGATGATATGGGACATCGGTTTTCTGTCGTTTGGCATGTATCTCGACGGGGTTGCGGTTATCCCGTTCTATCCGCTCTATCTGTGGGCCATCCTCGGATACGGGTTTCGTTTCGGCCTGCCTTATATTACGGGCGCCGCCTTTCTGGCCGCCGGCGGGTTCACGCTGGCGGTGCATGCGTTGCCCGTATGGCGGGATGCCGGTCACCTGTTGGCCGGTCTGACGCTTGGTCTGCTGGTTGTCCCGCTTTATTCGGCGTCACTGATCCGATTCCTGTCCAATCTCAGACGACGTGCGGAGGAAGCCAATCAGGCAAAGACGATGTTCCTGGCCAGCGTCAGTCACGAACTGCGCACACCGCTGAATGCCGTGATCGGCATGACGCACCTGCTGAACGACACGGCGCTGGATGCCGAACAGCGCGAGATGCTGCAGACGGTGCGCGTCGCGGGGACCTCGCTTCTGGGGATGGTCGAGGGGTTGCTGGATTTCGCCCGGATCGAGAACGGACGCATGCCGGTACAGGCACAGCCGGTTGACCTGATGGCCCTGCTGAATGCGGTCCGGCGCATTGCGGGGGTGGCGGCGGGGGAAAAGGGCCTGCTTCTGGCCTGTCATGTCACCGCCCGTACGCCGCTATGGCTGATCGGGGATGAAAAGCACCTGCGGGACGTCTTGCTGAACCTGGTCGGTAATGCGGTCAAATTTACCGACAAAGGACATGTGACCATCCGGGTCGATGCCCTGCCCGCCGGAAGCGGTGGGCCGGCCCGTCTGGTAATCGAGGTTGTGGATACCGGTATCGGCATCTCGCAGGCTGCGTTGGAACGGATTTTCGACCCGTTCACCCAGGCGGATGCAACTGTGATCGACCGGTTCGGCGGGTCTGGACTGGGGCTGGCAATCTGCCGCCAGCTGGTCACGCTGATGGGGGGCGAGATCGGAGTCCGTAGCCGGGAGGGGCATGGCAGTACGTTCCGTGTGACCTTGCCGCTGAGGATCGGGACGGCACCGGGCGGGGAAACCGGGACGGGGCTGCCACCTGTGCTGCTGTGGGCGCGCCAGCCTGATCGTTATCAGGCGCTGACGGCCCGTTTGACGGCCTTGGGGGCGCGGCTCGCCACTGTTTCACCCAATGAGGGCGTATCCGACGTTCTGGGGCGGCTGGAGCATCCGCATGTCGTGTTGACCGATATGCCGGACGAGATGCTGCCTTTGCCGGCCGACCTGCCGGTGGTGCTTCTGCAGCCGTCAGGCGTGGAGGGATCGCTGGCCGAAACGGTGCGGCGCGATAGCGTATCGATGCTTCCCGCCGATGCGGGCGATGGGTGGATTGGGACGGCGCTGACCGTCGCCGCGGCCTTTTTGCTCCGGGAAGACCCGTCCGATTCGGACTCGGGGGGGCCCGATATGTCTGCCGGCCGTTCGCTCTCGATCCTGGTGGTCGAGGACAATATCGTGAACCGGAAGATCCTGTGCAGGCTGCTTTCCCGGATCGGGCATCGCTGGCAGGCGGTGGCGAATGGCGAGGAAGCCCTGGATATCCTGCAGGAGATGCCATTCGATCTGGTCCTGATGGACCTGAACATGCCGGTCATGAACGGGATCGAGGCGACGAAGCTTCATCGGTTTTCCGAAGTCGGGGGCGGGAGAGGGATTCCGATCGTCGCGTTGACGGCTGACGGGACGCCCGAGACCCAGAAGCGGTGTCGGGAGGCGGGGATGGATGCTTTCCTGCTCAAGCCGGTGGCGCTGGAGGCCCTGGTGCAGGCGATCGAGGCGCTGGTGCCTGCTGAGGCGGGTATCCGACATGCGTGCGATCGTCCGTCCGGCGGCGATGAGTGCCCCAGGCGCGGGGAAGCGACCGTGGTGGTGCCCTTTCCCGTCCCCACCATCAATCGCCGGATGGTGCAGGATCTGCTCGACCTGGGTGGCGAGCGCTTCCGGGCCGAAGTCATTGGCGATTTTCTGCGGGATGCCGTGGAGATCGTCACGCGGATGGATCACGCGGTGAAAGATGGGGATCGGTCGCGCCTGCTGGACGAAGCGCATGCGTTGCGCAGTGCCGCCGCCAATGTCGGAGCGGAGCGTCTGGCGGCCTTATGTCATGAATGGCGGGGCATCCCCCATATGAACGGGCAGGAAAGGGCGCGGGCCCATCAGGAGGCGATCTGGCTGGAGATGAACGCGGTGGAGGACGCATTGCGGCCGTATACGGTCGTGCCGTTGGCGGACAGCCCGTCCTAGAGGCTGCCCGGAGCGTTTTCAAAAGGCGGGTGCCTGATGAGAACGCTCCGGTATCCTGTTCGGTTAGCTGGCGACGCTTTCCGGTCGCGGTGTGCCGATGCGCCGGTTCTGGGCGCTGACCAGCCGCATCATCTTGCGCAGGTCGGCTTCGGTGAGCTTCAGCGCGGCGTCCACCCAGATATCGGTAATGTCGCGCAGTTCCTGATGGCTGATCGGATTGACCAGGCGCTTGATGCGCTGGATCGCGTCATGCGCGTTATGACGCCTGTCGATCCGGGCCAGATGTTCGCAGACGGCAGATTCGCCTTCCCCCGTTTCGGCGACAGCGTCGACGATCCCCATCTCGTGCAATTCCGTCGCCGTGTAGGTCTGGCCACTGAGGATGATTTTTTCGGCTATGCGGGGATTGAGGCGCCGCGACAGGAGTGTGTATGCGCCCATGCCGGGGAACAGGTTGAACAGGATTTCCGGCAGGCCGAACTTGGCGTGTTTTTCGGCAATGATGACGTCGCACGACAAGGCGGCTTCGAACCCGCCGCCGAGTGCGTCGCCTTGCACCAGCGCGACGGTGGTCAGGCAATGGCCGTAGCCGTCAGCGTTGGCGAAGACCACGTCGACGCAATGATAGGCATAGCGGCGCAGGCCGTTTCGGTCGCCCTGCATGATTTTCTCGGCGAACAAGGAAAGATCACCGCCGAGATTGAAGATGCCGGGAACCCGTGACCCCACGACGATATGCCGGAACGGCAGGGCGCCATCCGTTTGCTGTGCCAGGTGGTGGATGTTCTGTTGCACGGTGTGCAGATCGCGCAGCAGGGGAGGAGAGAAGCTGGGGCGGCCGCCGGGCCGCATGAAGGTCCATAATGTCTGCGCGGCCTGATCGAGCCGGATGTCCACGGTGGGCAGGCTGTCCAGCGAGGGGGATGATGTCTGGCCGAAGACCGCGTGCTGCGGGTCGCGCGCGTTGTCTGGCGCCAGATGGGACGGGTTGAAGGGCGAGGCGGGCGCGACGGCTCGAAGGCTGGATTTCAGTGACATGACACTCTCCTTTTCTGAACCGGGCAGACGCCTTCATGCCTGTCGGATGCGGGCGTTTCGGTTCGGGCTGGAGCGTAGCTGCCGGTCGCGTGTCATGGCGATCATCAATTCAAGATCTCCCGTTTCTTGCAGAAGCAGGAAGGGGGGCGGTTCAGGCATGATGAATATTGCCGACGGATTATTCTGTGCTGGCGTCGTTTATTGGTTGTTTCGGGCCTGGATGGCTGGGGGACTTTGATCGTCTTCAGCCTGGGGGGAAAGGCAGGGACAGTTGCCGCATGAGGGCAGGGATGCCGTCCGGCATGGCGCGTCGGGCGCGTTCGAAGCGCAGGGTAAAGGCCAGGTCGGGACCGGGCTGGTGGGGGCTCGCCAGCAACCGCTCCAGATCGTCGGTGGCCAGGCCCCGGATGCGTCGCCCGCGCAGGGGGCCGTGGGGCACCTTCACCAGCAGTGCCGGCTGGCGCGACCATTGCAGCAAGTCCTCGACCGAGGCCAGCGCCAGCATGTCGCGCAGATGGTGGGCCGTCACATAGGCGTCGGGGCCGGCGCGATGGGCGGGGTTGCCCAGATGCTTCTCCAGCCCGGCCGGGCGGCGGGAATAGCGCAGCCCCTGGTTGGAGTGGCCGGGCTCGTCCGGCCACAGGCGTAGCGCGCATTTATAGGTGCAGATCCATCCGGTGCCGGCCATCAGCGTGGGCGGCAGGTGGGCGCGTAGCCAGCCTTGTTCGAAGCTGGCGCGGTGCGCGGCGAAGGCAAGCGGGCGGGCCGGTGGGCGCAGGATGTCGGGCGCGATGGTCGTGATGGGCGGCGCGTCGCGCACGTCCTGGTCGGTAATGTGGTGGATGGAAGTGGTCCAGGGCGCGATCGGGCCGCCGGGGTGGGTCAGCTGTGCGCGGGGGCCGTCCGCCAGTTGCCAGCCGTCCGGGGCGTGTGCCACGTCCTGCCAGCCGATTTCGACGATTCCGCCACGCGTGGCGTCGCGGTCGCTGGTTTCCAGGTCGATGACGCGGACATAGGGTGTGGATTGGGGGGACAGGGTGCCGTCCATCCAGCCAGTCTAGGGACAGGCCGTGCGAATCCCAAACCGATTCGGCACGCCCGGCGTGCAGGCTGGTGCGCGTATGACGGCTCTTGCGCTGGCGCCGCGTGATCCCCACAGTCCAGAACCATGTCCGCGCCCGCCCGCAAGAAGACCCGTCGTCCCGATCCCTCGGAAGAGATCGTGACCTTTCAGCCCGAACGCCAGCCGGCGAAGGAGAAGACGCGGCGGCTGGTCATCCAGTCGCCCTATGAACCGGCGGGCGACCAGCCGCGTGCCATTGCCGAACTGGTGGCCGGGGTGGGGGAGGGCGAACGCGACCAGGTGCTGCTGGGCGTTACCGGGTCGGGCAAGACCTTCACGATGGCCAAGATCATCGAGGCCACCCAGCGGCCGACCCTGATCCTGGCGCCGAACAAGACGCTGGCGGCCCAGCTCTATGGCGAGATGAAGCAGTTCTTCCCCGACAATGCGGTGGAATATTTCGTCAGCTACTACGATTACTACCAGCCGGAAGCGTATGTGCCGCGCTCGGACACGTATATCGAGAAAGACAGCCAGATCAACGAGCAGATCGACCGGATGCGCCATGCGGCCACCCAGGCGCTGCTGGAACGCAATGACGTCATCATCGTGGCCTCGGTATCGTGCATCTATGGTATCGGGTCGGTCGAGACCTATTCGCGCATGGTGGTACGGCTGGAGGCCGGGGGCGAGATCGACCGCGACAAGCTGGTCAAGGCGCTGGTCGAACTGCAATATCGGCGCAATGACGCGGCATTCCAGCGCGGGACCTTTCGCGTGCGGGGCGAAACGGTCGATATCTTTCCGGTGCAGAACGAGGACCGGGCCTGGCGGATCTCGCTGTTCGGCGACGAGATCGACGCGATTACCGAGTTCGATCCGCTGACGGGCGACAAGACCGGCGATCTGCAGGAGGTCAGCGTCTACGCCAACAGCCATTACGTGACGCCGCGTCCGACGCTGACGCAGGCGGTGACCAGCATCAAGCACGAGCTGCGCCAGCGGCTGGCGGATTTTACGGCGGAGGGCAAGCTGCTGGAGGCCGAGCGGTTGCAGCAGCGCACCACGTTCGACCTGGAGATGATCGAGACCACGGGCGTGTGCAAGGGAATCGAGAATTATTCCCGCTATCTGTCCGGCCGCAAGGCGGGCGATCCGCCGCCGACCTTGTTCGAATACCTGCCCGAGGATGCGCTGCTGATCGTGGATGAAAGCCACGTGACCGTGCCGCAGATCGGCGGGATGGAGCGGGGGGATTTTGCGCGCAAGTCGATCCTGTCGGAATTCGGGTTCCGCCTGCCGTCCTGCCTGGACAACCGGCCGCTGAAATTCGCGGAATGGGACAAATTCCGCCCGATGACGATCTTCGTCAGCGCCACGCCGGGGCCGTGGGAGATGGGGCGCGTGGGCGGCGTGTTTGCCGAACAGGTGATCCGCCCCACCGGGCTGATCGACCCGGTGACCGAGATCCGCCCCGTGGAGCGGCAGGTGGACGATCTGCTGGCGGAATGCCGCACCACGATTGCGGCCGGGGGCAGGGTGCTGGTCACGACCCTGACCAAGCGCATGGCCGAGGATCTGACCGATTACATGAACGAGGCGGGCATTCGCGTCCGTTACCTGCATTCCGATGTCGATACGCTGGAGCGGATCGAGATTATCCGCGACCTGCGCCTGGGGGCGTTCGACGTGCTGATCGGGATCAACCTGCTGCGCGAGGGGCTGGATATTCCGGAATGCTCGCTGGTGGCGATCCTGGATGCGGACAAGGAGGGTTTCCTGCGCTCGCGCACCTCGCTGATCCAGACCATCGGGCGGGCGGCGCGCAATATCGACGGGCGGGTGCTGCTGTACGCCGACACCATGACCGACAGTCTGCGCTATGCGATCGAGGAGACCGCGCGGCGGCGGGCGAAGCAGTCCGAATGGAATACCGAGCACGGTATTACCCCGCAATCGGTCCGCAAGCATATCGGCGAGGCGCTGTCCTCGGTCTTCGAGCAGGATTACGTCACCGTCACGCCGACGAAGGCGGGGGAAGTGGCGGAGTTCGTCGGCAAGGATCTGGGCAGCACCATCGCGGAGCTGGAAAAGCGGATGCGTGCGGCGGCGGCGGACCTGGAATTCGAAACCGCGGCGCGGCTGCGGGACGAAATCAAGCGGCTGGAGGCGCTGGATCTGGGGCTGGACCCGGTGCCGGTGCCGGTCTCGACCGCAGGTGTTGCCGGCAGCACCGGCCGGCCGTCGCGGCGCAAGGGGCAGGTGCCCGAGCCGCTGGGGCCGGGTGGGGGTGGCTACGACCCCGCCAAGGGGCGCGGCGGCCGTCGGCGGGGACGCTAGAGCTAACAGGGACGGGAAGAGAGACGGATGATCGAACTGAAGGCGGGGGCGGCCCGGCTGGGCCTGATTCCCGAACTGGGTGGCGCGGTCGCCTTCTGGAAAAGCGGGAAGGTCTGCGTGTTCGACGCCGTCAGCGATCCGAACCTGCTGGCACAGAAGGGGCATAGGGTTGCGGCCTATCCGCTGGTGCCGTTCTCCAACCGCGTCGCGGACGGGCATTTTCGCTTCGATGGCGCGGAATATCGGATGAAGCCGAATTTTGCCGGCGAGCCCCATGTGATCCACGGCAATGGCTGGGAACATCCGTGGGAACTGGAATTGCTGTCGGACGACAGTGCCACGCTGCAACTGGAATGGCATCCGCCCTATGACCGACCCATGGATGAATGGCCGTTTGCCTATCGGGCGCAGGTCCGGTTCGATCTGCGCGAAGAGAGTCTGGCGGTGGGGATGGTGATCGAGAATATCGACCAGCGGCCTCAGCCGGTCGGGTTGGGGTTTCATCCTTATTTCCCTCGGCGCAGCGGCGTGAAGCTGGGGTTTTCGGCCGATACGGTGTGGACGAATGACGAGCAGCATCTGCCGGCGCTGCGCGTGCCCGCCACGGGGGAATGGTCGTTCGAGCGGATGCGCGCGGTCGAGGGCGAGGCGATCGACAATTGCTATGCCGGTTGGGACGGTGCGGCCTTCCTGCGCTGGCCCGATGATGGGCTGGCGCTGACCATTTCGGCCAGTCCCACCTTTCGCCACCTTGTGCTGTTCACGCCGCCGGACAGGGATTTCATTGCGGTCGAGCCGGTGAGCAACATGAACGACGCGCTGAACCATACCGGCGTGACCGACCGGGGGATCACCATCCTGGCGCCGGGGGCGCGGCTGGAAGGGTACATCCATTTTGCGCTGACCGCGTGCTGAGGCACAATGCGGCCCATGACGCATGATGACGACGACGATGACGAGGCGCGGCCCCGGGCCATAGATGGGGTGTCGCGCTACATTACCCCCACCGGCATGGATGCGACGCGACGGGAACTGAGCGCCCTGCTGTATGAAGAACGACCGCGCATCGTCGAGATCGTGTCGTGGGCTGCCGGCAATGGCGACCGCTCGGAAAATGGCGATTACCTCTACGGCAAGAAGAGGCTGCGTGAGATCGACCGCCGGGTCCGCTTTCTGACCCGCCGCATCGAAAAGGCGATCGTGGTCGATCCGGCCGCGCAGACGCAGCGGAATCGGGTCTTCTTCGGGGCCACCGTGACTTATGTGACGGAGGAGGATCTGGAGCGGACGGTCGTGATCGTGGGGGTGGACGAGGCGGATCTGGCGGCGGGACAGGTCAGCCTGGCATCGCCCATCGCCCGGGCCCTGCTGGGCGGCCATGTGGGCGATGAAGTGCGGGTCCTGACGCCGGCTGGGGCCGAATTGATCGAGATTCTGGCGATTTCCTATCCCGAACCTGTCGGGGTGGATGCGCTATGAGGTTTTTCGCGGTCGAGAACTCGACTAAGAAGCAAGGGCCGGTGACAGATCGTGTCACCCCGGTATCGGATTGTACCCGGAGGTCGCGTTGATGTCCCGCTCGCTGAAAATTGCCGTGCAGATGGATCCCCTGTCGGGGATCGACATCAATGGCGATTCGACTTTTGCCCTGATGCTGGAGGCACAGGCGCGGGGGTACGATCTGTTTGTCTACCAGGTGCAGGGGCTGAGCCTGCGCGAGGGGCGCGTGGCCGGCGGCGCGCGGGCCGAGCGGCTGACGGCGCGTGCGCGGCCGGCGCGGGTCCGGCGGGTTGCGGGCGACCATGCCGAACTGGGCGAGGAGCAGGTGCTCGACCTGTCCGAGATGGATGTGATCCTGATGCGGCAGGACCCGCCTTTCGACATGGCCTATATCAGCGCCACCCATATGCTGGAGCATGTGCATGGCATCGGGCCGGGCAAGGCACTGGTGGTCAACGATCCGGAATCGGTGCGCAACGCGCCCGAGAAACTGCTGGTCACGCATTTTCCGGACCTGATGCCGCCGACGCTGGTGACGTGGGATGTGCTGGCGATCCGCGAGTTCCGCGCCGAATGGCGCGACATCATCGTCAAGCCGCTGTTCGGCAATGGCGGGGCGGGCGTGTTCCGCATCCGCGAGGATGACGAGAACCTGAATTCGCTGCTGGAGATGCATTTCGCGCGTTCGCGCGAGCCGCTGATGATCCAGCGCTATGAGCCGGCGGTGCGCCGGGGGGACAAGCGCATCATCCTGGCCGACGGGGCGCCGATCGGTGCGATCAACCGCGTTCCGGCGCAGGGCGAGGCCCGGTCGAACATGCATGTGGGTGGCCGCGCCGTGAAGGTGGAACTGAGCCCCCGGGATCGCGAGATCTGCGAGGCGATCGGGCCGATGCTGCGCGAGAAGGGGCTGATCTTCGTGGGTATCGACGTGATCGGCGACTGGCTGACGGAGATCAATGTCACCTCGCCGACGGGCCTGCAGGAAATCGACCGTTTTGACGGCATCAATTCCGCCGGGCTGATCTGGGACTGCATCCTGCGGCGGCTCGACGGTGGCGTGTAACCGGCGCCAGGATGGCGGACGAGAGAGAGGAGTGGGTGATTTGCGCTGTGCCGCGGGGCTTTGGTCCACTATCCCCTTGAAGACAATCGCCCGGCAGGGCACAGAGGGTTCCCGATGAGCAACGTTCTTCAAGACGCGCCGGCCGAGGCGGATGCCGCCAGCCTGGCCTGTGCCCCGGCGCCGCGTTCGGCCCTCGATGCCGAGGCCGTCAAGGCCGCCTATCGCCGCTGGGCCGGTGTCTATGACACGGTGTTCGGCGGGGTTTCGGCCTTCGGGCGCAAGCGGGCGGTCGCCGCCGTGAACAGCCTGCCGGGCACGGCGGTGCTGGAGGTGGGCGTGGGCACCGGCCTGGCCCTGCCGCATTATCGCGCCGACAAGCGCATTACGGGCATCGACCTGTCGGGCGACATGCTGGACCGCGCGCGCCAGCGGGTGGCGCGGATGAACCTGCGCAATATCGACGCGCTGCTGGAAATGGATGCCGAGGATACGCGGTTCGCGGATGCGTCGTTCGACATCGCGGTGGCGATGTTCGTGGCCTCCGTCGTGCCCAACCCCCGCCGGCTGTTGGCGGAGCTGAAGCGCGTGGTGCGGCCGGGCGGACATATCCTGTTCGTCAATCATTTCCTGGCCACCGGCGGCGTGCGGCTGGTGGTCGAGCGCGGAATGGCGCGGGCGTCGCATTCGCTGGGCTGGCACCCGGATTTCGCGATGGAAGCGCTGCTTCCGCCCGACGATCTGGCCCGCGCGACCATTCAGCCGGTGCCGCCGGCGGGGCTGTTCACGCTGGTGACTTTGCCGCGCCTGGCCACGGCGGCCCGGGTGGAGAAGCCCGCCGCCTGACGCTGCCCCGCCATGCCGGGGGCGGGGCCTGGTGGCCCTCGTCTTGGCGGCCAGGGTTCGGTAACATGATCACGATTTCGAGCACGGCCGCCCTCCGGCGGCCCATCGGCGCAGGAGAAGTGGCGTATGCCGGCAGAGAGGCAGGTCCGGATGAATGTCGCAACCGGCGGCTTCCTGACGCGGAGCGGTGGCGTGAGCGGCCATAAGGCGGTTGGAACGCTCTATCTGGTCATGGCGGTTCTGGCTGGTCTGGTCGGTGGCAGTCTGGCGCTGCCGTTGCGGGCGGGGCAGGCTGTCGGCGGCGCGTGGATGGCGATCGACCATGGTGCGCTGATGGTTCTGTTCTGCGCCCTGCCGGCGCTGGTCGGCGGGTTTGGCTCGTGGTTCGTGCCGCTGCTGCTGGGCGCGCCCGACATGGCTTTCCGCCGCCTGAACCTGGCCTGCTGGGCCGGTATTGCCGCCAGTTTCGGGCTGGTCGTCGCCGGCGTGTCGACGGCGGGCGCGATGATGCTGTGGTGTGTGGCGATGCTGGGGCTGGCGATCAATATCGTCGCCACTGCATTGAACATGCGGGGCCGTGGCGTCGGGCTGGGCGCCATGCCGCTGTTCGTCTGGGCGCAGGTCCTGACGGCGATGATGATGGTGATCGTGCTGCCGGTGCTGGCGGCGGCGCTGACGCGGGGCCTGCTGGCCGGTGCGGGCGCGGATGTCGCGGCGCGGGCCCTGCGCGTGTTTTCGGGCCCGGAAGTCGGGCTGCTGCTGCTGCCGGCGGCTGGTGTGATCTGCCAGTTGGTCGAAACCTTCTCGGGTGTGGCGCTGCGCCTGCGCGGAGCTGCGCTGGGGGCGATGGTCGTGCTGTCGGTCGGCGGGGCGTCTGTCTGGGTGCATGATCTGTTCGCGACCGGGTTGGCGGCGCAGCCTGCCGCGCGGCCGTTGGTCGAGCAGGCCGTCATGGCGCTGCCGATGCTGGTGCTGCTGGTGGCCTGGGGCCGGACGATCCTGGCCGGTCGGCCGGTTTTCCGCGTGCCGATGCTGTGGGCCGTTGCCTTCATGGCGATGCTGGCTGCAGCACCCTTGCAGGCGCTGGCGGGCGGTGGGCCCGACGCGCATGCGCTGGTGCTGCCGGCGGCGCTGTTCGCCGCGTTCGGCGGTTTCTATTACTGGATCGGCAAGATGGCCGGCGGCGCCTATCCGGAAGGGGCGGGGCGCCTGCATGTGGCCCTGGCGGTTGGCGGGAGCATCGCGGGCCTGGTGCCCGGCGGTGTGATGGCTGGGGTGGCGATGCAGGGCCTGTCGATGGTCGTCTTCGTGGCCGTGCTGGCTGTGGCGCTGCTGGGGCGTCGCCGTGTTGCCGGGAATTATTGGGGAGCGGGTGCCCGCACCCTGGAATGGACGCTGCCGTCGCCCGCGCCGCGTGATTCCTTCGCCGGCTTCATGGTGGGGGGAGCCGGGGCATGAGCGCCAGCGCCACCGCGTCGGAGGCGCCGCGTTTCGAGGCGGCGCTGGTCGGGACCGAGGCCCGCGACTGGTTCGCGCTGCTGAAGCCGCGCGTGATCTCGCTGGTGGTGTTTACCGGTGCCGCCGGTATGGCGATGGCGCCGGGGCACCTGAACCCGGTGATCGCGTGTGTGGCCATCCTGTGCATCTGCATGGCGTCGGGTGCGGCGGGTGCGATCAATATGTGGTACGATCGCGATATCGATGCGATCATGACCCGTACCGCGCGCCGCCCGATTCCCGATGGGCGTATTCGGCAGGATCAGGCGCTGGGGTTTGGGATTGGCCTGTCGGCGGCGTCCGTGCTGCTGATGTGGCTGGCGACGAATGCGCTGGCCGCGTTCATCCTGGCCTTTTCCATCTTCTTCTATGCCGTGATCTATACGATGTGGCTGAAGCGCTCGACGCCGCAGAACATCGTGATCGGCGGGGCGGCCGGTGCCTTTCCGCCCATGATCGGCTGGGCGGCGGCCACCGGGTCGCTGGATGTGATGCCGGTCGTGATGTTCGCGATCGTTTTTCTGTGGACGCCGCCGCATTTCTGGTCGTTGTCGCTCTATGCCTGCAAGGATTATGGCCGGGCCGGTATTCCGATGCTGCCGGTTGTGCGTGGGGCCCGGCATACGCGCTGGCAGATCCTGATCTATACGCTGATCCTCTCGGCCGTATCGCTGGTGCCGTCGGTGCTGCATCAGGCGGGGTGGCTGTATTCCGCCACCGCGCTGTTGCTGGATGCCGGATTCGTGGGCTGCGCGGTGCGGGTGCTGCGGGACCGGCAGGATGCGACCGGTGTCAGCCTGACGGGCGATGGCGCGGCGCGACGGGCGTTCCGCTTCTCGCTGCTCTATCTGTTCCTGCTGTTCTGTGGCCTGCTGGCCGATCATTTCCTGATCATGGGCTGAGGAGGCCGGTGATGGATCAACCGCTTGCCCTGACGCAAGACGAGGCCCGCGAATGCGTGCGCCGCCATCGCGGCCGGGTCCTTGGTGTGGCCTTTACCCTGCTGGGACTGGCGGCCGTGTTTTACGGTCTGGCGCTGGTCCGCATGTGACGGGCCGCCTGTGCGTGAAGGCGGGCAGGGATGGTCAGGGACTGGTTTGTTCGGCCGTATCTGCTTTCAGATAGAGGAATGCCAGCGCCGCTTCGTCGTTGGGGAAATAGCCCCGCGCCTGGACAGCCCGGCCGAGCATCGCATTCAATGCCTTGATGGCGTGTGTGGTGGCCAGGAGCATCCGGCCCCAGGGGCTCTCTGCCGCGAAGGCGGTTTTCCCGGCCAGGGCGGCGCGGTCCTTCAACGCCATGAAATCCGGTAGATGGTGCAGCAGATGGTCGATCGAGGGGTGGACCCGCGCCTGCGGAAAGGCCGTGCGGACGGCATCCGGAAAGCCGTCGGGCTCGTCGACCACGGCCATCAGGATATCTTCCACGCCCCGGCGCTTCAGTGAGTCCATGATATGGCGGCCCAGTGCGGCGCCCTCATGCCGTTCGATCCATAGGCCGAGAAGATCCGTGGTGCCGTCGAGGCGCATGCCCAGCACGATATGCACCGGCTTGTCGCAGATGATGCTGTCGTCGCGGATTTTTACCCGCAGCGTGTCGAAGAAGATCGCGGGATAGAGTGCGTTCAGCCGGCGGCGCTGCCAGGCGGTGAGCGCATCGCGAAGCGGGCCTGTCATCCGGGCAGTCTGTTCCGGTGTGGGCGCGTTCTCGTCGATCTCGGGCGTATGGTCATGGATGTCGCGGCTGCCGGGGGGCGGCGCATACATTGCGGCAATCCGCTCATCGACGCCGGGAAATGGCTGCGCGTTGGGGGCCGTGGATGTGGGGTCAAGGACGTTCGTGAGATCGGGTAGCGTGTCCGCCGCTGTCTGGTCGGCGGTGGTCTGGGGCCTGTTGCCGGTGTGGTCGGTCGACTGGCCGTTCAGGATGGGCGTGCCCGGACCTTCTTTCAGGCCGGTATTGAGCAGACGGTCGATCAACGCCTTGTCCATATCGCTCGCCAAGGCCCAACTGTGGGTCATGTCCGGGGTCATGCGGTCGGTTTGCCCCTGCGTGTCGGTTCCTGGCATGCCGGCTGCCGGGTTGGTTCGATCGGGTGCTGACATCAGGGTGCGTTCATAGGCGCGTCCCCAGATTGCCGGATGGATGGTTTCCCCGCCGGCGCTCGCGACGAGAGAGGCCGCGTTCATGGCGGCCTGTGCGGCGGCGTCGGTGGCCGTAGGGAACTGGTCTGCCGGAATGGGCAGGGCAGCGGAGTCCGTGGCGTTCTCGAGGTTGGGCGCGGGCATGTCCGACAATGTGGCGGAAAGCAGAGCATCGGAGAGCGCCAGTGGATCGCCTGCTGTTTCGGCTGAGAGGATGGCCAGGGCTGTGATGGCTTCCGCCGACAGGGTGACGGTATCGCCGCCACCCGATGCCGACGCAGGATCGGAGCCGCTGTCGCCAGGGGGCTATGCGCCGGCGGTCTTTGACGTGTCGCTCTCGGCGCCCGGAAAGGAGAGGGGGGCCGAGTCAGGCTGTATGGCGTCGATCCTGATCATCGGGCTGTTCCCTCGATGGATGGGGGTGGGATCAGGCTCCGTTTCAAGGATTAGAGAATCGTTAAATCATGCTGAAACCCCGCCCGGGGACCGGATCGGCCGCTTATGTTGCGTTGGTGGTTGGGGCTCCGTCGCGGGTGACGTGCCGTGTCCGGTAGCGCCGGTAGAGGATGGTCCACAGGGCCAGGCCGCCCATTGTGGCGTAGCCGAGGATGGGGCCGACCATGAGATAGGTGCTGATCGGCAGGCTGTAGATGAGTGCGACCGAGATGGCGACGTTCGCCAGCAGGCCGCAGCCCCATACCAGCGTCATGACCATGATCGTGTGCCGTACGGGCGGGTCGTCGCGGCGTGCGTCGAAATCGGCAAGGGCCTGGGCGGATGTGCGGGTCATCGTGGCCCGGGCCAGCGGGTAGATCAGCGGCTTGCCGATCGCGGCCGAGAACAGGAAGGCCAGGCCGATCAGGAATGTCGCCATCTGTTCGCGCAGTTCCAGCAGCCGTGCCGAGCCGCCGCCGACGAATGCGAGCAGGGAGAGGGCAATGCCAGCCAGGGCGATGAGGGACAGCGCATCGATCCGGCGCCTGTAGACGAAGCCGCCGACACTCCACAGTAGCGGGGGCAGGGACGAGGCCAGCAGCGCATCGACATCGCCCCAGCCTGCGTGCATCCGGTCGTAGATCAGCACCGGGGCGGCGAAATTCACCGCCAGATCGAGCGCGAGGAGCGCGAGGCGGGGGGTGCTGCGGGGCAGGCTGTTCATTGCGCTTTGCCCCTGGCGATCCAGTTGCCGTGGAAGCCGGGCGGAACGCGGTGGGGCAGGCGGATGCTGGCAACCGGTGGCTCCTGAAACCGTCGGGCATCCAGGATGACGAGGTCGGTCGTCTCGGTCGCCATGTCGATGACGAAGCCGATCAGCCAGCCATGGCCTTCGGGACTGTCCGCGGTCTCTGGCACGAAGACGAATTCGCCGGGATGGTGGTTGGCGCCGAAATCATGGATTTGCCGTTCGCCGGTTGCGAGATCGTGCGCGTAGAGCGCCGTTGCGCCGAGAAAGCGGTTGGCGGGATCGGCCGGCAGGGCGAGGCTCCAGGCATGGCGGTAGGGTTGGCCGAAGAATCGTTCGTCCGGGCGGGGGAATTCCTGGGGGGCGGCGTCGAGCGTGCGGATGGCGACGGTGCGGCTGGCGGGGTCGATGGTCCAGCGTTCCAGCCCGCGCGACCGTGCATCCGGCCCCTGCGCGCCGTCGCCGAACATCGTGTCGTAGACACAGAGATCGAGGATCACCAGCCCGTCATCAATGTCATGGGCGTTGGCGACGTGGAAGGCGTATCCCGGTGCGACCGGGCACCAGATGATGTCCTCCTGCCGGCCTTGGCGCGGCATCAGCCCCACCCGTGCCTGATGGGCCGGGTTCCAGCGATAGGGGAAACCGTGGCCGGCGACCAGCGTCTTCATGGAAAAGGTGACGGGCAGGTCGAGGATGATCACGAAACGGTCGCTGATTGCGCAATCATGGATCATCGGGCCGTGTTTTACCGCAATCGGTTCCTCGCGGGTCACGCGGCCGGTTGCATCGACCACGACGTGGCGGATGGTGCCGGGATCGCGGCCCTCGTAACAGATAGCGTGCTGTTCGCCGGTTTTCGGATCGCGGTGGGGATGGGCGCTGAAGGAGCCTTGCAGCGAGCCGTCGAATGGATTGTAGCGCTGATCGTCGAGTGTTTCGCCGAGTTCGACCGGATAGCTGCCGGCCTCGACCAGTGCGAAGGTGCGGCCGCCGATATCGACGACATTGGTGTTCACCGTATCGAATGCGTGGCGCGGCCCCGGCGCGGGGGCGACGCCGCGCGCCTTGGCGACGGCGTTCGAGCGGATCCAGCGGTTGCGGTACCACAATGCGCGGCCATCCGCGATTGCGAGCCCATGGACCATGCCGTCGCCGATGAACCAGTGATAGGAGGCCGGGTCGGGTGCCACCGGGTTGGGGCCGATGCGCAGATAGCGCCCGTCGAGCCCGGCGGGGATCGTGCCGGTGACCGTCAGTTCGGTCAGAGTCCGTTCCTCGGTCATCGGTGTGTGCATGCCGGTCAGGAACGGGTTGCCATTCGCGGGCGGTGGCATGTGTTTGCGGTTGAATGCGGCCAGGGTCTCGATGCCCTTGGTCACTGTTCCGCGGATCAGCGTTTCGATCGGGCTTCCCATGTCGGCCTCCGATGTTTACGCTGTTAATATGAGTGAGAATGATAACAGCGTCAACTTAAAGAAGCGGTCCTATCATCATGGCGATCTGCGTGCGGCGCTGATTGCCGAGGGGCTGCGGTTGCTGGGAAAGCGGGATGTGGACGCGCTGTCGCTACGCGAGGTCGCGCGGGGCGTCGGGGTGAGCGCGACCTCGGTCTATCGCCATTTTCCGGACAAGGATGCGTTGCTGACCGCGTTGGCGCTGGAGGGACTGGCGCAACTCGGCGCGGCGCAGCGCGCGGCGGCCGAGGCGGCGGGTGGCGGTTCGGCCGGTTTCGCGGCGACGGGGCGCGCTTATGTGCGGTTCGCGCTGGCCAATCCGGCGCTGTTTCGCCTGATTTTCACCTCGCCCGTGCTGGAGCCCGCGAAGGCCGCCGGCACGCTGGATTCGGAAGCCTGGACGCTGTTGCAGGCCAATGCCGCGATGGTGGCGGCCCGGCAGGGGGGGGAGGCCGCCACCCGCGCCATCGAGGCCTGGGCCCTGGTCCATGGTCTGGCCATGCTGATGCTCGATGGCCAGATCCCGGCAGACGAGACGATTATCGAGAAGGTCATCGGGTAGGACCGATCGCCACGATGAGCCTTGGCGGGAAGGCCTGCGGGCGGCCGGTCAGGGGTTGCCTCCGCGCTTGCGGACGACGCGGATCGCTATCAGGGCCGCCAGGCCTGCGAGGATGATGGCGAAGACCAGCTTGATGGGGAGGCCGGACCCGCCCTGTGCCTGCGCCTGGGGCGTCTGCGGTGCGGTGGGGGCCTGGGGCGGCACGTTGGCCGTGGCCGCCATCGGTGGTGGTGGAGCCGATATTGCCGGGGTGGTTGCGGCCTGCGGCGGTGGAATCAGCATGGCCGCGTCATCGTCGGACAGGAAGCCGTCGGTCCTCGGGCGGTTGGCTGCCTGCTGCCAGGCGGTGATTGCGGCCCGCGTGGCCTCACCATAGACGCCGTCCACCACCGTATCGGCCGGCAGGAGGCCGAGTTCGGCCAGTTTTTTCTGGAGCGCGATGTGGCGATCCAGCGGGCGTTGGCTTTCCATGAGGGCGGCGCCGGAGAGCCGGACGCGATATTGGGCTGCCAGACGGTCCATGGCGTCGGCGTAACAGGCGGCGCCGTTGGGTGGGATAGCCTGCGCTTCGTCGCCGGGGGCGGGCAGGCCGCAGGATTGGTTGGCCGTGGTTTCGTCGAGGACGACCTGCTGCCTGAGGTCCTTCCATCCGTCCTGACCGACCTGATGGCGCAATGCGTAATAGACCTGGTCGAACATCAGTTCGTGCCGTGCGGCCTCGCTGTCCTGGCACAGCATGGTGGCCACGCCGTTGCCGGCCGGCGGAGGGGCGCAGGGGAAATCGGGATGGTACGGCCCGGACGGCGCGGAGCCGGCGCCCGTGGCGGGGCGGTCGGACAGGAGTGCGCGGGCCTGTGCGGCCGAGATATAATCATTGCGGGTCAGGAAGGCCGCCAGCCCCTGCGGGAAGGGAAGCGGGGTGCGATCGGCCTTGGAGCAATAGCGGCCGTTCGCGGTTTCCTCGGTGGATTTCAGGCTGCATGGCGATACGCCGAACCCGCTTTTCGTCGAATTCTGCGCACGCGGCAGCATATGGGCCCAGGCGACGGAAAGCTGGCCGAGGCGGGCGCGGGTGGCGACGTAATAGGCCAGATAGCCATTGGGCTCCGACCGGCCGGACGCCTCCCATTGCCGGGTCTGCTTTGCCAGATCCTCGACCAGATAGGAACGGTAGGCCGGATCGTCGCTGACATTGGTGAGTTCGCCGTCGTGATAGCGATAGAGGATCACGGGCGTGAAGGACCCGGCATGCGAGGCGAAGGTGTACAGAAAGGCCTGATCGTAGGTCACGATGACGGGATCATGCGCGCCCGGTACCGCGACGATGGCGGGCGGGCCGCCGCCATCCTGCATGCCAAGGTCGGCATGCACCCATTGCCCGTCCGGACCCCGGCCGAAGATGGAGGTGACCTCGCAGCAATGGGCGCCGCCCGTATAGGCCGAAACCATGATCTGGGGCACGGCCGAGGTGGCATCCAGCCTCTGGATGCTTACCCTCAGGTCCATGAAGCCCGCATCCTGCCCGTAGGGTGCCAGCGGAAAGGATGCCGGGCGTGCCTGCCCCTTGGCCCTGATGGACAATGTGGCGATGCGGCAGGTGGATGATGGATTGGGATCGGCCGGCTGCCATGCCATGGCGGCGCCGCATTGTGTTGAGGGTTTCAGCGTGATGGAGGCTGTCAGCCCGCCGGCGGCGAGATCGAGCCGGGCGCGGTCGCCGAGGCTTGCCTCTGCCAAAGCCGGCACGATGGTCGAAGCCGCGTGCGCCGGCCGGCCGCCGAGGGACAGTATGACAAGGGCGAGCAGGCCGGAGACGGCAAGTCGGTGTCCGGTTGCGGCATCGTGAAGAAATGGCTGGGACATCAAGCTGCTCTTTCCGATTGAGGGTTCCGGCGACGTTCTGCCTGGAAACGTCATTTCGGCTTTCGGCGGGCGCCTTTTCGCGCGGGTTTGCTGCCGGGTGGCCGGCGGGTCGGTTGCGGGGGCGGTGCCATGAGGTTCATGAGAAGGGCCATGATGTCTTCGTCGGCTCCGTCCGGCATGTCTTCGTCTATTGTGAACGAGGCGGCAAGCCGTGCCTCCAGTGTCTGGTCGATGATCGCCGCCATCACCGGTATGCGCCGGAGCGGGTCGCCCTGGCTGATTGCGCGTGCGGTCATCGCGAAGGAGGGGGCCTCAGGATCGCCCTGGTCCTTCAGGAGCAGCGCCGTCCGGGCGATGATGGAAGCCCAGAAATCCCGACGTGTTTCAAGCCAGGTCCATAATGCATGCGCGCGGGCCGTGCTGGTGGTCTCGGTTCCGTCGAATATGTCGTCATTATCCTCGATCCAGTTGGCGATCATGGGATAGGAAGGGGGCCAGTCCTCGCTCGCGGCAACGAGTGTCTCACGCTCCTCCGGATCGAGGGAGGCAAGGGCGTTTTCCGGATCGTACGCGCTCAACATTGCCTGGACGGAGGCGTCCTGCGTCGGGCGAAGAGATGTCAGGGCGCAGATCTCCGCGACATCGGCCAGGCCGGGCGCCGGATAGACGGCATTCTTACGCCCCTCCGCCAGGGCGAAGCTCAGGGCGGCCTGGATATAGTCCAGCGAGACGTCGCCCTCGCCGCCCAGGGCTGAAATCTGCTGCAGGAGGCCACGCTGCTCCGCCGCGTTGGCGCAGGGGACGACATAGGCGTCCTTTACGCCAAATCCCTGCTTGAGCAGGACCATGGCGATTGCCCGGGCCCGGCCTTTCTGAAGCGCGATCGCGAGGCTTTGCGCGCCCGCGCCGTCGATAGGGCTGGAAACGCATCCTACGATCCGGTGCGATGGCGGGGTGTCCCTGTCCTGGGAAATACCGGACCGGATGGCGTTCCTGATCAGGGCGTCCACGCGCTGCCGAACGGGGTCGTCGACGATCCAGCTTCTCAGAACCGCCAGGCGGCCGAGGGCCTGCGGACTGAGTCTGCCGGCGGCCAGACGATCGGTCAGGCCTTCGAGGGCGCCGCTCCGGACCTGTTCGGACGTATCGAGAAGCCAGGCGCAGGCCAGTTGTTCGAAGCGCGTGTCGGGATTCGCGGCGGCGACCTTGCACAACAGGAATCTGGCGTCAGGGGGGATGCCGGGCAGGATTTCGGCAAATGCCTGATGCAGGATCGAGGGATCGTCGCCGACATCGTTCAGGAGGCTTTCGGATATCTTTGCGAACGCGGCTTCGGGATTGGTTTCGTCCCCTGGGGGAAGTGAGGCCGTTTCCTGAAGGATGGCCTGCTCGTCGGGCGCCAGACCTGCCGGGACGGGAAGGCCGGCCCTGACATAGCATCGGGTTATCGCGATGTTGCCGCCCACCGTGACCGCCCCTTTCCGGGACAGGTCGACCAGATGGTGCGATACGGCATCGAGACACCGTTTGCCGAAACGCTGGCCGCCTTCCCGCGCCATGCGGGCCTGGTCGAGCGTCATCGTCAGGAGCGCACACAGTGCCTCGTCCGGATCGTCGCCGGCCGGTGTGGAGGCGATCTCCTGCGCAAGGGCCTGGACATTCCGTGGGTCGGTGGCAAGCGCGCGGGCTGATTCCGTCTGCATTTCGTGAAACAGGTGGTCCACACCCGGTGGTGGAGAGGAGGTGCGCGGCGGACCGGGTTTCCTGGTGGCCATACTGTTCCTTCAGGATCGCGAAGGGCAGGACGCCCCCGGATGGATCTGTTTTTCCGATATTGAACGAAAAACACTATGAATTGGTTCTGGGGCGGGTCAACTGTAACCGCCTGGTCCGGCGGTGGCGGGGGCGCGATTCATGTCGGGTTTCGATCGTATCGATCTGGCTTTTCCGCTGATCCAGGCGCCGATGGCTGGGGTTTCCACGCCGGTGCTGGCAGCTTCGGTCTCCGATGCCGGCGGTCTTGGGTCCATCGGTGTCGGCGGGGCCGATGCGGCTGGGGCACGTCGGATGATCGCGGAAATCCGGGAGCGGACCGATCGTCCGTTCAATGTGAACCTGTTCGTCCATCCGGCACCGCGCCGCGATCCGGCGCGGGAGGAGGCGTGGTGTGCGTGGCTTGCGCCCGTGTTCGCCACGTTCGATATGCCGGCGCCGGCATTATTGCGTGCGCCTTACAGGAGCTTTGCCGACGATCCGGAGATGCTGGACATGCTGCGGGTGGTTCGGCCGCCGGTGATCAGCTTCCATTTCGGGTTGCCCCCGGCGGATATCGTCGCGGTGCTGCGGGCGGCCGGGGCGGTGCTGCTGGCCACCGCGACCAGTGTGGAGGAAGCGCGCGCGGCCGAGGAGGCCGGCATGGACGCGATTATCGCGCAGGGGATCGAGGCCGGCGGTCATCGCGGGATGTTCGACCCTGCCGCGCCTGACGATGCGCTGGGCACCTTCGTGCTGACCCGCCTGCTGGCCCGGCAGTGTCGATGCCCGGTGATTGCCGCCGGCGGGATCATGGATGGGGCGGGCATTGCGGCCGCGCTCGATCTGGGCGCCGTTGCCGCCCAGATGGGGACGGCTTTTATCCTGTGTCCGGAATCCGCTGCCGATGCGGCCTATCGCGCGGCGCTGATGGGGCCGGCGGCCTTTCATACGCGGCTGACCAGCCTGATTTCCGGCCGCCCGGCGCGGGCGCTGGTGAACCGTTTCACCGCCCTGGGCGACGGGGGCAACGTGCCGGTTCCGCCGGATTATCCCGTGGCCTACGATGCGGGCAAGGCGCTTAATGCCGCCGCCAAAGCGTGTGGAGAAGCCGGGTTCGGTGCCCAATGGGCCGGGCAGGGGGCGCCCATGGCGCGATCCATGCCAGCGGCGCAACTGGTCGCCTGTCTGCGGGACGAACTTGCGGCTGCCCGTGCGGAGGCAAAGGCTTTGCCGGATCGGCGGTAGCGGTTCACCCGACGGGCGTCGCGCATTCTATGTGACGAGCAGGTGGGGCACGATGGGTGAGACATGGCGGATGACGGTGTCGGCACTTTCGCGCACCGTCAGCCCGGCGAAATGGCTGCCGACGATCCAGGCCCCGATGGAGGCGGTGACGCCGTCTATGCGGTGATCGGCATAATGCTGATAGATGCGGGGATAATCGCCATAGGTGCCGGGTTCCAGCGCCAGCGTTTCCGTGCCGGAGACGATGCGGACATTTTCGCCGCCGCGTGCGTGGATGGGCTTTTCGACGTAGCGCTCCATGCCGTCCGGCGTCCAGGCGGCAGGCAGAAGGAGCGGATGGCCGGGATGGCGCTGCCATAGCGCGGGCAGGAGCGCCTTGTTGGAGAGAAGGGCCGCCCAGGGCGGATTGAGAAACCGGCAGCCGCATTGGCGCAGATGGCGGGCGCCCGCATCGCGGAACATCAACTCCCACGGATACATGCGGATCATGGAGCGGATGATGCGGCCGCGATGCAGCAATTGTCCGTCGGTGCTGATTTCGAGATCGCGCAATTCGCAATGCACCGCCTCGAGCCCGGCCTGCCGCGCCCAGTCGGCATAGTAGCGGGCATGGACCGCGTCCTCTCGATTGTCGGGGTAGGGAACGACATGGACGATATCGTCCACGCGGCCCTGGGCGCGGAGGGCCATCAGGTGGTTGACCAGTGCGGCTTCGCTGAGGGCGCGGTCGGCTTCGGCGGGATGGGTCGCGCGCCGCCATGCGGCCTGCATGCGCGTGCTTTCCGGCAGGGTGGCGGGCGTATCGGCGTTATATTCGATCAGTTTCGGCTGCCCGTCCTGCCATGCGAAATCGAAGCGGCCGATCAGGAAGGCATCGCGGCGTTCCCAGGAGTCGCGCACCACCGGCTGCATGGCCTCGGGAATGCGGAATGCGTCCAGGCCGCGCCGTGTGCGGACGGCCTCGTCCACCAGGTCGAGGCACATTCGGTGCAGACTCTCGGCCGCGCGGCGCAGGGTTTCGGCGGCGACCGGCGTGATGGCGTAACAGACGTCTTCACGCCAGGCGAAGCTGCCGTCATCGTTGCGGTAATAAGTGTAGCCGATGGCGTCGGCCTGGCCGGGCCAATCGGCGCGGGGGGTGGACGCAATGCGCGTGATGCCGGAGGCCATGGGGAAAAGACGGTTATTCGCCGCCGCCCCCATGGCCGGCGGCGCTGGCGCCGAAACCGGCATGGCCTGCTGATTCCGCCTCGCCGCTGCTGCCGCCCGCGCGCGGGGCGTCGTCGTTATCGCTGCCGCGGCTGCTGGTGGGGATGAAGAAGGCTCCCCCGCCGGAAGCATGGTATGAGTGGTGCTGCTGGTGATCGCAATCCTGCGGCTTGCGGCCCTGCGGATCGTCCGGCCGGGTGCCGGCTGCTGCCGTGGGCTGGCCTTGCGCGGCGGGAGCATCCTGACGGCAGGCCTGGTCGTCCGCCAGGTGACGTGCGTCGATCAGGAACGCTGTCGCGCCGGCCGCCCCCATCGCTCCTGCGGCTGCCACAAGAATGATTGTCCTGGGTTTGGTCATTGAAAAGGTCCTGACAACAGGTGCCGCTCCGTCACGGGTGCACTCATTCCGGCGCCACGGTGCGGGTGGCGAGCGTGCGCATGCCGTCGGAGATCCGGTCGCGCAACTGGCGCAGCTGCGCTTCCTGCTTGCGGGTGCGCTCGACGGCCAGGCGGTCGTTCTCCGCCATTTCGGCCAGGGCCTGCGTCACCTTGTCGGCCGCCTGGGACAGGGCTTCGATCTGGCGCGGATCGACCCCGCGCTGGGCGGCCGTGGTGCGGGCGGCTTCCAGCGCGCCGTCGGCCACCAGGCCCAGCACCTGGCGATCGGCCTCGTTGAGCTTGTCGCGGGCGGCGGCGGCATGGCGATTGTCGACCTGCCCGACGGCGACGGCGCAGGCGGCCTTGAGGTTGGGAATGGTCTTGGTCAGGGCCGAATGCAGGGCCACGATCCGGGCCTCGGCGGCCTCGCGCGTGCTCTTGAGCATCGGCACGGTCAGGGCCGCGCGCATCAGGCCCTCGCGCTGTTCGGCGAGGTGCCCCGCGAAATTGGCCAGCCGGCCGCGCAGTTCCATGACCTCGGCCGCATCCACCGGGTCGTTGGTGGCCAGCGCGTGCCGTCGCAGGCTCTCGGCCTCCTGCTGTCCACGTTCCAGGGCCAGTTGGCCGGCGGCGATGTCGATGTTCAGTTCGCGCACCGCGTGCCGCAGGGCCTGGTACATCGATTCGAAATTCTCGATATTGCGCTTCAGGTCCGCGATGGTGGTGCGGGCCTTCGCTTCCTGCTGGTCCATCAGGGTGGTGAAACGCTTGCGGTTTTCGGCGAAGCCGGACAGCGCGTCCTTCGCTCCGCCGACCAGGCCGCCGATGCGGGCCAGCAGGCCGCCGGGCCGCGCGCCCTCGCCGCTGGCGATCTTGCGCAGGTCGCCGATGCGCAGGATCTTCACCCCGTCCAGGACCGAGGCCGCGATGTCGCCCACGGCGTCGGACTGGCCCAGGGTGCGGCCGGCCAGCATGCGGTCGGCGATGTCCGCAAGCTGGGTCAGCGCGCCGGTACCATGTTCGAGCAGGGTGTTGAGATCGTGGAAATTCACCATGTCCGCGCGCCGATGGGCCTCGGCGACCATATCGGGGGGCAGCCTGTCCAGTTCCACCAGCCGGGCGAACGTTGCCATCGGCTGGTGCAGCGGGCCTTCCGAAGCCGCTGCGGGCGGGGGTGCCGATGGTTCGGCGGGCAGGGCGGGCGGTGTGGGTTCGTCCTCGGCATACAGGGCGCTGAGGTCGAGGGGCTTGTCCTTGTCGGCGTCGTGTTCCGGCGGCATTTCAGATATCCAGCGACAGGGTCAGGGTGGGAGCGAGGTCGAAATCGGGGTCGGGCTGGCCGGTGTCGAGCATGGCGGTTCCGACCGCCAGGAATTCGACGATATGGTCGCCCCAGACATGGGATTCTTCCTGCAGGCGGGTGCCGATGATCTCGTTGGCGCCGCTGGCGGCGGCGTGGGCGGTCATGCGCTCCATCGCGGCCTCGCGGGCCGTGTAATAGGCCTGGGTGAACAGGTCCAGTTCCACGCACTGGCCGGTCTGGCGCAGCGTGGTCAGCAGGCTGCGCCGGGGAATATGCTGGACGCAGCAGCCGATGACCAGATCCAGCGGCCGGCGGCCGGCCTTGAGCGCCAGGGCGAAATCCTGGCCGGACAGGTCGGACGTGAAGGGGCGCCCGTCGGGGCGGCGGTAGCCGGGATGCCCGTCCTGATGGACGATGGCGCTGCCGAAGGCGCGGAATTCCAGCATGCCGGAATCGGCAAGCTGCGCGATTTCCAGGCGCGTGCCGACGATTCCGTCCGCGCCCAGCGCCTCGGCCTCGGCCCGCATGATCTCGACCGCCTTTTCGCGTGCGCCATACATGGCGCCGGTGATATCCGTCAGTTCGTAGGCGCTGTTGTTGAGCTGGAAATTCGCCTGGACCTTCCAGATGCTGTTGCCCATGCACAGGCCGAGCGCGCGGAAGCCCGCATGTTCGACCACCAGCAGTTCACGGACGCTGAAATCGGAGGTGACGACCCCGCTCTGCCGGGCATGGCCTGCCATGAAGCCGGTGGGCGCGGTCGCGGAGGGGCCGTCGCCGGAGGGCGCGGCACTTGGAGTGGCGGGTGTCTGGTTCCAGCCGGGCGGGCTGGCGGCGGGGTGGCCGGGACCGTCGGCCGGGGGAAAGCCCGGCATACCATCGAAAATGCCCATGCGCTGTCGTCTTTCTTCCCTAGCTGAACAGGTCGCCGAAATTGCCGAGCAGGTCGCCGACGGCGCCGGTTGCCTCGGCGGCCCCGGTTTCGATGGCCGCGCCGATGATCGCAGATGCGCCGGCCAGACGTTCTTCGCCCGCCAGGTCCACGGCCGTGTCGAGCAATTCGGTCTTCTCGGCGAGGTCGGCGTCCTCTTCCGCGACTTCCACCCCGTTTTCGATCCCGGCGAAGAGCGGGCGGTGCCCTGCGATCCGCGCCGCGTGGTCGTCGAGCGCGGCCAGAAAGGTGGGGGCGAGCGGGAATGTGCCGGGCAGCCGTCGGTAGCCTAATTGGGTGATTGCGGCGCGCAGGCGGCAGGACGTGATGACTCCGTTGTTTGTTTCCACCGAAATAGAGACGATTTCGTCATGGGCCAGCGCGCCCGTCCAGAAGGCGCGCAACGGATCGTCGGTCAGGCGGGCCAGCGCCGCGTCGCGCGCCTGGCGTTTCCATTGACCCAGGAGCGGGGTCTCGCCGCCGCCCCAGGGAGCCAGTGCCGCGTCATAGTGGAACGGGACATCCACCGTTTCGATTGCGCCGACCGAACAGCCGATCGGCACGACGCCCGCGCGCATGGCCAGGGCGAAAATGGTGGCGTTCCACGGTACGCAGGGCAGCGCCGGACCGGCGTCGAGGCCCGGAACCGTCACCGCGTCGCCATGCAGCAGGAAGCCCAGCGTGTCGCCACCGCCCGCCAGCCGATAACGCAGGTTCAGCACGGCGTTGGCCCCGCGTGACAAGGCGGCGGCGCGCAGGCGGAACATGGCCATGCGCCAGCCCTGCTCATGCACCGTCGCCCAATGCGACTGGCCGAGGGAAAAGCCGGTCTTCCACCATGCCTCGGCATGGACGCTGCCCAGCGCGCGCGTTGCGCCTCCGGCGAGGCCTTGGCGGACCGAACCCAGCCGCACGATCGGCGGTGGCCGGCCATCAAGTTGAGCGAAGGCATTGCCGGCTGGCTGCGCGCCGGAGGGGGGAGGGGTGAAGGGGACGGCGTTCGCCGGAGCCGGCCCGGCGGTGCGCGCGGATGTGCCGGCGCCCAGGAAGCCGAGGAGGCGCCGCAATGTCATCCGGACCAGCGTGTGGCGTGGGCCAGGGCGTCGCCTTCGCCGGAGACGGCGCCACCCAGCGCGCGGATCTGCGCCATGAGGGTGGTGATCCATTCACGCAGGGGCACGGTTCGGCGGCTGAGGGCTACGCCGCGGACCTCGTGGACGATAGTGGCCTCGATATCCCCGCCGGCGCGGGTCAGGCGGAACAGATATGTGGCCAGGCGGATGTCCAGCCCGTCGATGGTTTCGGTTTTGCGGAAAAGCCCGCGTTTACTGCGCGACACGGCCGTCTGGCGGGGCAGGGCCTGTTCGCAGAGATGGGCAAAACGATCGAGGAAACGATCTCGTTCGGCTTCCGCTTCACGGATCAGGGCTGCCACGTCGTCGAAGGAGTCGGTCATCGTCCGCGCCCACCTCCTCGTGCTTTATGCAACGGGCTGTGTAACGTTTCGTCAAAAAAACGGGCGCGTCAAGAACGTATCGTGAGCTCCGGCAACGCGACGGAGAGGGCCGAAAGGGGCTGGCGCGAGATCATGGAGGCCGGTTCTGATCCTGTTCTGCCTGACATTTCGACGATGTTTCGAGAAATCTGCGGATCGTGAACAGGTCGCGCATCTGGCACGAGAGGGTCGTTTCGTGCGTATCATCGCGGATTTGTAGAAAGCGTTCGTCCCAGTCGCGGAGTCTGTTCTTCGGCCTGCGCAGGAGAATGGAGGAGTCTGCCGTTGGCATGGAGATGAAATCGCGCGTCCTGAAAGACCGAATGATGGTCTGCCGTGTCAATATATCCAGATTATATCCGCATCTTATGCTGACGGGGATGTTCATCGCGACGGAGGGCAGGCCGCCGAGGAAGGACATGACGTAGCTATTGGCATGGAAGGCGCCGCCGGCAAGAAGCGACAGAACGACAAAGACCGATGTAATGGCGGATATGTAAAAGAGGCCGTTCCAGGAGAAGAAAAAATTGGCGAGGTAGGCCACGCGTATTTCATATTTCGGGCGGGGAGCCATCATGCGCGGGACGTTCCTTCCGAAACCAGGCGGGGCTGCCCCCGCCTGGGAAAGCCTGTCAGCGCGTCTGCTGGATTGCGGAGAGCAGCCAGGCGCCCCCGCGTGACGGGCGCATGAAGGTCCAGAGTTCGGTAATGGTGACCCGTTCGGTCGAGCTGCCGTCGATGACGCGGCCGGTCATGTCGGTGGTGATGTCCACCATCGAATAGCGCATGGCGACCGTCGCGTAGTCGAACCCGTTTTCGCTCCATGCCTCGGACAGGTCGCCATGTTCGAAGCGCACGTCCGACACGACGTTGCGCGCGCCACGGCTGGCCAGGTCGGAAAGCTGGGCGTTGAAATAGCCCACCATTTCCGGCGTTGCCATGTGCTGGAGGGCCGGCAGGTTCTGCTGGCTCCATGCCGCCTGGATATCGAGCAGCAGGCGCTGGAAGGCACGGTAATCGTCCGGGGTGATCGTCACCTGGGCTGCCGCTGCCGAGGGGCCGCCCTGGCCGTAGACGGGGGAAGCCGCGATGGGGGTGCCCTGCCGGGCCCCGCCGCTGAACCGGCGCACCAGCCAGCCGATCAGCAGGCCCAGCAGCAGGAGCTGGATCAGCAGGCCGAAGAAGCTGCCGCCACCGGTCAGCCCGCCGGCGATGCCGTGGCCGAACAGCACCCCGAACAGGCCGGCGCCCAGCATGCCGCCCAGGAAGCCGCTGGCGAACGGATGCGGCCGCGCGGCATAGGGCGCGCTGTACGGTGCGCCGTAGGGTGAACGCGGATAGGAAGACGGGCCGTTGACGGAACCGCCGGATGAGGGCTGCGTGATCGAGCGCTGCATCGGCGATGCGCCGTACGGGGCGGTCTGGGTGGGAGCAGGTGCGCTGTAGGTGCGCGACCCCCGGCTGCCCATCGAATAGCCGCTGCCGGGGCGGGCGTCGGCGCCGGGCGGCAGCAGGGGCGATACGGCGAGGGCGGTGCCCAGCAGCAGGATGGTGAAACGGCGGGTCTTTTGGACGGGCTGGTGTCGGTTGGTCATTGCTCTGTCCATATCCTGTCGTGCGGGGCGATGTTCAAGACCCGGCGATCATCATGTCGTCGATGCGGATGGTCGGGGCGTTGATGCCGTGGCGGAATACCAGGTCGTCCGCCAGGACCATGCGGGCGAACATGTCGTTCAGGTTCCCGGCGATGGTCAGTTCCGCGACCGGTTCCGCCAGTGTGCCGCCCCGGATCATGAAGCCGGCGGCCCCCCGGCTGTAATCGCCGGTCAGGCCGTTGATGGCCGAGCCCATCAGTTCGGTGACGTAGATCCCGTCCTGGATGTCGGCCATCAGCGCCGCCGGGGTCGGGGCGCCGGGGCGGGCATACAGGCTGCCCAGCGACGGGCTGCCGCCACGGCTGGCCCGGCCGTTGCCGGGCAGGCCCAATTGCCGGGCGCTGCGGGAATCCAGCGCCCAGTTGATCAGCATGCCGTCCTGCACGATGGCCAGTTCGCTGCAACGCACGCCCTCGCCGTCGAACGGGCGGGCCGACAGGCCGCGTACCCGCGTCGGGTCGTCCAGGATATCGACGCCTTCGGGCAGGATTCGCTGACCCATCTTCTCCTTGAGGAACGAGGTGCCGCGTGCGATGGCGCTGCCGTTGACGGCCCCGGCCAGGTGGCCCAGCAGGCTGGACGACACGCGCGGATCGAAGACCACATGCATGCTGCCCGTGCGCGGGCGGGTGGGATTCAGGCGGGCTACCGCCTTTTCGCCGGCGCTGCGTCCGATCGTGCCGGCATCGGCCAGGTCGGAGAGATGCACGGTGGCATCGTAATCGTAATCCCGCTGCATGCCGGTGCCGTGGCCGGCCAGCACGCTGACGGAGACGGAATGGCTGCTGCGGGCGTAGCGGCCGGAAAAGCCGGCCGAGGTCATCAGCACGATATCCGCCAGGCCGAAACTGGCCGAGCCGCCGCTGCTGTTGGTCACGCCCGCTACCGCCAGTGCCGCATCCTCGGCCGCGCGGGCGCGGTCCATCAGCGCCGCCGTGTCGGGCTGTGCCGTGTCCAGCAGGTCCAGGCCGGCGGCATCGACGAAGCCCTGTTCGGCCTGGGGCGACAGGCCGGCATAGGGGTCCTCGGGCAGGACGCGCGCCATGGCCAGGGCCTGTTCGACCAGTGCGTCGAAGCGGGCAGGATCGAGGTTGGTGGCTGAGACGGACGCCGATTGCCGGCCGAGGAAGACGCGAAGGCTGAGGTCGCAGGTCTCCGACCGTTCCAGATCCTCGGTCTTGCCGTTGCGGATCTGCACGCCATGCGCCGTGCGCGCCGAATAGGCCGCATCCACCGCGTCGGCGCCGGCGGCGCGGGCCTTGCCGATCAGGGTGCCGATCAGGTCGAGCGGGTCGGTGCTCATGCCGCCAGTGCCTCGGCGATCGAGCCCAGGGTGGGGATGTTGTGCACCGGCCCCAGCGATGCCAGCGTGGGCGTGCCGCGGAACAGGCGGGCGGCGACGCGCTTGACGTCGTCGATCGTCACCTTGTTGACCAGGCTCACGGTCTCGGCCGTGGGCACCAGGCGGCCGAAGACCTGGAGCTGGCGGGCCAGCTGCTCGCACCGGCTGCCGGTGCTTTCCAGCGACATCAGGAGCGAGGATTTGAGCTGTGCCCGGGCGCGGTCCAGTTCGTCCTGCTCGACCTGGAGCTGCACCTTGCGCAGTTCCTCCAGCGTGACGGGCACCAGTTCGCTGGCCTGGTCGGCGCCGGTGCCGGCATAGATGCCGAACAGGCCGCCGTCGCGGAACGGGGCGTTGAAGGAATAGACCGAATAGACCAGCCCGCGCTTCTCGCGGATTTCCTGGAACAGGCGCGACGACATACCGCCGCCCAGCAGGGTGGAGAGCAGCAGGACCGGATAATAATCCGGATCGCCATAGCCGACCGAGGGGAAGCCCAGCACGACATGGGCCTGGTCGAGATCCTTCTCGCGCCGGAATTCGCCGCCCACGTAGCGGGAGTCGAAGCTGGCGGGGCTGCCCAGTGTCGGCAGGTCGCGGAAATGGCGTTCGGCCAGGGCCACCACATCTTCATGACGCAGGTTGCCGGCCGCCGCGACCACGGTATTCGCCGTCGTGTAATGGCCGCGCATGTAGCGCATCAGGGTCTCGCGGCTCATGTCGCGGATCAGCGCCTCGGTGCCCAGCGTGGGGCGGCCCATCGGCTGCTCGGGGAAGGCGGTTTCCTGGAAATGATCGAAGATGATGTCGTCCGGCGTGTCGTTGGCCTGCCCGATTTCCTGCAGGATCACGCCGCGCTCGCGTTCGACTTCATCGGGGGCGAAGCTGCTGTGGGTGAGGATGTCGCCGATGATGTCGGCGCCCAGGGCCAGGTCTTCCTTCAGCAGCTTGACGTAATAGGCGGTGTGCTCGCGCGCGGTGTAGGCGTTGATATGGCCGCCCACATTCTCGATTTCCTCGGCGATGCCGGCGGCGCTGCGGCGTTCGGTGCCCTTGAAGGCCATATGTTCGAGGAAATGCGAGACGCCGTTTTCCTCGGCGTGCTCGTGGCAGGTGCCGGCGGCGACATAGGCGCCGAACGAGACGGTTTCGACCCGGTCCATGCGCTCGGTGACCACGGTCAGGCCGGAGGGGAGGCGGGTAACGTTGATCTGGTCGGTCATCAGGGTCCTGCGTGACGGTCCGGCCGGCGGGGCCGGGCGTCCGAAGAAAGGGAAGGTATAGGCGTCAGCTGTTCTTCAGCACCGCCGCGCGGACACGGTCTTCCACCGCGTCCAGTTGGTTGGGCACAACGTCGTAACGCTCCGGCCGGTCGAACAGATCCGCAAGATGTGGCGGAAGGGCGGGCCGGATGCCGACCGCCTGCGCCATCGCGTCGGGGAATTTGGCCGGATGGGCGGTTGCCATCGCCACCATCGGGATGCCGGGCTCGCGGAACATCCGCCCGGCCGCGATGCCGATCGCGCTGTGCGGGTCCGCCAGATACTGGCTGGCCTGGTAGAGAGAGCGGATTTCGGTCTTCGTGTCCTCGTCTTCAAGGGCCAGGGCGTGGAACAGGCCCGATGCCTGGCGCCAGACCGGATCGGGGACGCTCATGCGGCCCGTGCGGCGGAAGTCGGTGACGATCCGCGCGCAGGCTTCGGCGTCGCGGTTCAGCAGTTCGAACAGCAGGCGCTCGAAATTCGACGAGACCTGGATGTCCATCGACGGCGACAGGCTGGGCACCACTTCACGCGCGCTCATGTCGTTGTCGCGCAGGAAGCGGGTCAGGATGTCGTTGCGATTCGAGCCCACGCAGAGCGCGCGGACCGGCAGGCCCATGCGGCGCGCGGCCCAGGCGGCGAGGATATTGCCGAAATTGCCGGTCGGCACGGCGAACGACACTTCGCGGTCGGGCGCGCCGAGGGAAAGGGCGGCGTAGACGTAATAGGGGATCTGGGCCGCGATGCGCGCCCAGTTGATCGAATTGACCGCCGAGAGTCCCATTTCCTGCCGGAAGGGGGCATCGGCGAACATGGCCTTCACCAGATCCTGGCAGTCGTCGAACGTGCCCTGGACCGCCAGGTTGGTCACGTTGGGTTCCAGCACCGTCGTCATCTGCCGGCGCTGGACGTCCGATGTCCGTCCCTCGGGGTGGAGGATGACGATCCGCACGCGTTCGCGCCCACGGACGGCCTCGATCGCGGCCGATCCGGTATCGCCCGAGGTGGCGCCCACGATGGTGACGTGTGCGTCGCGTTCGGTCAGCACATGGTCGAACAGGCGGCCCAGGAGCTGCATCGCCATGTCCTTGAAGGCGAGCGTCGGGCCGTGGAACAGTTCCTGGACGAATAGCCCGTCCTCGACCTGGACCAGCGGCACGATGGCGGCGTGGTCGAACCCGGCATAGGATTCACGGCACAGGCGCAGCAGCACGTCGGGCGCGATGCAGCCGGCGGTGAAGGGCGCGATGATCCGTGCCGCCAAGTCGGGATAGGGCAGGCCGCGCAGGGCCCGCCACTCATCGGCGGTCAGGACCGGCCAGCTTTCCGGCAGATAGAGGCCGCCATCCTCGGCGAGACCGGCCATGAGAACCGAGGAGAAATCGCGGACGGGGGCCTGTCCCCGGGTCGAAACGTAGCGCATGCCCCTTCATACCGCCAAGCGGGCGCCACGCGAAGGGGGTGCGTCAGCGTACGGGTGCCGGAAGGGCGGCGGTGTCGATGCGGTAGATCGTCAGCGGCCATTGCACCGCCATCTGCCCGTGATTGAAGCGCGGCGTGCGGTCGAGTTGCGCGGTGGGGATATAAAGCTGCCCGGTTGCGGTGATGGTGGGTGTGGCCGGCCAGCGGAGGCGCGGGTCGACGACGATGCGCTGATAGATGCGCCCGGCGGTGAAGCGGAAGATGCTGCCGGTCGACACATCGTCGAAATACAGTGTGCCGTCGCGGGCGACCGTCATGCCGCCCAGCGGTGGTGTCTTGTACCAGAGCGTCGGGCTGTCATCGAGTTCGAAGCTGGTGATGGTGGTGTCGGTCAGCAGGTCGGTGCCGAGCCGGTAGAGCGGGCCGCAGGGGGGCTGATAGTACAGCCATTGGCCGTCGGGGCTGATTTCGATCTCGGTCGCATGGACGATCGCGGTATGGCCGGTCGTATCCTGCATCACGCGCCCGTCCACCGTGATCGGGTGCTGGGCGGTCAGTGACGGGTGATGGTCCAGCAGACGCCGCTGGGTGCCGTGCTCCAGATCGATCACGATCAGGCCGGGCACGCCGGAATCGAGGATGAAGGCGTGGCCCTTGCCGACCCGGACGCCCGCGACGTGGCTGCCGGGGCGCAGGACTGTCGGGTCGATCGTCAAGGTCCGGGTTACGGTGCCGGTCTGGGTGTCGATCCGCACGAGCTTTGGGGTGGTGACGGCGTGGTCCGCATTGTCGAAGCCGCTATCCAGCACCCACAGCGTGCCGTCATCGGTCAGTTGCAGGCTTTCGGCCGAAACCAGGCGCTTTTCGGGCGCGGTGGCGGAGTCGTTCCATTCCGCGTCGGGATAGGGGTGCGTCGTGCCGTCGGCGTCGCGCAGGGCGAGGGTCGGGCCGGGTGTGCCGGTCCAGGCCGGTATGTCCAGGATCATGCGGCCGTCGGGCAGCACCACCAATGCGGTCCAGACCTGTGTCGTCGATTCGGCGACCGAGACCAGCGGCGCGGACGGGTCGAGCGGCGGCGCGGGCTTCGCGGCCAGGGCCGGCATGGCGGCGGACAGGATCGACACGGCCAGCGCGGCCGGCATCACGCGGAATGGGAGGGAGAGGGTGCGGAACATCGGCGCCATGTCGCCACGATCGGCCGCCGAAGGCAACCGGCCGGGCGGTATGGCGGCCATCCCCCGTTCGGTTGGCGTTACGGTGCGCCGCAATAGCGTTCGCGCAGATGGGCGCGATAGGCGGTGGTCGAAGGCGGTGCGCCGGTGGCAGCCGCTACGATGCCGGCGGTGGACAGGCGGCTGGCCTGTCCGTGCACATGGAGGCGCAGCCAGGCGACCAGCGGGGTGAAATCGCCGCGTGCGATGCCCTGCGCGATGGCGGGGTCGGCGTCGAACGCCGCCTGGCGCAGTTGGGCGGCCAGGATCGCGCCCAGCGTGTAGGTGGGGAAATAGCCCCAGGCGCCCGAGGGCCAGTGGATATCCTGCAGGCAGCCCAGCCGGTCGTTCGGCACCTCCAGCCCCAGCAGGTCGCGGATGCCGGCATTGAAGGCCTCCGGCAGGTCGCGCAGCGCCAGTGAGCCGTCGATCAGCGCGGTTTCCAGTTCGTAGCGGACCAGCACATGGGCGGGGTAGGTGATTTCGTCGGCGTCGACGCGGATGAAGCCGGGTTTGACCTGCGTGACCGTGCGATACAGCGCGTCGGCCGACCAGCCGGCATCGGTCTCGGCCGCTCCGAACGTCTCGCGCAGCAGGGGGGCGATCCAGTCGATGAAGGGGCGGGAGCGCGCGATCTGCATTTCCATCAGCAGCGACTGGCTTTCATGCAGGCTCATGCCCCGGGACTGGCCGACGGGGAGGGTGTGCCATTCCGCCGGCAGGCCCTGTTCGTAGAGTGCGTGCCCGGTCTCGTGCACCACGCCCATCAGGGCGGAGAGGAAATCGGCGTCGTCATAGCGGGTGGTGATGCGCACATCGTCCTCGGCCCCGCCGCAGAAGGGATGGATGCTGACATCCAGCCGGCCGCGAGACATGTCGAAGCCCAGCGCGGTCATGATCCGCCGGCCCAGGGCCTCCTGTTGCGCGACGGGGAAGGGGCCGGCAGGCGTCACGACTGGCGGCAGGGTGGCCTGGTGGGCCTGGGCCTCGGCGATCAGGCCGGGGAGGTCGCTGCGCAATTCTGCAAAGACGGGGTCGATATCGGTGCGGCGGGTGCCGGGATCGTACTGGTCCAGCAAGGCGTCATAGGGCGAGAGGCCCAGCGCCGCGCCCTTGACGATGGCCAGTTCGCGCGTGCGCTCCAGCACGTCGGACAGCAGCGGCAGCAGGGCGGCGAAATCGCCGTCGCGCCGGGCCGTGCGCCATGCGACCTCGCACCGCGATGCGGCGCGGGAGGAGGCTTCGACCAGTTCGGCGGGCACCGAGGCGGCATGCAGCCAGGCGCGCCGCATTTCATGCAGGTTCGCGGCCTCCCATGTGCCGGCGGGGGCTTCCGCCCGCTCCAGCAGTTCGCCGACGCGCGGGTCGGTCAGCATGTCGTGGCACAGGACGCTGAGGGTGGCGATGCTGTCAGCGCGGCTGTCGGCGGCGCCGGAGGGCATCATGACATCCTTGTCCCACCCCAGGATGCCCAGCGCGTTGCGGATGCGCCCGATGCGGGCGAAATGGCTGGTCAGATCCTGGTAAGCGCTTTGTGGCATGGTCTCTCTTCTTGCGAATGGGACGGGCTGCCGCACTGTGGGCGATGGCGGGTGACGGATGCAACCGGGACGAATGGAATGGATGGACGACGGGACAGGGTGGCCGGAGCGATGAGGCTGCTGGCGGATGGTGACCGTGATGGCGCCACGTCGGTGCTGCGCGCGGCGTTGGCCGAGGCGCCGGACGACCCCGATATCCTGCATGGCATGGCCTGCGTTGCCCGTGCGTCCGGCCGGCCGGACCTGGCGATCGGGCTGGCGGGGCGGGCGATCGCGATCCTGCCTGCCGCGCATTTTCATATCACGCTGGGCTGCGCGCTGCACGAGCAGGGACATCTGGAGCCGGCGCGCGCGGCCCTGCATGTCGCGACCCTGCGCGAGCCGCGTGATGCGCGTGCCCATGCGGCGTTGGCGGCCGTGCTGGGGGAGATGGGGCGGTGGGGGGAGGCCGAAGCGAGCCTGCGTGCCGCGCTGGGGCTGCGGCCTGCCGACACCGCGCTGCTGCTGGACTGGGCGCGTGCCGCCATCATGGGGGATGGCGTGGGGATTGGGCCCCGGCTGGAGGCGTCGGCGAGGCGGTTTGTCGCGCAGGATGCCGGGCGGCTGCATGGCCTGGCCGTGCTGCTGTCGGAGCGGGGCCGGCATGCGGAGGCGGAGATCCTGTACCGGCTGGTGCGGGATCGGTGCCCGGACCAGGGGGCGGCCTGGGCCAATCATGGGGCCGTTCTGTTTGCGCTGAACCGGCATGAAGAGGCGCTGGCGGCGCTGGAGCAGGCCGACAGGCTGGCGCCGGATGTGCCGGAGACGCTGAACAATCTGGGGCTGGTGCTGATGGCGCTGGGCCATCTGCCCAGGGCGGGTGTGGCGCTGGCAGCGGCGCGGCGATGTGCGCCTGATGATGCGCGGATCGTCGTCAATGACGCGACCATCCTGACCGACATGGGCGAGGATGCGGCCGCCGAGCGTCTGCTGCGCGGTGTGCTGGCCGACCCGGTGGCGGCACGGGGCGCGGAGGGCGCGCGGGCGGAATTCAATCTGGGCACGCTGCTGCTGGCGCGGGGCGCGATGGCGGAGGGGTGGCGCCATCTGGAAGCCAGGGAGCGCCTGTTGCCCGAGATGCGCTGGCCGGCGCTCGCGCCGTGGGATGGGTCGGCGCTGCCTCATGGGCGCCTGCTGCTGCATGCCGAACAGGGGCTGGGCGATGCGATCCAGTTCCTGCGCTATCTCCCCTATTGTCTGCGGCGGGTGGGGGTGGTGCTGGATCTGCCGCCGGCGCTGCATCGGTTGGCGCGGACGATGCCCGACCCGGAGGGGCTGATTGCGTCGCGCTGTATGGTGCTGTCGGATGAGGCACCTGTGCCGGACGATGTGGTCGCGCGCTGCGGGTTGCTCAGCCTGCCGCATCTGCTGGGGATGGCGGAGGTGCCGCCCTTTGTGCCCTATCTGCTGCCGCCCGTGCCCGAAGGTGCTCGGGTGGGGGCGCCACGGGTCGGGCTGTGCTGGGCAGGCAATCCGGCGTTTCGGTTCGATCGCAGGCGGTCGATCCCGCCGCAGATGCTCGCGTCGCTGGGCGATGTCGGGGGGGTGTGCTTCATCAGTCTGCAGCATGGGGCGGCGGCGGGTGATCCGCCCTTCGCTATGGAACCCGCTGCCACGGGCGACTGGCTGGACACCGCGCGGGTCGTTGCCGGGCTGGATCTGGTAATCACGGTCGATACCGCGATGGCCCATCTGGCCGGGGCGATGGGGCGGCCAGTCTGGCTGCTGAACCGTTTCGGCGGCGACTGGCGCTGGTCCGCCGTGTTCGACCGGGCGGAGGCGCCGCGCTGGGGGAACGGGACCAGCCGCTGGTATCCGTCGCTGGAGCAGTTCAGGCAGGATGGTCCTGAGGTGCCCGCGTGTGCGTGGCAGGCTCCAATTGCCGCGCTGCGGGCCGCGCTGGAATGCTGGCGATGCGTTGATCGATGAGGATTGCGATATCGTAGGGATTTTTATGAGGGGGCTCGGCTTTCCCGGATGCCGATCGCAGGCGGATTGAAGGCTGTCTTCTGAAATTGCAGGGCGCGTAGGCGAAGATAGCTGAAAAGCCCCAGAATGGCCGTTGCCGCCATCATCCAGCCGGGGATCAGCGGATTGCCGGTAATGGCGATCAGACAGGTGACGACGGGCTGCGTCAGGCCGCCGAATACGGACACGGCAGTCGCGTAGATGACGCCGAACAGAAAGGAGCGGCTGTGCGGCGGGAGGGAATCCAGCAGGACCTTCCACATGCTGGTCATCACGAATCCTGAAAGCGCGAACATGGAAATGTTCAGCGCCAACTGGCTGCCGAGGCCGGGATCGTGGATGGCATAATAATAGACGATTGGTGACAGAGCGCCCATCAGAAGGGTGACGCCGATCACCGTGCCGGCCGGGTTCGGATGGCGGGCGACGAAAAACATGCTGGCAAGAACGCTCAGCGCGCCGAAGGTCAGGCCGGCCGTCATGGCGGCCATTCCCGTTGCCGGCGAAAGATGCAGTACCGACACCGCGTAGCTGAGGCCAAAAGTGCGGAGATAGGTGGAGACGGTTCCGCTGACGAGGGCGAGGAATACGAACAGAATGACCTTGCGGACCGCGAGTCGTTCATCGGGCGAGGGCGCCATTGCGGGGTGGGGTGCAATGGTGTGGCCGGCGGCAAGGCGGCGGAGGAACAGGCCCGCTGGAACGATGACGAGGCCGAAGAGGAAGGGCACCCGCCAGCCCCAGGAAAAGAGGGCATCGTGCGACATGCTGAGGGATAGGATGAGGCCCAGCAGGACGGCGAGCAGGCTGCCGAGCAACTGTGTCATGTACTGGAGCGTGCCGAAGACGCCGCCGAGGCCGCCGGGTGCGGCAGAATAGAGCAGTTCGGTCGCCGGCCCGACCTCGCCACCATCGGAAAAACCCTGGAGCATCCGGGCGAAAACGATGATGACAGGCGCCGCGATGCCGATGGATGCCGCCGGCGGTGTGGCGGCGACCAGGAACGAGCCGAATCCCATCATGCCGAATGTCAGCATCAGGGCCGCATGCTGCCCGTGGGTGCTGGCAAAGCGCCCGATCACGACGGCGCCCAGTGGCCGCATGATGAACCCGACGGCGAATGTCATCAGCGCGTAGAGCAGGTTCATCAGATTGTTGCTGCCACTGGGAAAGAATGCATGGCCGATCATGGGCGCGAAGAACGCGTAGGCCATGAAATTGTAGAATTCGAGGAAATTGCCGGCACAGGCGGCCCCGATCAGGACGCTTCTCCTGGTGCGGCTGGCATTCCGGTCCATCGATACGTCTCTCCGTTCTGTTCCGTTTGGCCGGGGCTGGCGAGCCGCGCGCTATATCGTGATGGCTTGGGCGCCACGACATATTACCGGTTTCGGAATGTTCTGGGAACGGTTCGATGCCGCGAAGGCGTGATGAGGGACCGGAGCGGCGTAGCGTCGCCTCAGGCGGGAGGATGCATGACCGCGCCGGTCAGGGCCGAAAGCAGCACGACGAGAAGTGGCGGTGCGCGCCAGACCAGGAGGAGGACGAAGGCCGTGACGACAACCGCGCAATCTGCCGCCCCATGCACGGCGCTGGTCCAGACCGGGTTGTAGAGCGCCGCACCCAGCAGCCCGACGACGGCGGCGTTGGTGCCGCGCATGGCGGCCTGAGCCCCCGGCCTGCCGCGCAGATCGTGCCAGAAGGGCAGGGCGCCCAGCAGGCAGAGAATGCCGGGCAGGAAGATGGCGCCTGTTGCGATGGCCGCGCCGGCCAAGCCGCCCGGCGCTATGCCCGCGATCGTGCCGAGATAGGCCGCGAAGGTGAAGAGGGGGCCGGGGACGGCCTGTGCGGCGCCGTACCCTGCCAGGAATGCGTTGTCCGACACCCATCCGGGCGTGACGACCGCATCGCGCAGCAGCGGCAGCACGACGTGGCCGCCGCCGAACACCAGGGCGCCCGATCGGTAGAAGGCATCGAACAGGGCGACGGGGCCGGGAAGCATGGGGATGAATGCGAAGGCCAGAAGCCCCAGGAAAACCGCCATGCAGCCCATGCCCGCGCGCCGTGACAGTGGCAGGAGCAGCGTGTCGGCCGGCAGTGTATCGGGCCCCCGGCACAGGAACCAGCCGGCCATGCCGCCGGCGATGATGGTGCCGATCTGGAAGAGGGAGCCTGGCGCGAGCAGCATCGTCACCAATGTAGCCGTGGCGATCGTGGCGCGCGGGCGGTCCGGGCACAGGCTTCGGGCCATGCCCAGAACGGCCTGCGCGACGATTGCCACTGCCACGAGCTTGAGGCCATGGAGCATGCCGGCCCCCGCACCCGTCGCCGCGATGCCGCCCGCGCCGTATGCGAAGGCGACCAGCAGGGCCGCCGAGGGCAGGGTGAAGCCGATCCACGCCGCGATGCCGCCGGCCAGGCCGCCCCGTATGAGGCCGATCCCGAAGCCCGTCTGGCTCGATGCCGGTCCCGGCAGGAATTGCGACAGGGCGACCAGGTCGGCATAGGCCTGTTCCGTCAGCCATTTTCGGCGCTCGACGAATTCCGTCCGGAAATAGCCGAGATGCGCGACCGGGCCGCCAAAGGCGGTGCAGCCCAGACGCAGGAAGACGCGCAGGATCTCGAATGGCGAGCCGGTCGGCGGGCGATCGGACGGCATGCTAGTCCGCATGATGGAAGATGGTGTTGCGCGGGGACGCGCTACACACCGAAGAGCTGCCCGATACCGCCGGTGACGATCATCGCGATCAGCCCCCAGAACGTGACCCGAAGCGTGGGGCGCAGCGGCCGGGCCCCGCCTGCCACCGCTCCGACGGCCCCGAGACCGGCGAGTGCCAGGACGGAAATGGCGGATACGGCCCAGGACACATAGGGTTCCGGCGTCAGGACCGCCGTCAGGACCGGTAGGAGGGCGCCGGAGGAAAAGGCCGAGGCCGAGGCGAGTGCCGCCTGGAAGGGCCGGGCTGCCGTGGCATCGGAGAGCCCGAGTTCGTCACGGGCATGTGCGGCGAGCGCGTCATGCTTCATGAGTTCGACCGCCACCTGGCGGGCCAGGGCCTCGTCCAGCCCCCGTTTGCGGTAGATTCCGGTCAGTTCGTTGACCTCGCCACCCCAGTCGGTGGCCAGTTCGCGCTTTTCGCGGGCGAGGTCCGCGTGCTCCGAATCCGCCTGGGAACTGACCGAGACATATTCGCCGGCGGCCATGGACAGGGCCCCGGCCACAAGCGCCGACAGGCCCGCGACCAGGATGCTGCCGCGTGACGCATGAGAACTGGCGACGCCCACGATCAGGCTGCCGGTCGATAATGTGCCGTCATTGGCGCCCAGGACGGCGGCCCGCAGCCACCCCAGTTTCTCGACGGCATGGTGTTCGGCATGCATGCGAAGTCGCGACATGGGACGGGCTGCCCTGATCAATGGAACCGGTAGTTATCTATGATGTAAAATCTCTTTTTCTCGAAATGCATTTTTCAGGATGCATCGATGTCCGGTTTCATTTTGTTTTTATGTTCGCATTGCCGGTCTGTTCAGGTTGCTGTCAGGAATTCATGCCATGATTTCCAGTCGCGCAACGAGTGTCGCGAACGCGTGTGGAAGCCGGTGTTGCCTAGTCAGGGCCAGCGGGGGATGGGACCGGTCTTGCCGATGCGCCGTCGCCCCGTGAAATGGCATGCCGTCAGATGGACAGTGTTTCGACGGGCGGAGCGTCGGTGTCGCTGGTTGCAGCTTCCTCGGCCTGGCGCAGGCCGTGGATCAGGGCCTCGCGGATTTCGGTCAGGCGGTGTTCGTCGGTGATCTTCAGCCCGAACAGGTCCTTGACGTAGAAGACGTCGACCGCGCGCACGCCGTAGGTGGTGATGTGGGCCGAGGCGATCTGCAATTTATGGCCGCTGATCGCCTGGGTCACGTCATGAAGCAGGCCGGGCCGGTCGCGGCCGTTGATCTCGATGACCGTGTAGCTGTTCGAGGCGCGGTTATCGATCACCACCCGGGGCGGCACGTGGATCGCGCGCATGCGGCGTCCATAGCGCATACGGCCGATGCCGCCGATTTCGCGGGCGATGTCCACCCGCCCGGAAAGGCTCTGCTCGACCAGTGCGGACAGGCGGGCGAGCTGGTGCGGCTCCTCGAACGCTTCGCCGCTGGCGTCCTGAATCCAGAACGTGTCCAGCGCCATGCCGTTGATCAGCGTGTGGATGCGGGCGTCCACGATCGAGGCGCCCGCGATCGCCAGCGCGCCGGCGATGCGCGAGAACAGGCCGGGATGGTCGGCGGTATAGATCGTGACCTCGGTGACGCCGCGTGTCGGCAGGGGCTGGGTTTCCACCGTCAGCGGAGAGTCCCGGCGTTCGGATTCCCGGATCAGCAGGGCGTGGCGGGCGTGCGTGTCCTGGTCGAAGGACAGCCAGTAGCTGCCATAACCGAGGCCGAGGAAATGCTCGGTCTCCTCGGGGGCGGAGCCATCTTCTTCCAGGATTTCGGCCACCGCTTCCTTGGCGCGGGCCACGCGCACGTCGCGCTCGGTCGTGGCCAGTCCGCCTTCCAGCACCTCGGCCACGCGCATGTACAGTTCGTGCAGCAGGGTTGCCTTCCAGGCGTTCCAGACGCGCGGGCTGACGGCGCGCATGTCGACGATCGTGAGCAGCAGCAGCAGGCGCAGCCGTTCGGGCGACTGGATGGTGTCGGCCAGGTCGAGGATGGTCTTGGGGTCGTCGATATCGCGCTGGAAGGCGGTCTGGCTGAGCAGCAGGTGATGCAGCACCAGCCATGAGACGGTTTCGGTTTCCTCGCCGGTCAGGCCCATTTCGGGGCAGACTTCCAGCGCGATCTCGGAGCCCAGTTCGGAATGGTCGCCGCCGCGCCCCTTGGCGATGTCGTGCAGCAGGATGGCCATGTAGAGCGCGCGGCGGGACTGGAGATTGCGCGCCAGGTCGTAGGCCAGCGGGATCTCGTCGGCCATGGCGCCGTGTTCGATCCGGCCGAAGATGCGGATGGCCTCGATCGTGTGCTCGTCGACCGTGAAGACGTGATAGGTGTCGAACTGCATCTGGCCGACGATGCGTGACCAGTCGGGCATCAGGCGCCCCATGATCCCGGTTTCGTTCAGGATATGCAGCCAGTAGGCATTGCCCTGTCGCCGGTCTTCCGCTGTGGCGTGGAAGCTGGGTGCTTCCTCGCGCGGTGCGCCCGTGGCTTCGGTTGCGGGGGCAGGGCGGAGGGCGCGCTCGGGCGGCGCGCCGCACAGCAGGTCGAGGAAGATCCGTGCCGCCTCAGGATTGCCGCGCAGGCTGGCGGCGCGGCGTTCCCAGCGGATCAGCTTGTGCATGGCCAGCGGGTGGATCGGCAGCTTGCGCGTTCGCGCCCATTCCAGCAGCCGCATCATCTGGATCGGCTCGGCATCGAAGGAGGTGCCGCGTTCGGGTAGGATCTGGCCGTCCAGTACCGTGAAGCCTGCGTCGCGCATCGCGGCATCGGCCTGCGGCGCGTTTGCGGTCGGGCCCAGCGCCTGGCGCATCACCGCCGGTTCCAGCACATGGGTCAGGCGCATGACCTCGCGCACTGTCAGGAAATAATGGCGCATGAAGCGCTCCACCCCGACCTGGCGGCCGTGGCGGGTATAGCCCATGCGCGCGCCGACCACGGGCTGGACGTCGAAGGTCAGCCGTTCCTCGGCGCGGCCCGAGATGTAATGCAGGTGCAGCCGCACGCTCCACAGGAAGTTCCACGAGCGGCGGGCCCGCTTGGCTTCCTGCTCGGTGAGCAGGCCCAGGCTGCTGAAGCCGGGGGCCAGCAGGTCGGAGACGTGGCGTGTGCCGAACGTGTAGCGGCACATCCAGTAGAGCGTCTGCAGGTCGCGCAGGCCGCCGCGCCCTTCCTTGACGTTGGGTTCCACCAGATAGGGGCTGTCGCCGAACCGGTGGTGGCGGGCCGTGCGTTCCTTGCGCTTGTCGGTAATGAAGCGCGCGGCCCCGGCCTCGACGCAGGCGACGATGTAACGGGCCTCGAACATCGCGAACAGCGCGTCGTCACCCGCCAGCAGCCGTGCATCCAGCAGTGTGGTGCGGACCGTGGTATCGGCCTCGGCCTCGGCGATGCATTGGGGGATGGAGCGGGTGGCGTGCCCGACCTTCAGCCCCAGATCCCACAGGAAATACAGGATATATTCAACCACGCGGCTGACATCGGCCGAGGGTTCGTCCGGCGTCAGGAACAGCAGGTCGATATCGCTGAAGGGGGCCAGCATGCCGCGCCCGTAGCCGCCGGTCGCGGCCACAGCCAGGGTCGGCCGCCCGGATTCGGGCGCGAATTCCAGCGCGTGCTCGACCGTGAAATCGACCAGCGTGCGGATCATGCCGTCAGTATACTGCGCCAGCTGCTTGGCCGCGGAGGCGCCATGCAGGCGATGGGCTTCGAATTCCTCGCGCACCGACGCCTGGAACCGGGCGAGATGCCGGCGGAACAGGCCGATGGCCTCGTCGCGCGGGACGGGCCCCCCCGTTTCCGATGACAGGAGAGAGGCCGCGAGGCTTCGGGTCAGGTCCCTGACGGACAGGGAAGGAGAAGACAAGGTCGGCATCGCGGCGTGATCGGTTTCCTGAAAATGTTGACGGCCGGACGCCCGCCCGGCCTCAGAGGCTGCTTCAAAAGCCACGGTTGCGGCGGCCTGATGGCGGTTTTCTGCGCTTCGCGGCGGGCAGCGATCTAGGCCGCTCCGCTCCGATGCTCGAAAACCACCGCCTGACGCGCGGCAAGCCGCGCTTCCGCTCACCATCGACGCTTTTGAAGCAGCCTCTTCCAGTTCTATCCGTGGTCCAGATGCCGCGATTCTTCAAGCATCAGTTTCTTGAGGGCGTAGACCGTGTCCAGCGCGCCGCGCGGCGTCAAGGCATCCGGATCGAGCTGTTCGAGCATCTGGCGCACCGCTTCCGGCACGCCGGGCTCGGCCGTATCGACCGGTTCCGGCGTTGCCGGCGCATCGGTGGAGGCGAAGAGCGGCAGCGGTCGGGCGCCGACCGCGCGTTCCTTTTCCAGACCGGTCAGAAGCCTAGCCGCACGGCGGACAACCGGCTCCGGCACGCCTGCCAGCCGGGCCACGTGCACGCCCCAGCTTCGGCGTGCCGAACCCGGAACGACCTCGTGCTGGAACACCACCTGACCCTTCCATTCGCGCACGCTCATGGTGTGGGGGGAGAGGCGGGGAAGGCTTTCGGCGAGCTCGGCCAGTTCGTGGAAGTGCGTTGCGAAAATCGAGCGGCACCGCAACGTGGAATGCATGGCTTCCAGCACCGCCCAGGCGATCGCCAGGCCGTCCAGCGTCGCGGTGCCACGGCCGATTTCGTCTACCACCACCAGCGAGCGTGGCCCGGCCTGATTCAGGATCGCCGCCGTCTCGGTCATTTCGACCATGAAGGTCGAGCGGCCGCGTGCCAGGTCGTCCGACGCGCCGACGCGCGAGAACAGCCGGTCGACGATGCCGATCCGCGCGGCCTTGGCCGGCACCGGCAACCCGGCCTGGGCCAGGATCACGGCCAGCGCGCCCTGGCGCAGGAAGGTCGATTTGCCCGCCATGTTCGGCCCCGTAAGCAGCATGACGCGCTGGGCGGGTTCCAGCACGCAGTCGTTCGGGGTGAAGCGCTCGCTGCGCGGCAGCGCGGCCTCGACCACCGGATGGCGGCAGCCGGTCAGGGTGAAGGCGGCATCGTCGGTGACCTCGGGCCGGCACCACAGGCCGCCGGCCGCGAGATCGGCGCAGGATTGCAGCACGTCCAGCACCGCCAGCGCGTGGGCGATGGCCGGCACCGCAGGCTCGGCCAGGATGTCGCGCACCAGGGCGGCGAAGATGCCGCGTTCTCGCGCGCTCGCGCGTTCCCCGGCCTCGGCGATGCGGCGGTCCAGGCTGATCAGTTCGTCGGTCGAGAAACGTGCGGCGCTGGCCGTGCCCTGGCGCAGGATCAGGTCCGTGCGGTCGCGCACGCGCGTGGCGGCGGCGGTCGGGATTTCGATGACGTAGCCAAGCTGGGCGTGGTGGCGGATCTTGAGGCTGGCGACCCCGAATTGCTGCGCGTAGTCGTTCTGCAAGCTGGCGATGATCCGCCGGCTGTCGTCGCGCAGGCCCCGTTCGGCGTCCAGTTCCGGGTCGAAGCCGGGGGCGATCACGCCGCCATCCTCGACGCGGGCGGGCAGGGATTCCGCCAGTGCCTGTTTCAGCCGGTCCTCCAGCATCGTGCCGCCGCCCAGATGGCCCATGGCATCGGCGATCGGGGCGGGGGGCGCCGCGCGGCCATCGGCCAGGGATGCGGCAATGCGCCGGGCGATGGACAGCCCGTCGCGCACCGCTGCCGCGTCGCGCGGCAGGCCCCGGCCCAACGACAGGCGGGCCAGCGCGCGGGCGATGTCGGGGGTGCCCCGCAGCCCCTGGCGCAGGGCGGCGCGGATGCCGCCTTCCTCGATCAGCCACGACCATCCGTCCTGGCGGGCGGCGATCGGTGCGCTACGGGTGAGGGGGGCGGCAATCCATTCCGCCAGCAGGCGGCTGCCGGGTGCGGTGACGGTGCGGCTGACGCTGGCCAGCAGCGTATGCTCGGTGGTGCCGTCGCGGGTGCGCAGCAGGTCCAGGCTGGCGCGGGTGGCCGGGTCCAGGCCCAGGATGCCGCCATTTTCATGGGCGTGGGGGTGGGCGAGGCGTGGCATCTGCCCGGCCTGGCTGCGCCGGACATAATCCAGCGCCATCGCGGCGGCGACGGCTTCTTCGTCCGAGAAGGTGCCGAAGGCGTCCAGACTGGCGACTGCAAAGGTCTCGGCCACCCGGCGGCGTGCCGTTGCAGCGGCCGGCGTGGTGGCTTCCGGCGCGCGCCGGGCATCGAAATCGCCCAGGTCGATGCCGCCGGCGGCCAGGATCTCGGCCGGGTCCAGGCGGCCCAGCAGGTCCATCAGCCCGTCGGGCGGGACGGACGCGGTCTCGAACGCGCCGGTCGAGATGTCGATCCAGGAGACGCCCCAGTTCCGGCTGGCCGGGGCACGGCCCGCGCCGGCCGCGACCGCCACCAGCAGGTTCTGCCGGCCGGCTTCCAGGAGCTCGTCCTCGGTCAGGGTGCCGGGGGTGACCAGGCGTACCACCGCGCGGGCCAGCGGCCCCTTGGGCACGCCCTTGCCGGGTTTGCGCGCCGGTTCGGTCTGCTCGGCCACCGCGACGCGGAAGCCCCGGCGGATCAGCCGCGCCAGATAGGCCGAGGCTGCCGCCACCGGCACGCCGCACATCGGGATCGGCATGTCGCCGTGCGTGCCGCGCGTTGTCAGCGAAATGTCCAGCGCACCGGCCGCCGCTTCGGCGTCGGAGAAGAACATTTCGTAGAAATCGCCCATGCGGAAGAACAGCAGGGCTTCGGGATGTTCGGCTTTCAGGGAAAACCATTGCGCCATGGCCGGGGTGGCGCCGTCCGGAGAAGGGAGCGTCATGCGGGCCTGTGTACAGGCCCGCATGCCGATGTGCCAGCCGGGAAATGCCGTGCCATGGCCGGTCAGGCCGCGCTGCCGCGTCGCCGGGCCAGCCGGGCGCGCAGCATCGTCCCGGCCGCGCGGAGTTCCATCACGCCGAGCAGTTGCAGCCCGAGGCCGTAGGCCAGCATGCCGGCGGTGACCAGGAGCATCAGCGCCACGATCCGCAAGGGGCCGTGGCGGACGGCCAGGGGCCCGAGGACCGTCAGGTTCAGCATCAGCAGCACCGCTGCCATGCCCAGTGCCGCGAGCATCATCCGGGCGACCCGCGACAGCGTGGCGGGGGCGATGTGCAGCAGGCCCCGGCGGCGCAGCACGAAGCCGAGCGTTGCCACATTGACGATCGCCGCCAGGCTGCTGGCCAGGGGCGGCCCGGCATGGAGCAGCGGATGCATCAGCAGCAGGTTCAGGACGAAATTCAGGGTGAGCGTGAACAGGCCGATCCGCACCGGTGTCGCCGTGTCGCCCCTGGCGAAAAAGCCCGGGGCCAGGACCTTGATCAGCACGAAGGCGGGCAGGCCGATGGCGAAGGCGCGCAGCGACTGCGCCGACAGCATGGCGTCGCGCGGGGTGAAGGCGCCATGCTGGAACAGTGTGGCGATGATCGGGTGGGCCAGCACGATCATGCCCAGCGCGGCCGGCAGGGTCAGGACCATGGCATAGTCGATCGCCCGGTTCTGCGCGCCGTGGGCGCCGTCATGGTCCTCGGCCGCCACGTGGCGGCTGAGGACCGGCAGCAGGGTGGTGCCGGCAGCCGCCCCCAGCACGCCCAGCGGCAACTGGTTGATGCGGTCGGCGAAATAGATGAACGACACGCTGCCGGCCGGCAGGTACGAGGCGATGATGGTATCGACCAGCAGGTTGATCTGGCTGATGCCGCTGCCCAGGCAGCCGATCGCCATGCGCCGGATCAGGGTATGGATGCGCGCCGTCAGGCGTGGCGGCATCAGCATCAGGCGGAAGCCGGTACGCCGGACCGCCAGCAGCAGCAGCCCCAATTGGGCGACGCCCGATGCGGTGACGCCCCAGGCCGCCGCCTTTCCGACATCGCCGGTCAGCGGCGGGAGCAGGAGGATCGCCGCGATGCCGACGACATTGAAGGATACATAGGCCGCCGCCGCCACGCCGAACCTATGCAGGCCGTTCAGCACGCCCGACACCAGTGCCGCCGCGCAGATCAGTACCAGATAGGGAAAGGTGATGCGGCTGAGCGTGACCGCCATATGGTAGCGGTCGCCATCCATGGGGAAGCCGGCGGCGATCACGCTGACGACCTGCGGCATGAAGATCTCGCCCAGCACCGCGATCAGCGTCAGCCAGGTCAGCAGGACGCTGAAGGTCTCGCTGGCGAAGCGGCGGGCCTTTTCGGTGCCGTCGGTCGTGAGCATGGCGGAAAAGAGCGGGACGAAGGCCGTGTTCAGCGCGCCTTCGCCGAAGAGCTGGCGGAACATGTTCGGCAGGCGGAAGGCCACCTGATAGGCATCCTGGATCGGCCCGGCCCCCAGGAAGGCCGCCAGCAGCTGATCGCGCACCAGACCCAGCACGCGGCTGAGCATCGTCCAGCCGCCAACCGTAAGAAAACCTCTGAGCAAACGGGACCTCCTGCCTTGCCGCGCGCATACTGCACGACCCCACTCATCCGGCCCAGCTTGATTCGTGCGGTGGAAGGAGGGGTCAGTGATCCAGGATCGTGCGTTCGATGGCCAGGCGCATGCGCCGGGATTCGGGCGAGGTGAGGCTGACGAACCAGTCGGCCAGCGTGCCGTCCCGGCCGATCAGGTATTTGTAGAAATTCCAGCGCGGACGGGCGAGCAGGCCGCCCTGCTGCCCCAGCCAGCGGAAGAGCGGAATCGCCTCGGGGCCGCGAACGTGGCTGCGCGTGGCCATGGGAAAGGTGACGCTGTAATTGCGGGCGCAGAAGGTGGCGATCTGGTCGGCGGTGCCGGGTTCCTGGTTGCCGAAATCGTTCGACGGCACGCCGATCACCGTCAGGCCGCTGCCGCGATAGAACGACCAGAGCGCCTGCAGGCCCTCGAACTGGGGGGTGAAGCCGCATTTCGACGCGGTGTTCACGATCAGCACCGGTTTGCCCCGCAAGGCGCCGAGGTCGATCGTGCCGCCTTCCAGGGCCGGGAGGGTAAAGTCGTACGCGGTCGTCATGGGAGCCGATTCGGTCTGTTGCGATCTATAACGGGTTGGAGCCTAGAGCAGTTTCCCTCGCCGCACGAGTGGGGACGCCCGGCGCTGTCCGCCACTCTGGACAGCACATCGCGCAGGGCACAGTGTCGTTACGGTTTTGTGCCGTTACGATGTGGATTGGTGGGGTGGAATGGCGGTCCTGCATGGCATTCTCGGGTTGGCCTGCCTGATTGCACTGGCGGTGGCGTTTTCGGCGGACCGGCGGGGTATCCGCCCCCGCATCATACTGGCGGCGGTGGCGATGCAGGTGGCGCTGGGTGGGCTGATCCTGTTCGTGCCGCCGGGGCGGGTGGCGCTGCACGCGATTTCCGGCGCCGTCGATACCGTGCTGGGGTATGGCGCGCAGGGGAGTGCCTTCCTGTTCGGGCCTCTGGTCGGCCCGCGCATGGATGTGCTGTTTCCCGATGGCGGCTTCATCTTCGCGCTGCGGATTCTGCCGCAGATTGCCTATATCTCGGCCCTGATCGCGATCCTGTATTATTACCGGATCATGCAGCGGCTGGCGCGGCTGCTGGGCGGGATGCTGCGGCGGGTGCTGGGCACCTCGATGATCGAATCCTTCTCGGCCGTCACGACGATTTTTCTCGGCCAGAGCGAGATGCCGGTGGCGCTGCGCCCGTATGTGCCGCTTCTGACGCGGGAGGAACTGTTCGCCGTCATGTCCAGCGGCACGGCTTCGGTCGCAGGCTCGGTGCTGGTGGGGTATGCCGGGCTGGGCGTGCCGATGGATTATCTGCTGGCGGCGTCGGTGATGGCGATTCCGGGCGGGCTGCTGTTCGCCAAGATCCTGATGCCGTCGCGCGAACGGACGCGAATCTCGGGCCTCGACCTGGAATTCGGCCATGAGCATCCGGTCAATGTCTTCGAGGCTATCGCCATCGGCACCGCCAGCGGTGTCGGCGTTGCGGTGGCGGTCGGTGGGATGTTGATCGCCTTTATCGGGCTGATCGCGCTGGCTAATGGGCTGATCCATGGGCTGGGTGGCTGGCTGGGGGTGGGCAACCTGTCGCTGGAGACGATCTTCGGCGTGATCTTCGCCCCGTTGGCATGGCTGATCGGGGTGCCGTGGCATGAAAGCGGCGTGGTTGGCGCGATCATGGGACAGAAGCTCGTCTTCAACGAATTCGTGGCTTATGTTGCTCTGGCGCCGCATTTTCATGATGCGACGCTTGATCCGCGTGCGTTGGCCATAGCCTCGTTCGCGCTGTGCGGGTTCGCCAATCTGTCGTCGGTCGGCATCCTGATTGCCGGGTTCGGCAGCATTGCCCCCGAGCGACGGGGAGAGGTCGCGAGCATGGGGCTGCGTGCGGTGTTTGCCGGATCGCTGTCGAATTTCGCCAGTGCCACCATCGCGGGCATGTTCATCGGTTAGCCGTGTGGGCTGTCATTGGGGAAAGTGCCAGTTGCCTGACGGTATTTCTGTTCTGATGCGAACGTTCACCCGTTATGGGTCTTGCTGGTGCCGGCGTCGTGACGGGCAAGGCGACACAACTGCAAACAGCGCGAGAACACTGGAAATATCGATAATTTGATATGATTCCGGTCCAAAAAAGGGCTCGTATGCCGATTGTTGTGCCGGGGTGGCTGCAAGCCATTGTCACGTGTGGCTTTTCACCCGAGGCGATCATGCTATAAAAATCGTTACTTTGTGATAATTTTCGGGATCGATTCCATTGTCTCTCCGCAACATGTTCCTGCCTGAAAATGGCGATTGCCTCATCTCGCCGAAAATCGACGCGGCGTCGCCTTCTTGCGTTTTCAGACCTGGAAGAAAACATGCGTTCCTCGGGTCGGCATTGGGCGTTGCTCTGGCATTCGGCGTAGCGGGCCAGGCCTGGTCTGCCTCTGCTGGAGACCGCCAGGCGGTGGCGGCGTCTCTGGCATTGGCGGAGAAGGCGATCGCGCTGCGCTCGGTCGCGGGGCCCGGCAACCAGACGCCGCAGGTGGCGCAACTGTTTCGGGATGCGCTGGTCGCGGGCGGCTTTGCCGCGTCGGATATTGTGATCACCCCCGCGGAGGGGACTGCCTATCTGATCGCGCGTTGGCCGGGAAGCGATCCATCGCTCAAGCCCCTGGTGATTTCCGGGCATATGGACGTCGTGGAAGCGAAGGCCGAGGATTGGACGCACGATCCCTTCAAGGCGAAAATCGAGAAAGGCTTTCTGCTGGGGCGCGGCGCGACCGACATGAAGCTGGATGATGCCATCGCGATCGAGGCGCTGATTCAGTTGAAGCGCGCGGGATACAAGCCGCGGCGTGCGATCATCATCGAATTTTCCGGCGATGAGGAAACGACGATGGCGACGGGTGCCATCATCGCGGACAAGCTGTCGGGTGCCGAAATGGTCCTGAACGTGGATGGGGCGAACGGCGTCATCGATGAAAAGACCGGCAAGCCCGATTATTTCGCCTGGGAGGGCGGCGAGAAGACCTATGCCGACTATCAGCTTGTCGTCACCAATCCCGGCGGCCATTCCTCCGAGCCGCGTCCGCTGAATGCGATCGACGAGATGGCGGAGGATCTGCTGCGCATCCAGCATTATCGCTTCCGGCCCGAACTCAACGAACTGAGCCGGGGGTATTTCCTTGGGGCGGCGCAGTGGGAGTCGGCGCCGATCGGGGCCGCGATGCGTGCCTTTGCCGCCGAGCCGACGAATGAGGATGCCATCGAGACCCTGTCCGCCGATCCGTCGTTCGTCGGACGGATCGGCACCACCTGCGTCGTGACCGAGATCAATGGTGGCCATGCCCTCAATGCGTTGCCGCAACGGGTCACGGCCAACGTCAATTGCCGTATCTTTCCCGGCCATCCGCGGGCGGACATCCTGAACGAGCTTCGGCAGGCGGCGGCCGATCCCGGCATGACGGTCACGGATGTCACGGCCGGGTCGGTCGAGACGCCGGCCTCGCCCATGCGCGCGGATGTCGTCAGGGCCATCGAACATGCGGTGCATGGCGTCTATCCGAACGTGGCCGTTTTCCCGGCATTGGGATCGGGTGCCAGCGACAGCATGTGGTTTCGGTCTCACGGCGTGCCGAGCTATGCCGTCAGCCCGCTGTTCATCAGGAATTCGGATTCGTTCATGCACGGGCTGAACGAGCGGACCCCGGTCGCGAGCGTGGGGCCGGCCATCGATATTGTCGCGACGCTGGTGACGGATCTTTCGCGTTAGGGGCGGTCGGTTCGATATGGGGAAGCATGTTCGTGATGGATTGCGTCACGTTGCAGCCGATTGCGATGGGCAGCCAGCGTGGGTGGGAAAAGAGGATCTGATGACCATCGAACGGTCCCTCCGTTTCGGGGTCGCTGTCTTCCTGTCCATGTTGTTGGCGCATATGTTCAATTATTTCCTGCATGAATATGCACATTCCTTCATGGCATGGGTGTTGCAGCGGAAGGAGAACCCATTCGCCCTGCATTACGGATCGGCCTCGATCGACAATATCCTGCTTCAGCAGCAGATCGATGAGGATGTCGATTATGAACCGATCTTTGCCAGTGGCAGGGGCTGGCAGGCTGCGCTGATCGCTGCGGCCGGCCCCCTGCTGGCCAACGGGGGGACGGCACTCGTCTGTCATCGCATGATCATGCGCTGCGTCCATCCCCGTGCCTTGTGGTGGCTGGTGTGGATCGATGCGTTCTCGACCTTCAATGTCTGGAGCTATGCCCCGCTGAGGGTGCTGACGAGCCATGGTGACATGGCGCTTCTGGCCAGGGGGCTGGGGGTGTCCGTCTGGGTCCTGTTCCCGTTCGTCACGTCATTCGCGGGCTGGTTGGTCTGGCGCTTCGCCTGCCATGCGTTGCCGCTGGCGCAGAAGCGGCTCTATCCTGGGGATGCCCGGACCATGTTCAGCATGGTGGTTCTGGCAGTCAGCGTTGGATTCTTCTCCATTTCCGGTCTTCTTGGCAGCTATGGATCGTTATGTGCCGTCCTGGGGATTGTGAGCTTTTTTCTGGTGATGCCGGCGTTGATGGCCGCGCAACAAGCCGGCGCCAGCCGCCGGCCGGTCGCGCCAGAAACGCTATGACCCCGGGATAGGGTTTACTCGGTCCCGACGGGGCGGCTGAGCAGGCGGTCGCGGGCCTCGTCCAGGCCGATATCGCCGGCCAGCAGCAGCGACATCGTCTCGATCACCGGCACGGCGATGCCATGGGCGCGGGCCAGGGCAAGGATTGCGGGGGCGGTGGCGACGCCCTCGGCGACGGTGGTGCGGCTGCCCAGGATCGTGTCCAGCGATTCGCCCCTTCCCAGTGCCAGGCCGAGGCTGAAATTGCGTGATGACGCGCCGGTGCAGGTGAGGATCAGGTCACCGACGCCTGCCAGGCCCGAGAGGGTGGAGGCGCGGCCACCCAGCCCCAGCGCCAGCCGGCCCAGTTCGGCGAGGCCGCGCGTGATCAGCGAGGCCCGGGCGTTTTCGCCCAGGCCCGCGCCGATGGTGGCGCCGGCGGCGATGGCGATGACGTTCTTTGCCGCCCCGCCGACCTGCACGCCGATCGCGTCGTCACTGGCATAGAGGCGGAAGGTCGGCGTGGTCAGGTGATCGGCCAGGGTGCGGGCCAGCGTCAGGTTGGTACAGGCCAGGACGGCGGCGGTGGGCAGGCCCTGTGCGACTTCATGCGCGAAATTGGGGCCGGAGAGCACCGCGCGCGGTAGGTCGGGATAGCGGTCCGCAATCACCTGCAATGGCAATGCCAGCGTGTCGCGTTCCACGCCCTTGCAGCAGGCGATCATGGGGCCGGCGGGGGGGATGTGTGCCAGTACGGCGCGCAGATGCTGCATGGGCACCGCCAGCAGCACCGCATCGGCCCGGGTCGGCATGGCGTCGGTCACGGTGATGGTCTCGGGCAGCGTGACGTGCGGCAGGCGGGGCAGGGTGCGGGCGTCGCTCAGGGTTTCGGGGTGGCGGGCCCATAGGTGGACCAGCGCCCCGGCACGGGCGGCCTGGGTGGCCAGCGCGATTCCCCAGGCGCCGGCCCCGATGACGGCAATGCGTGCGGTGGCCATGATCCTATTCCTCCACGATGCGCGTGACGGTCGCCTCTCCCGTTCCGTCAGGGGAGAGATGGGTCAGGGCGCGCAGGGCCGGAAGAGCGGCCTCGGTGAAGCCGAAGGGGGGATTGATCACCACCAATCCGCATCCGTTGAGGCGTGTGGGGTCGAGTGGCGGACGCAGGGTGAGTTCCAGCGCCACGATGTCGCGAATCCCCGAATCGCGCAGCGAATCGAGGAAGGCGCGCACCGGCGCGCGGTGCTTGATCGGATACCAGCCGGCCAGGATGCCGGTGGCGAATCGCCGGTGCGCCGTTATCAGTCCTTGGGCCAGACGGCCGAATTCGTCGGGCCGCTCGAAAGGCGGATCGATCAGTACCAGGCCGCGCTTCGCATCGCGCGGCGGCAGCAGCGCGCCGAGGGCGGCATAGCCGTCGCGGGCATGGACCGAGACCTGGCTGTTGCCGGCGAACAGGTGACGCAGCACGAGACTGTCTTCGGGATGCAGCTCGCAGCATACCAGCCGGTCCTGTGGCCGCAGCATCATCGCCGCGATCAGGGGGGACCCGGGATAGATTTCCGGCGCGCCGGCCTGGCGGACCAGATCCAGATAGGCAGGGGGCAGGTCGGAGGGTGGATCGGCCAGCAGGCGGCCGATTCCGCCCTGCCATTCCATGGTGCGGGTGGCCTGTGCGCCGCCCAGATCGTAGCGCCCGATGCCGGCATGGGTGTCCAGAACCGAAAACGCCGCCGGCTTGCGCGCCAGCGCCTGGAGCAGCAGCACCAGCAGCGCGTGTTTCATGCAGTCGGCGAAATTGCCGGCGTGGAAGGCGTGGCGGTAATTCATGCGGCGGTCGCGTCGAATCGGGATGCCATCTGGTCCAGCGGCCAGCGCGGGCGGGGCAGAAGGTCCAGATCGTCCACCGGCGGCAGGCCGAGGGCGAGCCGGGCGCGCATGGTTTCGATGGCCGCCCAGCCCACCATCACGGCATTGTCGGTACACAGGCGCAGCGGTGGTGCCGCGAAGGGCAGGCCGCGTGCCTGGGCCAGCGCATCCAGCCTTGCGCGCAGGGCGCTGTTGGCCGCGACGCCGCCGGCCGCGACCAGCAGGGTGGCGTCGGGCATCATGTCCAGCGCGTGGACCACGCGATCGCCCACGATATCCGCCACCGCGTCCTGGAAGCTGGCGGCGATGCCGGCGGCAACCGCGCGAGGCAGGGCGCCATTGTCGTAGGGGGCCAGTTTCTGCGCCACGGCGGTCTTGAGGCCGGAGAAGGAGAAATCGCAGCCGGGGCGCCCGTGCAATGGACGGGGGAGCGGCCAGGGGGCCGGATCGCCCTCGCGCGCCAGGGCCTCCACCGCCGGGCCGCCCGGCCAGCCGAGGCCGAGCATTTTCGCCACCTTGTCGAATGCCTCGCCGGCCGCGTCGTCGATCGTGCCGCCGAGCTTGCGATAATGGCCCACGCCCTCGACTGCGATGCACTGGCAATGGCCGCCGGAGACCAGCAGCAGCAGGTATGGGAACGGGGCGCCGCCGGGCACCAGACCGGGCAGGCGCGCGGTCAGGGCATGGGCCTCGATATGGTTCACGGCGATGAACGGCCGGCCCAGCGCCACGGCCAGCCCCTTGCCGACGCCCGCACCCACGATCAGTCCGCCGATCAGGCCCGGCCCGGTGCTGGCGGCGACGGCGCCCAGTGCCCCGGCCGGCAGGCCGGCCGCGTCCAGCGTTTGGCACACCAGGCCGGGCAATGCCGCCAGATGGGCCCGGGCCGCGATCTCAGGCACCACGCCGCCGAAGGGGATGTGCCCGGACTGCGACAGCACGGTTTCGGCCAGGATGGTGCCGTCAGGCGCCAGAATGGCGCAGGCGGTGTCATCGCAGGACGATTCTATGGCCAGAACGGGAGCCAGAATAGGCGCCTGGGCTGGGGATTCGGCCGGCGCCGGGGCGCCGAGGGGGAGAGAAGACATGATCATTGCGCAAAAGACAGTTCCGCCGGGCGTTATGTCATCTTTTCTTCGGGCCGTCGCGGTAATAGAGACAGCACATGGTTTTCGCTCCGTCCTCCGTCTCCGACGGGTCCGCCGCCCAGGCTTCGGCTCAAGCTTCGGCCCAAGCTTCGGCATTGCAAAAGATCGCGGCCGAGGCTGCCGCGCGCCAGAAGCAGGGCGTGGTGCGCCCCGCCTTGCCGCATCGGCGCCAGTTGCCGTTGCGCGTCGGCACGCGGGCGTCGCCGCTGGCGCTGGTGCAGACGCGTGCCTTCCTGACCATGCTGACGCGTTTCTGCCCCGTGTTGCGCGACATGGGGGCCTTCCAGGAACACCAGATCAACACCACGGGCGATCAGGTGCAGAACCGCCGCCTGGCGGAGATTGGCGGCAAGGGCCTGTTTGCCAAGGAAATCCATGACGCGCTGTCGGATGGGCGGATCGATTTTGCGGTCCATAGCCTGAAAGACCTGGAGACGACGCTGCCGCCCGGGCTGGTGCTGGCCTGCACCCTGCGGCGCGAGGATGCGCGGGACGTGCTGATCCTGCGGCCCGGCGAAGGGCGGCCGGAGGTCGATCCGGCGGCGCCGTTCGACGCTCTGCCGCGCGGGGCACTGGTCGGCTGCGCGTCGGTGCGGCGGCAGGCCCAGATGCTGCACGAGCGGCCCGATCTGCGCTTCGGCCTGCTGCGGGGCAATGTGCAGACGCGGCTGGACAAGCTGGCGGCGGGGCAGTGCGATGCCACCCTGCTGGCGCTGGCCGGCCTGCGCCGGCTGGGCATGGGGGATCGGGCCGACATTATTCTGGACCCCGAGATCATGGTGCCGGCGGCCGGGCAGGGGATTGTGGGCGTGACGGTGCGCGAAAGCGACATCGAACTGCGCGAGTTGCTGGCGGCGATCGAGGATTACGAGGCCCGGGCCGTCTCGACGGCCGAGCGTGCCCTGCTGGCGGAGCTGGACGGATCGTGCCGCACGCCGATCGGCGGCTATGCCCGTCTGATCGACGATGCGCAGGGGGGCGGGCCGGTGCTGCGCCTGACCGGGCTGGTGGCGCGGGAGGATGGATCTTTCCTGCTGCGCCGCGTGGTGACCGGCGCGCCGGCGGATGCGGAGCGGATGGGGCGCGAACTGGGCCGCAGCCTGCGGGCCGACAGTCCCGCGGATATTTTTGCGCCCTGACCTGCCGATCGACCTGCCATCCGGCGGGTCGCGACCGGCGGTGCTGGTCACCCGGCCGGAGCCGGGCCTGAGCGAAACCATGGCGGCCGTGACAGCACTGGGCTGGCGTGCCGTGGGCCTGCCGGCGCTGTGTGCCGAGCCGATCCTGCGCGCGCCGCTGCCGGTGCGCGGTGTGCAGGCGATTCTGGTCACGAGTGGCCAGGCGGTCACCGCGCTTGCCGGCTGGGTGCCGGTGGACATGCCTGTTCTGGCGGTCGGTGCCGCGACGGCGCGCCGGGCGCGTGCGGCCGGTTTTGCGCATGTGACGCCGGCCGAAGGGACGGCCGATGCGCTGGCCGATCTGGTAAGGGCGGAGTGGCGCCCGGCCGGGGGTGCGCTGCTGCTGGCGACCGCGCCGGGATATGGGCGTGATCTGGCCGAAGCCTTGCGCCGCAGCGGCTTCAGGGTTCTTCGACGTTGTGTCTATCGAATCCGACCGGGGATGCCGCCTGCCGACATCTTGCGCGAAATGATCGGGCGGGAGGCGGTGGCGGCGGCCCTGTTCTTCTCGGCCGAAACGGCGCGTCAGTTCCTGCGGCATCTGCCCCGCGACGTGCGGGACAGGCTGCGCGGGGCACGGGCCATCGCGATTTCCGACAAGGCTGCCGAGATTCTTGCCACGATGGAGTGGCGTGAAATCGTCCGGGCCGCCAGGCCCGATCAGGCCGCGATGCTCGACCTTCTGGGCGTGGCTGGACAGGCGGAACGGTCCGTCGTCCGGTAGTGTGCCCAGCCGCCTGTTGTGCGGCCGGGCGCTCTTTGCGTCAGTGGAAGGCGGCGGCGCCTTCATGCAGGTCCTCGCCTCGGGCACGGGCCTGCCGCATATAGGCGCGCGCGTGTTCCGGGATCGAGAGAGACAGCGTCAGCACACCGGCGAAGACATAAAGGCCGGAGAAGATCCAGATGATCCCCTCGATGCCATGCCAGGACTGGAACCAGGTGACGATGGCCGGGCCGACCCAGGTACTGGCCCCTGCGCCAAGGCCGAGCGCGGACAGCGCGGCGGCCTTCTCTTTCGGGCAGATTTGCGGGACCAGGCCCGACAGGGGGACGAACGCCGCAATGGTCGCGCCGTAGAAGATGCCGACCAGCGCCGCGATGAGGAAATTGCCGTGATAGGCCAGCGGCACATAATAGAAGGCGGGAACCGAGATCGCCGCTCCCAGGCAGCCGGCGACCGAAACCACCGTCCGATGGCCCAGCCTGTCGGCCAGCATGCCCGACATCAGGTTGAACAGGATGTTGCTCATGAACACGATGGAGAGCAGCACCAGCCACTGCGACAGGGTAAAGCCGACCACCTTGGTGAAGAAGGCCGGCATGATCACCAGGAACGCATATTCGGACGAGGTGTTGATGGTGCGGACGATCATCGCCATGAACGTCCTGGGCTCGCGCCACAGGATGGAGATCGATCCGAAGAAGATGCCGCCCACCGAGACGTCGCGCGGTGCCAGGCGGGAGGCGCCACGCGGTTCACGCGTCATCAGCAGCGCGACGCAGCCGCCTGCGACGACCAGCACCAGGGACAGCCAGAAGGTCGTGATCTCGCCGACCAGGGGGATCGTGACGCTGGCGAAGAGGGAGCCCAGGGTCGGCAGGCCGCCGGAGAAGGCGAACCAGAACCATCCCGCGGCCGAGCCGAGTTGGCGGGGCGGTGTTGCGGCTGCGATCCAGACCAGGAACCCGTAGGCGAAGAGTGGGTAGCCCAGGCCGCGCAGCGTGTAGGCGGCCAGCATGACCGTGTAATTGCCGGTCATGATGCCGGCCATCAGGAAGACGACTTCGAAAGCGGCCCAGATCGCCAGGCCGATCCACATGACGCGCTTTGGCCCCCACAGATCCGATAGCGGACCCGACAGCCAGGACGAAATGGACACGGCGACGCCGTAGATGGTGAACAGGAGGGCCACGTCCCGCGAAGAGACGCCGTGATTTTCAAGATAGGGGGCCAGGTAGCCGGCCTCGACCCCATCGCCGACCATGAACAGAAGCAACCCGACAAAGCCCCAGAGCAGGGGGCGGGGGATGCCGATCCGCTCGACGAGGGAAGGGCGGGGCAGCAGAATATCTGTCTGCGTCAAGGGGAGAGTCTCCTCTTTAACAGGCAGCCAACATAACGGTGAGGGGCTTCGCCTCATTACGAAGCATCGATGCAAGCTGCGTTCGAAATCGCGGTGCGGTGCGCACGATCGATTTCGAAATCATCATGTAGGGATGCGCGTCCAGGACGCGGAAATCGTCATTTTCGTGACGAAATCTCGGTGTGCGATAATATATCGCGTGGGGTGGTTTTTATTGTAGAAATATTCTGAATAGTTCAGAATAAAGAAAAACCGGAATTGATCTCATGTTTGCGCGTGTGGTGTGCAAACGTTACTTGTTTCTCTCCTGCCATCAATGTCGTGTGCATACGTTATAAGAAATATACGAAGATTTGAAGGGAAAATATCATAAAAATGGATAAATTTTGGCAAATATACGCCGATGTTCTGGCGTATTATTTATCAAATAAACAACATCAATGAGAAATTATTTTGTAAATTCGTGAGTGATCTATATAAATAGCCGTCGAAATTTTATTATATTATTGTAAATCTGTGCAAATAAAAAAATATATGTTCTTGGCCCGCTCGGGCGGTGCCAGAAAACAGAAAGGCCCGCACGAGGCGGGCCTTTCCAGTCAGAAATGATCGTTCAGCGCGGGATCAGGCGTTGCCGGCCGTCTGGGGGAAGCTGCTGCGCTTGGCCTGCCACAGGGCGACGAAGTCGATCGGCTGCAGCACGACCGGGGGGAAGCCGCCGTCACGCGTGACTTCGCTGATGATGTTGCGCACGTACGGGAAGATCAGGCGCGGCACTTCGACCAGGAGGATCGGCTCGATCAGGTCTTCGGGCGCATTGCCCAGCGTCACCACCGCAGCATAGGCCAGTTCGGCGACGAAGACCACGCGGCCGGGGGCGGCGCCTTCCTTCTCCGGGGCTTCCACGGCTTCGGTCTTGATCGACAGCACGACCTCGAAGACCGGCTGCTCGGGCGGCAGGCGGTTGGCCTGCACGTCGATGTTCACCGAGATCTGGGGGTTCGCGCGCAGTGTGGCGAAAATTTCGGCGCCCGAGGGAACTTCGAACGACAGATCCTTGATATACTGCACATTAATGGCCAGCGGCAGCGCCGGCGGGGCATTCTGGCTTCCGTCGGCGGGGAGCTGAGTCGTATCGGACATGAACGAAGATTTCCTTGCGGGCAATAAGGCGGATACCGATATCGCCGGTAGCACGCCCCGCGACGTTCGCCAACCTTGACGGGATGGAGGAGCGGAAATTCCTCCCGTGCTGGATCGGCCTGCCGCATTGTGTCGGCGGAGTGCGTTCCCTATGTGTTAGGGCATCATAAAGGGATCGCGCTGCCGGCAGGGCCGGCGCGCCTTTCGGTTAGGCTTGGTGATGGATCTTTCGTTCAGTCATTTTCCGTTCGACCTGGTGCTCTTCGGTCTGATCGCGGCGTTTCTCGCGCTGCGGCTGCGCGGCATCCTGGGGACACGGGTGGGGGTCGAGCCCGCATCGCCCGCCGCCCCGGTACCCCGGCCGGGCCTGGTGATCGAAGGCCGGGCCGAGCCGCCGGCCGCGCTGACCGACTATGACGTGCCGGCGCCCGAGACCAGGGTGGGCCAGGTGCTGGGTGCCATCGCCGGGCAGGAACGTGAGTTCGTGCCGGCGCAGTTCCTGCGTGGGGTCGAGGTGTCGTTCCGCCAGGTGGTCCAGGCTTTCGCCGCCGGCGATCGCGCCATGCTGCGCGAACGCCTGACCGCCGAGGCATTCAGCGCGTTCGACGCTGCGATCCAGTCGCGCGAGCAGGCGGGTGAGACCCAGAAGAGCGAGGTTCGTGCCATCGGCAGCCTGGCGATCGTCGATGCGGCCATCGACCAGATGGCAGGAGCGCCGCGCGCGCGGATCGACGTCCGCATCGTCTCGGACCAGATCAGCCTGACGCTGGACAAGGATGGGCATCCGGTTGCCGGAACCGACGCAGTGACCGAATTCTCGGATCTGTGGACGTTCGAGCGTCTGCTCGGCGTGTCGATCGGCGGCGCGGCCTGGCGTCTGGCGGCCAGCCGCAGCGCCTGAACGATCTCCTCCGCGACCGTCGCGGTTCCCCATCCGAATACAAGAGCAAGTCTGGCTGTTTCCTTGAGCTATTTCCGCCTGTCCAACGTCATGCGGGGCGTCTGTGCCGCCGCAATCCTTCTGCTGTCCGCCTGCGCCGAAACGGGGCAAGGCGAGCGTCAGCCCGTCGCTTTTTCCACCCTGTCGGGCTGGGGCCCGGACGAGGCGGGGCGGGCCCTGCCGGTATTCCTGACGGAATGCCGCCATCTTGGCCGCCTGCCCGCCGAGACGACGCTGGGGACCGAAAGCGGCCCTGGGGCGCGCGTGGGCGACTGGCTGCCCGCCTGCCGGGCGGCGGCGGTGCTGCCCGTCGACGACAATGCGGCGGCGCAGCGTTTCTATGAAACATGGTTCCAGCCGGTCCTGATGTCGCCGTCGGCGCTCTTCACCGGCTATTACGAACCGGAGATTCGGGGCGCTTTGTCGCGTGGCGGTGTCTACCAGACGCCGGTCTATCGCGTGCCTGACGATCTGACGCGGGCGCGGGCCACCGATGGGCGCATGGTGTCTGGCCATTGGCAGGGCGGGCAGTTCGTGCCGTACTGGTCGCGCGCGCAGATCGATGCCGGGGCATTGGCGGGGCGGAACCTGGAAATGCTCTGGGTCGCCGATCCGGCGGACCTGTTCTTCCTGCAGATCCAGGGGTCGGGCCGGGTGCGCCTGCCGAGCGGGCAGATCGTGCGGTTGTGCTTCGGCGGCAAGAACGGGCAGCCCTATGTGCCGCTGGGCCGTGTCCTGGTACAGAAGGGCGAGATGAGCGAGGATGACGTCAGCATGCAGTCGATCCGTGCCTGGCTGGCGGCCCACCCCGAGCAGGCGCGCGCGGTGATGGAGGAGAATCCGAATTACGTGTTCTTCAATGCCCTGGATGATGTGCCGGTCAGTCAGGGGGCGCCCGGCGCGATGGGCGTGCCACTGGAACCGGGCCGGTCGGCGGCGGTGGATCGGGGGGTGATTCCCCTGGGCACGCCCGTCTGGGTGGAGACGAGCTTGCCGGCGCCGTCGAACCAGACCTGGCGGCGGCTGGTCTATGCGCAGGATATCGGCACCGACATCAAGGGCGCCGCGCGGGCCGACCTTTTCCTGGGCTGGGGCGACGAGGCCGAGCAGACCGCCGGCGCCATGCGCCAGTCCGGCCGGCTGGTTGCCCTGCTGCCGCGTCCTGTCGTTACCCGACCCTGATGGCACCGCGAAGCGGGTCTGCTACCGGCACCCGTCCCCCCCGCGCCGTGCGCCAGGCGATCGGGCCGCATCTGCTGGTGCGGAACGACTGCCTGCGCGAGTTGCGCCGGATGGAGGCGGATTCGGTCGATGTTGTCGTGACCTCGCCGCCCTACAATATCGGCCTGGGCTATCGGACCTATCGCGACCGCATGTCTGAACCCCAGTATCTGGACTGGATGATGGCGGTCGCGCGCGAACTGCATCGGGTGATGCGGCCGGATGGCTCGTTCTTTTTGAATATCGCGGGATCGTCGGCGCAGCCGTGGCTGCCGTTCGAACTCGCGGTTCGGCTGCGCGAGATTTTCCATCTGCAGAACCATATCAGCTGGATCAAGTCGATCTCGGTTCATGACGACACGTATGGGCATTTCAAGCCGGTCAACAGCACGCGTTACATGCACCGTAACCACGAGCATCTGTTCCATCTGACGCGTTCCGGCACGGTGGAACTCAGCCGTCTGGATGTCGGGGTGCCGTACAAGGACAAATCGAACATCGCGCGGCGCGGGCATGAACAGGACAAGCGCTGTCGTGGCGACACCTGGTTCATTCCCTATGAAACGGTGCGCGACAAGGCGCAGAAATTCAATCATCCCGGGACGTTCCCGGTGCAGTTGCCGCGCATGTGCATCCGCCTGCATGGCCGGCCGGACCCGCTGGTCCTCGACCCGTTCATGGGCACGGGCACAACCCTGGTTGCCGCGCAGGCGGAAGGCGCGCGCGGCATCGGAATCGAACTGGACGCGGCCTATGTAAAAGTGGCGCGGGACCGGTTGAAACTGGCGATGGACGGGCATGATCTGTCCGATTGATCGAACCGATCAATCGTTTTTATGAAAAATATGATTTTGACATATGTTTTATAGATCCGGCACACCCTTCCAGAAATGGTAGGAGAAATCGACGTGTCGGTGCGCAAGGCAATAGTTTCGGTCGCGGTTCTGGGGATTGTCGCCTATGGCGGTGTGGTGGGTTATCTGACCCATTTCGACCATGAAACGGCACCGACGCTGGATACCCATTCGCCGACCCTGGCGGACCCGGTGGCTTCGGCGGCATTTGCTGCCATTCGTGAGGCACGATGCGATTATTGCCATGCGCGCAATGTCGATTTGCCCTTCTATTTCCATGTGCCGGTGGCCAATCAGCTGATGCAGCGCGATCTGGATCAGGGATTGCGACACTTCCGGATCGAACCGGTGATCGAGGCCTTCCAGACCGGTGCCGTTCCGTCCGAGGAACAGCTGGCGCGGATCGAGGAAGTGGTTCGCCAGAACCGCATGCCGCCGACGCTTTACCTGCTGATGCATTGGCATGCCCATCTGTCGCAGGCGCAGCGCGATGCGCTGCTGAACTGGGTCGCCGCCGAGCGGCGCGCGCATTACGCGACGCCGGGCGTCGCCGCGCGCTTCGCCGGGGAGCCGGTCCAGCCCGTGCCCGAAAGCGTGCCCGTCGACGTGGCCAAGGTGGCCCTGGGCCAACGCCTGTTCTTCGACAAGCAATTGTCGGGCGATGGCACGCTGAACTGCGCCAGTTGCCATGCGCTGGATCATGGCGGCGTGGATGGGCGCGTCACGGCGCTGGGGATCAATGGCCAGCATGGCCCGATCAATGTGCCGACCGTCTATGACGCGGTGTTCAACAAGAGTCAGTTCTGGAACGGGCGGGCCGCCACGCTGGCCGACCAGGCGGCCGGTCCGGTCATGAACCCGCTGGAAATGGGCTCGCATGACTGGACGCTGGTTGCCGACAAGGTGAAGCAGGACCCGAGCTATGTCTCGGCCTTCCATGATGCGTTCGGTTCCGACGATATCGACAAGGACCGGATGACCACGGCCATCGCGGAATATGAAAAGACGCTGATCACGCCCGACAGCCGCTTCGACCGCTACCTGAAGGGCGATGAGCAGGCCCTGAATGCGCAGGAGAAGAACGGTTACGCGCTGTTCAAGAGCGTGGGCTGCTCGGGCTGCCATACCGGCGTCTCGCTGGGTGGCCAGGCGTTCGAGGTGATGGGGCTGGAAGGCGATTATTTCGCGGCGCGCGGCGGAACCGTGACCGATGCCGACAAGGGGCGCTATGCCGTTACCGGGTCGCGGGACGACATGGAGCGTTTCAAGGTGCCGAACCTGCGCAATATCGCGCTGACGGCACCCTATTTCCACGATGGCAGCGTGAAGACGCTGGAAGACGCGGTGCGGCTGATGGCGCGTTATCAGACGCCCGATCACACCCTGTCCGATCATGACGTCGCCGATATCGTGGCCTTCCTGCGGACCTTGACCGGCACCTATCAGGGACAGCCCCTGGCCGGTACCGAGGCGCCCTGAGGCACCATCTGTCGGGCAGCGCGCGTCCGGGCTTCGATTGGGGCGCGAACTGCTTTAAGATCAGGTGCATCGGGGCGATGGGCGGCGTGGGGTCGCCCGCCGGCAGGCGGGGAGAAGGATGGTGCGCCGTCGGCGGGTTCTCGGGAAGGACGAACAGGCGCTGTGGACGGCCTTCGTGCGCGATATCCGGCCGCTGGCCCGCAAGGCGGCGCGGCCGACGCCGGTGGATGCGGCGCCGCCCGTGCCGGCGGCCTCCGCCCCATCGGCTGATGATCGTGTTGCCCGTTCTGCGCCTCCGGCGCCGCCGTCCGACCTGCCTCGCGTGGGTCGGCCGGCCTATACGCTGGTCCGGTCGCGGGCCGACATCGCGATCGGCCAGCGGGGGCCGGGTCTGGACGATACAAGCTGGCGGACGTTGGTCAGCGGCAAGCTGCGTCCGTCGCGGACGCTCGACCTGCATGGCCAGAACGCGCAGGCCGCCTTTCAGCGCCTGCATGCCTTTCTGGTTCAGGCGCGTTCCGACAATCTGCGATGCGTGGAAGTCATTACCGGGCTGGGCTCGGGCCGCGAAGGCGGGGTCCTGCGGCGCGAACTCCCGTTCTGGCTGGGGCGGCAGGATCTTCGGCCGCTGATCCTGGCGGTCGTGCATCCTCATGCCGCCAATCAGGGTTCGGTTCGTATCCTGCTGCGCCGGGCGCGCGGCTGAGCTTGAAACCGGCGCTACAGGCTGCCTTTTATCCTAATCGCCATTCCGGTGTGTGAACGGCCAGCCAGCGGCGCAGCATCAGGACGGCCGAGATCTCGCCGGTCATGTCATGCAGGTAGCGGCCGCAATCCGGTCCGCTGACCAGGGCGCGGCCGGAATCATTCTTCAGCGGGTCGAGCGCGCCCTGGGTGACGGCGACGCCGACCGCGTGGCGCCAGGCGGCGACCTGTGCCGGTGGTGTCAGCATCGGCAGCACGAGCCCGATATCGAGCGATGCGGCAGCCGCGACGACCTTCCATGCCTCGTACAGCAGGCCCGTCGGGGCGCGGCCGCGTTCCTGGCTGAAACGTTCGGCGAAGGTCTGCACGGGCTGGCCATGCACGGTCGCGCGTACCGCGTCGTTCAGCGTGAAGAGCGGCACGGCGCCGCTCTGTTCCAGCGGTGCCAGCAGGGTGTTCAGAGCCTCGGGTGCCATCGGGTCGGAAATCTGCGCCACGTCCACCTTGCCGTCGCGCAGCGCGGCCAGGGCCTCCTGCGGGGTGGCGAAGCCCATGACCGGGATCGGCCGGAAGCCGAACATCGCCATTGCCATCACGGTGGCCAGTTCGATGCCGTGGTCGCTGGAAACCGCCACGCGTATCGGCCGGTCGCGGACGAGGTCGCGCAAGGTGCGATGCAGGTCGGCCCGACCCACCACGATGGGCGAGACCAGGCTGAACATCAGCGGGACCCAGCGCCCGAAATCGTAATGGGCGCGCGGGTCGCCGGCCAGCGAGGCCACCAGCGCCGCGCCGGGCACCAGCAGGGCCGTGGTGCCGTCCGGCACCGTCCTTGTATCGAACTGGTTGGCGCCGGTTACGCCGTCCAGCCCGCTGGTCAGGTGCGTGGGCAGCGGCGAGGGAGATTCCAGCCCCTGGGCCAGTGCGGGGGCCAGCACCGTACTCCACCGGCCGGCGGCACTTTCAGCGCTGCCGGCGACCAGCAGGGTGGGGTCGACGATGGCGCCGCCGGCCGGGGCAATGGCGGCGATGTGCGTCAGGGAGCCGGCATGGGCGGCAGGAATGCCGACGAGTGCGGAGAGACCCGCCATGGCAAGAAACTGGCGGCGGCGCATGCGCATCTAGGCCCGACCGGGCTGGTGGTCAGAACAAGGGTGGGGTCGGGTAGCGGGCAAAGGCGGCATCTCCACGGCAGGGGACATTCCAGCGCCTGTGTTGCGCTGGAATGCGGCGAGTCTATGGCAGGTGCCGGGGCGGCCCACGGCGGCGAAGGCGCGACTTTACGGCCAGTGGACCTCGGGGGGAAGACTCATCAGGATCGCTTCGGTATTCCCGCCGGTTTTCAGGCCGAAGAGCGTGCCGCGATCGTGGATCAGGTTGAATTCCACGTAGCGGCCGCGCCGGACCAACTGGGCGCGGCGCTCCTCGTCCGTCCAGCGTTCGGCCATCCGGTGCCGGACGATGGCGGGATAGGTCTCTAGGAAGGCCAGGCCGACATCGCGGGTGAAGGCGAAATCGGCCGCGACGTCGCCGGTGTTCAGCCGGTCGTAGAAGATGCCGCCCAGGCCCCGGGGTTCGTTGCGGTGGGGCAGGAAGAAATAGCGGTCGCACCATTCCTTGAAGCGCGGATAATAGGCCGGGTCGTGCCGGTCGCAGGCGGTGCGGAAGCCGGTGTGGAACCGGACAGCGTCCTCCTGTGCCTCGGCACTGTCGGGGAACATCGGTGTCAGGTCGCCGCCGCCGCCGAACCACCCTTCGGTGGTGATGATCATCCGCGTGTTGAAATGGGCGGCGGGGACGCGGGGGTTGCACATATGGGCCACCAGGCTGATGCCAGTGGCGAAGAAGCGCGGGTCCTCGGCGGCGCCGGGGATGCTGGCGCGGAATTCCGGGCTGAACGTGCCCGACACCGTCGAGACGTTGACGCCCACCTTCTCGAACACCCGGCCGCGCATCAGGCTGATGACCCCGCCGCCGCCGGGCGTGCCGTCCTCGTTCACGCGGTTCCACGGCGTGCGGACGAAGGTGCCCGGGGCCTCGCGGCCGGGCAGGGTCTGTACGTCGTCGGCATCCTGCTCGATCTGTTCGAAGGCGCTGCAGATCCGGTCGCGCAGGGTCTCGAACCAGGCGCGGGCCTCTTCCTTCAGAGGGTCGTGGGGGATGGGCGCGCGGGTCTCTGTCATGCTCGGATCATCTTCTGGGTCGAACTGTCGTCTGGGTGGGAGGTTTGAAACGGTCTCCATAGAGTCTGATCAGGGGGGTAATTGCAAGAAGGGGCGGGGGGCCGTTATGGAAGGCGGGCGCCGCAGGGGCGGAGGATGTGAGGACCGATGACGGACGCTGGTTCCCGCGACATGCCGGATGAACAGGAGAAGACGGGCGTTGTGGCCTGGCTGGACGCACGCCTGCCGGTCGTCTCGGCCTTTCGCCGGGAGTATGTCGACTACCGGACGCCGCGCAACCTGAACGGGCTGTGGAATTTCGGTGCGATCCTGACGGTCGTGCTGCTGGTGATGCTGGCCACGGGCATCTTCCTGGCGATCAACTATACGCCCACTGCCGCCGGGGCCTTCGCTTCGGTCGAGGCGATCGAACGCCAGGTGCCCAGCGGGTGGCTGCTGCGGTCGATCCATGTCACGGGCGCCAGCATGTTTCTGGCGGCATTGTACATTCACCTGTTTCGCGGCCTGTATTACGGGTCCTACAAGGCGCCGCGCGAGATGCTGTGGCTGACCGGGCTGGTGCTGCTGGCCATGGTGATGTTCACCGCTTTTGCCGGTTACGTGCTGCCCTGGGGGCAGATGTCGTATTGGGGGGCCGATGTCGCGGGCAAGGCCGTCGATGCGATCCCGGGCGTGGGGCCGTGGCTGGAACATTTCCTCCAGGGCGCCGATGCGCCGGGGGACGTGTCGCTGCACCGCTTCTTTATCCTGCACATGGTGCTGGCCTTCGCGGTGCTGGGTGTGGTGGGCGTCCATGTCGCGGCGCTGCATGTGACCGGCTCGAACAATCCTCTCGGGATCGAGCCGGCGGGGCCGCGCGATACGGTGCCTTTCCATCCTTATTATACGAGCAAGGACGCGCTGGGGTTGGTCCTGTTTGCGCTGCTGTTCGCGGCGGTGGTGTTCTTCCTGCCGAATGTGGTGTTCGAGGCCGAGAATTTCCGCCCCGCCAATCCGCTGCATACGCCGGCCGATATCGAGCCTGAATGGTATTTCCTGCCGTTCTACGGGATATTGCAGTCGGTTCCGTCGAAATTCGGTGGACTTCTGGCTTCGGTGGGCGCGATCCTGGTGCTGTTCCTGGTGCCGTGGCTCGACCGTTCGCCGATCCGCTCCGCGCGGTTCCGGCCGTTCTATCGGGTCTGCATGGGGTTGCTGGTCGTCTGCTTCATCCTGCTGGGCTTTGTCGGCCGTCATCATGCGCAGGGAGGGTGGATGATCGCCGGACGGGTGGCGGTGGTCTATTATTTCGCGCATTTCCTGGTCCTGCTGCCGCTGTCGGCCCGCACCGAGCGCGGGATCGTTCTGCCGGATGGCATTGCCGATGCCGGGAGGCGTGGGGCATGAGGGGTGGGATGCGGTTGCGGCTCGGCTTCCTGCTGGGCCTTCTGGCGTCGCTTGCCGATATCTCTCACGCGATGGCGCAGGCGGGGCCGCATGATCGGCCGCCGCACCAGGTCTGGAGCTTCGAGGGGCCGCTGGGCCGTTTCGATCTCTCTGCCGTCCAGCGGGGCTACGCCGTTTATGCCCAGGTCTGTTCGGCCTGCCATGGCATGAAATCCATGACCTATGGCGACCTGGCGGCGATGGGGCTGACCATGGAGCAGGTCAGCCGGATCGCGGCCACGCAGCAGGTGCCGGGTGGGGTGGATGCGCAGGGCGACCCGGTCACGCGGGCTGCGACGCCGGCCGATCATTTCCGTGATCCGTTCGCCAACCCGGAGGCCGCTGCGGCAGCCAATAACGGTGTGGCGCCGCCGGACCAGTCACGGCTGGCGCTGGTCTATCCGGGCGGGCCGGACCGGATCTATGCGGTGCTGACCGGCTACCGGGAGCCTCCTGCGGCCTATCGCCCCAGCCATGCCGGTGCGGTGTACAATCCCTATGCAAGCGGTCGGGAAATCGCGATGCCGCCGCCATTGCGCGACGGGCAGGTTGTCTATACCGACGGCACGCCCGCCACCACGGCGCAGGAGGCGCGCGATGTCACCACCTTCCTGGCGTGGGTGGCGCAGCCCCATCTGGAGGCGCGCCATCGCCTGGGTATGCAGGTGGTGTTGTATCTTCTGTTCCTTGCCGTCCTGGTGTTCCTTCTGAAACGGAGAGTCTGGTCCGATGTCCACTGAAACCGCCCCCCTTTCGTCTGCGCAGGACGCCGTCGAACCCGTGATCGGCCTGATCGGCGGATCGGGCCTGTATGATATCGACGGGTTGGAAGAGAAGGAGTGGCGCACGGTCGAGACTCCGTGGGGTCTGCCGTCCGACCAGTTGCTGTTCGGCCGGCTGGACGGCGTGCGCTGCGTGTTCCTGCCGCGTCATGGACGGGGGCACCCGATCCCGCCGTCGCGCCTGAACTACCGCGCCAACATCGCGGCGCTGAAGATGTCGGGCGTGACCGACATCGTGTCGCTGTCGGCCGTGGGCTCGCTGAAGGAGGAATTGCCGCCGGGGCATTTCGTCATTATCGACCAGTTCATCGACCGTTCCTTCGCGCGGGAGAAGAGCTTCTTCGACACCGGGTGCGTGGCCCACGTGTCGGTGGCCGATCCGCTGTGCCCGCGTATCGGTGACGTGCTGGAAGAGGCGGCGCGGGAGCTGAAGCTGGATGTGACGCGCGGCGGCACCTATCTGGTGATGGAAGGCCCGCAATTCTCGACCAAGGCCGAGAGCAATCTCTATCGCTCCTGGGGGTGCTCGGTGGTCGGCATGACCAATATGCCGGAGGCCAAGCTGGCTCGTGAGGCGGAGATCTGTTACGCGACCGTCGCGATGGTGACGGATTATGATTGCTGGCATCCGGACCATGACAGCGTGACGGTCGATGCCGTGGTCAAGGTCATGATGTCGAATGCCGACCGGGCCCGGGCGCTGGTCAAGTCGGTGATCCCGACCCTGGGCCGTCCGCGCGGCCTGTGCCCGGCCGGGTGCGACCGGGCGCTGGAGCATGCGCTGATTACCGCCCCTGAGAAGCGCGACCCGGTCCTGCTGGCGAAGCTGGAGACCGTTGCGGGCCGGGTGCTGTCGCGCGGCTGATGTCCCGGCGGGGTGCGCCGGGATGTGCCCGGCGCACCTGTCTGGCGGCCCCGGTCCTGTGGTGAAGGTGGACAACCTTCCGGGCCGGCTTTCTGGCCGATTTTGTTGAAAAGAATTATAAAATATGGGACGTAGTATCTTCCTTGGCGGGGGGCGCTACGTCCCATGGTCTTTCCGTTTATCGACGTGCTGCGCGGCTTCGCGGCGATAAGCGTCGTCGTCTATCATGTGATCATGCATTTCAACTGGGTTGGATTTCCGACCTCGGGTCCCCTGGTGTGGTTTCGCACGGGGTGGATGGGGGTCGATCTTTTCTTTGTCATTTCGGGTTTTGTAATAAGCCTCTCGGCTTTTTCCACCCTTGATAAGACTGCGGATAGAAGAAAATTCCTGGCGCATTTTGCACGGCACAGGATATTACGCATTGTGCCGCTGCATTATGCGACGTGTGTCGTGTTTGTAGTCTATATATATCCTTTCATGTTCTTCAGTCTGGATGGATGGAAGCAATTCGCGACGCATGCGTTATTTATTCACAATTTATTCTTGATGCACCAGGGTGGAATAAACGGTGTCAATTGGTCTTTGGGTGATGAGGCGCAGTTCTATGTTCTGATGATGTTCGTGGCCGTCTGGCTGCGCCAATGTCCGCCCTGGATCATCGGGGTTGGCGCCGTTGCGATTGCCTGGACGTGGCGGTTATTCATCTATCATGTAACGGATATCTCGGGACCGCTCGGGGTGTTTCCCCGCTTTGTCTATGCGACTCAATTGCCGGGAATGCTGGATGAATTTGCCTGTGGGATTCTGCTGGCACGGTTTGTTCGCACAAGGGAAGGGCGGCGGTTTATAACGACCAATTCTGCGCGGCTATGGGTATTTCCTGCGGCGACCGTACTCATGGGAGGCATATCGTTTCTCGTATATTGGCATAATGCAATATATTGGGATTCGGAATGGATGGTGGTGAGTTACAAGACGCTGTTTTGTGTCTCTTGTGGTCTTCTTGTGTTGTCGGCATGTTCCGTTAATCAGAAATCCCTGCTGCTGATTTCAGCACCATTCAGATATCTGGGCACGATATCCTACGGGATATATTTATGGCATCTGTCCATTATCGAGGCGTTCAAGAGATTGGGTTGGCTTTCCGGCCCGCAGGCCTTGCCGACGATCCTTATCCTGACCATCCTGTTTGCGTCTGCGTCATGGTATTTTTTTGAAAAACCCATAATGCAGCGATTTGGACGCCGGCTCTCTCCTGACGCCGGCGCGTAGTCGGGTCTTTCGAGGGTAAGAAATTTCCTCGTGTGCGTTCGTCAGGGCATGGATGGCATGCGCCGTTTCCTTCTGTCGCCGCAATATCAGCGTACTTCCCGTTCCTTCATGAAATTTTCGAATGAGTTTGCGCCGCTGGAGAACGGGTGGGGGAATTGCCGCCGGAGAGCGCCATCCTGTCGATAAGCCAGCCTGTGCTGGGGAGGGATCGGGTTGCCGCTCTCGTAACGGGCGAAGGCCCACCAGCGTTCCGGCAGGCCCTTTGGTGCCTTTTGCGCCAACTGGTCCCGGTACCAATACATCAGTTCGAAGACTTCGATACGGTTGCCGCAATAGCGTTCCAGCATGACTTCGCCGGCCCATGTGACCTTGGTGAAGTGAAAGAAGCGCAGTACGCTGTCGGCGGCGCGAATGACGCCGTTGGAATCAATTGCAATCGGACGCTGGCTGAGATTCCAGCTGGCAACATTATAGCCCGGATCACGCAGGATCAGCACGTCGTCAAAGAATGCGGGAACGTGATCGCACCATTTTTGATCGGTAAACAACCCGTTGGGAACGTCGTCAAAGCAGAAGGAAAGGAGCCGGTCACGCCACCATTCGGCGAAACGCCGACCTTCGGGGCGCCCGGATACGGCCACGAAGCCAAGATTGTAGATTCCGAATTTCAGGGAGCCGATTTCGTTGTCCCGAATGGCGATCTCGCTGGTGTCCGGCCGCAGCTGATGAGGCGTCAGGATGACGTTATGGGTATCCAATGCACGTTCGATATCCGTCAGATCCGCGAAAATCGCGATGTCAGGATCAATATAGACGATTTTTTCAGCACCCTGCTCCAGCAGGCGGCAGAGCATCTTTCCCTTTACGGCCGTGCAGAGTTCGACGATGTCATGTTCGAACATCCATGAATCGAGATTGGGTATTCCGAGCTCCCCGATGCGGACGAGGGCATCGATTGGCTCTTCATCCAGGTTGAAGACGAACCCTTCGGGTTCGATATCTGACAGGCAGAACGTGAACGCCCAGTCCGGATGATGGCGATGCAGGGTCTCGCCCAGAACGCGGACGCGATCGAGATAGGAAAACGAAGCACTTGTGAAGCATTGTACTTTAGTCATCCTGCACCTCAGACAAGAGCTCTGAACGGCTGGTCATTTCTTGTTCGCGCTGATCGCGGAGCCAGGCGATGCTACCCTCCTCGGCCAGGAGATAGCCGCGTTGGCGGCTGGAAAGTTTCAGAATGTTCGATAATTTGCCGGTGGCGAGAAGCGCCACCAGTTCGTCTTCGCTTTCCAGAAGAAGACCCTGTCCGGGGGCAGAGCGGCGCAGGAGGACGGGAACGTTGCCTTCTCCGTCGGGTGCCAGCAGGAAGGCGCCGCCGGCCAGAGCCTCGTAGGCTGCGTAGCAGAAGGTCTCGGGCCAAAGCGACCAGTTGACGACCACGTCGATGTTTCGGGCGACGACGGCCCTGATCATGGCATCTGGCCCGTCAGGGGCAATATTGACTTGTGTATAGATAATGTGCCCCGCCGCAGGAACGGAATGCGCCAGTCCGATATGATGGAATTCATAGCGAGGATCGTTCTGGAAATGCTGGGCCAGATTCTGGAAGACCGGCCATCCTTTCGGGTAGGCTCGCTGACCGAGGAAGGCGATCCTGATCGGACGCCCGGTGATGCCCGTTTCGAACGGAATGTGCGAGTCACTGAGCAGCAATCGGCCAAGTGGACGAGCCAGGGCAATGGCATGAGAAAAGGAAGCATGCTTCAGCCAGAGGGCCAGCGCGGCTTCGGATGGCGCCATGACGCATGGCGTGAAGCGCGTGAAAAAGGCCTCGATGCGGGCCAGGAAAGCGGGCCGATCCTCGCCATGGCTACAGATTCCGCAGGCCATCGAGTGGGAGGGCGGCGCATGGCAATAGACGGTATCGTTGCGCAGCAGTTGGACACTGCTGCAGAGGGTGAAGAAATCGTGGGTCCAGACAATGATGCGATCGTGACATACGGCCTGAATGATGTCGCCGATATCCTCGGGAGCATGGCCCATGAGATGGTGGATGACGGCGTGAACCGGATGGCCTTTCGGCCGGGCGTGGACAAGTGCCTGGATCAGGCTGGCCGGCGTGGCGTTGCCCAGTCTCGTGCCATTCAGGCAAACGGACAAGGCGACCGGCAGCCCTGGGACCTGACCGGCCAAGCCCAGTCGGGGGCAGGCAGGAGACAGATGCAGATAATTCCATGAATGCTCCGAGCAGGTCGCCTGCTCGACCGAAATCAGCTTCTGCACGCCACCGACATTCTTGCGGTAGTCGTCATGACTGACCGACAGGATGGTCGGTCCATCGAGGAATCCGGCTTGCAACAGGCTGGACAGGCGCCCTGCCGACAGGACGCCCTCGTCTGGTATCGTGGGGGCCGGGTTTATATCCAACTTTGCCCGGAAGCTATTCTGGACGCGTGCGCGCATGTCCCGCAAAGGGGGAATGGCTTTTCGTCCTTCATGTCGGCCAGCGAAGACATAGTGATGCAGGGGGTTTATCCCGGCTTTGGCGACGTCGGGATTTCGCTGCAGGTAGAAGCCCGTATCGAAGGAGATGCTGGGGTTGCGGCCCTCTCGCCAGCCAGTCGCGCAATAATGTTCCAGCGGGTCGATGCGCAGTTCCGCCACATCGGGATAGGAACGAAGGTAAAATGTTCTGTCGAAGAAATGTTCGAGAGCCGCAATATGGTCGTTCATGGCCCGATCCCAGGTTGGCGCTTCGTTCAGTTCTTGAAATATTTATTGCGAATGCTGGCCGCGACGCGGCGTCCTGCGCGGGCTAGCTTCTGGATCGTCGGATGCTTCTCGGCAATCTGCCGCATCGGCGATGTTACCCGCCAGATCGTACTGATTTCGATGTCCCTGATTCGATTTTGTAGCTGTTGATGTACATCTTGTAGAACAATGGTCTGCCCGGAGTGGTAATCGACCAGAGATTGCATTTGGTCGAGTTGTAATTCCTTGTCTCTGAGATCATCGCGGATCGTGCTTTCCAGATACTTTCCGGCTTCGGCGATCGGATCGAGCATATGGGCCGTCGTGGCGGCAAGTTCTCTCTCAAGGCGCTGGATTTGCGCCTCGGCTGCCGTCAGTGCGCGGGCACGATGCGCGAGTGCGTCGACCAGCTTCTGATTGTGCGCCTGTGCTGCCGTGAGTGCGCCGGCTCGATGCGCGAGTGCGTCAACCAGTTCCTGATTGTGCGCCTGGGCCGCGGCATGGGCTGTCTGCTCGTGCACGAAGCTGTCTGTCAGATCCTGGTAGCGTGCTGAAAAATCGTTCAGTGCCTGCTGTTGGATCGTGTTCTGTTCATGAGCTTCGCGCAGGGCGTCGCGCGCAGAACGCTCCAGTGCTGTAATTCTGTCTCCGATCAATTCGCCATTATGCCAGCCGGGCGCCAGGAAGGTCTCGAAATCTTCGCCGCGCATGTAATGTCCGGCCCGAGCCGCGACGGCCGGGACGTCCTTGCCCTCCCATTCCGGCATGCCCCAGCGGGGGGTCTCCCATAATGCTTCCCGCAGGTCCGCCACGCTGCTGATCGTGCGCAGGATGCAGTTATGGGCGCGCAGTTTTTCGTCCAGGACCGGCTGGAAGCGGGGGGCAGCCAGCAGGCCGGCTTCAAAGGCGAAGGGAAAGATCGGGGTGGCCGCGTGACGGAAATTTTCCGGATTGTGGCTGGGGAAGGCGAAGTAGAAGACCTCAAGACCCCAGGATAATAATCGTTCGCAGAGCGCGAGGGACTGGGCATCCTCATTGCATTCCAGCCAGAGGGTTACCTGGCCTTGGGAGAGGAGGCGGGCATGGCTGTCGAGGATGCTGAGTTCCATTCCCTCCGCATCGATCTTGATCAAGTCGAACGGTCCCTCCTCCTGCCAGAGATCGGACAGCTCCTTGATTGCCGGCACTGTGGGTTGCGAGGTCTGGACCGACGCGTCGGGGGTAAAGGATGTGGCCCCAATGTTGCCTGGATCGCCATGAGCAGCGGCCACCTTCATACCCGCCCTCCCGATCAAATTCTCCTTGATGGTATGGGGGATGCGTGCGTTGCTGGCGACGTTATGGGTCAGGAAGGGAATGACTGCCGGATTGGCGTCTACGAAACAGACATGGGAAATCTTGCGCAGCAACGAGATGCCAAGGCCGAAGGTACCGAAGCACGCGCCGATATCCAGAATCCGTGCGTTCTCCGGCACTATGGAGGCGACGAAGGAGACTTCATCCCATGCCCATTCGCCATAATGGGCAAGAAAACGGCCGATAAGGTCATCTTCTGCCGTGGGGATTCTGAACGCCCCGTAGCGCGTGTCGATGTCTTGCAAATGTCGTGCTTCCTTGTGTCCCAGATACATCACGCTGTCGGAACAGTGTGTGGTAAGGATCGCACGTAGCGCCGCCCCGTCGCAGATGTCGGCTTGCACCCGTCCAGCACCAGATTCGGCATGATCCGCCTATTGCCTCGGTTCGCTCATCAACAGTTCAAGGGCATCTTGCCCGTCAACGACGTGAACGCGAGACATGCCCGGCGGTTATGTGCGTCGATGCAAATATTTTGACTGATGATGTGATCCGCGCCGGGCGATCTTGTGATGAGAAGCAGAAGGTCATGTTCCCTATGTGGCTGACCAACACATATTCGTGATATTTCTGCAGGTATCATGCTGGCTGCAAGGCGGCTGCCGTTGGGAGGCTCAGAGCTGCCGGTCGAAGAAGGCCAGGCTGCGGGTCTGGGCCAGTTCCGCCGCCGGAGCATTGAAGCTGGCGCGTTCTGAACAGCCGAACCCATGCCCGGCATCGGGGTAGATGTAGATCAGCAGATCAGGATGGGCGGCACGGATGGCAGCGATATCGGAAAGCGGGATCGATCCGTCGGTCTCGCCGAAATGCAGTTCCACCGGGCAGCGGGGGAGCAGGTTCCGCTCGGCGGCGATGCCGGCGCCATACCATCCGACCGCCGCCCCGAAACTGTCGGTCCGGCAGGCAGCCTGCCAGGCGAGCGTGCCGCCCCAGCAATAGCCGATGATGCCGGTATGGGCCGGTTCCAGCCCCAGCGCCCGTGCGGCGGCGACGATATCGAGCAATGTGTCTTCGGGCGGGATTGCGGCGCGCAGTTTAAGGCCCTTCTGTACCCCCTCCTGATCGTAGGCCAGTTCCACACCGCGTTCCGCGCGGTCGAACAGGGCCGGGGCGATGACGCGGTATCCCTCGGCGGCGAAGGCGTCGGCAACCGTGCGGATATGGTGATTGACGCCGAAAATCTCCTGCACCACCACCAGCGCGCGGGAGGCATCGGCCGGGCCGGCACTGTAGGCGGAAAGCGTGTGACCGTCCGAGGCGGTCAGGGTAATGGTCTGGCTCATGGGCGGGTCCTTTTCTGTGCCAACGATGGCCGGTAGAGTGGCGCCATGGCTGAGATCGTCAATCTGCGGCTGGCGCGCAAGCGTAAGGCCCGCGCGGAACAGGCCGCCGTGGCGGCGACGAACCGCGCCCTGCATGGCAGGACGGCCGCCGAGCGCGATCGCGACCGGCAGGAGGCCGATCGGGCCCGGCGCACGCTGGATGGCGCGCGGCTGCCCTCCGGGACCGAGCGGGACGGGCAGGGCTGACATGACCCTGGCGGCCTGCCAGCCCTGTGCTGTCAATGTTGGGCGGTCAATGTAATGTGAGACAGGTCGAGGCATGGCGCAGTGCCGGAGGGCCGATCAGGGCCTGCTGCGCCACCTTGACCGAGTGCAGTTGGCCCTCCAGCGAACGGGTCCAGAAATCGAGAAACCGGCGGAGCTGCGGATAGGACGGCGCCAGATCGAGTTCCTGCCAGATATAGGTCTGGAGCAGGGTCGGATGGTCGGGAAGGCGATAGAGGATCTCGGCGGTCGTCAGGCGGTAGTCGTTGAGCTGGAGCCGCAAGGACATGGACACCTCGGTGCGGGATCGACGGTTGTGGATACATCGTCAGCCTGCGGGATCGGCCGGGCGCATTTCAACAAAAATTCTTTATTCCCAGAAACTTGGCAGTCATCGAAAGAAAGTGCTGCCAAAGCGTTGACATGGGCGGGGTGGGCACCTACCTGTTTGTTGGCACTCTCGCAAGGAGAGTGCTAAAGCGACGCGGCTCTGGCGCGCGTGCCAACCCGGTGGCGTTGCTTATTCAAGGGCGTTACCTTTTTTGATGTGGAGCGATCCATAATGACGAATTTTCGGCCCCTGCATGACCGTGTGGTCGTCCGTCGCCTGACCGGCGAAGAGAAGACGGCTGGCGGCATCATCATCCCCGACACCGCCAAGGAAAAGCCGATGGAGGGCGAGGTCATCTCGGTCGGCCCCGGCGCGCGGAACGAGCAGGGACAGATCGTCGCCCTCGACGTGAAGGCGGGCGACAAGGTGCTGTTCGGCAAGTGGTCGGGCACCGAGGTCAAGATCAATGGCGAGGAGCTGCTGATCATGAAGGAAAGCGACATCATGGGCGTGATCGCCTGAAGTCCTTCCTCTTTCCTTTCTGATCGACGAGTTTCCCACAGGAGAATTCTAAAATGGCAGCCAAGGACGTAAAGTTCGGCGGTGACGCACGCCAGCGCATGCTGCGGGGCGTGGACATTCTGGCCGACGCGGTGAAGGTGACCCTGGGCCCGAAGGGCCGGAACGTCGTGCTCGACAAGAGCTTCGGCGCGCCGCGCATCACGAAGGACGGTGTGTCGGTCGCCAAGGAAATCGAGCTGGCCGACAAGTTCGAGAACATGGGCGCCCAGATGGTGCGCGAAGTGGCCTCGAAGACCAACGACGTCGCCGGTGACGGCACGACGACCGCGACCGTGCTGGCCCAGGCCATCATCCGCGAGGGTGCCAAGGCCGTGGCCGCGGGCATGAACCCGATGGACCTGAAGCGCGGCATCGACAAGGCCGTCAAGGCCGTCGTCGAAGAGCTGAAGAAGAACACCAAGAAGATCACGACCCCGGCCGAGACGGCGCAGGTTGGCACGATCTCCGCCAACGGCGAGCATGAGATCGGCGAGATGATCTCGCAGGCCATGCAGAAGGTCGGCAGCGAGGGCGTCATCACGGTGGAAGAGGCCAAGGGCCTGCACACCGAGCTGGACGTCGTCGAGGGCATGCAGTTCGATCGTGGCTATATCTCCCCGTATTTCATCACGAATGCGGAGAAGATGGTTGCCGATCTGGACAATCCCTACATCCTGATCCACGAGAAGAAGCTGTCGTCGCTGCAGCCGATGCTGCCGCTGCTCGAGAGCGTTGTGCAGTCCGGCCGTCCGCTGCTGATCCTGGCGGAAGATGTCGATGGCGAAGCGCTGGCGACCCTGGTCGTCAACAAGCTGCGTGGCGGCCTGAAGATTGCTGCCGTCAAGGCGCCGGGCTTCGGTGATCGTCGCAAGGCGATGCTGGAAGACATCGCGATCCTGACCGGTGGCCAGGTGATCAGCGAAGATCTGGGCATCAAGCTGGAGACCGTGACCCTGGCGATGCTGGGCCGCGCGAAGAAGGTCCGGATCGAGAAGGAAAACACCACGATCGTCGAGGGTGCCGGCGCATCCGACGACATCAAGGGCCGTTGCTCGCAGATCCGCGCGCAGATCGAGGAGACCTCCTCGGACTACGATCGCGAGAAGCTGCAGGAGCGTCTGGCGAAGCTGGCCGGTGGCGTTGCCGTCATCCGCGTCGGCGGCTCGACCGAGGTCGAGGTGAAGGAGCGCAAGGATCGCGTCGACGACGCGCTGCATGCGACCCGCGCCGCCGTCGAGGAAGGCATCGTTCCGGGTGGTGGCACGGCGCTGGCGCGTGCGTCGACCGCGCTGAGCCATCTGGAGTTCCACAATGCCGACCAGCGCGTCGGTGCGGAGATCATCCGCAAGGCCCTGCAGGCTCCGCTGCGCCAGATCGCCCACAATGCGGGCGAAGACGGTGCGGTGATCGCCGGCAAGGTGCTGGAAGTCAGCGACTACAACTATGGCTTCGACGCCCAGATCGGCGATTACAAGGATCTGGTCGCGGCCGGTATCATCGACCCGACCAAGGTCGTCCGTACCGCGCTGCAGGATGCGGCGTCGGTTGCCGGCCTGCTGATCACCACCGAAGCGATGGTGGCCGAGAAGCCGGAAAAGAAGGCCCCGCCGGCTCCCGGTGGCGGCATGGGCGGCATGGGCGACATGGATTTCTAAGATCCATCAGCCTGCCGGTCCGGGCTTCGCGCCCGGGCCGGATGCTGCCGGTTTCGGCAAGAAAAGAAGGGCCGTCCGTTCGCGGGCGGCTCTTTTTTTGTTCGACAACAGGGATTCGGGTCTCGCATCCTCTCATTCCGGAGGCTGGAAGATCGGCATGGCGATGACATGACATGCTCGTTTTTTAGAATTTCCGGCGTTCGGATGGTTTGACAAACCGGCAGGGTTCGTGCGCCCATAATCGCATCTGGATCGATGCTGATCGTCGGCGGGTGGGCCCGTCGGGTATCGCGTGTCGGACGGACATCGATCGAGCGGCATCATGCCGGCAACAAGGGACGAAGTGACTATGGCGACGGGTACCGTGAAGTGGTTCAACGCAACCAAGGGTTTTGGCTTCATCATGCCCGAGGACGGGGGCAAGGATGTGTTCGTGCACATCACCGCCGTCCAGGCGGCGGGCCTGCGGGGGCTGAATGAGAACCAGCGCGTCAGCTATGACGTCGTGACCGAGCGCGGCAAGGCGGCGGCATCGAACCTCAAGCCGCTCTGACGGCAAGATTACGGGGCGGGGGGCCCTGCGTGCTCCCCGTCCGCCGAGGCGCGCAGGAATGCTTCCAGTTCCCGCGCGGTTTCGGCAAGGCCGGCCCGGCGGATGACGACGCCGTCGGGGAAGGCCGACATCAGCCGTGATGGCGCCCGCCGGTCGAGCAGGACGAACGCGCCCCGGTCGCCGGTGCTGCGGATCAGTCGGCCGAAGGCCTGGCGCAGGCGCAGGCGCGCGATCCGGTCGTCATATTCGCCCGGCGCCCCGTGCGACAGATGCGTGCGGCGCTCGCGATGCAGGATGTCGGGGCGGGGCCATGGCACGCGCTCGAACACCACCAGACGCAGCGACCGGCCGGGTACATCCACCCCGTCGCGCATCGCATCCGTACCCAGCAGGCACGAATTTTCTTCCGAACGGAAGATATCGACCAGTGTGGCGTTATCCATGCCGTCGACATGCTGGGCATAAAGCGGGATGCCCGCTTCCTCCAGCGGTTGCGACAGGCGCCGATGCACGGCACGCAGGCGGGAAATCGCCGTAAACAGGCCCAGGCCTCCGCCACCGGCCGCCAGGAACAATGTACGATAGGCTGCGGCGAGTGCGCCGATATCGTCATGGGCCACGTCGGTCACGATGAAGGCGCGGCTCTGGTGCCGGTAATCGAACGGGCTGGCCAGCGATGCCCGCAGCGCGGGCGAGGGGAGGTGGCTGGCGCCGGTCCGGGCCTCGGCGGCCTCCCATGCGCGTTCGGCTTCCTCCGGGTCGCCTCTTCCGTTTTCGTCGCGCAGGGTCGCGGAGGTGAGCAGGACCCCGTGCGCCGGCGCCGCCAGCACGGTGGCGAAGGGAATGGTCGGGTCCAGCCAGTGGCGGTGCAGTCCGACATCCTGCTCGCCGGGTCGTTGTCCCTCGCGCCGGTCCATGCGGATGAAATCGACATATTGCGGGGCGCCGAGCTGGGTGTCGTCACGCGTCTCGCCGATCGCGCGCAGCATCGCGCTCCATCCGTCGACACGGCTCAGGGCGCGGCGGCGCATCGTCCGCACGGCGGCTTCGATCCGCTCGCGCGTGGCGGGGTCGAGTTCGCCCGATTCGTCATCCAGCCGCTCCAGCAGCCGATCGACCAGGGTGCGCAGGGCGACCGACAGCCGGTCCAGTGCCCGGGCCAGCGTGGCTGCGGCCGGCGACACGTTCTCGGCCAGCGGGTGCAGGTCGCATTCGATGGAGCCCTGCTGCATGGCAGGCGACTGGGCGGGGTCGCCGGCCCGGCTGCGTGCCAGGACCTGGCAGGCCAGCAGGTGCAGGAACTGTTCGCACGGATTGGGCAGGGTCTCGGGAGAGGGCGCCGCTATCGAGGCCGGATCGTCGGCGGGTGGTGCAGGTGTGGATGCGCGCAGCATGTTGGCCAGACGGCCCGACCAGCCGGGCGCGGGCAGGGCGTGGGCAGCCTGCAGGACGGCATCCAGCGGGGATTCCAGCCTGGCATCCCCCACTACCAGATCGTCCAGGCGGCGTTTCAGGCCACGGGCGCGGGAGCGTGCCCCTTCCGCCCCCAGAAGCCAGCGGCGCAGTTCCGCCGCTTCCAGCCCCGAGAGTTCGACGGAGAAGGCGCTATCGGCCGCGTCCATCACATGATGGCCTTCGTCGAACACGTAGCGGGTGGGGATATTGTCTTCGTCCGAGGCGGTGTCACCGCCCATGGCGTGCCATGCGGCCTGGGTCATCACCAGCGCATGATTGGCGATGACCAGGTCGGCCTGGCGCGCGCGCCGGATCGAATGTTCGACGAAACAGCGTTGATAATGCGGGCAGGCGCCGTGGATGCACTCGCCCCGGCGGTCCGCCACGCCTGCGATGGTGCCGCGCCCGAACAGGTCGCCGAACCAGCCGGGCAGGTCGCCGCCCATCAGGTCGCCATCCGCGGTGATACCGGCCCAGCGGGCCAGCAGCGACAGCGCGACGATGCCGCCTGACGGGCCGCCCCGATTGCCGGCGATATTCACGGCCTCTTCCATGTTCAGCAGGCACAGATAATTCTCCCGTCCCTTGCGCAGGACGACATGCTGTCGCCGGATGGCCGGGTCGGGGTAGAGGCGCGTCAGTTCGCCTTCGATCTGGCGTTGCAGGTGCCGTGTATAGGTGCTGATCCAGACGGAGCCGCCATTGCGTTCGGCCCACAGGCTGGCGGGGGCGACATAGCCCAGGGTCTTGCCGGTGCCCGTTCCCGCTTCGGCCAGCACCATGTGCGGGTCGCCCCGTGTCAGGCGCGGGGCGAAGGCGGCGCTGGCCGCGCCGGCGAAATCGGCTTGGCCGGCGCGGGTTTCCGCCTGCGCGCCCAGCATTTCCGCCAGCCGGCGGCGGGCATCGGTGATTGGCACCGGCAGGCTGGACGGGGCGGGGCGGGGGGCGGTTTCCTCCCATTTCGGCAGGCGGCGCCAGACGCGGATGGCATCGCCGGGTTGCAGAGCTTCCGCCGGGAGCGGGTGGGTGGCATGCAGGGCCGCCAGCACGCTGGGGCCCCATGCCCAGCCGGCATGGTCCATCCGCACCGCCAGCGCAGCCATTTCCTCGCCGGCCGGGGTCGGCTGTCGGGCGGCGATGTGGTCGAGCAGGATATCGGCGAGATCGGGCAGCAGGTCGGCTTCTGCCCCGCCGATCCGCGCATCGTCCAGTCCCAGGGCCAATGCCAGCCCACGTGCCGTGGGCGGGACCGTCCGGCCGGGCATGGCGAACAGGAACAGTTCCAGCAGGTCGAGCCATGGTGTGGGCTGGGGCAGCGGGGGAAGGCCCAGCCGGCGTGCGGTCAGCGGTGCATGCACGACCATGGGCGGCGGCATGTCGCGCAGCAGGCGTGCGGCTTCCTCTCCCGGCACGGTCAGCAGCTCGCCGTCTGGAGTCAGCAGCGAACAGGTGCCGTGGCGCGCCACCAGGGCGGGCGGGAGGTCCGGGGAGGGGGGCGGTGTGGCCATCAAGGGAACATATAGGGGACAAATCGCCGTCTGTCGCCCATCTGGCAGACAGATGATGTATGGTATGGATTGACCCATCAGGTTTCAGTTCATAGCTTCCGGCGCATCATGTCCGATCAGAACCGTCTCGACCCCGCTTCCCTGCCCAAGGCCTGGCCGTTCGAAGAGGCGGCCAAGCTGGCCGCCCATGTCGAACGCAAGGCCCTGCCGGCCGATGCGCCCGCCCTGCTGGAAACCGGCTATGGGCCTTCGGGCCTGCCGCATATCGGCACCTTCGGTGAGGTCGCGCGGACCTCCTGGGTCCGGCAGGCCTATACGCGCCTGACGGGCCGGTCGACGCGGCTGCTCGCCTTTTCCGACGATATGGATGCGCTGCGCAAAGTGCCGGACAATGTGCCGAATGGCGACATGCTGCGCCAGCATCTGGGCAAGCCGCTGTCGCGCATTCCCGATCCGTTCGGCACGCACGAATCGTTCGCCGCGCACAATAATGCACGGCTGCGCTCGTTCCTGGACGGATTCGGCTTTGAATATGAATTCGCGTCTTCCACCGAGTATTATGCCAGCGGCCGGTTCGATGCGGCGCTGCGCCGGGTGCTTGAGGTGCATGACGAGATCGTCGCGGTTATCGCCCCGACCCTCGGCCCGGATCGCCGGGCGACCTACTCCCCCGTTCTGCCGGTTCATCCGCGTACCGGGCTGGTGATGCAGGTGCGCATGGACGGCATCGACCCCGTTGCCGGGACAGTGCGTTGGACCGACGAGGATGGCGAGACGTTCGAGACCCCGGTGACCGGCGGCCATGCGAAGATGCAGTGGAAGGCCGACTGGGCCATGCGCTGGTTCGCGCTGGGCGTGGATTACGAGATGTCGGGCAAGGACCTGATCGACAGTGTGAAGCTGTCGGGCAAGATCTGCCGCATCCTGGGCGGCGAGCCGCCGGCTGGCCTGACCTATGAGTTGTTCCTGGACGAGAACGGCCAGAAGATCTCCAAGTCCAAGGGCAACGGCATCTCGGTCGAGGAATGGCTGCGCTATGCGCCTGCCGAGAGCCTGGGCCAGTATATGTTCAACGCGCCCCAGCGGGCGAAGCGTCTGTTCTTCGACGTCATTCCCAAGGCGGCGGACGAATATCTGGCCAATGTCGCACGCGCCCGGACGCAGGGGGATGATGCGGCGCTGCTGTCCAATCCGGCCTGGTTCATCCATGCCGGGAAGATCGACGACAGCGCGGGCAGCCCGCTGACCTTCGCCATGCTGCTCAATCTGGCCAGCGTGGCGAACGCGGAGACGCCTGACGTGCTGTGGAAGTTCATCCATCGCTATGACGAGGCGGCCTCGCCCGAGACCTGCCCGATGCTGGCGCGGCTGGTGGATCACGCGATCGTCTATTACGCGGATTTCGTGCGTCCTTCGAAGACCTATCGCGAGCCCGACGCGCGGGAGCGTGCGGCGCTGGCGGATCTGGCGGAGATGCTGCGTGGGCTGGATGCCGGGACGGCGGACCCCGATACGCTGCAGAACCTGGTCTTCGAGATCGGCAAGCGCCATGGGTTCGAACCGCTGCGCACCTGGTTCGGCTGCCTGTACGAGGTTCTGCTGGGCCAGACGGAAGGGCCGCGATTCGGCATTTTCATCGGATTGTACGGTGTGGCGGAAACCGTGGCGCTGATCGAGGCGGCGCTGCTTCGGGCGTCGGCGGGGACCGCGTCTGTCGTCGCCGGTTGACGCACCGGCGATGAGTTCTGCCATGGCCGGGTTCGCTCTCTCATGGTTCTGAATTGCTCCCTGCCGCCGGAGGAGCCGGCGCCGCCGACACCGGGCTGGCGACGCCTGTTGCGACACCTGCCGCATGTCGTGGGCCTGGGCCTGATGATCGCTGCGATCGTCGTGGTCCAGCACGAGGTGCGGGACCTGCATTGGGATGACATCCGCGCGGCCCTGGGGACGATACCGGCCACGACCATGATGCTGGGGATCGGCTGCACGATCCTGTCCTATTTCATCCTGTCCTTTTACGATTGCCTGGCGGTCTTGCAGGTCGGTCGCCGGTTGTCGTTCCGCAGGGCGGCCTTCGCGTCGTTCTGTTCCTATGTCCTCTCGCACAATCTGGGCTTTGCCGCGATCTCCGGGGCGGCGGTGCGCTTTCGGCTGTATGGCAACTGGGGGCTGGGGCCGTTCGATATCGCGCAGATCATTGCCTTCTGTTCCGCGACCTATCTGCTGGGGGCGGGGGCGCTGATCGGTGCGGTGCTGCTGCTGGAGCCCGGCGCGGTTCCGGTCATCGGGGCGCATCTGCCGCATCTGGTCCTGTCGGGGATCGGGCTGCTGCTGTGGGCGGGGGTGGCGGTCTATATCATGCTGGGGCTGTGGCTGACGCAGGTGCGGATCTGCCGCTGGACCATCGTGCTGCCTCGGCCGGCGATGGCGTTTGCCCAGATGCTGGTCGCGGCCGCCGAAGTCGCCGCCACGGCCGGGATTGCCTACATCTTCCTGCCGCCGGGGATCGGGCTGGGCTATGGCGTGTTCCTGGCCATCTATATCGCTTCCTACACCGCCGGGCTGGTGGCCAGCGTGCCGGGTGGGCTGGGCGTGTTCGATGGTGCGATGATGCTCGCGCTGGGGGCTTACCTGCCGCCGTCGCAGATCGTCAGCACCATTCTGGTCTTCCGGCTGTTCTATTACATCATCCCGCTCTTCCTCGCCGGGCTGATGTTCGCGGGGCATGAGCTGTTCCTGCGCGGTGATGCCGCCCTGGCGCGCAAGGCGGCGCCTCGTGCGCCCCGGCGTGGACCGCGCGAGGTCCGGCCGAGCCATGTGATCCGCGAGAGCGAGGCTGATTTCTCGGTTGTCGTGGCGACGGGGGCGGTCTCGATCTGCGGCGCGCTGCTGATCGCGCTGACGATCCTTGATCCCGCATCCTGGAGCAATGCCGGCGGCCTGCATCATCTGGTGGGCGTGGCGGGCGACTATCTGCTGTCGCTGATCGGGGTGGCACTGATCGGCCTGGCGGTGGGCCTGTCGCAGCGTGTGACCCTGGCGTGGAAACTGACATTGGGCCTGCTGGTCGGGGCTGCCGCGCTGACCCTGCTGCGTGGGGCGTCGCTGGCCGTGCCGGGCATTCTGGGGCTGGTGGCGGTCCTGATCGCGCCGTTCCGCAGTTCCTACTATCGGCATGCGCGGATCTTGAGCGAACCGCTGTCGTTTCGTACCGGACTGTCGCTGGTGCTGCTGATCGGCTGCGTGTTGGTGCTGGTCTGCTCGGGGCCGCAGGACGAGGTTGGCGGAAGCTGGTGGGAAGTGATGTTGTTCACGGCCTCTCGCGGCGTCGCGCAATGGGTCATGGGGCTGGCCGTCGTGCTCGGCCTGGTCATGATCGGCCGGCTGGTTCGCCCCGGCCGGATCGCGGTACTGCCCTGGGATAGCGCAGGCGAGGCCGAATATCGCACGCTGGACCATGCGGCGGACGATCTGGGGCCGATCCAGCCTGCCGGGCTGATCCCCGGTGAGTCCGGCCTGGCCCTGCTGCCGTTCCTGAGGACGGAGAATTTCCTGATTGGCCTGGGTGATCCCGCCGGGGCATCGACCGACTGTGCCTCGGCCATCTGGTGGTTGCGTGACCTGGCGGTGCAGGAGCGCAGGCAGCCGGCATTCTGGCAGGTTGGGGCCTCGATGCTGGATGTCTACAACGATCTGGGCCTGACATCCTGGCCGCTGGTGGAAGAGACCGGGGACGATCTGTATCTGTGCTGCGTGCCGCAGAGCGTGCAGCATGTCATTTCCGTCATGCAGACCGCTGGCGCCGCACCCGCACTCCGGCTGGACGGGGCTTGACTGGCGGGCCGGTCTGGGAAAGACGATAGGCGGCTTTCGACTGGTGGCGACTGGTCGGGCATTGCCGCACGATCGCTCCCTGGAATGCGTTCCGATGTCCCCAGCTCTTCATGCCATTCCTTCCCTCGGCTGGAAGGACGCGCTCTCGGTCTTCAGCAATACGTTCCTGCTGGCGTTTCCCGCCCTGTTTTCGATCGTCAACCCGATCGGTGCCTCCCTGATCTTTTCGCAGGTGACGGCAGGGCGGGAGCGGAGCGAATCCCTGGCGCTGGCCCGGACGGTCGCGTTCTATTCGGCGGGGCTCCTGATCGCCTCGATCTGGGCCGGCAGCGCGATCCTCGCCTTCTTCGGCATCACGGTGGATTCGCTGCGCATCGCCGGCGGGCTGGTGGTCGCCGTTCGTGCCTGGTCATTGCTCCAGGCACCGGAGGAAGCTGCCGCGCGCAAGGAGAAGCAGGCCATGCAGGGCGGGCGAACTGTCGCCGTTCCGAGCTGGACGGAGATGGCCTTCTTCCCGATGACCATGCCGTTCACGGTGGGGCCTGGTTCGATCGCGGTTGCCATTGCCCTGAGCGCCTCGCGGCCGGCATCCCCGGCGTGGCTCGTCTTCTACCTGGCTGTCTCGGTCGCCGCGATCGCGGTGGCCGCCACGGTCTGGCTTGCCTACGCCTATGCCGAGCGGCTGGTCGTGATGCTGGGTGTGACCGGCGCGCGGATCGTCTCGCGCCTGGCTGCGTTGATCCTGTTGTGCATCGGCGTGCAGATCCTCTCGGCCGGGATCGAGGGGCTGGTTGTCACCATCATGCACGCTGCGGCGGCGTCCTGACCTATTTGGGTTCCGCCAGCAGGGGGGCGATGGCGGCGCGCAATGCCGGCAGCACCTCTGCCGCGAACCATGGTGTGCGGCGTTCCCAGGCCCCGGTGCGCCACGAGGGATGCGGCAGCGGGAAATAGCGGGGGAGATAGGCGCGGAAATCGCGCACCCGGTCTTCCACCCGGCCGGGCCCCAGGGCCGCCGCATGGGCGTAGGACCCGACCAGCAGGGTCAGGGTGATATCGGGCATGCAGTCCAGTAGCCGTGCCCGCCACAGCGGGGCGCATTCCGGCCGAGGGGGCCGGTCGCCGCCCTTGGGCAGGCGCCCCGGATAACACAGGCCCATCGGCAGGATGGCGATGCGGCTGGAATCGTAGAAGGTCTCGCGATCCATGCCCAGCCAGCCTCGCAGCCGGTCGCCGGAGGCGTCGTTGAACGAGATCCCGGTTTCATGAACCCGCGTGCCGGGGGCTTGGCTGGCGATCAGCAGGCGGGCGGTGGTCGAGACATGGAGGACGGGCCGTGGCCCCAGCGGCAGGCTGTCGGCACAGACCCGGCACGCCCGTATCTGTGCAACCAGGGAGGCCAGATCCTCCGCCGCCTTGTTCTGCTCCGTCATGATCCCAGGGTTTCGGCCACCCATTGGGGAACCATGCGGGTCGCCGGCCCCACCAGCGTACGGTCGAAGAGGGCGGGGATGGCGGGGGCTTCCAGATTGATGTCCAGCGTGTCGGCATGGTCGCGGACTTCGGCGATGAAGCCGGCTGCTGGATAGACGGTGCCGGATGTGCCGATCGTCACGAAACGGTCGCAGGCGGCCAGGGCTGCCTGGATACGCTCCATATGCATCGGAATCTCCCCGAACCAGACGATATCGGGCCGCAGGGTGGGGCGGTGGCAGGCCGGGCATGGGGTCTGGGGCAGGTAGTCATCCAGCCATTCGGGTGTGGCACCGCAGGACATGCAGCGGAGGCGCCGCAATTCGCCATGCATATGCACGACATTGCGGCTGCCCGCGCGTTCGTGCAGGTCGTCGATATTCTGGGTGACGATCAGGATCTCGCCATCCCAGCGCCCGTCGCGTGCGGCCTGTTCCAGGTACGCCAGCGCCCGATGGGCGGCGTTGGGTTCGACATGCGCCAGTTCCGCGCGTCGCCCGTTATAGAAGCGGCTGACCAGCATCGGGTCCCGCTGGAACCCTTCCGGGGTGCAGACATCGTTGATGTCATGCCGGCTCCACAGGCCGTCGGCATCGCGAAACGTCTCCAGGCCCGATTCCCGGCTGATGCCGGCGCCGGTCAGGACGACGATGCGCTCTGCTGGATGAGGCTGGGTCATCGCCTCTCTATGCCCGATCGCGGCGCATAAGAAAACCGCCGCGGGGAGGCCCCGCGGCGGCTGAACAGAGACCTGGCTGGTCGGGGCGCGATTACTGCGCCTGATCCACCCCGGCGTGGGTCTGCGGGGCGAAGGTCCAGCCTGCGCCGTAAGGCTGCGGGTGCAGAAGCAGCCAGCTGCTGCTCGGTGCGCCGAAGCCGACGCCCGCGACCGCGGCACCGGTGTCACGCAGCTTGGCGACATCGGCCGCCGTCACGTTCGCCGGGGCGTGGTTGCCCCATCCGGTACGGATGAAGTTGACCACATCCGCGATCTGCTGGGCCGACAGGGTCTTGCCATAGCCCGGCATGGCCACGGCCGACGGTGCCCAGTTGGTCGGCGGCAGCACGCCACCATGCACGACCACATTGACCAGCGAGGTCGGGTTTTCCGTCACCACCACCGGGTTGCCGGCCAGCGGCGGGAACATGCGGGCCACGCCGCCGCCATCGTTGCGGTGGCAGATGGCGCATTCACGCAGATAGACGTCCGCGCCGGGCGATGACGCGGTCTTGCCCGCGTTCAGCATGTCGGCGGTCGAGGCGTCATACGTGTAGCTGCCCTGTGACGGCGGAACCGGCGGCAGGCTCTTCAGGTATTTCGCCATCGCGTGCAGATCGTCGTCGGTGAAATACTGGGTGCTCCAGCCCACCACGTCGGCCATGCCGCCGAACACGGCGGAATGGTCGATACGGCCAGTCTTCAGGAAGTAGTACAGGTCGTCCTCTGACCATCTGCCGATGCCGACCACCGGGTCGTTCCGCAGACTGGGGGCCACCCAGTTGTCGATCGGCGCACCGCCGGCCAGGAAGACCGCGCCGCCGGTGGCATCGAGCGCCTTTTCCTGCATCGCGAAGCCGCGCGGGGTATGGCAGGCGCCGCAATGGCCCGGACCGGTGACCAGATATTCACCGCGTGCCACGACCGGATCGGTGCCGGCAGCCGGCTTGAAATCGGCCGGCGCCGGGGCGAACAGGGTCCGCCAGATCGCCAGCGGCCAGCGCATGGACATGGGCCACGAAATCTCGTTGGCCTTGTTGGGCTGCGCCACCGGCTTCACGCCATGCATGAAATACGCATAGAGCGCGCGCATGTCGTCCTGCGTCATGCGCGCGAAGGCCGGATAGGGCATGGCCGGGTAGAGCGTCGAGCCGTCCTTGCGGATGCCGTGGCGGACCGCCTGGTCGAATTCCTCGAAACTATAGCCGCCGATACCGTCGGAGCTGGGCGTGATGTTGGTCGAGTAGATCGTCCCGATCGGGCTCTTGATCTCAAGACCGCCGGCATAGGCCTGCCCGTGCAGGGCGGTATGGCAGGCCACGCAGTCACCCAGGCGGGCGACATAGGCACCCTTGTCGACCAGCGCCTGATCCGGCGCCTGAGCCATTGCGGCCGTGGCAAGGAGGCTGAACGCCGCCGTGCCGATCGCAACCTTAAGCCTGTTGAGCATTCTGTTCACCATGCGTCGCGTTGATGCGGAAAAAACGGAAGATCGAGCGGAAGCGTCTCATTGAGCGGGAATGCCTTCCGCGTTCTTCCGGGCATCAACCTCCCTCTGGTAGGTTTCATTGGCGCGCTTCAGCAGGAACTGCCGGATGTCCTCGATCTGCGCGGGGGACATCGAGGAATCGAAGCGGTCCATGCCGTAGGCCGTCAGCGCGCCGCGACCGACCACGTTGTAGAACGCGTCCTGGTGGCGGATCGCCCCGGACCAGCGCAGGTCGGGCAGAACGCCGCCGGCTTCGCCATTGTCGCCATGGCAGGCCGCGCAATAGGTCTGGAATTCGAAATAGCCGTTATCGGTTCGCTTCTGGTCGAACTCGGCGGGCGGCTTGACCGGCAGGAAGCCCTTGTCGTTCTGCGGCGGCAGCTTGGCGTTGCCGTCCAGCGAGAAGGCGATGACGCGGGAATGGTTGACGGTCCAGCCGCCGGTACGCGCAAGCCCGCCCAGGAAGAACGGATAGATGCCGCCCCAGCCCACTTCGACGGCGACATACTGCTTGCCGTTCGCCAGATAGGTCACCGGCGGGGCGATGATGCCGCTCTGCGCCGCGAAGCTGAACAGGTCGGTGCCGTTCGTCGCGTCGTAGGCGTGGAATTCGCCGTTTGCCAGGCCCTGGAACAGAAGGTCGCCGCCGGTGGCCACGATGCCGCCGTTCCACGGCCCCTTGTGGTCGACGCGGAAGGCTTCCTGCTGCTTGAGCGGATCCCAGGCGACGATCCAGCCCTTCAGGTCCTTGATGAAGGCGTCCTTGGCGTCCTGCTTGTCGAGAATGCCGACCTTGTTCATGTCCAGGCCGAGATTCCAGCTGTCGGGATGGGCCTTGAAGCCGCCGACCTGGTTCGAATACAGGAACGGAACCTGCTGCGCGGGGATATAGACCAGGCCGGTGCGGGGGCTGAAGGCCATCGCCGCGAAATTGTGGCCGCCCAGATCGCCCGGGATGCCGTACCAATCCTTGCCGTTCAGGGTGTAGAGCGCGTCGGGATTATAGATCGGGCGACCGGTCTTCGGGTCCAGGCCGCTGGCCCAGTTCACGTAGACATAGTTCTTGCCCGACAGGAATTCGCCGGTCTTGGCGTCGATGACGTAGAAGAAGCCGTTCTTGGGCGCATGGACGATGACGTGCCGCATCTGACCGTTGATCGGCAGGTCGAGGGTCATGATCTGCTGGACCGAGGTGAAATCCCACTGGTCCATCGGCGTTTCCTGGAAGTGCCAGACATACTCGCCGGTATCGGGCTTGATCGCGACGATGCTGCCCAGGAACAGATTGTCGCCCTTGCCTTCGGAGCGGTACTTGTAGTTCCAGGGAGAACCGTTGCCCACGCCCAGATAGACCAGATCGGTCACCGGGTCATAGACGATCGAATCCCACACGGTGCCGCCGCCGCCCTGCTTGGTCCAGGCGCCGGTCGGGCTCCAGGTCTGGTAGGCCTTGTTCATCAGCACGCTGTCCGAGGCCGCGTTGTCCGGCTTGTTCTCGGGATTCGGCACGGTGAAGAAGCGCCAATCCAGCTTGCCCGTCTCGGCGTCGAAGGCGGAGACGAAGCCGCGGGCGCCGAATTCCGAACCGCCATTGCCGATGATGACCCGGCCCCGGGCGATACGCGGCGCGCCGTCGACCGTGTAGGAACGCTGATTGCCGAGCGCGCCTTCGGTGGGGATGGTGTTGACGCTCCAGACCAGCTTGCCGGTCTTGGCATCCAGCGCGATCAGGCGGCCGTCGAACGTGCCGAAATAGACCTTGCCGTTCCAATAAGCCGCACCGCGGTTGACGGTGTCGCAGCAGCCCTTGTCGGCGATGTTGCCGGGCACGCGCGGGTCATAGGCCCACAGCAGCTTGCCCGTGGCCGCATCGAGGGCCTTCATCTTGCTCCAGTTCGTCGTCGCGTACATGACGCCGTCGACCACCAGCGGCGTGCCTTCCTGGCCGCGATTGGTATCCAGATCGTAATACCAGGCCAGCTTCAGGTTGCCGACGTTGGAGCGGTTGATCTGGTCGAGCGGGCTGTAGCGCTGCTCGGAATAGGTACGACCGTATGTCATCCAGTCGCCCGGATGGTCATCGGCATGGATGATCGCTTCTCCGGTATCGCCTGAAGCTGGGTCAGCCGCAACGGCGGCATAGCCGCACAGAGTGACGGCGCATATCGTTCCGGCGGCAAGCGTTCCTCGCAGAGAACGTCCTTTCCGGAAAGCAGCTCGCATCATGTCCGATGTCCTCGTGACAATAAAAAAACAACCCGACGGCCCCGGTCCCGGACCGGGAAAAATCAGGCCCAGTGCGACCATACTGATGCTGTAAATTCAGTCTTCTGACGATTTTGTGTTTTTCGGGCGAAGGACTGAGGCTGGGCGGCACCGTTGATCGTTGCAGACCCTGCCATGCAACAGCATGATATGTCTCATTATATTGATTTCACGTCATTTTTCAATGCGCAGATCAGGTATGCGTGATACATGGTCAGCCGGTGGGCGAAACATTAATATGCATTAATGTAATTAAATATATGCGCCATGTGAATGGATTACGTTCATAGTTTTGTGAGGAGAGACGATTCGCACTTCCATCATCCCGCCAGATCGTATTCGGCCAGACTCTCGTAAATCGGCTCGTCCGGACCCCGCAGGGACCGGAAGAGGGTCAGGCGCGGGATGTCGACCGGCTGGAGGGGGAGGGTGGACCATCGGGCCAGCCAGGGAGCCAGCATGTCCGGCGACGGGGTCGCGATCGTGCCGATCGTGACATGAGGCACAAAGCGCCTTCGTTCGACCGCCAGGCCGGCGGCGCGGCGCATGGCCGTATCCACCTTGCGATGCAGGTGCAGCAGTGCCGGGCTGCGCTCGATCCCGATCCACAGGGTCTGCCGGCCGCCATCCTGCTCGAAAATGCCTGGCGCGGTGGGCTGCAGGCGAACGGAGGGGGCGCGGATCGCCGACAGGGCCATGTCGATATCCTCCAGCCGGTCGCGGCCCGAGACCTCGCCGATGAAGCGGAGCGTGACATGATAGGTGGCGGGATCGACCCACCGGACGCCGGCGAGGCTGCCGCGCATGGCCGCGATCGCTTCGCGGAGCGGCGATCCGATGTCGAGGGCGATGAAGAGTCTCACTGTCGTGCCTCGTGCGGGAAGGTTTTCGCGATTCCGTCCATTGCCTTATAGTATACTGGTCGTTGTGGGGGCGGCTCTGTTGCAGAAAAGTCATCCGGAAGCGAGATGATTTTCCTTGAAATATCGCCCGTTCCCCCCACATCTCTGACATGTTGCGTCCGGAATTGCCCGGACAAAGGAAGGATGTCATGGCTTTCAGCCCGGATTTTCGAACAATGTCCCGACCCGCTGGCACCGGGGTCGGCGCTGGAGTCATCGACCAGGGGCTGCGTGCCTATATGCTCCGGGTCTATAACTGGATGGCTTCGGGCCTGGTACTGACCGGGCTTGTGGCCTATCTGGTCGCCAATACCAGCCTGCGCGCCGCGTTCTTCGCTGCTGTGATGACGCCCAACGGGGTGGCCGTGCGGCCGACCGGACTGGGCATGCTGGCGATGATCGCGCCGCTGGGCTTTGTGCTGGTCATGTCGCTGGGGGTGAACCGTCTGTCGCGGCAGACGGTGCAGATGCTGTTCTGGGCGTTCTGTGCAGTGATGGGCGCCAGCCTGTCCAGCATTCTGCTGACCTTCACCGGGGTATCGGTGGTGCGCGTCTTCTTCGTCACGGCCGGCACATTCTCGGCGATGTCGATCTGGGGATATGTCACGAAGACCGACCTGACGCGCTTCGGCTCGTTCCTGATCATGGGCCTGTTCGGGCTGGTGATCGCGGGGCTGGTGAACATGTTCCTGCACAGTTCGATGGTCTATATGCTGTACAGCATCGTCGGCGTGTTCATCTTCATCGGCCTGACCGCCTTCGATACCCAGCGGATCAAGATGACCTATCAGCAGGTTGCCTATTATGACGGGCCGGACGGTGCGGCCAAGCGCGCGGTCTATGATGCCCTGGCGCTGTATCTGAACTTCATCAACCTCTTCCAGTTCCTGCTGCAGTTCATGGGTGTGCGCAGCAACCAGGATAATTGAGGGCGCGCGCGAATCCGCCTTTCGATGTCTTGGCCGGAAATCAGGCCCCGCCTCACGGCGGGGCCTTTTTTTTATCCTGTGGCCGAAGGTGGGAGAAAAACGGACCGGGCCCGCGAACGGTGTGGAAATTCGGCTAAAATAAGACTTATTCTTCCATGGAAAGAGTGCGATGACGTGTATGTGATGTTGGGCATGTCAGATTACCACATTGAAATAAAACGATTTAATTTGGATACTTTGGCGTATTCGAAATAATCTGAAACATTATGTGAAGGCTTGCTTGTGAGGTCCATCCAGTCGGATAAGGCGGTAAGAGAACTATGAACGAAAGGATAGCTGCGCAGACAGGACGCTCGAAGCACGCGGCGGCACATGAGGCGCCAGTTCGGCCCTGCGGGATGGAAAAGAGGCTTGACCGTTCCGATCCTTGATCAAGATCAAGGCCAAGAAGCCGGCGGCTAATCATGACGGGATCGATCCGGCGAAGGCCTCCTATTCCGAGAGGGAGGTAGACGGCGGTTTGATATCAACGGATGTAACATACGGCGAGAGACCCGCACCGGGATTCGCGGCAGACGTGAAACATGGCCGTTGTTGCTTTGGGGGCCCGTGAACGAAGCGAGCATATGAGCAAGGGTGATGTCGAAACCAACGAGGCGTGAGATGAAGAAAAAAATCTTGCCAAGATTATCGAGTTTATTGTGTTTGTCCTCAGCGTTCCTCTTGGCGGGATGTGACTGGGCACTGCTCGACCCGAAGGGCACCGTGGGTGTCCAGGAGAAGAGCCTGATCCTGACCTCGACCTATGCGATGCTGCTTGTGGTCATACCGGTCATCGTTCTGACGCTGCTGTTCGCGTGGCAGTACCGCCAGTCGAACACGAGTGCCGAATACCTGCCGAAATGGTCGCACTCGAACAAGATCGAAGTCGTGATCTGGGTGGTTCCGTCCCTGATCATTCTCTTCCTGGCAGTGCTGACCTACCAGACCTGTCATTCTCTGGACCCCTACCGTCCGCTCGAAGAAGAAGCCAACGTGAAGCCGATTCACGTCGAGGTTGTCGCGCTGGACTGGAAGTGGCTGTTCATCTACCCCGACGAGGGGATTGCCACGGTCAACCAGGTGGCCTTTCCGGTGAATACGCCGGTCGACTTCCGGATCACCTCCGATGCGGTGATGAACTCGTTCTTCATTCCGCAGCTTGGCTCGCAGATCTATGCCATGGCCGGCATGCAGACGCAGCTGCACCTGGTGGCCAATACCGCCGGCAACTATCTCGGCGAGTCCGCGAACTTCAGCGGCCGGGGCTTCTCCGACATGCGCTTCCGCGCGCTGGCGCTGAGCAACGACGACTACGCCGCCTGGATCCAGAAGGTGAAGGCAGCGTCCGAGCAGCTCGACAATTCGAACTATCCCAAGCTGGCCGCGCCCAGCGAGGCGAATCCGGTCGAGTATTTCTCGCATGCCGAACCCGGCCTCTTCGACCAGATCGTGGCCAAGTACAACAATGGCATGGTCATGGATAAGAGCACGGGCAAGATGTTGCATGTGCAGTCCGCGATGTCCGACATGAATATGAAGGAATAGGACCGATGTTAGGAAAATTAAGCTGGTCGGATATTCCGATCGATGTGCCTATCCTTGTTGGTACCTTTGCCGGTGCCGCGATCGCCGGTCTGGCGGTGCTTGGGCTCATCACCTATTACGGCAAATGGGGCTATCTCTGGAAAGAGTGGCTGACCTCGGTCGACCATAAGCGTCTGGGCGTGATGTATATCGTGCTGGCGCTGGTTGCCCTGTTCCGTGGCTTCGCGGACGCCATCATGATGCGCTCGCAGCTCGCGCTGGCCTATGCCGGCAATCCGGGCTACCTGCCACCGCATCACTACGACCAGATCTTCTCGGCCCACGGCACCATCATGATCTTCTTCATGGCGATGGCGTTCATGACCGGGCTGATGAACGTGATCGTGCCGCTGCAGATCGGCGCGCGCGACGTGGCCTTCCCCTTCCTGAACTCGCTCAGCTTCTGGATGACGACCATCAGCTTCGTGCTGATCAACGTGTCGCTGTTCATCGGTGAGTTCTCGCAGTGCGGCTGGCTGGCCTATCCGCCGCTGTCCGAGCAGCAGTTCAGTCCTGGTGTCGGTGTCGACTACTATATCTGGGCGGTTCAGCTTTCGGGCGTCGGCACACTGCTGACCGGTGTGAACTTCTTCACCACCATCGTGAAGATGCGGGCCCCGGGCATGACGTTCATGAAGATGCCGGTGTTCACCTGGACCATCTTCTGCACCAGCGTGCTGATCATGCTCTCGTTCCCGATCCTGACTGTGGCCCTGGGCCTGCTGGGTCTGGACCGTTACCTCGGCATGCACTTCTTCACCAATGACGGTGGCGGCAACCAGATGCTGTATCTGAGCGTCATCTGGGGTTGGGGGCATCCGGAAGTCTACATTCTGGTTCTGCCGGCCTTCGGTGCGTTCTCGGAAATCACGCAGACCTTCTCGCGCAAGCCGCTGTTCGGCTACAACACCATGGTCTATGCGACCTGCTCGATCATGGTCCTGTCGATGGTGGTGTGGCTCCATCACTTCTTCACCATGGGTGCCGGCGCCAACGTCAATACGTTCTTCGGCATCATGACGATGATCATCGCGATCCCGACGGGCGTGAAGATCTTCAACTGGCTGTTCACCATGTATAAGGGCCGCGTCGAGTTCCACGCGACCATGTACTGGGTGATCGGCTTCATGATCACCTTCACCATCGGTGGCATGACCGGCGTCATGCTGGCCATCCCGGCTGCCGACTTCGTGCTGCACAACTCGCTGTTCGTTATCGCCCACTTCCACAACGTCATCATCGGCGGTGTGTATTTCGGCTATGTTGCGGCGATGAACTTCTGGTTCCCCAAGGCTTTCGGCTTCAAGCTGAACGAAGCGTGGGGCAAGCGGGCGTTCTGGCTGTGGTTCGTCGGCTTCTACTTCGCGTTCATGCCGCTCTATGTTCTGGGCTTCGAGGGCATGACCCGTCGTATGAACCATTACGACAATCCGGAATGGTATCCGTGGCTGCTGGTTGCCGAAGCCGGCGCCGTGATGATTGCCCTGGGCATCGTCTGCCAGCTGACGCAGCTCTATGTCTCGATCCGTGACCGCAACCTGGCCGAAAACCGCGATCTGACGGGCGATCCGTGGAACGCGCGCACGCTGGAATGGTCGACCTCCTCGCCCCCGCCGTTCTACAACTTCGCGGTTGTTCCGGTGGTGCATGACCTGGATGCGTTCGCCCACGACAAGGAGGCCGGCATCGATACCCGTGCCGCCGGTTCGAACTACCAGCCGATCCATATGCCGAAGAACACCGCCGCGGGCTTCTTCATCGGCATGTTCAGCCTGATCCTCGGCTTCGCCGCGGTGTGGTGGATCTGGTGGCTGGCGGCCGTTGGCCTGATCGGTGTCATCGCGACCGTGATCGCGCGGAGCAGCAACAACGATGTCGACTACTATGTGCCGGCGTCCGAGGTTGCCCGTATCGAGAACGAGCATACCCGTAACCTTCTGGCGGCACAGGCGGCGGAATAATGGCGCACGATATCACTGCTGATGCGGCCCACGCCCACGAGGAACACCACGAATCTCCCGTGGTGTTCGGGTTCTGGCTGTATCTGATGACCGACTGCATCATCTTCGGAACGCTGTTCGCGGTGTTCGCTGTGATGCGTAACCAGTTTGCCGGTGGTCCCACCGGCAAGGACATCTTCGATCTGAACGGGGTCGGGATCGAGACGGCGCTGCTGCTGCTCAGCTCGATCACCTACGGTTTCGGGATGATCAGCGCGCACCAGAACAAGCTGGGCGCGCTGCGGGGCTGGCTCGGGGTGACCTTCATCCTGGGCCTGGGCTTCCTGTTCATGGAGCTCCGCGAGTTCTCGCACATGATTGCGGAAGGCAATGGACCGGATCGCAGCGCGTTCCTGTCGGCCTTCTTCACCCTGGTCGGGACCCACGGTCTGCACGTGACCTGCGGCCTGCTGTGGATGGCGGTTCTGATCGTCCAGACGGGTGGGAAGACCGTCCTGTCCGAGCGCATGACGAACAAGCTGACCTGCCTCAGCCTGTTCTGGCACTTTCTGGACATCGTCTGGATCTGTGTCTTCACCTTTGTCTATCTGATGAGTGTGATCTGATGGCTGACGCGCATACGGACCATTCGGGAGCGAGCCACGGAAGTGTAGGGTCTTACCTTACCGGGTTCGTCATCTCTGTCCTGCTGACGGTTGCCGCCTTCGGTGTCGTGATGGCACACAGCTTCTCGCCCTCCGGGACGATTGCTGCCATTGCGGTGCTGGCTGCGGTGCAGATCGTGGTTCATCTGGTGTTCTTCCTGCATATGAACACGTCTTCGGAGCAGCGCTGGAACGTGATGGCGTTTGTCTTCACCGTCCTGACGGTCTTTATCCTGATCGTCGGCACGCTGTTCATCATGCATGACACCTCGATCAACATGATGTCGCGCTGATATCCGCCTTCCCGGGTGCCGCAAGGCGCCCGGACCGGCTGGATGCCAGACATGAAAAAGGCCGGTGAGGGAAACCTCACCGGCCTTTTTCATGTCCGTGCCGGAAGTGTTGGATTCAGTTCAAATGAGGCCAAGTGGTGTGGCGGCACGAGCGAATCTGGGATTGCTCGCTGAGAAGCGGTTGCATGCTGGCCACGCGGATAAATGACGGACAAATTCGGTCAGGAAAACTTCTCTGCCGCCATCATCTATGAGGTTCTCGCATCACAAAGGATCAGAACCGATGCCGCTCGCCATTCCGTACACGATTTAGGGATTATTCTTTTCGTATAACTCTCTACTTGGGGCGCACGTTTATGACGCAATTTTGCCCCATTTTTGCCTTCTTTACAAAATGAAACAAAAATGCTTAATCGCTATTTGGGAATGATTTCTTTCGAATAGCGGCATTCCCGGATGCGATGAGAGATGTATATATGAGAAATTCAAGAATTTTCGTTTCTTGTGCTTTAGCTGCGCCATTGGTCCTGTCCGCTTGTGCGACGCCTGGTGACGAGAACAGAGCCGACACTTACAATGCGGCTCAAGTCAACCAACGGCAGTTGGCTCATGTGATCAATATTCTTGCTGTAATGCCTGCCCGGGTCCAGGTCAGCAATGCGCAAAACCAACGCACTGCGCAGATCGTGGGGGGACTATTGGGCGCCGGTCTTGGTGCCGGCCTCGGCGCGGGTGTAGCGCATTCGACCACAGCTGGGGTGCTGGGCGGCCTGGGTGGCGGCGGCGCCGGCGCGGCCGCCGGGTCTCTCGTTCCCGGGCAGACTCTGGTCGATGGCGTTTCGATTACGTATCAGGACGGCAATCAGACCTTCAGCTCCGCTCAAGTCGGACGTTTGTGTGAATACGTGCCGGGCAAGGCTGTCATGATTCAAGGGAGCCCAACCGAAACCCGCGTTCAGCCCAACCATGAGTGCCCTCCGCCGCAGAAATCATGATCTGAGGAAATGTAATGAAACGGGTTGCCTTACTCGCGTTTCTTGCCCTGCCGTGCTCCGGTTTCGCGCAGAGCCTTACCGACCAGATTAATGCGGTTTCCGCCGCGCAGGATCAAAATGAGGCGGCGGCACGTCAGGCTTGGGCAGCACAGCAGGCGGAATTGCGGCGTCAGGAGCAGGCGCAGGCCGCTAGGGTTCAGGAGGCTCGGCGTCAGGCTGAAGCCGTTGCGGCTGCTCGGCGTGTCAAGTTGGAGGCGCGTGAGGCCAAGGATGAGGCCTACGCGGACAAGCTGCGGGAACTGGACCTCCAGAGCCGGGAACTGGATCTTCAGGCGAAAAAGACGGATGTCTCTCGTGAAAACGACATCATCAACAGCACGCTGAAGCAGAAGGACGCCACAACTGATCTGACGCAATCCCAGGCTGATGCGAACAGGAATGTTTCGCAGGGTGCGAAGGTGTTGATGGAGAAAAATGGCGCCAAAGCCGAATTGGAGGGCCAGGCTGCCGTGAAGAAGGAATCGGGCTGGTTCCATTAGTCCAGGGTCCGATGCACCCTAGTTTTTGGGCGTCGCTCTATTTCGCAGTTCTGATTAACATTCAGCCCGTTCAGGTGGGATCATCTGAACGGGCTTTCTATTCGCATTCGAGATCGTACAATGTGTCGGCCTTGTCGATCATAGTGACGAGACCCAGAGGCCGGGCTGTCGCATTCCACGGCCGCACGCAGCGAGAAAACAAGAATAATCGCCAGTGCTGCCTGCGGATATGCAGCATGGGGCCGTGGGTGGATGCGCCGGTCGAATTGGTCATGAGCAGGACCAGTAACTGCATCTTGAGGCAGATTCGCTCTTCACCGCACGGGATGTCGCCGAAACGCTGAATCTGCCTCGCAATACCGTCTGATCTCTACCGGTTGGAGACCATAATCCTTGATATCAGTCCTTGTGCGGCTCCGGCGACAGGAGGTCCTTCTTGCCGGGCTTGTCCTTCCATTCCTCGGCGTCGGCGGGGGCAGTGCCCTTGCGCGTGATGTTGGGCCATTTGGCGGAATAGCTGGCATTGATCTCGGCCCAGGCGGCAGCGCGGTCGTCGCTGTCGGGAACGATGGCTTCAGCCGGGCATTCCGGTTCGCACACACCGCAATCGATGCACTCGTCGGGGTTGATGACCAGGAAGTTCTCGCCGGCATAGAAGCAATCGACCGGGCACACCTCGACACAGTCCATGAACTTGCAGCGAATGCAGTTTTCGGTGACCACGTAGGTCATCGTTCATCTCCGATTATCTGTAGCTGCGATAACGTCGATCGACGACATCATCAGCCTTGGGGCCTGCGAGGTGCCGCCAACGGGAGCCTCGCCTATGATGGGCGTTGGTATGAAAGTCTTTTGAAGCCATGGCAAGTCAAAGACGCCATGCCGGCCTGTCGGGGCGCGGCGACGGTCAGTCCACGGGCGACAGGGCCCGCTCCGGCACGATCTCGTAGAGCAGGCGGGCCACCGTTGCCGGGCCGCGCCGCTGTGCCAGCGACACGATCCGCAGCACCATCACGCCGTCGCCGGTCGGGGGTGGCAAGGTCAGGATATCGCCCGGGCGTACCAGCGCATGGGCCTTTTCGGTCCGCTGCCGGTTGATCCGCACCAGGCCGGCCTGGGCCATGCGGGCGCAGTCGGGCCGGCTGCGGGCAAAGCGCGCGCACCACAGCCAGCTATCGAGCCTCTGTGTCGCGGCTTCATCCGGGGCGGTGCGCTCGCGGCTCATCGGCGCGGGGATTTCAGCACGGCCAGCGCCGCGAACGGGCCCTCCGGGACGGGATGCGGGGCCCGGGGGGGGATGGGGCGGGTGGGTTTTGCTGCCTGGCCCTTCGCCTTTCCGGACGGGCGGGGTGGGCCGTCATGGGGGGCGGGAACCGTCCGGTGCCGTTGGCGGCGTCGCGCATCCTGCGTCACCGCCAGCATGGCCGGGGCGGCCGGACCGTATTCGCTGGCGCCCAGTGGGCGGGCGGCGCGGACGGGAATGTCCAGAGCCTTGAGGATGGCCGCCACCATTTCCGGCCTGACGCCCAGGCGGGACGGCAATCCGTCGGGCAGGGGCACTGGGCCGTTGCGGGCCCGCCAGCGCAGTTCGCCGGACAGTTTCTCGGCAATATCGAGGCGCAGGCGCACCGGGCCGGCGGCGATCCACCCCAACTGCGCCAGGATGGCGTCATGCGGGCCGTCGGCCGGGACCGAGACCGCGCCGGGGGGCGGAAGGTCGGGCAGTTTTCGCCCGGCGCGCGCCGCTAGCAGGATCGCGCGCAGGCGCATGGCATGGGGCCGCAGCAGGGCGGGCATCAGCACCGCATGCCGGCCGATGCGCACGCCCAGATCCTTGAGGCGGGCACGGAGGGCAGGGGGCACGGACAGGCTGTCGGCCACTACGCCGCCCTGTTCTTCCAGCCGATGCAGGATGCCGCGCAGCGTCGGGTCCGCCTCCACGGCGGCGCGGGCGGCGAACAGGGGGGCCATCGCCTCGCGCACCTGGCGGTCCAGCCATTGTGCCAGATGGGCCCGGATGCGTTCCTTCTGCGCGCCGTCGAGAAAGGAATTGTCCATGACGTCGATGCGCGGCCGGAGCAGATGGTCGCCGCCGCGCAGACGCGCGATCATGCCGCCATCCCATTCGACGAACCGTCCATCGGCCGAAAACGCGAAGGCGTCGTCCGGCGCCTGCGTAAGTGTCTGGACGCGTCGGGGGATCTCGGTCCGCAGGGCACGGCGCGCGGCGCGCAGCAGCAGGCGCTGCTCGGGCAGGGCGGAGGCGGAATCCGCTACCAGGTCCAGGCCCGCCACCCGGCCCACCGGATGGCCTTCCACCACGACCTCGCCCTGGGCGGTGACGGCGGAAAGCAGATCTTCCTCGGCGGATTCGTCCAGGCGGCGGATCAGGGAGGCGGCGCGGCGATCGACGAAGCGGGCGGTCAGCCGCTCGTGCAGTGCGTCCGACAACTGGTCCTCGACCGCGCGGGTGCGTTCCTGCCAGTGGGGGGCGTTGCGCACCCAGTCCCGGCGGGCGGCGATATAGGCGCAGACGCGGATGCCCGAGAGGCGGTGCATGAGGGAATCGATATCGCCGTCGATCCGGGTGAAGCCCGCGATCTGCGCCTCCATCCAGGATTCGGGCACATGCTGGTCGCGCACGACATGGGTGAAGATCCGCGCGCAGAGCCTGGTGTGGCTCTCGTCGCCCAGCTTGCGGAAATCGGGGATCTGGCAGGCCTCCCATAGCAGCCGGGTGGCGCGGGACGAGCGGACGAGATTGCGGATATCCGGCACTGCCGCCAGGCTGCTGAGGGTCAGCACGTCGGTCGCCTCGTTGCCGGCGGTCAGTCCCACCAAGGGCGGGGGGCGGCTCAGGCTGGCCAGCAGGGCCTCGGGATTGGAGAAATCCAGATCGCTGTTGCGCCAGAACAGGCGCTCGATCGGATCGAAACGGTGGGTTTCGACTGCCTCGACGACTTCCTCCGACAAAGGGGGGCAGGTGCCGGCGGTGCCGAAGGTGCCGTCGCGCATGCCGCGTCCGGCCCGGCCGGCGATCTGGGCGATTTCGGCGGGGAAGAGCCGCCGGGCCCGCATGCCGTCGAATTTCGACAGGCCGGCGAAGGCGACATGGTTGACGTCCATGTTCAGGCCCATGCCGATCGCGTCGGTCGCGACCAGGTAATCGACCTCGCGTTCCTGATACAGCGCGACCTGCGCGTTGCGCGTGCGCGGGGAGAGCTGCCCCATGACGACGGCGCAGCCCCCGCGCCGGCGCCGGATCAGCTCGGCGATCGCATAGACTTCGGTCGCCGAGAAGGCGACGATCGCGGAGCGGGGGGGCAGGCGGGTGAGCTTGCAGGCGCCCAGATGCGTGAGGCTGGAGAGGCGGGGGCGGGTGTCGATCTCGATCCCCGGCACCAGGCGGCGCAGCAGCGGGCGGATTGTTTCCGCCCCCAGGAACATGGTTTCCACCATGCCGCGGGCATGCAGCAGCCGGTCGGTAAAGATATGGCCCCGGTCGGGATCGGCGCAGAGCTGGATCTCGTCGACCGCGACGAATTCCGCGCGCTGGTCCAGCGGCATGGCCTCGACGGTACAGGAGAACCAGCGGGCGTTGGGCGGGACGATCTTTTCCTCGCCCGTGATCAGCGCGACCGCGCCGGCACCTTTCGCGGCGACCATGCGCTCGTAATTCTCGCGGGCCAGCAGGCGCAGGGGAAAGCCGATGATGCCGCTGGAATGGGCCAGCAGCCGCTCGATGGCCAAGTGGGTCTTGCCCGTATTGGTCGGGCCGAGGACGGCCCTGATTCTCCTGGCATTCGCAGGATGGAGAGCGTGTCGCGCGGCACTGGGGGACCCGGCCCCCGAGGATGCACCCATCATGGTGCCATGCTCAGATGACCCCGGACGGATTGCAAGCAAAACCCGCGTCACGATTGTAGAATAAGGTACTGACCGGTTGCGTTGCCTGCGTACTGGACGCACGCTGGGGGTGTTCGGATCGCGGAGGCCGCTGATGTCCATTGAAGAATTCCCCTGCCTGTTACCGTCCACACGGGGGCGACGCAGTGGCGTCCGCGTGGTCCATGCGATCACCCAGGCCGATCTCGGGACCCTGGCGGAACGAGTCGGTGAGTCGGGTGCTGCCTTCCTTCGCGATTCGGGTTTTCGGGGGCAGGTCGGGGAACTGGGGCTGGTGCCGGGCAAGGATGGTGTGGGCGCGGCGGTGCTGGGCGTACGGGCGGGGCCCGACCCGTTTCAGTTCGGCACGCTGGCGAGCAGTCTGCCGGCGGGGGCGTGGAAGATCGCGCTGCCTGATGGTATTGCCCCCGACACGGCGGTTCTGGGGTTCTGCGTCGGGGCTTATCGCATGCCCGCGTTCGGTCGTGCGGCCTCGCCAGACCGGGATATTGCGCGCCTGGTCGTGCCGGCGGGCGGTGCGGCGGGGGCGGAGGTCGCGCATGCGATCCGGCTGGGGCGTGACCTGATCAATGCGCCGCCCAACCTGATGGGGCCGGCCGAACTGGCCGACGCCGCCCGCACCCTGCTGGAACCGCTGGGCGCGCGGCTGGAGATCGTGAAGGGGAGGAAGCTGGCGCGGGCCTATCCGACCGTGGCCCATGTCGGGGCCGGGTCGGCGCGCGCCCCGAAAGTGGTCGTGGCCCGCTGGGAGGGCAGCCGGGCCGGCCCGAAGGCGCCGTTGCTGTCGCTGGTCGGCAAGGGCGTGTGCTTCGACACCGGTGGCTATGACATCAAGCCGGCGGCCGGGATGCTGCGCATGAAGAAGGACATGGGCGGGGCTGCCGTCATGCTGGCCCTGGCCCGGCTGGTGATGGTGCGGGACCTGCCCATCCGCCTGGAGCTTCGCCTGGGATGCATCGAAAACAGCATCTCGGGCACCGCCATGCGTCCGTCGGATGTCGTGGTCACGCGGTCAGGGCAGACGGTGGAGATCGGCAATACGGATGCTGAAGGCCGGCTGGTGCTGTGCGACCTGCTGACCGAAGCCGGCGATGCGGACCCGGACCTGCTGATCGACGCCGCCACCCTGACCGGCGCCGCTCGGGTGGCGCTGGGGCCGGACTTGCCGGCTCTGTTCAGCAATGACGATCGGGTCGCGCAGGCGATTCTGGAGGCCGGAGAGGGATGCGGCGACCCGCTGTGGCGCCTGCCGCTATGGGATGATTATGCCTCGTGGCTGCGGAGTCCGGTGGCCGATATGAACAATGTGTCGGCAAAACCCATGGCCGGATCGCTTACGGCGGCCCTCTTTTTAAAAAAATTCATCAAAACAGGCGTGCGCTGGGCACATATCGATCTGTATGCATGGAACGATCATTACCGTTCCGGACGGCCGGAAGGAGGGGAAATCCCGGTTTTGCGGGCTGTGTACGCAGCTTTGTTGCCGATCCTTCATGCAAGGGACAGCGCGCAATCGTGAAATAATGACAAGGATCGAACTATCCCCGTTGCACGGGCTTATATCTGCCGCATTCTGAAACTATATACGGTTCTGGAATGACCGTCGGCCCTGAGCGGGAACGCTGGCGGCAAAACTTTTTGGGGGCGTTGCCGACCTCCTCGGGAAAGGCTTTTTCACTATGGCTCAGAACTCATCGACCACTGACCAGTTGGTCAACACCCTGCGCGACACCATCGTTGCCATGGTGCGCCGTGACGGGCCCGATCTGTCGGCCCGCCAGCTTGGCGTCTTCCTCACCTGCTATCTCGAGGAAGGGGCGCATACCGTCCGTGGCCTCGCGGCGGCGCTGAACGTGTCCAAGCCCGCCATCACCCGTGCCCTCGACCGGCTCGGCGAACTGGATCTGGCCCGCCGCAAGGTGGACCCGATGGATCGCCGTTCGGTGCTGGTGCAGCGCACGCTGAAGGGCTCGGCCTATCTGCGCGAACTGCGTTCGATCATGGGTGAGGCCGCTGGCGTGCCGGCGACCGGGCGCACGGCCAAGATCGTGCGCGAAGAGCGCGCGCCGCGCCGCGCCGCCGGCTGAATTCGGCGGGACGGCTGCCCGTCCGGGCAGCCGTCATTTCCATTCTGGAAGACGACAGACCGATCGGACGAGCGGGCCGATAGCCAGGTGTGACCGATGGTCCGCCCGCGGCGTGCCTGCGCGCGCCCATAGGGGTGCCGATTCCCCATGCACGTCGATTCAGCCGATCGGGACAGACCGAAGGAGAAAGATCATGCATATGGCATCGCGTTTCGTTGCCGTGGCCGCTCTTGCCGTTCCGTTTCTGATGACGTCCCTTCCGGGCCCGGTGACCGCCCGTGCCGCCGATGAACTGGGTACGCCCGTCGGGCATATCCGGTTGGTTGCCAAATCCGCCGATGTCGGCGTCGGCTGGACATGGGGCAGGGGAAAGCTGACCTACGGCCACCATACCTACTCTTTCACGATCAAGGGCGGGTCGATCGCGGCGGTTGGATATTCGGAGATCGAAGGCACGGGCACCGTCTATAACTTGAAGAACCTGCACGATTTCAACGGCACCTATGTCGCCGGCAATGGTGAGGCGACGCTGGTTAGCGGTGTGGGCGGCAGCCTGCTGCACAATGGCAATGGCGTGACGATCAAGATCGATACGATCTCGAAGGGCGCGCGGCTGGCTGGCGCCGCTCAGGGGCTGGAACTGACGCTGACCAACTGATCGGCTCTTCGGCCGCCGACCTCCGATTCGCCGCTTAGGCGATCCGGGTCGGTGGCCGCACGCGCCGTTCGACGACGGCGCTCCACAGCAATTGCGGCAGCAGGGCGGCCATCAGGCCTGCCGCTACCCCCATGATATCGTGCAGGACGGCGTATGCCGCCATTCCTCCCCACAGGACGAACGACCAGTGGACAAGAGTGACGGCAACCGGCGAGAGGCCGCTCTGTGTCGCACGCTGGTATAGATGCTCGCGATGGCCTTCCATCAGGCGGGCACCGTTCCGCCAGCGACGGACAAGCGTATACAGGACATCGTAGATCAGTCCGCCCAGCAGCATGGGAACCACGTACCATGCGGTCATGCCGGGGTGGCTTGCGCAGGTCAGCGCGAATGCGCCCACCAGAAGCCCGCAGGGCTGGCTGCCGACATCGCCCATGAAGATGCGGGCCGATGGAAAATTGAACGGCAGGAAGCCTGCCAGCGCCGCCGCCAGCAGAAGGGCCATGCCCCCGAGGGGCGTGCCTGCCGCCAGGGTGCCGAGGAGGAGGCAGGCCAGCATGACGGACCCCGATACCAGCCCGTTCAGCCCGTCCATGAAGTTGACCGCATTGGTCGTGAAAACCAGGGCCGAAATCGCCAGGACCCACCAGGCTGGAAAGGCCAGGGGCGTGGGCAACATGGCGGAAAGGCCGGGGGGGGGCGGCAGTGTCATGGCCACCAGGATAGCTGCCCCGATCTGCGCCCCCAGTTTGACGAGGGGTGGCCATTGATAGACATCGTCCAGCCAGGAAATCGCGCCCAGCAGGAGTGTCGCGGCCAGCAGGGCGGCGACGGGCAAGTCCAGCGGCGTCATGCCATGGAGCATGCGCCCGACGGGCACCGCCAATACGAATGCCCCCACGATGCCGATGCCCCCGCCCTTGGGCGTGGGCCTTGTGTGGGAACTGCGATGTCCCGGATGGTCCATGACGCCCAGGCGGATCGTCGCCGCGACGACGAGGCCGGCGGTGATCCAGGTGGCGAACAGCAGGAACGGGAAGGCCAGGGTCGGGAAGGGGGCGATCACGACCGGCTGCCGCGATGTTTTGTCGTCATGGCTTCTTCTAGCATGGAATGGGCTGGGCTATATGGTCGGGATAATGGCCTCGCAACGTCCTGACCCCGACGAGCCCGCCGACTGGCGGCGTCCGGTCAACCGAATCGCCGTCAACGTGATGTTGGATGGAGGGCTTGCCGCGCTCTCGGCTCCGCTGGCCCGCTGGCTGGCCGACCCTGGGGGCGGCCTGCTGCATCCGCTGTGGTTCATCGCGGGTGGCGCGATCACGCTGGTGCTCAGCAGCCTACCATTCCGCGTCCAGCAGCAATATTGGCGCTTTTCCGGGGTGGACGACCTGCTGGGAATTGCCGGGGCGTCGGCGGCGAGCGCCATCCTGTTCTCGTTGGGCCTCTATGTCACCGGCTTTCCGATTCCCACCCCGGCCTTTCCGTTCATCCATGCCCTGGTGCTGCTGGTGTCGCTGGGCGGTCTGCGGATCGTCTACCGCCTGTCCTGCCGGCATGCGACGCGGCGGTATCCGTCCTGCCAGGTAGTGCTGATCGGGTCCGATCAGTCCGCCGACCTGTTCATCCGCGCCATCGAGCGCGCGCCGCATTCGGCGTTCCGGGTTGCGGGCATCGTGACCGGAGGGCGGCGGCAGACGGGGCGCAGAATCCATGGCGTGCCCATTCTGGGCCATGTGCGGACCATGGACGACATCCTGGACCGCGCCCGTGGCGGGAGGGACTGGCCCGACCTGCTGATTGTGACCGATGCCGAATTCCGGGGTGAGGAACTGGCGCGGGTCCTGACATCGGCCGAGCAGCGGGGCCTGTCCGTCCAGCGGGCGCCGAACCTGACCGAATTGACCCCGGCCACGCGCCTGGAACTGCGGCCGATCGCGATCGAGGACCTGCTGAACCGGCCGCAGGTGGATCTGGACCGGGAGGGGATGGCGGCCCTGCTGGGGGGGCGCACGATCCTGGTGACGGGGGCCGGCGGGTCGATCGGGTCGGAGCTGGCCCGGCAGATCGCGGGATATGCGCCCGGGCATCTGCTGTTGCTGGACCATGGGGAGTTTGCCCTGTGGCAGATCGACCTGGAACTGTCCGAACGGGCGCCCGCCATCCGGCGCGAGGCGATCCTGGCCGATATCCGTGATCGCGACCGGATGGAGGAGATCTGCGCCCTCTATCGGCCGGAACTGGTCTTTCATGCCGCGGCTCTGAAGCATGTGCCGATGGTCGAGGCCAACCCGTGCGAGGGCGTGCTGACCAATGTGATCGGAACCCGCGTGGTGGCCGATGCGGCGGCGCGCAACGGGGCGCTGGCCCTGGTCATGGTCTCGACCGACAAGGCGGTGAACCCGTCCAGCCTGATGGGGGCGTCCAAGCGCGCGGCCGAGATGTATTGCCAGGCGCTGGATGTCGAGGCCCGAAGCGGGGGCGGCAACGCCATGCGCTGCGTGACCGTGCGATTCGGCAATGTGCTGGGGTCGACGGGATCGGTCGTGCCGCTGTTTCGCCGTCAGTTGGAGCGGGGGGGCCCGCTGACCGTTACCCATCCGGACATGCAGCGTTATTTCATGACGGTGTCCGAAGCCGTGGGGCTGGTCCTGCAGGCCAGCGTGCGCGGCACGATCCGCGACCAGGCCGGAAGCGGGACGGACACACTGCTGCGCAATGGCGGGATTTTCGTGCTGGACATGGGCAAGCCGGTCAAGATCGTCGATCTGGCGCGGCAGATGATCCGTCTGGCCGGGCTGCGTCCGCAGATCGACGTGCCGATCCATTTCACCGGCCTGCGTCCCGGCGAAAAACTGTTCGAAGAACTGTTCCATGGGCGCGAGGCCCCGGCGCCGACCGATCATCCGGGCCTGCGCATGGCGACGCCGCGCATCGTGGACAGCCATGCGGTGGGGCTGGTCATCGACCGGCTGGCGGCGACCTGCCACAGCGGCGATGCGCCTTCGGTCCTTGCGCTGATCAAGGGTCTCGTTCCCGAATTCGCCCATAACCCGACAGGCGATCTGCACGATACGATGGCGGAACCGACCCCGGAGCCGACTGACGCCGAAAGGACGATGCATCCATGACTGCCCCGCTTTCCGACAGCCTTCCGCCCATCGCGTTTCTCGACCTGCCGGCGCAGCAGGCGCGGCTGGGCGATGCGATCCGGCGGCGGGTCGACACGGTAATGGCTCATTGCCGGTTCGTGATGGGGCCGGAAGTGGCGGAACTGGAACAGGCCCTGGCGGCCTATGCCGGCGCGGGCGAATGCGTCGGCGTGTCCTCCGGCACCGATGCGATCCAGATCGTGATGATGGCCGAGGGCATGGGGCCGGGGGATGCCGTCTTCCTGCCGGCCTTTACCTATACGGCAACGGCGGAGGTGCCGCTGCTATTGAATGCGACGCCGGTGTTCGTCGATGTCGATCCCCGGACTTTCCAGATCGACCCGGCCAGCCTGGAGCAGCGAATTGACCAAGTGCGCGCCGCCGGGCGGTTGCGCCCGCGGGCGATCGTGGGGGTCGATCTGTTCGGCCAGCCGGCGCCCTGGCCCGAATTGCGGGCGATCGCGGAGCGCGAGGGGCTGTTCCTGATGGATGATTGCGCCCAGTCGTTCGGCGGGGCGCTGTCGGGGCGCAAGCTGGGGTGCGAGGCCACGGCGACGACCCTGTCCTTCTTCCCGTCCAAGCCGCTGGGCGGCTATGGCGATGGCGGCGCGATCCTGACCGACGACCCGGAGCGGGCGGAGCTGTACCGCTCGCTGCGCACCCATGGCGAAGGCAAGACGCGGTACGAAGTGCTGCGTACGGGCATGAACGGGCGGCTCGATACGATCCAGGCGGCGATCCTGCTGGCGAAGCTGGAAGGGTTCGACGACGAGCTGGCGCGGCGCGAGGCGATCGCGCGGGCCTATGATCTGGGCCTGGAGGGGGCCGTCGTTACGCCGGCACGGGTGGCGGACGCGCAGAGCGCGTGGGCGGTCTATGCCGTGCTGACCGAAAGCGAGGCCGCCCGCACGGCCTTGCAGGATCGGCTGAAGGCGCATGGCGTGCCCTCGGCCATCTATTATCCGCGCCCGCTCCACCTTCAGCCCGCATATCAGGGCCATCATGACGGAACGGCGTTGCCTGTTGCCGAAGATCTGGCTTGCCGTATTCTTGCCCTGCCCATCCACCCCGAACTGACGGATGCGGAGGTCGCGCGCATTGTCGCGGCTGTTCGCGGATAAACGAGAAAGACATTGGCATGAGACGGGAAACAGCGCTGCTTCTGGGATTCCTGGGGGTCACGGTCGGAACAACGGCCGTGCTGTGGTCCTTCGCGATGCCGAATTTCAAGCCGCTGGCCATTCCCGAGATGACATCGGGGGTGATCAGTGTGGGGCCGATGCGCCAGCAGCGTGCGCTGTCGGCGGCGGAAATCCATACGCTCAATGACTGGCTGCAACATCATCGCGCCGTCTGGGGGCCGCTGGGACAGACGCCGCCTTCATCGGGCGATGCCACCATCACCCTGACGGCAAACCGGCCGGCCGGGCCGGACGGCAAGCCCGTCCCCTACAGCATGACGCTGTGGACCGGTATCAGCGCCGCCGACTGGAACGATACGGTGTTCCTGGAGGACCGGCCGGGTGCCGTGATCCGTGTTCATCAGTTCTCCGAAGGCGATTTCGCGCCGCTGCGCCAGCTTGTGGACCAGCATCCCTACGAGCGGACCGCCTTTCCGTGATTGCCGTCCCGGCGCATGCGACGGCGCTGATCTTCGATTGCGACGGCACACTGGTCGATACGTTGCCGCTCTATCTGCGGGCGTGGCTGGCCGCGCTGCAGTCGGAGGCGGCGCATGAGGTGGCGCCGGAATGGTTCCATGGCCGGGGCGGTCTTTCGGAACATATGGTGCTGGACCTGATGGAGGCGGAACTGGGGCGCTCGCTGGATCGTCCCGCCATCGTCCGTGCCGCCCGGCGGAATGTGCTCTCCGCAATGGCCGACCTACGGGAAATCGCCGTGGTGGCGGACCTGGCCCGCCGGTATCGGGGCACGCTGCCGATGGCGGTGGCGTCCAGCGGTTCGCGCGAGATTGTGCTTGCGTCGCTGACCCGCACCGGATTGCTGGACCTGTTCGATACGGTCGTGACCATCGACGATGTGGCGCGCCCCAAGCCGGCCCCCGACCTGTTTCTGGAGGCCGCGCGCCGGCTCGGCGCCGCGCCCGATGGCTGCCTGGTGCTGGAGGATAGCGCCGAAGGGCTGGCGGCGGCCGGTCATGCCGGCATGCAGGGGGTGGATATCCGCCCGTATATCCGGCCGGTTACCGACCGGCTATGAACGCGTCGACCGGGTTCAGACCCGGTCGGACTCGTCGAGCGGCGGGCTGGCGCGGTCCATCACGGCCAGCAGAGCCGCCGTCAGCGGCGAGGCCAGGATCAGTCCCGGCAGGCCGAGAATGGTGCCGAACACGGTCTGCGACAGGATGGTCACGCCGGGCGGCATCTGCACCGCATGGCGCTGGATCAGCGGCGCCATGACATTGCCCTCAAAGAACTGGATGGCGGTATAGAGCCCCAGCACCATCAGCCCCTCGCGCGTGCCGACCGACAGGCCCAGCAGGATGGCGGGAATCGCGCCGATGAAGGCCCCGATATAGGGAATGAAATTTGCCAGGCCGGCGACGACGCCCAGCGCCAGCGCCAGCGGCACGCCGATGAACCACAGGCCGAGTGCGGACAGCAGGCCGACGACGAACATATCCAGCGCCTGGCCGGCGGTCCAGGCCCATAATGTGCGCCCCGCCACCAGCAGCAGTTCGCGCGCGGTCGGGCGGTGCGCCGTGGGGAACAGGCGCAGCAGGCCGTTGACGTACAGCGCGGGAGAAAGGGCGAAATACAGGCCGGCGATCAGGATCACCGCCAGCGTGCCGACGGCACCGAATGCCGAGGAGAGGACGCCGGTCATCGACCCGGCGATGCGTGAGCCCATGCCTTCGCCACCGCTGCCGCCGGTCTGGGTGCCGCCCAGCGCCTGGGGCAGATAGTCCAGCAGCGTGCGCCCGAACTCGCTGGTGCCCAGTTGTGCCCGCACCGCATAGGCCTGCGTGGTCAGCGCCACGCGCAGGCGTGTCGCCTGTTCGGCGATCGTGGGACCGCTGCTCCAGATCAGGCCGGCGAAGGCGGCTAGCAGGATCACGACGACCAGGGTGAGCGCCAGCCAGTAGGGCAATCTGATCCATCGCTGGGCCAGTAGCGCCAGGTTGTGAAGGATGACCGCCAGCAATGTCGCGGCGAAGACGACCATCAGCACGGGACCGAGCAGCCAGATCGACAGGATCACGGCCGTCAGCAGGATCGTCTTCTGGAGCAGGGCGTGGATCTTGGCCAGTTGGATGGCACGCGGATCGGCGGGAGGCGTTTCGTGCCGGGATTCGCGCTTCTCGATCGAGGCGGCTGGCTTGGAGTCGGTCACGGCGATGGGGGGCATGGCGTTTCCGCTTTGTGGTCGGCAGGAGGATTGGTTCGCATATCCGTCCGCGCGCGTCGATGCCGGCGGAGGCCGCAAGGGCGCGCGCCTACGGAACAGAAGGCATAGTGGCAACGTTCCCGTGAATGAAAGGATACCAGAGGGACGCCGCGCCGGACAAACGGGACTGGACGGCCCGGTCGGGCGTTTGGTGTCCGATCAGTCCTGGGTGGAAGCTTCCTCGATCGCGGCCTCGGCCAGCAGCCATTCTTCCTCGGCCGCCGCTTCTTCGCGCCCGATGGCGGCGAGGCGGGTGTTGATCGCCGTCACGTCTTCCGCGCTGCCGGCGGCGTAGAGCGCCGGGTCGGCCAGGCGGGTTTCCAGCCGGGTGCGTTCCGCCGTCAGTTTGCCGATGCGTGCTTCGGCGTCGCGCGCCTTTTTCCGCAGGGGGGCTACGGCCTTGCGTGCTTCGGCGCGGTCGCGACGGTCCTCGCGCTTCGGTGCGGTGGGCGAGGTTGCCGGCCGGCTGGCCGCGCGGGCGCGTTCGGAGAGCCAGACGCGATATTCGGCCATGTCGCCGTCGAAGGGGCGGACGGTGCCGTCGCCCACCAGCCACAGCCGGTCGGCGACCAGTTCGACCAGATGCGGATCATGGCTGATCAGCAGCACCGCGCCTTCGAATTCGGCCAGGGCGCGGATCAGCGCCTCGCGGGCGTCCAGGTCCAGATGGTTGGTCGGTTCGTCCAGGATCAGCAGATGAGGGGCGTCCCGGGTGGCGAGCGCCAGCAGCAGCCGGGCCTTTTCGCCGCCTGACAGGTCGCGGGTCACGGTGTCCGCGCGGTCGGCATCCAGCCCGAAGCGGGCAAGCTGGGCGCGTACGGCCGTGGGCGGGGCCTTGGGCATGGCGCGGGCCATGTGGGCGACGGGTGTTTCGTCGGGCACCAGCTCTTCGGCCTGGTGCTGGGCGAAATAGCCGACCCGCAGGCGCGGATTGTGGTTGGCCGTCCCGGACAGGGGGGCCAGGCGGCCGGCGATCAGTTTGGCGAAGGTCGATTTGCCGTTGCCGTTTGCCCCCAGCAGGGCGATCCGGTCTTCCATGTCCAGCCGCAGTGACAGGTTCGAGAGGATCGGCTTGCCGTCATAGCCCACCGACACGCGGTCCAGCGTCAGCATCGGCGGCGGCAGGGGAGTGGGTTCGGGGAAGGCGAAGCGGGTGGGTGTGTCCTCGACCACCGATTCGATCACCGGCAGTTTTTCCAGCGCCTTCACGCGGGCCTGGGCCTGCCGGGCTTTGGTGGCCTTGGCACGGAAGCGGTCGACGAAGGATTGCATATGGGCGCGCTGGGCGGCGATCCGCTCGGCGGCGCGGGCCTGTTGCAGAGCCTGCTCGGTGCGGATGCGGACGAACTCGTCATAGCCGCCGGGGGTCAGCGACAGGCGGCGCTGGTCGAGGTGGGCGATGGCGTCGACCGAGCGGTCCAGCAATCCGCGATCGTGGCTGACGATCAGCGCCGCGCCGGAGAAGCGGGCCAGCCAGCTTTCCAGCCAGATGGTGGCTTCCAGGTCCAGATGGTTGGTCGGTTCGTCCAGCAGCAGCAGGTCGGGGTTGAGGAACAGGGCGGTGGCCAGCGCCACGCGCATCCGCCAGCCACCCGAGAAATCCGAGACCGGGCGAGCCTGGGCGGCGGCGTCGAACCCCAGCCCCGACAGGATGGTGGCGGCGCGTGAGGGGGCGCTGTCGGCGCCGATGGCGCGCAGGCGTTCGTGAATGTCGGCCAGTCGTGCCGGGTCGGCCGTCTGTTCGGATTCGGCCAGCAGGGTTGTGCGTTCGAGATCGCCGGCCAGCACGGTGTCCAGCAGGTTGGCGTCGCCGGAGGGGGCTTCCTGCCGGATACGGGCCATGCGGGCGCGCGAGGAGAGGGTGATGGTGCCGCCATCGGGTGCGATGTCGCCGGCGATGGCAGCCAGCAGGGTGGATTTGCCGGCACCGTTACGCCCGACCAGGCCGATCTTGCGCCCCGGGTCGACGCTCAGCGACGCCCGGTCCAGCAGGGTGCGCCCCGCGATGCGAAGGGTCAGGTCGGAGATGACGAGCAGACTCACGGGGGCGGGCTCCGGAAATTTGGCGGTACGCCCGGCGAGGCGGGCAGGATTCGTGATGCTGTACCTACCAGTCCTGCCCAATATGCTCTAGATGGCGCGCGTAAGGGGCGCCGGTCCGGATGGGCAGGGGGTCCCGGTCATGCAATTCGACCAAGAAGAAGGAGCCATCCCATGGCGACCGAACGTACCCTGTCGATCATCAAGCCGGACGCGACCCGGCGCAACCTGACCGGCAAGATCAATGCCGTGTTCGAAGAGGCCGGCCTGCGGATCGTGGCGCAGAAGCGCGTTCAGCTGACCGAAGCGGTCGCCGGCGCGTTCTACGCCGTCCACAAGGAGCGTCCGTTCTACAACGACCTGGTGTCGTTCATGATCTCCGGCCCGGTCGTGGTGCAGGTTCTGGAAGGCGAGAACGCCGTCCTGAAGCATCGTGACGTCATGGGCGCCACCGACCCGAAGAAGGCCGCCCCCGGCACCGTGCGCGCCGAGTTCGCCGAGAGCATCGAAGCGAATTCGGTCCATGGTTCGGACAGCCTGGAAAACGCGAACAACGAGATCGCGTTCTTCTTCGCGCAGACCGAAATCCTGCCCTGATCGGCAGTGGGCGGGCACCCTCGGGTGCCCGCCACCGGCTGGTCAGACGACCAGCAGCGATCCGCCATCCTCGGCCGATGGCGACGTTTCGGGCCGCAGGAGCCTGCGCAGGGCGGCCGGATACAGGCGATGTTCCTGTTCCAGCACGCGTGCGGCAAGATTTTCGGGCGTGTCGCCGGCATGGACCGGCACGGCCGCCTGGCCCAGGATCGGGCCGTCATCCATCACTTCCGTGACCAGATGCACCGTGCAGCCATGCAGCTTCACGCCGGCTTCCAGCGCGCGCTCATGCGTGTGCAGGCCGGGGAAGGCGGGCAGCAGGCTGGGGTGGATGTTGAGCATCCGTCCGGCCCAGGATTCGGTCAGGAAGGGCGTCAGCAAGCGCATGTAGCCGGCCAGGCAGACCAGTTCCACGCCGGCCTCGCGCAGCATGGCGTCCACCGCGCGTTCATGCGCCGCGCGGTCCTTGCCGAACGCGCGATGGTCGATTGCCTCAGCCCGCAGGCCCGCTGCACGGGCGACATCAAGTCCCGCCGCCTCCGGCTTGTTGCTGAGGACCATGACGATGCGCGCCGGGAAATCCGGCGCGGCGCAGGCATCGATCAGCGCGCGCATGTTGCTGCCGCGCCCGCTGATCAGAATCGCGATCGGACAGCGATCGTCCGATGAAGTTTCGCTCACGGATGGTCAGCCGGTGAAATCGGGGCGGGTGGTGAAGCGCAGGCCGGCCGGGGCGTCGGGAGCGGAGGCTTCCAGGCGGCCGATCACGACCGGGGCTTCGCCCGCCGCGCGCAGGGCGGTCAATGCGGCGTCGGCGTCGCGGGCGACCAGTACCATGCCGATACCGCAATTGAACACTTTCAGCATCTCGTCGGCATCGACCTGCCCGGTTTGTGCCAGCCAGCGGAAGACCGGGGGGATCTGCCAGGAATCGCCGTCGACCACCGCCGTCAGGCCTGCCGGCAACACGCGCGGCAGATTACCCGGCAGGCCGCCGCCGGTGATGTGCGCGGCGCCCTGGATCAGGCCCTGCCGATGCAGGTCCAGCACCTGCCTTACATAGAGGCGCGTGGGCGTCATCAGCGCCTGGGCCAGGGTCTGGCCTTCGGCGAAGGGGCAGGGGGCGTTCCACGACAGGCCGCTGCGCGCGACGATGGAGCGGACCAGCGAGAAGCCGTTGGAATGCACGCCGCTGGCCGTGAGCCCGATCAGCGTGTCGCCGGCGGCGATGCCGGAGGGCAGCAGCGCCGAACGTTCGGCGGCGCCGACGGAGAAGCCGGCCAGGTCATAATGGCCGGGGGCGTACATGCCCGGCATTTCGGCGGTTTCGCCACCCACCAGCGCGCAGCCCGATTCGGCGCAGCCCTGGGCGATGCCGCGCACCACCTTGGCCGCGTCCTCGACCGCCAGCCGGCCGGTGGCGAAATAATCCAGGAAGAACAGCGGCTCCGCGCCCTGGACGACCAGATCGTTCACGCACATTGCCACCAGGTCGATGCCCACGGTTTCGTGCAGCCCGCTTTCGATGGCGATCATCAGCTTGGTGCCGACGCCGTCGGTGCAGGAGACCAGGACCGGATCGCTGAAACCCGCCGCCTTCAGGTCGAACAGGGCCCCGAATCCGCCCAGGCCCCCCATGGTGCCGGGGCGGTCCGTCGCCTTGGCCGCCGGCTTGATGGCATCGACCAGCGCGTCGCCGGCTTCGATGTCCACGCCGGCGTCGCGGTAGGTGGCGCCGGCGGCGGGCGGGGCCGAAGAAGAGGAGGGGGCGGAGGTCATGTGCGGGGCCTTCGTCGTCGCCGCGCCCCGTCCGTCGCCCCGTCGTAACGGCGGGGGTCGAAGAATGGGGCGAGGTAGGGTAAACGCTCAGGGTTCCTTTACGGCAGGCGAAGGCGGCACGCAAAGCAGTGGTTGAACAGGCGGTGCAGAATCCGGGCGAACAGGCGCTGGCAGGCGGGGCAGACCAGCTTGCGTTGCCCTTTGGGCATCGCAGCCGGTTCGTCCGGACCGATTTTGTCGCGGCGGCGTCGAACGGCGCGGCACGGGCCTGGCTGCTGGGGGCGAACCCGTGGCCCGAGCACAGGCTGGCGCTGTGGGGCGCGGCCGGTGCCGGCAAGACCCACCTGCTGGAGATCTGGGCGCAGGAGCATGGAGCCGTGCTGCTGCGCGGCGCGGATGTCACGCGGGCGACGCTGGGTGAATTGCTGGATGGCCCGGCGAATATGTTCCGCGCCGTGGCGGTGGATGATGCGGACCGCGCGGAGGACCAGCAGGCGATATTGCATCTGCTGAACGCGGCCCGCGAGCAGCGGATTGCGCTGGTGATGGCGGCGCGCCTGCCGCCCGCGCGCTGGCCGGTGGTGCTGCCGGACCTGGCGAGCAGGCTGCGCGCGACGATGGCGATCGAACTGCGTCAGCCCGAGGATGCGCTGCTGCGGATCCTGCTGCTGCGTCATCTGGCGGACCGGCAGATCGTGGTCAGCCAGCCGGTGACCGAATGGCTGCTGCGCCGCCTGCCGCGCACGGCCTCGGCCATTCGCGATGCCGCGATACGGCTGGATCAGGCTGGGCTGGCGGCGGGACGGCGCGTGACCCGTGCACTGGCGGTGTCGGCGCTGCATGACCTGCTGGACCATGAGGAGATGGCGCCCGACCGGATGGGGGATGGTCCCGTTTCCTAAGCCCTACGCGTTGGCATCGCGGGGTGTTTCCGCTTAGTTTGACGAACGAAGGCGGATTTGTGGCAGGAGATTGGATTGACCAGACCGACGGGGAAAACGCCCGCGCGCCGGACATCCGGACGGACAGCCGGCAAGCGTGCCGCCGCGCCTGCGACGCGGCGGAAGCTGGCGCCAGCCGCGCAGACACCGCCGCCGCCGCCGATCGACATGCATTCCCCCGCCCGGTTCATCAATCGGGAGCTTTCCTGGCTCGATTTCAACCAGCGCGTGGTCGAGGAAGCGGATAATCCGCGCAACCCGCTGCTGGAGCGGCTGCGTTTCCTGTCGATCAGCGCGGGGAATCTCGACGAGTTCTATTCGGTCCGCGTTGCCGGCCTGGTGGGGCAAGTGCGCGAGGGGCTGTTGAGCATGTCGCCCGACGGGCTGACCCCGGCGCAGCAGCTTGCGGCGGTGCGCACCCGCACCGCCCGCCTGCTGCGCGAGCAGCAGCGGATCTGGAAGGATCTGCGCGGGTTGCTGGCCGAAGCCGGGATCGTGGTCTGCGGCCTGGACCACATTACCGAGGCCGACCGCGAATGGCTGGATGGCTGCTTCATGGACCGGGTCTTTCCCGTCCTGACGCCGCTGGCGATCGACCCCGCGCATCCTATGCCCTTTATTCCGCATATGGGACTGGCGCTGTCGCTGCGGCTGATGAGCAAGGACACCGGGCGCTTCGTCATGAGCGCGATGATCCTGCTGCCGGCCCAGATCGACCGGTTCATCCGGCTGCCGGCCAGCCTGTCGCCCCCCGGTGTTGCCCGGTTCATCATGCTGGAAAACATGATCGCGCTGTGCATCGACCGGCTGTTCCCCGGCATGATGGCGGGCGATTGGGGCGTGCTGCGGGTGATCCGCGACACCGACGTGGAATTCGAGGATGAAGCCGAGGATCTGGTCCGCTCCTACGAGACCGCGCTGAAGCGCCGGCGCCGGGGCGTGGTGATCCATCTGGATATCGATTCCCGCATGCCGCCCGATCTGGGGCAGGCGGTGGCCAACGACCTGAACGTGCCGCCCGACGAGATCGAGATCCAGCCTGGCCTGATCGGCGTGGTGGACCTGAAGCAGCTGATCGTGGACGACCGGCCCGAACTGCTGTTTCCGCCCTACACGCCGCGCTTTCCGGAACGGGTGCTTGATTTCGGTGGGGATTGCTTCGCCGCCATCCGCGCGAAGGACATGATCGTCCATCATCCGTTCGAGAGTTTCGACGTGGTGGTGCAGTTCCTGCGGCAGGCGGCCCAGGACCCGGCAGTGGTGGCGATCAAGCAGACGCTGTACCGGACTTCGCGGGACAGTCCGATCGTCAAGGCGCTGATCGAGGCGGCCGAAGCCGGGAAATCGGTCACCGCGATGGTGGAACTGCGCGCCCGGTTCGACGAGGAAGCCAATATCCGCCTGGCGCGTGCGCTGGAGGCCGCCGGCGCGCAGGTCGTGTTCGGCTTCGCCGACCTGAAGACCCATGCCAAGCTCAGCCTGGTCGTGCGGCGCGAGGGCGGGACGCTGCGGTCCTACGCGCATTTCGGCACCGGGAATTATCATCCGATCACGGCGCGGATCTATACCGACCTGTCCTTCTTTACCTGCGACCCGGAGCTGGCGCGGGATTCGGCGCGGCTGTTCAACTACATGACCGGCTACGCCATGCCGGCGCGGATGGAGGCTATCGCCTTTTCGCCGGTGACGATCCGCCGCACGCTGGAAGAGCTGATCCAGGCCGAGATCGAGCATGTCCGGGCCGGGCGCCCCGGGCAGATCTGGCTGAAGATGAATTCGCTGGTCGATCCGGACCTGATCGATCGCCTCTATCGCGCATCGTGCGCCGGGGTGCGGATCATGGCGGTGGTGCGGGGGATCTGCTGCCTGCGGCCGGGGGTGGCGGGGCTGTCGGAGAATATCCGCGTCAAGTCGATCGTGGGGCGGTTTCTGGAACATGCCCGGATCTTCGCATTCGGCGATGGGCACCGGCTGCCCTCGCGCTATGCGAAGATCTATATCTCGTCGGCCGACTGGATGGTGCGGAACATGGACTGGCGGGTGGAAAGCATGGTACCGATGCGCGACCCCACGGTACATGCGCAGGTGCTGGACCAGATCATGGTCACGGACCTGAAGGATAATCTGCAATCCTGGGTCCTGCAGCAGAGCGGCGTGTGGCGGCGGCTTGAACCCGGTGCCAAGCCGTTTTCGGCCCATGATTACTTCATGACCAATCCTTCGCTGTCCGGGCGGGGGCTGGCCGCGCAGGACAGCGCCATTCGGGTCAGCACGCCGCTGCCGCGGCATCAGGACCGGATTCTCGATGATTGAGGGTTTCAGTGAAGGTTACAGCATGACGCAGCTTCCGCCGGTCGCCGTTCGCATGTGCCGGGCCCGATGATCCGGGTTCCGCATCGCCGCTCGGCCGTTGTCGATCTGGGGTCGAACTCCGTCCGGCTGGTCGTGTTCGACGGTATTTCGCGGAATCCGATTCCGATCTTCAATGAAAAGGCGGTGCTGCGCCTGGGGCGGGGACTGAACGCCACCGGGCGGCTGAACGAGGAAGGCGTGGGCCTGGCGATGCAGGTCATGGACCGGTTCCATGCCATCGCGCGGGGCATGGATGCCGACCCGTTCGAGATCCTGGCCACCGCCGCCGTGCGCGACGCCACCAACGGTCCGGAATTTGTCGCCGCCCTGCGCGCACGCATGCCCGGTGTGCCGATCCGCATTTTGTCGGGCGAGGAAGAGGCTGATTATTCGGCGACCGGCGTGCTGTGCGGCCTGCCCGAAGCTGATGGGCTGGTTGCCGATATCGGCGGCGGGTCGTTGGAGCTGATCCGCTTGTCGGCGGGGCGCAAGCTGGATGCCTGCACCCTGCGGCTGGGGGTGATTCGGCTGAACGATCGTGCCGAGGGCGATTTGCAGAAGGCGCGGACCATCGCCGATGCCGATATCGGGCAGGTCGGCTGGCTGGACGATGTGGTGGGCCGGCCGCTCTATCTGGTCGGTGGGGCCTTCCGCGCGCTGGCGCGCCTGCAGATTGCCCGGACCAACTATCCGTTGAACATCGTGCATCTCTTTACCCTGTCGGGTGAGGGTGCGCGGGACATGTCCGAGTGGGTGATCAACACGCCCCGCCGCACGCTGGAACGAGTGCCCGGCGCGCCGCGCAAGCGGCTGGAGGACGTGCCCTTTGCCGCCATCGTGCTGCGCCGCCTGCTGCGCCGGCTGCAACCGTCCAGCGTGATCTTCTGCGTCGATGGGCTGCGCGAGGGCTGGTACATGCGCCGGGTCGCGGCGTCGGTCGCGGCGCTGGACCCGCAGGAGGCGGTGGCACGGGAAATGTGCCGTCGGCTGGGGCGTAGCGAGACGCTGCCGGACCAGTTGATGAACTGGACGGCCCCGCTCTTTCCCGGCGAGAGCACGCCCCAGCGGCGGTTGCGCCGGGCTGCGTGCCTGCTGTCCGATATCGGGTCCTACGATCATCCGGAATATCGGGCCGAGCAGACTTATCTGCGGGTGCTGCGCATGCAGGGTGTGGGGTTCGACCATCAGGCCCGCGCCTTCGTCGCCCTGACGCTGGCGGTGCGTTATGAAGCCGAACTGAACCATGATTTCCTGCAGCCGTCGCGGCTGCTGCTGACGGCCGAGGATTTCCAGCGGGCGCTCGTCCTGGGACTGGCGCTGCGGCTGGCCTATACGGTCTGTGGCAGCACCGAGGAATTGCTCGACGGGACATGGGTCAAGCTGTCGGCGGATGAAGTGACGCTGCATCTGGCGCGGGGGCGCGGCGTGGTGCGCGGCGAGAGCGTGCGGCGCCGGCTGGACCGGCTGGCCGAAGCCTTTGCGCTGCCCGCACGGATCGAGGAGGCCGGCACGGCATGAGGCGTCGTGTGCTGGCGTGCCTTGTCCCCGCCGCCATGGCGGCGGGCGTGTTGTTGGCGACTGCCCGGGCGAATGGTCCGCCCCGGCCCGATCATGATCCGAACGTGCTGTGGAACATTGTCCATGGGCGCTGCGTGCCGAACCAGCTTGGCGAGAATTCACCCGCGCCCTGTGCCGTGGTGGACCCCAGCCGGGGCTATGCGGTGCTGAAGGATCGCGACGGAGCGGCGCAATATCTGCTGATTCCGACCGACCGGGTTACCGGCATGGAAGACCCGTCGATCCTGCGCTCCGACGCGCCCGATTATTTCGGCGCGGCCTGGCACCAGGTCGATCGCGCGCTGGCGCGGCTGGGCCATACCATGCCGCGCGAGACGATGGCGCTGGCGATTAATTCGCAACATGGGCGCTCGCAGAACCAGTTGCATATTCACATCGATTGCCTGGCGCCCGAAATCCGCGTGGCGCTGCATTGGGCGCGCCCCCATATCGGCGCCGGCTGGACCTCCCTGGATCTGGCGGGCCATCACTATCGTGCCACCCGGATCGACGGGCAGAATCTGGACGGTGCCTATCCGTTTCGGCGCCTGGCGGCTTCCCTGGCCGATCCGGCACGCGAGATGGGAGGGCATACGCTCGTCGTGGTGGGTACGATCTGGCCCGGTGGCCGCCCCGGCTTCATTCTGCTGGACGACAGGGTCAAGCCCGTGTCGGGCGATCGTGCATCGGGCGAGGAACTTCAGGACCATGCCTGCCGGATCGCGCATTTCGAACCTGGGCATGCGATCCGGGATTCGTCTTATACCCCGTGAGGGGCGGCGCCCGATGCGGGGTCAGGCGCCGGAGGGCGATACGCTCTCGCTGGCCTGCGGACTTTCCTGCCGGGGGGATAGCGCCAGATAGACAACGGCGCCGGCTGCGACACCGACAAACCAGGACAATGTGTTCAACGCGGCCAGGGCAGGCAGGAACTGGCCGGCCGATGCCATGACGCCGCCAGCCGCGAACGCCGTCAGTGCGGGGGGATTCCACCCGTCGCGGCCATCATAGCGGCCGCCGCGACGATAGAGGGCGGCCACGTCCAGCGTCTGGCGACGTACCAGATAGAAATCGGCCAGCATGATTCCGGTGACGGGCCCCAGCAGGCCGCCGACCACGTTCAGCACCTGATAGATGCTTGCCGCATCGTCGAACCACAGCCAGGGCACGAAGAATACGCCCAGGACCAGGACCAGGGACGAGGCGCGGTCGAAATTCAGCCGGCGTGGCATCAGGTTCATCAGATCGTAGGCGGCGGGCATGATATTGGCCACGATATTGACCGACAGCGTGGCCAGGACCAGCGTTGCCCCGCCGAGGACCGTGACCACCGGGTGATTGAGCGTCAGCAGCAGTTCGACCGGGTTCCAGATCGGCCGGCCGAACAGGATCATGGTGGCCGAAGTGGTGATGATGCCCATGGGGGTGAAGACCAGGGCCGTGACCGGCAGACCGATCGCCTGGCCGATCACCTGATCGCGCTCTGACCTGACGAAGCGTGACAGGTCGGGGATATTGACCGCGAAGGTTGCCCAAATGCCGATCATGCCGGTCACGCCCATTGCGAAGGCGGACCAGAAGGCGGTGCCGTGCAGCCGCGAAGGTTGGGCGAACAGCGGGCCTAGCCCGTGCCCGACCCGCAGCGCCCAGATGGTGGCGAGCGCCCCGATGGCAATGACCAGCGGGCCGGCGACCAGTTCGAAATTGCGGATGCGATGCACGCCGTGGCCGGCGATCCAGGCATGCAGCGCCCAGATCAGCGCCATGGCCAGCCACATATGCACCCGCATGCCGAGGAGGGAGACGTTCAGCGAACTCCAGCCGCTGATAAGGGTGGAAAGGATGGCATCGACGGCCTGGGAGGCGGCGTAGGATTGCACCGAAAACCAGAAGATCGCGCAGAATCCGCGCAGCAGCACCGGAACCTGCGCGCCGGACGGGCCGAAGGCGGAGCGGATCAGCACACAGAACGGAATGCCGTATCGCGTCCCGGCCCGGGCGTTGAACCACATGGCCAGGAACAGGACCATGTAGGCGACCGCCACGACGCCCAGGCATTCCCACGCCGAGAACCCCAGGGCCATCAGCCCCGCAGCGGCCTCGTAGACCACGATATTGTGGACCATGCCCATCCATACCGTGGCCATGTTCAGCCACGTCCAGTCCCGCCGCGCGGGCGGGACCGGTGCCAGGTCGGCATTATACAGGCCGGGATCGTATCCGGCGGGCGTGGTGTCTGCCATGCGTGCTCCGTGCCGTGCCGTGTCGTGCGGATCGCCGGGAGAGGCGGATTGCGTCGGGCCTGGGGCGGCTTTGCAGACCGCTCTTAATCGACCGTGCGGAGAATGTCGGCGATCGTGCCGAACAGTTGGTCGATCTCCGATTTCTGGATGATCAGCGGCGGCGAGACGGCCAGCACGTCGCCGGTGTAGCGCAGCAGCACGCCCTTGTGGAACGCGCGGTCGAAGATCTCGTACGCGCGCGCGCCCGGCGCGCCGGGGCGGGAGCTCAGTTCGATGCCCGCGACCAGGCCGACATTGCGGATGTCGATGACGTGGGGCAGGCCGCGCAGGGCGTGGACTGCTTCCTCGAAATAGGGGGCGATGTCGCCTGCGCGCTCGAACAGATTTTCCTCGGCATAGGTGTCGAGGGTCGCGAGGGAGGCCGCGCAGGCCACCGGATGCCCGGAATAGGTGTAGCCGTGCGGGAGTTCGATCCCGGCTTCGGGGCCGTTCATGAAGGCCTCGTAGACATGGTCGCGCGCGATCGCGGCGCCCATCGGAATGGTGCCGTTGGTGATGCCCTTCGCGCAGGTCAGGATATCGGGCAGCACGCCGAATTTCTCGGACGCGAAGGGTGTGCCGCCCATGCGGCCGAAACCGGTGATGACCTCGTCGAAGATCAGCAGGATGCCGTATTTGTCGCAGATCTCGCGCAGGCGCTTCAGATAGCCGACGGGGGGCGGCAGCACGCCGGTCGACCCGGCCATGGGCTCGACCATGACGGCGGCGATGGTCGACGGATCGTGCAGGGCGACGATCCGTTCCAGATTGTCGGCCAGTTCCGCGCCATAGGCCGGCAGGCCCTTGCTGAAGGCGTTGCGTTCCAGGTCCAGCGTATGCGGCAGGTGGTCGACGCCGGTCAGGAGCGAGCCGTACAGCTTGCGGTTGCCGGAGATGCCGCCCACCGAGATGCCGCCGAAGCCGACGCCGTGATAGCCGCGCTCGCGCCCGATCAGGCGGGTGCGGGCGCCTTCGCCGCGTACGCGGTGATAGGCGATGGCGATCTTGAGCGCGGTATCGGCGGCTTCGGACCCGGAATTGCAGAAGAAGACGTGGTTCAGATCGCCCGGTGCCAGGGCTGCGATGCGGTCGGCGGCCTGGAAGGCCAGCGGATGGCCCATCTGGAAGGTCGGGGCGAAATCCAGCGTCGCGATCGTCTTCTGCACGGCCTGGGTGATGCGGGGGCGGTTATGGCCCGCATTTACGCACCACAGGCCGGCGCAACCATCCATTACCTTTCGCCCGTCCTCGGACGTGTAATACATGCCATCGGCCGCGACCAGCATGCGCGGCGTCCGGCGGAATTGCCGGTTGGCCGTGAACGGCATCCAGAACGCGTCGTGATTGGTAGGCGACATCGCGCGAGGCTCCTGAGATCGAAGATGCGTATCCGCCCGGCGAAAGGATGACCGTCACGGCTTCGCAACCATCGGAGGATGGAACAGGTCGCGCCGCCGGGCTAGATGATTTTTGCCCCGGTGACCCGCTGATCTGGCGTGTCAGGCATTCAGCCTGGTGTCGGCGTCCAGCACCGCGCGTAGCAGCACGTTGGCCCCGGCGGCGACATCGGCGGGCGCGGCGCTTTCCGCCTCGTTATGGCTCAGTCCACCGGCGCATGGGACGAAGATCATGGTCGTGGGGGCGACACGGGCCAGATAGGCGGCATCGTGCCCCGCGCCCGAGACGATATCGCGGGCCGGGTAGCCGAAGGAGTCGGTGGCCGCGCGGACCGATGCGATACAGTCCGGGTCGAAATGCACCGCCGGCGAATCCCATACCCGCTCCATCGCCAACCCGATTCCGGCAGCGGCCACGATCCGTTCGATGCGTGCGCGCAGGTCGGTTTCCATCGCCGACACCACCGTATCGTCCGGGTGGCGCAGGTCGATGCTGAAGAAGACCGCGCCGGGGACGACATTGCGGCTGTTCGGCCGGTTTTCCATCAGCCCGACCGTGCCGACGGCATCGGGCCCGTGGGCCAGGGCGACGGTGCTGACAGCCTCGATGATCCGTGCCGCCGCCAGCAGGGCGTCTGCGCGCATGGTCATGGGCGTGGTGCCGGCATGGGAGTCGCGCCCTGTCAGCGTGACCTCGTACCACCGCATGCCCTGCACGCCGGTGACGATGCCGATGGTCTTGCCCTCGGCTTCCAGGATCGGTCCCTGTTCGATATGCAGTTCGAAATAGGCCGCGACCGGGTGCTGGCCGCACGGCGCCTCGCCGCGATAGCCGATCGCCGCCAGCGCATCGCCGAAGCGGATGCCGTCGCGGTCGGTCTTGTTGAGGGCTTCCTGCTCGGTGAAGATTCCGGCGAATACGCCGGAGGCCAGCATGGCGGGGGCGAAGCGTGCGCCTTCCTCGTTGGTCCAGTTGATCAGTTCGATCGGATGGCGGGTCTCGAACCCCGATGCGTGCAGGGCGCGCAGGACGGCCAGCCCGCCCAGCACGCCCACGATGCCGTCGAACTTGCCGCCGGTGGGCTGGGTGTCGAGATGGCTGCCCATGGTGATGGGCGGCAGGCCGGCATCGCGCCCCGGCCGGCGGGCGAACTGGTTGCCCATCGAATCGTGGCTGACGGTGCAGCCCAGGGCAGTGCAGGCGGCGGCGAACCATGCGCGCACCTGCCGGTCTTCCTCGGTCAGGGTCAGGCGCCGGATGCCGCCCTTGGGTGTGCTGCCGAACCGCGCGGTTTCCAGGATGTCGGTCCACAGCGCCGTGCCGTCGACGGTGATGTTGCCGCCAGCCTGAAGGACACCCGAATTGCTCATCTCTGCTCTCCCGCAATGCGATCCGTGCCGCGGCCGGCGGGCCTCTGGCCGGATCTGCCGGGCGGCGGGTTTCAGGCGGATCGTGTCGTCAGATAACCGTATGGCCGGAATATTGCCGCCGATGCGGTTGCGGGACGTTACGGATGTTCAGAAGCTGACATAAGCAAATGGCTGATATTAATTCGTTTCTATCCCGTTCAGGACGAGCGCGATGATGGTGGACGCGGCGTCGTCGTAATCGTGCGGTGCGAGCGTGGCCCTGCCCAGTACGGCGCCGATCTGTGCGCTCATGTCGGCATAGGTCTGGGTCATGGCCCAGATGCAGAACATGAGGTGCGAGCCGTTGATCAGGCGCATCTGCCCGCTGCGCTGCCAGATGCGGAAGACATCTTCCAGGGTCTGGACGTGCTGGCGCAGCGCGCTGTTGAAATAGGTCTGGATATTCGGTGCGCCCTGCAGGACTTCGTGCGCGAAGATGCGCGAGGCATCGGGCCGGTCGCGCGAGAAGGCGATTTTTGCGCGGACATAGCCTTCCAGCGCCGCCCGGGGGGAGGCACCGGCGTGAATCCAGACCGTCGCGTCCCCCAGCCAGTTGTCCAGGATGTTTTCCAGCACCGCGCGGTAGAGATCCTCCTTGGTGCCGAAATAATAATGGATGTTGGCCTTGGGCAGGCCGGCCGCGGCGGCAATGGCGGACATGCTCGCCCCCTTGTAGCCGTCCCGGCCGAATTCCCGTTCGGCGGCGTGCAGGATCTGCCCGGTGCTGGCGCGGCGGGGGGCACCGGCCGACCGTTCCCGGACGGTGGTCTGGGTCAGGGAGGGGGAGAGGGCGCTGGAGCGGGTCATGCTGCAAGGTTTTAGGCTTTGCGCGCGCCGCGCAAGTCGGAAAACGTTACGAGGATTGTTACAGGCTGCACCATTCCCCAACCGGCCGCCGGCTGGCATGCTCCATGCATGGCAGCGTGATGCCTGGGCCCGATAATGTGGGGAGAGGGACGATGCGCCGGCGTATCGTGCGTCATCACGCGCGGGCCTGACGCTCGCCCGTTTCTTTCCCCGAAGGTTTCGGGTCATAAACTGAGCGGGATCGGATTGCCTCGGGGGAGGTGGGCCGGCCCGCGTTCCGGTTGTCTGTCCTGTATGGGGGGTGGGCAGCCAGGACATTTGCCCCTGCCGGGGCATGTCACTTGCTCGACGGAACCGAACGATGCGCGACCATATCCGCTTCTATCTGGGTGATACGCTGTGTGAACTCTCGGCTGTCCCGCCGACCCTGACCGTGCTGGACTGGTTGCGGGAGCATTGCGGCCGGACCGGCACCAAGGAGGGCTGCAACGAAGGCGATTGCGGCGCCTGCACGGTGCTGGTGGTGCGGCTG
>NZ_JABEQE010000010.1 GCF_014174375.1 Gluconacetobacter asukensis
GCGCGGACAACAGACCCCCAATCCCCGCCAAGAAGAGATACAGAACGCATCTTTCTCTTGAATCATAAGTCGGACACTCAATTCAATCCATTACCTTCGCGCCTATGGGGCTCTGCCCTGGACCCGGCAGGGCCTGAGGCCCTGCACCCCAATCATTTGATAACGAATGGGTTTCCAAAGGGCGTTGCCCTTTGGTGGGTCAAGGGCAACGTCCTTGTCTCAGGCGTCGAGCGAACGGGCCTCGTCGGGCAGCATGATGGGAATGCCGTCGCGGATCGGAAAGGCCAGGCCGGCCTGGCGGCTGATCAGTTCCCCGGCCTCGCGATCATAGATCAGCGGCCCCTTGGTGACGGGGCAGACCAGGATCGACAGCAGGCGCGGGTCCAGAGGGGGCTGGGCGGTTTCGGTCATCGGCTGGTCTCCTGTACGCATGGCCGGTTGCGGAGGCAGCCCATCCGGCACCGTGTGGATGGGGCCTCACACCGGTGGGTGAGATGCATCGTCGCCGGGCTCATGTCCAGCCAGTTCCAGCAGGGTCTGCAATGTCCGCGCCCGGTCGTTCAGCGAGGCGGATTCGAGCAGCGCCTGTTTTTCGGCGGCGGGGAAGGGGCAGATCATCGGCAGGGTGATCAGCAGCGTCTCGTCATCCATCTGCTCGATCACGTTCCAGCGCGTGCCGAATCCCCGCAGGCTGCAATAGCGCCGCAGCGCCGTCAGCATGCGGCTGCGATCGAAGAACAGGTCCGCACTGTCCGTCAGGTCGCTGGCGAAGGACGACACATCGATTCGCGCCCGACGATAGCCACGGTGCAGGCCGGTTTCGCGCAACAGGCGGAACCGGGCCAGGCCGGTCAGCGTCACGGCATAGGTTCCGTCGGCCCGTTCGGTCAGCGAGGTCACACGCCCGACGGCGCCGATATCGTACAGGGGCGGGAACTGATCCTCGCCGTTCTCGCCATCCTCGTCGTCCATGGCATCGTCACGCGGCTGGATCATGCCGATCAGCCGGTTCCCGGCCAGCGCGTCCTCAAGCAACGCGACATAGCGCGGCTCGAAGACATTCAGCGGCAGCTTGCCCCGTGGCAGCAGCAGGACCTCGCGGAGCGGGAACAGGCCCAGTTCGGCCGGCATGTCCGCCAGCGTCATGTCCCGCAGGCGCGGGACAGCACGGGGAACGTCGTCGTCGATCAACGCTGGCAGGCCATGGGGGCGCACGTCATGAAAACAGCAGCGAGGACATGCGCCGCCGCGCCTGCAAGGTCGCGGGGTCGTCATGCCCCCAGGCTTCGAACAACCGGATCAGCTGCAGCCGCGCGGCATCGTCATTCCAGCCGCGATCCTGCCGCATGATGCTCAGCAACTCGTCGGCGGCTTCCTGCCGCAGGCCCGCCGCGTTCAGCGCCGCCGCCAGCTCATAGCGTGCTTCATGATCGGCCGGGTTGGCGGCCAGGCGCCGGCGCAGCTCCTCGGCGGCCTCGGCGGCCTTGCGGCCTTCACGCTTCAGGTCCAGGGCCGCGCGGGCACCGGTGATTTCCGCATGTTCGGCGATCTTGGCCGGCACGTCGGCCAGGGCGGCCTCGGCGGCGTCCTCGTCCCCCATGGCGATCAGGGCGCGTGTCAGCCCGCCCCAGGCGGCCGGGTTTTCGGGCTCGATCTCGATGGTCTGGGAATACAGCCCGGCCGCTTCCTCGGCGCTGCCGGCATCCAGTGCGGCGCGGGCGGCGGCAATCAGGTCCGCGGCCGGCATGCTGCCGCCCCCCGCCGCCTGCAACAGGCCCTCGACGAAACGCTTGATCTCGCTTTCCGGCTGCGCGCCCTGGAAAAGGTCGAGAATCTGCCCCTGCCAGAAGGCCGCGACCAGCGGAATGGATTGCAGCGGCAACCCGACCTGCGCCAGCTGCTGGGCCAGGGCCCGGTTGGCATCCACGTCGATCTTGACCAGCTTGACCCGGCCCCCGGCCGAACGGACGATCTTTTCCAGAACCGGTGTCAGCTGTTTGCAGGGGCCGCACCAAGTGGCCCAGAAATCGACCAGGACCGGCATGGTCCGGCTGGCTTCCAGCACGTCCTGCATGAACGTGTCCTGGTTGCCGTCGACGATCATCCCGGCGTCGTTATGCGCTGCGGCGCTTGCCATCGCAGGGGCCCCCGCTTCGTCAATCAGGCCACCCGCCGGGCGCTGTGCTGCTCGGGACTGACCGATGATGTACTCCATGAAAACCGATCCTGCCTGTTTTTATCGTGCTCTACCGCCGGGTATGGCCCGGCCTCATGCTGACCTTAACATTGTCATCGCCAACCTGTCTCACAAGCGGCAAAGCACCCCCGACATAAAAAACCCGGAAGATGACTTTCCCCCCTTGTCAGCCGATCTGCTTTCCCTTAAACCCCCGTTCACCGACACGGTGAGCGGGCGTAGCTCAGGGGTAGAGCACAACCTTGCCAAGGTTGGGGTCGTGGGTTCGAATCCCATCGCCCGCTCCAAGAAAACAGCAGTTTTCTACGGAATTTAACCGCTCCCGTTTCGGTTCAATCGGACATAACTGGACAGAACGCTTGGAGAACATGCCAAGCGATTTGGGCACGGGCTGGGCAAGCTATGTGAGCCGCCTGATGGCATCTGCCATGTGGTCCGCGCTGACTGCAGCATACCTCTGAACCATCGCCGGGCTGCTCCATCCGCCTAGACGCATCAGCGTCACGAGATCGCACCCGGTCATCACCATCCACGATGCCCAATGGTGCCGCCATGAATGGGGCGTAAACCCGACGATGCCAGCGCGCTTGCATGCTGTCCGATGGGCTTTGGTGATCGGGTTCCCACCCTCCTTTTTCTCAGCCGTATCTGTGTATGGTCTTCCCCACCGGTTCAGGAACACTGGGCCTACGGAGGGGCGTCCGCATGCAATCCATATCTCCCGCAGCGCATCAAACACGCGCGGGTGCATTGGAACGGACCGCTGGCGCCCGCTCTTGCTCTTCGCCACGAATATTGATCGGCGCGAGAAATCAACATGCTTCCAGTCGAGCCGGAGAGCCTCAGCCGACCGTAGCCCCTGAAAGCACAGAACCAGAGCGATCGGCCGTACGTGATCGGCATAGGATTCCAAAAGCCGATCTTGTTCGGCTTTCGTAAGCCACGCCGCTACTTCCTGGGTCTTTTGCTTCACCACGGATATCCGCGGCGCAACAACTCCATTCACTTTCGCGCTGGCATTGATTGCGGCCTGGAAAATTGCACGCCATCTTGCTTGTGTCGCCAGCGCCATGCGACGCCCTCGCGTTGACAGCCAGAACTGCCATGCATTTTCAGCCTGCGATATAGCATAGTGGCCAATGCGCGGGTTCATGTCCGATAGCCGGGCGACATCGTACCGTTCGGGTGGGTTGGGGCCTCCGAGATAGTCGCTGATGGCTTGGGCGATCGTGATCTTGTTCGCTGTTACACTCGGGCCGTCGATGCGCTCGCTCCGGATACGGGCTTCTTCGGCCGCTCCAATAGCTTCAGCATCTGTTCTTGAACGGCATCCTGTATTGACTTCTTTGACGGCGACAGTTTCACGACCGACGCGGACCGTCCCGCGGACGTACCAATAATCACCGCGCTTGCGGTAGGATAGGGACAACGCAATGCTTTCTGGATCTGGCCGACATCGGCCTCAGTGAAATAGATTGTCCGGCCGATCTTGATGCATGAGAGATTCGGAACGGACGGCAGGTGGCGGCGCAGGGTCTTTTCAGAAATTCCCAAGCGTTGCGCGAGATCGGCGCGGGAGACCAAATCACTCATTCCCTACCTCCCTGGCCCGCGCTGCCACAATGCCCGGATTCCGCACCTCCGCAATTTTGATCAGTGTCAGGATCGCAGCGGCATCTAGGCCATCCGTTACGGTTCCTTTGGCCCTCGCATCGGCGTAGATCAGCCGGGCGCGCTCGATCGCCTGCGCCCTCGGCAGGAATCGTGGAGTTATATGGTCAGCCATCGCCCTGTCCCTCCCGGTCCATAGCCGCGTCGATGGCGGCGCGGACGATGCTCGCCAGTTCGTCGGCCGTAACCAGCATCATGTCGGGCGCGTCGTCTGGAGACGATCTGTCCGGCAGTTCGGCGACAGCCTGCAGGACAGTAGCGGGCACGTCGTCCAGCGCCTCCCGCAGCCGCTCGTTCTCGGCCTGGAGGGCGGATTTAGCGCGCACCTCGAACTCGGCTGCGTGCCGTTCGGCAGTCATGATCGACACGCCATCACCCATTCCGGTCTCGAACATAAGCTCATCGGCCAGTTCTTTAATCTGCTCTTCCCGCGTCCTGTGCTGGGTCATGCCCGCCTCCAACGGATCGGCGCATCATGCGATCGGGTGATGATCCCCTTGCGCTCCAAAGCCCGCAGCGCCCCGTAAACAGCCCGCGTAAAAGCACCGAGCCGGCTCGCGACCTGATCCGTGCGGGGATCAAATCCGCCTGATGAGGGTGCGACCGCGTCCAGAACACGCTGCTGCCATGGGGTCAGTTGCGGTTCCTGGGTCATGGGGCATCTCCTCTAGAGGCGGGCCATCCAGCCTGCCCGCTCATCCTCATCTCCACCAGATCACGAAACCATTTCAGTTTCTCGATTGCTTCGAATTCGTTCGTCGCCTCCGGAATGCCTGGGACAAGAAGGCTGATCCCATCCTTCGCGTGCCGCGCATTGACCGAAACAACATCGCGCAATTTGCGGGCAGGCCCTCTTCCGCAAGGAAGATCCCCATTCGGGATAGTCTTCCCAAATTCAATTTTCCTGTCTGCATAGCAATAGGCGTACATCACGAACTCTCCCCCGCATGGCGGATTGCCTTGGCACACTCAGCGCAGGCGAAACGCTCCTGAAAGGCCCCCATCTCACCGCCGGCGTATTGTGGGTCGGCAAAATCCTCACGCTGCTGTTCGCAGATCCTCGCGCACGCCTCCCGCGTCTCCTGCGCGATCGTGTCGAGCTTGGCGGTCAGTTCGGCGATCTTCGCGTCGCGGGCGGTGATCTGGACGGCGGCGTCAGATTTGCTGACGAACGCGACAATAGACCGCCCAGGAGTGGTCGCCCAATGTTCTGCCTTCCGTTTGCTGGCAAAAAGAGAGGGACGGCCCGGCATTGTATACGACGGTCCCCAGCGCACTGTCTCCAGACCGCTCGCCTCGACGGGCATGCCGAGGGCGCTGGAAATGGCGATCCATTTGTCATATGCATCGTGCTTATCCTCAGCCTCCAGCAATGCATTTTCGAGGAGATCGCATTGCTCGTCCGTCAGCTTCGCCGGAACGAGGTAGTTTGTCGGTTCGTCCATCATCACTCCGCAGCGATCACCGCCGCCCGATCGAGGGCGGTGACGCGGTTTGCCTGGGCCAGCAGGGTGGCCATGCGTTTGGGGACACTGTTGCCGATCAGGCGTATGACCTCGGACTTGGTGAGCCGCCGGTGCTTGCCGTCGATCTCGATCCATTCCGGCAGCGTCAGCTCATGCGCGGCGGCCGCTTCGGATGGGGCGAGCATATTCATGCTGCTACCTCGTCGATATTCCGCTGCTGGACCTCAAACGTCAGCGCCCATACCCACGGGTTCGCCTCCCACGAATCCGGACCGTTGATGGAATTGAACAGCAATGCAAAGGCAGCTTCCGGGGAGAAGGCGGCTTGCCCGTCTATGGCGGAATACTGCTCCCACCGCAGGGCTCCGCCGCCGACGCGCTGAACACCTTCGGCGAGAGCATCAGCGCGGCTGATCTCCTGCAACCGCTGCGCGCGGACGTCCGTCACGACCAGCGTCAGTCGGCTGGCCCAACGGGGCATGTGGAGGGAGGGGCGACGCGGCATCTCATTCAAAATCTCAGGATCATCCTCAGTCGCGAAATGGACAAGATGATAATCCAGCAGATCTCCGGGCCGTGCTTTCGGAATTTCCGTCATATAGTCTTGGTGATTGAGACCCCACGTCTCCCGCACCCAGATGCTGTCTCCGGGACGAGCGGGAGCCTTTATGGCCCACTCATCGAATGTGGCACCGAAAACTTCTTCCCCCGGCCCTTCTTCTCCGTTTCTCATGACGATAGTTGGATGATACGTCCCAATGTGCGGGCAGCCATCGAAATCGGGCTGTCCCTTCATCACACGACGCGTCTGGGTCTTTCTTCCCTCAAGTAGCGCACGCACCATCGGGGCATTGAAAAGCATCGGGTGGTCGGTCATGATTTTCCTCCCCGCACCTAGGCCTGCCGCCCGTCACCGTCGCAACCGGCGCAGATCGCCAGGGCCTCGACGGTGCGAAAGACGAACAGATCCCGGCCACCCGACCAGGTCGTGCGGACCCAGCCCCGGCCAGCGCAGTCGCGGCAGGCGCGCAGGGCGATGATGATGGCGAGCCAGCAGGTCATGCCGGCACCTGAAGATCGAGAATCCTCCGCGTTTCTTCGTGATCAACCCATCGCGGGTTGAGCATCGTCCGCTGGAGACGCCCATACCGCACACAGTTCATCAGATCGGAAAGAGAGCGATTGCGAAGGGCGGCTGCATGCCAGAGGCGCCCGTTGAGGAGAAACCATTCTCGGCTCTCTGCCAGGGCATCTACTAGTTCGCCGACGGTCGCTATCCTCTCTCCAGCAATCCACTTGCGCGGCTTCTTCGCCCAACTCATGCCGGCACCTCTTCCGCATCAGCCTCGGCATGCTCAGCCGCCCGCTGATGCTCGATCTGCTGCATGTCGGCCATCCGGTCGCTGATCATCGCCTGCACGCGCTCGATGATCTCCGGCGCGATCGGGCGTCCGGCCTCCTGTGCCTTTTCGACAGTCTGCGCCCATGCGCGCCACTGACCGTCCACGCAGGCGATATCGGTGCATTTCAGCAGCCGCGCATCGAACAGGGCTTCGTAGTCGATCGGGCGCCGCTCTTCGGTGACGCGAGACTGGGGCGCTGTCGAGCGTTCGGGCGTCACGTCGATGACCGTGCCGCGATAGTTGTCCGGCGGGATATCTGACGCCTCTTCCGCCGTGATCAGCCCCTTGAGCACATCCGGAAACGCATCGCGCAGAGCGAACCCGCGAGCACGCATCTGGAGCATGCGCTTGGGGTATTGCGTCCACGGGCCTTGCTTGGACCACAGACCGGCCTTCTTCGCGTCATCCACGCTGAACTCGGCACGCACCGGCTTCTTACCTGTGCGCGTGGCGATGCAGATCGCGACCATCTTGTCGCCTTCGCCCTCGATGCGCTCTTCGATGTCATCGCATACCGAAGACTGGCGACAGAGAGCGGGCAGTGCATCGCCCCATACGCTCGGCCGGCCATTCACCACGGCGATATTCTGGATGGCCTGCATCGGCGCCAGGCCGAGTTCAGATCCCATCTGCACGGCGATCATGATATTGCCCGGCTTGCCGCGGAAGTCCTTCGGCATCAGATCGGAGCCGGCCGCCATCTTGGCGAACTCCATCAGTTCGCCGAACGACTGCGGCTGGAGAACGGGCATCGGCGTGGCGCCACGGGCGCCAGACTTCACAACGGCATTCATGCTGCCTGATCCTTTCGTGCCTTGATCTGGATATGCCCGGCACCGCCGTTCGACAGTTCGGCCCCATCGACCATGATCCCGGCCTTGAGCAATTTTGTGAGTGCAGCCGTGTCGAGATTGTCCGGCTGCGGCTTGAACAGATCCGGCCGCGCCGCGCGCAGCTTCTTCAGATCGGTGACTGTTGCGCGCTGGGCGCCGGCGACGTGCGAGGCAGAGAAGTTCAGCGTGTCGAACTGGAGGATGCCGCATTCCAGCATTTCGTCGTGGACTGATGCCCGCAGTGCCTCACGCGCCGCCTTGGCTGCCTTCCCCAGTTCGTCCAGCGCCTCGGCCAGTTCAACTTCGCACTGGTCAACCTCGGCGCCATCCGCACGAGACGCTATGATCCAGCGCACATACCGGTCGATAGCGGGCTTGAGGTCGTCAGCATGCAGCTTGTTGATGAGGTCCAGGCCCTTCATACCGGCGCCCTCCCGCAAACCCGCAGCGAAGGCCATGGACGCGGCGGCGCGGGCATGCGCACCGGTTCACGCTCCTGGCGCACGATCTCGACGGACCGTCCTATCTCCGCCAGCAGCCGAGCGGCATCGGCGGAGTATTGCAGCAGCATCCGGCGCAGGACCAGTGCGCGGGCCGCGTGGTTCGTGTGGTGGTGGGTCATTGTGACACCCTCCGGTTCTGATTCTCGCGTTCTCTCAATTCTGCGGAAAAGCATTCGAAGCACTTCCCCCAGTCAGGATCGCCTTCGGGCGCAATTCTCCGGCCGCATTCGGCACAGCACTGCTGGTCCCAGCCAGGCTTAAGCCACCAGAGGCTCATATCTCCGCCACCATCTCGATCGTCTTGTCGTCGCCTTCGAGCATCTCGATCGCGTCATCGATCGCTGGCAGAAGCTCCGCACCGGCGTAAAGCTCGCGTGGATAGCTCTGGCGCGGCGCCTTCTTGTGCAGCGCCTCGATCTTCTTCTTGGCTTCCTTCATGACCGCGATACTCCCGCGTACGAGGTCAAGATCCTGCCAGGCCGCATTGCGGAACGAATTGCTCTGCGCCGGCGGCGTGAAATACGGATGGTTCGGCGCCGACGAATGCGACGTCATGCCTTCGGGATAGGGCATATCAAAATCCCCCTGGTTGATTCTCGGCCAATCCGGCCATAAGGGCCGATCTGCAGATCGGTCCCCACGGTGGGATCAGGCAGCGACTGCCAGATGCTGGAACACATCCCCCGTCAGTCCCCAGGTCGAGGCGCGCGCATTCAGCGGCGTCATTTCCTGAGGCGCTCCAACCCATCCATCGCGCGCACGGAACGGGCGGCACTCCGGATGCACGCGCAGCCAGAATTCACGAATCGTGCCGTCTGGCTCGACCGTATTGTTCTTCACATGCAGCATGATGATCGGCGTGTCGTCATCGCGATCTTTTCTGTACAGATCTCCATGAATCGGATCATGTGCGATCATCTTCGCGCCGCCCTCGCGGATATAGCGTTCCGTGCCGAAGACCTCGATCATGACGCGGCGGATCTCAGCGTTTGTTTCTGCCTCGATCGAATCCGGTGTGACGCTGGCCTTATCTTCGATGATCGATGCGGGCACGCGGACACCGCCCACCGCATGGACACTCCATCCATCTGCGAAAGCCACCGCAGCACCATCGATATTATGCAAGCGCCCGCGATCATCACGATGGATCTGCGTCGGCCGATCGCATGCTACGATCATGCCATCGCGAGGATAGAACCACATGCATGACATGCCGATCTCGTTCATGATGTCCAGCCGATCGGCAACGTCATCGGGATATTTGACACCGATCTCTGCCACGAATTTATAGAGTGCGATCCAATAGAGATCCTGCTGCCCCCACCAATATGTGCTGGTGAATTCGATCCCGAGCTGGCCCCGGAGCTGGCCCCGGAGCTGGCCCCGGAGCTGGTCCCAGAGCTGGCCCCGGAGCTGGCCCCCGAGCTGGTCCCAGAGCTGGTCCCGGAGCTGGTCCCGGAGCTGGCCCCGGAGCTGGCCCCAGAGCTGGCTCCCGAGCTGTTCCCAGAGCTGGCCCCCGAGCTGGTCCCGGAGCTGGCCCCCGAGCTGGCCCCGGAGCTGGCCCCAGAGCTGGCTCCCGAGCTGGTCCCAGAGCTGGTCCCGGAGCTGGTCCCGGAGCTGGCCCCGGAGCTGGCCCCGGAGCTGGTCCCCGAGCTGGTCCCAGAGCTGGTCCCGGAGCTGGCCCTCGAGCTGGCCCCCGAGCTGGTCCCAGAGCTGGCCCTCGAGCTGGCCCCCGAGCTGGTCCCAGAGCTGGCCCCCGAGCTGGTCCTCGCCGGTATCTTTCAGTGCCAGATGCTTCATCGCAGAGAGCGCGAAACAGCATCCCATGGGGCTGGACATCCAAATCACGGGAACCGGTTCTTTCCCGATGATACGATATGCACGCGCGAATGCCGCCTCTGCCCGCTTCTTATCGGTCGGCGCGGTGGATAATCCGTGCGCAAGGTATTCGGCGCGGAATTCGACCAGGCGCTGTTCTTGTTCTGCCGTCAGGCGTTCGATCTTGCTCATGATCAGTCGACCACCTGAATCGGTTCCATCGCATCCGACCACTGGCTCTGCAGCTCAACCAGATAGGTCGTGGCGTTCAGCGCGATGTCGGCGTGCTCGCCGGTCGGCGCGGTGCCGTGCAGATGCTGGATCGGCGCAGGCTCGTTCAGCGTCACGAACTCGGCACGCGGACCATATCCGGCGCCATCGTCACGGAAGCGCGCGATGCGGTCCGAGATGATCGTGTGGCGATGGCCGGACGTTTCGCCCAGGGCCAGCACCGTTTCGGTCTGGCCGGTCACAGTCTTCGTCATCGCGATCGGCTCGGCGCGCGTCGACAGCGTCGCTTCGATCAGCAGGACATCGCCCTGGTGGACGAGGTGGGGGATTTTCTTCGTCACTGGTAGCTCCCTTGAGGAATTGGCTCTGACGCCAGACCACGCGGACCGCAGCCCGCGTAACCCGGCGTCACACCTGCGCCGCCAGATCGAGGAACAGAGCGATCGTCGCGTATCCGAGGATCGCGAGGCCGGCGCCGATGAACAGGCACGAGACCTCGCGGAGGGAGAGGCCGCGTTCGTCGGGGAGGCGGAGGGGGATGTGGTTTTGCATGGTGGTTCCCATCGGTTGATGGGATCAAAGTAAGTCTGTCTTACTTTGCGCGTCAAGCCAAAAATCAGCTCAGCTTACATATCTGCGCAAAAAGAAACCCGGCTGGGGCCGGGGAGCGCAAGGTGGAAATGGTTGCTTAACGACTCGGTCGCTAAGATTCTAATCGCTAGGGAGACCTGGAGATCCCTTTGCTCATAGATGTCGCCTGAACATCATATAAAGAGCCTGCATAGCGAAACCGATCATGTTAAGAATCAATCCCCACTGCCCAGCCCACGGGTGGTCAGATGTCACGATCGCGACATGGTTGTCATCTGAGGCTTGGCAGCCGCGTTCATCTCCAAACTGGGTGCTCAGTCCCTGTTGCGCGGCTACTGCTACGTTTTTGACGCAAATAGAATATAATGTGGGCTCAGATGGAGGCGCGGAAACCCTCATGCCGACAGGAGGAAACTCTAGTTTGGTTAGCCTAAAGTCGGAGGAGGAAGCCTGGAATGAATAGGATAGCAACAGGGTGCCAAAAAAATTCAGGACAAGTGCAAGAATCTCAAATAGACGGTGACGAATTGTCGCTAGCATGGAAGATATTCCTTATTTCAATATTATGTGTTGGCTTAATTATTGCAGTTGTGTGGAGCTTTATTGGAATCGGAGTTCCTGTTTAATACCTAAATTCTGCGTGAAAACCAGACGACGCGCCCCAGCATTCGGCACCTTTCGGCCTCTACCTCATACGGTGGGAATCGGCTGTTTTCAGAGGCAAGACGCAGCATCGCCGGATCAGATCCATGGACCCTCTGCACCCACTTGCAGACCACACCATCGCCATCGAACAGGACAAAGATCCCCTCCATGGCGACGTTCCGCTTGCGGAGATCTACCAGCACGGTATCGCCGCTGCGCAAGAGAGGCTCCATAGACTGCCCCTCGACCTCAACAACGCAAAGGTCCTCAGGCTGGGCCCTCAACTCGCGGGTGATAAAACCCTCTTCGAAGTAGCGAGGTGCCCCCAGGTAGGCATCGTCGATGATGCCCCCACCGCCAGCACCAGCCCTGATATCAAGGGTGGCAACTGGAAGGTATGCCGGCGCCGCGGAAACAGGATGCTGCGTCGGCAAATCGGGCTCTTCAACCCATGCTCCAGTCCCACCTAAGCGCCTCTGGAGATATTCTCGCACGGCGATGAGCTTATCCGACGCCGGCAGGTTTGCTCCGCGTTTCCATGCACTGACCGCCTGACTGGTTACGCCAAATTTCTCTGCGATCTCCTTGTTGGAAATCCCAGCCCGCGTCATTGCGTCTCTTAGATCGTCACCGAAAGACATGCTTACACTCTACTGCGCCTTTGGCCTTACTTCGACGTAAGATTGAGTTGCGCGTTAAAGTAAATTGCGCTTACATTGCGCTATGACCACGCAATCCATAAAGGACGTCGTTGCCCGAGGAGGCGGCCCGTCTGCCCTGGCCAAGAAGCTTGGCATCACCTCGCAGGCTATCAGCCAGTGGCGGCGTGCTCCGGCCGAGCGTGTGGCCCAGATTGAGGCCGCAACTGGTATCCCCCGCGAAGACCTACGCCCGGACTTGTTCCGGCGGGAAGGCGCAGCATGAGCGCGACCATCCCCGCCAACTTCCGCGTCGTCTACGCCCGTCCGAAGTTCGCCCAGCGTGGCGATACCTGGTCCCGCGTCGCGAAATGCCCGCACACGGCCGCACAGCTTGAGGCTAAGGCCGACGCTGGAGACAAGCGCGTCTGGCGCGGAATTTCCGAAGGCCTGTCCGCGCTGGCGATCTCGCCGGCGCTGGAGAAGAAATCATGAGCCATCCCATCGATATGACCGGTCGTGTGATCGGAAATCGCCGTGTCCTCGGACTCGGAACTGCGCCCGCGACTGTTGCCCATCCAGTCGGGCGCTACTGGCGCACCGAATGCCTGGAGTGCGGCGACATCCAGTCGGTCAGCGGCGGGAACCTGCGCAATCGCAAACCGGTTCAGTGCCGCCAGTGCGCCAACGGCACTCTGAACGCGGCCCGTCGCGGGAAAGGCGCGGCGAAATTGCCGGGATACAAGGTGCATCTCGTGTCGCTCGATCCCGATGCGCCGGGCCCAGACTCGTTCGATCCGGTCATGACGTTCGCCGAGATCCGCGAGGTTGACGAGGCACTGTTTCCATAGCGCATCGGGCAGGAGATTTTCTGATGCCAAAACAGAAATACGACTGGTCGATCCTCGACCCCCAGGTTGACGCGCTGCTGGCGTCCGGCCTGACGCCGTCCGCTGCTGCGGCTCAGTTGGGGATGCGGAGCCAGACTCTCCGCGACAGGTTGGGATACAGGAAGCGGCCGAAATACCCGAGCCCGCGCGCAAAGAGCGTCGAGAAGGTCGTCGTTACCCGGAACTGCCTGTCCTGCCGCAAGCCGTTTGGCTCCGACAGCCGCACGCGCTTCATGTGCCCTCCGTGTCGCAGTAGCGCCGGCGCATTCTCTGCCCACTCTGTCGCGCAGTCGGGCACCCGACGTTCCAGTCACCGCTGAGACGCCGGAAGTTCCATGACGCCGCCCATCAACTCCACATGCACCAGCGCCGCGAGGTATTCCCTCGTGTGCATGCTGGCGCGCGGGTTGAGGGCGGCCCATAGCCTGGCGATCTCCGTCAGGCTGTCTCTCAAGACCGGCTCGCCCATCGGGATCTCGCGCACCGGCAGGTCGTATTCGTGTGCGGCTGGCGCCTCCATTCGTAACTCCTCCAATTCCGTTCGTCGCAGTTCGGAATGTGAGGGATCGCGATGCGGAATGATTGGTCGAAAACACGCCAAAATTGGTCAAACCAACGGGGAGGCATGCCGGTGCCCGTGATTGTGCGCCCCGTGAAAGATTCACTGCTCGATGCGATCGCGCGCGAGTTCAAGCCGCTTCGCTTCGCGCAGGAAATGCTCGCCCGCGCGTCAGGAAAGACGCCGAGGGCGGCTCGTAACTGGCTGGATGGTCGATGTGCGCCCGATGCGGATGCGCTCATCGAACTGATGGCCTCCTGCAACTCCATAGCCGACGAAGTGAACGCTCTCGTCGAAGAGCGCCGAAGGGCGCGTGAAGGGAAGAAATGCCCTGGATCAAACTAACCCTTTGCCACTTTGGGTTTGGCCGCGATGCTGGACCGCCGCCCTCCTGTCGTGTGGCGTGGGTCCGCGTGTCGTGGTTCGATTGGGAAACCTGGGCCGACAAGATGGAGCGCGCATTGAAGGCAGCTCGGGAGGAATTGCGGAAATGACGCGCCCAACACCCGCACAACAGCGCGTCCTGCGCAAGGCCATGCACGCCCCAGTCATGATCTGGGGCGCCTTCTCCGGCGTCGGGGGGGGTATCGATCTGGAGAATCCGAGATTCGATCGGCGCCACACTGTCGAGATGTGCATCGGCCAGGGCTGGCTGACCCCGGCCGAGGGGTTCAATCAATACGCCATCACGGACAAAGGGCGCTCTGTGCTGCCGAAGCGGAGGCGCGATAAATGACCGCCCTCATAACCGGACGTCCGATTACGGATGCACAATCAATCGTCTGCGCCGCTGTGGAGATGGCCGGCGGCCAGAGGATTCTGGCGCGACGCCTCGGCATTTCCCAGTCCGACATCTCTCAGGCAGTCAACGACAAGTTGCCGGATGCCCGCAATCGCGTCCTGAACGCGCTTGGATACATGGTCGTCGAGGTTATCAGGCCTGTGCGGGGGCAGAACGCATGAGACGCTGGACCCGCATCACAGCGACCGACCGGGCTGGCGAGACCTACTCGGGCACCTACAACGTCCTGAGCCCGCGAGACGCGCGCGATCGTCTGGCGCTGGACCATGCACACCAGATCCGCGGACGGCTGACGGCCGTGCGCTGCGAGGAACTGGCGCCCGGCGACAGGGAGTGTCCGGCCCATGCGTGAGATCACATTCACCCTGGCCCGGCCGACGCCGGTGCTCAACGTGCTGATGCGGCAAAACCGGTGGGACCGGGCGCGGAACAAGCGGGCGCTCGGACGGGAGATCGCCGCGGCATTGGGCGGCCGTCTGCCGGCTCAGCCGTTCGAGAGGGCACGCGTCACGGTCACGCGGTTCTCTGTCGGCGTTCCGGATACGGACAATGCCGTTGGGGGACTCAAGGATACCCTCGACGTGCTGACGACGCCCTGGGTTACGCCCAAGGGGCAGCGACGGAACAAATTCGGGATCGGACTAATCCGAGATGATGACCCGTCGCGGTGTGAGGTTGTCGTTCAGTGTGTGAAGTGCCGGGCGGCTGAGCAGCGCACGGAAGTGGTGATCGAGGAGATCGCATCATGACCGACCTCCCCGAACCCATGACGCCGGAAGATTGCGACGTGGAAGGAATCCCCATGCCGGTCGAGTTGATCCGTGCGCTTTGTGCGGAAGCTGGGATCGACCCTGATTGGGCGATCCAGTTCTGCATCGAAAACGGCATGCCTATTGGGGGGCTCAACTGATGGCGCGCATCCGCACAATCCACCCGGGCCTCTACACGGACGAGGCGTTCGCAACCCTATCGATGGCTGCGCGCGTTCTGATTATCGGTATCTGGAGCCATGCGGACGACGGGGGCGGCTTCGAATGGAAGCCACTCACGCTCAAGATGCGCGTGTTCCCAGCCGACATGCTCGACGTTACTCCACTCCTGGAGGAACTGGTGCAGAACGACATCGTGATGAAATACGATGTGGACGGAAAGACCTATGGAGCAGTTCGGAACTTCGGGAAGTGGCAGCGTCCGAAAAAGCCATCCCGGTTCGTCCCCATGCCGGAACACGTTCGGAATTACGCACGCACAAACGAGGATGAAAAGGGTGACGGTTCGGAACCTGAGGACAAATCAGGTCCAGTGAACGATCCAAAATCGGAAACCAGTTCTGAACCAGTTCCGAACCAGTCCGGAATTTCGCAAACAGAAGGTAGGAAGGTAGGAAGGAAGGAAGGTAATAACTCTCTCCCTTCGGTCGAGAGTTCGCGCATGCCCGTCACCGAGACGCCGGGTCCAGCGCGCGACTTCGAGGAGTTCTGGGCGGCCTACCCCCGCAAGGTCGGGAAGGACGGCGCCCGGAAGGCGTTCGACAAAGCCCGGAAGCGGGCTGGTCAGGCGGAAATCATGGTGGGCCTGTCGCGGCATATCGCCGTCTGGCCCGGAGCCAACGACGAGCGCGCCCAGTTCATCCCGCACCCGGCGACCTGGCTGAACCGCGGCGACTGGCAGGGCGATGCCGCATCGTCAGCCGCTGCCGGCCGCCCATCGTCCGGATCCCCGCAATCCGACCGCCTCGCGATCTGGGACCGCGTCCCTGACCATCCGGGAGTTTGACCGATGCAGCAGATTTCCAACATTCACATCCCGGTCGGGCCCGAGTGGAAGCCGGCGAGCGGCCAGCTTTCGGCGCTGGTCTCTGGGCGCCGAGAGGGAATGGCCATCCTTCCGCGCGACCTGCCGCCTGCTGTCGTGTCGGAGGCCAAAGCCCAAGCCGCCCTCGCGAAAGAGGCGCTGCGCCCCGCGTCGCCCGGCGTCATCATGGCGTGGCTGAAAAAGCTGGCGCCGATGGTCGCCAATGCGCCTGCCGATGCCGGGGCAGTAACCGCTTCGGCCGAGGCGATCATCGAGATCTGCGGCGATCTGCCGGCTGGCGTCTGGTCTCCAGCGGCGCGGAAGTCGTGGATCACGCAGGGCCGGGACGCAGCCGGGCGATTGCCGGGCACGTTCTGGCCGAGGCCGTCAGAGCTTTACGCGACCCTGCGTCCGATAGCGGACCGGATCGCCTCCGAGCTTGATGGGTGCCGGGCCCTAATCGCGATCGCCGAGAATGCCCCAGAGCCAGCGCGCACCGTGCCGACGCACCAGGAGCGCGAGGCTGTCGCGGCCGCCATGGCCGAGGTGCGCGCCCAGCAGGCCGCCCGCGACGCAGAAGAGCAGAAGCTGCGCGAGTTCGGGCTCTACATGCCGGGCAACGACGTGTCGCTGCGCGGGCCGGCGCTGATCGCGGCGCTGAAGGCCGACCTGCCGAAGATGTCAGCCGAGATGCGCGAGGTGACGGAACTGCGGATTGCATCGCTCCAGAAGGCGCATGACTTCGCGGAACAGATCGGAGCCGGCGCGGGAGACAGCGCATGACCGACGAACCGAACGCTCCTGCCGACCCGCTGGCCGCCAAGCACGCGGCGCTCCTCGCGACACCGTGGCGCGACCGGGTGGATGCGTCGAACTTCATCGCTGGCCCAGCGTCGTGGAGCAACGTGGACGGAAACGGGGGTTATTTGAGCGATGAGGGCGGTGTGGGCGCTTTCTGCTCCGATGATGCATCGGATGGTCAGAGGGCACTCAGTGGCGATCCTGAGCGGTTCCACGAAGCCGCGTGGGCGGAGGAGGTTTGAATTGGCTTCACTGACCGGAAAGCAGGCAAGATTCGTCGACGAATATCTTGTAGATCTGAACGCCACCCGAGCAGCAATCCGGGCAGGATACAGTGAGAAAACCGCACAGGAGCAGTCATCGCGCCTGTTATCGAATGTTATGGTTCAGGATGCCCTATCAAAGGCGCAGAAGGCCCGATCTGCCCGAACGCAGATCACACAGGACCGAGTGGTTCAGGAGATTGCGCGCCTTGGCCTGAGCGATATTCGTAAATTGTTCGATGATGCAGGGCGTTTGCTACAGCCGCATGAATGGGACGACGATACAGCAGCAGCCGTGGCTTCAATTGAGGTCGACCAGCGCAAGGATCCCGGCCCGGACGGCGATCGCTACACGGTCACCAAGATCAAGGCGTGGGATAAGAACAGCGCGCTTGAGAAGCTCATGAAGCATCTGGGGCTTTATGAGCGGGATAACGAGCAAAAGCAGATCATAGTTAACATCCGGGATGACCTTGATGATTGAGGTCGACCTTCCGGCCAACGGATGGAAAGCTCGTCCGTACCAGCGTCCGCTATGGCGCTATCTTCGAAGAGGCGGCAAGCGCGCCTATGAAGTCGCCCATCGGCGTTGGGGAAAAGATGACGTTGCCCTGAACTGGGCAGCCATCAGCGCGATGAAGGACATTGGCAACTACTGGCACATGCTTCCCGAGGCCAGCCAGGCGCGCAAAGCGATATGGGACGCGGTTAACCCGCACACCGGGCGCCGGCGCATCGATGAGGCTTTCCCGCCCGAGATCCGAGCTACGACCAAAGACAACGAGATGTTCATCCGGTTTGTGAACGGCTCGACATGGCAGGTCGTTGGGTCAGACAACTTCAACAGCCTTGTGGGATCGACACCACGCGGCGTTGTGTTCTCGGAATGGGCGCTGTCGAACCCGAGCGCCTGGGCGTTCCTCTCGCCGATCCTGCTGGAGAATGGAGGATGGGCGATCTTCATCACCACGCCGCGTGGGAGGAACCACGCGAAGACATTCTTCGATGCGATGCGGCATGAGCCCGGGTGGTTCTGCGAGGTGTCGAGCGTCGAGAAGACGGGCCGGTTCACGCCGGAGCAGCTTGCGGCAGAACGGAGACAGCTTGTGGCCCAGTACGGCGAGGACGACGGCGCGGCGAAATACGAGCAGGAATACGACTGCTCCTTCGATGCGGCGATTCAGGGCAGCTATTACGGCAAGATCATGAAGCGACTGGACGAGCAGGGGCGCATTGGCGATGTGCCATATGACCCGTCGTTGCCGTGCATCACCGCCTGGGATCTCGGCTATGGCGACAGCACCGTGATCTGGATCACCCAGCAGCAGGGACCCGAGGTGCGCGTGATCGATTGCATCGCCGGATCAGGAATGGGCCTAGACTGGTATGCGAAGCAGCTTTCGGAACGGCCATACATTTACCGGCAGCATATCGGTCCGCACGATGCTGATAACGGAGAATTGGGAACTGGGAAGCGCCGGGTGGACATTCTCCGCAGCCTTGGGGTGAAGCCTCTCCGCATTCTGCCGCGCGCCGGTGTCGATGACGGAATTGCCGCCGCGCGCTTGCTCCTACCGCGTTGCCGGTTCGATCGGCAGAAGTGCCAGCGTGGCATCGATGCGCTGGAGCAGTACCGAAAGTCATGGGACGATGCGAACAAGGTATTCCGTGACAAGCCTCTTCACGACTGGTCTTCGGACTATGCCGACGCATTCCGGTATCTGGCCGTTGGGCTGCGCGATCGGGAAGCGCCCGTGAACCCAGCCCCCAAGCCGCCGGCGCGCCGGCCGTTCCCTGGTGGCGCTGCCGGCTGGATGGGCTCATAGGAACATATTCCTATTTTGCTTGTACCGGCATATCTGGGCATGCTAAACTGACTTCCATGCGGAATAAATCTTCATGGATCGAAGGGCGCAGGGCGATCAGCCTTGTGCGGCGCACTCTTTGGTTTCGACTTGCAAGGTTCTGTTTCAGGCGCATCAAGTTTTCTGCCCCTGATGGCACTTGCGTTTTCTCGCTCAGGATGCGGCACGGCCATGCGATGATCTATTGCGCGCGCTCTGACGAATTTGAGCGGTGGTCTCGTTGAGCGCCAAAAAGCAGACCGATGCCGAGATCGTTGATGAAGTCGTGGAGCGCCACCGGCATTGCCGTGACGTCGAAGCGACGGCGCGCAGCAATTTCCGCGATGACCTGCGGTTCCTGTATGCCGATGCCTACAATCAAGACCAGTGGGACCCGGCCGCCATCATGGCCCGGCAGGGTGCAGGCGGGACTGGCGGCCGCCCTTGTCTGACGGTCAACAAGACGCTCCAGCATGTGCTGCAGGTCACGAACTCAGCGCGCCAGCAGACCATGGGCGTCAAGATCGTAGCGACAGGCTTTGGCGCCACCCAGAAGGCGGCGGAAGTGCTGGAGGGCATCATCCGGCATATCGAGGCGCAATCCAATGCGGCACAGAACGCCTATGCCAACGCGATCATGGGCCAGGTGGGCGGAGGCATCGGGTATGTCCATATCACCACCGATTACGTGCGCGGCGTGGACAGCTTCGACCAAGACCTATTCGTCGAGACGGTGCCCGACCCGCTGTGCGTGATGCTGGACCCGGACGCGCAGGAGCCGGACAAGAGCGATGCGGGATGGGGCATGCTCATCACCGAGATGCCGCGCCGGGAGTTTGACCGACTCTATCCGCGCGACAAGGACGTAGATGGCGCCAGTCCGTTCGATGGCGCCATGTCGCATGACGACCAGCAGGACTGGGACGGCAAGGAACGTGTCCGCGTCGCGCGCTATTACCGCCGGTCGGAGATCGATGACACGCTGTGGGCCACGCCGGCCGGTCCGGTGCGCGAGAGTGCGTTGGACGAGGATGGGGTGTCGCTCCTGCGCGAAGGCGGCGCCCAGTCGCGTCCGATCTCCGACCATACCGTCGAATGGTTCCTCATCGGCGGATCGCGCGTCATCGACAGCGGCGAGACGGTGTTCAAGCACGTCCCTCTCGTGCCGTGGATCGGTATCGAGACCCATGTGGACGGCAAGCTTGATCGGAAGGGTCTCACCCGCCTGCTGATCGATCCTCAGCGGATGTTCAACTATTCCGCGTCGAAATTCATCGAGGGCCTAGCTGCACAGACGATCGGGTCGTGGACCGCGCCGGACAGCCGGGTGAAGGGACGCGAGGCCGAATGGGCGATGGCGAACATCTCGCCTCCGGGCGTCCTGATCTACAACAGCGAGGACCCGGACAGCGGACAGCCGATTACCGATCAACCGCCTGAGCAGGTGCCTCCGCCGCAGTTCTCGCCCGGCTATCTCCAGGCCATGCAGTCGTCTGACCAGCAGATGCAGATGGCCAGCGGCCAGTATCAGGCCGAGATGGGCGCGCCCAGCAACGAGAAGTCGGGGCGCGCGATCGGGGAGCGCCAGCGCCAGAGCGACACGGCGAATTACCACTTCACGGACAACCAGGGCATGGCGCTCCGGCTGATCGGCAAGATCCTGTTGGATGCGATCCCCCGCGTGTATGACGTGACGCGCGCAGTGCAGGTGATGGGCATTGACGGCACGATGGCGCAGGCCATTGTCGATCCGTCGATTCAGCAGGCGCACCAGCAGGTCACGCCCGGCGGACCGGTTCCTCAGGCCCCTGCACCCGATCCGGAGGCAGTGGCGGACGTGAAGGGTGCGATCCTCGCGATCAACCCGGCTATCGGCCGCTATGACGTGGTGGCGGACGTGGGTCCGTCCTGGGCAAGCCAGACGCAGGAGACGTTCAACGCGCTGATGCAGGTCGTGCAGGCCGATCCCGCGCTGATGCAGAAGTGCGGCGACCTTCTCTTCCGCGCCGCGCCATTCCCGCTGGCATCCGAGATCGCGGACCGTCTTAAACCCGCGACGGATGATCCGCAGGCGATGGCGCTTCAGCAGCAGTTGCAGCAGGCGCAGGGGGTGATTGCGCAGCTTCAGCAACAGCTGAAGGACAAGGGCACAGATCTGGCCATCAAGGCTCAGGGGCAGCAGCACCAGGGCACCGTGGATCTGATCAAGGCCGATACGGACAAATACAAGGCCGAGACTGATCGCATGGCTGCGATCGGATCGACAGACCCGGCCGCGCTCCGCGTTCTGGTCCATCAGCTGGTGGCCGAGGCGCTGAGTGGTGGTGGCAATCCGTCTCCGGAAGACGGTGCCATGCCGGCCATGCAGGACGGGCCGCAGGGTCCGCTCCCGCGCCTTCCCTCATCCAATCCCCCTGGTGGCGAGATCCACGCCCCAAACCCCGTAACCGGAGCTGTTGACGCATGAGCGAGACCCTCGAACAGATCGACGCGGATGATACCTTCCTGACGACCGATCGCGGCCAGCAGGACGGCCAAAGCAGCAGCCAGGAACCCGGTGAAAACGAGGGGGCGGCCACTCAGGAAACGACGAAGCCCAAGCCGACGCCCAGCGACGAAACGCCGGCATGGCTGCGCAAGCGGATCGACCGCGCTGTGGCCCAGCAGCGCGATGCCGAGCGGGCAGCCCAGGCAATCCGCGACGAAAACGAGCAGCTTCGGCGCGCTCTGGCGCACGCGCGCGGCGAAGAAGATCAGCAGCCGGCCCCGAAGACGCCGGCGCAGATCGAAGCTGAGGTGCGCGTGCGGGTCGAAAACGAGTCCCGCGCCTCGTCCGAGATCGCGGCATTTCGTGCTACGGGCGACGCGCTGGCGAACGCGATCAACGGTGAGGCGGGAGCCGGGCAGGCGCAGGCGGCGACGCAGCGGCTCGTCGATGCTGTCGGACTCGACTTCCAGAATGCGGATCACCGGCAGATCGTCAACGACATCTCGAAGCTGCCGAACAGCGCGCACGTCTATGTCGCACTTTCTCGGAATCCGGACGCGGCGTCGGAAATTTTCGGCGCGTCTGCGCGCGAGCAATATGCGCTGCTGCGGGACTTCGCGCGGGAACTGACACCAGCTTCTCCTGTTGCACAGCCTGTGCAGAAGCCGGCTCCCGTCTCGCAGGCGCCTCGACCAGCCGGCAAGACGCCCGCCGGTCAGCGCTCTTCGACTCGTACCGAGTACGATGACGATGTGAGCATGGACGAATTCGTTGCCATGCGTAACAAGAAGCGATAATATAATACCGCTTCACGCTCTTGCGTGCGTCACGGAGACGTAAACCCGGCCAAGCTCGGCAGCAGCTATATGCTGCCCGCTCACGGAGAGCGAACCAGTTCCGGCCAGTTGCGGGTTCACAACCCGACACACGTGCACGGCACGGCCAGAGCGCCCAGTTCGGGCATTCCGTGAGCTTTCCCGGTGGCAAACCAGCTTCTCACCCCCAAGATGCTTACGCGGGAGGCCCTGCGCCTTTACCGCAACTCCAACTCGTTCCTGAAGAACGTCGATACGCAATACGACAATTCGTTCGCCAAGACGGGCGCGAAGATCGGCAATACGCTGAACATCCGCCTGCCGAACGATTACGTCGTTGGCAACGGGCCGACGATCTCGCCGCAGCCCACGCTCGAGCGCCAGACCTCGCTTTCGATCACGAACCAGTTCAACGTGCCGATGTCGTTTTCCTCGGCCGACCTGGCTCTGTCGCTGGACGATTTCAGCCGTCGCATTCTGGCGCCCGCCGTCAATCGTTTGGCTGGAATGGCCGCCAGCACGCTGATGAGTACCGTGGATCAGGCGACCATGGGCGGCCAGGGGCCGGCGCAGCATTTCGTGCACAACACGGATGGGGGCGGCAACACCATCAGCCCGGTTGCGGAAACGGTGCTGCAGGGTGGTGCGGTGCTGACCAACAACGGCGTTCCCGAAGGAACCCGGCGCATCGCGCTGGTCGACCCGCTGACCGAGGCGCGCCTGGTGTCTGGACTGTCGGGACTGTTCAATCCGCAGACCAAGATCGGCGACCAGTTCGAGACCGGCATGCTGTCGAAGGACACGCTGGGCTTCGACTGGTATCGCGATCAGACGATCCTCAAGCACACCAGCGGCACCATGACGGGCGCGACCGTGAATGGCGCGAGCCAGACCGGCACATCCCTGTCCGTCAGCGTCGGCGCTGGCGGTTCTGTCTCCCTGAACCCGGGCGACGTTTTCACGATCGCGGGCGTCTATGGCGTCAACTATATCACCGGCGCGTCGACCGGCATCCTGCGCCAGTTCGTGGCGACGCAGGCCGTTACCATCGGCGCCAACGCGACGGGCACTGTCAACTTCTTCCCCGCCATCACGCCGACCGGCTCGACGGCCGGGACGCAGGTCGCCTACGGCACCGTTACGGTTGCTCCGGCCGCTGCCGCTGCGGTCACGCTGGCAAACGCTGCGGGCGAGATCTACCGGGCGAACCTGCTGTATGTGCCCGAGGCGTTCACCATGGCGACGGCCGACCTGCCCGTCACGAACGACGAAGGCGCCAAGATGTGGCGCGAGAGCTACGACGGCGTGTCGATGCGCCTGGCGAGCCAATACAACATCATGACGGACCAGTTCATCACCCGTCTCGACATCCTCTGCGGCATGGCCTGCCTGCGCCCCGAATGGGTCGTACGCCTGGCCGATGCGATCTAAGGGAGGGCCGCATCATGGCGACCAGTCGTTATCCGCACAGCCTTGCGCACCCCAACGGGTTCCGCACCGTGACCGTCTATTCCCCCGAGGAGGAAAAGGCGGCTATGGCCCAATTCGCCGATTTCCGCCGCGAGAACAACGAGGCGTTCGAAAAGGCGAAGGCCGGCGAACCGATCTCGCGCCGGACACGCGCCAATGGATGAGGGCGAGATGAATGGGGAGGGGGTGTCTGCCGCCCCCTCATTCCCGGGATATCCGATCACGCGCTTCAACCCTGTCTATGGGCGCCGTCAGTTCGCCACGCCGAACGACTACGTGGCCGCCGGTGGTGACGACGGGGATTGGCGCTTCCTGTCTGCCGGGGCCGCCGATCAGGCACGCACCCACACGGAGGCCGTCCTGGCCATGCGCATGAACGAGGAGCGCGCTCTGGCGGCGCTGAAGGAGGGCGGTAACGTCGTTTCCAACAGCGTTCAGGCCGATGAATCGGCGCGATCGGGCTATCCCGAACCTGGCGTCGTGACGGGCGTCTGATGTCCGGAATCGCCTCATCGGCGGGTGCGTCGGGAGGCGTTCCCGGCTCAACAGGATACCTCGTCTCCGATCTCGTGGGGCTCGCGCTCCGCCAGATCGGTGTCGGTGCCATGGGCACCACGCCGGGACAGCAGGATATCTCCGATGGAGTGATGCACTTAAACATGCTCCTGGCCAAATGGCAGCAGCAGCGGTTCATGGTGCCGAACCTCGTCGACCTTCCCCTAATGAGTACCGGGAAGAGCGTCTATTATATCGGCCCCAGTGGCGATTTTGATGTGCTGAACCGGCCTGCGCGCCTGGAATCGGCATACGTGCGATTGGCTTCAAGCCCAGGGTTCCAAGCGTCCGCTTCGGCCGACTTTGAGCCTGTCCAATTTGATGACAGCGATTTCAACGTCGGTTCCGATGGTCTGAATGGCGCGAACGGATCGGGTCCACTCGATTTCCCGCTCGCCATCATTTCATCCTATGAGGATTACGCCGCTATCGGCCTTAAGGGCCTGCGGACGTGGCCGAGCGCGGTCTACTACAGCCCGGCGTTTCCCCTCGGGGAATTGCGGTTCTTTCCGATACCCGTGGCCGGTCTTTGGGAATTGCACGTCATCGTCAAGGCTCAAATCGCAACGCCGGTTTCGGCAACAGATCCGATCGCCCTTCCTGATGAATATTGGGACCTGCTCATGTGGACGCTCGCGGTGCGTCTGGCCCCTTCTTACGGGCAGGAGGTGAGCCCGACAGTCGCTGCGATGGCCAAGGCAGCCCTTCAAACGGTTCGTTCTGCCAACACCCAAATTCCAAAACTTCAAATGCCGTCTTCCCTCGGGCCTCGCAGCACATCTGCGGTCAATCCGTGGTGGATTTACACAGGAGGATTCTGACGGTGGCGCTTTCTCCGCTGACCCGGATGGTCAATCTTGCTGAACTGCAAGAATATCTTGATGAGATGCCTGCCAACAACCCGGCCGGGACGGTAGGGGAGCCGGGCATCGCCTTCGCCAATGACCAGACATCTGGGCTGTTCCGGTCGGCAGACGGATCGATGGGCATTGCCCAGGGTGGAAAATCCGTTTTGAACATCTCACCTGCTGGGGCGATTGATATAAGCGTCGTCGCTGCCGGCTTGACCACACTGATCGCTTTGTCTCAACGCTTCGCTTTTCTGCCGCTCGCGCAGGACCTGGGCGCGGTTGGCGATGGCGTGACGGATGCGAGTATCGCCCTGATGAATCGTGCCGTGACGGCCGCGTTTCTTCCTCCGGGCACCTATCTGGTCAACCAGTCCTGCACGATCTCCATGCAGCTGGTCTTTTCTCCAGGAGCGATGCTCAAAATCGCAGACGGATGCACGGTAACCCTCTCGAACGTGGTTGATTCCGGTCGAGAGCAGCCAATTTTTGCGTTCGGTGCTGCGCGCACTGGCATCGTCCAAATCCCGAACAGCTTCGTATCGCTGGGCTGGTTCAGCATTGCCCGCGACGGTAGCCAGGACGTGGGGCCTGTGGTCAATTCGCTGATCGCGAGTGCGCCTGCGCAGGGCAGAACAATCTACGTGCCCGACGCCTCACGCTATCTCATCGCGACCACGATCGACATCCAAGGCAAGCCTTATATTACGATCAGGGGAGAGGGGCGCGGAGAGCGCAGCAATGTTGATTCGTCCGGAGTGTGGGTAGGCGGCGGATCGCAGTTCGTCCTCGGTCCCAATGTCGGGATCGGGATCACGGATAGCCGGCCGTCGGGGACGTTTTCGCGCACCTCAGGTCTAGTTCTGCAGGATTTTTCCATGTCTGGATATTCCGGCTCGGCCGTGGTCCAGACTGGCATCTCCATCCAACGGGATGGCGACGGACTGATCCTCGACAAGCTGAATCTCATCAACTTCAACGGAACAGGTTCCGGCAGCTGTTGCGTCAATATCTATGCACAGGACACTGCCGCGATCCGCGATTGCTGGATGGCGGAAAGCACAAACTGTCTGGCCATCGGAAACTGCATCGAGACCTCCGTGGAGGGGTGCCAGCTTGGCGCCCAACCAACCGGCGTGACGATCAACTGCTCAAATGGAGTTCGCGTTCTTGTTTCCGGCTGCAATATCTTCCCGGATGGGCAGGTTGCAGTTCTGTGGACCAACATGCAGTTCTCGCAGATCTCGGATTGTATTATCTCGACCCGGTTCACCGGCGCCATCGTGCTCTACGGCTGCGTGGCATGTGAGATCAGCAGCTTCATCCTGCGCGCCCCGAACGATCTGTCTACGAGCTGGACAGCCGGAAAGAGCCAGTGGGCCGCGACGAATTATGATCCGATCAACCGCGACGAGCTTACAGGGCTCATCTACCTTGATGGCTCGTCGAACGATAACGTGATCCGAGACGGACAGGTGTGGTCCTATATGGACGCCACGAACGCAACGGGACTGCGCATCAAGTCCGGTGCATCGGGGAACCGTGTCGTTAACCTCAAGTTCGCGGGAAGCGCTGCCTTCGTTGGGAGCGCGGAAGTTGTTGCGATCGAGAGCGGGGGGGCCGCTGGCGTCACTTACCTGCTCGATAGCTGCCTCTCTACCCAGGCTACGGTAGCCGGCAGCGTGGTGACACGCTATTTGGCCGCAAGCTGATGCAACGCATCAATCTGTCGGGCGGCTCATACGATGCGCGCGCTACCTCGGTGGCCGCGCAGCGCTGCCTCAACCTGTATGGCGAACCGATTCCCCAAGATGACGGGGAACCTATCAGATTCGCCTATTATCCTACGCCCGGCCTTCTGGTGGCGGCCCAGGCGGCCGGGGCGGGGCGGTGTGCCTACCAAACGACGCAGGGAGATGCTATTTTTGTCGTTGGCGCATCTGTTGTCCGCCTCGGGCCAGACGGCTCCCTCTCGGAGATCGGGCAAATTGCTACCGGTAGCGCGCCAGTCAGGATCGCAGACAACGGGACAACCCTTTTTATCGTGGATGGGACCGCGGGCGCCGGATGGTATTGCGCAATGCCTCCGAAGCCAGGGGCTATCCCGTATGGAGAAATGCAGCAGATCGGCGATTCTGCATTCTACGGCTCGCCGACCATTTCTGTTCTCGACACCTTTTTCCTGTTCGTGAACCCGGGGACCACGAACTGGTACACATCGCCGGCACAGTTTTCAGACGAGACCACGACGCCATTCGATAGCCTCTACGTGGCCAGCGATGCCACGAGCCTGGGAACAATCATCGGAATCGGCGTGCTGGGCCAGTATATCTGGCTATTCGGGCGCAACCAGATTGAGTTCTGGGCCGATTCTGGCGCATCGGATTTCCCCTTCGCGCGCGTGTCCGGCGTGACTGTCGAAGCCGGGTGCATAAGCCCATATTCGATCGCTAATGTGCCGACGACAGCCAACACGCCAAACGGCGCGATAATGTGGTTGGGCCGAGACCGATCCGGATATGCGCGGGTCTATCTCGGGCAGCAGACATCTGCCGTTCCGGTATCGACCTTCCCCGTCGACGGGGCGCTCCAGGCAATGGCCAATTTGGCGGGAGCAGTTGGAAGCGTCTACCAGCAGGATGGGCATGTCTTCTACGTGCTCACAATTCCCGGCCAGTCATCGTCGTGGGTTTTCGATGTGTCGACCGGCCTGTGGCATGAGCGTTGCTCGCTGGATGCTGCAGGAAATGAAGCGCAGATCCGCCCTCTGTTCTGGACGCAGGCCTATGGAAAGATCTGGGCGGTCGATCGCGACAACGGCGCCGTTTACGAAGTGTCGATGGAGGCGACCGATGATGCGGGCGCCCCGATCAAACGGCAGCGCGCATTCCCCCACCTGCTGACCAACGGACAGCGCGGCATTCACCGCCAGTTCATGCTGGACATGCAGAACGGAGCTGGCCAGCAGATCGCGGTGGATTGGAGTGACGACCGTGGTGCGACATTCTGCTCTCCACAGGCATTGACGCTTGGTATGACCGGGAATATCTGGCCTACGCTCTGGCGCCTCGGTATGGCCCGAGACCGGGTATATCGCCTGACGTGGACTGATCCAGGAATGACGGCCCTGATGGGTGCGTTTCTCCAGATTGACCCGGTGCGCACATGACCGGTCCGCGCAATCTCTATACACCGCTGCCGATTCAGATTTGCAATTCAGACGGTACCCTGACAGCGCAGGGGCAGGCTTTCTTGCGGCGCCTATGGGAGCGCACTGGATATGCTCCAGGGACAGATGGATCATGGTCCTCAATGCAGGGGGATGTCGGGTCTCTGCTTTCTGGGTTGGCTTCCGCAGCAGCGTCCCAGGCCACAGCGCGCGCGGAAGCCGCGATAGCAGAGGCAACGGCCCTTCTTCTGGATGCCACAGCCCTCCGCGCCCAGGCCATATTCGCGATCAACGAGGCACGCGACGAGGCGCGGATTGCCCACCTGGAGGCGCAATCCATCCGTGTGGAGGCGAGGCGCGCGCTCGATGACGCCAAGCTATCGCTGGTAGCGATTTTGGATGCGCAATCAGTGCGCGCCGAGATGCGCAAGGCAGTCTCCGCTGGGGCAGCCGCCCGGCAGACAGCATCTGACGCGGCCACCATGGCAATCCTGAACGCGGCGCACGGAAGCGACTTTTTCTGAAAGGCATTGGACGACGCGTCTGATTCTGCTATTCTCATCGTCACGGCAGGCGCGATCGCCCAGGCGGCCAATTTCAGATGATGGCACGGTCCGTAGGTCCGTGATGTGCTGATGGCTGTTATTGCCCAGAATCTCCAGCCCGGGATTACCCTCGTCGCAACCGCCGAAACCATTGTCACGGCTGGTGCAGGGACGAATGTCATCACGAGCGCCGTGCTGACGAACCCTACTGCGGCTGCCGTGAGTGTCACGGTCCAGATCAAGCGGTCTGGAGGATCGGCCCTCGACCTCGTGCCCTCGCGCGCGATCCAGCCGAATGGGACCGATCTCCTTCCCGAACTGATCGGGCGCGTCCTGGGCAACGGGGATCAGATCCTAGCTTTGGGCGCCGGCCTCGTCTGCGTCGTGGACGGATATTCCCTGTCGTGATGGCGCCGGCTGACCTGCTGGGCATGGAGCTGCCGCCCCACGCGAAGATCTATCGCGAGGGGGATGTGCTGGCTGCCGTGATGCCGATCAGCGATGGGGCGTGGGAGGTTCATTGCGGCGCGGCGCCGGACCGGCGTGGGCGCATTGCCTTGGAGGCATTCCGGCGCCTGATCGCCCAGTTCTGGAGTGATTATCCAGATGCAATCACCCTGATCGGCGTGATGGAGGCGACGCACCGCGCCGCGCGGGTGAACGCCGTCCGGCTGGGGTTCATTCCGTTTCTCACTGACAACCTGCCGTGGCCTGATGGGTCGGTCCGGCTGACGGCTTGCTACCGACTGGAGAGGGCTCAATCATGAGATGGCTGCGGAACCACCAGCATGATGCGATGGCTGGCGTTTGCTTCGATGTTGGTGCTGCTGTCGGGGGCGCCGCGCAGGCTGCCGGCACTGTCGCCGCGACGGCGATGCAGGTCAGCGCCGAAAAGCAGGCCCGGCAGACGGCAATCAACACGGCCAACAGCGTCGCCCCGACGATCACGGACTCGGCCGACTATGCGAACAACCTGCTCAATCCGTATGCCACGACTGGCACGAACGCGATTAACGGCCTGTCGAACGGACTGACGGAAAGCTACCTCCAGTCGACGCCCGGCTATCAGTGGAACCTTAACCAGGGCGAGCAGGCCGCGACGAATAGCGCGGCGGCCCGCGGGCTGGCGAATAGCGGCGCCGCGCTCAAGGGGGCCGCGACCTACGCCAGCGGGCTGGCCGACAGCACCTATCAGAACCAGTTCAACGACACGAACGCCCTGGCGCAGGAGGGTTACAACGCCCTCAACCAGCAGGGCAACAACACCATGACGGCGGCCAACAATGCTGGCCAGATCCGCATGGAGGGTGCGAACGGGGCCATGGCGACGACCGTTGGGGCCGGGAATGCCCTTTCGTCTGGTATCTCCAGCTTGGGCAATACGGCAGCGCAATACGGCCTCTACAGCAGCCTCCTGAACGGCGGAAGCGGCAACGACACCTCCAACTACAGCGCCGGCGGCCTGTATTTCTGACGGGAGCAGATCATGGCCTTTGGTGGTTTCGATGCGGGTGCTCTCATGCCGACGCCGATCAAAACGGCGAACCCGCTGGAGATGGCCGAGCAAGCAATGAGCTTCAAGTCCGCGCTGCTGGGGAACCAGATCCAGCAGGCGGAATATGACGCCAGGCTGGCGCAGGGCCGCGCGCTTCAGCAGGCGACGGATGCGGGCGGCCGAACGGATTACGCCAAAGCCCGCGCGGCGATGGCGGCCGATCCAGCAGCGGCCTATGGCGCGGCTGAGGCATACTCGGCGCAGAACCGGAACCGTGCCGAGGATGTCCTGAACCAGGACGAGCAGCTTGCGTTCCAGACGCACGCCAGCGCAGCAGCGGCGGACGGCATGGGACGCGTGATCGCTGACCCGTCCAATGCCAACGTGAAGGGATATGCTGCCTTCATGTCGCGCCTGACACCGGCGGCCGCCGGACAGATCGGCACGATCGCGGATCAGGTCATGGCTCTCCCGACCAAGGGGCAGCGGGTCGAGGCCCTGAAGGCAGCCTTCACCGCGCATATGGGTCAGGAGGCCAGCAATCGCGTGTTCGGCGCACCGACAGTGGTGGATGACGGGAACACGATCCAGAGCGGAACGCAGGCGGCTGCGATGGATGGGGGCGCATTCACGCCGACCGGGGGCGTGCAGCGGCAGGTGTCGCCGGAAAGCAATGCTCATCTTGTGCCTGTCACGATGAAAGACCCAGAAACTGGACAGATGATCACCGTCTATCGGCCTGCCGGCGAATTGCGCCAGACCTCTGGCCGCGGCAACTTTACCGGCCGCCGCGTGGACACGTCTGGGGGCGCCAGCGCGGAGCCGATGGCCGGAACGCCCACGGGGTATGACGCCCAGTATAAGACCGGCCAGGATGTGCAGAATGCCCTCGCGGGTCAGCAGAACGATGTTACGCAGAACGTCGCGACACTCCGCAATCTGGATTCTTTGCTCTCCAGCATCCCCAAAGATGCCCGCTCGCGCACGCTCAAGGATATCGCAAACAATCTCAGCAAGTTCGGGATTGGCGGTGAAAGTGCAGACCGTTACGCCACGCTGGCGCAGGAGATTGACAAGGCCGGAACCACGCTGCGTAAACAGATGATGGACGGGGGCGCTGGCTTGCATACGAATGCCGGCCTGTCCGACCTCGAGCACATCACGCCCGGAATGGAGATGACGCCGACCGCTGCCCGGGCCCTTACGAATGAGATGCTGACGGCAGCGCTCTATCAGAAGGGGCGCCAAGGCATCGCCAGTAGGACCAAAGACCCCACGAAGGTCATGCAGGCGCTTGCCGATTACGACCAGGCGTTCGACCCGCGCTTTGCCACGATCCAGCGCCTTGGGCCAGAAGAGGGGAGAGAATATGCACGCACGCATATCTCTGACCCGCGCGAGTATACCGCGTCCGTCCGCCGCATGGCCCAGGCACAGCGGGATAGGGGTTATGACTATGGCCTGACGTCGGCGCAAATCGAGCGCATCCTGGGCCCGCAGAATGGCCGATGACCTTCAGTCCTCAGTCGACCGGGCGTTTCGCGAAGCTTCGGCCCGTCACAACGTCGACGAAAAATGGCTGAGAGCGATTGCTCAGACTGAAAGCGGCGGTCGGCTGGATGCGGTGAGCCCGGCGGGTGCGGTCGGGCTGATGCAGATCATGCCCGACACCGCGCGCGGCCTGGGCATCGATCCCCGCGATCCGGTGCAGGCCATCCACGGCGCCGCCCGGATGCTGGACGAAAACCTGCGCCGATACGGCAACCCAGATGACGCCATGCGGGCATATAACGCCGGCACCGACCGGGCACGATGGGACAACGAACAGACGCGGGCATACCCCGCTAAGGTGATGGCGAACATGGCCGAGATCGCGAAGAGGCAGTCTGCGCGCAAGCAGCCGGATGTTCTGGACGACAGTGTTTACGGCTGGGATGATGCGCCCAAGGGTGGCGGCGCGGCGACCTTGGATGACGGCATCTATGGTTGGGACGAGAAGCCGTCTCCTGCCATGGCACGCAGCCAGCAGACAGGATCGGCGCCTGAGCAGTCGCGCCTTGGCAAAGCATGGACGGTCGCCAACGACACGGTGAACGCCGCCGGCCGCGAGATAGATAGAACCGGCGCGGGCGTGTCGCATCTTCTGGGCTGGCTCGCATCTGCTGGTCATCACCTCGACAATCCGGTGTCACGGACGGCAAACCGCCTGGGAGATTGGGTTGAAGGGCTCGAGAAGGCAGACGAGGAGTCGCGTGCGGGCGATTATGGCGCCGACTATTCGAATGCCCTCGGCACAGCGGCCGGCGCCCTCCTGTCGACAGAAATCGGAGGCAAGCTGGTGCGCCGAGTGGCGCCAGCCCTTGAGGGGAGTCGACCAGGGCGCATCGTCGCCAACACTTTGACGGGCGACGGGTCTACAGCGGCACGCTGGGCCAATAACGGACTGGCGGCCGGAGTGCAGACAGCGCTTGCTGGGGGAGATTGGAAAGACGCGGCTGCGCTCGGTATAGGGCTCGGCGCCGCTGGTTCGGTTGCCGGGAGAGCGGGCGCCCACCTGTCTGGCGCAGCACGGCGCGTAGGCGACTATCTCGGCCCGGAAGGCGCACGGATGCGAAGTGCAGAAGGGACGCCTTCAGCCGCCGGCGCCGCAGAGGGAGAAGCGCGGCCGGGGGCGGCATCGGCCAGTGAGCAGCGCGCAGAGGAGCGGGCACAGAAAAAGGCAGCATCGAATATCGGGGCATTCACGAGCCCAGATAAGGCAGCCGATGCGATCATGCGCGCTTTCTCCAGCACGGACGGAACGCGCCTCTATGAAGCGCTGGTCCCGGGCGTGTTCCACACTTTGGCGACCAGAAACCGCGACGTGAAGATGGCTGGGCTCGAGGACAATCTGCGCGATCTGTATCCGGATGCTTTCCGGGCTCTGGATGCCTCGAACGGCGACGCCTATGTGCGCCATCTGCGCGAGACTGTCGGGACGCCTGAGCAGATCCAGAAGATGGAGGTGGAGCGGTCGGAGTTCGAACGGGCGCAGCGCGAGAGCGCATTCGCAAATGAGGAGCCAGTTTCGACCGACGATCTCCACTCGATCCTCGACCGTCACATTGCCGACAGCCGGGGCAATGAGCCAGTCAAAGCGGCGCTGAACAAGGCCAAGGCTGCGCTGACGGATGCCTCGGAAGAGGATGGGACCGCGATGCCCTCCAACCTGTGGAATGTGCGCAAGGCCATCGGATATGGCCTTCAGCAAGCCGCCGCGTCCGAGTCCGCGCATATGCGCGCAGCCGCCTCGCGGCTCTCGCCGTTCATGGAAGATCTGGCCGAGAAGATCGACCATGGCGCGCCTGGCTTCCGTGATTATCTGAGCGGATATTCCAGCAGATCAAGCGATATCGGCAGCCTTCGCTTTCTCCAGTCGCGCGGGTTGACTCAGGCAGCGAACGATGCGCCGTCCGGAGAAGCCGTCAATTACACAGCACTCAAGAGGCTGATCGGCCAGATCGACAAGAACGAGGTGTCTGTTTCCACGAAGGGAACCGATGCCGTCACGCCGGCGCAAGAAGCGCGCCTGCGGGCCCTCTATCGGGATATGCTGGCTGAGCGAGAAATGCGCGAGGCCGGGCGTTCATCGGGCGCATCGAAGACGTTCAAGGCGGCGATGACGCAGCGGGCGAAGGAGGTGCGGGGAGGATTCACTGGCGGTCTCCTGGCACCAGTAGCTGCGGCGATCGGGGGCCATGAAGGGGGCGCCTTTACTGGCGGCGCGCTCGGGGCGGCCCTACATGGCGGCAACACCCTTGTCAGCCATGCACTGGCGAACCGGCGCATGACGAACATGGAACGCACGGATCAGAAGGTCATCACACGGTTGCTGGGTGGATAGCCGCAGCAGTCAATCACATGGCGTCTTCGGGATGCCCATTCGATCCGCGCGCTGGACAAGCCAGATGCGGATCAGCATGGGGAAGGCCATAGGGAGCGCCATTATCAGCGCCTCGGCCTGCGGGTAATCGAACTCAGCCTGCAAGAGCAGGGCTATCCCGGCCCAGCCCGTGATGTTGATGACCCAATTGCCCAGGCAGTAAAACGCCAGAATGCCCAGAACAAAAGGGAGCCCGGCGAGGCCGGGAATAACTTCAGCTACGAAGCTGGTCCAATCTTGCATGCACCGGTCTTATCGCGGCGCTCACCTGGTCGTCACATGAAATATCGGTTGTTTATCGGCAACTCGTATTCACATATGAGCCGGCAGCATAGGACGAGCAGTTCACCGTTGCGCCCATGCTGCCCATTTGCGGGACAGGCGCTTGGTAGACTGGGGCCGGCTGCCGGCCACCGAAAACGGCTTGATAGGCGGCTATCCTGCGTTCAGCAGCAGAGTTTTGATCATCTGTCTCTTTCTCTCGCAGATATTGGGACTCGCCGGCGTTAATCTCCGCTATCTTGAGCTTCAACTGCTCGACGCCCTCTTGAGGGGAAACTTCCCTGCGATCTATCTTCCCTGCGAGATCAGATCTCGCAACTGAAATCCGCTGTGCATAAGAATAGTCGCCTCTTACACGGGCTGTATAATTGAACATAGCTGTGTTTATGCAGCGAGCACGGCGGGTGTAATTTCCTATCTGCTCTGGTAAATTCTTTAGGCAGTCATCCCGCTCTGTGGCCATCGCATTTAATTCTGCCCGGTTTTCCTCTTTGCTCGGCCCATTGCCGGATTGAGCACATGCAGACAGACCGAAGGCCATAATCCCCAACACAATCCGCCGCATCACCGTCTCTCCAAATTGTAATGAAACGTCACATAGAGAGGTGGATGGGTCAATGGCCCAGGCGTTCCTTTACGGCCTCAACTTCCGACTTCAGTCGCTCGATTTCGTCATAGAGATCGCTGAAATGCTTCCATAGAGCGCGGTTTCCGAATTCCTCATCGGAAGTCAGCCGCTCCAGGTCATCTATCCTCTTGTCCGCCCCGCTCAGCGTAGATTCCAGACGCGCCAGGATCTCGGCCGTCAGTGTGATGCCATGCTGGGCAGCCTCGTCTTCGAGGCGCTTCCTTAGCGATGGACTGAGTCTCAGCTTGAACCAAGTGTCGGATGTGGATTCGCTCATGGGCGAACTATGGGTACATTTTGCCTTGACTGCTACGGGCAATCCATGGTCATGATTTGCTCGTTAGAACCGAGGAGACCATGACGCAGCAAATTCACTTCAAGATCCCCATGCCGGACGATGTGCGGCAATGGCTGGATCGCGCAGCACCGCGCGCCGAGCGCAGCAGGGGAGCGCATGTCATCTTCTTGCTTCGGCAGGAAATGGAAAAAGAAAAGGCGTCGGACACCGCCCTAGGAAAGCAGTCCGACGCCTCTCAGCAATGACCACGGAAGGACATCACGCGATGACGCATAACACGTCTCTGACCATTCTTTCCACCAAGATCCGCCAGGATGAGGAGGGGCGCTACTGCCTGAACGACTGCCACAAGGCAGCCGGCGCAGATCCGAACAAAGCTCCATCCGAATGGACCAAAAGTGCGCAGACAAAGGCGCTTATCGAGGAACTTTCTAACTCGGGGAATTCCCCGAGTAAGCCTTTCTCATCAAAGGAAGGGCGCGGCGGAGGCACCTACGGCAGCGAAGAGCTTGTGCTTGCCTACGCCCAGTGGATCAGCCCAGCGTTCCATGTCCAATGCCTCCGCGCGCTGCTGACCATGATGAAGGGCGAGCCGGGCGCAAGTCCCACGAAGCGCTCGATCCGCAAGCCTTCGCTCCGCATGACGTTCCGCACTGGCCACGAGATCGCCAAGCTGATGGGGTTGGACGACAAGACGGCCGGCATCAAGGCTGGGCGGTACTGCCTGAAGAAGTGCGGCGAGAACCCGCTAGAGGATATGGGGCTGCTCTATCAGGACGCCCCGGAACAGGATCGCTTCATGACGGCGACGAAGGTGGCCGAAGCGCTTGGCATGGCGGGTGGTCGCCTGGGAGAGCGAGGAAACGCGCTTCTGGAAGCCGCCCTTCTTCAGACCTACTCACATGTGAAAGGGAAGAAGATCTGGACGCCGACCGAGATCGGAATGGCCTATGCGCGCCTGTCGGACGTTGGGAAGGCGCATGCCGACGGGTCAGTTCAGACCTACCTCTGGTCATCGCGGGTGATCGAGATCCTGAAGCTGCATGTGGATCTGAAGGGGATGCCGGAGATCACGCGCCGCCCTTTCGCTCCGAAGCGGGAGGCAGCGGCATAGTCCTGCTGGCCGGGCCGGCGCGGGCCCGGATGGCGCGCGTGGAACTGTCCAACGCGCTTCTGCGGGCGAACTCGACGCTCATCGTCAGGGCTGAGGTCCCGCCCGAGCACATGCGCAGGATGCTGCGCGACGCGGCCAGCGCAGTCATGCAGATGTGGGACGACCTGCATCAGGGGGTGATTGCGTCGACATAATCATGATAAATGAGATTGCAAGCTGGAGATATTTAGCTTGCAATTTCTCTCCAGAATATTTTATGCAAGCACACGAAGAATGGAGCTTGCAAATGTCTGAGAGTAAGAAGCCTAGATCTGTTCCATCCAGGGCGAATGGAGCCAAAGCTAGATCAGATTCGCTAACCCCTGAACAAAGATCTGAAATTGCAGCAAAGGCTGCCCGCGCCTCTGCGAAGGCTAGATCGAAGCCTATCATCAAGGCGACGCATGGAAGAGCTGACCACCCTTTAAAAATTGGCGATTTGGAAATCCCTTGTTATGTCCTAGAGGATGGGACGCGCGTTTTAACGCAGTCTGGCGTTCTCAATGCGATGTCTCTTCCTGATCGCGGAGGATCCGAAGGGCGTACGAGACTAGCCCGATTCTTTGATGGTCAGGCATTTTCTCCTTATCTTTCTAAGGAGTTATCCGATAGTACGAACGACCCGATTCGCTTTCAAACGACGAGTGGGGTCATAGCTTACGGGTTCCCGGCGGAGATGCTGGTTCATCTGTGTGAGGCAATATTAAAGGCAAGGGATGAGGGTCTGTCTGGACGATACTCCCGTGTCGTTGTCCAGGCAGACATCATCATGCGCGGCTTGGCACGCACGGGGATTGTAGCCCTTGTCGACGAAGTCACGGGATACCAGAGAGATAGACCACGCGATGCTCTCGCAAAGATTTTCGAGGCATTCGTAAGCAAAGAAATCCAAAAATGGATCAGGAGATTTCCCCCTGAGTTTTATGAGCACTTGTTTAGGCTCAGAGGGATTCCTTATTCTATCGAACAGGGGCAAAAGCGTCCCGGATATTTTGGTCACCTTACCAATGATTTGGTTTACAAGAGGTTAGCTCCTAACATTCTTGAAGAGTTGAACAGAATTAATACAGTGGATCCAGAGACAAAAAGGAGAAAAACAACACACCATCAGAGGTTGACAAACGATGTTGGCATTAATGCGCTGAATTCTCACATCGGTTCCGTTGTTGCTTTAATGGCTATTACTCCCGATAAAAAGTATGATGAGTTTGTTCAGCTTCTCGACAAGGTTAAGCCTCGCCTCAACGGGCACGACGCAGAAGATTTTGACACCTAAGTTTCTTGAATAAAGGGGCGCTCGAATGCGGGCGCCTTTTCTCACATAGGAGGCCGCGATGATATTCATGCGTTTTCGGACAGAAGCTCCAGAGGGTAGCGAGGCTGTTCGGGCGATAGCACGCCTCGTGAATGTCGCTGCGCTGTCAGTGGGAATGGTCGCGGTCTCATGGTGCGTGGTCTACGTGCATACCCATTGGTGATCCTGCGCTTGCGTGCCATTCCCCATCCGTACTAGAATCCGTTCACGGCGATGTCCCACCGGACTGACGGCGGCCAAAATCCGATGTTCGTGATTGTGCCCCGATGCGCCGTTTCTCTGCCTATTGCCGTACACTGGTCGCGCCTTGACGGACGCGACATGCGCTGATCCGCGCCTTGAGGATCACGAGCGCCGGCTGACGGATCTTGAGCGTGGCCAGACGCGCATCGAGGCCGGGCAGCGCGACCTGTCCAACAAGATGTCTGAGATGCACGGCGAGAACCGTATCCGCGCGGAGCACCTGGATCGCACCGTTGGCGTCATGAGCGACCAGTTGAGTGCTCTTGCCAGCATGCGCGGCTGGGCCAAGTGGGCGTTCGTCATCGGCGGATCTTCGTTCGCCGGCTCGGTGCTCTCTCATTTCGCGACGCTTCCGTGAGCGCTGGCGCCGACATCGCAGCCCGCACGGCCTGGGCCGAGGCGCGCGGCGAGGGCATTGCCGGGATGCAGGCGGTGCTGAACGTCATCGCGAACCGCGCGGCACGGCCGGGCTGGTGGGGCCATGACATCGCCAGTGTGTGCCAGGCGCCGCACCAGTTTTCGTGCTGGCTGCCCGGCGATCCGAACGGACCCGAGGCACGCGCCGTCACGGACGACGATCCCCTTTTCCGATCCGCGCTGTCCATGGCCGGGCGGGCTGCATCTGGCGATCTGCCGGACCTGACCCGCGGATCGGACAGCTATTACGCGACCACCTCGACGCGCCCGCTATGGGCGGCCGGTCGTGTCCCTCAAATCATCATCGGCCACCACGCATTTTTCCGCGTCGGCCTGACTGGAGATGGCAAGTGAGTAAGATCCTCGATTACGTCCGGCAGCCGACCACGCTGATCGGCCTGAGCCTGACCGTGGGCGCGGTGGTGGGCAACCTGTTCGGCGTCCTTTCCGAAACCGTGGCTGGCACGATCCTGAGTGCGACGCTTCCGCTGTGGGTGTCGGACACGTCTGCCCAGGCGAAGGTCGCCGCGATCGAAGGCGTCCTGACCACCACCACCCATGGCCTGGTGACGACCAATCCCGCAGCCAAGACGGAGATCAAGACCAATGCGTAACTGCAACATCGTCCTCAAGGACGGATCGCGACGCGCTTTCCTCGGCCGCGCTCTCCTGGCGCCGGCAGCCGTTGCCGCACTCGCGGCACTTCCGGGCTGTACCGTGACCACGTCCGGCAACGTAACCACGATCACAATCAACGTCGCCCAGGTGAAGGCCTACGGCACGGCAGGCATCAATGCGGTTACGACGATCCTGTCGATCGCCGCCATTGCATCGGCCATCGGCGCACCGGCGGTAGCGGTGATCGAGACCTCTGCGGGTGCTCTCACCGCATCTTTGGCGGCGTTCTCCGCGGCTGCGGGGTCGAGCGTCACCGTCAGTTGGGACGATACCTCCTTCCGGACGGCGATCAATTCGATCCTGGCGGATCTGCAAACTGTTGCGACCGATCTGGATGGGGCTGTCACCGGAGCGGAGACCAAGGTCGCATCCTCCGACCTGTCCACCGCGACGACGGCGTTGGATGCCCTCAAGACGATCGTTTCGGTATTCGAGGGGCTGCTGTCCGTCTCGGTTGGCCGCCGTGCCAAGCTGCGCCCAGTGCGCATGACCATGACCGAGGCGCAGGCGCTCTCTATCCTGCATGTGGTGCCGTGACTGTTCGCATCCGCCTCTACCGCCCAGCCGACTTGGCTGGGCGACTGATCGCATGGCGCCTGGAATCCTGCTGGTCGCATGCCACGATCGAGTTCGACGGGACGATCTACAGCGCAACGGTGCCGAGGATCGTCGCCGCCGGGCTGGATGATCCGGTATTCGGTATGCCGCCCCGGTCGGGCGAGACGGTCGAGATCAAGCTGTCGGATGACGAGGCGACGCGCGCCTTGGCCTATTGCCGGTCGATGGTAGGCACGGAATACGACATCGCGTCGATTATCGCCTGGGCGCTCCGTATCCGGGCCCTTCAGTCGCCGAAGCGCGTCTACTGCTTCGAATTCGTCTATGCGGCGCTAGCTGCTGCCGGCGTATTTCCCGAGAGCAAGTGCTTGGTGACGGGCGATCAATTGCTGGTCGACCTCTATGCGGCTGGCCGAATCGAGGACGTCCCGCTCGGCACTTATCTCCGCGCTTCGCGGCAACGTGCGCCCGTCAGTGCGCGGGCGCCGAGGATCCACGCATGATCAATCGCAAGCTCGGCAAGCGCCCGGCCAAACACGATCCGCGCACATATCGCCTGGCGCCGGTTCTGGCCGGGCACCTGCCGGCGGCCCCCGAGGCTCACGACTGGACAGTCGGCGTGCCGTTCGAGATGTGGGGCAACGACCGATTCGGATGCTGCGCGTTTGCCGCGCAGGCCGCGCATCTGGCCATGTGGACGCGGGCGGCGCAGGCGGTCACGGTCTTGCCGACCAGCACCGTCCTGTCGAACTATGCCGAGGTCACGGGCTTTGACCCGACGACGGGCGCCAACGACGACGGCACGATCCTGCTGGACGAGCTGAGCCACTGGCGGCGGGATGGCCTCGTGCGGCCAGGCCAGCCAGGCCGGGACTATCTGACTGCCTATGGCGCAATCGATCCCCGCGACCGGGACGGCATCAAGCGGGCGGTCTGCTTCCTCGGCGGCGTGCTGTCCGGTGTACAGGTGCCGAATGGCTTCCTGTCGCTGCCGCTCGGCGCAACGTGGGACTGGAACGCGATAACCGATCACGCGCCGGCCGGCGGACATGCTATCGCGATCGGCGGCTATGACTCTGCCGGGATCTTTTTCAACACCTGGGGAACGCGGACGTTCATGCCGTGGACGACGTTTGAGCGGATCGCAGACGAGGCATACGGTCTGCTCAGCCGGCAGAACTGGCTGACGATTCCCGGCCTGTCACCGCTGGGCGAGGATGTTGAGGCGCTGGTTGCGGAGATGCGGGCAGCTTAGCGCTTCTGCCCTTGGAAATGCCCAGACGAATGGGGCTGCGCCGGAGGCCTCCGCGTTATGAGCGCGACGAGCTACCTGACTGCTCTACCCTACGTCATGTGCTGGGGTCGATGAGCGTGGCGTTGTAGCCCTATCAGGGTTGTGCTTACCGCCATCTTCCATCAGGTCCACGCCCTAACGCTTCGCTGATTACTTTTGGGAGGAATCATCTACCCGCAGCCCGAGCAGAATCGCACGGATGGGGGAGGGATACAAGGGGGAAGCGGGCACCTCGAATGGAGATTGGGCACCTTCTGGGCAGAACTGAAAATGACTCCATGTAAGTTATTGTGATATATATGTAAATATCAGTATCTATACAACCTTGCCAAGGTTGGGGTCGTGGGTTCGAATCCCATCGCCCGCTCCAGATTTCTCTAGGAAATCAGTCGGTTAAAGCGGCCCTTCGGGGCCGTTTTTTGTTTGCGCGGCCGGCTCTGTCCGGCGATGCAAACCCCCTTGTAAGCATCAGAATCGTAGAGCCGGACACACTGCGTGTTGGCGGATGGGCGTCATCTCAAACGCCGCCGTCTCCGTGCTGCCGGCCAGGCAGAAGCGGCTGCTCAAGGCCGCGCCGATCCCCTGCGTGGTCCGCGACGCCGCGACCCAAGGAACCGGGCAGGGTCGTACGGCGCGGCCTCGGGGACGGTATCGCCGCCGACCATCCGCCCGATCAACTCCGCGGTCCATGGCGCGCTGACCAGCCCCAGATGCCCATGGCCCGTGGCGTAGAACACGCCCCGCGTCGAGGGCGAGGGGCCGATGACAGGCAGACAGTCCGGTGTCGACGGCCGGTTGCCCATCCAGTGCCGGACCGTGGAAAAGCCCCCGATTTTCACGAGAGGCAGGCCGTCGCGCAGGCGATCGAGCAGGATACGGGCCCGCCGCCAGTCGGGCGCTGCCCCGTCGGGTGCGAATTCCACCTGCCCGGCGGCACGCATGCCCCCTTTCATCGGGGTGATACCGAATTTGAGGTCCGACATCATGACGGGAACGGGCGGTTCATCCGTCACGCCGGGAATCTGGACATGATAGCCGCGCTCGCTCACCAGCGGGACGGAATCCCCCAACATGGCCCCCAGAGCGCGAGAGCCCATCCCGGCTGCAACGACGACGCCGTCGCAGGCCACGACCCGGCCCGCCGTGCTGACGCCGCGCACCTGCCCGGCCTCCGTCACGAAGCCATCGACATGCCCGTCGGCGAAGCGCACGCCCTGTTCGCGTGCCAGCGTGGCCAGGGCCGCCACATAACCCCCCGGATCGGCGCAATGAGCCCCATCGGAAATCTGCGCCGCGAAACCATATCGGGGCCCCAGGCCGGGGCACGCCGCTTCCAGCGCCGTACGGTCGAGCGTACGCCAGCGCACGCCGTTTTCGCGCCGGAGCTGCCAGCCGAAGGCATCGGCCTCATAGGCGGCCTCATCCGGATAGACGATCAGCAGCCCCTTGCGCTGGATCAGTTCGGGAACGCCCGCTTCCGCCGCCAGTGCCGCGTGCCGATCCGGCGCGTCGGCCAGGAATGGCCGCAGGGCCGACGCGATGGCGCGGGCGCGGGCACGGGTGGCGCCACAGGCGACAAAGCGCAGCAGCCACAGCCAGATATGCGGCAGGGACGAGGGGCGCAGGCGCAACGGGCCCTGGGCATCCAGCAGGTAGCCGGGCAGCTTCTTCCACATGCCGGGCATGGAAATCGGCACGACGGACCCCGGACTCAGCCATCCGGCATTGCCGTAGCTCGCGGCATTTTCCGATCCCGGCGCGTCGGTGGACAGAAGGGTGACGTCATGCCCCATGCGACGCAGGCGCAGCGCAATCGTCACGCCCACGGCCCCCGCGCCGATGACGACGAGCCGCGCGCCCCACGCTGGCGGAGCAGCCATCAGGCTTTGCCCATATGGAAATGTTTCAGGAACGTCCGGGTCCGTTCTTCCCGCGGGTCTTCGATGACCTGCCGCGCCGGACCCGATTCCACGATATGTCCGTCCGCCATGAAGACGACGGTATCGGCCACGTCCCGTGCGTAGGACATTTCATGCGTGACCACGATCTGGGTCATGCCCGCCTGCGCCAGGTCGCGCATCACGCTCAGGATCTCGGCCACGCGCTGCGGGTCGAGCGCGGATGTCGCCTCGTCGAACAGCATGACCTTCGGTTCCATCGCCAGGGCACGGGCAATCGCCACGCGCTGCTTCTGGCCGCCGGAAAGACGCTCGGGCATGGTGTCGGCAAAACTCTCCATCCCCATGCGCTCCAGCAGCGGACGGGCAATCCGCTCGGCCTCGTCGCGCGACCGGCCACGCACGAAACGCGGGCCCGACATCACGTTTTCCAGGACCGTCAGGTGCGGAAACAGGTTGAAGGACTGGAAGACCATGCCGGCTTCCGCACGGAACGCCGCCATGGAATTCGTGCGGTGGCGCGATGCCCCGGCGCCGAACCGCATCGTATGGTTGTCGATCGTGACCGACCCGGAATCGGGAGCTTCCAGAAGATTGACGCAGCGCAGCAGCGTGGATTTTCCCGATCCGCTGGGGCCGATCAGGGCAAGCACATTGCCTTGCGGCACCCCCAGCGAAATGTCCTTGAGCACGTCGCGCCTGCCGAAGCGCTTGGACAGGTTCACGATGTCGATCATCAGGGGTTCCCTAGCCATGACGCCGACGCTCCAGCAGCCGCGCGCCTTGCGTCATCGGAAACAGGATCAGGAAATAGATGATGGCGATCGTGGTATAGACCTCCAGCGGCTTGTAGGTGGCGGAGGAGACCATCTGTCCCTGATAGACCAGGTCGGGAACGGTCACGACCGAAATCAGCGACGTGTTCTTCAACTGCAGCACCACCTGGCTGACGAGCGGGCCGGTCATGCGCCGCAGGGCCTGCGGCATGATGATCCGGCGCATCATCGTGATTGGCGTCATGCCCAGCGCGGCGGCGGCGTCCCACTGGCCGCGGTCGATCGAATCCAGTCCCGCTCGAAAGATTTCGCTGTAGAACGCCGCGCCGTATAGCGACAGCGCCAGCAGTGCCGCCGTGGCGGGCGACAGGCTCAGCCCCAGCACGACCGGCAGCGCGTAATAGCACCATACAAGTTGCACCAGGGCCGGCGTGCAGCGGAAGATTTCGACGACCGCGCCGGCGGGGATGGACAGAATCTTCCAGCCGCTGCGCCGCGCCAGCGTCAGCAGCAGGCCCGCGGCCATGCCGATGATCGCGCTGGCAAGGGTGAAGCCCAATGTATATTCAAGACCGATCCTGAAAAGAGACCAGTATTGAAGGATCGGGCCGAAATCCCATTGATAGGTCATGATGCGGGCCGCATCCGCATCAGAATTCCAGGCCGGGTGGCAGCGATGCCGGGTCGACATTGCTGGCCCGCAGCGCCTTGAACATCCATTCCTGCACGATGCCCTCCGAACGGTTGTAGAGAAGCCAGTTATTGACGAAGGTCAGGAAACGCGGGTCGGGCGAGACGGGCACGCCGATACAGGTCGGCTGATGCACCACGGGCTGCGGCAGGACCAAGTCCCCCACCGCCGGATTGCGCGCATGCATCACGGCCGCGATCACCACGACCTGAACCACGCAATCCGCGCGTCCGGCCTGAAGCGCCATGATCGCGTCGGTCGGGGACTGGACCGCAACGGGGGTACAATGGGGCAGCCGGCGCCGGACGAAGATGTCGTGCGACGAACCGGTGTCGAAGGCGACGCGGATCTCGGGTTTGTCCAGATCATCCCACGTCGCGACGGAAAGGCCCTTCTTCGCAATGACCGTGAAGGCGTTGTTGATGGCGAGGTCGCTGAACTGGATCTGCAGCGCCCGCGCCGGGGTGGGGCTCAGGGCGAACATGATGTCGATCTTGCCGGTCTGGAGGTCCATGACCGACGTCCCCCACTCGGCCTCGATAATTTCGGGCGTAACCCCCAGGGCCGCGGCCATGTCCTTGACCATGTCGACGCACGCGCCGCTCCAGCCCCCGCCCAGGATATCCTTGTGGAAAAAGGGTTCCGATCCCGGAATGGCGGCGGTGCGGAGCCTGCCCGCGGCCTTGATGCGCTCGATCGTTCCCCCCGCTTCCTGCGCCCGTGCCAGGCCTATGCCCGACAGGGACGTGGCGGCCGCGACGCCGCTCAGGGCCAGGACCGATGCAAAGGCTCGACGTGTTGTCACTCTACGACCTCCCCCGCCGCCATCAGGCGAACCGTTTACAACGCATATCGAGTTTAGGGAGGCGGGCGGCACCGTAAAGCCGAAATCGCCCCCCGTCAGACGGCCTGATTCTTCAGGGGGGGGGTGCCGGTTCCTCGACGAACCTGTCCAGCGCCGCGCCGGCGATCCGCCCGGTTCGGAATGTTTGACCCAATTTCAGAACAGGCCGCGATAGTCGCCCCCGTCCACCAGCAGGCTCTGGGCAGTGATGAAGCCTGCCTTCTGCGAGCAGAAGAAGGCGACCGCCGCCGCAATCTCCTCGACGTCGCCGAACCGCTTCGCCGGGTTGGCGGCAGCGCGCTCCGCCCAGATGCTGTCATAGCTGCGCCCCGTCATGCGCGACAGGTCCTGGACATGGGCATGCTGTGCCGCCGAATCGATGATGCCCGGCAGAACATTGTTGATCGTGACGTTCCGCGCGACCAGCTGGCGCGCCAGACCCGACGAAAAGGCCACCAGCCCCGATCGCGCGGCATTGGAAAGGCCCATCTCAGCCTGCGGATTCTTCACGCTGCGCGAGACGATGTTGACGATGCGGCCGAAACCGCGCGCGCTCATGCCGTCCACGGCAAGGCGGATCATGTCGATCGGGGCCAGCATCATCATGTCCACGCCCGCGATCCAGTGCGCCCGGTCCCACTCGCGGAAATCGCCTGGCGGCATGCCGCCGCCATTATTCACCAGAATGTCTGGTTGTGGACAGGCGGCGAAGATCCGCTGCCGGTCCTCATCCCGCGTCAGGTCCGCAGCCACGGCCACCGCGTCGCGCCCGGTCTGCGCGCGCACCAGCGACGCGGTTTCCTCAAGCGCCGCACGGTCGCGCGCCACCAGCGTGACCGCTGCGCCCTCGGCTGCCAGCGTCATGGCGATCGCCCGGCCCATGCCGCGGCTGGCCCCGCACACGATCGCGTGGCGCCCCTCCAGTCCCAGATCCACGTCCCGGCTCCCCTCGGAAAATTACAGCCCGACACGGCCGCGACATGGCATTCGTGCGGGAAATGCCGGCACAGCGCGATATCATCGGCCATATCTTTCCGTTTTAATTTCGGCCTGGCAAGGAGCGCGCGCAGGACCTCGTCCAGTTCGGGAGTCATAGGATTCTGATCAAGATAGTTCAGATCATGCTCTTTGCGAATGAATGACAGGTTCAGGCCCGAACCTGGGTGCGCCGCTACGGCATCCGGCCCTGCGCCGCCTGTCGGACCGTTGGCGCAGGGTGTCTGGCCAGATCCACTGAGGACCATGATCGGATGATGAAACGCATACGATCTGGCGCTTCGGAACAAGAGAGGCGAGGCGTTTCGAATCATGTGGCAGATTGAACTGGCGCGGGAAACAAAGCCCTTATATATAACAGGCTTATAGGAAGCAGGATGGAACGGGACGCTGGTGGCGATGAAAATTACCGCCCGGATCGCAGAACACATCAACCGGGGCTTACGCGCATGACTTCCGTGAAACAGGACGAGGCGATGGTCAACGCCTTCGATCCCGGCCGGCTGGCGGAATGCGATGCCGAGACGCGCGGCATGATCGAACGGCGCATGCGCCTGCTCGGCCCGGCCTATCGCCTGTTCTACGAAAATCCGCTCCGCATCGAACGGGGGAGCGGCACATTCCTCTACGACCAGAATGGCGAGGAATATCTCGACGCCTACAATAATGTCGCCGGCGTCGGACATGCGCATCCGCGTGTCGCGGAGGCGATCGCGGCACAGGCCGCGCGCCTGTGTACGCACACGCGCTACGTGCAGGAACCCATCTTGCGCTATGCGGAGCGGATTCTGCCGAGCTTCGGCGGAACGCTGGCCGATGACGGCCATATCATGTTCACCTGCACCGGGTCAGAAGCCAACGACCTGGCGCTGCGCATCGCGCAGCACCATACGGGCCGGAACGGAATCATCATCACGTCCGAGGCCTATCACGGAAATTCCAGCCTCACGGCCGGGCTTTCGCCATCTCTGGGGCGCCGCGCACCGCTGGGCCAATGGGTCCGGCAGGTCCCCACCCCCGATTCCTATCGCCTTCCGCGTGACACGATGGTTTCCTGGTTTCTCGATCATGTGGCGCGCCAGATCGACGATCTGGAACGGCACGGAAACGGGCTCGCCGCCTTTATCTGCGATTCCATCTTTTCCTCGGACGGCATCTATGACGATCCGGTCGATCTGCTGGCACCGGTGGCCGAACTCGTGCGGAGCCGGGGCGGGGTCTTCATCGCCGACGAGGTCCAGGCCGGATTCGGCCGAACCGGCCATGGCTTCTGGGGATATCGCCGCCATGGCGTCGATCCCGACATGGTGACGATGGGCAAGCCGATGGGCAATGGCTTTCCCATCGCGGCCCTTGCCGTCCGCTCCGACATCGTCGCCGGTTTCGGACGCGACATGCGCTATTTCAATACGTTCGGCGGCAATTCGGTCGCGATCGCCGCCGCCCAGGCCACGCTCGACATCCTGCGCGACGACGCCCTGCCCGAACATGCGGATCGCGTCGGGGACTATATCCGCGCCGGCTTCGCCAGATTACAGAAACGATTCCCGGTCATCGGCGATATTCGCGGTGCCGGCCTGTATGTCGGCGTGGAGATGGTCAAGGACCCGGAGAGCAAGGCGCCGGACGGCGTGCTGGCGGCACGCATCGTCAACGGACTCAGAAACCGGCATGTCCTGATCTCGGCGACGGGATGTCACGCCAACACGCTCAAGATCCGGCCGCCGCTGGTGTTCACCACGGGCGATGCGGATCGGTTGCTGCACCATGCCGAAGCGCTGCTCGAGGAATTGGCGGAATAAGAAATCCGGCGAAGGTCACGGCCGCTGTTGTCGGCCGGCTCACGCGTCGCCCGGCCGCGTATTCGCCATCCCGGCGCCATCCGCCTCGGGCGCTTCTTCCGGCAGGCGTTCGGCCAGCAACGCACGGCGCTCGCCAAGCCAGGCGCTGTCCAGAAGGTGATCCCGGCGCGGAAACCGCGTATTCGGATGGATCAGCACGCTGAGGCTCCGGTGATTGAGCATCAGCCATGGCACCAGGGTCGCGAACAGCGCGGTCTCGAAGGCGATCTGGTACATCGGCAGCGTGTGCGGCCCGACCGGTACCTCATGCCAGCGGCCCAGCCGCACGGCGAAACGATCGGCGATGGCGGTGCGCAGGCGTTCGGCCTCCGCGCGCTCCTCCGGGCCGTCGAAATAGACATGGGCATGGTAGCTGGCAATCGTCTCGACCGGTCGGATCGGCTCGGGCATCGGGGTCATCTGGCCTTCCACTGGTCGGTCCGTTCGGGACGGGCCTCGGACAGTGCCTTTTTCACGCCGGCAATGTCCAGGTCGGTGGCATAGACCGGCGTGCCGGGCTGCTGCCGCCAGGACTCGTCCAGCCCGCCGGCATCGACCGCGTCGAAGCCCAGATCATGCACCAGATCGAGCACGATGGCCTTGACGATGGGGTCGTCACCCGCCACGGGCAGGGCAATGCGCCCCGGCGTTCCCGGCGGTCTGCCGTTTTCCAGAAGATGCAGAAAATAGATGTTGTTGAATGCCTTGATGACCGGGTGCCCGATCATCTGCGCGACCCAGCGGCTCTCCGGCAGCCCGTCCTCGATTGCTGCGATCCTGCCGTCCCGCTGCTGCGGGTAATAATTCCCGGTATCGACAACCGGCAATGCAGGCGGCACGTTCGCAAACAGGTCGTGCGGCAGATGCGGGACGTTCTTCTCCGGAATCGTCAGCACGACCAGATCGACGCCCTTCACCGCTTCATGCGGCGTCACGGCGGTGGCCCCGGTTTCCGCCGCCAGGTCGCCCAGCGTCTCGGGGCCGCGGGAATTGGCCACCAGAACGGTATAGCCCAGCGCCGTCAGGCGCCGGGTGAGGGTGCCGCCGATATGGCCGGCGCCGATAATGCCGATTTTCATATGCGTCTCCCTGGGCTGGCACCCTGCCGCTTCCCTGGAGCTATGAACGCGCCGGGGCCGGGGCAAGGGCCATGGTTGGATTGGCGCCACGTTCACGAAAGATCGTCTTCTCCCGAAGAAAAGGAAGCAGGAAAGACGGTGTTTCCTTGCGACACATCGCATCCGCGTGAACGATCGGGCCTTGATCGCCGGTTGCCCGCGCCACTTCGCTTTCCGAACATTTTGTAATTCGCCACGTGGGATCGCGTCTGGATTTCGCCACAACTCGGCAACATGATCCCAACACCTGCAAGAGGAGAGCCAGGTGAAAACAAAACTGATGGCGGCCCTGGTCATGAGCTGCATGATCGTGGGTGCCTCTGGCGCTTACGCCGATCCGTACGGCCCCGGCGGCCCGAACAGCCAGGGCGATAATCGCGGCCATGGCGGCGGGCCTGGCGATGATCGTGGCGGGCCGAACAGCCAAGGCGACAATCGCGGCCACGGCGGTGGACCGGGCTATGACCGTGGCGGGCCGAACAACCAGGGCGACAATCGCGGCTATGGCGGTGGACCCGGCTATGACCGTGGCCGGCCTACCAATTATGGTGACAATCGCGGCCGTGGACCCGGCGGGCCCGGTTATGACCGTGGCGGTCCCTGGAAAGGTGGTGGCCGCGTCTGGCGGCGCGGAGATCGCTATGACGGCCCCCGTTCGGGCAACTGGGCAGTGCATGATTGGCGGCGCTATCGCGGCCTCTACGCCCCGCCGCCAGGCTATTACTGGGTCCAGTACGGCAACCAGTTCCTGCTGACGGCCGTGGCCACCGGCATCATCGCCAGCGTGATCGCCGGCTCCTACGGCGCCGGCCCCATGGGTCCCGCGCCGTACTGAGCCGGGGCGGCGGACGCCTCTACGATGGGCCTGTCAGCATGTCCGCACGGGCGCGCCTGACAGGTTCCAGGGGGTGGGCCGCCGCCTGCCCGGGCAGTATCGCCTCCAGCGCGGCGCCCCAGCCCAGCACCTGCTCATCGGCAAAACGGTGGCCGACGATCTGCAGCCCGACCGGCAACCCGTTCGCGGCATGACCGACAGGCAGCGACAGGGCGGGCAGTTGCGGCAGCAGATTGAACGGGCAGGTCATGTCCAGCCCCCCGAATCGGCCGTCCGGCAGCGTGGCAACGTAATCGTCATCGGTTTCGCACACCGGGGGCGCCGTGATGGCGCAGGTGGGGCAGAGCAGGGCGTCATACTGCACATAAAGCCCGGCCATATCCCGCCACATGGCGGTGCGCAGCAATTCGATCCGCTTGGCGGTCGTGGCATCCATCGCCAGGCCACGCGTGATCATCGCAACCACCGCCGGGTCCATCCGGGCGTGGCAGGCGGCCAGATCGTCGCCGAAATAGGCCGACATGAACACGCACCACAGGTCGAACCACTGGTCGTTGACCGCCCGCGTCCAGCCCATGGCCACCTCGTCGACGATGGCGCCCGCGCGGCGCAGCATCTCGGCAGCCTGCCGGACCAGCGATGCGACCTGCGGCTGGACCGCGTAATAGCCAAGGTCGAGCGACAGCGCGAAGCGCCGGCCCCGCAGGCTGCCGGTCCGTGCCGCCGCGCCGTCGAAGCCGATCGGCAGCGAAGCAATATCCTCGTCGCTGCCACCCGCCGTCACCTCCATGAAGGAAATGGCGTCGGCCACGGTGCGGGCCAGCGGGCCGAAATGGGAAATATTGTCGAATTGGCTGGGCAGGATGGTCATCGGGATCCGGCCCAGGCTGGGCTTGAAGCCGACAACGCCGCAGAACGCGGCGGGAATGCGGACCGATCCACCCATGTCGGTGCCCTCGGCAAACGGCACCACACCCGTTGCCACGGCCACCGCCGACCCGCCGGACGACCCGCCCGGGCTGCGGTCGGGGTCCCACGGGTTGCGGGTCACGCCCCAGCGCGGGCTGCGGGTAAAACTGGAATAGGCGAATTCCGGCGTCGTCGTCTTGCCGATCAGGATCGCGCCCGCCGCCTGCAGGCGGCGGATACACAGCGCGGTCTCCTCCGGCCGCCAATCGGGTCGCGTCCACGAGCCCAGCGTCGTCAGGTCGCCTTCGGTGGGGGTCAGGTCCTTGGCCACGAACGGCACGCCATGCAATGGCCCGGTGAATGCCCCCTCGGCTACCGCCGCATCGGCCCGGCGGGCGGCCTCCATCGCCTGCCCGGCACGGATCAGCGTAAAGGGGTTCAGCATGGCCTGCGCGATCCCCGCGCGCCGGATCGATTCCGCGACGACCGATTGCGCGCTGAAACGGGCGGTGCGAATGCCGTCAGCGATCTCCCGCGCGGTCAGGTCCAGCGGATGGGTCATGACGGCATGCCGGCTGGCGCACCCGCTTGCCGGCGGGGGGCGGGTCTGCTCCCCTGCGCGGGGCGGTAGAAAGGGGCGCGCGACGTTTCATGGAGTCGATATCCCGACCGCTCGCGGGCGACCCGCCCTTCGCCGCCTGGAACGCGGCCATCGCCACCGCCGCCGACGCGATCGGCACGCGCCTGTTCCCAGGCGCCCTGCTGGCGGCGCTGCGGCTGCTGGCGCCGGTGCAGATGATGAACGGGTTTTTCTATACGCCCGACGGCAGGGCGTTCGATCTGTATAATGAAAGCCCGGCCGCCGACCGCGCGCTGATCGTCGATCGCTACCTGGCCGGCGCCTTCGTGCTGGACCCGTTCCACACCGCAATCATGGCAGACGGGCGCCCCCGCATGATCGCGATGGACGCCTGCGCGCCCGACAATTTCACGCAGACCGAATATTACCGCCTGCATTACGCCGCAACGCGGATCGTCGATGAACTCGGCTTCGTCATCCCGCTGGCCGATCGGTGTGTCGGCGTGCTGTCGCTGTCCCGCCTCGCCCCCGCGCCGGCCTTCACCACCGGGGAACGGGAACGGCTGCATGCCGCCGCCCCGATCGTCTGCGCGTTCGGGCATCGGCACTGGTTCCACGCCCCCGCCCGCAGGCGCGAGGGCGTGGAACCGGTCGCCAGGATCGCGGACCGCCGGCTCACCCCACGCGAGATCGAGATCGTCACCCTGATCCTGAAGGGCCATTCCACCCCATCGCTGGCGGCGGTGCTGGGGTGTGCGCCCAATACGGTCAAGGTCCATCGCCGGCGGATCTACGCCAAGCTGGCCATTTCCAGCCAGGCCGAACTGTTCCGCCTGTTCTGGCGGTGAGGGCGGCCTCATCCGGCATGTTCCCGGTCGACATGCATGTCGGGCGGCGCGCGGCGAAAGCCGCGTGTCTGCCAGCCCAGCCAGCCGATCCCCAGCACCAGCCACACCAGGCCCAGCATCCGCGCATGGCGGTCGAGGTGCCAGAGCAGAAACACGTCGCATAGCGCCCCCAGCGCCGGCACGACGACACATGCCAGCACCCCCAGCGCGCGCATGCGCCGGTCGCCCTTCAGATACAGCGCGATCACCGAGAGATTGACGGCGGCAAACCCCAGAAATGCACCGAAATTGATGAAGGAGGCAGAGGTCGCCACATCCATCGCCAGCGCGCCGAGCCCGATCGTGCCGACCAGGAGCAGGTTGGGCACGGGCGTCAGCCAGCGCGGATGCAGCCTGCCGAAGAGGGAAGGCAGGACCCGGTCCCGGCCCATGGCGTAGAGCAGGCGGCCCACGCTGGCCTGCGCGGCAAGGCCCGAGGTGAATTGTGCGACCACGAGCGTGGCCAGGAAGACGGTCACGAAGACATCGCCGCCGATGGCCCGGGCGATTTCGACGCCGGCCGCGTCGGCCGAGGCGAAATCGGCGCCGGGATGGGCCAGTTGCGTCAGATAGGCCGACAGCACGAAGATCAGCCCGCTGCCCAGCGCGATGACCAGGATCGCACGGGGCATGGTGCGCCGTGCGTTGCGCGTCTCCTCGGCCAGGGTCGTCACGGCATCGAACCCGAGGAAGGAATAGGCAGCGATGGCGGCCCCGGCCACCGATGCAGAAAACGGCACACCTGCCGCAAAGAAAGGGGTGACGCACAGCAGGCCGCCCGGACCGTCCAGCACCAGCACATAGCGGGCCGCAAGCGCCAGAAAGGCCGCCAATATGCCGAACTGCGCCAGCATCAGCACGATATTGACCCGGTTGGCGCAGGCGATGCCGACGATGTTGATCATGCTCGTCAGCACGATGAAGCCGATGATCCAGGCCCAGCCCGGCACGCCGGGAAAGGCGGAGGCCAGGTAGGCCGCCCCGATCAGCCAGATCACCATCGGCAGGAAGATATAGTCCAGCAGCACGGCCCACCCGACCAGAAAGCCGATGCCCGGGCCGATCGCGCGCCGTGCATAGCTATAGGCCGACCCCGCGACCGGATGGGCGCGCGACATGATGCAATAGCTGAGGGAAGTCAGGAAAATCGCCGCCGCCGCGACCAGATAGGCCATCGCCGCCGTCCCCCGGCTGGCCGTCGCCAGCGTGCCGAAGGTGCCGAGGACGATCATCGGCGCCATATAGGCCAGGCCGAACAGCACGACGGACCACAGGCCGAGCCTGCGGTCGAGTTTCACATTGTCCACCGCGCCCTCCCTGCCACGGCAGCATGGCGCGGCCCCCGGTGGGTGACCATAATCCCAAGGGAGTATGCCGCCAGCGGGCAGGCATGACGCTGCAATGTGCGGGGCGAGCCGTCAGATATGATAAAATCACGATAAATGATTGTGTGAATAATATTTACCTGACAGATCGCATAAACTCTGATCAAACTACGGCGCGTGTCGATACGTAAGGAAGGAATGGCGCCCATGTCAGGGACTCTCATCCGGACCGCATCCCCTGTGGCGGAGCGCGGGCATCGGCGGTCTGCCTGGCGTCCGGCACTGGGCGTGCTGACGCGTTATGCCTCTCCGCTCCTGCTGGTGTTGCTCTGGCAGGCGGCGTGTTCGGCGGGGCTTCTGTCCACGCGGCTGGTGGCCTCGCCCGTGCAGATCGTCGCGACCGGCTGGGCGCTGACCAGGGACGGCAGTTTGCAGACCAATCTGCTGGTGTCGCTGGCACGCGCCGGTGCCGGGCTGGGCATCGCCTTCGTCGCGGGGGTCGGCCTGGCCCTGGTCTCGGGCCTGTCGCGCCTGGGCGAGGATATCGTGGACGCACCGATGCAGATCCTGCGCACCCTGCCGGCGCTGGCGCTGGTGCCGCTGTTCATCCTCTGGTTCGGAATCGGCGAGACGCCCAAGATCGCGCTCGTGGCACTCGGGTCCGGCTTTCCCATCTATCTCAACCTGCACAAGGGCATCCGGTCTATCGACCCGAAGCTGCTGGAAATGGCGCGCACCCTTGGCCTCTCGCGGGCCCGTACCATCCGCGGCGTCATCCTGCCCGGCGCGCTGCCGGATCTGCTGGTGGGGCTGCGCTTCGCCGTCGGCATCTCATGGCTGATGCTCGTGGTGGCCGAGCAGGTGAACGCCGATAGCGGAATCGGCCACATGATGATGGACGCCGAGGATTTCCTGCGCACCGACATCATCCTCGTGGGCCTCGCCATCTATGGGCTGCTCGGCCTCGCCTCCGACCAGATCGTGCGGTTTCTCGAAACTGCGCTCCTGTCCTGGCGCCCGTCCCATCGCGCCGCGAGGTCGGCATGAACGCGGTCGCCCCGCTCACGCAGGGGGCGGCCGTGGTGGTGCACGGCCTGACCCGCCGGTTCGGCGACGACCCGGTGGTGCTCGACCGTCTCGACCTTGCCATTGCACCCGGCGAGTTCGTCGCCCTCCTCGGCCATAGCGGCTCGGGAAAATCGACCCTGTTGCGCACGCTCGCGGGTCTTGACCCGGTGACGGAAGGGTCGGTGACCCGCCCGCGCGACGTCTCGGTCGTGTTTCAGGAAAGTCGGCTGCTGCCCTGGAAACGCGTCTGGCAGAACATCGTGCTGGGCCAGGATGGGGCAAACCGACGCGATCGGGCGGCTTCGGTGCTGGAAGAGGTCGGGCTCGGCCATCGGGTCGATGCGTGGCCGCTGACCCTTTCCGGGGGCGAGGCCCAGCGCGCGGCGCTGGCCCGCGCGCTGGTTCGCGAACCCGCGTTCCTGATGCTGGACGAGCCCTTTGCCGCGCTGGATGCGTTGACGCGCCTGAAAATGCAGCGACTGGTCTCGAATCTGTGGACCCGCCATCGCTGTTCGGTCCTGCTGGTCACGCACGATGTCGACGAGGCCCTGCTGCTGGCGGACCGCGCGGTGGTTCTGGAACGCGGCCGCATCCGCACGAACCTGCCGATTCCAATGGAGCGTCCTCGCCGCCACGCCGATCCCCGCTTCGAGCATCTGCGCGGCGTCCTGCTGGAATCGCTTGGCGTGCATGACGATTGATGCACACTCGTTCTGGAGTGCATATGCTGAAAGAGGCCGATTACCATGACTGAATCATCCGGGCGCGTGTCCGAAACGCCCGTCGAGCCGCTGATCCTTGACCGCTGGTCGCCCCGCGCCTTTGTCGCCGCGCCGATTCCCGAGGCGGATCTGCTGGCCCTTCTCGAGGCCGGCCGCTGGGCGCCGTCGGCCTATAATTCCCAGCCGTGGCGCTTTCTCTATGCGCGTCGGGATACGCCCGATTGGGACCGGTTCCTCTCCTGGCTGATCCCGTTCAACCATTCCTGGGCCCAGCACGCCTCGGCGCTGGTCTATGTCGCCTCGCACACCATCACGGCGGGCAAGGCCGAGCCGGTGCCTGCCCCGACCCACGCATTCGACGCCGGCGCGGCGGCCGTGCTGGTGCAGCTCCAGGCCGCCCGCGCGGGCTGGGCGACCCACCCGGTCAGCGGGTTCGACAAGGAAGTCGCGCGCGCGGGCCTGGAACTGCCGGATGATTATGCGCTGAACGCGGCCATCGTCATCGGCAGGCAGGGGCCGGCCGACATCCTGCCCGAGGGGCTGCGCGCCCGCGAAACGCCGTCCGGCCGGCGGCCATTGTCCGAACTGGCCTTCGCAGGACGGTTTCCGGCCCAGACGGACGCATAGGCCCATGATGCTGGCCGGGTATCCCCGGCCAGCAGGTTTTCAGGGCTGTCGCCCGAACAGGGCCGTCAGGCTGGCCGATCCCAGCGCATGGCTGTGCAGGAAAAAGCCGACCATCGCGCCGGACGCGTCGGTGGGCACGCTCAGCGTCTCGGTATCCAGCGCGTGGACGGTAAAGATATAGCGGTGCGCGGCCCCCGGCGGCGGCGCCGCACCGCCATAGACGTTGCCGCCGAAATCGGTGCGGGTCATGAAGGCGCCGTCCGGCAGGTCGGCATCGCCCGATCCGGCGCCGGCGGGCAGGCTGGTGACGGTGGCGGGAATGTTCACCGCCACCCAGTGCCACCAGCCTGAGCCGGTGGGGGCGTCGGGGTCGTACATCGTGACGGCGAAGCTGCGCGTGCCCTCGGGCGCGCCGCTCCATGCCAGCGGCGGCGAGATATTGCCGCCGCGATAGCCCATCCCGTCGAAGACCTGCGCGTCCGGCAGGCGCTCGCCGTCCTTGAAGGCGCGGCTGGTCAGGGTGAATGTCATTTCGGTCTGTCCTTCGTTGTCGGGGACGTTACCAGTTCTTGCTGACCATCCAGAATTCCTCCGACGTCAGGGTAATGACGGCGCCCCCGGCGGGGGACTGGGCGGCAGCTTCGGCCAGGGCGGCGATGCGCTGGACCATCAGCGTCTTGCGGACATGGGCTTCGGACGTCTCATCGCTGCCTTCCAGCACGCTCAGGGCGGATTTGCAGGCACGGGCGACACGGGCGGCATCAAGCGCGGCATAGGACATGGCTCAGGCTCCGATTTGCAATGTGGGGGCGGGAGGCCCCAGAATGAAAGGCTGCCATTCTGACCGGCGGCGGCGCCACTGTCCAACCGTCGCATCGTGCCGGCGCGTTATGCTGGCCACGCGGCGCCGGATTCCGTAAACGGTGCGTCCGATGAGTGACCAAGTCTCCGATTTCGATTTCGACCTGCCTCCCGCCCTGGTCGCCGAGCACCCGGCGCGGCCGCGCGATGCCGCGCGGCTGCTGGACATCATGCCCACGGGCCCGTTCCATGACCGGGTGGTGCGCGACCTGCCCACGCTGCTGCGGCCGGGCGACCTGCTGGTGGCCAACGACACCGCCGTCATCCCGGCACAGCTCGACGCAAGACGGGGCGAGGCGCGGATCGGCATCACGCTGGACCGTATCCTGCCCGACGGCACATGGCACGCACTGGCCCGCAACGCCCGCCGGCTGCGCGCCGGCGACGTGCTGACCTTTCCGGGTACGCCCAACACCGCCGCCATCGTATCGCGCGATGACGAGGGCGGGGTAATCCTGCGCTTCGATACCGAGGGCGAGGCCTTCGACGCCTTTCTCCAGAAGGCCGGCGTACTCGCACTGCCGCCCTACATCGACCGCCCCCAAGGACCCACCGAACAGGACCGGCAGGACTACGCCACCATCTTCGCCGCCCATCGCGGTGCCGTGGCTGCTCCCACGGCGGGCCTCCATTTCACCCCCCAACTTTTGGCGGCGCTGGACGCGGCGGGGGTGGAGCGCTGCACCCTGACCCTGCATGTCGGGGCCGGGACCTTCCTGCCGGTGCGGGGCGACAGCATCGCCGGCCACCGCATGCATGCCGAACGCGGCGTGATCACCGAAGAAACGGCGGAACGGCTCAACCGCACCCGCCGCGCGGGCGGCCGGATCGTCGCCGTCGGCACCACGTCGCTGCGCCTGCTGGAAAGCGCCGCCGACCCCGACGGCACGATCCGCCCCTTCGATGGCGATACCGCCATCTTCATCCGCCCCGGCTACCGCTTCCGGGCGGTGGACCTGCTGATGACCAATTTCCACCTGCCGCGCTCGACCCTGTTCATGCTGGTCTGCGCCTTTGCCGGATATGACAGGATGCGCGACGCCTATGCCCATGCCATCGGCACGGGGTACCGCTTCTATTCCTATGGCGACGCCTGCCTGCTGCATCGCGCGCCGCCCCCCGAGGGGACGGGCGCATGAGCACGTCATTCCGCTGGGTTGAGCAAGCCCGCTCCGGCCGCGCGCGGGCCGGGCACCTGCACACCGCTCATGGCACAGTGCCGACGCCCACCTTCATGCCCGTGGGCACGGTCGGCACCGTCAAGGCAATGACGATGGATGCGGTGCGCTCCACCGGCGCCGGCATCGTACTGGGCAACACCTATCACCTCATGCTGCGGCCGGGCGCGGAGCGGGTGCGTGCCCTGGGCGGGCTGCATCGCTTCATGGACTGGCCCGGGCCGATCCTGACCGATTCGGGCGGGTTCCAGGTCATGTCGCTGGGCCCGCTGCGCAAGCTGGACCAGGACGGGGTAACGTTCAGCTCGCATATCGACGGCTCCAAGCACCGGCTGACGCCTGAGCGCTCGACCGACATCCAGCACGCGCTGGATGCCACAATCACCATGTGCTTCGACGAATGCCCGGCCCTGCCGGCCGCGCCCGAGGTGATCGCGCAGTCCATGCGGATGTCGATGCGCTGGGCCGCACGCTGCCGCGAAGCCTTTGTGCAGCGCCCCGGTTACGCCCAGTACGGCATCATCCAGGGCGGCACCGAGCCCGAATTGCGGGCCGAAAGCGTGCGCGCCCTGACCGGAATCGGCTTCGAGGGCTATGCCATCGGCGGGCTTGCGGTGGGCGAAGGGCAGGAACTGATGTTCTCCACGCTGGACGCCACCACTCCGCTGATCCCGTGGGATAGCCCACGTTACCTGATGGGGGTGGGTACGCCAGACGACCTGCTGGGCAGCGTCGAGCGCGGGGTGGACATGTTCGACTGCGTCATGCCCACCAGGGCGGGGCGCACGGCGCGTGCCTATACCGAGCGCGGCACGCTGAACCTGCGCAATGCGCGGCACGCGGTGGATTCGCGCCCGATCTCGCCGCATTGCGACTGCCTGGCCTGCACGCGGCATAGCCGTGCCTATCTGCATCATCTGTTCCGTGCGAACGAGATCCTGGGGCCGATGCTGCTGACCTGGCACAATCTGGCCTATTATCAGCGCCTGATGCGCGGGATCCGGTCGGCGATCGTCGAAGGCTCGCTGGAGGCGCACGCGGCGTGGCTGCGCGCGCAATGGGCGATGGAGGACTGGACCCCGGACGAGATGCCACTGCCCGATATTCCACCGGTTCCCTGATGGAGACCGGCCTGCCGCCCGGCCGAGCTGTCGCGTTGCGCGACGCCATTCGCGACAAGGCGCTGGCGCTGGGCTTCGATGCGGTGGGATTCTGCGAGGCCGCGCTGGGGGATGGCGCCCGGCAGCGTCTGGCTGATTTTCTGGCGGCAGGCCATCATGGCGCGATGGACTGGCTGGCCGAGCGGGTAGAACAGCGCGGCGATCCGCGCGTTCTGTGGCCCGAGGCCCGGAGCGTGATCGCGCTGGGTCTGTCCTACGCCCCGCCCGGCGATGCGCTGGCGACGACGCGTCTGGCGGACCGAGGGAATATCTCGGTCTATGCCCGCCATCGCGACTATCACGATGTGGTCAAGGGCATGCTCAAGCATCTGGCCCAGTTCGTGGTGGCTCAAGGTGCGCGCGCGGGAGCCGCGCCCGAGGTCAAGGTTTTCGTCGATACCGCGCCGGTGATGGAAAAGCCTCTGGCCGAGCAGGCTGGGCTGGGCTGGCAGGGCAAGCACACCAACCTGGTCTCGCGCCGGCATGGAAGCTGGTTGTTCCTGGGTGAGATCTATACCACCCTGGTCCTGCCGGCATCCGATGCTTCGGGTGGCCGATGCGGGTCGTGTCGCCGTTGCCTGGAAGCCTGCCCGACTGACGCTTTTCCCGCACCGTACCAACTGGATGCGCGGCGCTGCATTTCGTACCTGACGATCGAGAATCCCGGACCGATCCCGAAGCAATTCCGGGAGGCAATGGGGAACCGGATCTACGGTTGTGACGATTGCCTGGCGGTCTGTCCCTGGAACCGCTTTGCCACGGAGTCGCGTCACATGAAGCTGCGGGCGCGCGAGGATCTGACGGCGCCACGCCTGGCTGAACTGGCGCTTCTGGACGATACGGGGTTCCGCACCATGTTCTCGGGCTCGCCCGTCAAGCGTATCGGCCGCGACCGGTTCGTGCGCAACGTGTTGGTGGCTATTGGCAATTCGGGTCATGCGGCCCTGGAGCCAGTGGCGCGAGACCTGTGTGATGATTCGAACGCCGTGGTGGCCGAGACCGCACGCTGGGCGGTCGGGCGGCTGGCCGGATGAGCGGCGGCCTGGTCAAGCGCAGCCTGATTCTGTCCGGGCATCGGACCAGCGTGGCGCTGGAACCCGAATTCTGGGCGGCGCTGGAACGCATGGCGCGCGCGCGCGGGCTTGGCCTGCCGGCGCTGATCGCCGGTATTGACGCCGCGCGCGATCCGGCGCGGCCATTGGCGTCCGCCCTGCGGGTCGCAGCGTTGCATGCGGCGCAGGCACGTGCTGATTTGGGGGGGACGCCGCACGCGTGCTAGACCATAGGTGGTCCGGACATCTGGGCGGGAAGAATGGCGATCTGGGGTAAATTATTCGGTGGTGTGGCGGGGTTCGCGGTCGGCGGCCCCATGGGCGCCGTGCTGGGCGCGGCGCTTGGTCATGCGGCGGATAACGGATCGATCCTGGAAACGCCCGTCGGCGGCTGGACCGACCGCTGGGGCCCCCGAATGAATGCCGACCCGAATGGGGCGGCCACTTTCGTGGCGGCCAAGCTGGCCTCGGTGATGGGCAAGCGCGACCAGCTCTATGGGCTGGTGATGGTCGTATTATGCGCCAAGGTCGCCAAATGCGACGGGCCGGTGAACCGGGCCGAAATCGACGCCTTCAAGCGCCGGTTTCAGATCCCTGCCGAAAATGCAAGCGATGTCGGCCGCCTGTTCGACCAGGCGCGGCAGCGGGTCGATGATTTCGAATCCTTCGCCGTCGAGTTGGGCCGGGCGTTCCACGACAAGTCTGAGATGCTGGAAGAGGCGCTCGCCGTACTGTTCGGCATTGCCCGCGCCGATCTGGGACCGGACGAGGCACTGCATCCGGCGGAAATCCGTTTCCTGCGGCGGGTGCACCAGGCCTTCGGCCTCGGCCCCGGGGCGTGGGACCGTGCCGAATCCGGCGGCGCGCGGCCCGATGTGAGCGAGATCGACGCCTATGCCGTGCTGGGCGTGGCCCGCAATGCGACGGACACCGAAGTGCGCGCAGCCTGGCGTGTCCTGGTGCGCGAACATCATCCCGACGCCATGACGGCCCGAGGTGCCGACGAGGCGGCGCTGGAGGCCGCGGCCGGGCGGATCGCGCAGATCAATGCGGCATGGGACCGGGTTAAGCGCGACCGGAAGCTGTAGCCCGCCTGACCGTCGCAGCCACCGTATGGGCCAGTGCCCGATAGGCCTGGCCGGCGGGGCTGTCGGGGGCCGAGATGACGATGGGGGCGCCGGCATCGGCGCTGGCGCGGATATCGGCCAACAGCGGGATTTCACCCAGGAAAGGCACGCCCAGCGCCTCGGCCTCGGCCCGGGCGCCGCCATGGCCGAACAGGTCCGTGCGGTGGCCGCAATTCGGGCAGCAGAAATAGGACATGTTTTCGACCATGCCGAGCACGGGGACGTTCATCTTCTCGAACATCGCGATCCCGCGCCGGGCGTCGAGTAGCGCGATATCCTGCGGGGTGGAGACGATGACCGCGCCTGCAAGCGAGACCTTCTGCGCCAGCGTCAACTGCGCGTCGCCGGTGCCGGGGGGCATGTCCACCACCAGCACGTCCAGCGCGCCCCATTCCACGTCGCCCAGAAGCTGACCCAGCGCGCCCATCACCATCGGGCCGCGCCAGATCATGGCCTGCCGTTCGTCCACCAGCAGGCCGATGGACATGGCGCGGATGCCCCACGCCTCCAGCGGCGCCATGCGGCCCTCGCGGACCTGGGGCGGTTGGTGCAGGCCCATCATGCGCGGCAGGGAGGGGCCGTGGATATCGGCATCAAGCAGGCCGACGCGCAGCCCCTCCATCCCCAGCCCGACGGCCAGGTTTACGGCGGTGGTGGACTTGCCGACGCCGCCCTTACCCGAGGCCACGGCGATGACGGTGCGCACCTCCGGCAGGATCGGCCCCTGCGCGGGGCGACCGCCAGGGCCGCCCAGGTTCAGCGGCCGGTGGCCGCCGCCCGGTGCGGGCGCGGGGGCGGATGCGGGGCGATGGGCGGTGAGGATCACACTAGCGGTACTGACGCCGGGCAGGGCGCGCAGCGCCCGTTCGGCCGCCGGGAGCAGGGGCTGGATGCGTCCGGCCGCCGCCCGGTCGGTGGCCAGGGCGACATGCAATGTTCCGTCGCGCAACATTGTCGTATCCAGGGCCGCATGGTCCAGGATCGTCGATCCGTTCGCGTCGCGGACCTGGCGCAGGATGTCGGTGATCTGCGCCGGCGTGGGTTCCGTCATGGTCAGTCCTTCCCTGGCGGCCGCGCGGGGCGTGGTCGCGTCGTTGCCCGGACATAGGCGAAAACCGTCTGCGCGCAAATCGGAATGGTCGCACGGGCATGTTCGGGGCATATGTAAGAAATCGCAACGGGACTGGAGTGGCGGGCGGTTCCGCTCCATTTGTCGAAAGACGCCGCATGTTGCGGCGGACAGGAGAACCGGCTGATATGACTGCATCCGCGCCTCGCCCGCAGGTTTCGTCCGGGTCAGGACAGGGGGCGACGGTGTCTGTGAGGCCGTCGGGGAGCCGGCGCGACCATCGGATCGATGCACTGCGCGGCGTCGCGCTGCTGATGATGTTCGTCGACCATATTCCGCAGAACGTGCTGAACCGCTTCACGTTGCGCAATGTCGGTTTTGCCGACGCGGCGGAAATCTTTGTGCTGCTGGCGGGCTACGCCTCTTGGCTGGCCTATGGCCGGAATTTCCAGCGGGTGGGGCTGCGTGCCGGTGTGGGCCGGGTGTGGCGGCGTTGCGCGCGGCTGTATGTTTTCCAGGCCGTCATGGTGGTGGTGACAACGGCGACCATCCGTTACTGGCGTGCCTTCTGGCCGGTGCCTGTCGATTTCCTCGAACCCGAACTGGCGCATGGGCTGAGTTCCTTCTGGCGTGTCATGTTCCTCGACGCCCTGCCCAGCAATCTGAACATTCTGCCGCTCTACATGGTGCTGCTGGGTGTCTTTCCGCTGATCTACCTGCTGATCCGCACGAGCCTGCGGCTGACGCTGGCGCTCAGTGGCGGCCTGTGGCTGTTGATCAATCTCGACCCCTCGATCAATTTCCCCAACTGGCTGGACCCGGACGGCTGGTATTTCGACCCGCTGGCCTGGCAGTTCCTCTTCACTCTGGGGGCCTGCGGCGCCGTGGTGGCGGGGCGGCATGACGGCAGCCTGCCGCGCCGGGGCTGGCTGCGCTGGGCCTGCGGTGTCTATCTGGCGGTCTCCGCGCTGGAGGCCTTTCCCTGGCAGCAATGGGGCCTGCCCGACCTGCGGCCCTTTGCCCTGACCGCGCCGGACAAGAGCGTACTCGCTCCGCTGCGGCTGCTGGACGTGCTGGCGATCTTCTATCTCGTCCAGTCCTCGCACGGTGTGCGTGGCGCCGCCGAAGGGCGCATCGGGCGGGTCATGGCGCTGTTCGGGCGCCATTCGCTGGAAGTCTTCTCGGTCGGGACGGTGATCGACCTGTATGCCCGGCTGGTCTTTACCTCCTTCGGGTCCGGCTGGATGCTGCAGATCGCGGTGAATGTGATCGGATTCACGATCCTGTGGGGCCTGGCGGCGGTTCTCGACCGGGCCCGTGTCAGGCAGAAACAACTTCAGGCGGGACGCGCTCCGGCGGCTGAGGTGCGCGGCAATCCGGCGCCCGCCGCGACCGTGATGGAAAGAGCCCATTGATGAATGATGCGACCGACCTTCCGCCCTCTCCTGTCCTGCCGCGTCTGACCGATCGGCTGCGGCGCGGCCAGAAGGTGCGCGTGACCTTGTTCGGGTCTTCAACCACCGAAGGGATTGGCGCCAGCAGTCCGGAACATGGATTTGCCGCAGTTTTTGAACGCACTCTCGCCCCCTTCGTGACCGGCGGGCTGATGGTGATCAATCGCGGAATCGGCGGCAACGGCGCGCAGGAAATGCATGATCGGCTGCCCGGCGTGCTGGCCGACGAGGCGGACCTTGTGATGTGGCAGACGGGCAGCAACGACGCCTGGCAGGGCGTGAAGCTGGAAACCTATGTCGACCTGACGCGCCAGGACCTGCTGGCCACCCGTGGCACGGGGGCAGATCTGGCGCTGATCGACCCGCAATATTGCCGCATGCTTGAGGAGTGCGCAGCCTTTCCGCCCTTCGTCCCGGCCGTGCATCGCATCGGGGCGGAATTGGGGATCCCGGTCTTCGGGCGCTATGCCCGCATGAAATCCTGGTGCGCGGAACTGGGCATGGACCGTGACGAATTGTCGCCCGACGGGCTGCACATGGGTGACCAAGGCTACCTGCTGCTGGGGGAGGCGGTCGCGCGGTGGCTGGTGGAGCTGACGGGGGCGCCGGTGGGGGCGTTCGCGCACGGCGGGTGATTGCGGGTGGGTTGTCCGCCCTTCCGATTTGGGCGCGATCATGCTCTAGGATAGTCGGATCACGACGACCTGCCTGGTGGAAGCGCTTTACCCCATGTCCCTGCCTGTTCCGGTTTCCCATCGTCCGTTCGCCGCTGTCGGGCTGGCGGCGGCTCTTTCCCTGATCGCGGCGGGGGCTGCCCGGGCGGAACCCGCGATGGTGGCGCCCCCGCAGGCCGATGCCGCGCCGTCGATCCGCCTGCCCGCGCCGGGCCGGGGTACCCCTGACAGTTTCGCCGACCTGGCGGCGCGGCTGCTGCCGGCGGTGGTCAATGTCTCGACCACCGAGACGGTCAAGCCGGGGGACGATGATGGGGATTCGGAGGGTGATGGCGAGGATGCGCCGCAGATCCCGAACTTCCCCGAAGGGTCACCCTTCGAGAAATTCTTCCACGATTTCATGAGCCACCAGAACGGTCCCGAGGCCGCGCCGCGCAAGATGCAGGCCCTGGGATCGGGCTTCATCATCGATGCGTCGGGGATCGTCGTCACCAACAACCATGTCATTCGCCATGCGGACCAGATCACGGTGACGCTCCAGGACAATACGGTGCTCAAGGCCAGGCTGCTGGGCCATGACGACCGGACCGACCTTGCGGTACTGAAGGTCGAGACGCCTCATCCGCTGCCGGCCGTGTCCTTCGGTGACAGCGATCATGCGCGGGTTGGCGACTGGGTGCTGGCGATCGGCAACCCGTTCGGCCTGTCGGGCACGGTGACGGCGGGCATCATCTCGTCGCGCGGCCGCAATATCGAGCAGGGGCCGTATGACGATTTCATCCAGACCGATGCGCCGATCAACAAGGGCAATTCGGGTGGCCCGCTGTTCGACATGCAGGGGCAGGTGATCGGGATCAATACCGCGATCTATTCGCCATCCGGTGGGTCGATCGGCATCGGGTTTTCGATCCCTTCGGCCGAGGCGCGGGGAATCATCGACCAGTTGCGCCGCACCGGCAAGGTCTCGCGCGGCTGGATCGGCGTGCGGATTCAGGACGTGACGCAGGATATCGCCGATGGGCTGGGACTGAAGGCCGCGCATGGCGCGCTGATCGCCGGCGTCGAGGCCAAGGGGCCGGCCGCTGCCGCCAAATTGCAGGTCGGTGACGTGATCCAGACGCTGAACGGCAAGGATATCGACGGCCGCGCCCTGCCGCGCCTGATGGCCGATACCGCCCCCGGACAGGTGGTGAAGCTGGGCGTCTGGCGGCATGGCCAGGTGGTGACGGCCTCCGTCACGGTCGGTGCGCTGCCTGAAGACCCCAAGGAAGCGCCGGCGCCGAAGCCCGAGACCAAGGCGCAGGGCAGCGTGCAGCTTCAGGGGCTGGGCCTGACCGTGGGGGCAATCGACGATGTCGCCCGCCAGAAATTCAATCTGGCCGAAGGGCAGAAGGGCGTGGTCGTGACCAGCGTGGCCCAGGACGGCGCGGCGGCGGACCGTGGCTTGCGCGCCGGAGACGTGATCACCCAGGTCCAGCAGGCGGAGGTTGCCACTCCCGCCGACCTGCGGCGCCTGGTCGATGCGGCACGGGCGAAGCACCGGCAGTCGATCCTGTTCCTGGTCCAGAATGGCGACGGCCTGCGCTGGGTGCCCCTGTCGCTGGCGGACGACGCGAAATAAATTCCGTGGCCGCATGATGGAGCATGACGCCATGACGGCGGGCGCACCGGCCGCGCCGCCGCCCGCGCGCTGGGCAGCGATTCGCCGGCTGCTGGAGCCAAGGGGGGCCGAAATCCGCCAGGCGGCGCGCCTGCTGGTGTCGGTCCTGCTGTCGGATCTTCTGGCGCGGGCGGTACATCTGCATGAACCCGTCTGGTCGGTGATCACCTCGGTCATCGTCACGCAGAGCCGCATCACCCAGACCCTGACCACCGGGCGCGACCAGATCGTGGGCACGCTGGTGGGCGCGGGGGCGGGCCTGTTCGCTATCCTGCTGGTCCAGACCGGGACGATGCCGGGCTGGCTGGCCTTCTGGCTGGCGCTGACACCGCTGGCGCTGCTGGCGGCGGCGCGGCCGAACCTGCGCTTTGCCGCCGTGACGCTGATGATCGTCCTGCTGTTTCCCATCAGCGGCGACCCGTTCCTGCGGCCGCTGGACAGGATCGCCTCGATCCTGATCGGCGTGGTGACCTCGCTGGTGGTCACGATGTTCGTGCTGCACGATGCGGCGCGGGGTGATGTGCTGACCGCCTCGGGCCGGCTGATCGCCGATATCGCGGACCTGCTGGACCGGGCGCTGCGTGGCGAACTGGACCATGACACGATCGAGACGATCGACGAGGCCTGCCGCACCCATCTGCAGGAAATCTACGGCGCGGTGGCCGAAACCCGGGTGGAGGGGCTGCGCGTCCTGCGCCGGCGGCCCGATCCGCTGCTGGATGTTCTGCCGGGGTTGCTGCGGCGCCTCCGTGGCAGCGCGGTCTTCGCCGCCCGCGCGGCGACCGAGGCCGGGGAATTGCCGACCGTGGATGCCGCGCTGGATGCCGAACGCCGGGCGCTGGCGCGTGTGCTGTCGCAGCTTTCGCGCCGCTGCGCCCGCGCGGCGCGCGGGCGCCGGCTGATCGCGCGGGAGGATGCGGCGGCGGTACTGGCCGTGCTGCACCCGCCGGGCCCGTACTGGAGCCCGCCCATGCAGTTTACGTTGGGGATGCTGCATGACGATCTGGAGCGCGCGGTTCGGGCGGTCTGGTCTGATGGTGCGGCGCTTCCATATCCAGAGATGAACAAAAGCGGAGGGTAGGCGCCATGCTGAACCGGACGATTCTGAAGGCTCTGCCGGCTGGCGTATCCGCCCCGGCCTATGATCCGGCCACCATCGGAACCGGCATCGTGCATTTCGGCGTTGGCAATTTCTTCCGCGCGCACGAGGCCTTCTACGTTGATCGCTGCCTGGCGCTGGCGGGACAGCAGGGATGGGGTATCGTCGGTGTCGGCCTGACGGCGGGCGCGCGGTCCGAACGCAAGGCCGAACAGTTCACGGCGCAGGATTGTCTCTATTCCCTGACCGAGGCCGCCCCGGACGGTGGGCGCGCGGTGCGGGTGATCGGTGCCCTGCGTGGGTACCTGCTGGCCCCTGCCGACCCGACGGCGGTGCTGGACCTGCTGGCCGACCCGTCGGTGCGCATCGTCAGCATGACGATCACCGAGGGTGGCTACAATATCGACGAGACGACGGGGGAATTTCGCCTGGATCATGCTGCGGTACGGGCCGATCTGGCCGGCGGCGCCCCGACGACGATCTTCGGCTATGTTGTCGAGGCTCTGGCCCGGCGTCGGGCCGCCGGGGTGGGGCCGTTCACCGTGCTCTCCTGCGACAATCTGCGCCATAATGGGGATGTTGCGCGGACGGCATTCCTGGGTTTTGCCAGGGCGCGCGATCCGGACCTCGCCGCCTGGATCGAGGCGCATGTCACCTTCCCCAACGGCATGGTCGACCGTATTACGCCGTCGGTGGATGATGCGATTGCCGACGCGCTGAATGCCACCAGCGGGCTGGACGACGCGCTGCCGCTGGTGGCCGAGGATTTCACCCAATGGGTGGTGGAGGACCGGTTCTGTGCGGGCCGGCCGGCGCTGGAAGAGGCAGGCGTCCAGTTCGTCGCCGATGTGACCGGTTATGAGCACGTGAAGGTGCGGATGCTGAACGCGTCGCATATCCTGCTGGCCTTTCCCGGTATCCTGCTGGGCTATCGCCAGGTGGATGAGGCGCTGCGCGACCCGGATCTGGCGCGGTTCGTCAATGCCTATCTGGAACTGGATGTGATTCCGCGTCTGGACGCGCCGCCGGGACTGGACCCGCAGGATTATCGGCGCAGCGTGCTGCGGCGCTTTTCCAACCCGGCGATGGCGGATCAACTGCTGCGGATCGGCGGCGATGGATCGTCCAAGATCCAGGTTTTCTGGACCGAGACGGTGCGGCGGGCGCTGTCCGATAACGGGGATCTGCGGCGTATCGCGTTCGGCGTCGCGGCCTATCTGGAAGCGCTGTGTGGAGTGGACGAAACGGGCGTGGCATACACGCCCACCGAACCGACGCTGGACGCCACGCAACTGGAACTGGCGGAGGCCGAAGATTTGGGCGCGGCACTGGCCCTTCCGGCCTTCGATGGCTGGCGCGATATTCAGTCTCCCGTGCTGGCCGATGCCATCGTCGTCGCCCGTCAGGCTATTCGTGACATCGGCGTGCGGGCCGCGCTGGTGCAGTATGGCGGCCTGCCGGACTGATGGCTTTGCCGGGGCGCCGCGTCAGGCGGGATGTACCGCGCGGATCATCAATTGCGCCTTGGGGTCATAGCTGGCCAGGATCGTGGCGGCCTCGGGCAGGTCGATCGGGGTAAAGCCCGCCCGCAGCCAGTAGACTCTGGCGCTGCCGGTGGCGATCAGCGCCATCCGGGACAGGCCGGCCTGTCCCGCGCGTTGGGCCAGGATCGCCAGAGCGGCGCTGGGGGCGCCCCGGCCCCTGGCATCGGGCAGCAGCGCGATATCATGTAGGTACCAGCAATCCGGGCGTGCCGGCAGCGCGCCCAGCGCGCAATCCAGCGCCGGCGGGGCGGCGGCGCACCAGGGATGGCTGAGGACATAGCCCTCGGGCCCCGAGCCGCCATCGAGGACCAGGCAGCCCGTGGGGCATAGCGTCAGTCTCTCGGTGAAGACCGCCTCACCCTCGGGATAGGCGGGATGCGCATGCGCCGCGATGTCCACGACGGCGGGCAGGTCGTCCGGGCGCATGGTGCGCCAGCTTGCCTGGCGGGGCCCGAGTGGAGAGGGGGCGGTTGGCATGGGCGGTAAAAACGCTCTCGACAGGCAGGCGACAACTCCAGCATAGCATGCGGCGCGCGGGCGGATAGCGCCGGGAATGTATCGAGATTGGGGACGGTGCGGGATGAAGGATACGCGTCTGACGGTGCGGATCGACGCGCATGACGCGCCGTTGCTGGGTCATGGCAAGATCCGCCTGTTGGAAGCCATTGGTGCAAGTGGCTCGATTTCCGGTGCCGCACGGGCGATGGGCATGTCCTACCGGCGCGCGTGGCTGCTGGTCGAAGCCATGAACGCGGCCTTCGTGGAACCGGTAGTCGCGACCCGTCCGGGCGGCGGGGGCGGTGCCGAACTGTCGCCGGCGGGGGCCGAAATCCTGCGCCTGTATCGTGAGGTCGAGGAGCGGGCGGCACAGGCGGCCCTGCCGGCCCTGCGGGAGTTGGCCGCGCGCCTCGCGCCGCGCTGACGGGCGCTTGTCGCGCTGGTGATTTCGCGTTCGGGAATTGTAACGACGCGCCGCAATATGGCCACAGGGCTTTGTCATAATTAAAAGATTGCCTGTATGGCAGGAAAGTGTCGGCGCGGTGGCGCCGGTGGCAGATCATAGACGGATGGCGTCGCGGGGTGCGGCGTCCGGGGAGTTGGGATGTTAAGACGCGATCTCGTGAAGACCGGGGCGGGTGTGTCGCTGCTGTCGCTGCTGGGGGCAGGCGCGCGCGCGGCCCATGCCGACGTGCCGGGCGCCCCCGCGCCGACCGGGGCCTTCGATGCCAGCACGGTGCGGCGGATCGCCGAACGCCTGTCGCGCAGCGCCTATCGCGCGCCCGACCAGACGTTGCCTTCGGCGATCGATTCGCTGAATTTCGACCAGTACCGCTCGATCGCCTATCGCGAGGATCAGGCGCTGTGGCACGGCCAGAATCTGGCCTTCGACGTGGAATTCTTCCCGCGCGGTTTTCTCTACCGTCCGCGCATCGAGATCTATGAAGTCGCGGACGGCAAATCGTCGCCGGTGCCCTACAGTCCCGACCTGTTTACTTATGGCGACCCGAAGCTGAAGGTCGCGGATAATGTGGGTTTTGCCGGGCTGCGGCTGCGCTATGCGATCAACACGCCGGGCGTGATGGAGGAATTCTGCGTCTTTCTCGGCGCGTCCTATTTCCGCGCGGTGGCGAAGGGACAGAATTACGGCCTGTCGGCCCGGGGCTTTGCTGATGGGACGGGTAATCCGAAGGGCGAGGAGTTCGCGCTGTTCCGCGCCTTCTGGCTGGAGAAGCCGCAGCCGGGCGTCGATTCCGTGGTCGTGCATGCGCTGCTGGACAGCCCCTCGGTCGCGGGGGCCTTCAGCTTCACCATCCGCCCGGGTGACATGACCGTTTTTGACGTTCAGTCCTACGTGTATCCGCGCACGAAGATCGACGAGCCGGGCATCGCGCCGCTGACGGGCATGTTCTATTTCGACGCCAACGACCGCAATCATGTCGATGACTGGCGCCCCGCCGCGCATGACAGCGAGGCACTTTCGATCTGGACCGGCAGCGGCCAGCAATTGTGGCGGCCGCTGCGCAATCCGCGCGACCTGCAGTTTTCGGCTTTTTCGGACAATTCGGTGCGCGGCTTCGGCCTGATGCAGCGCAAGCGTGCCTTCGCCGATTTCGAGGATCTGGCGCTGAATTACGAAAAGCGCCCGTCGCTGTGGATCGAGCCGATCGGCGACTGGGGCGCCGGCGCGGTCGATCTGGTGGAAATCCCGACACCCAACGAGGTGAACGACAACATCGTCTCGTTCTGGCGTCCGGGCGGCGGACTGGCGGCGGGGAAGGAATATGCCTTTACCTATCGCATGTACTGGGGGTGGGATACGCCCTGGCCGACCCGGCTGGCGCGGATTGCTGCCACCCGTGTGGGTGCGGTGACCGACGATCCGGCCGCCCGGTTCTTCGCGATCGATTTCAGTGGCGCGCCGTTCGACAATCTGCCGCCCGATGCCAGGTTCCATCTGGTGCCCAGCAGTTCGGCCGGCACGATCCGCAATGTTGTGGTCGAGCCTGATCCGGCCATCCATGGCTGGCGCACGACATTCGAATTCGCGCCCGGTGATGCCAAGATCGCCGAGCTGACCTGTGTTCTGGCCAATGATGCGGGGCCGGTATCCGAGCAATGGACCTATCGATGGACACCCTAGGCGAGAGCGCGCGGACGGGCGCGGACGGCGGGTTCGGGCGTGGACCGGGCGGCGGCTTTCGCGCCCTGCCTGACGAATCCTCGATGGAGATGGCGACGCAATCGCTGTCGGCGCTGCCCCTGACGCACGGCCGGCCGCGTATGCCGGTGACCGAACCTTCGCTGATGGTGCTGCGGCGGCTGACGGTGATCGGTTCGGCCACCCTGCTGACGGCCTATGGCGCCTACGAGATGAACCGGGTGCTGAACTCGGCGGGCTATTCGGTGCTGGGCGTGGTCGTGCTGGTGCTGTTCGTGCTGCTGTTTCAGTGGATTGCGCTGGCTTTCACCTCCGCCCTGGGCGGTTTCGTGTCGCTGTTGCGGCATGGTGGGCTGGGGCTGGGGATTGCGCGTGAGGGGCCGCTGCCTTCGCTGTCCAGCCGTACCGCCCTGCTGATGCCGACCTATAATGAAAGCCCGGGTCGGGTGATGGCCGGGCTGCGCGCCATGTATGACAGCATGGCGGCGACGGGCCGGCTGGAATCGTTCGATTTCTTTATCCTGTCCGACACCACCAATCCGGATGTGTGGGTCGAGGAAGAGGCCGCGTTCCTGGCCCTGCGGGCCGCGACGGGTGGGGATGCGCGCATCTTCTACCGTCGGCGGCCGGTGAATACCGAGCGCAAGGCGGGCAACATTGCCGAATGGGTGCGCCGCTTCGGCGGGGCCTACGCGCAGATGCTCACGCTGGATGCCGACAGCCTGATGGCGGGTGCAACGGTGGTGCGCATCGTTGCCGCGATGGAGCGCCATCCGGGTGTGGGCCTGATCCAGACCCTGCCGGAAATCGTCAACGGCACCACGCTGTTCGCGCGGATGCAGCAATTCGCGGGCAGGGTCTATGGCCCGCTGATCGCCCATGGCATTGCCTGGTGGCATGGTTCCGAAGGCAATTACTGGGGACATAATGCGGTGATCCGCACCCGTGCCTTCGCCGAGCAGGCGGGCCTGCCGCACCTGCCGGGGCGCAAGCCGTTTGGCGGCCATATTCTCAGCCACGATTTCGTCGAGGCCGCGCTGATGCGCCGAGGCGGCTGGGCCATCCATATGGTGCCGGGCCTGCCCGGTTCGTACGAGGAAAGCCCGCCCTCGCTGACCGACATCGCGATCCGCGACCGTCGCTGGTGCCAGGGCAATCTGCAGCATGCCAAGGTGGTGGGGACGCGCGGCCTGAACTGGGTCAGCCGGATGCATATGCTGATGGGCATCGGCTCCTATGTCACCTCGCCGATGTGGCTGCTGTTCCTGCTCGCGGGTATCCTGATCTCGCTGCAGTCCCGCTTCGAGAAGCCGGAATATTTCGGCGATACCAAATCCCTGTATCCGAACTGGCCGCACGTCGATCCCCAACAGGCGAAATACGTGTTCATCGTCACCATGGGGATCCTGCTGGCGCCCAAGCTGCTGGCCTATGTGGCGCTGCTGTTCGATCCGGCGGCACGCCGGGGCTGCGGCGGGGCGGTGCGGGCGGCGCTGTCGGTGCTGGTCGAGACGCTGATCGGCGGGCTGGTCGCGCCGGTGGCGATGCTGATCCAGACCTCTGGCGTGCTGTCGATCCTGCTGGGGCGGGATTCGGGGTGGAACGCGCAGCGGCGTGACGATGGCGGGGTGCCGTTCATGGAGACGGTGCGGGCCTACTGGGTCTATATGCTGTTCGGCCTGGTTCTGGGCGGATGTGCGTGGAGCGTGTCGATCCCGCTGTTCCTGTGGATGACGCCGGTGCTGCTGGGGCTGGTCTTTGCCATCCCGCTGGCGGCCGCGACCAGCAGCCGCGATGCCGGCCAGGCGCTGCTGCGTGCCGGGCTGCTGCTGATCCCCGAGGAAACGTCGCCGCCGGACATCCTGCGCCGCGCCGCCGCCGCCAATGCGGCCCGGCCGGTGGCAGAGGGGGGCGAGGCGATCCATCTGCTGCTGGCCAACCCGGCGCTGATGGCGGCGCATTGGGCGATGCTGCCGCCCCCGCGCGGGCCGGGTGACCCGATCAATCCCGACCTGCTGGTCGGGTTGCTGAAACTGGCGGAAAGCCCCGATCCCGAGAGTGCGGTCAAGCGACTGAAGCGGACGGAAAAGGCTGCAGTGCTGGGCAGTGCGGATGGTCTGGCGCGGCTCGACGCCCTGCGGGGCAGTGGGCTGCGCGCCTGAGCGATGGGACAGGACGCGCCACTGTCCTGTTCCTGATGGCTGTTTACTTCGGCGGAGCGGCGGGCTGGTCCAGCGCCATGCAGGCGTGGGCCACCTTGGGGTCGTTGCCGTTCTTTTCACACAATGCGGTGGCGTCGGGGCTGCAGGATTGGACTGCGGTTTCGAAATCCGTTTCCAGCACGTCACGCGCGACCCCCACATCGGGGTCGTTGGTCCGTTTCTGTTCGGCTTCCAGCGTGTCCTGGGTCTTGTGCAGTTCGGTCAGGGCGTCGACGCATGGCTGGCTGGTGGCATTGGGGTCGGTTTGCAGGACCGCTACCAGTTTCTGTAGTTCGACCGTGGTGGAGGACGGCGCCACTTCCCCTTCATCGTCCTGCGCGATCGCGGGAGAGACGGCGAGGATGCCGGACAGGAACAGGACGGCCAGCCGGCCGGGATGAGTGATCGTCACACTGGGCATTCCACTGGCGCGAGGCCCCGGGGATGCGACGCGTGCTGCTCGACAGCGATCCCGTGCTTTCCCCGGGGGGCGCCGGGCCGGTCTGGCGGCGGCGCCGCGGGATCGGCGGGACTATGGCAGGAAGTGCCGGTGGACGAAAGGGTACCGGGTGCGGCGGCCCCTTTCAGGGTGGGTTGTGGGTGGCATAGTTCCGCAGCAGAAGGGTCTGGATTTCCTCATCGGGATTGCCCAGCCAGCTTTGCAGGAACGGATGCTGCGCGTCTGGCCGGACATGCAGCAATCCCCAGGCGGCGTGGCCATCGGCCGCGAAAACGATATCGAGCTGGTTGTCACCGCAATCGTGTGGTTTGCACAGGTGCCCCAGCAGATAGGCGTGGCCACCGGTTGCGACCTGCGTCACGGGCGTCGACGTGGCCTGCCCGCGACTGACCCAATCCGGAAAGCGCTGCATGACGACATAGGCCCGGCGATAGGGGGCCTCGAGCAGCAGGTCGGCGGTTTGCGGCGGTTCGGTCGCCCTGGCGGGATGGTCGATCAGAAGCAGGGCCACGGGGCAGGCATGGATGAAACGCATAAGACGACACGGCACGTCGGCATGGCTCCTGAGATAAAGGTGAGCGTCTTCCGGCGCCGCCTGATATCGGCACGCCATCAGATCCATGCCAAAAAACCTTCGGCTGCCCGAGGTCACAGGACGCTTATCCGGGCGCGAAGTTTAAAATATTCTTCCCGTAGCCCATTTTTTTGGAGGAAACGTAAAGCGGGGCTACCCGTGGCAGGGTGCGTCCGTCTGGTGTAGGATCGCCTCATCAGCCGCGTGCCGGCGCACCGCCCGTTCAGGAATATCGTCCCCGCCATGCGCCAGCGTTCCGCGCCCTCGTCTGTCTTGCCCCGGTTGCCGAACCCGAAAAAGCTCAAGCTCGGGGTGCTGGTCGTGCTTGCCGTGGCTTATGGCGTGTTGTTCGTGACCCTGTCGCGGCATCCCAAGGCGCCGCCCAAGCCGCGTTACACCGCCATTCCGGTGGCGGTCGTCAAGACCGCGCCACAGATCGGGGCCGCCCCGCCGGCGCCGGCCGTGCAGCTTCAGCCGGTGCCGACGGTCGAGGTTCCGCAACCTCGCCTGACGATCCGCTGAAACGGCGGGCCGCCGCCGGCCCGCTTTCCCGATCGTGTTTTCAGGCCGGCGCCTGGCAGACATCGACCCAACTGGCCTCGGTCAGTTCGGCCAGCCGGTCGGGCGACAGGCGCACGGCGCTGTTGATCGCGCCGGCGGCGGGAATGACCGTTTCGAAAGCGCGCAGCGAGACGTCGCAATAGACCGGGAGCGGGGCGGGCAGCCCGAACGGACAGACGCCGCCCACCGGGTGGCTGGTCCATTGCTCGACCTCCGCGCGGTCGAGCATGCGCGGCTTGTGACCGAAGGCATCCTTGGTCTTGCGATTGTCCAGCCGGGCGGTGCCGGCCGCAACCACCAGCACCACCTGTTCGCCCAGTCGCAGCGAGATGGTCTTGGCGATCTGTGCGGGATGCGTGCCGTGCGCGGCGGCGGCCTCGGCCACTGTTGCGGTCGGCTGGTCCAGTTCGATGATGGCCAGGTCGGGCGCGCGCTCGGCCAGGAAGGCGCGGACGGAGTCCAGGCTCATCGGGCGGAATGGGGAAGGGGGGTGGACATGGGCAACGGCTCCTTGGGCATCCCTGACGCGTCTCGCGCCGTATCCTGGCCCGTCTGCCGGAGGTCGTCGAGAGCGGGGGGCTTATGCCTCCCGGCCGCCGCCGAACAGGCGGAACATCGGGCCCGTCAGCACCGTTGAGATCACGGCCAGCAGCATGAGCGAGGCAAAGGCGAAGTTGGAGACCATGCCGCGCTGGTGCAGGATGGTGGCGGCGACGATTTCCATCAGCCCCTTGCATTGCAGCAGGGCCCCGGCCGCCAGCGCCCGCCGGCCACGGAGACTGGGTGACGGCGGATACAGCCACACCGCGCCCAGCTTGCTGGCGATCGAGACCCCGACCAGCAGCAGCGATGCCAGGATGGAGGGAAAGGTCAGGGCGCGGCCGTCGATATGCATGCCGCTATGGCCGAAGAAGAGCGGCGCGAGCCAGACCAGCGCCAGGCTGCCCACCTGTTCGACCGGCAGGCGACGTACCCAGCTTGGGGGCATCAGCGCGCCGGCGGCATAGGCGCCGATCAGCTCATGCAGACCCAACTGCATGCTGGCCCATGATCCGGCCGCCAGCCATACCGGCAGCACCGCCCAGATCAGCCACAGGGGCGGTGCGGGAAAACGGCGGGTTGCCCAGCCGCTGACCGCCACCATCGCACCCAGCAGCAGGACTGCCAGGATCTGGAGATGGCTCCATCCATGCAGCGCGGAGGCGCCCTTGGCCGCGAATTGCAGCGCCGCCAGCCCGGTCCACAACGCCATGTCGTCCACGACGGCCAGCCGCAGCGCCAATTGTCCGACCCCCCGTTCGGTGGGGGCCAGTTCGCGGACGATACCGATCAGGACCGGCAGGGCGCTGACGGCGATGCACAGGCCGATCGCCATGGCGCCGACCCAATTCTGCCCGTCCGGTGCCTGCCAGTCCGGCTGGGGCATCAGCACCGCGTGGACCAGAAGCGTGCCGATGCCGAACGGAACGGCCAGGGCGACGAATGCGCTGCCCAGCAGTCGGGGTAGGGAGGTTTCCGGCATGGCGGTCGACGGGTCTTCGCCGGGATGCTGCCACATTTCCAGCCCGGCGGTGAAGGCCAGGATCAATACGGCCACCCAGCCGATCATGTCGCCGGTGGCGGACGGCACGCCAAGCCGATCGACGGGCCAGCCTGTCACGGCGATCAGGATACCCACCACGATCGGCAGCACCGCGATCGGAATCGTCCGCCCCAGCAGACGCCAGGCCAGCCATGGAACCATCACGAATACGCCGAAATCCGCGATGATATTCATGCCGTCCGTGCGCCTCCGCGTGCTGCTGACCGTTATCTATGCGCTCCATGCATATATTAAATGATGTTCAGGGATCAAATCGGGGACAATGGCCGGCCGTTGATTGCCCGTGTCCGCACGGGGGCGACCCATGCGATTGGCCCGGTTCTGCCATACGATGGACCTATTCCCGCCATGACGGCATGGTTCCATGCGCTGTAGTCACAGAATGTGAGAATTGATCGATGACGATCCGGAAATCCCTGCTTGCTCTTGCCCTGCCCATGACCGTTCTGGCGCTGACCGCCGCCATGCCGGCTGCCCGCGCGGCGGATGACGCCTGTACCCAGTCCGGCAACCAGTCGACGGCGCCGGGATGGGATGTCGCCGGCCGCCTGGCCCAGCGCGAGGATTGCCTGGCGGGCCGTGGCCGTGCCTATCGCGATGGGGTGACGAACGGCGTGCAGCAGCGGGTACAGAGTGGCCGCGATGCGGTCGACGCCGTGCGCAATACGCCGCAGCGCCAGGTGGATCGTCTGCGCAACGCCGGCACGACCGAACAGAACCGTCTGAATGCGCTGGGTCAGCAGACGCGGACGAACGCTGCCAACATGCTGACGGGTGGGTTGTAAAAGACTGAAGTGACCCGCCCGGATCGTGTGATCCAGGCGGGTTACGGTTCTGCCGGCCTTATGCGCCGCGCTTGCGCGACGATGACGGGCCGGCCGCCGGACGACGCCGGGGGGCGCCGGACGGGGGGGCGCCACGGGGGCCACGTCCACGCGGCGCGCCGCCGGGGCCGCGATCGCCGCCTCGGCCACCGCCGCCGCCGGCCGGAGCCTGTGCCGGGCTGATCTGGACCTCGTCGGAATCGGTGGCGGCGACGCAGGCGCTGAAGCGCTCGGCCGAGGCCGTGGCGATTTCGAACAGCGTATGGTCGCCGGCGATGCGGATCGAGCCGATCTCGTTCTTGCGCACGCCGCCCAGGCGGCAGATCAGCGGCACCAGCCATTTCGGATCGGCCTTGTCCTGCCGTCCGACACTCATGGAGAACCACACGCCGTCGCCGCGCGGACCCTGTTCGTCGCGGGCCGGGCGCTCGCGGCGGGTGGCGGGTTCGCCGTCACGTGCCGGGCGGGGGGCATCGACGCGCAGGGGGCGGATATCCTCCGGGTCCGGCAGGCGGGCGCGGTACATCTGCAGCAGGGCGGTTGCCAGCTGTTCGGGGGTGCGGTCGGCGGCCAGGCGGGCGACCTGCTCCTCGTCGCCTGGGGCGGCGGTTTCGGTCAGGCTCTGGTCGGTCAGCAGCCGTTCAAAATCCTGGGCGCGGATGGCGTCGGCGGTGGGGACGGCGGTCCATTCCGCCGTGACCTTGGCCATGGCCAGCAGCCGCTCGGCGCGACGGCGCATCGAGACCGGCACGACGAGGGCGCACACGCCCTTGCGCCCGGCGCGGCCGGTGCGGCCCGAACGGTGCAGTAGGGTGGCGCTGTCGGTGGGCAGGCTGGCATGCACCACCAGGGCGAGCGCCGGAATGTCGATGCCGCGCGCCGCAACGTCGGTCGCGACGCAGACGCTGGCCTGGCCGGTGCGCAGGCTGTCGATGGCGCGGGTGCGCTCGTTCTGGCCCAGTTCGCCCGACAGCGCGACCGAGGCGAAGCCGCGTTCCAGCAGCGCGCCCTGCATGTGGCGCACCAGTTCGCGGGTGGCGCAGAACACCATCGAGGTGGGGCTGTCGGTATAGCGCAGGATGTTGACCACCGCCGGGATGATCTCGCGCGGGTCGGTCAGCACGGCGCGGTAGGTGATGTCGGCATGCTGGCGGGCGCCGGACAGCGTATCGATGCGCAGCGCGTCGCGCTGGTAGCGCCGCGCCAGCGAGGCGATTTCCTTGGCGATGGTGGCCGAGAACAGCAGCGTGCGGCGCGTGGCCGGCATCGCGTCCAGCAACTGCTCCAGTTCCTCGCGGAAGCCGAGGTCCAGCATCTCGTCGGCTTCGTCCAGCACCACGACGCGCAGCTCGGACAGGACCAGCCGGCCGCGGCGCTGGTGATCGCAGAGCCGCCCGGGGGTGCCGACGACGATATGGGCGCCGAGTTCCAGTGCCCGTGCCTCGCGCCGCGCGTCCATGCCGCCGATGCAGGAGACGATGCGCCCGCCCGCCGGCGCGTACAGCCATGTCAGTTCACGCTGGACCTGCATGGCCAGCTCGCGTGTGGGGGCGACGATGACGGCCAAGGGCGCGCCGGCAGCCCCGAACCGTTCGGCCCCGCCCAGCAGGGTGTCGGCCATGGCCAGCCCGAACGCCACCGTCTTGCCCGATCCGGTCTGGGCCGACACCAGCAGATCCTTGCCGTCCGCCGCGACATCCAGCACGGCCTGCTGGACCGGTGTGGGCTCGTCATAGCCGCGCGCGTCGAGCGCGCGCCGAAGGGCGGGGTGGGTTTCGGGAAAAGGCATGGGGCGGATCATCCGGACAGAAGAAGCCACGTCGCGACGTGGCGCGAGACAGGCAAGGGCACAATGGCGGGATCGCGCTCCATAAAGAATCGCAGCCGAAAATACCAGAGCGAAAGCGCCGTCGCGTCGTAGGGGTCTGCCCTACGCCCCGCAGGGGGCGACCCTGTGGAATCAGGGAACCAGGACGGCCGCGCCCTCGAACCGTCCGGCGCGCAGATCATCCAGCGCGCGATTGGCATCGTGCAGGGGGTAGCGCGTCGTGCTGGTGCGGATGCCGATTTTCGGTGCAAGAGACAGGAAATCGATCCCGTCCTGTCGCGTCAGGTTGGCGACCGAGACCAGTTGCCGCTCCTCCCATAACAGATCGTAGGAAAAGGCCGGGATCTCGCTCATATGGATGCCGGCGCAGACCACGCGCCCGCCCTTGCGCACCGCGCGCAGGGCGGCGGGCACCAGCGCGCCCACCGGTGCGAAGATGATGGCGGCATCCAGCGGTTCGGGCGGGAGTTCGTCCGATCCGCCGGCCCAGACCGCGCCGAGGCCGCGCGCGAAATCCTGTGTTGCGTGGTCGCCCGGGCGGGTGAAGCCGTACACCTTGCGGCCCTGCCAGATCGCGACCTGCGCAATGATATGGGCGGCGGCGCCGAAGCCGTACAGGCCCACCGTCCTTGCGTCCTCGCCCGCCATCACCAGCGATCGCCAGCCGATCAGACCCGCGCACAGCAGGGGGGCCAGTTCGACATCGTCACCGTCCTCGCCCAATGGAAAGGCGTATTGCGCATCGGCGATGGCGGCGGTGGCATAGCCGCCATCGCGGGTGTAGCCGGTGAAGAGCGGGTGGTCGCAGAGATTTTCGTGGCCGGTGTGGCAGTAGCGGCAGACGCCGCAGGTATGGCCAAGCCAGGGAATGCCCACCCGCTGCCCCAGTTGCAGGCCCTGCACCCCTTCGCCCAGCGCGTCGATCCGTCCCACGATCTCGTGCCCCGGTATGACCGGGTGGCCGGGAAAGGGCAGGTCGCCATCCACCACATGCAGGTCGGTACGGCAGACGCCGCAGGCGCAGACCCGCACCCGGATCTGGCCGGGACCGGGCTGGCGGTCGGGCAGTTCGACCCATTGCAGTGGGGTGTGCGGGGCATCCAGTCTCATCGCATGCATGGTCGGGTCTCCGGCGCGTGGGTCGGGATTGCCCGCTTATTCCATCATGTCGGCGTGGCCCTGCGCTATGATCTGGATCAGCGCGCCCAGGCGATGACCCGATCGTGATTCCAGAGGGGTGCGCGTGGGGTCTGGCCAGGGTGATGGGGAGAGAGGGCGGTCGAAGACGGTGCGGTCGGGCTGGTTGCCCGCGCGGTCGCGGCGGGGGGACGGGCGGCCGGTCCGATCATGGGCCAGCAGGGCGGAGATCAGGGTGGAACCGGTCGAGAGGTGGCGCTGCATCCGGGACTCCATCGGGCAAGGTGTAGCGTCCATAATATTCAAATGATAATCATTCTCAAGTGGAATGTCGCGATCGTCATAACAGAGTTGCGAGGACTGCTAGGCAGCCCCTGTGCGGGCCGGTATGACATTGGGCCCGGATTTCGCGGCTGGCGCATCGCGCGGCCAGGACAGGGCGCGGACAGGCCGGGGACCGTCAGGTTCCTCCGGCCCCCACGAAATGTTTCGCCCCCCGTAGGCAAGCAGAACCAAGAGGAAAAGCCGTATGGCCAAGATCAAGGTGAAGGAACCGGTCGTCGAACTCGACGGCGATGAGATGACGCGGATCATCTGGAGCTTCATCAAGGAGAAGCTGATTCTCCCGTATCTCGATATCGATCTGAAATATTACGATCTGGGAATCGAGCACCGCGACGCCACCGACGACCAGGTGACCGTCGAGGCCGCCGAGGCGATCAAGAAATACCGGGTCGGCGTCAAGTGCGCGACGATCACCCCCGATGAGGCCCGCGTGGCCGAGTTCGGGCTGAAGAAGATGTGGCGTTCGCCCAACGGCACGATCCGCAACATCCTCGACGGCACGATCTTCCGCGAGCCGATCATCTGCTCCAACGTGCCGCGCCTGGTGCCGCACTGGACGCAGCCGATCGTCATCGGCCGCCATGCCTATGGCGACATCTATCGCGCCGCCGAGACCAAGATCCCCGGCCCCGGCAAGGTGACCCTGACCTACACGCCGGCCGACGGCAGCGCGCCGGTCACGCTGGACGTGCATGATTTCAAGGGCCCCGGCGTCGCGCTGGGCATGCACAATACCCGCGCCTCGATCGAGGGCTTTGCCCGGGCGTCGCTGACCTATGGCCGCGACCGCAAGCTGCCGGTCTACCTGTCGACCAAGAACACGATCCTGAAGGCCTATGACGGCATGTTCAAGGACGTGTTCCAGGAGATCTACGACGCCGAGTTCAAGGCCGATTTCGAGAAGCTGGGCCTGACCTACGAGCATCGCCTGATCGACGACATGGTGGCCTCGGCCCTGAAATGGAGCGGCGGCTATGTCTGGGCGTGCAAGAACTATGACGGTGACGTCGAGAGCGACATCGTGGCGCAGGGCTTCGGCAGCCTGGGGCTGATGACCTCGGTTCTGCTGAACCCGACCGGCGACGTGGTGGAATCCGAGGCCGCGCATGGCACGGTGACGCGCCATTATCGCGAGCACCAGAAGGGCCGGCCGACCAGCACGAACCCGATCGCCTCGATCTTCGCCTGGACGCGCGGCCTGGCCTATCGCGGCCGGTTCGACAACACGCCCGACGTGACCCATTTCGCGGAGACGCTGGAACGCGTCTGCGTCGAGACGGTCGAAGCGGGGCAGATGACCAAGGATCTGGCCCTGCTGATCGGGCCGGAGGCCAAGTGGCTGACGACCCAGGACTTCCTGGCGGCGCTGGACACCAACCTGCGCAAGGCGATTGCGGCCGGTTGATGTACGAGGCGGCCGGGCTTTCGGGCCCGGCCGCTTTCTTATTGATCGAGTATGGCGACTGCTGTCGCGAAGCTCGGCGCCAGGGGCAGGAGCGGCGTCAGCGTTGCCTGCCAGGCATGGTAGAGATCGGCCTTGCCTGCATAGACCACGGCCGAAGGGCGATTGTTCCGGTCCAGTTCCTGGAGCCAGCCGCCCTGTCTGCGGTCGATCATGTGCAGGTCGATATAATCCCAGATCGTGCGGTACCAGCGTTCGTACGCGGCGTGGCCCGTGCGCTTGAGCAGCGCGGCGGCGGCGGTCAGCGCCTCGGCCTGGCACCAGTGGGGGCGGTTATGCACGACCGGTTCCAGTTCCCAGTCGACGGTATAGAGCAGGCCGGGCGCGCCGTCGCGCGCCCATCCGGCCCTGGTGCCGCAATCGAACAGGCCGATGGCATCGTCCAGCAGCCATGAGGGCGCGGTGCCGTCCTCGCGCAGCAGGGCGGCTTCCAGTTTGAGCATCAGGTGCGACCATTCGACGAAATGCCCCGGTGTCATGCCGTAGGGGCGCAGATCGTCGGTCGGCTTATCCTTGTGGAAATCCTTCAGGATCGTCCAGTCGAGATCGAAATGCTCCGGGACGGCATAGGCGGCATTGCGGGCGAAGGTATGGATGAAGCGCTCGGCGATCCTGAGGGCCCGGTGGCGCCAGAGCGGATTGCCGGTGACGTCGGCGACCGCCATGCAGGCTTCCACGGAGTGCATGTTCGCATTGGCGCCGCGATAGGCTTCCTCATCCGTCCAGTCCGCCGCGAAGCTCTCGCGGAAGACGCCTTCCTCCTCGCTCCAGAAATGCCGGTCCCATACGGCGAGCGCGTCGTCCAGTAGGCCGTCCGCGCCCGGGATGCGTTGCACGACGGCCGAGGAGGCGGCGAGGGATACGAAGGCATGCAGATAGGCCTGCTTGCGGCCGTTCCCCGGCCTTTTCCCATCCTGTTCGGCGCCTGCGAACCAGCCGCCATGGGCCTGATCGCGCAACGGGCCCAGCAGGCTGGCGACACCATGGGCCGCCAGGGGAGCGCATCCGGGAAGGCCGCGTCCGGCGGCGACCGCATAAACATGCGTCATCCGCGCGGTCAGGATCGTGTCGGCCTGTTCGCCCGAGATCAGCCTTCCGTCATTGCCCAGGGGGGCGAACCCTTCATCGACCCGCGAGGGTTTCGAGAAATCCAGCAGGCGCTGGCCCTGAAGATCGAGCCAGCGACGATGCGTGGATGCGCGCAGCCAGCTTGATGCCGGCAGCATCAGCGAGGGGAGCGGCTCAGCCATTGATGATCATGCCGCCATTGACGTGGATGGTCTGGCCCGTGACGTAGGATGCGTCCTGCGATGCCAGATAGACATAGGCCGGCCCCAGTTCGCTCGGCTGGCCGATCCGGCCCAGCGGGGTATCCTTGCCCAGATCGGCCACCGCCTGTGGATCGACCGGTCCCCAGCTTGCGGGTTGCAGCGGCGTCCAGACCGGGCCGGGGGCGACGGCGTTGACCCGGATGTCCTTCTCGGCGAGCTGCAGGGCCAGGGCACGCGTGAAGCCCATTTCGGCCGCCTTGGTGGTGGAATAGGCGACCAGGGATCTGTTGCCGGCGAACGCATTGATCGACGACGTGTTGATGATGGCGCTGCCCTTGCCGAGATGGGGCAGGGCGGCGCGCACGATGTAGAAATAGCCGTTGATGTTCACGTCCATATGGCGCTGCCAGACGGCATCGGTGATAGCGGTCAGGTCTTCGCTGACATATTGGACGCCGGCATTGTTCACCACGATGTCCAGCCCGCCGAAGGTTTCGACCGTGCGGGCAACCGCGTCGTCGCAGACCGTGCTGTCGGACACGTCTCCTTCGATTGCCAGGCCCTTCACGCCTTCGGCTTCGACGAGGCGGATCGTTTCCTGTGCGTCCTCGTTTTCTTCCAGATACAGGATGGCGACATTGGCACCTTCGCGCGCGAAATGCAGTGCCGCCGCGCGGCCGATGCCGCTGTCGCCGCCCGTGATCAGCGCCCGTCGGCCCTGCAACTTGCCGCTGCCGCGATAATCGGCGCGGATATGCTCCGCCTGCGGTTTCAGCAGGCGCTCGATGCCCGGCTGGTGGTCCTGGCTCTGGGGTGGAATGGTCTGGGACATGAGGGTGCCTCCTGCGGAAAATCATGGACTGGCAGGTAACGGTCTCCCCTCTGGCAACCGCCGCCTCCCCCTGCAAACACGCTGGGGGCAGGAAGCGTTTCCTAAACTCTTGTTCAGATTGCTTGATGGTTTCCTAATTCTGGAAAATTCGCGACTGGCAAGGGAAGAGCCGGAAAAATTTCTGATTGCGCAGCAGGTTCAGCCATTTTGAAAATGGCGATGGGGCATCTCTGCGATCAGTGGTGCATTGCCGGCAGTGTCGAAGGGGACGAGGTCGCCAGGAGCGGCCTCCGGGCACCATTCAATCCCGCAAATCGTAAATGAAGACATGGATTTGGCGGCGCCACGACGCGCCACCGTCTCCGCTGCCATACCGGGCTGGCGGGTGGCGAAAGAACGCCGCCTATTTTCCTTCCTCGATGTCCTTCATCGTCCGCTCGAACTCGGCATCGGCTTCTTTGGCATCGCGGCTGCCTTTGGGGCTTTCCTCGGTCACAGCCTGGTTGTCGACCCACAACCACAGACCAAACAGAACCGCAGAGATAAGCGCACCAATCCCGAACAAAAACATGCATTTCTCCTTTGGTGATTGCCTCTTGAGGTAAAGGACGAGTCGAACCGGGCGAGGTCAAGGGAATTTGCGGTTGAGGGCGGCTTCAACGAAGATCCGTAAAAATTCTGATTTGATCGGTAGTTTTATACTATGAGCATACGAGGACCCTGAACAGATCAAAGTTTTTCCTGATTGCGCATTAATTTCAGCCAATTTGAGGAGGCGATAGGCATAGGAGGGGTTCTGACTGAGGTGTATCCGAGGCGAGGGATCACGGCGGCGAGGTCGAAGCGGCGATTGAAGCGATAGACGAACTCGGCGAGATAGCGCGGCGCATGCTTGTCACGGATAGCGAGGTAGGTACCGGTCATGGCGTTCTTGATGTTGGCAAGAGCGGTCTTGACCCATTTGAAAGCAGGATTGCGGCCTGCCTTTGGTCCCGAACCGGTCAGGATGGAATGATGGACGCACTCTGCTTCGGTGACGGCGGCGAAACAGCGTAGACCGTCACTGACCACGCTGCTGGCGGGTCGAAACTGTTTTTGCCATCTTTGCGATCTCGGCGCTGCTGAACCCGGCCACGCGACGGAGTTTCAGGCGGATCGGCTTGCCTTGCGGTGTGGTTTCGACAGCGGCCATGATCGGCGTCATCAGTTCGATCCGTCCCTTCAGTCGCTTGCCGGCCTCGCGCTCCATCATCACCTGCGCGAGTTTATGCTTGATCTTCCAGGCCGTGGTCTGCGTCACGCCGAGCCTGCGTCCCAGTTCGATACTGGAAATGCCGCCTTTGCTCTGGGTCAGATGATACAGGGCACGAAACCATGTCCGTAGCGGCACCTTGGTCGCCGCGAAGATCGTTCCGGCGATCAGCGACGTCTACTTCCGGCAGGCACTGCATTGATACTGCCCACGGCTCTGAATGACGCTGTGTTCACGCCCGCCACAGGCCGGACATTCAAAAACCAGATTGCCCGCGCCAGCTAAAGATCACCGCTCGGCACTTCTCTTCGCTTCCGTAGAGTTCATCAAATTGGGCTTCGCTTAGCCCTTTCTGAAACTGAACCTTGTTGCGAGCCATCGATCAAGCCTCTCGAAAACAACAGATGTTCTCGTTTTGTACATAAATCTATGGCTGAACATAGTGCGTAATCAGGAAGGTTATTGAGCGACATGATTGGCCATCCCCTTTTGGTACCAACATAGCCGCCCCCACCGGCTATCTATTCCGCCCTGGGCGCCGAAAAACGTGACCCGGGTACCGCCAAAGATAATAAGGCCCCCAGGAATCCAACCAGCGCAACCGCGCCGCAGAACAGCGACATCGGAGCCGTGGGAGCCGTAGCTCCGAAGAGGAGTGATACGGAGAATATACCAAAATTAAGCAAGCTGGCATGGAGCGAGTTTATGGTTCCTCGGAAGCGAACTGAGAGACCATTGAGGCGAGCGTGATGCAGAGGCCCCGCGCAACCGTAACCCAAGGCCCAGGGCGTGCCCACAGCACCAAGAGCCACTAGAGAACTCACCGGAAGTGCAAATGCGAGCACCCCCAAAGCGGCAATGCCTGCGCCAAATGGAAGGGCGACATGATGCAGACATCTATTTAATCGATGCCCTGATAGGTTTCCAACGATAATTGCTGCGCCCCAATAGGCAACCACGAGCGCTACATCCGTGGACCGCAAATCCAGCTTCCGAGCGGCCACGCCGGCAACAACGGCACCGAAACCGGCCATCCATCCGAGCCACAAGTAGCTAATCGACAGACTCAATCGCGCCTGTTGAACGCGTAGGGCCCCAGATACCAGCGCAAGGAAAGGCAGCCTTTCAGCGGAAGTGCGTCGGTCTGGGTCAAACAGAAGCGCAACGAAAAACACCGCGCCGGAAGCAAGTGCAGAGAGCAAATAGTAAGCCGATTCCCAATCACCGTTTTTTGCAGCCCATCCTGCGCCCAGTGGAGTCACCACGAATGCCGCCATGAGACCAACGAACGCCTGCCCTACGCGCCTCCCAGCTTCTTCACCTCCTGCGATATCCCCGATTAGGGATAGCGCATTCGGTTGAATGATTGCCGCACACAAACCGCAGAGAGCCGAGAGCGAGATAGCAACTGAGAGGACGGGTGACTGGGGAATTGCGGCATTACACGCGCCGAAACCGATCAATCCGGCCACCAGCGGCCACTTACGGCCAAAGTGGTCCGACAACGGGCCCGCCACCAAAGCGACGGATCCGTATGTCAAGCCGTATGCAGCGGAGAGATAGGCAATAGCACTCGACGACGCCCCAAAATGCCTTCCCATGACATACATCATGGGACCAGCGATAACTTCCGCCGATCCAATCAGGAAGAGGCAACCACATATAGTTAGCAGTTGGTAAATGGAGATGTGTACCCGATCCAACGAAGATCTCCTGTTTCGCACGAGGCAGCCGAAACGAAAGCACGGAGTTCTTGGACCTCAAACGCCCTGAAGTCCAGGGGTTTGCTGTAGCCCGAGAAGAGAGAAGAGTTCCGTCCTCGTCCCAAAGTCTTCTCTGAATGCACCTGTCATTCGGCTGGTCACCATTCCCACGCCGGGCCTATGGACGCCCCGTGTCGTCATGCATTGGTGCGAACCTTGCACAATGACCGCTACACCGCGCGGCTTCAGGACATCGTCGATGGCATTCGCAATTTGGGCAGTCATCTTCTCCTGAATCGTAAACCGTTTCGAGTAACCGTCTACCAACCGGGCCAGCTTCGAGATTCCTACGACGCGCGATGCCGGAAGATAGGCAAGATGGACGAAACCTACAATTGGAACCATATGATGTTCGCAATGACTCTCGAAGCGAATATTCTGGAGCGCAACAATCTCATCGTAGCCCTCCACCTCATCAAAAGTTCGACCGAGTGTTTCTCTTGGGTCCATCGCGTACCCCGCGAAAAACTCGCCGTAGGATCTCACGACACGATCTGGGGTCCCTAACAGGCCTTCACGGGACGGGTCGTCTCCCGCCCACCGAAGCAGCGTTCGAACCGCTGCTTCAGCTTCTTCCGCTGTTGGTCGCACCGCGGCCTCACTAAAGTTCGTCTTTAACATGATATCATCGTCCGATCTGAAGGAGCCCAATCAGAAAAAGTGGATTTCGAGCTTTATATCCTCGAGATATCGCCAATCAATTGCGTCAACATCGAAGGACCCGGAGCTATACACGCCATCATCGTACATATCATCCGGATCCACGGACAAGTCCCCGCAAATATACTTTTCAAGATACTCCCGATCAGTTTTTGTGATGGCACTTTTGCCGCGACCCGAAACGTCCACAATGTAGTTGATATCACCGACCTCATAAGCGCGAACGATCGGTCCAACGTTCTCCAAACCAAGTGTCCGCATAAGATCGATCGCAAAATTATTGGCTCCGATTTCAAATGATACCCGATCTTTCCTCTTCTGTTCGGTCATCTCGGGCGGCGCCTCAAGACCGTTTGCTTGACCTTCTGTTTCGTAGTAGTGCAGTGCAGCCTGTACACCACGAAGATCATATATGTACGAGTAGCGTTCGACATTTTTCCTCTTCGCCTCACATATAAAATAATAATGACCTAAGCTGTGAAGCATCATAAATGCGCGAGAGGTCAGGGATACCGATTCCGAAAAGACGATGTCTTTTCCCTTGATCATCGCTTTAATGTTAAACGGATGAGAAGGAACTTCGGCAAATCGAAGTCCAAAATGATCCTCGAGCTTCCTTGTTAGGCCACGGTATCCATCCGGAGTCATCGCAGCTATTAACTGCTCCACCCTGGAGTCGAGATCGGCCTTTGTGTCAGCGTTGATGACGTTAGAAATATGATCCACTGAAGTCTCCGATTCGGTCAAGTTAGTAACCAACACACAGATTTGAACCATCAATACGCCATCCAGGTTCGAATTTCACAACATCTTCCACTTGGGGCGTTACATATTAGTCAGTGGCGCTAGTAGACTTGTTCTTAGTGGCATAACTTGAATTCCTATACTGACGAACACCTTACTTCGGGGGCGGTGCGTTTATGGCGCGCGGCGTCAGTTGCGCGGTTGGGCGTAGTGGTAGAAGTGCAGGATTGGCGATCAAGATCACTGCGGTCAAAATCATCACCCCGCCGACGATAGCAAGCGGAGAGAGAGTCTCGTTAAACAGTGCGAAACCAATCACGGCGCCAAACAGTGGCTGTAGAGCGAGAATATTATTAACCACAACACCTTTTACTTTTGGTATTGCATAATTGGACAATACTAAGAATCCAATATTGCAGATGCCTGCTATCAGTGCGACCAACAGGGTGTGCGGTGTAATACGTGGCACATCGCCTGACCACAGAATCCAAGCGGCTGAAAACACGCCCATGATCAGCGCGGCCGTGAAAAGCATCAACAACGTTGTCTCGCGATTGTTGAGAAAGGACGACTGCCGCTTCCGCGCGAGGATACCATAGGACATAAATAGCGTCGCCAAAACTGCGCAGGACAAGGGCCAATTGAATTCGAATCGGAGTCCCGCAGCGGAAATAATGGTGATTGCCGCACCAACAAATGCGAAGCTAACTAGAGCTGTCTCGCGATACGATATCCGTTCTTTGAAGACCAAGGCGCTCAGCAGCGCTGGCGCTGGCAGCGCCATAATCACGGCGACCGAGGCGTAATTTCCATTCACAAAGGCGACAGTCCCAAGCGAAATCGCGATCACGAACATCGAGACGGCCCGCACAGCGGTCAAGCGCAGGTCAGAAGGCGGCATGCGAGCATATTTTCCAAAATCAATGGAGCGCCAACTCACTGCAAGAAGCACAAGTGCCCCCATTAGACAGCGCAGGCCAACCTGCTCCGCGACATTGAGCTGGGCGGCGAGCTCACGGGCAAAAATACCCATGATCGACCCGATGAAAGCAGTGCCGACAAGAGCAGCAACTGGCAGCGGCAAGGAATGATCGTCATCCGAAGTTTCGGTCACGTGAAGTCTCCCCTATATGCTCAAAGCATTATGAAACAATCGCACGCAATCCACTTGACACATTTCTCCGGTCGAACATATCGTCGTTTCGCTAAGTGTCAATATGGTAGCTCGAGGCTGATTATGGACGAACGAAATCAGGCTAGCTTGGACTATCTCATAATTGATCGCCGCTCTTCTGCTCCAATTGAATGGCTCGGCTTTATCAGGCTCTTTCCGATCTTGACACTCGCTTACATGATCTGGAGTGGGCCGGGCCACGCTATCGCCGTGGAGAAATTGTGGCTTATACCGATAGGTGTTGCCGGGGCCTTTGTGGCCAATTCGACGGGCATTGGCGGTGGCATCGTTTTCGTTCCGGCCTTCAAATATCTAGGTATCGATCCGGCAGACGTTATTGGCACTAGCATCCTGATCCAGTGTTTCGGGATGAGTATGGGTGCTCTTACCTATCTAAGCGGACGTATTCGCAACCGCCGCGGTGGATTGCAAAATCGGACGTACGTAACTTCCGTCCTAGTCGCGCTGATTCCATCTGTCTTCAGTGCGGTTTTGGTGACGTCGGCGGACCTGCGCCCCGACATACCAGTTACTCAGGTCTTCAAACTGGTTTCATTTGTGTTGCTTGTTCTTATGCTGGGTTCCGAACTCTCGGGCATCAAAGGGGACGGCTGCTTCCGGTCGACCACGGACGGCCCTATACTATTTGTTCTGGGACTTATTGGCGGAGTATTTGTCGGCTGGATATCGATCGGTGCGGGCGAATTGATCGCAGTCTATATGCTGATGCGTGGCTTTGTGCCACGCGATGCCATCGGCATAGCCGTCGTCGTCACTGCGTTGCTAGTGCTATGCGTGACGGTCTTCTCGTTTCCGCCACTTATGACCGACCGTGTAGACGGTCTTTTCATCGCTGTAGGCGCACTCTGTGGGGGAGTCTTAGGGCCCACTCTCGTGAGCGTAGTCGGTCCACGACGCATGAAACTTTTCTGCGCCGCGTGGATCGCACTGTCGTTGGTAGCTGTCTGAGATATCCATGTAATGTAGCGGTCCGGCGACCTGAGCAACAAACTTCACGCGATTTTCTTACCGGTAGATAGGAACATTCGGAGTCAGGTATTCCATAAAAGGAAATGCGATGTTAGGCGAAACACTGATGGACTTCTCCAGCTTCCTGGCGGACAACGTAAGCCGAAAGGCGCTTCCCACCTATGTATATGGGTATCCATCGAAGCGGACCTATCGGAACTTTAGCAATCCTCTTACTATGGACGATATAGTGAGCGCCGCCGCAGGTTTCACGGGCGTCAATCTCTATTTTCACATTCCATTTTGCCGCTACCGGTGCACGTATTGCACGTTATTCCTCACCACTCGGCATTCCGATGATTTGAAACAGGCCTACGTAGATCGTCTAATCGAGTATATCCGTGGATATGGTCGATATTTTTCTGATCACACGGTCGAAAGCATCTATTTCGGTGGCGGAACGCCAACGCTTTTGACAGCAAAGCAATTCGAACAGCTCTTCCAGGCCATTCATGCGTCCTTTCCCAAGGTCGCAGAGAAGTGCGAGATTACCGTCGAGGCCGCTCCAGACTGTTTGGGCGATGAGTTGCTTGACGCAATTCGGGACCTTGGTGTGAACCGCATGAGTATGGGCATCCAAAGCATGCAGCCTGGCGAATTATCCCATTCCGGGCGTCCTTACGCAATCGACGTCGCGAGGGAAGCCATCACGGCCATTTCCAGCCGCTTTGCACATGTAAACCTGGACCTGATCTACGGGCTGCGCGGCCAGTCTCGAGACAGCTGGAATCAATCGCTCGCCGAGATTATCGACTATGGTCCGACCACCCTGTCGCTCTATCCGGTCGTCGTACGTCCGTTGACCAATATCAGCAAGACGGCCGTCAATGATCCAGAATTATTCTTTTCTGCCGAGGAAAAGTACGACATCTACGACGAGAATGTGGAGAAGATGGCCCGACATGGCTACAAGCAGGAGTCGTTTACCCGCTTCACTCGCTTGCCATCTGGCGATGCCTATCAACAGGAAGCCTCTGACTTCGCGGGAACGCCGCTTATCGGTTTCGGCGCCGGCGCGCGCAGCCATATCGGCCGCTATCACTTTAGTACCGACTATGCGGTGGACCGCACGGTAGCTCTCGACATCGTCAAATCATATGCAGACCGGCCTTTCAACGCACAGGCGATCGCTTCGCAAGGCATTACTCTGTCGGAGGAGGAAATGGAGCGGCGTTTCGTGCTCCTGAACCTCACGCTTTCTCATCTCGATCGCAAGCTTTACCGACAAAGATTCAAAAAGTCGATCGACACCATGTTCTCCGAGCAACTGCGCGCGCTGACCAGCAACGGATTCATCACGGAGACCGGTGATGGCCGGCTTCTGCTGACGACGCGCGGCTACAAATATTCGAACATCATCGCCCGCGTCTTCTATTCAGACCGGATGATCGAACTTGAAAACTCCTATCAGAGCGTGTGAGAAGATCATGGCACAGACACAGAGAAAGACTCCTTTTTGGGATCTCGGCTACTCAAACCGGGCAGTTTCGTGCATGGGAGGTCCGAGCATAGAGGTGTTCGAGGTCTCCCCGGCCCTGCGGGCGAGGGCCCGCGTCGTCGAACTGGGTTGCGGTGAGGGCCGCAACGCCTTGTACCTGGCTCAGCTCGGTCACACCGTCTTTGCCTCCGATATTTCGCAGGCCGCGATCGACAAGCTGAAACATTTCGCCACCGATCTCGATGTCCAAGTCGTCGCAGAACTGAAAGGTGCGCAGGATTTTGTCTCACCGCCGGATATCGATTTGTTCGTTGCCCAGACTGTCCTGCACTTTTTCGAGACGGAGGTATGGAAGGCAATCCTTCGAGACGCGATCAGGAATACGCGCGACGGCGGGATCCATTGCCTGACGAATTTCATGGATGAGAAAGACTACCCGTTGCCGAAGGAGATCATTGATTGTGGCCATCTATGCAAATTCCAGCGCGGCGACATTGAGGAGATCTACAAGGCCGAAGGTTGGGAAATCATTCGCTCTGACCATTACGTAAAATGGGACTCTCATCCTGGCATTGTGATGCATGCCCATTCTTGTGAGAAGATCGTTGCGAGGAAGCCGAGCAAGGACTATCTCCTGCCCAAGATCGAGATCGGCGTGATGGATGCACCTAACACGATTCCGTCTACCGACTTCCTCGGAGTGTCGCTGGGTGTCAGCCGCGCAGACGTTACTGGCAAATTCGGCGACCCGCACACAAGCCACGGTATGACAATCCGCCAGCGTACTGTGGCCGGCAATAACCAAGTGGGCCTTGCCGACAGTTATGTGCTCGAGGATCTGATTTACGGCACATATGGTTTTCAGTTCGTCAATGGTCTGCTAACTGGAAAATACCGCTATTTCACCAGTCCGCGCCGCGTGTCTGTGGTCGGCAATGCCTGATCTCCCCGAACGGACAATGCTTGTGTCCGGTGCGGCTGGCTTTGTCGGCCGCGCCATCGTTGATCATTTCCATCACTCGCGTGGGTGGTCGGTCTGCGCGACCGATCGTGCGGTTGGCCCCTGTGCGGTGGCGGTTCGTCAAGGTGAATTAGCGGACGTCTTGCGGAAGACGAACTTCTTGAGCGCGATCGATGTCTATGTACACTCCATGGTTGACATTCGTCCGCACTATACCCGAGAGGAGATAAGGGCGCGGAACGAAAAACCACTACGCGCCGCGCTTGAACGATGCAGGTCGGCGAACGTCCGCGCCTTCATACTTATATCGAGTTCCACGGCGCTTCCCGCCGGGCTCTGGTCGTCAGCACCGGAGGCTCTGGCGGAGCCGCCGCGCGACGCCTATGGCGCCGTGCGGCATGCGATGGAAAAGTGTGTAATCGACTCTAATAGCTGCGATTTTTTCACCGCCGTCGTCCGTCCCCATATCGTTCTCGGACCGAAGCGGGCAGGCGTGTTCGAAAGCACGCTCAACCGTATCCGTCAACACAAGACAGTCTATTTGCCTCGCTCGGCTGAAGCGCCACAGCATGTCATCCACGTGGCCGACTTAGCGCGTGCGATCGACCACGTCCTTGCGGAGGGGATTCCGGGGGTCGTAAATGTTGGCTGCCCGGTCAAACACTCGCCTCGGGCCTATTTTGAGCAGATGATCTACGAATCCGGATCGGCCTCGCGGATCGTCACTGTCGCGAACACGTTTATCGCACCTGTTCTCTTCGCGTCCGATCACTTCGGTCTCAATCTGTTTGGCCCGAACCGGGCGCTATTCAGTTCCAACGGCTTTGTCTTTGAAACCAGAAAGCTGGAGCTGGAATCCGGATTTTCATATCGTTTTTCAGAGGAACAATCATGGCACTCAATCTTGAGCGTGGACGGCGGCGCGAAGAGAAACCCGTGCAAAAAAGCGGTGATCGACCTCGGGCGAATGCTACAGTGAAGATGGACCACGTGCGGGTGATCATCTCCGATCTCGACGGGACCCTAGCCAATGATGAGCGGGCGATCTTTTCCGGAACCCTTGCTAGGCTAGAGAAGTGCATCGGCGAGGGCTACGCCTTCGCCGTCGCGACGGCGCGACCGCTCGCATATCTGCATGGGGTCTTCCCCAGTCACCTATTCGACCGTATTTGGAAAATCTGCCACAATGGCGCCCAACTCTTCTCCCCAGACAGCAGGGTGATGTTCAAGCACGAGATAGGCCGTAGCGATCAAGTGGCGCTGCTCGACGCGCTCGGGGGCGAATACACCTCTTTGTCATGGTACAGCGGTGATACTTGGTATACCGACGAATTCTTCTCCGACGGGCTGCGCCAAGCCTACGGCATTCCGTCCCATTATCCAGCCCCAATAGTAGGCGATGCCGCCTGTTTGCGGAGCCAGAGCGTGGAAAAAATCCTGGTGGTTGGCGCTCCCTTTCCTGACGCGCTGGCCGAAGTCTTCAAAGACCGACTTTCGATCCATAAGAGTCGCTCGGAAGATTTGCTAATGATTTCCTCTGGCGTCGCCAGCAAGGCAACCGCAGGCGAAGCAATGCTGTCCTATCTGGGCTACTCGTGGAATCAGACCGCGGTAATCGGTGACGATATGAATGACGCCAGCCTATTTTCGCTCGCTGCGGTCAGTTTCGCCACCGCCGAAGCGCCTACGGCACTAAAAAAACTTGCCACCTTCAGGGTCGGCAGTAATAATGATCCGTCGATGTTCGTCGGCGTGCTGGCTGCGATCGGCGGCAGCTGCGACGCCAGCGAGGTGTGACGCTGCTGAACTAGGTACTTGTGGCAAGTCTGGGCCTCAGCATACCTCATGCTGACGCGGCCTCGCAGCCCGAATGCCACCTGCCTAGCTTACGCATTTGCTAACGCCGGAGAATCAGACTATCATCACCCGCCTTTGTGACCCGTGGGCTCATGCTGCTAGGGCACGGCCGTCCTCAACGTATGGTGATGTGGTCGATCATGGAGCGATCAGTCCAAATTATGGCACTTTCAAGCGAGGTGCGCATGACAATACTGCGCCTGTTGGCCGATCCGGCACGACACTTCGCGGATCAGTGGTCCGCTGACCCTGTGGAATTCGGCGTGTGCATGAAGCTGATCGCCCGCGCGTTAAAGATTGCACAGCCGACCGTCAGCCGTCATCTTGATATCCTGAAGCAAGCAGATTTTATTATCATTCGCAAACGCGAAAAATGGTCCCATTGCAAGCGCAACGAGCCAGCTATTCGTGATTATCTAGACTGGCTGTCGCAGGAACTGAAGGCCGCTTAGGTAGGCTCATATCAGTGCCGAGCGCTCAAGTTTCGTAGCTGACACGTCTTGATGACTTCGGCCCCTTTATCTTGCAGGCCACCGCATCTTAGTTCCGGTCCATGGGGAGAGGGTGGTCTTTGGTGCGTTTCCTGCCGCTCGTGGCAGTTGACGAGGGCCTGCGAAACATCCAGCCGCCATGGCGACCGACGGCGCGCAGGGCGCCACGCACAACATCGTAGCGGTCGTGATGAGCCGGCGTGCCGCCGCGTCGAGCGCGGACAGACGCTTCACGGGGCCGGAAGTGCGATGCAGGGGCTTTCCCTTTCTCGTGCAGAGATATTGCGGACAGTTCCCGAAACTCTGCAGGACACGAACCCGGGTACCACCGGCACCGCTCGAGCGGGTGGTGCCGGTGGGGTGGTTGCGCCGGCGTGCCGTGAACGCGCTCGTCACCAGCTTGCCCTGCCGGTCCCGCTCGCCGCCTGGCCTCATCGCGGCACCAGCGGCGCAGCGTCTCGGCCGTGCAGCCGATCTTGCCAGCAATCGATGTCATCGCAGCCCAATCCGACCCGTAATCGGCCCGATGCTCCCCAACCATACGGATTGCACGCTCCCGCACCTCAGGCGAAAATCTCTGGCTCATCGTATTCATCATAGCTCCTTCTCACAGATAGGAGCCTCCGGGAAACCCGGGACACTTCACTTGCGTTATTAGCCGCCGCTGCCTACGCGTTCATCACCCTCATTACCAAGAGTATCCGCAACCAGCGCGCAGAAATCACGACATTCTGGCAACTTGCAACCGGCGCCGTGCTTTTGGCGCCGTTCGCGAACTATAGCCATCTGCCCAGTTGGGCGGCGTGGGGATGGATCGTGGGTGCTGGTGTGATTCTTACAGGGCTATGTTACGCCTTGATGTTTAAGGCATACCCCTATTTGAGTGCCGCAACGATAAGTTCCTTGACGTTCATATATCCGCTCGTGGCGATTCTCTGTGATAATTTGGTTTATGGTCATCGCTTGACCGCCGTCCAGTACATCGGAGCGACCTTGATCGCCGTTTCCACGTTGGGGGCGAGATTTGAATGGAACATACTGCGGATAACGGCGCTATGGGCAGGACCACGAGAAGACCTGGATGCAGGCTGACGAAGGCGGTGCGATACGTGCTATGCTGCTGCATAGCAATCCCGATCCTCCCCGGCCCCGGCCCCGGCCCCGGCCCCGGCCGCGTCGCTCGCCAGCGCAGGCCGGACGGCAAGGCCCATCGCGCCAGCATCAAGCGCGGACGCGCCCTGCCGCACGATAAGACGGGCTAGTCCTCGCCCGCTGCGCGATAGGGTGACTGCGCATCCAGTTCCGCCATTTCATGCAGCATGGCCTCGCGTTCATGGACCACGAAATCGGCTACCGCGCGACGCAGGCCGGGGTGGGCGATCCAGTGGGCCGAATAGGTGGGGGTGGGGCGGTAGCCGCGCTGGATCTTGTGCTGGCCCTGGGCCCCGGCTTCGACCCGGCGGAGGCCGTGGGCGATGGCGAAATCGATGGCGCGGTAATAGCACAGCTCGAAATGCAGGAACGGGTAGTCGCCGTCGCAGCCCCAGTTGCGGCCGTAGAGCGTGTCCGTGCCCATCAGGTTCAGTGCGCCGGCGACGGGTGTGCCGTCGCGTTCGGCCAGCATCAGCACCACGCGGTCGCCCAGCCGTTCCGACAGCAGGGGGAAGAATTCGGGCGTGAGATAGGCGCTGCCCCATTTGCGATCGACGGTTGCGGTATAGAACCGGTAGAAATGCGCCCAGAGATCGGGGGTGATCGCGCGGCCCTGCACGGCGCGGAATGTCAGGCCGCACTGATTGGCGTCCCGCCGCTCGCGCTTCAGGACCTTGCGTTTGCGCGAGGCGAGCGTGGCGAGGAAATCGTCGAAGCTGGCATAGCCGGCATTGTCCCAGTGGAACTGGACCCCGAGCCGTTGCAGCCAGCCGGCCTCGCCCAGCAGCGTGTAGTCGTCCTCGGTGCAGAAGGTGACATGGACCGAGGAGACGCCGAGTTCGGTGGCGGCCTGGCGCAGGGCGCCGGCCAGGGCCTGACGCAGGCCCGCAGGGTCCGCCGCACCCTCGCGCACCAGAAGCCGGGGGCCCGGTACCGGGGAGAACGGTACCGCGACCTGCAATTTGGGATAATAATCGCCGCCGGCCTGTTCGAACGCGCGCGCCCAGGTCTGGTCGAAGACATATTCGCCGTAGGAATGCGATTTGGCGTACATCGGCGCCGCCGCCAGCAGGCGGCCGGTGGGGTCGCGGATGGCGGCGTGCTGCGGCAGCCAGCCGGTGCGCCGGCCGGTCGATCCGCTGTCTTCCAGCGCCGAGAGAAAGGCGTGGCTGACGAATGGATTGTCGGGGCCGGCGCAGGCATCCCATTCCGTCGCCGGGATGTCGGCGATGGCGGGATGCAGGCTCAGGGTCAGGGCGGTCATGTCCGCGCCGCCGGGGTCAGGCGATCTCGAACAGGCCTTCGACCTCGACGGCGGCATCGAGCGGCAGGGACGGTACGCCGATGGTCGAGCGTGCGTGCAGGCCGGCATCGCCGAAGATCGCGACCGCGAGGTCCGAGGCGCCGTTCATCACCGTGGCATGCTGGGTAAAGCTGGGCACGCAGGAAATGAAACCGCCCAGGCGCACCACGCGGCGCACCCGCGACAGGTCGCCCACGGCGGCGCGGACCTGTGCGATCACGTTGATCATGGCGTAGCGGGCGGCTTCGACCCCGACCTCGACCGCGACGTCGGCGCCGAGCTTGCCGGTGGCGAACAGCTTGCCATCGGCCAGCGGCAACTGGCCGGAGACGACCAGCAGCGACCCGCTGAGCACGGTGGCGACATAGGTGGCGACGGGGGCGGGGGGCACGGGCAGGATGATGCCGTGCCGGTCCAGGCGGGTTTCGGGTGTGTCGGTCATGAACGGGGCTCCTTGTCCGAAACGGGCGGGCGGCTTTGCAGACGGCCTGTCAGCCGACCAGGCGCAGTCTGCCGCGCCGGGTGGTATTGTCCCCCTTCGTCTCGGGGAAATCCAGCGGCAGCATCGGGGAGGGGATGTCGGTCAGCTCGTCCTGATGCGGCGCGTCGGGCAGTCTGTGGCCCAGATAGGCATCCGACAAGGCCCGGAACGCGTAATCCAGCATCGAGGTCGCGTAGGAGGCGACCGGATCGCCCTCGACCGTGCCGGCGGGGCCGAAACGGGTATAGGCGAAGGCATCCACATACTCGTTCAGCGGGGCGCCATATTGCAGGCCGATGCTGACGGCCTGGCCCAGCGCGTCCAGCAGGCCGCGCGTCATCGGCCCTTCGCGCGCCGGGGTGATCGTGACCTCGCCCAGCGACCCGTCCTCATATTCGCCGGTGCGCAGGAACAGGCGGTGGCCGCCGACGCTGGCCTTCTGCGTGAAGCCGCCGTGGCGGGCCGGCAGATGCCGCCGCACCCCGCGATCGAGCGCCAGCCGGGCGCGCAGGGTGGGCATGGCCGTCGGGTCGGGCCGGGCCGGCATGCGGTCGACGAAGCCTGCCAGCGCGCGGTGCATCGCCTTGTGGGCCTCGATATCCGGCAGGGGCAGCACGCTTTCCCCTGCCAGGGCGGCGGCGAAGGCGGCCTCGGGCGTCAGGCCCCGCGCGGTCAGGCGCGACAGGGTGCTGGCGGCCAGTCGGCCATCGGGGCGGAGCGGCGAGAAGATGGGCGCGAGGCCGCAGGCCTCCACCCCCAGCAGCGCGTCAATCGGGCCGGGGGCGGAAAAGCCGGTCTCGATCCGGGGCAGGGGGGTGTCGGTCTCGACCGCCGCGTCGCGCCAGACGGCGCGGGCGGTTTCCGCGAGGCCGGGGACGGTGCTGCGCGCGGGGGGCAGCAGCAGGGTTTCGGCCCCGCATCCCGCATGGGCGACCGAGGTTGCCAGCGATGCCAGGCTGCAGGCCACGTCGCGGCCGGCGTCGCTGTCATAATCCAGCCCCAGTGCCGCCAGGCAGGCATCGAGATTGGTCATCAGCAGGTCGCCCGCCACCGGCGCGGGGCCGGTCGGCTGGGGTTCGGGAGTGGTCCTGGTCTTGCGTCCGCGCGGTGCCGGGGGTGGCGCCAACTCGGGGAAGGGCAGTTCGCCATTGCGCAGCGACGCCTTGCGTTCCGCCACGTCGCGCAGGACCAGGCAGAGCAGGCGCAGCGCGGCCACGAAATCCTCGGCCAGGAAGCCGCTGCCCGGCTGCACGAAGGCCGCCAGATTGACCACGAAGCCCGGCCGACGGTCGTGCTGGCCGGTCCAGAGGGATTCGGTCGGGGCCGCCTGGCGCAGCATGAGAAGACAGGACAGCGACCGGGCCTGCGGGGCCAGGGAGTCGACCGCCAGATCGTCCACCCAGCGCGCGGCTTCGGTCGCCAGGCGTGCCGCGCCACGGCCGGGTGCCAGGCGTGCCAGGGCCGCCGCTGCCTCGTCGTCCCAGTCGACGGGCAGGGTGACGGCGCGGAGGGCGTCGTCCGGGTCCGCGGCGGCCTGCGTGGTACGCATGCGCACGCCGTTCCAGTGGCTTCGGGCTGTCATGGCGTTCACTCTAGGCCCGCTTCGGGACGGGGCGGAAGCCGTATATGGTGGGTCCTGGACTATACAGACCACTGTATATTGTGGATATGGGGGATAAGTTGGTGGTTTCCCGATCCCGGAGTTGTGAACGGCCGAGTCCCTGGGCACCGGGTGGACCACCCGCCGGAAAGAGGGTTATCCTCGGGACATGGCAAATCTCGGCACCCGCATCTACACCAGGTTCAAGGGTCGGCTGGTCGGCAAGGATGCCGATGGCCGGTGCTATTACGAGGCGCGTACCGCGAATCGTACCGGCGGCGGTCTGACGCGGCATGAGCGCTGGGTCATCTATCACAAGGGCGAGGACGCGTCGGTCGTGCCGCCCGAATGGTGGGGATGGCTGCATCATGTCGATGAGGCGCCCCTGCCGGAGAGTGCGCGCCAGCCGTGGCAGATCCCCTATCCGGGCAACCGGACCGGGACGGTCGATGCCTATCACCCGCCGGGAAGCGACTATCGCGGCGGTCGCCGTGCCCCCTCGACCAGCGATTACGAGGCCTGGGTTCCCGAAGGGTGAAACGGCGGGCGGAACCTGTTAAGGTTCGCGTCGCCGTGAATTGGGGAACAGAGTCAGAATGGTCAGTGCGGTTGCAGGCCGGATGAGCCGGAATTCGGCCGAGCTCGCCGCCGGGTGCGGTGTTCTTGTGCTGCTGGGCGGCCTTTTGGCGCTTGCCGTGGTCGATAAGGGGCGCCGGCATGAGACCGGCTACCGGTTGCATGCCGCCTTTGCCCATATCGACGGATTGTCGGTCGGGTCCGATGTCCGGCTGGCCGGGGTCACGGTGGGGCAGGTGGTCGACGAGCGGGTCAATCCGTCCGATTACAAGGCGCAGGTGACCTTTACCGTGCGTCCGGACGTCCAGCTGCCGACCGACAGTGCCGCCATCATCACCAGCGACAGCCTGCTGGGCGGCAAGTATGTCGCCCTGTCGCCGGGAGGCAGCGAGTCCATGCTGCGGCCGGGGGCTGTGATTACCGAGACCCAGGGGGCGATCAGCCTGGAGCAGCTGCTCAGCCGCTTCATCTTCTCGGTGACCGACACGATGACCAAGGCCAACCAGCAGCGTGCGAACCAGGGCGCCGCGCCGCAGGGGGCCGTACCCGCGCCGGGAGGTCACACCGGGGGGAGCGACCTGCCATGAGCGATGGGGCTCTTCCGCCGCCGCCTGCCGTCTGGCGCCAGTCCGACGGCAGCCCGGTTTCGTGCCAGGACAAGATCAGGGTGCTGACTGAAAATTATGCCGAACTTTGCGAGGTCATGCGTGACACGTTCGAGGACGCGGTGCTGATCGGTGTCGACGAGGATGGCATGCGGCATCTGATCATGGAGGTCGCGGCCGCGCTGCGAAGCCCGAGATCGTGAGGTGCTGCGACTGGCGCCTGTTCCGCCCGGTATCGTGCCGGGCGGTGCCTTTCCACGCGACCCTGGCCGCCGTGCTGGCGCTGGGATGGGGCAGCATCCCTGCCGGGGCGCAGGAAATCGTGCCGTCGCCAGCGATCTATCCCGCCGATACCTGGCAGGGGCGCACGGTGGCGACCGTGCGGGTGCTGGATACGCTGGATTCCAGTGTGCAGGTGCTGACCATTCCGGTGGGGCAGGATGCGACGTTCAGGGCGCTGACGATTCACGTCGGCGCCTGCCGCGACCGGCCGGCGACGCTGACCCCGGACGCGGCCGGTTGGCTGGCGGTACGCGATACGCGGCAGGACGGCCCCGGGTTCAGCGGGTGGATGCTGGCGGGGGAACCGTTCCTGGGTGTCTTCCAGGACCCGGTCTATGCCGTGCGCCTCATTGGCTGCGCGGGCGACGCGGTGGCCCCCGTTCCGCCGCCCCTGGCGGCCCTGGCGGCGGCCACGGCTCCGTCGGACGATCAGCCGGTGCCGGGCACGCAGGGGGCGGACGCGCCGGCACCCGTTACGCCGGCATCCGCTACACCGGCATCGGGCGCCCCGGCGCCGGGGGCACAGGTGTTGACGGTTCCGGCGGCCCCCTCGGCCGGCCAGCCCGCCGTCACGCCCGCTCCGGCACCCGCCGCGCCCGTCGCGCATCTTGGCGGGGCGCCGCTTGCCCTGTCGCCGCCCGACGAGTCCGCGCCCGTGCCGGCCGCCGTTCCCCAGCCATCCGGTGGCACCGCGCCGCCGGTGGGCAGGCCGCTGCCGCTGCCCCCGCCGGTGCCTTTCGAGACCGGCGCGGCGGCACCCGCCCGGCCTGCGCCCGCGTCGAGCGCGCCTCCGGCGTCGCAGGTCCAGCCGGGCCAGCCGCAATCCCTCCTGCCCCCCTGACAGGGGCGGGAGGCAACCTGTCCCGCCGGTGTCGGTTCGGGATGAATGACGAGCCTTCGGTCCCAAGGAGTCCAGAATGCCCATGAGCCCGACGGATTATGCCGGCCCGGCCGGCCGGTTCATGCCGCCCCCTGCCGAGGCTGCCCTGCTGCTGGATTTCGACGGCACGCTGGTGGATATCGCGCCCACCCCGGAATCGGTGGTCGTCGCCCCCGGCCTGCCTGACGTGCTGCGGCGGCTGCGGGCGAAATGCGGGGACGCGCTGGCGGTGATTTCCGGCCGGGCCGTGGACCAGATCGACCATTTCCTCGGCGATGTGCCTTTTGCCGTGGCGGGCGAGCATGGTTTGGCCGTGCGGCATCGTCCGGGTGGTCCGATCGTGCGGACCGAGCAGCCGCCCCTGCCGCCGACCTGGTTGCCGGCCGCCGAGACCCTGGCCGCGCAGCATCCCGGCGTGCGGATCGAGCGCAAGCCGGCGGGTTTCGTCCTGCATTACCGGGCGGCGCCCGAGGTTGCGGATCTTCTGCGCGAGGTCGCGGAATCGTGGGTGGCGTCGACCCATGGGCGCTTTCATGTCCAGATGGCCAAGATGGCGTGGGAAATCCGCCCCCATGGCGTGGACAAGGGCCATGCGGTGGCGGCGCTGATGCAGTCGCCGCCCTTCGCGGGGCGGCATCCGATCTTTGTTGGCGATGACGTGACGGATGAGGACGGGATACGCGCGGCCGAGGCGCTGGGCGGGGCGGGGTTCCGCATTCCGCGGGATTTCCCCGATCCTGCCGCCTTCCGGGCATGGCTGGCCACGCTGGCGGCGGGAGGGGCGGATTCATGGGGCGTCTGATTATCGTATCCAACCGGGTACCCTCGCCGCGCGAGCGTCTTCAGCCGGCGGGTGGCCTGACCGTGGGGCTGAAGGATGCGCTGCGCGGCGGGTCGTCGCTGTGGTTCGGCTGGTCGGGCAACCAGTCCGAGTTCGAGGGCGACCCCGTCACGGGGATGGATGAGGTCGATGGCGTGACCTATGCCACGATCGACCTGACGGCGCGCCAGCATGAGGGGTTCTACCAGAATTTCTCGAATGGCATCCTGTGGCCGCTGTTCCATTACCGTGTCGGGCTGATGAGCTATTCGCGGCGCGACTGGCAGACCTATCTGGAGGTCAATGCCATGTTCGCGCGCAGCCTGCGCGCGCTGCTGCAGCCGGACGACGTGATCTGGGTCCATGATTATCACCTGTTTCCGCTGGGCCAGGCGCTGCGCGACCTGGGCGTGGCGGGGCGGATCGGGTTCTTCCTGCATATTCCCGTCCCGCCCTGGAGCCTGGTGCGCTCGATGCCCGGGGCGCGCCTGCTGCTGGAAGACATGCAGGCCTACGACCTGATCGGGGTGCAGACCGAAGAGGATGCGGACAATCTGAACCACGCCTTCCGCCAGAACGGGATGGCCGAGCGGGCGCAGGCCTTTCCGATCGGGATCGATCCGCACGAGTTCCGCGAGCAGGCCGAGGCCGGGGTCAGGCGCGACGAGGCCGAGCGTCTGCGCGCCAGCCTGCGCGGGACGGCGCTGATCCTGGGGGTGGACCGGCTGGATTATTCCAAGGGCCTGCCCGAGCGCTTTCGGGGGTACGAGGCGTTCATGGCCCGCTATCCCGAACATCGGGGCAAGGTGTCGTTTCTTCAGGTTGCCCCGGTGTCGCGCGGCGATGTGGAGGAATATCGCCAGCTCCGGCGCCAGCTGGACGAGCTGACGGGGCGGATCAATGGCGCCTTTGCCGAATTCGACTGGACGCCTATCCGTTACCTGACGCGGCCGGTCGCGCGCGACATCCTGGCCGGGTTCTATCGCATGGCCGATGTGGCGCTGATCACGCCGCTGCGCGACGGGATGAACCTGGTGGCGAAGGAATATGTCGCGGCACAGGATGCGGCCGACCCCGGTGTGCTGGTTCTGTCGCATTTCGCGGGTGCGGCGCCGGAAATGGATGAGGCGGTGCTGGTCAATCCCTATGACGCCGACGAGATCGCCGATGCGCTGCATCAGGCGCTGACCATGGGGCTGGAGGAACGCCAGCGGCGCTGGACCCGCCTGGACGAGGATGTGCGCCGGACCACGGCGGGCTTCTGGGCGCGGGATTTCCTGCAGGCGCTGGACGCGGCGCCGCCGGTCGGGGCGCCCCTGGCCGGCACGCCATGAGGCGGCGGGACGGGGGGATGGGATGGGCCCCCGGTGCGATGCTGATGGTTGCCGGGCTGGCGGCCCTGGGGATTGCCGCCTGGGTCGAGCATGGGCTGGGCGAGGTGCCGTGCGGATTGTGCCTGTGGGAACGCTGGCCCTGGCGCATGCTGGCGGTTCTGGGCCTGTTCGCCGCCCTGTCGCGCGGGCGGGTCGCGCGGGGCCTGCTGTGGCTGGGCATTCCGGTCATGCTGGCGGCCTGTGGCCTGTCGGCCGTTCATGTCGGGGTGGAGCAGGGCTGGTGGCCCAGCCCGCTGCCGGAATGCCAGGCCCCGGTCTTTCATCCCGGCACCTTTGCCGAGCGCCTGGCCGCCATGCCCCTGCGCCCGGCGAAGCCCTGCGACGCGCCGACCTATCTGGTCGGCGCGCTGCCGGTGTCCATGGCCGCGATGGACGGGCTGTATGCGGCCTGTGTGCTGGCGGTCATAGCGTACTGCCTCGCCCGCGGCCGAAGATCAGGCCGACGATGAACAGCACGAGGAAGATGAAGAACAGGATCTTGCCGATATAGGCAAAATCGGCCGCGAACCCGCCGAAGCCGAGGGCCGCCGACAGCAGGGCCAGGACGAGAAAGATCAGCGTCCAGCGTAAGAGGTCCATCGGGATATCCTCCGATTCATGTGTCTGGACCGTAGGGTCCGTCAGGGCTTCAATAGCTGGCTGTCGTCAGGGTTGCGTTTTTCGTGGCGGATTCATGCGCTACGGCCTGTTATGGCGCGGTTGTGATGGCTTGCGGGCCGTGCGTGCCCGATGGGGTGATTCAACGTTCCCTGCTCCATGTTTCGGGCAGGGCTTCCAGCAGGCGGGTGACATATCGTGCCGGATTTCCGCTCTCTCTATCGTCAGGGTTTCGCGCGGGTGGCGGGATGCACCCTGCCGGTGGCGCTGGCGGACCCGGCGGCCAATGTTGCGCGCATGATCGACATGGTGCGCGCGTGCCATGAGCAGGGCGTGGCGCTGGCGGTCTTTCCCGAACTGGGCGTGTCCGGCTACGCGATCGACGATCTGCGCCAGCAGGACGTGCTGCTCGACGCGGTTGGGCGTGCGCTGGCGAGCCTGGCGGAGGCGACGGCCGGGCTGATGCCGGTGGTGGTGGCCGGCGCGCCGCTGCGGCATGGGGACGCGCTGTACAATTGCGCGGTGGTGCTGCATCGCGGGACCATTCTGGGTGTGGTGCCCAAGAGCTACCTGCCGAATTACCGCGAATTCTACGAAGCCCGGCATTTCGTCGCCGGGGCCGGCCTGCGCGGCCAGACGATCCATGTCGCGGGCCAGACGGCGCCGTTCGGTACCGACCTGCTGTTCGAGGCCGAGGATCTGCCCGGCCTCGTGATCGCCGTCGAGATCTGCGAGGATGTGTGGGTGCCGGTGCCCCCCAGCACGGAGGCGGCGCTGGCGGGGGCCACCGTGATTGCCAACCTGTCGGCCAGCGACATCACGGTGGGCAAGGCCGACCAGCGCGACCTGCTCTGCCGCTCGCAGTCGATGCGTGCGCTGTGTGCCTATGTCTATGCGGCGGCGGGAGAAGGGGAGTCGACCACCGACCTGGCCTGGGACGGGCAGGTGTCGATCTATGAAAACGGGGCGCTGCTGGCGGAAACGGTTCGTTTTCCGCAGGGGCCGCATCGCGCGGTGGCGGATGTCGATCTGGACCTGTTGCGGCAGGAACGCAGCCGCATGGGGACGTTTGCCGATTGCCGGGCGGCGCGGGGAGATGCGGCGTGGCGCCGGATCGGCTTTGCGCTGGCGCCGCCGCCGGGCGATCTGGGGCTGATGCGGCGGATCGAGCGTTTTCCGTTCGTGCCCAGCGATCCTGCGCGGCTGGAGCAGGATTGTTTCGAAGCCTGGACGATCCAGGTTTCGGCCCTGAAGCAGCGCCTGCTGGCCACCGGGGCGCGACGCATGGTGATCGGCGTGTCGGGGGGGCTGGATTCCACCCAGGCGCTGCTGGTGGCGATCCGGGCCGCCGACGAGCTGTGCCTGGGGCGCGATGCGGTGCTGGCCTATACCATGCCCGGCTTTGGTACCAGCCCCGGCACGCAATCCAACGCCATGGCGCTGATGCGGGCGCTGGGGGTCGCGGCGGCCGAGCTGGATATCCGCCCGACGGCGCGGATGATGCTGGAACAGATGGGGCACCCTTTTGCCAGCGGTGTGCCGCAATATGACGTGACGTTCGAGAATGTGCAGGCCGGGTTGCGGACCGATTTCCTGTTCCGGCTGGCCAACCAGCATGGCGGGATCGTGATCGGTACCGGGGATCTGTCGGAACTGGCGCTGGGGTGGTGTACCTATGGCGTGGGCGACCAGATGTCGCACTACAACGTCAATGCCGGCCTGCCCAAGACGCTGATCCAGCATCTGATCCGCTGGGTCGTCGCCTCGCGCCGGGTTGAGGATAACGCGGCGCGGGTGCTGGAGGCGATTCTGGAAACCGAGATTTCGCCCGAGCTGATCCCGGCTGGTTCCGGCCAGGCGTTGCAGAGCACCGAGGAGAAGATCGGGCCCTACGCGTTGCAGGATTTCACGCTGTACCATGTGCTGCGCCATGGTTTTCGGCCGTCGCGCATTGCCTATATGGCGGAAATCGCCTGGCGCGACCCGGCGGCGGGCACATGGCCGCCGGGGTTCCCGGCCGACCGGCGCGTGGCCTATGACCTGCCTGCCATCCGGCATTGGCTGTCGGTGTTCCTGAGCCGTTTCTTCGGCTTCAGCCAGTTCAAGCGTTCGGCGGTGCCGAACGGGCCGAAAGTGGTGGCCGGTGGCGCCTTGTCGCCGCGCGGCGACTGGCGCGCGCCGTCGGACGGCAATGCGCTTCTGTGGCTGGAGGAGCTGGAGCGCAACGTTCCCCGGGCCTGATCCTTCACTCCGCCGCCGCCACGGTCAGGAGCGCCTTGTCCATCGCCGCCGTGGACCGGCCGACATCCGGCGGTACGTCGTTGGCGAAGAAAGAGACGATCAACATGCGCCCGCTGGCGGCAATCATGTAGCCGGACAGCGCGTGCGTGGCGTTGAGCGTGCCGGTCTTGGCGAAGAGCTTGTCCGCCAGTGCCGTGCCGGCGAAGCGTCTTGCCAGCGTGCCGTCTTCGCCTGCGACCGGAAGATCCTGGCGCCATGCCTGTCCCCATGGCTGCCGGTTCGCCCAAAGGAGCAAGGCCGCCACCGCACGGGGCGTCACGCGGTTGTATGTCGACATGCCCGAGCCATCGGCAAGAGAGAAGCTGGTGCGGGGAACGCCGGCGGCGGCGAGAATGGCATCGCGCTGCGCGACGCCCTGCGCGGCCGATCCTGTTCCGTGTGCAAGCCCGAGACGCCGCAACATTATTTCCGCGTGGAGATTCTGGCTGACCTTGAGAAGATGACGAATATCGTCCGCCAGTGGCGGGGGGGTCAGGCGGGTGAGTACGGGCGCAGGCGGAACGGGGAAGGGCGGTGGGGCCTGGGCGTCGTCGGTGAGGGTGAGCGGACGGTGCCATGCGCCGCTACCGCCTTCCACGGCGATCCCGCGCGCTTCCAGCAGGCGGCGGAAATGCCATGCCGCGAAATCGGCGGGATCTTCGATGCCGACACCCAGGATCTCCGGCGGCGCGCCAGCCGCGATGATTCCATAAAGCCGTACCCAGCGCGCGCCGGGCTGGCGCTCGATCCGAAGGTCGGTCTTGCCTTTCCCGACGGTGACCGCCTGGTTGTCGAGCCTGAGATAGGTTTCTCCGTCCTTCCAGGTGGCGGATGGCGGAGAACCCGCGGCGGAGCCGGGCGCCACGGACAGGGCGGCGACATTGTCGTCGAGCGTGAGCGCGGAGACCGCCGCGCCCGAACGGGTTTGCAGGGTGTTCCAGCTCCATCCGGGCCCCCAACGTTCGTCAGGGAAGAGCCTGTCGTCCCCCATGACGTCATGGACGCGCCGGATGCCCGCCGCGGCCGTGGCATCGGCGAGGGCCGACAGACAATCGGTCTGGCAATCGGGCCGGTCGGACAGACGTGCGTCCCCCGCGCCGATCAGTACGACGTCCGAAGCGCCGCCTTCATGGGGCACCAGCCGCACCGAGGCACCCCCCGCGCGGTCGGGGTCGGACAGTCCGGGCAGGGATGCAAGGGCGGCCGCTGTCGTGAACATCTTGGTATTGGACGCCGGGATGAACCGCTGGTCGGGATTGATCGCCAGGATTTCCTTGCCGTCCATGTCCGTGACGAGCAGGCCCCAGCGCGTGCCGCCGAGCGCGGGTGTGTCGAGAATGGCGTGAATCTGGCCGGTGAGTGCTGCTGTGCCGCCTGGCGCCGGGATGTCGGGAGGGGAAAGCGTACAGGCAGAGAGGAGCATCGGCAGGCAGAGCCGTAATGCTGCCAGGCGGGACGGCGATGCCACACGTCCGGGATTGTGACGGGTATATCCGGGAGCGCGGGTCATGGTGTCCTTTCTCGGCGCGAAGACCGGAAACTCAGCCGCCTCGATGAGGGGCACGAGGAATCCGGGAGTGCAGGAAACAGGAAACATGCTTGCCAGGGCAGGAACGGACAACAGGCCGATATGGAGGAGGCTGTGCGCGGCCTGGCCGGTGGGCGTGCCCGTGATGACCGGCTCGGTGAGCCGCTCTCGCAGCGCGCCGCCGCTACCATCCTGTGCCCGACTGGACATCGGCCGGCAGCGAGGCTGATGCCCGCTGCCGGCCAACGATATCGACCAGTCTTGTATCGCTCGTCTTACTGGAGTTCGAAGCGAATTCCGCCGCGGAAGGTCCGTCCGAGGAGGCTGCTGTAGGTGCTGTCGGCGGCGAGGCCGCTTTCGGGCACGATGACCGGACCCGCATTGGCCAGGTTGGTTACATTCAGGAAGACCTGCATGTTTCCGAGATTATTGTAGTGGAGCTTGTAGGTGAAGTTCATGTCGAAATAGAAGGTGCCCTTGACGCGATTGTAGTCGATCGTCGGGAAGTAGGCGTTGTAGGCGGGGCAGCTGGTGGTGCACGTCACGTAGCTGTTCGAGTAGTTGCCGGCACTGATTCCGCGTGCGACGGCGGTTACGTTGAAGCGGGACGTGTCGTACGAGGCCGAGAAACGATAGATCCATTTCGGCGGGCCGGAGGTGATGTCACCCGCCGTATCGATGGCAGGGCTGAGGCCGGAATCGGCGACGTAGCTGAGATAGTTGCTCGCCTGACCGTGCAGCGTGAAGATTCCGTCGGCCTTGTGGAAAATACGACGGAGCGGAACCTGGTAGGTCGCATCGATGTCAATGCCGCTGGTCGTGATCTGGCTGAAGTTGAAGGGGATGGCACTGAAGAGCAGATCGCGCTGTCCCGAGGGGTCCGGGCGGAAAGCGGAGCAGAAGCTCTGATTGCCCTGGTAGCACTGATCGATGATATCCTGCGAGTAGAACTGCTGGATGGCGTCTTTCAGCCGGGTGTGGAACCAGTCTACCGAGATGGAAAGACCAGGCACGAAGCGCGGCGTAATGACCGAGCCGACCACCGTGGAATCCGCCTTTTCAGGCTTGAGCTGGCTGTTGCCCGTCGTCGTTTCCAGGACGGTGTCGGTGTTTCCGGTCCAGGGGTCAAGAACGGAGGTCGTGCGCGAGGTTCCGGCCTGGTAGAGCTCGTTGATGTTCGGAGCGCGAATATCGCGCGATTGGGTGGCACGGAACAGGATGTCCTGAACGGGCTGCCAGACGGCGCCCACTTTCCATGTCGTGACGTAGCCGGACGTGGAGTAGTCGGTGCCGCGGACCGCGCCATTGAAGGAAAGCCCCTTGGCAAGAGGAACGTTCGTTTCGAGGTAGGCTTCCTTGACATTGTAGCCGCCGAAGGTCGGCAGGAAGTTTCCGACTGACCAGCCCGTCTGATATTGCGTCGGCACATAGCCGGACACTCTTTCATCCCGGTATTCGCCGCCGACGGCGACGTTCACATCGCCGGCCCAGGTGGCGAAGGGCGTCATGGACAGGTTTACGCCCGAAACGATTTCCTCGAATTTCTCATCGCGCCAGGGGTTGCCCAGCGCATAGTCGATGGACGACTGCGACATCACACCGGTGCCCAGCCAGTCGATCGGCGAGCAGCCATTGCCCGGATCGGTCAGCGTCGAACGGCATACGACCGTGCCGGCCGGTATGCCTGCCGCATTCCCTGCAGGCGCACGGACGGCGTCGGTCGCGTTCGCGATCTTGGAGGTGTTCATGACGTTGTAGATCTGTTCGTGCGTGCGGGTGGCGCTGTACTGGGCATAGGCGCTCCAGGAGGCGCGCTTGCCGAACATGGTGAAATTGCCTTCGCCGCCGAACGTGTAGCGCTGCACGTTCCGCCTGTTGTCGGTCCTGCGATAGGGCATGTCATGGGCCGTCGTGCCCAATGTCGCGGTCGAGACACCCTGGAGCGCGTTCGCACCCAACGCATCCATCAGATAGGCATTGTCACCATTCAGCTTGATGGAGGTGAGATATTGCGGACCGGCGTTATAGATATACTCGCTCTCGTTGTAGGCGCCTTCCCCATACAATGTCATCCACGGGGCCACGTCGTAGCTGAGGCGGCCATAGAGATTCTTCCGGTCGCTGCCGGGGGACAGGCCGATGTTGCGACCATTGTCCGCGAGGGCATAATCGCCGCCGAGCGATGTGGTGGAGGTCGAGAACGAGCCGTAATCATAGTGATTGACGCTGCCGCCCTGTCCGAAATAGGTGCCCCTCAGTGAGTTGGCGACCGTTCCGGTCGACGCGTTGATGATGCCGCCCGGCAGAGCATTGTTGGTTCCGGCGGGCCCCCGCACGATATAGTAGGGCTGGCCGTTTCCTGCCTTATAGGCGGGGTTGGCCATGATCCGGTTGTTGTTCTCGTTCCACGAGCGGGTCACGCTGTAGATGCCATCCTGGTGGGCATAGTCACCGCTCAGCAGCACATGCCCCTTGTCGTGGGCAAAGCCGAAACCGCCCGCGATCGAGGTCGAGTAATTGGTCCCGTCGCCGTAGGTCGAGACGCCCGAATCGGCGTTGACCTTCAGGCCGGTATAGGTCTTGTCGAGCACGAAATTGGTTACGCCCGCGACGGCGTCGGAGCCATATTGCGCGGATGCGCCGCCCGTCACGACGTCCACCCGCTTCACGAGCTGCTGCGGAAGCGTGTTGATATCGACGATGCCCGTGATGGCGGACGGCGCGGTGCGCCGGCCGTCGAGCAGGACGAGCGAGCGGACCGCGCCGAGGTTTCTCAGGTTGAGGGCATTGATGCCCGCCGTCCCGCCGCTGAGCGCCAGGCGGGAGTTCTGCGGCGTCGTGCTGCCCGCGAACTGGGGAAGCTCGTTGACGAGATCCGCGAGATTGTTGGTCGGCGACTGGTTCAGGATGTCGCTCAGCGTCAGGGTGCTGACGGGTGTCGGGGTCTTGGCATGCGCGTTGGCAATCCGGCTTCCGGTCACTGTGATCACTTCATCGTTCGCCGATTTTCCCGATATGGGCGCTTTGGATGAAGTATTCGCGTTTCCGCTTTTCCTGGTCCTGGTGTCTTTGTTCTCCGTATCCGACACGGGCGCGGCAGAGGCCGTGTTGAGGGAAATAACGGCTGCTCCGACGAGAAGTGATAGTTTACGTAGACGTCGAGTGACGATCATAAAAATATCTCCCACACGCGCACAGCGACCGCGTACCATTTCATTGTGATTTCATATCAAATGTAAATTCGGGGATAGATTATGTCGATATCGAAATTACATGCACTCAATAACCCTGGGTTAAGGGCCTGACCAAAAATGCGGGCTGGCGAGCGAGAGCGGCCCGAAGGGGCCGCGCCCGCCGGGCCGCGCACTTATGCCGATCGCGTGGCCGACGAACCGTGGCTCAACGGCACCGCGCCGGAGCCGCAGCCGGCCGACCTTGCACGCGGACTGGCCTTGTATCGCCGGGTCATGGTGATGCTGGCCACCCTCATGGCCCTCATCATCCTTCTGAACGGCTTACCATGATGCACGATCAGGGCGGGCATGGCTGGACAGACCTGCCCGCCGGCCTGAAAGACTGACCCGATGGAATTCACGGCCTCCGACGTCTCAACCCTGAATCGTATCCTGCGCTGGCGCCGGGACGTTCGCCATTTTCGTCCCGACCCGATCGACGAGCCGGTCATCGCGCGACTGCGCGCGGCGATGGATCTGGCGCCATCGGTCGGCAACGCCCGCCCCTGGCGCGTCATTCGCGTCGACAGCCCCGCATTGCGTGCCGCCGTGCGCACCGACTTCAGTCGCTGTAACGCCGAAGCCGCCAGGACCTATGACGGACGGCAGCACGAGGATTATCTACGCCTGAAGCTCGCCGGGCTGGATCATGCGCCGCTGCAACTCGCGGTCTTCACCGTGTCCGATCCCGCAGAAGGCCACTCGTTGGGGCGCCGGTCCATGCCGGACACATTGAGCGCCTCGACGAACATGGCGATTCACACCCTATGGCTGGCCGCAAGAGTGGAAAATCTGGGACTAGGCATGGTGTCCATTCTCGATCCCAAGGTCATGGAGCAGATCTTCGATTGCCCTGCCGAATGGCGGTTTTCCGCCTATCTCTGTATCGGCCATTCGGAATGCGATGATGACATGCCCTTGCTGCACCGCGTCGGCTGGCAGGAGAACCACGCCCACCCATGGGAGATACGCTGAGTTTTCTATCGCGCCACCGCCAGCAGCCCGGCGACATCGCAATGGGCTTCAAGATGCTCGGCCAGTGCGTCAAGGACCGCTTCCACCCCCTCGCCATAGGCCAGCGTCGAGGGCGCGGCGCCGAGCTGGCGCAGGAATGCCCCACGAAACGCGTCATCAGCGAACATGCCGTGCAGATAGCTGCCCATGACCCGCCCGTCCGTGGACATGGCCCCTTCCGGCGCACCCGCGACATGGGCAAACGGGCGGGAACGAGCCTCGCCCGTCGTTTCCCCGATATGGATTTCATAGCCCGTCATCGGCACGCCGCTGGACGCATGGACCGCCTCCACGCCCGAGAGATGCTTGTCCGGCCGCATCGTCGTGACAAGGTCCAGCAGACCAAGGCCGGGTACGTCGCCCGCCGTGCCCTCCAGCTCCAGCGGGTCACGGATTGTTCGACCCAGCATCTGATAGCCGCCGCAGATGCCCAGCACATGGCCGCCGCGCCGCACATGAGCCCGGATATCGATATCCCACCCCTGGCCTCGCACCCAAGCGAGATCCGCAATAGTGGATTTGGTTCCCGGCAGAATGACCAGGTCGGTATCGCCGGGAACGGCTTGCCCCGGGCCGACCATGATATGCTCGATCGAGATGCGGTTTTGGGTAATCTTTACAGCAAGGCGGCGGATTTCCTGGGTCGACTAGCGGATAAGTGCCACGTTTGTGCGGTTGGCTTTTTTTAGCGCCATGACGTTCGCCCGAGACCGCACAGCGGTCATCATGGCGTAAGCCAGCATGACGAGCGAGATGTGACGGTGCCAGCCATGCCAGGATCGGGTCTCGTTGTGGTCGAGGCCGAATTCGTTCTTGGCGGTCTCGAAGCCCTCTTCAATACGCCAGCGCACGCCCTCGACGGGATTGCGCCGCGCCAGCAACCCACGGGTCCATATCCCCGTTGAGGTGTCTGAATATTCGTCGGCCTCGAGATCGGCCATGGGGCAATGCAGCCAGTCATACAGCCGCTCGCCCTTGGTGCCGCGTCCGGCGGAACAGCGGACCCAAGCCTCGTCCGGCAGGGTCTTGATGATTTCGCGCGCCTCGCCGGACCAGTGGATGTCCGGACGCCAGGAATGGAACCAGTGATTGGCGTTGACACCAAGGACGAAGCCTTTGCCCGCGGGGCGCAAAGCGTGCCCTCTGGATGAAACGTGGATCACGAACAGCCCGATCTGGCAGTTGGTGATCTTGCCGGCAGACCTGGTATATTGCCGTCCCACCCCGCACGATGCAGAACCCTTCTTGAGGAAACCGGTCTCGTCGACCACCAGCACCGCCTCCGCATTCCCCAGATGCTCGACAACATGATCGCGCACCACGTCACGCAACGCATCCGCGTCCCAGCGACCACGATCCTATCAAAGCGCGATCGGGGGATGCCGCGGACGACGAATTAACAATACCCAATCTTTCTGGGAGCCTCTTGTGTCCCTTATCCTCGCGTTCATAATCATGGCCACGTCGGAAATCAGATTGTGACCATCCCATGCCGATCGGCTGCATGACCAATGAATGGGCCGCTGCCGCTCCGGAAATCCTTTGGGTGGAGGACGATCGGCAGACCGTCGCCTATGTCACTGGATCCGCGCATCTTGCCCATATCGCGATCACTGTGGCCGAGGACGGGCAACGCGGGCGGGCACTGGCGCTGGCGGGCGGGTGGGACTGCATCATTCTGGATCGCCGCCTACCTGGCGGCGACGGTCTGGCGATCCTGGCCGACCTGCGCGCTATGGGAATGCTGGTGCCCGTCCTGGTCCTGACGACCATGGACGGTATCCAGGACCGTGTGACGGGACTGCGACGCGGGGCTGACGATTATCTTGTCAAACCGTTCTCGATCCGCGAATTGTCGGCCCGCCTGGACGTCCTGATGCGCCGGTTGCGGCCCCCGTCCCGGGCGATGCGGCTGATTTTCGCGGATATCGAGGTCGATCTTGTCGCACGCCAGGCGTACCGCGCGGGAAAAAAACTGTTCATTCAGGATCAGGAATTGAAACTCCTCGAATACTTCATGCGCCATCCGAATATTGTCCTGTCGCACGAGATGCTGTTGCAGGCCGTCTGGGACATCGATTTCCCGATCCGCACCAACCTGCTGGAATCGAATGTCAGCCGTCTTCGGGACCGGCTGGGCCGGGACGCTCCGCCCCTGATCCATACTGTACGGGGACAGGGTTACATGCTGCGAGGCCAATGACATGGATGGACGGGCAGGCGGATGGAACCCCGTCGAGGCTGTCCGTCCTGCGCAGCTCGTCCTTCCGCATCGTCGCCCTGTTTGCCGCTTGCTGCTTTATCTGCGGAATGACGGTCACCGCGCTGTCCGGCTATCGCAGCCTGCATTCGCTGACCCGGCAGATCCACGAGGCCATCGCCAATGAACGGGATGAGGCACTGTCGGGTGTATCCAGCCGTGACGTCGCGCATCTCACGTCCGCCATCCGCTCGGCGATCCGGTCCGATCCCACCGTCTATTATCTTCTGCAGGACGCGCACGGGCGGACCGTGGCCGGCAACATGCGCGACCTGCCGCGCATCGACGGCCCGCGTCATCTGTCCTGGACCTGGTTTCCGCTGCCGCCGGACGGACATCCGGTCGTTGGCCAGGGACAGGTGCTGGACGACGGCGGATATTTCTTCGTCGGCATGGACGGCGCGTCCCTGCGCTCCATGCGGCGTGACGTATGGCTCACACTGGTCTGGAGCGGCGGGGGGTTCCTCCTGATCGGCCTTGGCGGCGGCTTCGTCCTGAGCCGCCTGGTGTTGCGGCGGATCGAGACCATCAGCCAGACTGCGCGCGATATCATGCGCGGCGACATTTCGCGCCGCATCGTCCTGAACGCGACGAACGACGAATTCGAACATCTGGCCGGCAGCCTCAACGCCATGCTCGACAGGAATGAGGCGCAGATCGCCAGCATCCGCCAGGTCACGAACGATATCGCGCACGACATGCGTCGTCCGCTGGCGCGCCTGGGCGAGCAACTGGACATGGCCGCCGAGGCCACGGCGCCGCAGGACCGCGTGCGAGCGATCACGCGGTCGATGGCCTGTCTCGACGAGGCGCTGGAGATCTTCTCCACGCTGCTCAAGCTGGCGCAGATCGAGGCCGACGACAGGGCGCCTGACCCCCAGAGACTGCCGGTCGCCGATCTTCTGGCGTCTCTCGCCGGTCTCTACGGCCCGGTGGCCGAGGATCACGGACAAACGCTGGTCCTGGTCCCTCCGGAAGGCGGACTGGAACTGGACGGCAACCGCGTCCTGCTGACCCAGGTGCTGGCGAACCTGATCGAGAACGCGATCAACCATTCCCCCGCGGGAACCCGGATCACGGTCACCGCGCGGCGGGCGGCTGGGAAGGTCGTCCTGGCCGTCGCCGATACCGGCCCGGGCATTCCGGCGCATGAGCGCGAGCGTGTGTTCGGCAAGATGGTCCGTCTGGACGGCAGCCGTGCCACGCCGGGAACGGGCCTGGGGCTGAGCATGGTGCGCGCGATCGTCCGTCTTCATTGTGGTGAGATCAGGCTGCTGGACAATGCGCCGCATGGCCTGCGCTGCGAAGTGACCATGCCGGCCACCACAGGCGCGCACCGGAATGGCTGGTAAGTTAATAATACCCAACATAGATTAAGTATTGCTACACTTTGGACTGTAACCCAATCTTCATGCGCAAATATTGTAAAAAATTGTAATTGGCTGTTCGCGGATATGGTTTTGGCGGAGACCGGTAAGGCGCCGTCAGAGAGCGCCGCACTCTATATTTACCGGTTAAAAGGTGTCTTATGCAGTATTCTGCTCATCGCAAGGCGTGTCGGTACGGTAGTCTTGCCATTTCTTTGACTTTGATGGCCGGAGTTTCCATGCCGGCATCCGCGCGCGCCGGCGACGGCACCAGTCACCAGGACCCGCAGGCGAAGGGCGGCAAGGCCGGGACGCGCAAACACATGGTGGCCCGCCATGCCCACCGCACGGCCCAACCCGCCGCCGCTGCTCCAGCCACGGCCGCCGCCATCCACGACGATGCGCTGGCCCGCAATGGGGGGGCGGGCGAGAAGTTCGACGTGATCGGCGCCTTGACCGGCATTGCGGCATCGAATGCGTCCGAACGCAACGCGCCGAATGCGATCACCGTCCGCACGGCGGAAGAAATCCGCAAACTCCCTGACATCAACATGGCCGAGGCGATTTCGCGCATGTCGGGCGTCTCGCTCCAGACCGATACCGGCGAAGGGCGATTCGTCAATATTCGCGGTCTCGACGCGGATTTGAGCGGCGTCACGTTCGGCGGCGTGCGCGTGATGCCGTCGAACCAAGCTTCGGTCTTCGGCGGTGCCCGCGCGGTCGCGCTGGACGCGATTCCGGCCGGCATGGTGGCCTCGGTCGTCCTGACCAAGACGATGCGTCCGGACCAGGATGGCGAGGCCATGGGCGGTACGATCGACCTCGTGCCCCGCACGCAGGAACCCAACGGCAAGCCGTTCGTCGAATTTGACATCGGCGGCGGCGCCGAACCCCTGCGCGGCACGCCGGTGGTCAACGGCCAGATCACCGCCGGAGCCAGCTTCGGCTTCGGCGGGCATCCGGGCCCCTATGGCCAGGCCGGGTCGGGCGTGGGTGGGGGCTGGGTTTCCAACCCGCGGCCGTTTTCCATCTTCGCCACGGCCGGCATGTATAACGACCAGCGCGGCGTCGACGATGTGGAAGAGGCCTATTCCGACCAGCAATCCTTGGGCTATCCGGACAAGCTGCTCTCGACGATCGACATGCGGCGCTATCAGTATTTTCGCCGCCGCTACAATCGGGGCGGCGAACTGGATTTCGATCCGAACCGAGACAATCATTTCTTCGTCCGGTTCGCGGAATCGGGCTATCACGAAGGTTATCACCGGTACAGCCTGATCGCGAACGGCCTGGATTCAGGCGCCGGGGACGGCAATTGTCCCGCGCCCTATAATTGTCTTGCCGGTACGAACCAGGCCGGATTCGTCGCCCCGCAGGCGACCTTTCAGAAACAGGCTGTCGAACGCCTGAACACGGTCCAGAACGACATGGCGACCTGGGGCGGGCGGAACACGATCGGCCGGGTCAGGATCGACTATCATGGAGCCTGGTCGCATGGCGACGGCAATTTCCCGCTGGCCCGGACGGCGACCTTCACCGACATGTCCGGCCCGACCGCCGTCGCCTACAACAATATGGCCACTCCCAACCAACCGACGCTTGCCGCACTGGATGGCACAGGCTACGCGAACCGCGATTACAGGCTGACCAGCCTCGCGGACAATATGCAGAAAAATTCCGACAATGAATGGTCGGGCGGTGCCAACGCCCTGATCCCGCTGGACGTCCTGCGCAATCAGAGTTCGTTGAAGGTCGGCGTCCTGGTCCGTCTGCGTCGTCGCACCACGTCCCAGGATAACAGGAACTGGACCGGCGACGGCACGATCCCGCTGTCCAGCTTCGCCTACGGTCCGGACAATCTTTATTACAAGAACCAATATAATATCGGCCCGTTCGTGGACAGCGCCGGGATTTACGCCCTTGCCGGCACGCCCGCCCTGCCCCAGTCCGACCCGGCGGGCGACGCGATTTCCAGCCTGCAGGGAACGCAGCTCGACCACGAAAATGTCTATGCCGGCTATTTCCAGTATGAAGGGAACATCTCCGAGGCACTACATGTCATGGCCGGCATGCGTTTCGAGGCGACGAACGGACATTACCAGGGCGTTCTGACGACGATCGACGCCAATGGCAATACAGTGCTCTCCCCGACGACAGTCAGGCAGAATTATTTCAATTACCTGCCGGATGTCGAATTCCGTTACACCTTCATGCCGCGCCTGATCGGGCGGCTGTCCTATTCCACCGCGTTGGCGCGTCCCGGATTCAACCAGAATACCGCCTCCACGACCGTCGATGCCAGCACGGGCACCATCTCGCGCGGTAATCCCGGCCTGCCGGCCATGACGAGCGACGCCTTCGATGCATCGCTCGAATATTATACCGGCAACGGAGGGCTGATCTCCGTCGGTGCCTTCGACAAGGAAATCAGCAACTACATCATGCCGCGGCAGGATCGTTACGTGAATTACGGCGGCCTGGCCGGCATCGTGAACGTCGTCAGCTGGAAAAATATTCCTCATGCCCAGGCCTACGGTTTCGAGGCCGTCTATAACCAGAAATTCACGTTCCTGCCGAGCATCCTGAAATATACGGGGTTCGAGGGAAATTATACCTGGATCATCTCGACCGGGCAGGTCCATCCCGGTATCGACGCGCCGCTGCCATCCACCTCGAACAACAATATCAATGCGGCGCTCTATTACGAGGACCCGAAATTCAGCATCCGCGTCGGCGTCAACTATGTCTCGCGCAACCTGTTCGCGATCGGCGGTTCCCAGGCCACCGATATCTGGACGGCGGACCGCCTGCGCGTCGACATGTCGGCGTCCTATTCCATCACGAAAAACCTGGCGCTCTATGCCTCGGTCAAGAATCTGACCAATACGCCATTGAAGTTCATCGAAGGCACCAGCGACAGCCGGCCCATCCAGCGCGAGGTCTATTACGAGACCGTGCTGGGCGGCGTGCGCGGACATTTCTGAGCCGGGGCGTCGGTCGACGCGTCACGGTACGGCAGTATATCGGAAATCTGGAGAATATGACATGAAGCGTGGATTGAAATCGATCGGATGGGGCTTCGTGGCCGGCATGGTCGCGGCATGCGCCTGCGCGGCGCCGGCTGCCCGGGCCGGCGACCTGCCGGGGCCGGACGGCAATTACGACTATGCGGCATTCGATCGCGGGACGGGCCACCTGTATGTCGCGCGGGCGACCTCCGTGACGGATTACGACCTGAAGAACGGGAAGGCCGCCGTCAGCATCGGGCAGATCCAGCATGGCCATGCCGTGCTGCCCTTGAAGGGCCGCACGGATCTGCTGGTGACGAGCGGTGACGACGATACCGTTCGTTTCATCGACAGGACGGACGGACATGAAACGGGCCGCGTCGCCGTCGGCCGCAAGCCGGATGGCGCCGTCATCGACGAGCGACACGGACGGGCATTCGTGATGAACGCCAAAGGAGGCACGGTGTCGGTCATCGACCTGGCATCCAGGGAGGTCACGGCCACCGTGACGCTGAAGCCGGGGCTGGAATTCCCCGCGCTGGGCCAGGATGGGACGCTGTACGTCAATAACGAGGACGCCAACGAGATCGAGACGGTCGACACCGCCGCCATGGCGGCGGGGCCGGCCATCGCGCTGGGCGCGTGCGCCGGGCCCAGCGGCCTGGCGTACGACAAGGCATCGGACCGGCTGATCGCGGCCTGCGCCAATGGCAAGGCCGCAATCGTCTCGGCTGGGCGGAAGACGCTGGAAGGCCTGGTCGCCATCGGCGGCGGGCCCGATGCCGTCATCCTCGATGCCATGCGGCGGCGCGCCTACATCCCATGCGGCGCCAGCGGGGAATTGGACCAGATCTCGCTGGCGGGTGCCGGCGTGCCCGGGGGCGTGAAGCGCATTCCGACCGAAACGGGCGCACGCACCGGCGCCCTGGACGCCCGGACCGGCACGCTGTATCTGCCCGCCGCGCGTTTCTCGCCCCCCGCGCCCGGGCAGGCGCACGGGGCCATGATCCCAGGCAGCTTTCACGTTCTGGTCGTACGCGCCGGCTGAACGCCGCGCGCCGGCGTGCCGCGTTCAGCCGGTCGCTGGCGCCGGAACCTTGGGCGCCATACCGGCACGGCTCCCCCGCGGGGCCGCGCCGGTATATGGGGCGGCGGCTTGCAGACATGGCGCCCGTGCGGGATCAGCCAATGGCGAGCCGGGCGCCCGGGTTCAGCCGCCGGCGATCAGGTCCGCGATCATGGCTGCTTTCTCTGTACGGATATGGCCTTTTCCGCTAGCCGTTGCCGCCCAGCCGGGGTTCGCGCTCAAGGTCTTGCGGGTAGCGGCGATGACGTCGTTGCGCTGGTCCAGCCCGTTATCGCCGTGATAGGCCAGCACCAGCATCGACATCCAGTTCCGGCCGGCACCGTAGCGGGCGGCATAGAGTTGGTAGGCATTGAGAGCGCCGGCCGCGATCCACCCGTCGGTCTGCGGAAAGACATAGGATCGGACATAGGCAGTGTAGTCCTTCGTCGGCACGAAATAATCGTAGGGAACCACCATGTAGACCGCGTCCGGACCGTCATCGGCAGGGCCGCCATGGCCGACCGGATCGGAGAGCGTGCTTTCCACGGCTGTGACATTCGTCAAGTCAGTCGCGCTCAGCCCGGCGGGGGTTCTGGCATCGATCGTCCGCCAGGAGGCGAGCTGTGCATCGTTGCGTAAGTCGAGGATCAGCAATGCGTCCCAGGTGTTCGCGTCGACAAGGCGGCTGAACAGGATGCGGTAATGTGCCAGGCTGCCTTGGGCCTGCAACGCATGCAGGCGTGGTGCCAGTTGGGTGCGCAGCGTGTGCAGCAGGGCCGGTCGCCCGGCAGGAGTGCTGCGATAGGAAATGATCAGGGATTGCGTGGACTGGGACTGTACGTCGCTTTCGGCGGCATACGCCGCATCATATGTGGCTACCGTTGCCAGGGCAAGCAAGGCCGCTGCCATACGGGTGCCCCATGCGCTTCTTCTGCCGACGGGGAATGCACTACCAACCATGGAGATATCCTCTTCCAGTTCATGGCCTGTACGCGCGCGAACAGGCCATGAAAATGAGATGCCCAGAATTAAATAGTTGGTATGTCTCCGCCGGGGTTCATGAAGGTGGCGTCCGGTCGTCTCCGCCAATCCCGGGGCGGTTCACTGCCGATCCCTCGGGGCGCCGATGAGAGCCTGGAAATGCGGGCTGGCGGGCGAGAGCGGCCTGAATGGCCGGTTGCGGTCGGGGATGGCAGGTGCATGATGCTGACGCAGGTCCGGGGCGCGGCGCGGGCGCCCGTCAGGCCCGGCTTCTCGCCTCCGGCGCCGTCAGGCGTATCCAGGGATGGCGGGCGCGCAGCAGGGCGACCACGCGCTGCTTGTGGGCCGCGCGTTCGGTCACGCTGTCGGTCATGGCGGCGTCATGGACGCGATATTCGGCCAGGATTTCGGGCACATGCGCTCCGGCGATGCCCCGTTCGGCCAGGCTGCACCAGAGATCGTAATCCTCCCACCCCATGGCGTCGCGGGACACGTAATAGCCGCCGGCCGCCGCCCACGCCCATTTTGCCACCATGGCCATGGCATCGACGACATTGCCGCCGACCAGGCGCCCCGGATGCCAGGGGATATCGCCCATCACGCTGTCCGCCCGGCCGAAGCGGCGGATGATGGGATAGGCGAAGCCCGCATCCGCCTGCCGGATGGCGCCCAGCAGGCGGGCGCACGCGTCGGGCAGCAGGCGGTTGTCGGCATCGAGCTGCATGACATACGGGGTTTCGGCGGCGGCCATGCCGATATTGCGGGCGCCGCCCAGCCCGGCATTGTGGCGCGCGCGCAGCAGCAGCAGGCGGTTGAAGCGCCTGCCATGCCGGGCCATCCAGCCGCTGACCAGGGCCGTCGTATCGTCGGTCGAGGCATCGTCCACCACGATCAGGTCCAGCGGTTCGAGCGTCTGGTGGCGGACCGATTCCAGGGCCTCGATGATGTGATCGGCGTATTGGTACGCGGTGATGACGATTGTGACCGCGGCATCCTGCAACTGGTCCTGGTGCAGCAATGTCTCGCTGTCGGGGATGGTGGGCACGGCGCGCACGCGGGTGGTACCGCGTGCCAGCGCCAGCGCCAGCGCGCCGGCCTGTGCGGTGGCCTGGCCGCCTGCCAGGCCCGCGATCGTCAGGCCCAGCAGGGTGGCCTGACGCTGGGGGCCGTATTCCCACAGGACCGTATGCAGCGCGTCGCGCGCCATGCGGGCGCGCAGGGATGGATTGTCCACCAGCCGGAGCAGTGCCCCTGCCCATTCCGCGTCGCTGTCGGCCAGCAGGCCGGTGACGCCATCGCGGATTGCCGCCCGGAAGGGGGCGGTCGGCGAGGCGATGGTGCAGGTTCCGGCCAGGGCGGCCTCGAAGAATTTCAGCTCGCTCTTGGCTTCGCAGAACGGATTGCCGGTTTCCAGCGGGGCGATCGAGATGTCCAGCCGCGCCAGCTCGCCGGGCAGGGCGTCCAGCGCGACCATGTCGCGCCATTCGATCTGCGATGCGCAGGCGTGCAGGGCGGGGAATTCCTCGGTCAGCAGCAGTGGGCGGCCGCCCCCCGGTTCGCGGAACAGGACCAGTCGCACGTCCGGCCGCCGGGCCATGACCGCCAGCAGCCCCGGCAGGGCGCGGGCGAAATCGCGCTGGTGGGTGCGTGATCCGGTGGCGTAGCCGATCCGTACCAGCCCGTCGGATGGGGTGGCCGCGCGGCGGCGGGCGGCCCGGCGCGACCGCTCCAGCGTGCCCTGGTCGTGGATGTTCGGCACGATCACCGTCAGGGGCGTGTAGGGGCGCATCCGGTCGCCCAGGGTCTCGGTGGTGGCGATGGCGAGATCGCACTGGCGGAGGGTCCGCTGCATGTCGGCATACATGCGTTCGATCCGCGCCACGGGGGCGGGGCTGGTGCGGATGCCGTCGATCAGGTCGCCGCGGGCCAGTTCGGGTTCGAACACGATATCGTCGGCGTCGAAGGCCAGCAGGGCGCCGCGCGCGCGCGCCATCCGGATCAGCGTATCGACATGGCCGCTATATTCCACGCGCCACAGGACGATCAGGTCGGCCCAGAGAATGTCGTCGGGGCCGACGGCGGCGCAGTCGCGGCTTCTTGCCTCGTACCCGGCTGCGCGGCAGGCGGCTGCGTTGCGGTCGACGCGGTAGATCGTGCCGGGTGTCGCGGGCTCGCCGGAGATGAACAGGACCGTGCGGATGGGCCGGCGGGCGGGCGCTGGTTCGGGAGGCGGTGTTTCCGCCGGGATGGGCTGTGGGCGTGCCAGCCGCCGGGCCAGCCGGGCCCGGAGGGTGGGTGTGGGTGTGGGGGGTGGCGCGGAGGTGGCTGGCGTTGGACTGTCGGGAGGGGTGGGGGCCGGTGGATCGGCGGGCGGTGCATGCCGGTTCCGTTCGAGCCGCAATTCCATGGCGTCCAGCCGGGCGCGGCTGAGGGAGGCGCGGGTCTCGGCCAGTTCCGCCCGCGCATCGGCCAGGGCGCGCCGGGTTGCCCAATGCGTGCCGATGGCGGCGAAGCGGCTGGCCAGGTTGGCGGCCACGCTATCCCCCTGCGCGCGGTTCAGGGCGTCGCAGAGGCCGGCGAGCGGTGCGCCCGGCCCGGGCAAGGCTCCAGGGAATGCCCCAGGGAATGCTAATATCAGCCCATGGCCCAGCGGCATTGTGGCGCGCGGGATTTCGGCCAGCCAGCGGGACCATGCGGCATGCCGGTCGGTTGCGTTATCCAGCCCGTACAGCAGCAGCGCACCGTGCGGTGACAGAAGCGGGGCGAGATGTTCCGGTGTCTGGTCGCCGATATCCGCCGGCGGCAACGCCACCCACAGCAGGTCGCAGGTGCCGGGACGTGGATGGTCGGTGACGGCGTGGACGGTCAGCGTCAGGCGCAGGCGGTGGGCCTGTTCCGTCAGGAGCGCGTGCAGGGCGGGGCGGCCGGGGGCCAGGCCGATGCTGTGGGGGCGGGCGAGGGTGACCACCCAGGCCAGGAACGGCAGCACCATATTGATGGCGGGATCGGGGTCCAGGTCCGGCGGCGTCAGGAAATAGGGATCGAGCGCGTCGCATCCCAGCAATCCGGGCGCGTCCGGCAGCGTGTGGGCCATGGGGAGCCAATCGTCTGCATCCATCGGATTATCGTGCGTCCCTCTTGCGGTGGCCGATGATTTTTCGATCCTGCACGACAGGATGTTAATATTTTGGGAAGGTCTCCACGCTTACATGGTCCCGTCATTCCGGGCGGGCATCGTCGTGCGATGCGGTTCCGGATCGGTTTGGAATGGCTGATGACATGTCGTCGTCCGGCCAGGCAACGTCGGGGAGCGGGCTGTGGCGATTGTAACCGTGATGGGTGCCGCGGGCACCAATGTGAACGTGACGGTCGATGGCGGCGATACGCTTGCCCTGGCCAATGCCTATGCGGCGGCTCTGCGGGCAAGTGCCGCGGGCAAGAATTTTTCCACTCTGCAGAATGGCTTCAACGCCGCCGGCAGCGCCAATGCGGTCGGGATGATCACGGTCGGCGGCGCCTATGCGCTGGATGGCGCCTATGTCAACATCGTGGCGGGCGCGCTGTCGGGCGGTGCGACGGATGCCGTGCTGAAGGCGCCGGTGGCCATCGACGCGCATGCGGTCACGACCCCGGTGGATGTCATTTCCGGCACGCTGGGCGGCACGACCTTTCTGGGCGGACCGGCGGGCGGCAGCTTTCTGGCGACGGCTGGTGACAATGTCTTCATCGGCGGGACAGGTAACTTCACCATCAATATGGGCGCGGGCAACGATCTGGTCGTGACCGACGGCGGCAATGATACCGTCAATGCGGGAGGGGGTGAAAACCGGATCTTCCTCGGTGATGGCAACAACGATGTCGTCTCGATGGGGACGGATACCATTGTCGGTGCACTCGGCACCCAGTCGGTGACCATCAATGCCGGCAGTTCGCTGGTCCTGCTGGGGGCGAATGCGACCGTCGTCGACAATTCCGCCGGCAGCATCGTCTCGGTGGGCGGGGGCAGCACCGTCACCGGCGGGGCGCAGGACAAGGTTTCGTTCACCGGGTCGTCGGGCACGATCGGCGGTGGGGTCTCCGACACGATTTCCGCAGCCGGAGACCTGCAGGTCGTCCAGGGTGTCGGCAATACGATCAGCGTGACCGGCAGCCTGACCTTCCTGAACGGCACCGGCATGACGAGCGTGGTGGCCGGCCAGTCCACCATCTTCGGCGCAGCGGGCCTGAACATGACGCTGGGGGCGTCCGGCCCGACCCTGTTCGTGGCCAATGCGGGGAACGAGACGCTGGACGGCGCGCAGGCCAGCAACCCGCTGCATGCCTTTGCGGATGGCGGCAATGTGACGTTTGTCGGCGGGACAGGCAACGATACGCTGGTGGGCGGCACCGGCAGCGCGACGATGACGGGTGGCAGCGGCGACAATCTGTTCGCCTTCACCAACGGGCCCAGCAGCGGGGGTACCGATATCATTACCGATTTCGGAAGCTCGGCCGGGAATCTGGTCGCGCTGTATCAATACGGGTACCAGAACAATAACGGGTTGCAGGGGATTCTGTCCGCCGCGACCGTTGCGGGCGGCAACAGCACGATCCAGTTGAGCGACAGCACGCGGATCACGTTCGTCGGGATCACGGACCTGAAGGCCAGCGACTTTACCCTGAGCTGATCGCGGCACGTGGACGGTTCCGCCTCCGGCCTGTCGCTGTCCGACGATCCTGGTCTTGCGCAGGCCGGCGTGCGGCTGCAGGCCGCGCGGGCGGCGGATCTGCGGGCGGAACTGGACCAGTTGCGCCATCTGATGGCGATACAGGATCGGGCCCTGTCCGGTCGCCTCCTGCGTGTGGCACGGATTATCCGGGCGATGACGCGTGGTCGCGATCCGTTCGGCCGCCCGTTGAGCGAGGCGGCGGCGCGCCTGTGGGCCCGGGTCGGGCGTGACGGAATCGGGCCGGCATTGGGCTATGTCGGGCGCGCGCTGTTTCCGCGCGCGGCCGGCGCCCCATTGCGCGGGGGGCAGGGAGAGAGCCTGCCCGTGGTGGCGCCGGCCGACTGGACGCCCCTGATCCTGGTCATTGCGGAACTCAGCCTGTCGCAATGCGCGAAATATCGTGTCTGGCAGCGCGTCGAACAGATGCGGCTTCTGGGCTGGGCATGCCGGGTGGTGGATTGGCGCCATACCGCCGAGGCGCTCGGCGCGCTGCAATTCTGTTCCGGCGTGGTGTTCTACCGCGTGCCGGCCTTTGCGTCCGTGCAGGGGATGCTGGACGAGGCGTGCCGCCTGGCCATTCCGTCCTGGTGGGAAGTCGACGATCTGATCTTCGATCGTGACCTCTATGCCCGGAACGGCAACCTGGCGATGCTGTCGAAGCAGGAGCGCGGACGCCTGCTGTTTGGGGCCGGATTGTTCCGTGCCTGCATGCTGGGGTGCGGAAAGGGCATTGCCTCCACCCCGGTCCTGGCACAGGCGATGCGGGATGCCGGCGTGGCGGACGTGGCCGTTATCGACAATGCGCTTGATGCGGAAACGCTGGATGCGGCGCGGTCGGCGCTTGCGTCTCTGCCGCCGCGTGCGGACGACGAGGGTGGACCGGTCGTCGTGATCTACGGATCGGGCACGCGTACGCATGATGCCGATTTTCTTGTGGCGGCGCCTGGGCTGATCGCGGCGATGGCGGAAGATGCAAGGCTGGTGCTGTGGATTGTGGGCGAGCTGGCATTGCCGCCTGCGATGCGGGCGCTGGGTGAGCGGGTCGTGGTGCTGCCCGGCCGGCCCTATGCGGATTATCTGGCGCTGATGGCGCGCGCGGATATCGCGATCGCGCCTCTGGAAGACAGTGTCTTCAATGATGCGAAGAGCAACATCAAATATCTGGAAGCTGCTGCCGTCGGCGTGCCACTGGTCTGTTCGCCCCGGCGGGCTTTTGCCGATGTGATTGTCGATGGCCACACCGGTTGTCTGGCCGCGAGCGAGGGGGAGTGGACGCGTGCGCTGCTGGCGCTGGCGGGCGATGGGGCGCTGCGGCGCGCCGTGGGGGAGCGGGCGCGTGCCGATGTCATGGCGCGCTATGCGCCTGCGCGGGTGGCGCAGGCGCAGCTGCGGGCGGCATTCGGTGCGCCGCCGCCCGTGGTCCGGGACGGGCGGTTGAGGGTGCTGTGCGTGAATGTCTATTACCCGCCACGGGCTTTCGGCGGGGCGACGCATGTTGCCGTGGAAATGGTCGAGCGGCTGCGGGCCGGCGGGCGGGCCGAGCTGTCGGTCTTCACGGCCCGGCCGGGCCATGCGGGCGATCCGGACCGTCCGGCGGCGGCGGCGCGCTATACGCATCGCGGCGTGCCGGTGGTGGCGGTCGATCTGCCGGCGACGGCCGATGGCATCATGATGTTTCACCATCCGGCGGCCGCCGCGCTGTTCGAGCAGCATGTCGCGGCGTTTCGTCCCGATGTGGTCCATCTTCATGCCACCCAGGGGCTGGGCGTGGGGCTGGTGGATGTGTGCCGGGCGCGGGGCATTCCTTATGTCATCACGCTGCATGATTCCTGGTGGTTGTGCGACCGGCAGTTCATGGTGCGCGCGGATGGGCGTTTCTGCGGCCAGAAACGGATCGATCTTCGGGCCTGCCAGCGCTGCCGGCCGGAGGCGCGGTATCTGGAGGATCGCGCGGCGCTGGCGGGGGCCGCGTTGCGCGATGCAGCACTTCTGCTCAGCCCCAGCGCCACGCATCGCGACCTGCATCTGGCCAATGGTGTCGATCCGGCGCGGATCGTGGTGCATCGCAACGGCTTTCGCTGGCCGGTCGGGCGCAGATCGCGGCGGCCGGCCGGCAGCCCGCTGCGTTTCGGCTATGTCGGGGGTGTGGAGGCGGTGAAGGGTTATCCGCTGATCCGTGCCGCGTTCGAGGCGCTGGAGCGGGGAGACTGGGTGCTGCGCCTGGTCGATAACAAGACGGTGCTGGGCATGAACACGATCGACGTCGCCGACTGGCGGACGCGGGGCGCGGTCGAGGTGGTGCCGGCCTATGATGACGGGACGATCGATGCCTTCTTTGATTCGATCGACGTCCTGCTGTTTCCGTCATGCTGGCCGGAAAGCTATGGCCTGACCGTACGCGAGGCCCTGGCCCGCGATGTATGGGTTGTTGCCTCGGCGCCGGGGGGGCAGGCGGAGGATATCGTGGCCGGCGTGAACGGCACATTGATCGGGCTGACGGCCGAGACGGGCGAACTCGTGGCGGCGGTGACGGAATTGCTGGACCGGCCGGACCGTCTGGCGGGCCATGTCAATCCCTGCAAGAGCCAGCTGGTTACCTGGCAACAGCAGGCGGAGACATTGCTGGAACTGCTGCGGGGGGCCGCCGGGTCATGGCCCGAAGGATTGCCGGCCGGTCCCGGCTGAGCAGCAGGAACAGCAGGCGGCTTTTCCACCCGGCCATGCAGGCGGTGTCGGGCCGGCCACGCAGCATGTCGTCGATCCAGGCGGCGGGGAAATGATCGCGTTTTGCCAGCAGGTCGCGCCAGGCGTTTGTCCAGCCGATTCCACATGGATTGTCGCGCAGAAGCTCGATCTTGATGAAGGGGGTGTCGGGCGCGCGCGCGATCGACAGCCAGTCGATATGCATCGGATTGACGGGAACGAGGCGGCGCGGCCCCCGTGCAGTGTCGGCCCAGGCCGAGGCGGCGTGCAGGCCCGCCGCGCGGATGGCGGTGCCCAGGCCCATTTCGCCGTGCAGGATGATCTCGTCCTTGTTCATCTCGGCGAATGGCAGGGTGAGGACGCGCCGGATGGCCGGGTGGGCGAGTGCATCGGCGCCGAAGCACAGGAACCAGGATTGCAGATGCCAGACCGGAAAGCGGGATTCGACGAGGCCCCAGACATCGGCGGGGCGCGCCATCATGCGGTCCAGGATCGGTGCCAGGGGACGCAGCGGGCCGAACACGCTGTCATTGGCGAGGACGATCCGTTCGGCGCCCCTGGCGCAGCCGGCGGCCAGGAGATCCTGCCATGCGCCGAAATCCATGCCGCGATTGGGCCGGAGATGCGGCGTGATGCCCCGCTCCGCGCAGAAGCGGGCGATATCCGCCGACAGGTCGCAGGCCCCCGAAAGTGCGAGATGGACCGTCATGCCGCTGGCGGCGAGCTCGCCCAGGTAATGGCGGACATGTGGGCGCAGCAGGCCTGCCGGGTCGTATTGGGCGAACAGGCAGGTGACGCGCGGCCGGGTCATCGGACGAAAAGTGGTGCGAGTCCGTTATCTTTCATCGTCTCTTGTCCAGTTTTCCGCGAAATCGGGCAGTTTCGGGAAGGGGTGGCTATTTCGTAGTGCGTGTCAGCAAGAATTCGTATGCATCAAAGAATTTTGTGGCATAATATTTAACAGCGCGCTAAAAGCCGCGACCGCTGATTCAGAGCGTCGCGACGGTCCACCCCGTCGCGAATGTATTTCCAGGACCTGGCAGGAGAAGAGAGAACACATGAGCAAAGCCTTCATTGCAGCCGTCATCCAGGATTCGATCGACTGCACGGGGGTCGCCGCCAACCAGGCCGCGTCCGATCTGATTGCCGCGATCGTCAAGGAACTGAAGAAGGAAGGCGGGTTCACGCTGCCGTCTTTCGGGACCTTTACGGTCAAGAAGACCAAGGCGCGCAAGGCGCTGAACCCGCGCACCGGCGAGCCGGTGAAGGTGAAGGCCGGCAAGACCGTTCGTTTCAAGGCCAGTCCGAACCTGAAGAAGGCGGTCTGAACAGCCTTCCCGCCACGGCCGCCTGTCGGCCGTGGCCCACGCCCGCAAGACGGGCGTAGAAAGATCCGCTTTCTCTGCTCGGTCGGAGAGGGCGTGCCGGTTCTGTTCTTCGGATGCCCGGTCTTGACGCGATTATGGCGTCGTCAGCGCCAGGAGTGGCCGCGATTTCGGTCTGTCAGGATCGAGGCCGGAAATATCCTGCGCATGTCTTTCTGATTGTGAAATCCCGACATCCGGGTCCACTGGTCACCTGTTGCGGACGGGCTGCATGCGGCCGGCCGCGCGCCGGGGACAATTGTCATGACCGGCTGACGATGCGATCGTGCAACGGAATGCTTCAATACCATATTTCTTTTCGAAATCAATATGAAGAGGCCGCCGCGGCGGCGATGGGAATGGGTGCCGTTGCGTATGCACGGCCTGCCGTTCCCGACCTCTTCTTTCGAGGGGGCATCGGCGGGGGAGCGTGTCATCGCGTTGTCGGATTGGCTGGGGCGGGAGGATTCGAACCTCCGCATGGCGGAATCAAAATCCGCTGCCTTACCGCTTGGCTACGCCCCATTGGACCCGATCATGTCGGCCACGCCCTTCTAGAGGGAAGGACGGGGCCGCGTAAAGGGGGTTCTGTATCGCGGGTTTAGAACTGGTCGGGCAGCGGGTCGAGCGGCAGGTCGATCGACGGATCGATCGGCTCCATGGGCTGCGTGATCTCCGGCGTGGCCGCGCGGCGGCGGGTCAGCATGCTGCCCAGGCGGGCGGCGCGGTCCAGCGCCTGGTCCAGGGCCGCCATGGTGCGGGACATGTCCTCGCTGTCATCGCGTTCCCACGCGCGCATCGTATAGGCCCAGACGCCGATCAGGCCCTGGATGCGCAGCGCGCCCGCGGGGCCGGAGATGTCGAGGCCGGCGGCGCCCGCCATCCAGCGCATGCTCTCGGCCGTGGTGGCGGCCAGGAACAGGGCCAGCGCGGGGTCGAACGGCAGGGCGCGCATGACCGCGCGCACGCCCTCGCGATATTGCTGCAGGACGTCGAAGCGGCGCATCAGCACGTCGAACAGCCGTTCCCGCACGTCCCCGGTGCTGCCGTCATCGACCAGGGCGGACTCGTCGGCCAGCCGTCCCAGCTTCAGCAGGATGGCGGTCTTGACCGGAAAGCGGCGCCGGGCCTCGTCCAGCGGCACGCCGGCATCGCGCGCGGCATCGACGACGGTCAGCCGTCCCCAACCGTAAAGGGCGGCACGCTCCATGGCGGCGCGAAGCAGGGCATCGTCGAACTGATCGTTATCCATAAGCTTTCTGACGGTCATCTGGTCTGTGGCCTGGTCCGGCCGATCCGGGAGGCTTGGTCTTCATTGCGGTTAAATTACGGCGCAGGCGCGTGCAAGTTCGCCGCTCAGGATGCGAGTTCGTGCGCGCGCCGCGCCGCCGCGGCGATGGCCTGCTCCATCGTCGCCGGCCAGGCCCGCGCGGCCATCAGCACCTCCAGCGCCTGCTGGGTCGTGCCGCCGGGGCTGGTGACGCGGCGGCGCAGTTCGGCCGCGTCGATGCCGGACTGCTCCATCAGTGCGCCGGCGCCCGAGACGGTGCGCCGGGCGATCCGCCGGGCCAGGTCGGCGGGCAGGCCCTGGGCGATGCCGGCCTGCTCCATCAGTTCGGCCAGCAGGAAGACATAGGCCGGGCCGCTGCCGGATACGGCGGTGACGGCGTCCATCTGCGCCTCGTCCGCCACCCAGGCCACGTCGCCCACCGCCGAGAGGAGGCGGGTGCACAGCGCGCGGTCGGCCTCGGTCGCGGCAGGGGGGGCGAAGCAGACGGTCATGCCCTGGCCGACGGCGCTGGGCGTGTTGGGCATGGCGCGGATGACGGTCGCGCCCGGAGTGCCGGCTTCGGCAAGGGCTGCGGTGAGGCCGCCGACCGTCTTGCCGGCCATGACCGACAGGATGGGCGCATGGCGGGCGAAACGCGCGATGGAGGGCAGGATCTCGGCCGCCTTCTGCGGTTTCGTTGCCAGGATGATCAGGGCGGGCGTGAAATCGTCCGGCAGGTCGGAGGCCTGCCGGACCACGCTGTGCGGTGCCGGGATATCGTCGCGGTGCCGGTCGAGAATGACGGACGGGGCCAGCCCGTCCGCCAGCCAGCCGGCCAGCATCGCCCCGCCCATCTGCCCGCATCCGACGAGCAGCAGCGGGGGAAGCGAACCTGCCGGGGTCTTTCCCTCGGTCACGCCTCGCCCGCGCAGTCGAGCATGGCGGCCTCGAGCGCCTCGGTCGGGGTCTTGCCGCCCCACAGCACGAACTGGAAGGCGGGGTAGAAGCGTTCGCACTCGGTGATGGCGATGTCGATCATGTCTTCCAGGCTTTCCATCGACGCGCCGGGCGCGCCGCGCAGCAGGACGGCGTGGCGAAACAGTGGCATCCCGCTTTCCAGGTCCATCCCGAAATGACCGATCCACAACCGCTCGTTGGCCAGGGCCACCAGTTCGAACAGGGCCCGGCGCTGCTGGGGCGGGACCTTGAGGTCGAACGTGCAGGTGAAATGCATGGCGCTGACTTCGCGCGACCAGGAGAAGTACAGACCGTAGTCGCACCATTTCCCGGGGGCTTCGGCGGCCATTTCCGAATCGTTGCGGCGTTCGAACGCCCATTCGTACCCGCCGACGATCTGTTCCATCAGGTCGAGCGGGTTGGCGTCGTGCTTGGGAGAGGAGATGGAGAGGGCAGGCATGTGGGACTCCCCTAGGCCGTGGAGGGAGGGGGCCGGCGTCGTGCGTCGGACCCCGTACGTCTGCAGAACGGACCGTGTGCCGTTCCCGCCACGGGTGGGAACGCGGTCACACCCCAACCCTATGGGCGGTCTTGCCATGCTGGCAAGCGCACGCGCATGCGTGCGGACAATGGAGACGAAAAATTTATTTTTCAGGCGTAATTGCCGAACGGGCCGCCCGGCGGTTCAGGGGCCGGGAAGGGCTGGTCCGGGGTGATGACGGCTTCCAGCGTCGCGACTCGTGCTTCCAGCGCCGCCAGGCGGGCGTCGGAATCCTCCTGGGCCGCGCGGGCGCGGGCGGCGAGTTCGCGCACGACCTCGAATTCCTCGCGCCGGACCAGGTTCAGCGTCGACAGCACTTCGTCGACCCGCACGCGGACGATGGCGCCGACCTCCTCGCGCACGCCGGCCAGGGCCGAGAGCGCGCCGCCGGCGACACCGGCGAGATCGTCAAAAAAACGTGGCCTGTCGGACATGGCGGGTCCTCCTGTGTTCACTGCCGGGTCTGTGCCCGCACCCGCCGGGGCGGCACGGACCAGGGAATTGCATGCGCAGCATATAGACAGTCCGGCGCCGCAAGGCCATCCGCCAATGCGGATGGGTGGGTGGCTGACGTGGCGCCTCTTCGAACCTGCTGCGATCTGTTTTATAGAGTAGGGCATGATCATCATCACCGGAGGGGCCGGTTTCATCGGCTCATGTCTACAGGCGGCGCTGCGGGCGCGGGGCGAGGAGACGGTGGTCGTCGACTGGCTGGGGACGGGCGACAAATGGCGCAACGTGGCGCGCCATGCGCCCGACCGGCTGGTGGCCCCCGAGGCGCTGGAAGCGTTCCTGGACAGTCGGCCGGACGTGTCGGCCGTGCTGCATATGGGCGCGATCAGCGAGACGACCGCCCGGGATGGCGACCTGGTCTGGCGCACGAATGTCGATCTGTCGGCGCGCCTGTGGCAGTGGTGCGCGCGGGAAGGGGCGCGGTTCATCTATGCGTCCTCGGCCGCGACCTATGGCGGCGCCGACCGGCCGGAGCTGTTTTCCGACGATCCGGCGCGGCTGGAGGCATTGCGGCCGCTGAACCTGTATGGCTGGTCGAAACATGTGTTCGACCGCCATGTGCAGGGTTGGGTCGCCGCGGGGGAGCCGGCGCCCGCGCAATGGGCGGGGCTGAAATTCTTCAACGTCTACGGCCCCAACGAGTACCACAAGGGCGGCATGATCTCGGTCGTGAAGGTGAAGTACGACGAGGTGCGTCGTGGCCAGCCGGCCACGCTGTTCCGCTCGAACGTGCCGGGGCTGGCCGATGGGGCGCAGGCGCGCGACTTCATCTGGGTGGGAGACGTGGTGAACGTCATGCTGTGGCTGCTGGACAATCCGCAGGTCAGCGGGCTGTTCAATTGCGGCACCGGCGTCGCGCGGACCTATCTGGACCTGGCCCATGCGGTCTGCGATGCCGCCGGGCTGCCCCGGCAGGTCTCCTTCGTCGACATGCCCGAGGCGCTGCGCGGGCAATATCAATCCTATACCTGCGCCGACATGACGCGGCTGCGGGCGGCGGGATACACCAGGCCCTTCACGTCGCTGGAGGATGGCATCCGCCGTTACGTTCACGATTATCTCGCCACCGACGACGCGTATCTGTGACGCCCGCCCGGTCTCTGCCCCTTTCGACGTCGAAGGACGCCGCATGCTGCCTGTACTGATCTTTCCGCAATTCGATCCGGTCATGGTGCATGTCGGGCCGCTGGCGATCCGCTGGTATGCCATGGCCTATATCACCGCGCTGCTGGTCGGCTGGCGGCTGGTGCGCCATCTGGTGACCCTGGCGCCCCGGGCCGCCACGCCGGAGCAGGTCGACGACTTCCTGACCTGGGCCACGCTCGGCGTCGTGCTGGGGGGGCGGCTGGGCTATATCCTGTTCTATCAGCCCCAGCTTTACCTGGAGCATCCGCTGTCTGCCTTGCAGGTATGGCATGGCGGGATGTCCTTTCATGGCGGCGCGCTGGGGGTGGTGTTGGCGCTGGCGCTGTTTTCCTGGCGCAACGGTCTGAGTTTTCTGGCCTTTTCCGACCGGGTGACCGTCGTGGTGCCGATGGGGCTGGGGCTGGGCCGGGTCGCGAATTTCATCAACGGGGAATTGTGGGGCCGTGCCGCGTCGGCGGACCTGCCCTGGGCGATGGTCTTTCCGCAGGCGGGGCCGGAGCCGCGCCATCCTTCGGAACTGTATGAGGCGCTGCTGGAAGGTGCGGTACTGTTCACCGTGATGTGGCTGGTGGCGCGCAGCGAGCGGATTCGCGAACGGCCGGGCTTCCTCGCCGGGCTGTTCCTGTTCGGCTATGCGGTGGCGCGCAGTTTCTGCGAGTTCTTCCGCGAGCCCGACGCCTTTATCGGGTTCCTGCCCTTCGGGACCACGATGGGGCAGATCCTGTGCATTCCGATGGCGATCGCGGGGGCGGGACTGATGGCGCAGGCGATGATGAGGCCGCCGCGTCCGGTGCTGATGCCGGCCGCAATCGGGACGGAAGAGGCGGAGCGCCCGTGAGCGGCCCATGAGCGGCACCATGCCGGAGCGGCTGGACCGGTTCATGGCGCGGGCCAATGCGGCCTATTATGCTGGGCGCGACCCGTTCGCCGATTTTGTCACCGCGCCCGAGATCTCGCAGATGTTCGGTGAGATCCTCGGTGCGTGGGTGGCCATCACCTGGCAGGGGATGGGGCGGCCGGACCCGTTCATCCTGGCCGAGGCGGGGCCGGGGCGCGGTACGCTGATGGCCGACATGACGCGGCTGCTGGCGCGGGTTGCCCCGGATTGCCATGCGGCTGCGCGGGTGCATCTGGTCGAGACCTCGCCCCGGCTGCGGGAGGTGCAGCGCGCGGCGCTGGCGGGGCGGACGGCGCAGCCCGTGGCGTGGCATGATCGGATCGAGGCGCTGTCGGACGGGCCGGTGATCCTGCTGGCCAATGAATTTCTCGATGCGTTGCCGATCCGGCAGTTCGTGAGGACCGGGGCGGGGTGGAGCGAACGCTTTGTGGACGGGGTGGGGTTTGTGGCCCTGCCGGCGGGCGACCTGCCGGAGGGGCCGTTCGACCGGCCCGTGCCCGAGGGCGAGATCCTGGAATGCTGCCCGGAGGCGCTGGCGGTGGCGCGGGGGCTGGCGGCGCGGTTTGCCCGGTCGCCCGGCACGGCCCTGTTCATCGATTACGGGTATGACGGCGCGCTGTGGGGCGACACGTTGCAGGCCCTGCGGGATGGCCAGCCGGCCTGGCCGCTGGCCGATCCCGGGCTGGCCGACTTGACGGCGCATGTCGATTTCGCGGCCCTTGCCCGTGCGGCGGCGGGGGCGGCCTGCCATGGCAGCGTGACGCAGGGGGCGCTGCTGGCCGGGCTGGGCCTGTTCGCGCGGGCGGAGCAACTGGCCCGCAACCGGCCGCCGGTGGAAGCCCATGCCATACATGACGCCGCCCAGCGGCTGGCGGCGCCGGACCGGATGGGGCGCCTGTTCAAGGCTCTGGCGATCACGTCGCCGGGTCTGCCCGCGCCCCCCGGCTTTGCTGTCGAGCCGGCCGGGGGCGATGTGCGATGAGGGAGGATGCCATGATCCGTGACGATGTCGGGGGGATGATTCCCTCGGATGCGATCCTGCATCATGACCTGCTGGGCGGTGTGCCGCACGGGTTCTTTACCCGGCTGGGCGGCGTGTCGGAGGGGCCTTATGCGAGCCTCAACTGTTCGACCCGCTCGGGCGACGACCCGGCGGCGCTGGCGGAAAACCGGCGGCGGGTGGCGCTGGCCATGGGTGTGGCGCCGGAGCATCTGCTGGGGGTGACGCAGGTTCATGGCGACGGGGTGGCAACGGTGACGGTGCCCTGGCCGGTGGGGCAGGGGCCGGCCGCCGACGCGATGGTGACCGACCGGCCGGGGCTGGCGCTCGGGGTGATTACCGCCGATTGCGGGCCTGTGCTGTTCGCCTCGGCGGACGGTCGGGTGGTGGGGGCGGCGCATGCCGGCTGGCGTGGGGCCGTCGGCGGTGTGCTGGAGGCGACGCTGGCGGCCATGGTGGCGCTGGGGGCGGCGGCGTCTTCGGTGCGGGCGGTCGTCGGTCCGTGCATTGCGCAGGACAGTTACGAGGTCGGGGGCGATATGCGCGCCCAGGCGCTGGCGGCCGATCCGGCGGCGGCATCGTTCTTTGCCGCTGGCCGGCGGGCGGATCATTTCCAGTTCGATCTGGCGGGGTATTGCGTGGCGCGCCTGCGCCGTGCGGGCGTGGGGCAGGCGGTGGCGCTGGGTGTCGACACGCTGGGCGACGAGGTGCGCTTTTTCAGCCATCGGCGGCGGACTCTGGCCGGGGGTGGGCCGATCGGGCATCAGATTTCGGTCATTGCGCCGGCTGGTGCTACAGGTCTGGCATGATTCGCGTGCTTCCTGTTCGTCGTCTCGCTGGCCTGACCGGTGCTGCCAGCCTGCTGCTTCTGTCCGGATGTCTGGACGTGCCGCATCCGTTCCGTGATCCGGGGCAGGTGGGGCGGTCGCTGGCCCGCAATGCGCCGCCCGCGCGGCTGGCGATTCCGCTGCCGGCGGCGGCCTTGCTGGGTGACGATGCCGCACGGGAATGGAGCCGCGACATGGCGGCCGCCCTGCTGGAGCAGACGGTGCCGGCCCTGGCTCAGCCGGTGCGCCCCGGCGACTGGTGGCTGCGGCTGGGCGCGGAGACGCGTGGCGGGCAGGTGATCCCGACCTACAGCATCATGACGCCGGCCGGCGTGGTGCGCGGGTCCGGGGAAGGGGTGGGTGTTCCCGCTGCCGCCTGGGCGGCCGGCGATGCGGAGGCGCTGCGCCAGTCCGCGCGCCAGCTCGCACTGGCGATCGCGGGTGCCCTGACGGGCATCCAGGCCGATCAGATGGCGCAGGACCCGCACAGTCTGAAACATCGTGCCGCGCGGATCTATTTCGCCGGGGTGAAGGGCGCGCCGGGCGATGGCAACGTGGCACTGGCCCAGGCGTTTGTGGCGTCGCTGCGCGATGCCGAGGATGCGGTGCAGGAGAGTCCGCGCGAGGCGGATTTCACCGTCGCCTGCGCGGTGAGCGTCAGCGAGGTCATTCCCGGGGGCTCCGGCCATCCGCAGCAGCATCTGCAACTGGTCTGGCGGGTGGTGGACGCGCAGGGCAAGGAATCGGGGGCTGCCACGCAGTTGCATGACATCGATGCCCATTCGCTGGACGGGCATTGGGGCGAGGTGGCCCTTGCCGCTGCGCAGGAGGCAGCGGGTGGGGTCCGACAGGTGATTTCGCGCTATTCGGGGCGTGATAACGCGCCTCTGCCGCCGCCGGCCGGGGTGCCTGCTGTGGCGAAGGCGCAACGCCAGGGATGATCCCGCGTTCGCGGCATGGCCGACATGCGCGATCGATACGCGAGACGGATGACAGGACGGGGCGCGATTGCTAGAACCCGCGCGCCAGCCATGAGTGCGCCGTCCGGGAGCGTTGCCAGATGAAGATCGTCGCCTGTAACAGCAATTTGCCCCTGGCCGAGAAGGTCGCGGCGGAATTGCGGATGCCGCTGTGCAATGTCTCGGTCCGGCGTTTCGCGGACATGGAAGTGTTCGTCGAGATCCACGAGAATGTGCGTGGCGAGGACGTCTTCGTCATTCAGAGCACCTGCTCGCCGACCAATGACAATCTGATGGAGCTGCTGATCATGCTCGACGCACTGCGTCGCGGGTCGGCGCGTCGGGTCACGGCGGTGATGCCCTATTTCGGCTATGCGCGGCAGGATCGCAAATCCGGCCCCCGCACGCCGATCAGCGCCAAGCTGGTGGCGAACCTGCTGGTCGAGGCCGGAGCGAACCGTATCCTGACGATGGACCTGCATGCGATGCAGATCCAGGGCTTCTTCGATATTCCGGTGGACAATCTCTATGCCGCGCCGCTGTTCACGCGCGACATCAAGGGGCGGATCGAGCCCGGTTCGCTGCCCTATGCGGCGCCGGCGCTGGATATTCCCGGCGGGTTCGAGAATCTGATGATCGTCTCGCCCGATGTCGGCGGCGTGGTGCGCGCCCGGCAACTGGCCCAGCGGTTGAATGTGGACCTGGCGATTATCGACAAGCGGCGCGAGCGGGCCGGTGTGTCCGAGGTGATGAATGTGATCGGCGATGTGCGCGGCCGCTACTGCATCCTGGTCGACGATATCGTCGATAGCGGCGGTTCGCTGTGCAACGCCGCCGTGGCGCTGATGAACCAGGGCGCGGCGGCGGTCGAGGCCTATGTGACCCATGGCGTGCTGACCGGCAGTGCGGTGTCGCGCGTCGCCCAGTCGCCGATCCGCATGCTGACGCTGACCGACAGCATCGCCGAGACCGAAGCCGTGGCGAAGGCGGAGAATATCCGCCAGATCAGCACCGCCAACCTGCTGTCGCGCGCCATGCGGGCGGTGTCGGATGAAAGCTCGGTTTCCTCTCTGTTCGATTGAGGGGACGCGCATCGGATTGACCGGTGGGGTGCCGGCGACCTATCCGGGATGGGTGGATCGATAATAGGAGCCCCCGGACATGACCCGGATGATCGCCCGGCCTTACTGGTATCTGCGTCATGGCGAGACGGACTGGAACGCCGAGGGGCGCTCTCAGGGGCGGTCCGATATTCCCCTGAACGCGCGCGGGATCGCCCAGGCCGAGGCGGCGGGTGCGCTGCTGGCCCGGGATGAGGCCGCCTATGCGCCGGTGGCGCGGATCGTGTCCTCGCCGCTCTGCCGGGCCCTGCGTACGGCGCAGATCGTGGCGCGGGCGATGGCGGCACCAGGGGCGGAAGCCCTGCCGGTTGCGGTGGATGACGGGCTTCAGGAGGTCTGCTTCGGCGATCAGGAAGGTCAGCCCATGGGCGACTGGTACGATAGCTGGATTGCCGGAGAGTATACGCCGAAGGGTGCCGAACCGTTCGCCGAGCTGCGTGCCCGGGCGGTGGCGGCCGTGAACCGGGCGCTGGATGGCGAGGGGACGGTGCTGATCGTCTGCCATGGGGCGATGTTCCGTGCCCTGCGATCGGCGATGGGGCTGCCGGCCAATGTGCGCCTGCCCAATGCCACGCCCCTGTGGGTTCAGCCGCCGACGGCAGGAGCTGCGGTGTGGAGCCTGGACGTGATGGGCTGAGGGCGCCGGTTGGTGCCGAAATATTTGCCTCGGTCGGGCTTTTCCGTTAAACGCCCCCACGCGCGGGCACCCCTGGAGGCCTGCGTGAACAGGTTTTCAGGAGCATTACAGTGACCCAATTTACGAAACTCGAGGCTTCTTCGCGCGCGAAGGCTGGTAAGGGGGCAGCGCGCGCGACGAGGCGTGCCGGTCAGGTGCCGGCCGTTGTCTATGGTGCGAAGCAGGAACCGACGCTGATCGCGCTGGACCCGCGTCTGGTGCTGCGCGAGATGCACAAGGGCGGCTGGCGTTCGCGCGTGTATGACATCACCGTCGATGGTGTGTCGTCCACCGCGCTGATGCGTGAAGTGCAGCTTCACCCGGTGACCGACCAGCCGGTCCATGTCGACTTCCAGCGTCTGGCCGCCGGCGAGCATGTGCATGTCGAAGTGCGCATCATCTTCACCGGTGAAGACAAGTCCCCCGGCATCAAGCGCGGCGGCGTGCTGAACATCGTCCGCCACAGCGTGGAAGTCAGCGTCGATCCGGCGAACATTCCGTCCTCGTTCACGGTCGATCTGTCGCAGCTCGACATCCACGACAACGTGCGCTGGGACGATCTGCAGGGCACCGCGGATGTGACGCCGCTTCTGCAGATCCCGAACTTCGTCATCGCCACCGTCGCGGCGCCGAGCGTCGACGACACGGCTCCTGCCGAAGCAGCGGCGGCCCCGGCCAAGGCGGCTCCGGGCAAGGGCGCGGCGAAGAAGTAAGAACGGCCAGACGGCCAGACGACAGGAACGCGTAATGCTGCTCTGGACCGGGCTCGGTAATCCTGAGCCGGGAATGAGCCGGCATCGGCACAATGTCGGTTTCATGGCCGTCGACCGCATCGCGTCCCGCCATGGCTTCACGCCATGGCGGAAACGCTTTCGCGGCGAGGTCGCCGAGGGGCGGGTGGGCACGCACAAGGTGCTGCTGCTCAAGCCCATGACCTATATGAACCTTTCGGGCGAAAGCGTTCAGCAGGCGGCTGCCTTCTACAAGATACCGGTCGAGTCCATCACTGCCTTCCATGACGAGCTGGATCTGGCGCCCGGGCGGGTGCGGGTGAAGCGGGGCGGTGGGGCGGCGGGCCATAACGGCCTGCGGTCGATGGACAGGATGCTGGGCAGCCAGGATTACTGGCGGGTACGCCTCGGCATCGGGCACCCCGGCGCGCGCGAGCGTGTGACGGGCCATGTGCTGGGTGATTTCTCGAAAAGCGATCAGGACTGGCTGGAGCCGATGCTCGACGGCCTGTCCGACACGGCGCCGGTCCTTGCGGACGGGAAGCCCGAACTGTTCATGACCAAAATGGCCATGCTGGCCGGGGAGAAGGGCTGATGGGGTTCAATTGCGGTATCGTGGGCCTGCCGAATGTCGGCAAGTCGACCCTGTTCAACGCCCTGACCGAGACGGCTTCGGCCCAGGCCGCGAACTATCCTTTCTGCACCATTGAGCCGAATGTCGGCCGGGTGGCGGTGCCTGACCCGCGCCTGTCGGCGCTGGCGGCGATCGGCAAGTCGCAGAAAATTCTGCCGACCAGCCTGGAATTCGTCGATATCGCGGGCCTGGTGCGCGGCGCCTCGCGCGGGGAGGGGCTGGGCAACCAGTTCCTGGCCAATATCCGCGAGGTGGATGCGATCATCCATGTGCTGCGCTGTTTCGAGGATGACGACATCACGCATGTCGAAGGCGGGGTCGATCCGATCCGCGATGCGGAGATTATCGAGACCGAGCTGATGCTGGCCGACCTGGAGTCGCTGGAAAAGCGGATCGTCGCGCTGCAGAAGAAGGCCAAGGGCAATGACCGCGAGGCCGCCGCCCAGGTCGCGCTGATGGAGCCGCTGATCGCGGCCCTGCGCGAGGGACAGCCGGCGCGCAAGGCGATCCCGGCCGGGCAGGAGGAGGCCGTGCGCCGCCTGCAGCTGATGACCAGCAAGCCGGTCCTGTATGTGTGCAATGTCGAGGAGGCTTCGGCGGCCACCGGCAATGCGTTCTCCGAGCGCGTGCGCGCCCGGGCCGAGGCCGAAGGTGCTGCCACGGTCGTCGTTTCGGCGGCGATCGAGGCCGAGGTGAGCCAGTTGGGCGCCGAGGACCGCAAGGAATTCCTTGAAGGGCTGGGCCTGACCGATAGCGGGCTGGATCGCGTGATCGCCGCCGGGTACGGGCTGCTGGGGCTGCGGACCTATTTCACGGTCGGGCCGAAGGAAACCCGTGCCTGGACGATTACGGCCGGCACCCGCGCGCCGCAGGCCGCCGCGGTGATCCATAACGATTTCGAGCGGGGCTTCATTGCCTGCGAGACCGTCGCCTATGAGGATTATGTCCGGTATCAGGGCGAGGCCGGGGCCAAGGAAGCAGGCAAGCTGCGGATCGAAGGCCGTGATTATGTGGTGCAGGATGGGGATGTCCTGCTGTTCCGCTTTAATGTGTGAGAGCCTGATCGAAAATGCGCGCTGGTGGCGATCCGACGCGCGTTTTCTGCGCTTCGGTGCTCACGGCCGATAAGGCCGCTCTCGCTCACCAGCCCACATTTTCGGTCTGGCTCTGAGGGGTGTCGGTGTCTGCTTCTTTTTCTGGAGAAAAAGAAGCAAAAAGACTTTTTCCGTTCAGGAGCTTTGCACGGTGCAAGCGCAAGGCTCCTGAACGAATCAGAGTTTTTTGGTTCTTTTTTGCAAAAAAGAACGAGAAACGATCGCCCGGCTTTTTTCTCCCTTGCCCATGCCGGGCGTGCGGTTCGAAAATGAGCCGTTATCGAGGCAGGGAGGCCGGCTATGAACGCAGTCACGTCCGTCATGGAAGCAGAGGGCCAGTGGGTCCCGGCCATGCCGGAGCTGGCCGCGCGGGCCCGTGCCGCTGCCCGGGTTCTGGCGCAGAGTTCGTCCGAGACGCGCAACGCCGCCCTGCGCTATGCGGCGGCTGCCCTGCGGGAGCGGCAGGACGAGATCCTGGCGGCGAATGCGCTTGATCTTGCCGCATCTACCGCGACCGCCGCGTTCCGTGATCGGCTGACCCTGACCCCGGCGCGGGTGGAGGCGATGGCGGCGGGGCTGGAAGATATTGCGCAGCTGCCTGATCCGGTCGGGCGGGTGCTGGCGGACTGGACGCGGCCCAACGGATTGCAGATCCGCCGGGTGGCCACGCCGGTGGGCGTGATCGGCATGATCTATGAAAGCCGGCCCAATGTCGGGGCCGATGCGGCGGGCCTGTGCATCAAGTCGGGCAATGCGGTGATCCTGCGCGGCGGGTCGGAAAGCCTGCATAGCGCGCGGGCCATTCATGGGGCGATGGCGGCCGGCCTGCGCGCTGCCGGTCTGCCGGAGGCGGCGGTGCAGATCGCGCCCGATGCCGACCGGCGGCATGTGGCGGACATGCTGGGGGCGGCCGGGCAGATCGACCTGATCATTCCCCGTGGCGGCAAGTCGCTGGTCGAGCGCGTGCAGCGCGAGGCGCGGGTGCCCGTGCTCGCGCATGCCGAGGGGCTGTGCCACACCTATGTCCATGAAGCCGCCGATCCGGAGATGGCGCGGGGGCTGGTGATCAATGCCAAGATGCGTCGGACGGGGATCTGCGGTGCGACCGAGACGCTGCTGATCGATGCCTCGGTGGCGCCGGCGCTGTTGCCGGGCATTGTTGCGGATCTGACGGCCAAGGGATGTGCCTTCAGGGCGGATGCGCGGGCGCGGGCGATTCTGCCCGATCTGCCGGCCGCCAGCGACGCCGATTTCGGTACCGAATGGCTGGATGCGATCCTGTCGATCGCGGTGGTCGATGATGTGGACGACGCGCTGGCGCATATCGCGCGGTTCGGCAGCGCGCATACCGAGGCGATCGTGACCGAGGATGCCGAGGTCGCGGCCAAGTTCCTGAACGGCACCGACAGCGCGGTGGTGATGTGGAATGCCTCGACCCAGTTCTGCGATGGCGGGGAGTTCGGATTCGGGGCGGAAATCGGCATTGCGACCGGGCGCATCCATGCCCGCGGCCCGGTCGGGCTGGAGCAGTTGACGATTTTTCGGTACGAAGTCATCGGGACGGGCCAGCTTCGTCCCTGACCATGACAGCGCTTCCGGTGTGGGGGGACGGGCGGCGTATTCGGGTCGGTCTCCTGGGGGGATCGTTCAATCCGGTGCATGTCGGCCATCTGCAACTGGCGCGGCGGGCGTTGCGGCTGTTGCGGCTCGATCAGGTCTGGCTGATGGTCTCGCCGGGCAATCCGCTGAAACCTGCCAAGGGCATGGCGCCGCTTGCGACCAGGCTGGCGGCGGTGGCGGCACAGGTCGATGGGCGGCGCATCATCGCCACCGATATCGAGCGGCATCTCGGAACACGCTATACCGTCGACACATTGGCGTTGCTGGTCAGGCGTTTTCCCAATGTGGAATTCGTCTGGCTGATGGGGGCGGATGGGCTGGCGGAATTGCCCCGTTGGCGGCGCTGGCGGCGTATTGTCTCGATGGTTCCGTTCGCGGTGCTGCCCCGGCCATCTTACAATCCGGCGGCTTTGCGGGGGCGGGCGGCGCTGGCGCTCGGCCGCTGGCGGCGGCCGGCGCGGGAGGCGCCGACCCTGGCGGATAGCGCGCCGTGCGCCTGGGCCTTTCTTCCTGCCCCGCAGATCGGTATATCAGCAACGGAATTGCGTGCCGGCGCGTTGAAGAGTGCGATGGCGCGGCAAGATGATCCCGCACAGGATGAAGCAGGAGTAAGAGTCATCGCCAGGAAGCCTCCGGCCGATACGGGTACCACTCGTCGCACGGCACCCAAGAAGACAGCCGGCACGACCGGCAGAAAGACTCCGGCCGGATTGGCCGCGGTACCCGGTGCCGCACGGGCGCCGGGCACGCCGCGCAAGAAGGCGGCCGTTGCCGGCCCCGGCAAGGCGGTGAACCGCGAACCGGCGGAAATCAGCAAGCTCGAGAAATATCTGACGGTCATCACCGAGAGCCTGGCCGACGACAAGGGCGAGGATATTGTGGTGCTGGACCTGACGGGGCGTGCGTCGTTCGCCGACCGGATGGTGATCGCGACCGGTATTGCCGACCGCCAGATTTCGGCCATGGCGACGCATCTGGAGCGCAAGCTGGGTGAAGCGGGGCTGAAGCGGGTGCTGATCGAAGGCGCGAATGGGTCCGACTGGGTGCTGATCGATGCCGGCGACATTGTCGTGCATCTGTTCAAGACCGAGGCGCGGGCCCAGTACGGCCTGGAACGCATGTGGGGGGCCGATCTCGACGTGCCGCCCGGCGGGGCGCCGGAGGCTGAGTAGGACGCGGTCCGATGATGCGGCTGATCGCTGTCGGGCGCATGAAGGACCGTGTGGAACGCGACCTGTTCCAGCGTTATGCCGATCGGCTGACGCCGAAGCTGGATATGGTCGAGGTTGCCGAGGGCAGGGGGGCCGCCGCGGAAATCAAGCGGCGCGAAGGGCAGGCTCTGCTCTCCGCCCTGCCTGACCGGGCCTTCGTCATTGCAATGGACGAGGGCGGACGGGCGCATGCCAGCCTGGATTTTGCCCGGCATGTCGAGCGCTGGCTGGGCCTGTCGCGGCCGGTCTGTTTCCTGATCGGGGGAGCGGAAGGGCTGGACGGGCCGGTGCTGGCGCGTGCCGACGATACATTGTCGCTGGGGCCCATGACGTGGCCGCATATGCTGGTGCGTGGGTTGCTGGCCGAGCAGCTTTATCGCGCGCGGGCGATTGCGTCAGGGCACCCATACCACCGCGCCGGACGCCCCTGAAAAGCCTGCTTGGAAATGCGCGCTGGTGGCGATCCGACGCGCGTTTCCTGTGCTTCGGTGCTCACGGCCATTGAGGCCGCTCCGCTCCGATGCTCGGAAACACACGACGGGCGCGACCCGTTCCGGGCCGCTCTCGCTTACCAGCCCACATTTCCAAGCAGGCTTTTGGAGCCCGAATGTTATGCGCGGCGGCGGTGATCCGTCAGTGTTTCGATCAGGTCTTAACGAATGGAACGGTTCGGGGCGTCTTCGCGGAAGGCGTGGCCGTAGGTGATGCTCGGCAGGCTCTCGGGCGCTTCGGCCACTTCGGTCGTCCGCATCGGGTGGCGCAGGTCGCTCGGTGCGCTGTTGACGGTCTGCGGGATCGAGCGCTCGCTGCTGGCGGTCATGATGCGGCCGCTGGTGTCCGGACGGGAATAGATGAACCCGTAGGTCGGATAGATGCTGCCATAGGCGCCGTTCTGGTTCAGCGCGACGCGAACCGCCGTCCAGTCATTGTTGGGCGAGACGTCGATCACTGCCACGTTGCGGCTGATGCCGCGCTGGGCCCAATGCGACTGGTCGATCACGATGGTGCGGCTGTCGACGATCTGGCGGACGACCGCGACATGACCCAGCGGCATGCGGCGGTTGGCGCGGAAATTCAGGATGCTGCCGGCTTCGGGCGCGGCACCGCGGGCGTAGACACCGGCGGCGTTGTACCACCAGTTGACGGCATTTCCGTGCAGCATGACATCGGATGCCGACTTGGCGAAGGCCACGCACTGGATGACCCGGCCTGCTTCATGATGCCTGCCGGTGCGGAACGCGACGTGGCGTCCGTGATGCGCAGCGTAGGCCGTATGATTGGCATGGGTAATATGCGTGGCGCGATGAACCGACTGGCGGGCATCTGCGTTGGAGGAGAAGACGAGGCCCAAGGACGCCGCTGCTACAGAAAAGAGGAACGCACGTCCCAAACCGCCTGCCCGCATCCCACAAGACCTCATACGCACTGTCGTTGCCCAGACAGGCGTAGCAATGAGGTCGCAACCCTGACAAGACGCCGCCGCATTTCTCATGCGCGATCGGTGACATTTTCAGAAAACCGGCGGTTTGGATTCAAAAAATAGGAATATATTCCTCATTAAAAAACACAGACCGCAGTTTTTCAATGGAAAATGGAAATTGCGGGGAGAATGGCGGACGGAAGGCCCGAGGCAGGCGGCAGCAGAATCGGAATCGGGACCCGTTGCATAAAAGCGACAGCCGATGTGGCTGACGGGTCCCGCTCCCGAGCGGGTCGAGGGCTTACTTGGTGCAGATCAGCATGATCTCGACCAGGACGTCCGGGCTGGCCATGGTGGCCTGGACGCAGGCGCGGGCCGGGGCGCCATCCTTGGGCAGCCAGGCGGACCACAGGACATTCAGGGCGTCGCGGTCGGTGATGTCCTTCAGCCAGATCTGGGCCTGGAGCAGGCGCGTCTTGTCCGTGCCGTGCAGTTCCAGTGCTTCGTCGATCTGCTCCAGAATATCGCGCGTCTGGGCGGAGACGTCGCCCTTCAGGTCGCGCGCGACGAAACCCTGGGTAAACAGGAAGCCGTGATATTCCACGACCTTGGACAGGATCGCGTTCGGTTCCGTGCGGATGATCTTGCTCATTGGGCCAGTCCTTCATGTTGGCGGCCACCCGGGCCGCGCCTGCCCTTCTCCGACACCGGGCCGGGGGCGGTCAACCGCCCTGGGGTGGCCCCGGGGAAGGCCCAGGGGGCGGCCCAAGGGACGGCATTGACGCGGCGAACTGTTCCAGCCGGGCGGGCGTGTCGAAATCCTCGTGGATCGTCTCGTCGCCCGGCACGGTGGCCGCGTGGGCGTCCAGGGTGCGGATCAGGGCGCCGCCGCCCCGGTCGCCGTCCAGGGTCATCAACTCCGGGATCATCGTCCGGTCCCACAGGACGGGATGGCCCTGTCGCCCGGCGTGAACGGGGATGGTGACGGGTGGTGTGTCGCGCCGATGGCGGGTGATCAGCCGGTCGATCAGGTCGGGGCGAAGGTGCGGCATGTCGCCCAGGCAGACCAGCACGCCTGCGGCGGGCCGGTCGGCGATTGCCTGCAGGCCGGCGCGCAGGCTGGCGGACAGGCCTGTCGCATGGTTGGCCGCGACGGTGATGCTTACGGGCCGGGCATAGGGTGCGTGGGCGTCGATCGCGGCCCGCAGCTCTGCCGCGCGGTGGCCCAGCACGACGACGACATGGTCGACCGTGCTGGCGCATACGGCCTGCACAGTGCGGGCGATCATCGGTGTGCCCGTAGCGTCGGCGACCAGCAGCTTGTGGTGCGGGGCCGAGCGTGACGACTGGCCGGCGGCCAGAATCAATGCGGTGATGGGGGCTGGAGCCGGAATCATGTCCAGCCGGGGTGGCGGCCCAGGGCTGCGTCGCGGCGCACGGCCACGATTTCTGCCAGGATCGACAGGGCGATCTCGGAAGCGCCGATCGCGCCGATGGCCAGCCCGACCGGTCCGTGGATCCGTGCCGTTCGTTCGGGGCCGATACCGTCGGCTGCCAGCCGGGCCAGTCGCGATGCCTGCGTCTTACGCGACCCCAGCGCACCTATATAGAAGGCAGGACTGTCCAATGCCGTCCGCAGGGTGGGGTCGTCCAGCTTGGCGTCATGGGTCAGGGTGACGATCGCGGTATGGGTGTCGATGGCAAGGGTTTCCAAGGCCTCGTCCGGCCATTCGGTGACCAGTGCGATGCCGGGGAAGCGTTCCGGGGTGGCCAGTTGTGTGCGCGGGTCGATGACGGTCACCGCGAAGCCCATCGTTGTCGCCAGCGGGGCCAGGACCTGGGCGATATGGACCGCGCCGACGATCAGCAGCCGATAGGGTGCCGTCAGCAGGTGCAGGAACCAGGATTCATCGTCTGCACTGGTGACGCGGCGGCTGCGGCCATCGCGGAACACCTGCTCCAGCATCGGGGCCAGGTGCGGATCGATCGGGCCGCCCGCGACGCTTGTGGGTTCATTCCTGGCCGTGCGTGTGATCAGGATGTGGTGCATGTCGGACAGGCGCGTCGCCAGCAGCGCCGGTTTCCGCTGGTGCCGCAAATCGACCGCCGCGCGCAATATGGCCATGGGAAGGGTGCCGCCTGGTCCGATCGCTTCCACCAGCACGTCCAGTTCGCCGCCGCAGGCCAGGCCGACTGTCCATGCCTGTTCCGATGTCACGCCATAGGACAGCAGGTTGGGCCGGCCATCATGCATCGCGGTCATGGCCGCATCGAGGACGGACGCCTCGACGCAGCCGCCGCTGACCGATCCTTCGATGCGCCCGCCGCCACTGACCGCCATCATGCTGCCGGGGGGGCGGGGGGAACTGCCCCAGGTGGCGATGACGGTGGCCAGCGCCGCCGGCTGCCCGGCTTCGGCCCAGGCGACGGCCAGGTCCAGCGGATCGTGAAGGAGGGGCTGCGACATCATGTCGGCCACTCTATCAGCGCGGATATAGACAGGCCAGCGGTGCCCGCTGCGGGGCAGGGCAGTCTTGCTCCACTGGCCGCCGGCTCGTACACAACGGAAACCTTTGGTGCCGGGTGCGGGCCGGAGGTCGGAAACCAGCCCGGAACCCGCCTTCGCGGCGCGTAAGGCCAGGAGTCGTCATCATGTCTTTGTCTTCCACGCCGGATCTGGCCGGGCTGGAACTGGCTGTCGTGCCGGTGACCGCCTTCGGGCAGAATTGTGCGATCCTGTGGGACCCCGTCACCCGCCATGCGGTGGTGGTCGATCCGGGCGGGGATGTTCCTGTCCTGCTGCACGCGCTCGCGGCGCGTGACCTGACGGTGGATTGCATCCTGCTGACGCATGGCCATCTGGACCATGCCGGTGGGGCGGATGCGCTGCGTAACGAACTGGTTCGTCTCCAGGGTGGAACGGTGCCGATCATCGGGCCGGATGAGCGCGATGCGTTCCTGCTGTCCGATATCGCGGCGCAGGCGGCCCGGTATGGGTTGACGGGCATGGGCAACGTGACGGTGGACCGTTATGTGACCGACGGTGAAATCCTGCCGGTGCTGGGCCGGTCGCTGGCGGTGCTGCATGTTCCCGGTCACACGCCTGGCCATGTGGTGTTCCACGACCCGAAAGCCGGCTTTGCCTTCGTGGGGGATACGTTGTTTCGCGGATCGGTCGGGCGCACCGATTTTCCCTATGGAAACGGTCCTCAGCTGCTTCAGGCCATCACCGATCGTCTGCTGCCGCTGGGCGACGAGGTGACGATCCTGCCCGGCCATGGGGACATGACCACGATTGGCGCCGAGCGGCGTACCAACCCGTTCCTGCGCTGATGTCGCCGACAAACAGAAGAGAGCAATGAATGATGTGGGATATGCGCATGTGTGCCGCTGCGTGCGGTCTGGTCGTGGCGCTGGCCGGAGGGCAGATGGTCGGAACGGCCCGGGCCCAGGATGACGCCCCGACCAAGGCGCAGTCTGAACTGTCGCGCGAGACGCTGACCATCACGGGCGGGAAGGGGGCGAAGCATGTCTTCTCCGTCGAGCTGGCCACCACTCCTGAGCAGCAGCGCATCGGCGAGATGTTCCGCACCTCGGTGCCGGCCGATCGCGGCATGCTGTTCGTCTGGCCCTATCCGCAGCAGAGCGACATGTGGATGGAAAATACGCTGGTCTCGCTGGATATCGTCTTCATCGGCGAGGATGGGCGGATTTCGGCGATTGCCGAAAATGCCGTGCCGCAGAGCCTGGCGCGGATCAGCAGCCATGGTCCGGTGCGCGCGACGCTGGAATTGCAGGGCGGCCTGACCGAAAAGCTGGGCATCGTCGTTGGTGACAAGGTGGACAGCAAGACGCTCGCGGCCCCAGCGGGCTGAGAGACAGCTGACAGGGCTGTTCTGCCGGCGATTCGACGCGTGTTTCCTGCGCTTCTGGAGGGGCTGCGGCCGATCAGGCCGTTCCGCACCGATGTTGGGATGCATGCGCCGAATCGCTGTTATGGCGCCGCAAAGTCCGATGGGGCCGGGTCTGGTAACGATCGGTGATCAGACTCGGATGCGGTTGTGATGGTTTTTGGCGGGATTGGTGGTCCGTCCCGCAATGGGCTGCCCTGGGGCTGCGAAGACGGTCGGCTGGCCGCGCATGCTGCGGCAAGTGACGATCGGGGGCCGTGCCTCTTGTGCATGGCATCGCGGCCCGGCGCCCGGTCGCCCCAGATTCGGTGACCACCTGGAACTGACGTAATCGTTCCCCTGCAATTCTGGCGGATTGGGATCATGGTGGCGTTGGCGCCGGCCATCCAGTCCGGCTGCCTGCCTCCCCTTATCATGAGGGTGCTGGCGGGATGTTGGCCGACAAGATGCCAGAGGGCCATCCTGTTGTCGGGCTGATGCGACCGGGAGGCGACGGTGGCGCCGCTGATCGCCTGATTCGCTGTTTTCTTCAGCTATGAGTCGGGTGCTGGCCGCAGGATGTCGCGGAGAAAGGCGGCAGGGCGAATCACGGGTGGGCGTATCCGGGGAGTTCTGAGTCATCCACGTGATTTTTTTGAATCGGGAAAAATCCCGGTTTCCTGCGCCTTGCGGCGGGCTGGGAGGTGTCGGGATGAATTTTTTATGCCCTTGGACGAAAGTCGGCTGTTGACGGTGTTAGGGGTGGGGTGTAGATCGCTCTTCACCGCCGGGGCTGAGGTTCTTGACCTGGTGGGGATGACCTGCTAGTTTCTTTGGCCCTTCTGGGGTGTTTGAGATTAGAAGTTGTTCTTTGACAATAGAATATGGAATGGAAGGGATATGTTGGCGGCGTTCTGACGGCCTGTGAGAATGGGTTGTTAGGGATTGGTTTTGATCTGGGTTTAGCCTGGGTTTGATTGATGCCTGCTTGGACGCTGTGATGCATATTTCTTTGATTTATGCGTTTTTATAGCTTCGAGTTT
>NZ_JABEQE010000011.1 GCF_014174375.1 Gluconacetobacter asukensis
CGCTTCCGCAGAATCGCCTTGCGATGCGAGAAAACGCTCCCCGCCTTTATGGGCTTCGTCCACCTCGCATGCGCCATGATCTGGCTGCGGTGAATGCAGACAGCGCCTAGGGCGGCCAGCCTGTGCGTGCGGGCGGTGCATCTTGGCGGTTCCACCAGCCGCCGCCGAGTGACTGGAACAGGCCGGCCGTGTCGGACAGGCGCGCCGCGCGGGCCTGGGCCAGGGTGAGGCGGGCCTGAAGTGTGGTCTGGGTGGCCATCAGCATCTCCACCCGCGAGGCATCGCCATAGCTCACGCGCGCCCGGGCGATGTCGAGGCCGCGCGTGGCCGCGCGTTCGGCATTGCTGTCGGCGACCAGTGCGGTGGCATCGGCGCTGACGGCGTTCAGGCTGTCCGTGACGTCCTGGACGGCGGCGACGACGGCGGCGCGATATTCGGCGGCGGCCTGCTCATATTGCGCGCGGGCCGCGCGTTCCTGATGCATCAGCTGGCCGCCCTGGAAGAGGGGCTGGGAGACCATGCCGGCGATCATCCACTGGCCGTAGCCGGGGACGAACATCTGGCCGATCGAAGCCGCCGCCAGGCCCGGCGTGGCGCTGAGTTGCAGGTTGGGCAGCCGGTTGGCGATCGCGACGCCGACCTGCGCGCAGGCGGCGTGCCAGCCGGCTTCGGCGACCTTGAGGTCCGGCCGCTGGTCGATCAGCCGGGCGGGGATGCTGACGGGCAGGTCCTGGGGCAGGGTGAAGCCGTCGAGCGTGAAATCCGGTGTCGGGTCGTCGGGCATGTCGCCGGCCAGGGCCGCGATCTGGTCGTGCTGCTGCGACAATTGCTGGCGCAGCGGGACCAGCATCGCCTCGTCCTGCGCAAGCTGGGCACGCTGCACCGCCAGGTCGGCTTCGGCCATCTGTCCCAGGGCCATCTGGCGGGTTGCGGAATCCAGGATCTGATGCTGGCTGGCGATCAGCTCCTGCACCGTATCGACCTGCGCGCGTAGCGCGGCATAGGCGATGGCCGCCTGGACCAGCTCGCCGGTCAGGGACAGGTAGGCGGCCTCGAGCTGGTAGCGTTCGGCGTCCCGCTGGGCGCCTGAGGCCTCGATCCCGCGCCGCAGACCGCCCCAGATGTCGGCCTGGTAGGAGATGTTCAACTGCGCCGTGTGGACGGTGTAGAGCCAGCTATTGCTGTTGGGCACCGGCGAATAGGTGCGCGATGTCTTGAAGCGTGCCGGGTTGAAGCTGGCCGAGATGCTGGGATAGAGCACGCCCGCCTGGGCGGCGCGATTTTCCTGCGCCACGCGCAGCGCGTGGCGCGCGGCGTCCAGGTTCGGGCTGTGGGCCAGGGCGTGCCGGACCAGCCGATCCAGCGCCGGGGAGTGGAACAGCGTCCACCATTCGGCCGGGATGTCGGCGCCAGGGTGGAAAGTCTGGGCCTGCCCGTCGGCGCCCGCCACGCTGTCGGTGCGGGTGGGGCGCCCGGCCTGCGCGAAATCCGTGGCCGGCGCCGACGGGTGGTGGAAGTTGGGCCCGACCGCGCATCCGCCCAGATCCGCCAGCATGGCGAGCAGGCCCGCACCGCACAGCAGATGCCGCCAGGGGCGGCAGGATGCGGCGGTCATGTCGGGTCTCCTTTCCGGCGTGGCGCGCGGCGGGCGTACCAGGCCTCCATCTCGCAATAATAGGTGGGCAGGATGAACAGCGTCAGCAGGGTGGCGATGCCCAGCCCACCGACGACGACCGTCGCCAGTCCGCGCTGGACATCGGTGCCGATGCCCGTCGCCAGGGCCGCGGGCAGCATGCCCATGCTGGCGACGGTCGCCGTCATCAGCACGGGGCGGAAGCGTTCGCCCGCGCCCTCCAGCACCGCGTCGCGCAGGGGCATGCCTTCGTCGCGCAGTCGATTGATGGCCGAGATCATGATGATGCCGTTCTGGATCGCGACGCCGAACAGGGCGATGAAGCCGACGGCGGTGGCGATGTTCAGCGTTTCGCCGCGCAGGTTCAGGGCCACCAGGCCGCCCAGCGTGGCCATGGGCACCACTGCCAGTACCAGCACCGCCTGGCGCAGGCATCCGAACTGGCCGAACAGCAATATCAGCATCACCGCGAACATGATGGCCAGCGCGATGCTCAGCCGGGCCTGGGCGCGTTCTTCCTGCTGGAAGGTGCCGGCCCATTCCAGCCGGTATCGGGCGGCGTCGAAATGTACCTGGCCGGCGATGCGGACCTGGGCGTCGGCGAGATACTGCGACAGCGGGCGCTGGCCGTTATCGACGCGGATGGTGATCTGCCGGTGGTTCATCTCGTGCGCGATATTGGCCTCGCCGGTCTGGAGCGAGACGCGGGCGACCAGTCCAAGCGGGATGCGTGCGCCATTCAGGCCCGTCAGCGGAATCTGGCGGATGGCGGACAGATTGTTGTTCAGCCGCCGTTTCATGTGCGCCGTCATGGCGTAGATGCGGTCACCCACATAGACCTGCCCGACCGGGGCGTCGCCGACCATGTTCTGGACCACGTTCATGATGTCGGTGCCGCTGACGCCATAGCGTGCCGCTGCCGCGCGGTCGACCGTCACGTCCAGCTGCGGGATTTCGGGCTCCTGGAAGATCGAGGCGTCGGCCGTGCCGGGCACCTGATGCAGGATGTCCACGATATGGGTGCCGATCCGGCGCAGTTCCTTCAGGTCGTCGCCATAGACGCGCAGCACCAGCGGGCTGTGCGCGCCGCCGACCAGATCGTTCATGTTGTCGGCGATCGGCTGGCTGATGCCGAAGCTGATGCCGGGGATCTGCGCCAGCCGGTCATGCAGGCGGCTGATGAATTTTACGCGGGTCTCGCCGTGCGGCCAGGTCGCATAGGGGGTGAGGCCCACAGGGGCCTCGATATGCGACGGGCTCCACGGGTCGGTGCCCGAATCGTTGCGGCCGATCTGCGTCGCCACATAGCTGGTCTCGGGGAAGGCACGGATCGCGTCGCGGATCTCGTCGGCCATCGCGCTGGCCTTTTCCAGAGACAGGCCCGAGGGAAGCTGGATCTGCAGCCACAGCGACCCTTCGTCGAGGTCCGGCAGGAACTCGCGCCCCGTGCGCGCACCCAGCCACACCACAAGGCAGAACGCGATCGCGCCGGCCAGGTAGGCCGCCCAGGGCCGGTCCACCATATGGCCCAGCCCCTTGCGGTAGGCATGGTGCAGCTTTTCCAGCGGCACGTTGTGATACAGGCGGTGCGGATTGCGCATCGCCAGATAGGCCAGTGCGGGCGTCAGGGTCGTTGCGCAGAGCAGCGCGCCGAGCAGGGCGAAGCTGACGGTAAAGGCCATCGGCCGGAACAGCCGGCCCTCGGCGCCTTCGAAGGCGAAGAGCGGGCCATAGGCGATGACGATGATCAGGGTGGCGAAGACGATCGCGCGGCCGACATGCCGGGTCACGGCGAGGATATCGCCCTCGTCCATCTTGTGGTCGGGATGTTCCTCGCGAATGCGCAGGATGGCCTCGGTCACCACGATGGCGCCGTCCACGATCACGCCGAAATCGATGGCGCCGAGCGAGAACAGGTTGGCCGGCATGTGCAGCAGGTGCATGAGCACGAAGACCGTGGCCAGGGCCAGCGGAATGGTGACGGCGGCGACGATGGCGCTGCGCGGGCTGCCCAGGAACAGGACCAGGATCAGGAACACCAGGCCCACGCCCTCGATCACCGTGTGCGTGACCTTGTCGGTCGTGGTCCGCACCAGGCTGTCGCGGTCGATGATGGGCACGATCCTGACGCCGGACGAGGCAAGCTGGGCCTGAAGCCGCGCGACCGTGTCGTGCAGATCGTGCAGCACCAGCGACGGGTTCTGCCCGCTGAGCATCGTGACGATGCCCTCGATCGTGTCCGGATTGCCGTTCAGGCCCAGGATGCCCTCGCGCACCTGGTGGCCGAGCTGCAAGTCGCCCAGATCGCGGATCAGGACCGGCACGCCGTTGCGCTGGGTCACCGCGATGGCGCCCATATCGGCGAGCGTATGGACCATGCCGACGCCGCGCACGATGTAGGACTGGTCGCCCCTTGTGACGCGGCCGCCGCCGGCATTGGCGTTGTTGGCCTGCAGGGCCGTGATCACGTCGTTGACGCCGACGCCGTAGCGGAACAGGGCCTGCGGATCGAGAACGATCTGGTACTCGATGGTGAAGCCGCCGAAATTATTGACCGCCGCGACGCCGGGGACCTGCATCAGCGCCGGAATGACGATCCATTTCTGGATATCGGACAGTTCCATCAGATTCCGGCCGTCGGATTCCAGCGTATAGCGATAGATTTCGCCCGACGGGCCGGTGATCGGTCCCAGCGAGGGGACGACGCCCGTGGGCAGTGTCGCCTGCGCAAGCTGTTCCGAAACATGCTGGCGCGCCGCATAGACATCGGTGCCGTCACTGAAGATCAGGGTGATCAGCGACAGGCCGAAGGTCGAGCTGGAGCGGCTGTCCACCAGCCCCGGTGTGCTGGCCAGCAGCCGTTCCAGCGGGATCGTGACTTCCTGCTCGATTTCCTCGGCCGCCAGGCCCGGGACCTGGGTCGTGACCTGGACGTTGACCGCGCCCAGGTCGGGATAGGCTTCGACCGGGATCAGGTGCCACGCGATCGCCCCCAGGGCGGTCAGGATCATCATGGCGGCAAAGACGATGCGTCGCTGCCGCAGGCAGGTGGCGATAAAGCGGTTAATCATCGTTCAGCAGCACCGCGCCCTGGGTCACGACGCGATCGCCGGCCGACAGGCCGGACATGACCTCGCACAGATCGCCGTCGTCATAGATGATCTCGATCTCGCGCCGCCTGTAGGCATGGGGTGCGACCTCGACGAATACCGTAACGGTATCGTTGTTCATCAGCAGTGCCGATTGCGGGACCATGATGCGTGGGGGCTGCGGGGTCAGGACCGTCACGGTTGCGAACATGCCGGGCTTCAGCATGCCGTCGTCATTGGCCAGCACCACCCGCGCCTGCAGCGTGCGGGTATCGGCACGCAGCGTGGGCTCGATCGCGGCGATGGTGCCATGCACCGTCCGGCCGGGCAGGGCGGGGACAGTGATGTCGGCCTGCTGCCCCACATGGATCGCATCCGCCAGGTTTTCCGGCACGGCGGCGACGGCCCAGACCTGCTGCGTGCCGGTGAGCGTCATCAGCGGCGCCGTCGGGTCGGTGACGAACGCGCCGGCACCGGTATTGACCGCCGATACCATGCCGTCGATCGGCGCGGTCAGCCTGATCACGCCGCCTTCTCCGGGCTGGGCGCGCAGGGCGGTCAGGCGTGCGGTGGCACGATCATCTTCCGCCTGGGCCTGGAGCCAGGCGTTGCGGGCGGATTCCACATCGCGCGTGGCGGCCCCGCCGGCACTGGCGACGCCCTGCGCGCGGACCAGGGCACGGCGGGCATAGTCCAGCGCGGCGCGGGCCTTCGCGGCGTCGGTCGTGGCCAGGGCCATGTCGCCCGATGCCAGTTCGGCCAGGACCTGGCCGCGGGTCACGTGATCGCCGGCGGACACGGGCAGGCTGACGATGGCGCCAGCGACCGGCGTCATCACGGAAATCGACTGCGACGGCTCGGCCCGGATCTCGCCCGGGACGGGAATCGTGCGGCTGGGCGATACGAGGATCACGGGCGTTACCGACAGGCGCGCGGCCAGAGGGGAATCCGGCGCGACCGTCAACTGGCCATGGTCGTTACGGACCATGGCGGCGCCGGCAGCCATGGCGGAGGAGACGGCCCCGAGAAGCAGGGTACACACCACGGCCCCCGCTGCGACCAGGCGCGCGGCCGGGCGGCGTGTGGGGGCTGAAGTACCGTAAACACGCGCCGGCGCCCCGGTGGAGCGGTTTGGCGGACAGTTTCTTATCAGGGGCGCGGTCTGGTGCATGGGCCTGGGCCTGAGATCTTGGAAGAGAAGGCGGGAGCTGATCCCTCGAAGGGAGAACGGGCCGGGACCGCTTCTGTACAAGAATATGGAATTACGGGGAAAAGAGGGCCGTTTCGGGAGGGGGCGATCCGGCTGTTGCGTCTCCTGACATCCTGGCCGGATACCGGATCGGGGGGCGTTCAGGGATGGAGGGCGTGCACCCTCGTGGCGTATGGCGCGATCCGGGCCCATCGGGCCACGACACCGTGGGCAGCCACTAGCGATGATCCGAATCATTGTCCATGGGGGCGCGGCGGGGGCTGCGACGTCGGTGCGTGAGGTCCGGGCAGGTGTGAAGCGCGGCCGGTGGCGGGCATCGGAGCGGCTTGCTGGCCGGTTTGGATCTGGGAAGGGGGAAGTGAAGAAAAGGAAATAGAAACATCGGTCTGTATCAAGTCAGGCACGGTTTTCGCTTTTGGTCTGGCCGGTTTGGCTGAGGCGCGCGGCCAGGAGGGACGGGCACGACAGGCAGGTATGACGACCGATTAAATATTACAAACTTTTTCAAAAACATAACGGCAAGATGATGGTTATTTAATATTGTTCCGTGAGAGAATGCGGAATTCGCATTTGTCATGAAAATTTCACATCCCTTTCCGTGCTCTTCCGAAGAGGCTTTCGCCCGATGCGGCCGGCTGCGGGAGGCCTGCGTGACGGAGGATGGATTTCATGTCATTGCGGAATGTGATTGCCGGGCAATGCGTCCCGGCGCGGCCTGCGATTTCCCGAAATTTTGAAAGGTTGTCCATTTGCGTCCGCTTTCCAAACGCATTCTCGCCCTTTCCCTGTCCACGGCCCTGGCCACCGTCAGCCTGACGGGGCTCGCGCAGCGCGCGCGGGCGGCCGACAGCCAGCCGCAGCCTCTGGCGCTGCCGGATTCCATTCCGACACCGCGTGACGTGCCGTTCGGCGGCATCATCCGGCTGTCGGTCGATGCCACCGACCTGGCGCGGCATATCATGACCGTGCATGAGACCGTGCCGGTGCCGGCCGCGCTGGCGGCGACCGGCGGGGACATGCCGCTGTTCTACCCGATGTGGCTGCCGGGCAATCATTCGCCGACCGGCTCGCTCGACCAGTTCGGTGGCCTGGTCGTCAAGGCCGGTGGGGCGACGATCGACTGGGTGCGCGACAGCGTGACGGTCAGCGCGTTCCATATTCATGTGCCCAAGGGGGCGCATGCGCTGGATGTGTCGTTCCAGCTTCTGTCACCCGTCTCGCCCGAGGAAGGGCGCATGGTGATGACGCCCGGGATGCTGAACGTGCAGTGGAACCAGGTGGCGCTGTACCCGGCCGGGTATTTCACGCGCCAGATTCCGGTGGAAGCCAGCCTGCGCCTGCCTCGTGGCTGGCAGTACGGGACGGCGCTGCGTGCGCAATCCGCGGCGGGCGATGTCGTGACCTTCAAGCCGGTGCCGTTCAATACGCTGGTCGACTCCCCGCTGTTCGCCGGGCGGTATTTCCGCCGCATCGATCTGGCGCCTGGGGCCGCCGTGCCGGTGACGCTGAACCTGGTGGCGGACAAGCCGGGGGAACTGGAAGCAACCGAAGCGCAGATCGGCGTGCATCGCGCCCTGGTGACGCAGGCGAACCTGCTGTACGGCTCGCACCATTACGACCATTACGATTTCCTGCTGGCGCTGACCGAGGAACTGGGGCGGATCGGGCTGGAGCACCACCAATCCAGCGAAAACAGCGGTCCGCGCGGCTATTTTACGGACTGGGACAAGACGTTCGCGGCGCGCGACCTGCTGGCGCATGAATATACCCATTCGTGGAACGGCAAATATCGCCGGCCGGCCGATTTGTGGGCGCCGAACTTCAACACGCCCCAGCGCGGGTCGGGCCTGTGGGTCTATGAAGGGCAGACCCAGTATTGGGGGTATGTCCTGGCGGCGCGTTCGGGCCTGATGACGGTGCCGCAGGTGACCGAGGCGCTGGCCGAGGTGGCGGCGATGTACGACACAAGGCGCGGACGCACCTGGCGGCCGCTGCTGGATACGACGAACGACCCGGTGATCGCACGGCGCGCGCCGCTGTCGTGGCGGAGCTGGCAGCGGAGCGAGGATTATTATTCGGAAGGCCAGCTTGTCTGGCTGGATGCCGATACGCTGATCCGCCAGCTTTCGGGCGGCAAGCATTCGCTGGATGATGTCGCACGCCATTTCTTCGGCACCAATGACGGCAGCTTCGTGACCAGCACCTATGCATTCGACGACGTGGTGAAGGCGCTGAACGACATCCAGCCTTATGACTGGGCCACGTTCCTGCACCAGCGGCTGGACAAGACGTCGGAGCATGCGCCGCTGGACGGGTTTACGCGCGGGGGCTACCGGCTGGTCTATACCGAGAAGCCGAACGAATATGTCACGTCGGTTGCCTCCATGCGCCATGTGACGGATTTCAGCTTCTCGCTGGGCATCATGATCGGCAAGGGCGGCACGCTGGCCAATGTCGAATGGGGCAGCCCCGCCTGGCAGGCCGGGATGACCCGGGACGCCAAGCTGATCGCGGTGAATGGTGAGGCGTATGACCCCGACGTGCTGCGTGAGGCGGTCGTCGAGGCGAAGGACGCGCATGCCGGGCCGATCGCGCTGCTGCTGCAGGAAGGCGATCGTTACGTGACGGTGTCGGTCTCCTATCATGGCGGGCTGCGCTATCCGCATCTGGAGCGCATCGAGGGCAAGCCCGACATGCTGGCCGATATCCTGGCGGCGCGTCACTGAAGAGCCGGGGGCGGAGCAGGTGGGCGAGGTGCTGATGCGCGTGCGTTCCTGTCTCCCGTCCCGGTCTGGGACGATCGGGCCCTGACATGCGCCCGACCCTGGCTTCGGTCGTTCTGGTTGCCGACCTGACGGGCACGGTGGTGTTTGCCGCCGAGGGGGCGATGGTCGCCTCCGCGCGGCATCTCGACCTGTTCGGCATCATGGTGCTGGCCTGCGTGGTGGCGCTGGGCGGCGGCATGATCCGCGACGTGCTGATCGGCGCCGTGCCGCCCAGCGCGATCCGGGACTGGCGCTATCCGGCGCTGGCCTTCCTGACCGGGCTGGTGGTGTTTGTCCTGCCGCCCGCCCTGCGGCTTGCGCCGGGGGGATCGGTGCTGGCGGGGCTGGATGCCGCCGGCCTGTCGCTGTTTGCCGTCGCGGGGGCAGAGAAGGCCCTGTCGCGCGGGGTCGGGCCGCTGGGGGCGGCCCTGATGGGCATGGTGACCGGCGTGGGCGGCGGCGTGATGCGCGACCTGCTGCTGGCACGCGTGCCGCTGATCCTGGTTTCTGACATCTATGCCACTGCGGCGCTGGCCGGTGCGGCGGTGGTCGTCGCCTGCCGGCGGCTGGCGGTGCCGGTGGCCTGGGGGGCGGTTGCGGGCGGGCTGGTCTGCTTCGGCCTGCGGCTGGCGGCCCTGCGTTATGGCTGGAACCTGCCCGGCGCCGCGCGCTGAAAAGCCGTCTGCCTCTGACAAATCCATGCCGGGTGCTATGGTGTTTCCTGCAAGAATGCCGGGGGGAGAGCATGCGACGTCGGACGATGCTGCTGGGGGCGGCGATGCTTCCCGTTCCGGCATGGGCGGGTGCCGGGCGGACGGTGGACGTGCTGTATGCGGGTTCGCTGCTGAACCTGATGGAGCGTGGGATCGGGCCGGCTTTCGATGCGACCGGCGATGATGTCTTTCGCGGCTATGCCGGCGGGTCGGGGGCTTTGGTCAACCAGATCCGCGGCGGGCTGCGGCGTGGCGATGTTTTCATCAGCGCCGATCCGGCCCTGAACGACCGGCTGGGGGCGGCGCAGGGCGACTGGGTACGCTGGTATATCGTGTTTGCGCGTTCGCCGCTGGTGATCGGCTACAACCCGCATAGTTCCTTCGTCGATGCGTTGCGGACGCGGCCCTGGTACGAGGTCCTGCAACAGCCCGGCATCCGCATCGGCCGGACCGATCCGGTGCTGGACCCGAAAGGGGCATTGACGGTGCGCATGCTCAGGCAAGCCGAGCAATTCTATCATCAGCCCGGCCTTGCGGAGCGGATCATGGGCGTCGACGCGGCCGGGCAGGTGCGGCCGGAGGAAAATCTGGTCGGGCGCCTGCAATCCGGACAGATCGATGTCGGTTTCTTCTACGCGATGGAAACCGCCGACCTGCATATTCCCACCATCGCCTTGCCGCCGGCGCTTTCGCTCGCGGCGCGTTATTCGGTCACGATCCTGCGGAATGCGCCGAACCCGGAGGGAGCGGCACGGTTCGTCGCCTTCCTGCTGGGGGAGGCGGGGGGCGCGATCATGCGGCAGCATGGGCTGGAGAAGGTGGCGCCGGTCTTGGCTGGGGATGACGCGGCGATGCCCGCGCTGCTGCGGCCGCTGATCCATTCCTGACAGACCGGCGATGCGGCGGATGCCGGGTGCCGTCAGGGTTCTGGCCTGTCTCCTCGGCCTGTGGCTGCTGGCGCCGTTTCTCGCGGGCCTGCTGCGGTTGGGCGATGCGGACTGGTCGGGGGTGGATCGCGCGGCCCTGGCCCGTGCCGCCGGTGTGTCCGTGGCCAGTGCCAGCCTGGCGACCCTGCTGATCGGGCTGTTCGGGATTCCGCTGGGCTATGTGCTGGCGCGGGGGCGGGGCTGGTGGACGGCGTGGCTGGGCGGGGTGGTGCAGTTGCCGCTTGCCCTGCCGCCCCTGGCCGGCGGGGTGCTGCTGCTGTTCCTGCTGGGCTATGGCGGGCCGCTGGGTGCGCTGGGGTTGAGCGAGCATTTTGCCGGCATCGTCGCGGCCGAGCTGTTCGTGGCCTCGCCCTTCCTGATCATCGCCGCGCGCTCGGCCTTCGCGGCGATCGATCCGGCACTGGAGGATGTGGCGGCGACGCTGGGGCATCGGCCGGGCGCCATCTTCCGTCGCGTGAGTCTGCCATTGGCATGGCGGCCGATCCTGGCCGGGCTGGTCCTGGCGTGGCTGCGTGCCTTCGGCGAGTTCGGCGCGACGGTCATGCTGGCCTATCATCCTTATTCGCTGCCGGTCTTCACCTATGTCGCGTTCGGCGAGGCCGGGTTGCCGTCCATGCTGCCGGTGCTGGCCCCGACCCTGGTGCTGGCCGCTCTGGTGATGGCGGCGGGGCACTGGCTGACGCGGCCCGTCGCCCGTCGTGCCGTGCCCCGGACAGGCCCGCTGCCGCCTCTGGCTGATCGGGGGGCGGCCGAGGCGCCGCCGCGTCACCTGATGCTGGCGCTCCGCCGTGATCTGCCGGGCTTTACCCTTGATGTGCGCCTGGAGAGCCGGGCGCGGCGCATCGCCATTCTCGGGCCGTCCGGATCGGGAAAATCGATGACCCTGCGTGCGATCGCGGGGCTGGAGGATATGGCGGGGACGCAGGTTCGGCTGGACGGTCGCGATCTGTCGCCGCTGCCGCCGGACCAGCGCGCTGTCGCCTATGTACCGCAGGGCTATGCGCTGCCGGCGCATATGACGGTGGCGCGGCAGGTCGCGTTTGCGGTGGATTGCATGCCCGACCGGGCGGCGGCGTGGATGGCCGCACTGGGACTGGAGGGTCTGGCAGGGCGCTGTCCCGACGAACTTTCGCCTGGCCAGCGTCAGCGTGTGGCGCTGGCCCGTGCGTTCGCGCGGCGCAATGTGGATCTGGTGCTGCTGGACGAGCCGTTTTCCGCACTGGATGCGCCGTTGCGCGCGCGGCTGCGGCGGGAGGTGCTGGCCGTGCTGCGGGGCATGAATGTGCTGACGGTGCTGGTGACGCATGACCCGGCCGAGGCGCTGGCGATGGCCGAGGACATCGTGCTGCTGGATGGCGGGCGCGTTATCCGCGCCGGGCCGGCTGCTGCCGTGTTTGCCCGGCCGGGCAGCGAACTGGCTGCCCGTCTGCTGGGGGCGGAGGCGATCGGCGACGGTGTGGTGCTGCCGGACGGACGGATCGATGTGGGGCGGGGCGTGGCATTGCAGGTTCGGCATCCGGACGGCGAGGGGGCGGACCTGCCGCCGCCGGGGGCGCGCGTGCGCTGGTCGGCGCGGCCGTACCAGATCCGGCCGGCGGAGGAGGGTGCCTATCCGGCGCGCATCCTGTGGCGCGGCCCGATACAGGACGGCCAGCGTCCGATGCGGCTGCTTCTGGGCGATGCCGAACTGGAGATCCTGGCCGATCCGTCCTGCATGGCGGAGGGAGCGTGCCGGGTGGATATCGACCCGTGTTGCCTCCAGCTCTGGCCGGCGTAAGGACCTGCCCTCAGATGATGCCGGCGGCGTCGCCGGTCGTGGGGTCGTGGATGCCGTCGCGTACGATATGGAGCGCCCGCTCCAGGCCCGGGCGGTCGTCCGGGGCGCCCAGGCAGATCCGAAGCCCGGATTCGGCCTCGCGCGATACGGCGCAGGCTTCGGGCGGCGTGAGTTCCACGCCTGCGCGCAGGGCGTGGTTGAGGGTGCGCTGGGCCGCCAGGGGGGAGAGCGGCACCCAGACATGGGGCGAGCGTACAGCGCCCGGCATGTCCATGGCCTGTCCCAGGATCTGGCGGGCCATGGCCAGCCGCGCGGCGGTTTCGGCCTGCACCGCGTCGGCGGCGGCGTCGGCGGTGCCGTCGGCCACCCAGCGGGCGAAGATCATGCCGCCGAGCGCGGGCGGGCAATAGCCCAGCGCGCGGATGCCGCGCATGATCCGGTCGCGCGCCACATTGGGCGGCAGCGTGACGAAGCCCAGGCGGAAGCCCGGGCAGATCCCCTTGGAGATGCTGGCGAGATAGAGCGTGCGTTCGGGGGCGATGGCGGCGATTGGTGGTGGACGGTCGGCCGGATCGGCATAGGTGTAATAGGCATCGTCCTCGAAGATCGTCAGGTCGTGCTGGCGGGCGATCCGCGCGATATCCTGCCGGCGGGACAGGCTCATGGTCCGGGTCGTCGGGTTTTGCAGGGTCGGCACCGTGAACAGCACGCGCGCCCGGGTCTCGGCGGCGGCGCGCTCCAGCGCGGCGGGGATCAGCCCCTGTTCGTCCATCGCCACGCCGCGCAGTGTCAGGCCCAGATGTTCGGCGGCCGTGCGTGCGCCGTAGAAGGTCGCGGCCTCGCACAGCACCGTGTCGCCCGGCCGGCAGAGCGAGGAAAGCACAAGCGCGATCGCGTGCTGCCCGCCATTGCACTGGATCAGGTCGGCCGGATCGCATGCCAGCCCGTGGCGGCGCGCCAGCCACGCCGCCCCGGCTTCGCGCACCGAACGCAGGCCGGTGCCCTGGATGTACTGCACGGCCGGTTCCAACTGTCCGGTGGCCGCTAGCTCCGCCACCGCGCGTTCCAGCGTCCGGGACAATCCGACACGCGGCGGGACGTTGCAGCGCAGGTCGATGGTGGCCGCCTGTGCGACGGGGGCGGACGGCGCGGGATCGAAGCTGGTGGCGATCGCGATGTCGGGACTCGCGCCCCGGATGAAGGAACCGCGGCCGACATGGGCCAGCAGCAGGCCGCGCCGCTCGGCCTCGGCATAGGCCTTGGTCACCGTGCCGACGCTGAGTCCGAGCGCATAGGCAAGGTCGCGCTGGGGCGGCAGGCGGCTGCCGGCGGGTAGAAGCCCCGATGCGATGTCCCGCTCCATCGCGTCGACCAGCCGGTGGTAGAGCGGGCCGGGCGGGGGCGGAATGTCGGGGCGCCATTGAGGGGTCATGCGGCCTGCCATGGGAATGGGGTCTGATTGATATATGACAATATAACGATTGACCGTCGAATGTACTAGAATAAAACTACAGAAACGAAGAGAAAAGCTAGATTGTAATAGTACAATTTCTGGAATTGTCCTGCATATCGGGGGAAGGATGCCTCGGCGCGGACGGACTCTTCGTGCTGAAAAGAGGATGATTGATGATGGTCATCATGGGAAAGGCGACGGGGTCGGCCCGGAAGCGGGCCCGGCCGTTCCGGCTGTCCGGGTCGAGCGGGATCTGGAATCATGTCGAGGGAATCGGGATCGGGCTGGTCATCGCCCTCGGCCTGGTCCTGCTGCTGGCGGTGCATGGGCCGGCAAACGGTCAGGACGTGCCGGCGGACAAGACGGATGCGGTGCGGGTGGCATACGATGCCGCCGACCTGCGCGACGCGGCGCATGCGCGTAGGCTGCTGGCGCGGCTGGATCATGCCGCGCTGGTGGCGTGCGGCGACGATCGGGCCAGCCTGGACGCACTGCGTGCCGCTATCGCGCGGTCGGATTGCCGGCAACAGGCTCTGGCGCAGGCTGTGGCGCGGATCGGAGCACCGGTGCTGAGCGCCGCGTTGCACGAGACGCCACCGGCCTGATGGAGCCGGCGCATGAGCATGAACGAGCGGGATGATGTGGAGAAACGTAAGATGACGACATACCCCTTTCATCAGGTCGATGTCTTCGCGGCCGCGCCGCTGAAGGGCAATCCGCTGGCCGTTGTCGCGGGAGCGGATGGGCTGGATGACGCCCAGATGGCGGCCTTTGCGAACTGGATGAATCTCAGTGAGACGACGTTCCTGCTGAAGCCTACGGTTCCCGGCGCCGACTACCGAGTGCGGATTTTTACGCCGGAGGAGGAACTGCCGTTTGCCGGTCATCCCACCCTGGGATCGTGCCATGTCTGGCTGGCCATGGGTGGCGTGCCGCAGGGGCGGGACGTGGTGCAGGAATGCGGCGCGGGACTGGTGACGGTGCGGCGCGATGGCGATGGATTGGCTTTCGCCGCCCCGCCGCTGCGTCGCGCGGGGTCGGTCGATGCGTCGGACCTGGAAGTCGTCACCCGGATTCTGGGACTATCCACGGATCGGGTGGTGGCTGCGAACTGGGTTGATAACGGTCCCGGCTGGTTGGCGCTGATGCTGCGCGACCGGGCGGAGCTGCTGGCGCTTCGGCCTGATACGCAAGCCCTGGGCGATTGGCGCATTGGGCTGGTCGCGCCGTGGGACACGGTGCGCGATGGGGATGCGGCGCAGTTCGAGGTCCGCGCGTTCACCGGCGGTGGGGCCGTCTTCGAGGACCCTGTGACCGGCAGCCTGAATGCGGGACTGGCGAAGTGGCTGATCGGTGCCGGTCTGGCCCCGCACGCTTATATCGCCAGCCAGGGGACCGTGCTGGGACGGATGGGGCGGGTCCGGGTGACGCAAGACGGGGACGGCATCTGGATCGGTGGCGAGGCCGTGACCCGGATCAGCGGGCAGGTCGCGCTGTAAGGGCGGTCGTCTCTCGAATCGCCACTCGAAAAACCGGAGAGAAGCGGGGGAAACAGTCTCGCTCGGAGCTGGTACGACACCAGCCTGACCGAGGCTTTTCCCACGCGGCTTCGATGAGCGATGTTCGGCCGTGAGGGTGCTATGCCTTCACCAGGCCAGGCTTGCCCCTTTCGGTCACGAAACTGGCATAGGTCGACAGCCTGCCTCCATGCTGCGTGACAGTGTCGAGGATTTTCAGGTCGCCACGCCAGGCGTCTCGCCCGACGTCGCACACTACATAGCCGCGCCGGTCGATCGTCGCTTTGAGATGGGGGTTTTCCGCGCGGACAGACCGGCTGAATCCATCCTGGTCGCCCCAGCCGTCGAAGCCCGAGGTGATCGACGTAGCCAGGAACTCGACGGAGACCGGTTTGGGATGATCCGGATCGTGAACGATATCGCCCGCGAAATGGCGATGCGCGTCGCCGGTCACGTTGACCACGTTGCCGGGGCAATGCGCTTCGATAAACTGTAGAAGTTTCCGCCGGCTGTGCAGATAACCCGACCACTGGTCCATGCTGTAGATCAGTTCGGAACTGGGTGATTTCCGGTGAGCCAGGTTCATCAGCATCACCTGGTGTGCCAGCAGGTTCCACCGCGTCTCGGATTTGGCCAGGCCGGCGAAAAGCCATTCCTCCTGAGGGGCGCCCATCATGGTGCGGTCGGCCGACCAGACATCCGGTCCCTGGGGCGCATCGCGATCGTTATAAACTTGGTCGCTGCGGAACTGGCGCGTATCCAGGAAGAAGGCATTCATCAGGTCGCCAAACCGGGCCGAGCGATAGATCCGCATTTCACTGCCGACGGGCATGGAGGTGCGGCGAAGGGGCATATGTTCGTAATAGGCCTGCATCGCCACAGCCCGTCGCGTCAGGAACACGTCGGACGGTGTACCATCCTGGTCCACGTCGCCCGCCCAGTTGTTGTCGACCTCATGATCGTCGAACACCACGAACCACGGGAACGCCGCGTGCGCCGCCTGCAGATCCGCGTCCGTCTTGTATTGTGCGTAACGCCGCCGATATTCGTCCAGCGAATAGATTTCCGGCCCCGCATGCCGGCGCGGCAGCGGCGCCATGCGCCCGTCGACCTTGTGCAGGCCGTCGCCGCTATCGCCGCTTTCATAGATATAATCGCCATAATGATAGACGAAATCGATCGGTTCCTCCGCAATGGCACGCCAGGCGGTGTAGAAACCGTTTTCGTAATGCTGGCACCCTGCCGCCGCGAAACGGACCCGTGCCACGGCCGCGCCCGGCAGAGGCAACGTCCTGCTGCGTCCGACCACCGTTTCGAATCCTGCGATCCGAAATCGGTACCAATAGGGGCGATCGGGTTGCAGCCCGGCGAGTTCGACATGCACCGAATGCGCCAGTTCGGGATGCGCCAGTGCCTGCCCGGACAGGACAGGTGCGCGCATGTTCTCGTCCTCGCTCACGTCCCAGTCGACCAGAACCGGGCGCGAGGGCATGCCCCCCATTTCATCAAGGGGAGATGGTGCCAGCCGGGTCCAGATCACGAAGCCATCGCTGGACGGATCACCCGACGCGATCCCGAGTGTGAACGGGGTGCTATCGAATTGCGGCTTGCGCAGAATGTTCCGTGGCGCGATCATACCGCCCCATGCATGGAACGGCAGGATCAACCCGCCCGCGCCGACAAGACGGCCGAAATCACGACGCGTGAATGTCATTGTATTTATTTCCTCTGGAATGGATTGGTCAGTTGATGATGACGTGAAAGTAGAAAGACCTGCCGTAATTGTCTTTTTCGGAAATATACTGCAACGAACTGCCAGTCCGCCAGACAGGCTGCTGGTCCGCGAGGTTCATGATCTCGTATTTCAGGGTGATGTGATCATACACCTGATGCCAGAAGCCAAGATTGAGCGAGAAGAGCGAACCAAAGCCATTATTCTGCCACGGCTGGTTGCCAAGACCGGTCAGATATTTCCCCGAATAGGTCGCCGTGGCGCGCAGCGCGCCACGAATGGCGGGGATATGCCAGGTCAGCGCACCGTTCACCAGATAGTCTGGCTGGTAGATCAGATGATTGGTATGCAGCATGGTGGTGCCGTTGGAATAGGTCATGTTGCCCTGCATCCAGGTTGCATTGGCGGATGCGTCAAAGACCTGTCCCCACAATGACATATTCCGGTTCATGACGTTGAACTCGACGCCCTTTATGTTCGATCCGCTGGCGTTCATGGGCTGGCTTACCAGTGCGAGATCGCCCTGGTACATCTGGTAAGTGGTCAGATTGTAGATATCGTTCTTGATCCATTTCGAGAAAAATGCCGCACTGACCATGCCGTTATTGTGATTGAAATATTTTTCGACCGAGACATCGAAATTCTGCGCCCGCCGGGGCTTCAGGTTGGGGTTGCCCTTGGTGATGCTGCATTGGGTTCCGCCGCTTGCGGAGGGATCGCTGCCGGCACCGGTGCATGACATGGTTTCCGCCGCTGCGATGTTCCCCGGTGTCGGGCGTCCGATCGACTGGCTGTAGGAAGCATGCACGATAACACTGTACGGAAAATGATGGACGACATCGAAGGACGGGAGCGGATTGATATAGCCGCCACGGTTGCGCGTCGTCCCCGTCACGGCCGTGCTGTTGAAGTTCGTAACAGGCGTCCAGGCCGTATAGTCGACATTGTCGACACGCACACCGGCAATGAAATGCGTGTTGGCCAGGTTGTAATGCAGGGACAGGTAGCCATCCGTGACGTTCTCACGATAGCGATAATCCCAGATCCGCTGGTCATAGGCCGTCAGCGCCTGGTTGGCCGCGTTCTGCTTCAGGCTGGACCAGGGAAAGTTGAAGGGGACGTTCAGTACCGGTGACGAAATATGGTTGTGCCACGCGACATAGCCCGTATTCAGGAGATAGGACGTCATGTCGCCGCCGGTATCGTAATTCTGCTGGTTCGAATCATCCCAGATCGTCAACTGGCGCCACTCAAATCCGGTGACCAGGCCGAAGCCGCGCGCGTGCGGCCCCACATTGTAGGTATAGTCCGCGCGTGCTGTGGGGATGCCTTCCCAGGCGTGCTGTTGCAGATGCGTGATGCTGCTGGCGGCATATTGCGCGGTGCTGGAAAAGGCATTCGATCCGGCGGTCGCCTCATAGAGGCCGCTGGTCGGGTTGCCGGTATAGCTCGCCCAGATATTTTTGGGATAGGTGCGGGCCTGGATATAGGGCTCGTCGTTATCGTACGTTTCCGTCGTCTCGCCCGCGCGAATCCTGAAATTCGACCGGCCGCGGGTCCAGTCGAGATCGCCCAGGATGCCGTTATGCTGGCGCCGCCACTGGTCCTGCCGGCGCTTCAGATACAGGCTGTTGATCTGGATTTCGTCCAGGCCGTTCGTGTCCTGCCCGATGCCGGTATTGCTCTTCCGGTAATACTGGGCGTCATCCATCGTGGAGTTTTCCCACCGCACATAGGACCACCCCATGACCGAGGCATGAAGCCCGGTGCCGATCGGCTGCCATTCCAGCCGCCCCGATCCGCCGACGGTCGTCAGTTCGTTCTGGAAGTTGCCGGTATGAAATGCAGACGGTCCGACCGATCCTCCCTCCACCGGCGCACTGACATCATGCCCCTTCGGGTCGAAATATTGCAGCGACTGCCAGTCCTTGGTCGAATTGCGCGCGCGGACCTGATAGCGGCTGGACAGAACAAACCCGAATTCCTTGTCCTTGCCGAAGGTATCGGAAATGATGCCTTTCGCGCCTTCACCCCAATGGCGGTCGTAGCCCGCTTGCCCGCTATGCCCGGCGGCACCGCCATAGGTGGAATAGATTCCGTATCCGTCGAAATATTTATAAAGACCCTGGTGGGAAAACGCGCTCATCGGCTGCATGTCGATCACCGCGCCCAGCGCGTCGCCATCCTGTTCGGCCGTGAAGCTCTTGTACACATCGGTCCGGTTGATCATTTCGGCCGGCATATCCTGCAGATTGACCTGGCGCGAACCGCCGCCGCTCTGCCCCACCGATGCCATGGTGATGCCATCGACGGTCGTCTGGTTCAGGTCCGGTGCGATACCGCGCACGCTGACATATCGTGGCTCGTCCGCATCGACGATGCCTGCGACACCGGGGATCAGAACCAGGGACGACGCGATCGACGACGTGCCGCCGAGATTTTCGAACGGATCGTAAGAGATGCTGTCGACGATGACATCCGATGTCCGCTTGTTCGACTGCACGCTGCGATGGCCGGTGACGAACAGGGTTTCGATATCGTTGGCTTCCGCGGTCTTTTTTGGCGGGGTGGCCTTTCTGGCGACGCTCGGCGCCGAAACCACGACCGCGGCCTTGCCGTTGAATTTCTTGACGAGAAGCGGGCTGCCGCGCAGAAGCGCCTGCAACGCCGCCTGATCGGTCATCGTTCCCGACACCGGCGCCAGATGAATGCCTTTGGTATCGGCACCCGTCGCCAGGACGCTGATGCCGCTTTGCCGCTGATAGGTATCGAAGGCTTCCGATGCCGAGCCGGCGGGAATGTTGAAGGAATGCGTTGCGGCCATTGCGACGCCGGATGACAATCCGGTCCCCAGGAACGCAACGACCTTTAACGCATTAGAGCGACCACACATCGAATAACCCCGATAACTTCCAGAACACATTCGGAAGATGCGTGGTGCGCGCAAAGTGCCTCCCCTTGAGGAGAAATATATATGTGAAAGTTTTATTTCATTTTTTTCTCATTTCCATGATGTTCCGGATCTCATCCGTGCTTCCTCCGGTCGCTCCCTGAGAAGGACAGCCGCCCTGATCCTGTCGGGTCGAGGAAGGATATCTATATGGAAAACAATACACTATCCCTCTTTGCCGTCGGCCATGACCGTCTGGGGACCGGGCCAGGACGGGCGCGTACAGGCAACGATGCGGGTTCGTGGTCTGTATCGGCTCTCTTTACGAACGGAAATCATTCTGTCAGGAGGGCGCCTCGGGACGAGGGGACGCCAGCAGACAGTGACCCAGAAAACGTCAGAGAATATGCAGGGCTTTCCTGCCTCATCGGAACCGGCGGGGGTGCTGCGGGAGGAGCGGTTTCGTTGGCTCGCCGCGGAAATCCTGCCGCATGAGGCAGCGGTGAGGCAGTGGCTGTATCGTCACAGACTGGTCAATGCGACGCCCGACGATATTATCCAGGAATGCTATGCCCGCCTGTGTGCCTGGTCGCCGGACCAGGTGGTGAACGGGCGCGCGCTTTTCTTCCATTGTGCCCGTAATCTGATGGTCGAACATGCGCGCAAGGCCCGGGTCGAATATCTCGATCGCGACCTCGATCCGGGAGAAATCGACATTGCCGACACGTCTCCGCCCCCGGATCGCATTCTGGCAGCGCGCGAAGAGTTGAACCGTTTGAAGGGAAAAATGCTCGGCCTTCCGACTTTATGCCGTGACGTATTTGTCATGCGCAAAATATACAATCTGTCCCATGAACAGATCGCGCTGAGACTGGGCATTTCGCGACGTTCGGTCCGGAGGGAGGTGGCTCGTGGTCTCGACCTGCTGGACATAAAAAATGACGGTCAGGACACGATCTGAGTTTTCTCTTATGATTTGGAAAATGTGAAATCTTTGGGGTTCAGGTGGAGCAACGAACAGCGGAGAGGCGCCCCGAAGGAAAAGATGTGAACGAGACCTTCAGCAGCATGTCGGACCATCGGGCGACGCAGGCCAACGCGTGGGTGTCCATTCTCGACGCCGTGAGTGTATCGGACGCCGATCGACGGCGTTTCGACGCGTGGCTCCAGGAGGATGTACGCAATCTGGGCGCTTATCTCAGGGCGCAGGCGATCTTTCGGTCCCTCGATTATATGCCCGGCGCAATCGCTGCGGCGGCGGGCAGGTCCGCCCCGGCGGAGATCGGGACGGGCCGAAGGCAGGTTCTCGCGGGGGCCGCCGCGCTTGCTGCCTGCTTCAGCGGGCTGGTTGCGACGCGTTCCACGTCGGAGCGCATCATCCTGCGCAAGACGGCACGGGAGGCTCCCGGCCGCTTTTTTCTTCCGGGCGGTCTGATCACGATGGATTCGCTATCGATGGCATATTTCCCGAGTCAGGGTCATATGTCCGACATTCAGATGGTATCCGGCCGCATGGGCGTCCAGACATCGTCGCGTCCAGTCCGCATCATGACCGGCGGCCTGGTTCTGCACGCGGCGGACGCCGATTTCGACCTGTCGGCGGACGGGCGCAATATTTCGATCGTGGCCTATCGGGGGACCGTTGCCGTTTCACGGCATGGCGCCAGCCGGACGGTCGCGGGGCCATGCGTCTTTTCGATGGTCTCGGACCCGGCTATCGAGGGCGTCGGGGGCAGGGCACGCGAGCTTGCGAAACGGGACATGGCGGTGAATCGCGCCTGGCGCGATGCCAGGATCGTATTGGACGATGCGCCGTTGCGTGATGCCGTGGCTCAGTTCGCACGCTATTCCGAAACCCGGATGCTGGTCGCAAGTCCGACGATGTCCGCCCAGCGGCTGACCGGTACATTCGATTTATTGCGGCCGCATTATTTTGCGAAAACCGTGCAGATGCTGTTGCGCTGCCAACTGACCGAGCCCGATGCCCGTACCATCATCCTGTCGTGATGGGTTATCCCTGCCTGGGCCCGGACCGGCCGCCTTGCGGGGTTTTCTATTTGGGATTGTGCAGCAGCAGCACGCAGCCGAACAGGATGAACAGGGCGCCGCTGGTCCGCTGCATGCGCCGGCGCCAGGTCGCGCGGGACAGCACGGCCGCCAGCCGGGCGCCGCTGCCGGCATAGACGAGGTACCACAGCACCTCCACCACCGCCGAGGTCGCGATCAGCAGCGCATATTGCGGGGCCTGCGGGGCGGCGGGGTTGACGAATTGCGGCAGGAAGGACGCCGCGAAGACAATGGCCTTGGGATTGCTGGCCCCCACCAGGAACGATGTGCGCAGCGAGGCATGCCATGCCAGCGGCGGCATGACGGCACCTTGCGCCCCAGCCGCGGGCGCGTGCGACAGCCAGCCGCGCACGCCAAGCTGGATCAGGTAGAAGGCGCCTGCGAATTTCAGGATCGTGAACAGAAGTGGCGACGCGGCCAGGACGGCGCTGAGCCCCAGTGCCGAGGCCGCCATCAGCGCGACCAGCGACAGCAGGCAGCCCGCCATGTCGGGAATGATCCGCCGCACCCCGTAGCGGATGCTGGCGGTCATGATATGCGTCATGTTCGGCCCCGGAATGGCCGACAGCAGGAACACGGCGTTCAGGTAGAGAAGCCACGATTGCAGCGTCATGTCGGGGCCGGGTCCTATGCCGCGTCGGCGGTGGCGAGCGTGCGCAGGTCGGCTGCCAGCGCATCGATGCGGGCGATTTCGGAATCCCACGCGAACATGAAGCGGGCGCTGCCGCCGATGAAGGTGTAGAACCGCCAGCCGCGCGCGTGCAGCCCGTCGATCATGGCCGGCGGCAGCTTCAGGAACACGCCGTTGGCTTCGACCGGGAACATGATCTCGACCTCCGGCAGCCCCTCGACCTGCTCCGCGAAATGGCGGGCGCAGGCATTGGCGTGGGCGGCATGGGTGCGCCACGCGCCGGTTTCGAACATCACGGCCCAGGGGGCGGACAGGAAGCGCATCTTGGAGGCCAGTTGTCCGGCCTGCTTGCAGCGATAGTCGAATCCTTCGGCCAGCGCTCGGTCGAAGAAGATCACGGCCTCGCCGATCGCCATGCCGTTCTTGGTGCCGCCGAAGCTCATCACGTCGACGCCGGCCTGCCAGGTCATCTCGGCGGGCGAGCAGCCCAGTGTTTCGATCGCGTTGGCGAAGCGCGCGCCGTCCATGTGCAGCCGCAGCCCCAGTTCGCGGCAGGTGCCGGAAATCGCGCGGATTTCGTCCAGGCTGTAGACCTGTCCGGTCTCGGTCGGCTGGGTGATGGTGACGGCCTTGGGACGCGGGAAATGGATGTCGGTGCGGCCCAGCACGAAGGCGCTGATGGTCTCGGGGGTCAGCTTGCCGTTGGTAGTGCGGCCGACCAGGATCTTGGCGCCGTTCGAGAAGAATTCCGGCGCCCCGCATTCGTCGGTTTCGACGTGGGCGATATCGGCGGCGATGATGCTTTCGTATGACTGGCACAGCGAAGCCAGCGCCAGCGAATTGGCCGCCGTGCCGTTGAAGACGAAGAACAGTTCGCAATCGGTCTCGAATGTCCGGCGGAAGGCGTCGGCGGCGCGCAGCGTCCATGGATCGTCGCCATAGGCGGGGGCGGAGCCGCGATTGGCTTCTTCCATCGCCCGCAGGGCTTCGGGACAGATTCCCGCGTAATTGTCGCTGGCGAATTGCTGTGTGTGGGGCATCGCGATTGCGGCCTTTCCTCGCTTGCTACAGGCACCACGAGGATCGATGACATGAGGTAGCGGTCCGTTTTTTGCCGGATCGGCCACATCTTCCCGGAACGGGAACGCCACCTTGCTCGGATGCAGGTTGGTGCCGGGATGTCCCGGCTCTGGATGCGGCGCGCACCATATCGCAGCGTCCAGACGGCGGCAAGCGAGACCCCCGCGCATGGCGGGGGTGCGTTTTGACAGGATAAGCTGGCCAGCCTCAGGCGCGGTAGCGGCTCAGGGCCAGATCCTCATGCGCGATATCGGGCTTGCGGCCCGAAAGGATGTCGGCCAGCACGCGGCCCGACCCGCACGCCATGGTCCATCCCAGCGTGCCGTGGCCGGTGTTGAGATACAGATTGTCGATTTCGGTGGGGCCGATGATCGGCGTGCCGTCGGGCGTCATGGGGCGCAAGCCGGTCCAGAAGGTGGCGGCGGGCACGTCGCCGGCACCGGCGAACAGGTCGGTCAGGGAATGTTCCAGCGTGGCCCGGCGCGGGGCGCGGAGCGTGGTGCTGAAGCCCGCCAGTTCGGCCGTGCCGCCGACGCGGATGCGGTCGCCCAGCCGGGTGATGCCGATCTTGTAGGTCTCGTCCATCACGGTGGAGACAGGCGCGCGCGCCGCATTGACGATCGGGGCGGTGATCGAATAGCCCTTGACCGGGTAGATCGGCAGGTCGAGCCCCAGGGCGCGCACCATGGCGGGCGAGAAGCTGCCCAGTGCCAGCACATAGGCATCCGCATTCATCCGGCCACGGCTGGTGTCGATGCCGGTGATGCGGCCGCCCTCGCGCTGCAGGCTGCGGATGGTGGTGTCGTACAGGAAGGTCACGCCCTGTTCGGCCGCCATCGCCGCCAGGCGCTGGGTGAAGATGTGGGCGTCGCCGGTTTCGTCACCAGGCAGGCGCAGGCCGCCGACGAGCTTGTCCTTTGCTGCCGCCAGTCCGGGTTCGGCCTGCACGCAGCCTGCGGCGTCCAGCACCTCGTACGGCACCTTGTACTGATCCAGCACGCGCAGATCGTCGCCGATATGGTCCAGTTGCTTCTGCTTGCGGAAGACCTGCAACGTGCCCTGCTGGCGGTCGTTATAGGTGATGCCGGTGCTGGCGCGCAGGTCGCCCATGACGTCGCGGCTATATTCCGCCAGCCGGACCATGCGGCCCTTGTTGCGGTCGTAGGCGGCGGTCGTGCAGTTGGCCAGCATCTGCATCAGCCAGCGCCACTGGTGCGGGTCGGCCATCGGGCGGAAGACGAACGGGCGATAGGCCATCAGCAGCCAGCGCACCGCCTTCAGCGGCACGCCCGGCCCGGCCCAGGGCGAGGAATAGCCGGGCGAGACTTGGCCGGCATTGGCGAAGCTGGTTTCCAGCCCCGCCGCCGGCTGCCGGTCGATGACCGTGACCGCGTGTCCGGCCTGCGCGAGGTACCAGGCCGAGGTCACGCCGACCACGCCGCCGCCGAGAATGATGATCTTCATGATATGTTGTCAGGTCCGCTCAGGAGAGGGCCGCGTCGTCCGCGACATGGAGGCTATTCGAAAAGTGTCGATGCCGAGCAAGAGCGGACCGGCACGGGCCGCGGCCGGCGTGTGTTTTTGAGCATCGCAGCGGAGCGGCCTTGATGGCCGCCCGCCGCGAAGCGCAGAAAACGCACGTTGGATTGCCGGCTGCGGCACTTTTCAAATAGCCTCATAGGCGCGGTGGTAGCGGTGGCCCAGGGAGGTCAGGATTTCGTAGCCGATGGTGCCGGCGGCGCGGGCCACGTCATCGACGCCGTGTTGTGGCCCCAGCAGGTCCAGCATGGCGCCGGGGGCGGTCAGGGACTCTGGCGCGTCGGTGATGTCGACGGCCATGGAATCCATCGAGATGCGGCCGACGATCGGCAGGGCCTGCGTGCCCAGCCAGGCGCGGCCGTCGCGCGCGGCGTGGCGCATGAAGCCGTCGGCATAGCCGGCGGCGATGGTCGCGATCCGGCGCGCGCTGGTCGGGCGGTAGGTGAGGCCGTAGCCCACGCCATCCCTGGGGCCGACGGTGCGGGTCTGGAGGATTCGCGCCTGCAGGCGCACCACCGGGCGCATCGGGTTGGGCGCGCTGTCATTGGGGGCCACGCCATAGAGCGCGGCGCCGGGGCGCACGAGGTCGAAATGGAAGTCGCGCCCCAGGAAGATGCCCGAGGAGGCGGACAGGCTGAGCGGTGCGGCCGGCAGGCGCGCGCGCATCGCCAGCAGGTGGTCGCGCTGCCGGGCGCTGGCCGGGTCGGACGGATCGTCGGCGCAGGCGAGGTGGCTCATGACCAGGCGGCGATCGATGCCGCGCCAGCCGTCGGGGGCGGCATCGATGCCGGCGAGATCCTGTTCCGACAGGCCGAAGCGCGACATGCCGGTATCGAGCTGCACCGCCGCCGGCAGGGTGCGGCCGAGCCCGTGCGCCAGGGTGCGCCAGTCCCGGATCTGCTCGACACTGTTCAGCACCGGGATCAGGTCATGCCGCACGCAATCGGCTTCGGCCCCGGCCAGCGGGCCGTGCAGGATGAAGATCCGGCTGGTGGGCGCGATATGCGGGCGAAGGGCGATGCCCTCGTCCACATGGGCGACGAAGAAGGTCCGCGCGCCGGCCTGTTCCAGCGCGGGGGCGACCTGCGCCGCGCCCAGCCCGTAGGCATCGGCCTTGACCACCGCCGCGCATTCCGCGCCCGCCGCCAGGTCGCGCACGGTGCGGTAATTGGCGCGAATGGCGTCGAGGTCGATCGTCAGGGTCGCGCCCGCCCGGGCACGGGGCCAGCCGGCATCGGACAGGCGGGGGGCGGAGGTGCAGTGGGGCATGGGCGGCGCGGCCTCGACCGATCTGGGCATGGGGTGTGCTGGAGCAGCTTAGGACGGTTGGGCTGATATTTCCTGCCGATTAGTCGCATGATCTGTCTCGCGAGTGCGGAATGTGCAATTCTGTGCGCCAGAATGGCATGATCTGCCGGGATGGTTGCCGAAGCATGATAGATTCCGATTCGAAACAGAAAATGGACCGGGCGACCGAGGCGATTCTGCGCCATCTGAGCCAGGACGGGCGCATGACCAATGCCGATCTGGCGCAGCGGGTCGGGCTTTCCCCCTCGGCCTGCCTGCGGCGGGTGCGGCAACTGGAACAGGCCGGGGTGATCCGCGGCTATCGCGCGATCATCGACGAACGGGGGCGCGAGGGGACGACGATCGTGATCGTGCGGATCACGCTGGAACGCCAGACCGAGGAATGCCTGCGGCGGTTCGAGGCCCGGGTACGGACCTGCCCCGATGTGCGCCAATGTTACCTGATGACCGGCGATGCCGATTACCTGCTGCATGTCGCGGTACGCGATGCGGCGGATTACGAGCGCATCCATAACGAGGAACTCTCGCGCCTGCCGGGCGTGGCACAGATCCAGAGCAATTTCGCCATCCGCCCCGTGGTGTGGCGATAGGGGGGCAGGCGCATGACGGATCAGGCCGAGAGCATCATTCCGGACAGTCACCGTGCGATGCCTATCGAACTGGAGCGGGACGATACCGTGCGCCGGGCGGTGGTGCGGATCGCCCGCGTCCTGCGCGACCATCTGGAGGCCAACCTGCCGGTGGCGATGGATGGGCGGAATGTCGAGGGCGTGCATCAGGTGCGTGTGGCCCTGCGCCGCTTCCGCGCGCTGACGGGCCTGTTGCGGCGGGATTATCCCAGCACGACGCTGGACGAGGCGGCGGCGCGGGCGCGCATGCTGGCGCGCACGGTCGGAGAGGCGCGGGACTGGGACGTCTTCATGCTGGAAACGCTGCCGGGTCTCAGCCCGCTGGGGCGGGCGGGGATCAATGTGGCCGGGTTGCTGCTGCCGCTGGCCACCCCGCTGCGCGGCGCGGCCTATGAACGGGTTCGGCAGGTGCTGGGTGGCGAGGATGCCGAATGGATACTGCACCTGATGGACCGCCTGGCCGAAGGGGCGTTGTGGGACGAGGCCCGGTCGCCGGCGGGGCTGAAGGCGCTGGAGGAGCCGGCGGCCGATTTCGCCGCCCGCCATCTGGCACGGCTGTACCGCAAGGCGCGGCGCCAGGGGCGGGATTTCGCGCGGCTGACGCCGCCGGAACGCCACGGGGTGCGCCTGGCCCTGAAAAAGCTGCGCTATGCGTCGGAATTCTTCGTCACGCTGCATGCGCCGGGGCAGACGGCCAAGCCCTATCTGCGGCGTCTGGAGAAGGTGCAGGCCGCCCTGGGCATGGACAGCGACGTGCTGACCACGGGGAGGCTGCTGGAGCGGTTCGATGGGAAGGCGGGCGGTGAGATCCGCCATGTCGTGGGCGCCGTCTCGGGATTTCTCTGCTGCCGCCAGGTTGCGACCCGTGACGCGGCGCACGGGCAATGGCGTAAATTCCGCTGGGCCCCCGTCTTCTGGGCGTAAGGGCCGGTCTGGACATGCGCGCGGGCTCCGGGACGGGGGGCTTCATCGGACTGTCATGAAGTCTTCATCGGGCCGTCGTTGTATCCGGCCCGGTATCGTGGTCATGAACCTGCGTTTCTACCGACATGCCGCCACGAGAAGGAGAGCCATGTCATGATCAAATCCGAGGTCGTCGAGATCGACGGCGTGTTCGTCGGGGTCGTCATCCACTCCCGCCACGATGGAACACGCGTATTCCGTGCCATTCATGAATGGCTGCGTCCGCTGAACGGACAGATCATGGCATCTCTTCAGGATGCGCGGACGCTCGCGGCCGGCCTGTTTCGCCGGCAGCGGGTTGTGGCGGCCCTCGCCGCCGCCTGACAGCCTGACTAGTCGCTGTGCGTCAGGACTGCCGGCAACGGTGTTTAAAAGCGGTTTTCTAGACGCCCTGGACGATGACGACGCGGTATGACGCGCCTTTCCAGCGGTGCTGTACGACCGTCTGGTAGGCCGAGCTGTCGTACCAGGCGCGTGCGGCCTCGACGGTCGGGAATTCGAGGATCACCACGCCTTCGGGGGCGGTCCCTTCCAGTACCTCCTGGGCGCCGTAGGCGGCCAGCACCTTGAGAGGGTGGCCATCGAAGGTGGGGGCGACCGTCTGCGAATAGGTGTCGAGTTCCGCCTGGTCGCTGGTGGATTCCCGTGTGAAGACGATATAGGCGGTCATGGCCTGTTCTCCTGTGGATGGGCGATGGTGCCACGTCGGCCGGGTTCCGGCCAGTGCCGTCACGCCATTGTGGTGGAAAGGGAACGCCGCGCGAGAACGGGCGCAGCCCGGACGAATGATCGCCGCATGGTAAAAAGACGCGATCAGGCATGCAGGCTTCACGCCGGCTTCAGGCGGGGGAATGGCGTGGAGCGCATGAGACCCGCGCAATCCGCGCCATACGCGGCGTGCCGTTTTCGCGCCATTCTGTCCGCAATCAGCTATTGCGGAAGGGTTTGCGGATATGGGCAGGGCTTCGGAGCCGTTGGGTCGGCGGGACGGCGGAGGAAAAAGGCCCCTGGCGGCCCATATGCCGCACGTTCTGTCGCGCCTGCGCAGCCATCATGCGCTGGAAGAGCGGGGGCATGACAATATCGTGCGCGTGGGCCATGCCGACAGGGCGTGGTCCGATTTCTACCACCATGCGCTGACGATCCGCTGGAGCCGTTTCTTCTGGTATGCCCTGGCCGGTTATGTCGTGGTCAACGCCACCTTCGCGCTGCTGTACATGATGGTACCCCGGCAGATCGCCGGCACGCGGCCCGGTGTGTTCTGGGATTATTTCTTCTTCAGCATCCAGACCTTCTCCACCGTCGGCTACGGCGTGATGGCCCCGGTGGGCCCGGCGGCGCATGTGATCGCGTCGTGCGAGCTGCTGGGGGGCATGATCCTGAATGCGGTGGCCACCGGCCTGGTCTTCGCCCGTTTCGCCCGGCCGCGGGCCAGGGTCATGTTCAGCAACAGTGCGCTGATCCGCAGGGACAGCGAGATGTCGCACCTGAGCGTGCGTGTGGCGAACCAGCGCCTGAGCCCGATCCTGTCGGTCGATGCGGAACTGTTTCTCTCGCGCCTGATCGTCCAGCCGAACGGGCGGCTGGCCCGGCAGTTCGATCCGCTGGTGCTGGTCCAATCCCATATTCCGGTGCTGCGCTTTGCGTTCTCGCTGATGCATGTCATCGACGCGCACAGTCCGCTGAATGGCCTGACGGCCGAGGAATTGCGCAAGGAAGAGGCGGAAATCGTCGCGACCGTGACCGGAACGGATGAGGTCTCGGGGCAGAGTGTGTTCGCCCGCACGGCCTATGGGTTCGACCGGGTGCTGTACAATCACCGTTTCGTCGATATTATCGACACGTCGGCCGATGGGCGGATCACGGTCGATTACACGCGCTTCCATGCGACCGAGGGGGAGTGATGCGCAACGGGTAGTATCGTCCCGCCTGGAAGTAGTGTGCGACCTGAATGGCATGTCTCCCGTAGCCTGCATGACAACCCGGAATCTTCGCGGGGGTCGACTGCGATTTTTCTTCTTGTTCTGGGAAAGAAATATCTATAGTCGCCCCACGTGGAGAAAGTATTACCAAATAGTTATACAATCCTGATTTCGGCCGATGGCTCGCGCAGAAGTGCGCCGCGCCAGGAGATGGAGAATTCTGTGCGCAGAACCGGTAAGTTTGGTCTTGTTGGTAAGGTTGTCGGAATAACCTGTATTTTTTTAATGTTGTGTGTCATCTCCGTCGCGGCCAGCCTGATGGGTGTCGTTCAGGTGGACATGAAGCAGGACACCGTTGCCAGCCTGCATGTCGACATGCGCGCGGCTGTTACCATTCTGGAGCGCGATCTTCCGGGCATACAGGTCTCCTGGGGGGCCGATGGCGGAGTGCAGCGCGTGACCGCACGGTCGCTGCCGGCACAATTTCCCGATGATACCATGATCGACGATGTCGGACGTGTGACGGGCGAAGCGGTGTCGTTGTTTGCGCTGGATGACGCTGGCCAGAATTTCGTGCGGCGCGCGACCACTGTACGGGATACAGACGGACGGCGCGTGGTCGGCACGACGCTGGACCACAGCCTTGAGGGCGCGCAGGCCGGGCTGCGCGGCGAACCGTTCGAGGGTGAAGCCACGGTATTCGGCGTGCAGTACTATGGCTCGTACCTGCCGGTCTTTTCCGAGAGGGGCAAGGTGATCGGCCTTTTCTATGTCGGGATCAGGGAGGAAGACGCGGCTGTCGTCCGCCGTCAGATCATCCGGGCGATCGCGGTGGTCGCGGCCGGGATCGTGGGGCTGAGCGCCGTCATGATGGGCCTTGTGACCGCCCGCCTCCTGCGGCCGCTGCCGGTGATTACGCGTGCGATGCAGGCCCTCGCCAAGGGGGAGACCGGCACCCGTATTCCGTTCGTCGACCGTTCGGACGAAGTAGGTGCCATGGCCAAGGCGGTCGAGGTCTTTCGGGAGGCTGCCCTGGACAATGCCCGGCTGGAGACCGAAGCTGCCGAAAACCGGCGCAAGGCCGAGGCGGAGCGGATCGACATCCAGGCGAAGGCCGAAGCCGATGCCAGGGAGCGCCTGCGGATGGCCACCAGCGGGCTGGCCGATGGCCTGACCCGTGTGGCCGATGGAGATCTTTCCTTCCAGATCGATACGGCGTTTTCGGAGGAGTTCGAATCTCTCCGGCATGATTTCAACCGTTCGGTGGAACAGCTTGCCGGAACCTTCTCATCCGTGGTCAGCGCGATGGCGGCGATCGACAACGGCACGCGGGAGCTGGCGAGCGGTGCCGACAATCTGGCCAGCCGGACGGAACATCAGGCTGCATCGCTTGAAGAAACCGCCGCTGCCGTCGACGGTGTGACCAAGAGTGTGATCACGGCCGCCGAGCGCTCGGAAGAGGCGCGGCAGATCGGTACGCGGGCACGCGAAACGGCTGTGCTTTCGGTCAGGATCACGGGCGAGACCGAAATGGCCATGGGCCGGATCGAAAGCGGGGCGGAGCAGATTGCCTCGATCGTGGACATGATCGACAATCTTGCCTTCCAGACCAACGTGCTGGCGCTGAATGCCAGCGTGGAGGCCGCGCGCGCCGGCGACAGCGGGCGCGGCTTTGCCGTGGTGGCGGCCGAAATCCGCTCGCTGGCGCAGCGGGCCAGCGAGGCGGCGAAGGATATCCGTGATCTGGTTCGCCGATCGGCGGAGGATGTGCGCACCGGGGCCGAACGCGTGCAGGACAGTGGCGCAGCGTTGAAGACGATCGCCGGTTTCATCAACGAAATCGGGGGGCATCTGGATGCCATTGCCATGGGGGCGAAAGAGGAAGCCGCCAGCCTGGCCGAAATCAACGCGGCCATCGGTTCGCTGGACCGGACGACGCAGCAGAATGCCGCCGTGTCGGAGGAATTCAATGCCGCGTCGCGCAGCGTGGCCGAGGAGGCAAACCGCCTCGGCAGGGTGGTGCACCAGTTCCGCCTGCCGGAAAAAAAGCATCGGGCCGGCAACGTGCGGCGGCTCCTGTCGGCCTGACCGGCGCAGGGATCAGGCTTCGACGTTCTGGAGCACGTCGAAGCCTTCGAAGACCGGCGGGCCGATCGTCAGTTTCTTGCCCTCGCCGGCCGAGGCGTGGGCCTGGCGGAATTGTTCGGACTGCGTCCAGGCGATGAAGGCGTCGCAGGAATCCCAGACGGTGTGGGAGGCATAGAGTATATGGTCCTCGCGCCGGGGCCCCTTGAGGAACTGGAACGAGACGAACCCGGGGACTGTCTTGAGAAGGACTTCCCGGTCCAGCCAGCGGCGCTGGAAGGCGTCCTCGCATTCGGGGGCGACGCGGAACCGGTTCATGGCGATATACATGATACGCTCCTTCCTTCGGTCATGGCCTGTCGGGCGCTCCTGCGGCTCCCGACGGGGTGCAAGTGATAATCACATCTATTATCATGCTGATATATATGTGTTTTTATGTTTGCAATCGGGGCGCGGCAGGGTGTAGGTCGATGATTGAAGCGTTCCAACCACCAAGCGGAGGCGGCTCATGGCCATCAAGGACCCCAAGGTTATCGAGCATCTGAACACGCAGCTCACCAATGAGCTGACGGCGATCAACCAGTATTTCCTGCATGCCCGCACGCTGCGCCATTGGGGTGTCACCCTGCTGGGGAAGAAGGAATACGAGGAATCAATCGAAGAGATGCGCCATGCCGATTGGCTGATCGAGCGCATTCTCTATCTCGGCGGCCTGCCCAACGTGCAGCGGCTGAACACCATCCTGGTCGGCCAGAACGTCCAGGAGATCCTGGAATGCGACCTCAAGCTCGAGGAAAAGGCGCTCGACGACCTGCGTGAGGGCATCGCCTATTGCGAGAGCGTGCGCGATTACGTGTCGCGCGACCTTCTTCTGAAGATCCTCGAGAACGAGGAAGAGCATGAGGATTTCCTCGACCGTCAGTTCGATCTGATCAAGCTGGTCGGGATCGAGCGCTACATTCAGCTGAACTCGGCCCCGGCCCCCGAGCAGGACTGAGACCCTGTCAGTCAATGCGCGCTGGTGGCGATCCGGCGCGCGTTTCCTGCGCGTCGCGGCGGGCGGCCATTAAGGCCACTCCGCTCCGATGCTCGGAAAACTACGACGGGCGCGGCACTTGGGGCCGCTCTCGCTCACCAGCCCACATTTCCAGATAGGGTCTGCGTGGCTGTGTGAAAAAGGGCCGATTTCACTCGCTCGCCCGCATTTCCATTCCGGCTCCGAATGTTCAGGACGCGGCGTGTTCCGGCTTTGTCCGGGGCCACAGGACGCGGGTTGTTCCGATATCCAGCCCGTGCCAGCGGGACATGGTCAGCAGGCAGGCGCCGCCCAGAACCAGCCTTTCCCCCGTCGGCAGGCGTGACCGCGTATAGGGCAGGTGGTAGCCGGTGCTGGCCAGATACGCGCCCAGCATCTTCACCGCCGCCACGAACCGGGCATGGACCGAGGGACGGGAGATGACGCGGTGCAGCGCCGTGCCGATTTCCGGCATCCGGCCCTGCTGGGCGGCGGCCGTGGCGCGCAGGAAACTCTGTTCGGTCGCTGTGAGCCGGGCGGTGCCGGACGTGCCGACGGCCAGCCCCGGCAGGCACAGATGCGCCATGCGGCTGAACGCGTCATGGAAGGCGAGCGCCATGGTCGCGTGGGCGGCACGCGGTCGCGCCGGGGCGGGCAGGGTGGCGTGTCTGATCGTGCCTTGCCTGGTCGTCCATTGTGCGGACAGGCGCCGGAGGAGTCGGACCGTCAGTCTCTCGCTGGGGGACAGATCGTAAAGGCGGGGCATTGCGTCAGTCATGGGACACTCCCGATCGGCTGTTGCGCATCGTGCGTGGACAGGACCTTAAATAAGAACGCCTCGCAGTTGCAATAATAATCCGACTGCTTCATCATGCCGTCATGACGCGTGGAGGCATGAAGGGTTTCCAGAAAACCTGTGATTTTTTGAAGAAGAATCAATTCCATCAAGGATGGAGGGCTGTTGTGCGTCCGGCGGCGGCCATCGCCGGACGCCTCTATCACGCTTGCGTGAAAAGACGACGCCCCGATTCCGTCATCCGGAACCGGGGCGCGCCGTCCATCCGTAGCCTCTCAGGCTGGCGTCAGTTCATCGCCTGCAGCAGGGCGTCGGCTTCCTGCTGGTGAGCGCGCAGCAGGGCCACGTTGGCCGGGTTGGGGGTGGGGGCATGGGCACCCGCCGGCGGCGGCTGGCGGATCAGGGACTCGGTGATGCCGAACGCGCTGATCCCCAGCACGAAATCACGGGCCGAGAAGCCGTGCGCTGACAGGACCTGGGGCAGGCCCGGAACGGCTGCGGTCTGGTCGATAGTCTGTGCCAGCGACAGGTTCTGGGCGTTGGGCGGGTTGATGCCGGCGGCCTGGATGGCGCGGAGGGTCGCCGTCATGCGCGGCAGGAAATCGGCGGGCAGCGGATATTGCGCCGCCGTCTGCACGTCGCGCTGGAAGGCCGCGATCTCGGCGGGCGAGGGCTGGCGTGCCTGCTGGGTGGGCTGAGGCTGCGGCTGCTGGGCGAGTGCTGCGGCAGGCAGGGCGGCGGCCAGGGCGGCCGCCAGGATCGTCAGTCGTGTTGTCATACTCTGTTGATCCATTCACCGTGTTTCATCAGGGGTTCGCGGGCGCCATCCTGGGTGATGGCGGTCACGTCGATTTCGGCCGAGCCGATCATCCAGTCGATATGGATGAAGCTGGTGTTCGCACCTCGGGCCTCAAGCTGCTCCGCCGTCTGGCCTTCGGTCTCCACCATGCATTTCGTGTAGGCCTGCCCCAGCGCGATGTGGCTGGAGGCGTTCTCGTCGAACAGCGTGTTGCGGAACAGCACCCCACTCTGAGAGATCGGCGAGGAATGCGGCACCAGCGCGACCTCGCCGAGGCGGCGGGCGCCGTCGTCGGTGGCCAGGATGCGTTCCAGCACCGCCTGGCCCTGGGTGGCATGGGCCTCGGTGATGCGGCCGCCTTCGAAACGCACCGCGATGCCGTCGATCAGCGTCCCCTGGTGGAACAGGGGCTTGGTGGCGCGGACGAAGCCTTCGACCCGCCGCGCATGCGGGGTGGTGAAGACTTCCTCGGTCGGGATGTTGGGATTGCACACGATGCCGTTGCGCGCGGGCTCCGACCCGCCGGCCCAGGCATGGCCGTCGGCCAGGCCCACCGTCAGGTCGGTGCCGGGGCCGGTGAAGTGCAGCGCCGCGAAGCGCCGGTCGTTCAGCCAGTCGGCGCGCCGGTGCAGGGTTTCGTTATGGGCGCTCCAGGCCGCCACCGGGTCGTCGACCGTGACGCGCGAGGCCTGGAAGATCGCGCTCCACAAAAGTTCCAGAGCCCGTTCCGGGGTCTCGTCGGGGAAGACCTGCGCCGCCCAGGCGGGGGTGGCGCAGGCGACGATGTTCCAGTTCACGGCGAAACTGGTGATCAGTTCCATCGCCGGGCGGCCGGCCAGCGACGCGGCCTTGTTGGCGCGGGCGACATGGTCGGGATTTTCCTGGCTCAGCAGCACGGGATTGCCGCCGGTAATGGCCATGCGCGCCGCACCCTGGCGATAGGCGTTGGCCATGCCGTCATGCAGCCAGTTCGGCGCGACGTCGAACGCCGCGTCGGGCGCATGATGGAAGCGCGCCAGCGTGACCGCGTCGTCCGTATAGAACGGGGTCACGAGCGACGCGCCGGCCCGATAGGCATGTTCGGCGATCTTGCGCACCAGCGGCACGGCGTCGAGCGGCGCCGTGATCAGCACTTGTTGGCCCGGCGCGACGTTCAGCCCGATCCGGACCGCGACTTCGCCCAGACGGTCCAGAAGCCTGTCATGGGACAACCCGTCAGGGGACGATGAGGATGTCATTGAAACCGGATATCCTGCTTACGTTGATCGACTGACTCTAGCCTGATCGCTCCGGACCGGATAGGCAACCGCCCCGGACGGGTCGGAGCGGGACACAAATGGACGAGGATTGCGGCCGAAGCATGGATGGCTGGGTGCTTCTGTGTGACATCGATGCGGCGCGCGCGGGGCCGCATCGCGTGGTGGTGGACGGGACGGGGCTGGTGGCCTGGCTGGCGGCGGATGGCACGCCGCGCGTGTTCGCCGATCGCTGCCCCCATCGCGATGCAAGGCTGTCGGCGGGATATGTCGAGGATGGGCGGCTGATCTGCCCGTTCCATCTCTGGGCCTTCGACGAATCGGGACTTTATGTCGGCCCCGATGGCGTGGCTGACCCGGAATGCACGGTGGCGCGCTTTCCCGTCCGGGAGCAGGACGGGGCCATCTGGGTCAGGGACGTTCCCGTTCCAGCCACGTCCGGATGACTGTCAGGACATAGGCACGGCCGGTCGAATCCAGTGCCTGCCCCTTGGCGAATCCATGCCATTTCTCCAGGCAGCCTCGGCAGCAGGTGGCGGTGGCGTGTTGGGCCACGAAGACCGGGTGGCCGCGCCAGGGCGTCTGTCGGCCGTCGCGCGCGGGTTTGGCCGGGGCCAGGCGGCGGGCGATGAAATCCGCCGCATGTTCCATGATCGTGGCCAGGCCCCTGTCTTCCAGATAGGCGCGGTCCTTCGCATCCAGATGGAAGCGCGCGCGGAAGGCCGAGCGGGCCAGCGCCTGCCACAGCGCGTCGGGGATCGGCGGGGGCGGGGCGTCGTCGGCCCCCGTGTCCCCCGGCCCGGTCATCAGGCCGGCCGCACCAGCAGATGATGCTTGCGCCCCGATGACAGCTTGATCGCGCCGTCCACCAGGTCCGCCGGCGTGACCATGAGGGATTCGTCCTGGACCGCGACATCGTTGATCCGCGCACCGCCGCCACGTATCAGGCGCCGTGCCTCGCCATTGCTGGCGGCCATGCCGCTTTCGGCGAACAGGCGGAAGGCGGGGATACCGGCGGCCAGCAGGTCGGCCGGGATCGTCGTCGCGGGCAGGGCGGCGGGGGATTCGCCGCCCTCGAAGGTGCGGCGCGCGGTCTCGGCGGCTTCCTCGGCGGCGGCCCGGCCATGGCACAGGGCGGTGACCTCGGTGGCCAGGATCTTCTTGGCCTCGTTGATCTCGGCGCCGCCCAGCGCGGCCAGGCGGTCGCACTCTTCCAGCGGCAGGTCGGTGAACAGGCGCAGGAAGCGGCCGACATCGGCATCTTCCACATTGCGCCAGAACTGCCAGTATTCGAACACCGGCAGCCGCGCCGCCGACAGCCAGACCGCGCCGCGCGCCGACTTGCCCATCTTGGCGCCCGAGGCGGTGGTGAGCAGCGGTGTCGTCAGGCCGAAGACCTGCTTCTGGTCGGTACGGCGGACCAGGTCGATGCCCGAGACGATGTTCCCCCACTGGTCGGAGCCGCCCATCTGCAGCGTCACGCCCATCGTGCGGTTCAGTTCGCGGAAATCGTAGGATTGCAGGATGGAGTAGTTGAACTCCAGGAAGGTCAGCCCCTGTTCGCGCTCCAGGCGCGAGCGCACCGAATCGAAGGCCAGCATGCGGTTGACCGAGAAATGCACCCCAACATCGCGCAGCAGGTCGATATAGGACAGCCGGTCCAGCCAGTCCGCATTGTTCGCCAGCCGGGCGCCGGTGTCGCCTTCGAAATTCAGGAACTGGCGCAGGCAGCCTTCGATCCCGCGCAGGTTGGCGGCGATCGTCTCGCCGGTCATCAACTGGCGGGCTTCCTCGCGGAACGACGGATCGCCGATGCGGGCCGTGCCGCCGCCCATCAGCGCGACCGGCCGGTGCCCGTGCTTCTGCATCAGGCGCAGCATCATGATCTGGATCAGGCTGCCGACATGCAGGCTGTCGGCGGTGGGGTCGAAGCCGATATAGCCGGCTACCGGGCCGGCCGTCAGGGCGGCGTCCAGGGCATCGATGTCGGTGCACTGGAAGATGAAGCCGCGGGCCTCGGCTTCCTGAAGGAATTCGCTTTTCGGCATGGTCGGGTCACTCTGGTCTCGTGGCGGCCCGGCCGGATGAAACGGTGCCGGACAGGGAGCGGCGATGCTCTAGCATGCCCGCCCGGCGACATGAACCCGTAGTGAACCTGCCAGTGCGCCGGGCGCTATGCCCGGCGCACTGGTAATCAAGGATCAGTCGGCGGCCAGCGCCAGCGCGCCGCGCGTCATGATGGTGCCCACATGGTCTTCCAGCGCTTCGGCCACCTGGTCGGCATGGTTGGCGAAGACATGGTCGGCACCGGCGAAGATGCGATAATCCACCGAAACACCCTTCTGGGTGTTCAGCTTGTCGACCAGCTTGCGGATGGCGGGTTCGGGAACCAGCTCGTCGGAATCGCCGGCAATCATCAGCCCGCCGCAGGGACAGGGGGCGAGGAAGCCGAAATCGTAATGGTTGGCCGGAGGGGCCACGCTGATCCAGCCGGTGATTTCCGGCCGGCGCATCAGAAGCTGCATGCCGACGAAGGCGCCGAACGAATAGCCGGCGATCCACAGCCCGCCGGCGTTCGGGTTGACCATCTGCATCCAGTCCAGCGCCGCAGCGGCGTCGGAGATTTCGCCGATGCCGCCATCGTAGCGGCCCTGCGACCGGCCGACCCCACGCGAATTATAGCGCATGACCGAGAAACCCATCTTCTCGAACGAGCGATACATCGCATAGGTGATGCGATTGTTCATGGTGCCGCCATGCAGCGGGTGCGGATGAAGGACCAGGGCGAGCGGCGCATTGGGCTCGCTTGAATGGTGATAGCGTCCCTCAAGGCGGCCGTCGGGGCCGGCGAACATGACCTCAGGCATTCGTATCCCGCAATATGCTTCCCGCGCCCCCAGGCATGGCGTCGGGATCGTTACTGTGGCGGCCGGTGGACGACGATGCCCCGTCGCCTGCCGGCGGATATGAAAGGGCGGCTGAACTCCGCCCTGGACAGATGGGCGCGCGGCCCTTGCGATTCACGCTTGCTTCCTGGTCATACCGACAGCGCCGATCCGATCGGTCGGGAGCGCGCCGACATTGCATCATCGTTAAAGTGACGCAACGCGAGGGCAGCGCGAAATGCCGGTTTGTCAGGCGTGGATTGCATTTCCGACAGTCATGGACCCCTTGGAGGGGCAGCTTCCGGCAGGCCGGTTGACTTCCTCCCTGGTGTGGCCATAGTCCAGTATCCCTTCATTGCATCAGGGCGGCAGCCACCGTCCATGGCATCCGTGCGGACGCTGCTGGTTCGCCCGGCATTGACAATACTCATCGCGCTTCCGGCGGTTCATGGGCCGACCGCCTTGCTGTGGGGATGTATATAGCGATCCGGAATCACCAATTGCCACATAATTCGTGTTTACACTGGCAGGCGGGCGCCGCACCGTCCGGTCGCGGAAACAGGCGGGCAGCGGGGGCGGGGAGAGAGCGGCATGGACCGTGACTGGATCTATTTCGATGCCAACGCCACGGAACCGGCGCGGCCGGCGGCGCTGGAGGCCCTGGCGCGCGCGGCTGCGGTGACCGGCAATCCGTCATCGGTGCATCGGGCGGGGCGGCAGGCGCGCGCGGTGCTCGAATCGGCGCGGGAGCGGCTGTCGGCCCTGTTCGGCGCCGGGGCCGATAATTGCGTCATGACCTCCGGCGGGACGGAGGCCAATCTGCTGGCCGTCGCCGGATTGGGCGCCGGGCGGCGCGTGCTGGCCTCGGCGGTGGAGCATGATGCGGTGCGGGCGGCCGCCGTGGCGGAGAGCATTGCGGTCGATGGCAACGGCGTGGTCCGGCTGGATGTGCTGGAGCGGATGCTGGCCGAGGGGGATGGCCGGCCGGCGCTGGTCTGCCTGATGCTGGCGAATAACGAGGTCGGAACGATCCAGCCGGTGGCCGAGGCCGCGCGGATCTGCCGCCTTCATGGCGCGCTGCTGCATGTCGATGCCGTGCAGGCGGCGGGGCGGATCGCGGTCGATCTGCGCGCCCTGGGGGCCGACAGCATGGCGGTGTCGGGGCACAAATTCGGCGGGGTGAAGGGGGCGGGGGCGCTGCTGCTGGCTGGCGAGACGACGCGAACGCTGCCGCCGGTCATGGCGGGCGGCGGGCAGGAAATGGGGCGGCGCGGCGGTACGCCCGCCCTGCCGGCGATTGCCGCGATGGCCGAGGCGGCGCGTGAAGCTGTTGGGGCATTGCCGGCCGAAGGGGCTGCATCGGCGATGGCGGGCTGGCGTGACGCGATTGACGAAGCGGCGGTGGCGGTGGGGGCTGTGGTCTGCGGCGGTGCGGCCCTGCGCCTGCCCAACACCACCTGTCTGGCCCTGCCGGGGCGGGCTGCCCAGACCCAGCTCATTGCGCTGGACCTCGCGGGGTTCGGCGTCTCCGCCGGATCGGCCTGTTCGTCGGGCAAGGTCGCGCGGTCGCATGTGCTGGAGGCGATGGGGCTGGGACCGTTGGCGGGCGAGGCGATCCGGGTCTCGCTGCCCTGGATGGCGCGGGAGGAGGAGGTGATGCGGTTCATCGATGCCTATCGCACGATGGCGGCGCGGCTGCCCGCGCGCCGCGCAACGCTGGAGGAGGCCGGGGCATGACACGGGATATCTCTGACGCGGATAGGCGCCCGCTCTATCTGGATTATCAGGCCACGACGCCTTGCGACCCGGCGGTGGTGGCGGCGATGATGCCGTGGTTTGCCGATTCATTCGGCAATCCGCACAGTGTGGACCACGCGATGGGCCGGCAGGCGCGCGATGCGGTCGAGGCGGCGCGGGCGGAGGTCGCGGCGCTGCTGGGGGCGGATGTGCGCGAGGTGGTGTTCACCTCCGGCGCCACCGAGGCCAACAATATCGCCATCAAGGGCGCGGTGCGCCATCTGGCGGCGCGGGGCGATACCAGGCGGCGCGTCATCACTGTGGCGACCGAGCATAAATGCGTGCTGGAATCGGTGCGCGACCTGGCGGCGGAGGGGTTCGAGCCGGTGATCCTGCCGGTCGGGGCCGATGGGCGGCTGGACCCGGCGGTGCTGCGCGCGGCGCTGGCAGTGCCGACCTTATTGGTCAGCATCATGGCGGCGAACAACGAGACCGGCGTGCTGCACGATATGGCTGCCCTGGTGCCGGAGGTGCGCGCGGCGGGCGCGCTGCTGCACAGCGATCTGGCGCAGGCGGCGGGCAAGGTGGCGGTGGATGTGCGGGCGATGGATCTCGACCTGGCATCGGTCTCCGCGCACAAATTATATGGGCCGAAGGGTGTGGGGGCGCTGTATGTGCGCCGGCGGCCGCGCGTGCGGCTGGCGCCGCTGTTCTCGGGCGGCGGGCAGGAGCGGGGGCTGCGCTCGGGCACACTGGCGACGCCGCTGCTGGTCGGGTTCGGTGTCGCCTGCCGCATCGCGCGGGAGGTGCGGGTGGAAGAGGCGCGGCGGATGGCGGGGCTGCGCGACGGTTTTCTAAACCGCATGATGGCGGCCATTCCGGGCCTCGCGGTCAACGGTTCCATGACGCACCGGCTGCCGGCCAACCTCAACCTGCGTTTCCCCGACGTGCGGGCGCTGGATGTGATCGCCCATGCGCCAGACCTGTGCGTCTCGACTGGATCGGCCTGTTCTTCGGCCGAACTGGTGCCGTCCTATGTGCTGAGCGCGATGGGGCTGGATGCCGACGCGGCCGCGCGGAGCTTGCGTCTGGCGGTGGGACGCTATACCTCAGCCGCCGATATGGATCGCGCGGCGGCGATCCTGTGCCGGGCGGTGGCGGATGCGCGCGCGGCGGGGAACGCCGCCCTTCACCCCACTGATGATGACACGGCCAGGATAGCAGAATGCCGCATATGATTTTCATCGAGCATGACGGAACCCGTCGCGAGGTCGACGCCCCGGTCGGCCTGTCGGTGCTGGAGATCGCCCACAAGCATGGAGTCGATCTGGAAGGCGCGTGCGAGGGATCGCTGGCCTGCGCCACCTGCCACGTCGTGGTCGACCCCGAATGGGCGACGAAGCTGGCCGAGCCCACCGAGGACGAGGAAGACATGCTGGACCTGGCCTTTGGCCTGGAAAAGACCTCGCGCCTGGGCTGCCAGATCGTGATGACCGAGGCCCTTGATGGGCTGGTTGTGCGCTTGCCCCGTACGGCCTGAACGAACGGAAGGAGCCCAGCCCATGCGAATCATGGTCGCCATGTCCGGCGGCGTGGACAGCAGCGTGGTTGCCGCGCGCCTGGTGGCCGAGGGCCATGAGGTGGTGGGCGCGACGTTGCAGCTCTATGATTCGCGGGCCAGCGCGCGCAAGGGCGCGTGCTGTGCGGGGCGCGACATCCATGATGCGCGCCGCGTGGCGGACCGGCTGGGCATTCCGCACTATGTGATCGACGCCGAAAGCCGGTTCCGCGAGAGCGTGATCGAGACCTTCGCCGACGCCTATGCCGGGGGCGAGACCCCGGTGCCCTGCGTGGCCTGCAACCAGGGCGTGAAGTTTACCGACCTGCTGGGCATGGCGCGCGATCTGGGCGTGGATGCGATGGCAACCGGCCATTATGTCCGCCGGATCGAAGGAGCGGAGGGGCCGGAACTGCATCGGCCGGTCGATGCCTCCCGCGACCAGTCATGGTTCCTGTTCGCGACCACGCGTGAACAACTGGATTTTCTGCGCTTTCCACTGGGCGATATGCCGGACAAGGCGGCTGTGAGGGCCGAGGCCGAGCGGTTCGGGCTGGAGGTGGCGTCCAAGCCCGACAGCCAGGATCTGTGTTTCGTCTCCGACGGGTCCTATGCCGAGGTGGTCGAGAAGCTGCGGCCTGAGATGGCGGGCAGTGGCGAGATTGTGGACGAAGCCGGCCGGGTGGTCGGCCGGCATGACGGTGTGACCCGCTTTACCGTCGGGCAGAGCCGTCGGCTGGGCAATGCCGCGATGCGCGACGGCGAGCGGCAGATGGTAGTCGGGATCGAGCCGGCGGCGCGTCGTGTGGTGATCGGGCCCCGTGTGGGCGGCGCGGTGCATGATCTGTCGTTGCGCAACATGAACTGGCTGATCGTGCCGCCCGAGGGCGAATTGCGCTGCATGGTGCAGATCCGCGCGCGGGAAGCGGTGCGGGCGGCGACCGTGCGGCGGACGGCGGATGGTGCCAGCGTGACGCTGGACGAGCCGGCGATGCCGGCGCCGGGGCAGGCCTGTGTGCTGTATGATGGCAGCCGGGTGCTGGGTGGCGGGTTTATCCGGCGGCGGGACCCTGCAGTGGCTCAAGTATCTTCTTTTTCTGAAGAAAAAGAAGCAAAAAGACTTTGATTCGTTAGGGGACATCGCATGCCCCAAGCACAAGGCTGCTGAACGGATCAGAAGTTTTTTGGTTCTTTTTTTCAAAAAAGAACGATCTTTCACGCGAAAGGGGACGCACCGTGGCTGACGGCAAACTGTATATCGGCACCAGGCGATATTCGTCCTGGTCGCTGCGGGGCTGGCTGGTCGTGCATCTGGCGGGGCTGGATGTCGAGGACGTGGTGATTCCTCTTGCCGGGGGTGGCGGCACGACGGCGATCAAGGCCGTGTCGCCCAACGGGATGGTGCCTTATCTGGAGCATCGCGGCGCACGGGTGTGGGAAAGCCTGGCGATCGGCGAATATTGTGCCGAAATCACGCCCGCCCTGTGGCCGGCGGACCGGCTGGCGCGGGCGCATGCGCGCAGCATCGCCGCTGAAATGCATGCCGGCTTCCGGCCGTTGCGCATCGCCCTGCCGATGAATCTGGGCCGCCATGGGCGCGCGCTTGCGGGTGGGCTGGCCGAGGATGTGAAGGCCGACGTGGCGCGGATCGATGCGCTGCTGTCGGAAACCCGTTCGGCCTATGGCCAGGGTGGTCCGTATCTGTTCGGTGCCGATCTGACGGTGGCGGATGCGATGTTCGCGCCCGTGATCGCCCGTTTCCTGTCCTATGACGTAAAATTGTCGCCTGTGGTGGCCGATTACGCGGTGCTCCTGCGGGCGCATCCGCTGATGGCGCGCTGGTATGAGGACGCGGCCAGCGAACCGGAAGCATGGCATCTGGAGCGGTACGAAACCCTCGCCTGATCGCCTGGTGATGCCCATGGTGCCGGTTCTGACCGTGCTGCCGCCGCGCGAGCGGTTCGCACCGGGGCAGGCGGGTGCGATCAGCCTGCTGGTCCATCGGCTGGCGGCGCCCGGCGATATCGTGGCCGGCCAGCCGGTCGATGCGCCCTTCGCCGACGTGGCGTTTCGGGCGGTGCAACCCCCACGATGGGCGCTTTGGCCCCGCAGCGCGGCAGGCCGTTATGCGGTCGCGTTGGCGAAGCGCGTGCGGGAGGTCCGGCCCGCGCTGGTCGAAATTCATAACCGGCCCGATATCGCCCTGGCGCTGGCGCGGCGCTTTCCCGGCCTGCCGATGACATTGACGCTGCATAACGACCCACGCGCGATGCGGGGCGCGGCATCGCCGGCCCAGCGGGCGGCGCTGATGCGGCGCATGAAGGTGATCGCGGTGTCGGATTGGGTGCGGCAGTGTTTTGCCGAGGGGCTGTCCGGCGCTGTGGTGGCGGTGACGCCGAATTGTATCGACATGGCGTCCCTGCCGCCGCCCGTACCGGCGGCGGCGCGTGACCGGACGATCCTGTTTGCCGGTCGGGTGGTGGCGGACAAGGGGGCCGATGCGTTCGTGGCCGCCTGCGGCGCGCTGCTGCCGCATCTGCCGGGCTGGCGGGCATGCATGATCGGGGCCGATCGTTTCGGCGGGGATTCGCCCGAGACGCCGTTTCTCCGGGCGTTGCGGCCCGCCGCGCGGGCGGCTGGCGTGGAGATGGTGGGCTATCGGCCGCATGAGCAGGTGCTGGCCGCGATGGCGCGGGCCGCGATCGTCGTGGTGCCCAGCCGTTGGGCCGAGCCGTTCGGCCTGACGGCGCTGGAGGCAATGGCCTGTGGCGCCGCGCTGGTCGCCTCGCCCGTCGGTGGGCTGCGGGAGGTCGTGGGCGATGCCGCGATCCTGGCGCGTCCGGACCCGGTGACGGAACTGGCGGCGGCGATCGGCGAACTCGCGGCCGCGCCGGAACGGCGCGCCGCGCTGTCGGAAGCGGGGCGGGTACGGGCGGCGATGTTCGATTGCGCGGCTATGCGTGCCAGATTGGGCGATCTGCGCCGGGCCGCCATCGCGGCCCGCTGACAAGGCAGGGGGCTTCCCTCACGCGGGGGATGGGATGGCGGCGCCAGGGCGCCTATATGCTGGGACGACTATCGACGATGGACAGGAGACGACATGTCTGAGACCCAAGCGGCGACCGGCGACGGGCTGGTGCCGGTGACGGTGCTGACCGGCTTTCTCGGTGCCGGCAAGACGACGCTGCTCAATCATATCCTGACGGCCGAACACGGGCGGAAATACGCCGTCGTGATCAACGAGTTCGGTGAACTGGGCGTGGATAACGACCTCGTGGTGGATGCCGACGAGGAAGTGTTCGAGATGAACAATGGCTGCATCTGCTGCACCGTGCGCGGCGACCTGATCCGCATCCTGGGCAGCCTGATGAAGCGGCGCACGAAGTTCGACGGCATCATCGTCGAGACCACCGGGCTGGCCGATCCGGCACCGGTGGCGCAGACCTTCTTCGTCGATGAGGATGTGCGCGGCAAGACGCGGCTGGACGCGGTGGTGACCGTGGTCGATGCGCTGAACGTGGTGCAGACGCTGGAGGAGAGCCCCGAGGCGGTGAACCAGATCGCCTTCGCCGACGTGATCATCCTGAACAAGACCGATCTGGCGGATGAAGCGGCGCTGGAGGCCATCGAGGCCCGCATTCGCACCATCAACCCGGTGGCGCGCCTGCATCGTGCCCAGCGCGGCAATGTGGCGCTGGCCGAGGTGCTGGACCAGGGCGGGTTCGACCTGGCGCGGGCGCTGGAACATGCGCCGCATTTCCTGGAGGATACTAGCCATTCGCATGAGGAGAATGTGAGTTCGGTCTCCTATGTGGTGGAAGAGCCGCTGGATGCTGCCAAGTTCCAGGCCTGGATCGGCGCGGTGCTGCAGGAGCAGGGGGCGGACATCCTGCGGGCCAAGGGCATCATGAATTATGAGGGCGAGGACCGGCGCTTTGCCTTCCAGGCCGTGCACATGATGGCCGATGGCGGTTTCATCGGGCCGTGGAAAGAGGGCGAGAAGAAGGAATCCCGCCTGGTGATGATCGGCCGCAACCTCAACCGCCCGCGCCTGCGTCGCGGCTTTGAAAGCTGCCGCGCACGATGACGGGGATGAGGACCGAGAGCGGGGCCCCGGCCGGCCTGCTCGAGCGACGGGGTGCCACGCGCACGATTGATGGCCATGTCATCGCCTGCGTGGCGTCGCGCGACAGCAATCAGTTCGCCTTCGCGACGGCCGAGGGCGATGTGGTGCTGGCGGCCCGCGACGATTTCGGTGATGCGGCGGCGTGGCAGGTGCAGACGGTGCATGATGGCGCGATCCTGTGCCTGGCGCCCGATGCCGCACCGACCGGCTTCCTGACCGGCGGCGACGATTCCATGCTGCGCCGGATCGGCGCGGACGGCGCGGTGACCGACCTGGTGCGCGGCCGCCGGTGGATCGAGCATGTCACCACCTGGATCGATGCGAAGAACACCCCGAAATCGGGTGTGATCGCCTTTGCCTCCGGCAAGCAGGTGGAACTGCGCGACGCCATCGGCACGGCGACGCTGAAGGTGCTGGAGCATCCCTCCACCGTCAGCGGCGTGGTGTTCGACGCCAAGGGCAAGCGGGTCGCGGCGTCGCATTATAACGGGGCGTCGATGTGGTTCGTGCAGGCCAAGGTCGACACGCCCCGGCGGCTGGACTGGAAGGGCAGCCATACCGGCATCGCCATCCATCCCGGCGGCGACGCGCTGGTGACCAGCATGCAGGAGAACGAACTGCATGGCTGGCGGCTGGCCGACGGGCACAATATGCGCATGAGCGGCTATCCGGCCAAGGTGCAGTCCATGGCGTTCTCGCGCACCGGCAAATGGCTGGTGACCGGCGGGGCGGACAGCGTGGTGATGTGGCCGTTCTTCGGCGGCGGGCCGATGGGCAAGGCGCCCGTGGAACTGGCCGGGATGCCCGGCGTGATCTGCCGGCGCGTGGCGTGCCATCCGGTGCATGAGATCGTGGCGGCCGGCTTCGCCGACGGCACCATCCTGCTGGAGGACGCGTCGGCGCAGAAGGTCCTGCCGGTGCGCGGTGCCGGGGGCGGTGCGATCTCCGCGCTGGCTTTCAGCCCCAACGGCACCGGCCTGGCATTCGGGACCGAGGACGGGGCGATCGGGATCGTGGACCTGGCGGCGCGATAGACGCCGCGCAACCGGGGCCCGGAATCGGGGCCCGGAAGGGCCCCGGTCTGATTACGCGCGCTCGGACGCGGCCGGGGCGGGCAGGGCGCCGCTGCCGGAACCGGAGGCGGGGGTCTCGGCCGGTGGCTGTGCATGATCGACCACCGAGAGGAATTTTTCGGCCAGCGCGCTGTAGAGCGAGCGGGGGCAGATCATGCGCGAGACGCCGTAGGCCAGGAACGAGGTGGCCAGCAGGGCCAGCGTGACCTGCTGGTTGTCCGACATTTCCATCACGATCACGCTGGCCGTCAGCGGTGCCTGCACCACGGCCGAGAAATAGGCGACGGTGCCCAGCAGGACCACGGCGCCGGGGGTGGTGTGCGGCAGGAACTGCGCCACCCATCCGCCGATGCCCGCCCCGATGGCCAGCGATGGCGCGAACAGCCCGCCCGGAATGCCCGAGCAGTAGGACACGATGGTGGCGATATATTTGAGGATGAAGAACGAGGCCGGATAGCTGGTCTGGCCGGCGATGATCTCGCGCGCCTGGATGTAGCCCGTGCCGTAGGTGATGCCGCCCGAGGCCAGGCCTAGGATGGCCAGCACCACGCCGCAGAGTGCGGCGAAGGCGATCGGCCGGCGCGCGACGAACTGGCCCAGCGCGCCGGGCAGGCCCTGGGAGGTGCGGATCAGGATCGCCGAGAACACGCCGCCGCTGATGCCGCCCAGGATGCCGCAGGTCAGCACCGCGATCCAGCTGATGCCGATCGGCACCACGACGTCGGTATGGCCGAAATAGGTATAGTTGCCGACCAGCGCGATGGCGGTGACGCCCGACAGGATCACGCCCGTCAGCATCGTGCCGCTGGTGCGCTGTTCGAACGAATGGCTGAGTTCCTCGATCGCGAACACGATCCCGCCCAGCGGCGTGTTGAAGGCCGCCGACACGCCCGAGGCGCCCCCCGCCAGGATCAGCCCGCGACGGACGCTGACGGTGGACAGGTTCAGCCACCGCCCGAAAGCATGCATGATGGCCGCGCCGACCTGCACCGTCGGGCCCTCGCGCCCGATCGAGGCGCCGGCCAGAAGGCCCAGCGTGGTCAGCATGATCTTGCCGAAGGCGATGCGCAGCGACAGCAGCCGGTCGACGATGGTGAAATTTTCCAGGTGCAGGGCGGCGATCGTCTGGGGAATGCCCGAGCCCTGGGCGCCCCGGAACCATGTCCGTGTCAGCCATGACGACAGCGCCAGGCCGGCCGGTGTCAGTGCCAGCATCACCCACGGGTCCCACGCCACCAGCCGGTCGCACAGGGCGGAGGCCTTGTCGGCGGAGGTGGCGAAGCTGACGGCCACCAGGCCGACCACCACCGATGCCGTCCAGTACACGATCTTGCGGCGCCATTGCGCCGTCGTGACCCGGGCGGAACGGCGCAGATGTCGCATATGGCGGATGCGCAGTTCAGTCAGGTCGGTCTTCATCGGCTTGTGTCCGGGACAATGGCGCCCCGGCCGGATGGGCCGGGGATGCATGCGGTATGTACCCGCCCTTTACTCCGTAAGCGCCCAGGGTTTCCACAGGAACTGCGCATATGTCCCCGACCGGGGGCGGATGCTGTGTTGTGCCCGACACAAGGGAACTTTCACGGTGGGATCGCGATTCCGCAATGCTTGGCCTTGCGGTCCGGTTCGACATGGATGTGGATCAGCGCCTCGCCGATGCGGGCGCGCAGCGCGGCCTCGATCCGGTCGCAGATCTCGTGCGCGGCATCGACGCTCATGGCACCGGGGACGACGAGGTGGAATTCCACGAAGGCCATGGCGCCGACGATGCGGGCGCGCAGATCGTGCGCCTCGATCGCGCCATGGCCGCTGGCGGCGATGACCTGGCGGATCGCCTCCAGCGTGTCCGGATCGGGGGCCTCGTCCATCAGGGCCGCGATCGACTCGCGCATCATGCCCCAGCCCACCCGCAGCACGTTGAGCGCGATCAGCCCTGCCAGCAGCGGGTCGATCCACGGCCAGCCGGTCAGCGGGATCAGGATGAAGCCGCCTACCAGCCCGATGGTGGTCCAGACATCGGACATCACATGCTGCCCGGCCGCGACCAGGGTGGGTGAGCGTCTCGTCCGGCCCGCGCGCAGCAGCACCAGCGCCCACGCCAGGTTCAGCACGCCGGCCGAGCCGTTGAGCGCGATGCCGGACAGGGGCGCGTTCGGCAGGCTGGGGTGTTGCCAGTCGATCCAGGCCTCGCGGCCGATGGCCAGCGCGGTCATCAGCACCAGCACACCCTCGGCCACGGCCGAGAGATATTCGGCCTTGTAATGGCCGTAGGTATGGTTTTCGTCGGGGGGCAGGCTGGCGATATGCAGCGCCCACAGGCCGGTCAGGGCGGCGACGACGTTGATGATCGTCTCGATGGCGTCGGAGTAGAGCGCGATCGAGCCGGTGACGCGCCAGGCGGCGTATTTCAGGCCCAGCGCGGCGATGCTGACGCCCAGGCTGGTCCAGGCCAGTGCGGTCTTGCTGATGTCGGGCATCCTGATGTCGGGCATCCTGATCTCGGCCATCGGATCAGGGCACGCTGGCGTCGGCCAGCACGCAGCGCGTGGCGTAGGACAGGGTTTCGATCTGGAAGGTCGGGTGGCCGATGCCGAAGCGGATGCGCAGCGCCTCGGTCGCGTCGCCCAGCAGCATGTCGTCCGCCGGGGTGGCGCGGACCAGGTGGACGGTCAGCGCGGTTTCGGTGGTGCTGATCGGCCAGATATGCAGGTCGTGCAGGTCCTCAACGCCCGGCAGGGCGCGCAGATAGGCCTCCACCCCCGCGCGGTCGATCGTGCGGGGCACGCGGTCCAGCGCCATGTCCAGCGAATCGCGCAGCAGCGACCATGTGCCGGCGACGATCGCGCAGGACAGGGCCAGGCCCACGATCGGGTCCAGACGGGCCCAGCCGGTATAGAAGATGACCGCGCCCGCGATCACCACGCCGGCGGACATGACCGTATCGGCCAGCATGTGCAGGAAGGCGCCGCGAATGTTCAGGTCGTCGCCACCGCGCGCGAACAGCAGCGTCGTCGCGCCGTTGATCACGATGCCCCCGGCGGCCACGGCCATGATCGTGCCGCCCGGTACAGCGGTGGGTTCGATCAGGCGCAGGATCGATTCCCAGACGATGCCGCCGGTGACCAGAAGCAGCGCCACGGCATTGCCCAGGGCGGCGAGGATGGAGGACCGGCGCAGCCCGTAGGTGAATTCGGCACTGGGCGCGCGCTTCGACAATGTATGCGCCAGCCAGGCCGCGCCCAGTGCCAGCACGTCGGACAGATTGTGCCCGGCATCGGCCAGTAGGGCCAGCGCGTGGGATGTGACGCCCCAGGCGGCCTCGGCGATTACATAGACCAGATTGAGCCCGATTCCCCACGCGAAGGCGGCGCCGAACGATGCCGGCGCATGGACGTGCCCGTGCCCGTGATGTCCATGATGGTCATGGTCATGGTCATGGTCATGGTCATGGTCATGGTCATGGTCGCAGCCATGTGCCCTGTTCTGGCCTGCATGCCCATGCGCGGATGAGGGATCGTGCGAATGGGCCATGAATGCGGGGTCTCCTCGGGCGGCGGCTCTCTGTATCAGAAGCATCGCACCGGGGGCCAGTCCCGCGTTCTTTCGTCATGGCGGGCGGTCGTGATAAGGCACGGCGCGTGAACAGTCCCGTACTCCCGCACACGGATGCCTCGCCCCGCATGATCCGATTGACCGAAATCAGGCTCCCCCTCGACCACCAGCCCAATGCGCTGGTCGCCGAAATCGTGCGCCGGCTGGGCATCGCGGGTGACGACCTGCTGGCGCATACGGTCTTCCGGCGTGGTTATGACGCGCGGCGGCGCGGCGCGATCACGCTGGTCTATACGGTCGATTGCACGGTGCGGGACGAATCTTCCGTGCTGGCGCGGCTGGCCGGCAGGCCGCATGTCGGCCAGGCGCCCGACACCGATTATCATTTCGTGATGCGCGACGGCGCGGCGTTCGCGGACCGGCCGGGCTATCGGCGCCCGGTGGTGATCGGGGCGGGGCCGTGCGGCCTGCTGGCGGGGCTGCTGCTGGCGCAGATGGGGCTGCGGCCGCTGATCCTGGAACGGGGCAAGGTGGTGCGCGAGCGCACCGTCGACACCTTCGCCCTGTGGCGCAAATCGGTGCTGACGCCCGAGAGCAACGTGCAGTTCGGCGAGGGCGGGGCGGGCACCTTCTCGGACGGCAAGCTGTACAGCCAGGTCAGCGATCCGCGCCATTACGGGCGCAAGGTGCTGCATGAATTCGTAAAGGCGGGTGCGCCGGAAGAGATCCTGTACCTGTCCAAGCCGCATATCGGCACCTTCCGCCTTGTGTCGATGGTCGAGCATATCCGCGCCGAGATCGAGGCGCTGGGCGGCGCCTACCGGTTCGACACCCGGGTCGAGGATATTCTGCTGGCGACCGATGCCGACGGCGCGCGGCGGGTGGCGGGGCTGCGCCTGGCGGATGGCGAGGAAATCGCGGCCGATCATGTCGTGCTCGCGGTCGGCCATAGCGCGCGCGACACGTTCACGATGCTGGGCGCGCATGGCGTGGCGATGGAGGCCAAGCCCTTTTCCATCGGCGTGCGGATCGAGCATCCGCAATCGGTCATCGACGCGGCGCGCTTCGGCCCGCAGGCGGGCAATCCGCTGCTGGGGGCGGCGGATTATCGTCTGGTGCATCATGCCTCCAACGGGCGGGCGGTTTATTCCTTCTGCATGTGCCCTGGCGGCACGGTGGTGGCCGCGACCTCGGAAGAAGGGCGCGTGGTCACCAACGGCATGAGCCAGTATTCGCGGGCCGAGCGGAATGCCAATGCCGGGATCGTGGTGGGCGTGACGCCCGAGGCCGATTATCCCGGCGGCCCGCTGGCGGGCATCGCCTTCCAGCGCCATTGGGAGCGGCAGGCTTTTCTGGCGGGCGGCGGCGATTATCGCGCGCCCGCGCAGCGTGTGGGCGATTTCCTCGCCGGCCGGCCTTCCACCCATCTGGGCACGGTCGAGCCCAGCTACCGGCCCGGCGTGACGCCCACCGACCTGTCGGCCTGCCTGCCGGATTTCGTGGTGCTGGCGATGCGCGAGGCGCTGGCGGCGTTTGGCCGGGAGCTTGACGGGTTCGACATGGCGGACGCCGTGCTGACGGGGGTGGAGACGCGCACATCCTCCCCGCTGCGAATCCCGCGTGGTCCGGATGGGCAGTGCACCAATGTCGCCGGCCTGTATCCGGCGGGCGAGGGGGCGGGCTATGCCGGCGGCATCCTGTCGGCGGCGATCGACGGAATCCGCGTGGCGGAAGCCGTGGCCCTGACCATGGCGGGGCGCCCTGTGGACGGGCTGATCCGCCAGACCATGACCCGGAGCGCGCAGGCCCAGTAGGCGCCAAGACCGAAAGTTGCGTTGCTCGCCGCAACGAAAATGTGGTGGCCGGGTGCGTGCAGCCTCTCGACCCTTTCGGCGGGGGAACGAACCGGCGGCTTCCGGGCAGGATTACCGGGAAAACGAATGAAGCCCGAAAGGGAACGCCGGGCACTTTCGACCCTATAGCGGCATTTGCGCCACGCTTGCGCACACGCCGAAAGCGGTCAGAGTGTCTTATCGTGCAGGTTGAGGGAAACTATGAATACTGTCCATATTCGTAGGGCGCAGGCGTATGATGTAGTGGCGATTGCGACGCTTACTCATGCAGCGTATTCCAAGTGGGTGCCGATCATTGGGCGTGAACCTCTCCCTATGAAGGTCGATTACGCCGAAGCCTTCAAGGTCCATCGTTTTGATCTCCTTTATGAAAACGATGCATTGGTCGCTCTTATCGAGACGGTCGAGAAGAATGGCGGCCTGCTGATCGAGAATGTCGCCGTCCGACCAGCCTTCCAGAAACGCGGATATGGGCGAATGCTCCTGGCTCATGCGGAAGAACTGGCGACCTCTCAAGGTCTACCAGTGATCAGGCTATACACGAACTCAAAGTTCGAAGAGAATATCGCCTTATATAAGGCTTTAGGATACAATGTTTGTCATGAAGAGCCGGCAAATGGCGGTATAGCCGTCCATATGGAAAAGGTGATGAAAGCCGCTTAGTCTTACCAAATTCTCAAGCGGAGGAACGTATGACATTTTCAGCGCTCATGATTTTCTGCGCAGCATTGGTCATTAACGCCGGATCTCCGGGACCAAGTGTCGCGGCTCTCGTCTCGCGCGTTCTAACGAATGGATTCCGCGATGTTTTCCCTTTCTTGGCCGCGATGTGGTTAGGCGAAGCCATTTGGCTCACACTCGCCGTTACGGGCCTTTCCGCTCTCGCACAATCTTTCGCTACTGTTTTCATCGCCCTGAAATATGTCGGTGTGGCTTACCTGCTGTATCTCGCGTGGAACATGTGGAATGCGCCCGTTGAAATCAAAGAAGACGAAGCACCAAGGCGGCGCCAACCCCTCAAAATGTTCAGCGCTGGAATGATGGTAACGTTAGGAAATCCAAAAATTATGGTGTTCTACGTTGCCCTTCTTCCGACCATTATTGATATCGGCCATGTGACGGCCGGTGCATGGGCTGCCCTGATAGCCACCCTGATTACCGTTCTGGCTGCGATCGACCTGACTTGGTCTTTTATAGCCGTTCGCGCGCGCCGCCTTTTGACAAATTCCAAAGCAATGCGGACCGCAAATCGCACCAGTGCTGGAATGATGACCGGCGCCGCCGTCGCGATTGCTACGAAATGAGAAGGGTTTCTCGCTTTAGCAGATCTGGCGATACATATCGGCTTTCAGCTACCTGAGACCAGCGCCCCCTGCTTGAACCATGCACGTCTTATTCTGCCCTCTTCCAGTTCATATATGCCAATGACATCAAGCGTGCCGCTCCCTTCCGGGACGTTGCGGGTGACGACCTCCCGATCCACCACCAAGCCGCCAACGGCCACCCTGCTGATCAGTTTGGCAAAGAGGTCCGGCTCCTTGAAGCGTTCAACATGTCGTGCCCGGATATCGGCTGCGCCTGACGCGAGCAAGGTGGCCGGCCATGCGAAAATCTCGGCATTCTCCGCCCAGCAGGACATAAAGGTCTCAATGTCGCGCGCATTATAGGCATCGAGCTGACGGCGCACGATCTCAGCTTCCTTCCGGGATTGTGTGTCTATCTCCAACTTCGCCACCATGATTTTTGCACCCGCGCATGATGGTCGCCCTCGGTGAGGTCCGCAATCAGGAAGACGCTCGTAAACTCGGAACGGCGGCAAAGAGGGCGAAAGCTGCCGTATTCGACGACGATACAATTGCCTTGAAACGCATAACGACTCGGCAGGGATGCCTTCAAACCCTCTCTCACGCTTCTATACAGATCCTGTCCCGGCCGGTGTTCTTGGCCCGGTACAGCGCGGTATCCGCCCGTTGCAGCAGCAGCGCGGCGCTGGGCTCGCCCGGGTGGGAGCTGACAAGCCCGGCGCTGAAGGTCACGCGCAGGGCGAGCGCGCCGCCCCAGTCCTGTTTCTCATGGAAGGCGGTGCGCAGGCGCTCGCAGGCGGCTTCGGCGTCCCGCAGCGTGGTCATCGGCATCAGGAGCGCGAATTCCTCGCCCCCGATGCGGGCCACGATGTCGGGCGCGCGCGTGCAGGCCCGCAGCACATCGGCGATTCCCTGCAGCACCTCGTCACCCGCGGCGTGGGAATGGCGGTCGTTGATCTGCTTGAAATGGTCGGCGTCGATCAGGGCCAGGCAGAAGCCGGGCACGCCGGCCATGATGCCCTCCAGGGCCAGGCCAAGCTGTTCGTTGAAGGCCCGGCGGTTCGGCAGGCCGGTCAGCGGGTCCTCCCGGGCCTGTCGCGTCGCCAGATCGGCCTGCTGGCGCAGGCGTTCGAGCAGGCGGGTCTTTTCACGGTCGGTGGTCTGCAGCCGTTCGGCCGTCCGCGTCAGTTCTCCCGTCCGTTCCGCGATGATGCGCGACAGGAAACGCGCCTGGCGCCGATAGTAATAGGCGATGCCGAGATAGAGCGCGGTCAGCAGAACACCCAAGGTTGCAATGGCGCCAATCCACACGTCCCGACGCTGCCACCACATCGGGTCGACCACGATGGGCACTTCCATGTCGCGGGTGGACCAGGCGCCGCCGGGATGGGCGGCGGAGACGCGCAGCGTGTATGGCCCAGGCGGCAGGCCCACCAGCCGGATGCTGCGCGTGCTGCCCTGAAGGCTCCAGGACGGGTCCATGCCTTCGATCATGGTGCGGTAGATGATCCGGTCCGGCAGCAGATAGCTCAGTGCCGCATAGCGCACCGTCAGGCCGTGGCCGGCCGGAATATGAACGGGCGCGCCGCCCGACGGCGCGGGAAGCGGATTGCCGTCGAGATCGAGCGAACTGAGCGCCACCGGCGGCGGGGGCGGGCGCGTGACGAACATATGGACCTGGGCCGGATCGGCATGCGCGACGCCGACGGCGGTGGCGATCCAGATCGTGCCGTCCTGGCGCAGGATCGCCGAAGGGGCGGCGCTGCCGCTCGCCTGGCTGCTGAGCAGGCCGTCGGCCTCGTCGAAATGCAGGAATGACACGCGTGTCGCCCTGCCGTCGGCCACGGCCTCGATATCGGGCAGGGCCACGCGCATGACGCCGCGATTGCTGGTCAGCCAGACATGGTCCTGCCGGTCGGGCAGCATGGCGAAGATCGAATCGACGGGCAGGCCCTGTTCGCGCGCGACCTGCACGATCGTCCCCGCCCGGTCCCTGTACAGGCCCCGGTCGCTGACGAACCACATGTCCTGGCCGACCGGCGTGAAGCCGAAGATCGTGTGCGCCCCTTGCTGGCCATGGAAGCGGATCGACCGGATGGAGGCGCCATGCACATGGCGCACGCCATCCAGCGTGCCGATCCACAGATCGCCGTCCTGGGCCCTCAGCGCCGTGATCAGGCCGTGCGGCGCACCCAGCATGTCGAGCGGGCGGAGCGTGCCGTCGCCAAGGCTGAAGACGCCATGCTGGGTCCCGATCCAGACCGTGCCGTCCCCGGCGATGCCGATCGCCCGGATATTGCCGGCCGGCAATCCTTCCGCGGTGCCGAAATGGCGGAACGATCCATCCGGCAGGCGCTCGTACAGCCCCTGGGAATAGGTGCCGATCCACATATGGCCGTCCTTGCCCTCGGCAAGGCTGAGAACGGCCGGATGGTGGTCGTGTTCGGTGGACAGGGGCACGGCGCCGATCGTGCCGTCCGGCCCCTCGTGCGACAGGCCGGTATCCGTGCCGATCCATAGCCGGCCGTCGTGATCTTCCAGCACTGCGCGGGTGAAATCGTCGGGCAGGCCATCCTGCCGGGTGAGGGTGCTGAACAGGCCCTCGCGCAGGCGATACAGGCCGCCGTTCGAGCCGATCCAGAGACTGCCCTCGGTATCTTCCATCAGGCTGAGGATACGCCCGGAAGACGGTTCCGTGTGGTCGTGCAGGCGTTCGATGCCCGAGGAGGAGAGCCTGAACAGCCCGTGATCCTCGGTGCCCACCCAGAGCGCGCCATGCCGGTCCTGCACCAGGGCCGTGATGTGCCCGATGTCGTGCAGGTCGTATTGCAGGGTGGCCCCTGCTTCGCTGATCCGGAAGATCCGGCTGCCCGCGACGATCCAGAACCGGCCGTCCGGCCCGCGATAGGGCCATGCCAGCCCGGGCGGCAGATGCCAGTCGGCCGGTGCGGCGTGGACCTTTCCCTCCGCGTCCTGGACGACCACGCCGTCATAAGTGCCCAGCCAGAGCGCGCCGGTGCTGTCGAACGCCATCCGGCGATAGAGGTTCAGCAGCGGCGATTTCGGGGGCGGCCGGACATAGCGGAAGGTGCCGTCCGCCGTCATGCTGCCCAGGCCGTTGCCCTCATAGAGCATCCACAGCCGGCCGGTCGCGTCGATCTGCAGGGACTGGACGATGATCGAGGGGGCGTTCGCGGGATGCGGCCACAGGCGCCACTCTCCATCGGCCGACCGCCGGCCGATATTGCCGCGGGAATCGCTGAACCACAGGTCGCCCGCCGGGTCGGTGACGATCGTCCCGATCCCGTTATCGAGCAGGGGAGTGCGGCTGCCGCGATCGTAGACGGTGAACTCTATGCCGTCATACGCGGCCAGCCCCTCCCAGGTCGCGAACCACAGGCGTCCATCCGGCGTCTGCGCGATGTCGCGGATCGAATTCTGGGGCAGGCCGTCCCGCGTGGACCAGTGATCGATGACGTAATTGGCCAGCGGGGGTGGAGGGAGACCCGCCCGGGCCGGGAGCGGCAGGCCGATCATGCCGCACAGCAGGACGATCAGCACCTGCCACGGCGCCACGCTTCCGGTGGAAGACAAAAAGGGGGCGATGCGCCTCCGGGGCCCTGACGGTGGCATCGGGGAGGGCTTGCCGGAATCCATCGGCGTCAGCTCAGGGCGCCGTTCACGATACGCATCGGGATTCAGGCTCCGCGTCCGACGAGATCCAGGATCTGCACTAACCGCATGGCACAGATGTTCCATCATTGGGAGGTGCGTCAAGACCACATCGCGCGTGCGCGTTTGCATTCCCTTCCGGTCGCCATGTCGATGGGTGAGGGCGCCGTGTTTCAGGCGGGTGTGAGCCTGCGCGGATGATCCCCGGCGGCGGGCTGGCCGGTCTCGCCCAGGATCGCGGCCATCAGGCCGGGGAAGCGCCGGTCCAGCATATCGCGGCGCAGACTGTTCATATGTTCCACGCCCTGGCTGGTCGTGTGCAGCACGCCTGCGGCGCGCAGGATGCGGAAATGGTGCGACATGCTCGATTTCGGACGGCCGAAGCTCAGGTCGCCGCAATTCATGGGGACGGCGCTGGCGGCAAGGGCGCGGACGATCCGCAGCCGGTAAGAGTCGGACAGGGCGTGGAAGATCGCCTCCAGGGATAATGTCCCCTCATCCGGATGAGAAAAGCCGCTTTCGTCTCTTGCCATGGCGCCAACTCTACCCGAGATTTTGTTTGTTCGATAAAAATGGAACTAATCCTTCCCTCGTGGGGAAGGCGAAGGACAAGGAACACGGCATGGCTCATCTCTTTACGCCATACACGCTGGGCGACGTGACGCTGCGCAACCGGATCGCCGTTTCGCCCATGTGCCAGTATATGGCCCGGGATGGTGTGGTGAACGACTGGCACCATGGGCATCTGGGCACGCTGGCCCGGGGCGGTGCGGGGCTGGTGGTGGTCGAGGCTTCCGCCGTCTCGCCCGAGGGCCGGATCACGCCCGGCGATGTCGGCATCTGGCGCGACGACCAGGCCGAGGCCCTGGCGCCGATCGCACGCGCGATCACCGCGGCCGGATCGGTGCCCGGTATCCAGATCGCCCATGCCGGGCGCAAGGCCAGTGCCAATCGGCCATGGGAAGGCGACGACCATCTGCCGCCCGGCGATCCGCGCGCGTGGCAGCCGATCGCGCCGTCGGCCGTGGCCTTCGGCGCAAACCTGCCGCGCCAGCCGCGCGAGATGTCGATCGGGGACATTGAGCGGGTGCGGCAGGATTTCGTATCGGCCGCCATCCGTGCGCGTGAGGCCGGGTTCAAATGGCTGATGCTGCATTTCGCGCATGGGTATCTGGCGCAGAGTTTCTTTTCTCCCTTCGCCAACCAACGGACGGACGCCTATGGCGGTTCCGCCGAAAACCGGGCGCGCTTCCTGGTCGAAACCCTGCGCGCGGTGCGCGCGGTATGGCCGGAAGCCCTGCCGCTGTCGGTCCGGCTGGGCGTGGTCGAATTCGCGGACGATGATGCCGCGATGCTGGCCGAGGCGCTGACCATGCTGCGCGTGATGAAGGAGGACGGGCTGGGCTTCGTGGATGTGTCGATCGGCTTCAATACGCCGGCGGCGGAGATTCCGTGGGGCCCCGGCTTCCTGGGCGCGATCGCGGGGCATGTCCGGCGCGAGACGGGGCTGCCGACGGCAACAAGCTGGAATGCTGCCAGCGCGCCGCAGCTTGCCGACGCGATGGTGCGTCAGGGCGAGGTGGATCTGGTCATGGTCGGCCGTCCGCTGCTGGCCGATCCGCACTGGCCCTATGCGGCCGCGAAGGCGTTGGGCCGTGACGATGCGGCGTCGGTGCTGCCGCCGCCCTATGCACACTGGCTCGCCCGCTACCGCTGAGAGAGGGGTTTCAAGGCACCGATGCCCGGCATTTTCGGGGCATCGGTGCCAAGGGGGGTCACGGGGGGGTGACAAAAAATACATCTCGATATATCTTGATTTTCGATATATCGGGATGCATATCGGAATCATGAAACACAGAAACAGACATGATGGCGGTCGCGATCGCCGGTTTTTTTCCGCTGAAGGCCCGTCCGGGTTCATGGGGCCGGGCCGGCATCACGGCCGGCACGGTGGTGGACGGCGCGGGGGCCGCAACCGGCTGCTGGATTATGGCGAGATGCGCCTGCTGGTCCTCAGCCTGATCGCCGACAGGCCGACCTATGGCTATGAGCTGATCCGCACCATCGAGGAACGGTTCGGCGGCAGTTACACGCCGAGCCCCGGCGTGATCTATCCGACGCTCACCTGGCTGGACGAAGCGGGCTATGTCCGCCTTGCCGAGGAAGAGAGCCGCAAGAGCTATCACATCACGTCGGAGGGCGCGGCCTTCCTGGCCGCAAACCGCGCCGGGCTGGATGAAATTTTTGCCCGCTCGGCAGCCGCCGGCGCGGAAGGGGGTGGCGGGCGGCGGAACATTCCCGTGCCGGTGATGCGCGCCATGGAGAACCTGAAGACGGCGCTGCGTCTTCGCCTGCGCAATGGCGGGCTCGACCCCGAAGCCGAACAGAAGATCGCCGATCTGCTCGACACCGCCGCCCGCGAGATCGGACAGGCCTGAAGGCGGCGGTCGCGTTGTCGGCCGCCCTGCCGGATAGAGGGAAGACAGAGATGACTATGTTCGGATCTCTTCGCGGCCGCGGGGACGGGCCAGCGATCGAGCGGGTACGCCACGAACTGAAGCGGCGCACCCTGGAGGTCGCGGCCGTGGAGCGCCTGACCCCGCATATGATCCGGGTGACGCTGACCGGCACCGATCTGGACGGGTTTGTCAGCATGTCGCCCGACGATCACATCAAGATTTTCATTCCCGACCTTGATGGCGAATGGACGCGGCGGGATTACACGCCGCGCCGCTACGACCCGCAGGCCGGGACCCTGATCCTGGATTTCGTGAACCATGATGGCGGTCCCGCCGCCGCCTGGGCACGGGCCGCCAGAATTGGGGACCGGCTGGAGATCGGCGGGCCGCGCGGGTCGCAGGTCATTGCCGGCCCAGTGGATCGCTGGCTTCTGATCGGGGACGAGACGGCACTGCCTGCCATCGGCCGTCGGGTCGAGGAGCTGTCAGCTCAGGCGTGGGTAACGACGGTGGTTGCAGTGCCGGGTGCCGAGGACGAGCAGGTCTTCATGACGCCCGCCCGGCATGACGCGCACTGGGTCCATCGCCCCATGGCGGATGCGGACCAGGCGCGGCGCATTCTGGACGTGCTTGCCGGGATCGACATTCCGGATCGCACCTTCGTCTGGGTGGGGGCCGAGGCCCGCGTGGCGAAGGCCGTGCGCCGGTACCTGCTGGAAGATCGCGAGATCGCCCCGTCATGGGTCAAGGCATCGGGCTACTGGGTCAAGGGAACGGCCGATGCCTCGGTGAAGGATGTGGGGGAGGGCGCCTGACCGCGGGCTCCGGCTCTTCAGGTCTGGTCTTCCCGGATGGGGGGCGTGATCGGGGTGCGCACCAGCAGATAGGGCGGCTGGCGCAGGTCCCTGCCGCCATTGAAGCCCGCCAGGCGGTTCCACTGGCCCAGCGTGCAATAGACATGGGTACGGGTGGCGAAAATACCGTCCGGCCAGACGATGCGCGGGTCCCGGACCACGACCTCGATCGTGCCGTCCGGTATCCAGCGCATGATCGCATCATGCTCACTCGCCGTCAGATAGATCCGGCCCTGGGCGTCGGTGGCCAGCCCGTCGGTCATGACCTTCTCGCCATGGTCGGTGACGCCGGCCGCGAGCTGTTCCTCGGTCGCGTCGAAATTCGACAGCAGCGCCGTGGGAATGCTGTAGAGGCGGCGGCTGGTCAGCGGCGAATAATAGAGCAGCGCACTGTCCGGGCTGAGCGTGATGCTGTCCACGCCGCCGATCGGGAAGGTCGGGTGTTCGGGGTCGTAGCGCAGCGGGCGCCCTTCCAGGACAGTCAGGAACCCTTTCTCGGCCTGTACCGACGGATGATCGGCGAGGACGCGCCGCTGGCGGCCGGTGGCGATATCGACCACGACCAGCGCCGGCGAAGTGCCGAACGAGGAATCCGCCACATAGGCGGTGCCGCGTGCGCCATGGGTCAGGTCGACGCGCAGATCGTTCATGTGGCTATCGGGCCGCATGGCGGGGGGCTTCAGCACCACGCTGGCGATCAGCCGGTCGGTCGCGGGGTCGATGCCGACCACTTTCGCCGCACCCGGTGCGATGGGGCGGCCGACGATCTTGCCGTCATCGATGGCCCAGAGCCGTCCCTGACTGTCCGTCGTCATGCCGTGGATCGAGATCAGCCTGCGGTCCGGTGCGGCGGATGAGGGCAGGCTGAGTGCTGCGTCGGGATAAGGGACCAGCACGTCGCCTTTCAATTCGGCCAGGGTCGCCTTGCTGTGGTTTTCGGCATGGCGCGGAAAGCCGATGAAAATGCGGTTATCGGGCGTGACGGCGATCCCGGACGGCCCGGGACCATAGAATTCGGCAACGACTTCCAGCGACCCGGTGGGGGCCGTATCGCCCGATACCGTGCCGGCGCGTGCGGGGGCGGCCAGGACGGGCAGAAGGGTGGCGCCAGCGGCGGCGGCGAAAAGGTCGCGACGATTCAATGGAAATCTCTCCCGTGTGCGGGTTCAGGGCGGCTGGTGCCGGCGTGCCTCCTGACCTCATGCGGAAAATGCCGATCCGGTCGGCAGGCCATGCTTCACCAGACCGGAGGTGGTTGCAACAGTGGTCATCGCATGATCGGCCATGCCGGCAGCCCGATCCGGGCCGCGGCCATCAAGCGGGAGTGGGGCAGGCGCGCCATGGCGGCATTGTTCTTAATATTATTTTCATGCGCTGGGAGGCTGTATCCCGATATGCGGGCCGGTGCGGTGGTTCGCAATCGTCTTTGCTACATAAAATTACGTTTTGACGAAAAATATAATTTATATTTTCTTCGTGATTGTATTACGCATTTTGAATGAATGATCCTTTGCGTCCTGACGTGGAAGGCAAGGTAGATCAGGAATATTTTCCTTCAAGGATAAATTCTTTTTTCTTTCTTGTCTGACAGGCAGTGCCCGAAATTATGAATCGTACAGAAAACAGAAAGAAATTGATCGTTGTCCTCGGCATGCATCGCAGCGGAACCAGCGCCATAACATGCGGCTTGCAGGCGCTGGGAGTCTCGCTGGGCGACCATCTGATGCCGCCTGCCGGAGATAATGGTAAAGGGTTCTGGGAAGATATCGATATTGTTGCCTTGAATTCCGAGATGCTTGCGGTGCTCGGGTGCAGTTGGCATGCGCTGCGATCCATAACCGATCAGGATGTCGAATTTCTTTGTGCTCACGGGTATATTTCAAAATCAATTCAACTGTTGAATGAAAAAACCGCGAATGCGCCTGTATTCGGTTTCAAGGACCCTCGGACCACGAAACTACTTCCGTTCTGGAAGCGGGTTTTTGAAAAATCATCTTTTGATGTCGAATATATTCTCGCCAGTCGCAATCCTTTGAGCGTTGTCGAGTCTCTTGGAAAAAGGGATCATTTTTCAAGGGAAAAATCATATATGTTGTGGCTTGAATATACCATGACGGCCCTGTGTGCCGTTGGTTCGGGCCGCGCCCTTCCGGTCGATTACGACAGGCTCATATCCTTCCCGGAAGAAGAACTGGAACGTGTTTCGGATTGGCTCGGTCTTCTTCTCATCAGGGAAGAAGTCGAAAGATATTGCCGCGATTTTCTCGAAAAAAGCCTGCGTCATACGCATTTCGATGCCGAGCATGTCTATGCGGACGAGGCGGCGATGCCTTTGGTCAAGGAAGTCTATGCCTTTCTTCTCGACCTGCAGGCCGGGAAAATCCGCCTGGAGGATGGCATGATGTCGGGTCTGTTCCACGAATGGAAAGGCAGGCTCGACCGCATGCAGCCTCTCCTGAAACTGATCGACAGGCAGGAAATTCGGATTTCAAGCGCGCATGAGAAAATTGAATCCTTCGAAAGGAAGGGTCAGATCGTTTCCAGAGCCGTTGGAAAAATAAGGGGACTGGGGAGAAGGACGGAGTTTTTCATCCGTGCGCATTTTCCGTCAGTCTCCTAAAGGAACGAGACGGGATCGATATCGACATCGATCCGCGCGCCGCGTTCCGGTGCTACCCGCTCCAGCCATTGCCGCACGATCGGTTGCAGCGCGATCTCGCGTCGCGCGCGCAGCAGCAGCCGCCGGCGGTGGCGGCCGCGCAGGATGGCCAGGGGGGCCGGCGCCGGGCCCAGGACCTGCATGCCCTCGCCGCGCGGGGCGCTGGCCCCCAGGGCGCGGGCGGTGGCATCGGCGGCTTCCGGCGTGTCGGCACTGACGATCAGCGCTGCCAGGCGCCCGAACGGGGGCCAGAAGCCGGGGTGGCGCTGCTCGGCCTCCTGCCGCATGAAACTGGCAAAATCGCCCGAGACAAGGGCCTGCATCACCGGATGTTCGGTGCAGTAGCTTTGCAGCAGGACCGTGCCCGGCGCCTCGGCGCGGCCTGCGCGGCCGGCGACCTGGTGCAGCAGCTGCACCGTACGTTCCGCCGCGCGCAGGTCGCCGCCGCCCAGCCCCAGATCGGCGTCGACGACGCCGACCAGGGTGAGGTGCGGAAAATGCCAGCCCTTGGCGACGATCTGGGTGCCGATCACCAGATCGACCTCGCGTCGGGCGATCTGCGCCACCGCGTCGGCGGTCGCCGCCGGGCCGGGCAGCGTGTCGCTGGCCATGACCAGAAGCCGGGCGTCGGGGAAGGTGGCGCGGGCTTCCTCGGTGATGCGTTCCACGCCGGGGCCGATCGGGGTCAGGCTGGCTTCGGCATGGCAGGAGGGGCAGGTGGGCGGCGTGGGCTCCTGATAGCCGCAATGATGGCAGGTGATCACCCGGCGCGCGCGATGTTCCACCAGCCAGGCGGTGCAGTTGGGGCATTGCAGGCGATGGCCGCAGGTGCGGCACAGCGTCAGCGGCGCATAGCCGCGGCGGTTGAGGAACAGCATGGCCTGTTCGCCGCGGGCCATCGTCGCCTGCATGGCTTCGGTCAGCACGGGCGACAGGAACAGCCCGCGTTCGGGCGGGTGGGCGCGCATATCCACGGTGCGCACCTCGGGCATGGCCGCCCCGCCATGCCGTGCGGTCAGCGCCAGATGGCGGTAGCGGCCGGCGCCGACATTGGCCAGCGTTTCCAGGCTGGGCGTGGCGGAGACCAGGATGATCGGGGCGTGGTCCATGCGCGCCCGCACCACCGCCATGTCGCGCGCATGGTAGGTCACGCCGTCTTCCTGCTTGAAGGCGCTTTCATGCTCCTCGTCGACGATGATCAGGCCCAGTTCCGCGAAGGGCAGGAACAGGGCCGAGCGTGCGCCCACCACCACGCGGGCGCTGCCCTCGGCCACCGCGTGCCAGGTGACGCGGCGCAGGCGCGGGCTCAGGTCGGAATGCCAGAGCGCGGGCTCGGCCCCGAAGCGCCGGGCGAAGCGGCCGGTCCATTGCGCCGACAGGGCGATTTCCGGCAGCAGCACCAGCACCTGCCGGCCGCGTTCCAGGCAGGCGGCGATGGCTTCCAGATAGATCTCGGTCTTGCCCGATCCGGTGACGCCTTCCAGCAGCGTGACGGAGAAGCCGCCCGTGCCGGCGAGGTCGCGCAGGCTTTGCGCCGCCTCCATCTGGCCGTCACCCAGGGTTGGCGGGCAATGAGCAGGGTCGGGCGCGGCGAATGGGGGCGCGGGTTTCAGCACCACGGCACGCAGCGCGCCGGCATCGGCCAGTCCGCGCACGACGCTGGCGCCCACACCCGCGCGTCGCGCCAGTTCGGCGCCGGGGAGAGGGCCGTCGCTGCTGGAGATGTCCAACACCCGTCGGCGGGCGGGGGTTTCGCGCAGGTCGGGCGGCGGTTCGGCGACGGCCCAGCCCGTTGAAGGGGTAATGGGGGTGGTGGTGGCGGTCCGCAGCGCCATCGCCAGCACCATGCCGGGCGGTGAGAGCGTATAGGCCGCGACCCAGTCGACGAAACGGCGCAGCGCGCCGGGCAGGGGCGGCTGGTCCAGGCGGGCGATCACCGGCTTCAGCCGTCCGTCGGCGACGGGTTTCATCGGCGGGGGGGTGAATTCGGGCGGCAGGGCCGGGGTCGGGTCCCAAACCACGCCGGTCTCGGTCCGGCGGCCCAGCGGCACGCTGACGATGTCGCCCGGTTGCAGGTCGGCCAGCGCGGGTGGCACGGCATAGTCGAACGGGCAGGGAAAGGGCAGCGGCAGCAGCACCGCGACGCGCGGCCGGCCGGCGCTTTCCGGCTTTCGCGCGGGGGGGCGTTTGTCTAGACTCGCGTTTACCATGAGGTTTTTTATCGTCCTGGCCGCCTGCTGTCTTGTCCCGCGATCGGCGCGCGCCGTGCGGCTGCGGCCATGACCGGCGCCGCGTTGCGCGATGCGTTCCTCGACTGGATGCGCGATGAAAAGCGTGCCGCGCTGCTGACGATCACCGCCTATCGGGGCGATCTGGACCGGTTTCTGGCTTTTGTCGGCGCCCATCTGGGCGGCGAGGTGGATCTGGCGATGCTGGACCGGCTGTCCCTGACCGACCTGCGCGCCTGGCTGGCGTCGGAACATGCCGGCGCCCAGCAGGCGAAGGCCGGCCGTCGTGCGGGTAGTGCGGATCGGGCGGCGCGGACCCGGGCCCGGCGAGTGTCGGCCATGCGCTCGTTCTATCGGTATCTGGCGCGGCATCATGGCGTGACCAATCCGGCGCCCGGCCTGCTGGCCGCCCCCCGTTTCCGCGCATCGCTGCCGCGCCCGCTGACGACGGAACAGGCGCTGGAGGTGCCGGACGGGCTGGGTGCCGTCGCCGCCAGCCCGATGGCCGAGCAGCGCGACCGGGCGCTGTTCCTGCTGCTCTATGGCTGCGGCCTGCGTATTTCCGAGGCGCTGGGCCTCGATATCCGGGATCTGGACCAGGCGCTGTCGGCGGGGGGCACGCTGCTGATCCGCGGCAAGGGTGGGCGGGAGCGGCTGGTGCCGATGGTGCCGGCGGTGGCGCGCGCCCTGACGGAATGGCGGGCACGGCACCCCGCACCGCTGGCCGGCGCGCCGCTGTTTCCCGGTGTGCGGGGCGGCCGGCTGCAGCCGGCGGTGGCGCAGCGCGCCATGCGGGTCTGGCGCGACATGGCGGGTCTGCCCGATCATGCGACCCCCCATGCGCTGCGCCATTCCTTTGCCACCCACCTGATGGAAGGGGGCGCGGATCTGCGCGTGATCCAGGACCTGCTGGGCCATGCCAGCCTGTCGACGACCCAGCGCTATACCCAGGCGGACGAGGCGCGGCTGATGCAGGTCTGGGCCGGTGCCCATCCGCGCGCCACAAGGCCCGGCGCGTCGCGGGGTGAGGATACAATAACAACAACGGGAAAGAACGAGCCATGATCATCGCCGCCGGCCGCGCGCCCTATCCGCCGATCGAGCCCTTTCGCAGCGGCTTTCTGGACACCGGCGACGGCCACCGTGTCTATTGGGAATTATGCGGCAATCCGGATGGAATTCCCGTGGTGTTCCTGCATGGCGGCCCCGGTGGCGGATGCACGCCGTCGCACCGGCGCCTGTTCGATCCGGCGCGCTATCGCATCCTGCTGTTCGACCAGCGGGGCTGCGGCCGCTCGACCCCCCATGCCGGGCTGGACAACAACACGACCTGGCATCTGGTGGAGGATATCGAGCGCCTGCGGGTGCTGACCGGCGCGGAGCGCTGGCTGGTCTTCGGTGGCTCCTGGGGCTCGACGCTGGCCCTGGCCTATGCCGAGACCCATCCCGACCGGGTGACGGGGCTGATCCTGCGCGGGATCTTCACGCTGCGGCGGTCCGAACTGCTCTGGTATTATCAGGAGGGCGCATCCTGGCTGTTCCCCGATAAATGGGAACGGTTCCAGGCGCCGATCCCGGTCGCGGAGCGTGGCGACATGATGGCGGCCTATCGCCGCCGCCTGACCGACCCCGACCGGGCGGTGCGCGTCGAGGCCGCCGTGGCCTGGAGCCTGTGGGAGGGCGAGACGCTGACCCTGCGCCCGGCGCCGACGCTCTCCGCCCAGCATGCCGACGAGGAGTATGCGCTGGCCTTCTCGCGGATCGAGAACCATTATTTCGTCCATGGAGGCTGGCTGGACGAAGGGCAGTTGATCCGCGACGTGGAGCGGATACGGCATATTCCGGCGGTGATCGTGCAGGGGCGTTACGATGTCGCCACCCCCATGCGCACGGCGTGGGACCTGCACCGTGCCTGGCCCGAGGCCGATTTCCATCTGGTGGACGATGCCGGCCATGCCGTGTCGGAACCGGGCATCCAGACCGCGTTGCTGGATGCCACCGACCGTTTTGCTGCCGGCTGACGGCGCGCCCCGACTCGCGGCGGCCCGGCGGGCTGGGTTCGCGGCACTGCTGCTGTGCCTGCCGCCGGCAGCCGGGGTGGCGCAGGATCGGGCGCCGGTTGCCTGTGCCGTCACGCGGGTCGCGCGGGTGCCGTTGCGCGATGATGGCGGCTACCTGTCCGTGCCGGTGTCGATTGCCGGCCGGACCGGGCAGGGCGCCTATAGTCTGGTGGTCGATACCGGCGCCGAAGGCGGGCTGGTCAGTGGCCGCGTGGCCGAAGCGCTGGGGCTGGCGCTCGATTCCGGGCGGCGCACCGTGCTGTATGGCACAGGCGGGGCCGGCAGCATGGTCCCGAACGTCCTGATTGACAATCTGCGCCTGGGCCCTGAAGGCGGGCAGGGGCTGGATCTCGGCCCGCTCTCGACGCCCGTGGGCGAGTTGCCGGGGCAGCCGATGATCGCGCCGCCGGTCGCGGGGCTGCTGGGGGGCGACGTGCTGTCGCATTTCGACGTGGAATTCGATGTCGCGGGCGGCTGGTTGTCCCTCTGGCGCATGCAGGGGGATGACGGCGCGTGTCGCGCGGCACCGGCCTGGCGCGGAGCCTATGATACCGTGACGCTGCGGCGGGAGGGCCACAGGGTGGCGGTCGCGGTGGAACTGGACGGGCAGGCCCTGACCGCGCTGGTCGATAGCGGCGCGCGGTCGCGCATCCTCTCGACCGAAGCGGCGGAACGGGCGGGTGTGCCGGAAGAGCGCCTGGCACTCGATCCGGGGGGCGAGACCAGCGGTGTCGACGGCCGGCCGGTGCCGTATCACTGGCATCGTTTCGCCAGCCTGCGCGTGGGGGGTGAAACGGAGCCCGCACCCGTGCTGACGGTCGCGCCGCTGCGCGAGCAGGTGGACATGCTGCTGGGGGCGGACTGGTTCGCCCGGCACGATGTCTGGATATCCTATGCCACCGGCCGGATGTTCACGCGGTCGGCGAAAAAATAGCGGGCATGGCGGGATGTGCCGCCATGCCCGGCCCGGTTCAGCCCTTCAGATGGGCATTGCAGACGCTGTAATAGCCGCCGCCCTTCTGGATCCATTTCAGGCCGCCATTGGCGTTGGTCGCCTTGTTGGTGTTGTACTGGTCCAGGCAGGTGTGCATGCGGGCCTTGCCGGGGCTTTCGCTGGCATATTTGGGCGAAAGCGCGGTGGGCAGTACCGCACTGCCGGCGGCGGCGGTGGCGGCGATGCTGGCAGGGTTCTTGGACGGCGTGACCGGCGCCTGCGGCGGTGCCGCGGTCACCGACGGGGTCGCCTGCTCGGCGGGCGTGGTGGCGGCGGGTGCGGCAGCGGCGGCGGCCGGTGTCGTGTCCGTCGCGCACTGTGCCGCCTTGAAGTCCTTGTAGGTCTGGCCCTTGATTGTGCCGGCTTTCCGCTCGGCATTGAATTTCTTGTAGCAGGCCTGCGCCGGGCTGTCGGCGTGGGCAGCCGGAGCGGCGAACGGGATGGCCGGCGAGGCGAGAAGCAGGGCGGCGGCGATTCGGCCGCGAAGTGCGAGAGCCATGGCTAAGGCGATCCTTTCCGTTTTCGGAATGGCCCGGTGCTGCTTCATGCGGCAGGGCCGTTCAGTCTGGACAGAATCCCATAACATCATGACTTGAATACGGAAAGAAAAAGGCCGAACCGCGTCCGCGGTTCGGCCTGAGAAGGCGGAGCGGACGGATCAGATATTGATCCGCTCGCCATGCTGGGTCATGTCCAGCCCTTCCTGCTCGTCGTCGCGGCTGACGCGCAGGCCGATGACGGCATCGATGATCTTCAGCAGCACGAACGAGACGATCGCGCACCAGACGATGGTGACGCCCACGGCCTCGGCCTGGGAAACGAACTGCGCGAACGAGCCGCTGATGCCGCCGGGGTTGGCGTCGGTGGCCGAGAGCGGGCCATAGGCGAACACGCCGGTCAGCAATGCGCCGATGATGCCGCCGATACCATGCACACCGAACGCGTCCAGACTGTCGTCATAGCCCAGCATGTGCTTGAGCGACGTGGCGGACCAGAAGCAGATCACACCGGCCACCAGCCCGATGATCAGCGCGCTGCCCGGCAGGACGAAGCCCGCCGCCGGCGTAATGGCGACCAGGCCGCCCACCGCGCCGGAAATGATGCCCAGCACGGTCGGCTTGCCGGTGCGGGCCCATTCGGCCAGCATCCAGCCCACGCCGGCAGCGGCGGCGGCGATCTGGGTCGTGGCCATGGCCATGCCTGCGCGCCCGTTGGCGCCGACGGCGGAGCCGGCATTGAAGCCGAACCAGCCCACCCACAGCAGCGACGCGCCGATGACGGCATAGGTCAGGTTGAAGGGCGACAGATCGTCCTGCCCGTAGCCGACGCGCTTGCCCAGCACCAGCGCTGTCACCAGGCCGGCGACACCGGCGTTGATATGCACGACGGTGCCGCCCGCGAAATCGATGGCGCCCAGGCCGGCGACCCAGCCTAGCGGGCTCCACACCCAGTGGGCGATCGGCGAATAGACCAGCAGCGACCACAGGACGGTGAAGACGCACAGGGCGCTGAACTTCATGCGTTCGGCGAACGCGCCGGCGATCAGCGCCGGGGTGATGATGGCGAACGTCATCTGGAACATCATCCAGATGCTCTCGGGGATCGTCATCGTGACCGAGTTGGGGGTGCCCGCGCCCATCGTGAAGCCGATATCGGCGCCCTTGGCGATATGCGCGCCGATGCCGTTCAGCAGGACGCGCGACAGGTCGCCGATATAGGGGGTGCCGGTGCCGAAGGCCAGGCTGTAGCCGGCCACCATCCAGACGACGGTGACGATGCAGCAGATCGCGAAGGACTGCATCAGCGTCGCCAGCACGTTCTTGCGGCGGACCATGCCGGCGTAGAACAGGGCCAGGCCCGGGATCGTCATCATCAGCACCAGCGCGGTGCTGACCAGCATCCATGACGTATCGCCCGTGTCGATCGCGGGCGGGGCGTCGGCGGCGAGGGCGGGGGTGGACAGGCCGACCAGGGAGACAGCCGCCAGAGCCGCGGCGGGCAGGCGGGGCATTGCGCGATAAGCGCCCGAAATGCTCACAGCGCGTCTTCTCCCGTTTCCCGCGTGCGGATGCGGATGACACTGTCGAGGCTGGAGACGAAGATCTTGCCGTCGCCGATCTTGCCGGTGTGGGCGGACTGCAGGATCACGTCCACGACCTGGTCGACGATGTCGTCGGATACCGCGACCTCGATCTTCACCTTCGGCAGGAAGCTGACATGGTATTCCGCACCGCGATAGATTTCGGTCTGCCCTTTCTGGCGGCCGAATCCCTTCACTTCCGAGACGGTCAGCCCCTGGATACCCAGCGGAGTCAGGGATTCCCGAACGTCGTCGAGCTTGAAGGGCTTGATGATGGCTGTGACAAGCTTCATCGCGCCACGTCTCCTTGTTTCATTGTGGTAGTCCGTTTTTCCTGATGCGGAATGATGATCCAAATCGCGATAAGGGCAATACAAAAACCGTGCCAATCACGCACATGGTTGACGGAGCGCAGTGTCTGGTGTGCCTTGCGCCATCGGTGCGCGGTACTATCTGCCTGAATTGTGGGCGGGCGCATCCGAACGGATCACTCTTGTCGGCGGGCCGTCGGGCCGGCACGGCTATCACAGGACCACAGGCATGACCGCAGGCATGACGTCTCCCCCCCAGACCGGCGCCGGGCATGACGATGTGGATGTCTGCATCGTGGGGGCCGGGCCGGTCGGCGCCACGCTGGCCTGCCGGCTGGCGGTGGCGGGTCTGCGCGTGGCCATTGTCGACCGCGCTTCCCTGCCGCCGATGGAAGACCCGGCGTTCGACGGCCGCGCCTATGCCATCGCCGCCGGTCCGCGCCGGCTGCTGGAGGAGGCCGGGGTGTGGGATCTGCTGCCCCTGCAGGCCTGCCCGATCGAGGAGATCCGCGTTTCCGACGGCCGGCCGGGCGAGGCGCCGTCGCCCCTGTTCCTGGAATTCGGGCGGGAGGATGCCGAGCAGCCCTTCGGCTGGATGATCGAGGCGCGGGCGCTGCGTGTGGCGCTGAATCGGGCGCTCTATGCCCACGACCTGATCACGGTGCTGGCGCCCGACGAAGTGACGGTGACCCGCACGGAAGAAGGCGCGCGGGTGCGGACCCACTCGGGCCGGACCTTCGGCGCGCGGCTGGTCGTGGCGGCCGAGGGGCGGCGGTCCGCGCTGCGCGACCAGGCACGGATCGGCATCACCCGCCTGCCTTACCATCAGAGCGGCATCGTCTGCGCTGTGGCGCACGAACACCCGCACAACAACCGCGCGCTGGAACATTTCCTGCCCGCCGGGCCGTTCGCGCAGTTGCCGATGGCCGCGACGCCCGACCATCCGAATCTTTCGGCCATCGTCTGGTCCGAAAGCGACGCACTGGCCCAGCGCATGGTGGGGTTGCCGCACGATGCCTTCGCCCATGAGATCCAGCGCCGCATGGGCGACTGGCTCGGCCGCGTGACGCCGGTCGGGCGGCGCTGGGTCTATCCGCTGTCCGCGCAATATGCCCAGCGTTATTTCGATACGCGGATGGTGCTGGTGGGGGATGCGGCCCACGGCATCCATCCCATCGCCGGGCAGGGGCTGAATCTGGGCTTCCGCGACGTGGCGGCGCTGTCCGACGTGCTGATCGCCGCCCATGCACGGGGCGAGGATGTGGGCGCGCCGTCCCTGCTGCGCCGCTATCAGGCGCGCTGCCGGCCCGCCAACATGCTGATGCTGGCCGCGACCGATATGCTGGAGCGGCTGTTCGGCAACGACAATCCCGTTCTGCGCCGGGCCCGCGACCTCGGCCTGGCCGGGGTGCACCGGATGCCCGCGCTGAGGCGGGCCTTCGTACGCCACGCCATGGGCCTCTGAGCGTGGGCGGACATGCGCGCTGGTGGCGATCCGACGCACGTTTCCTGTGCTCCGGTGCTCACGGCCAATAAGGCCGCTCCGCTCCGGTGCTCGGAAACGCACGCCGGGCGCGGCCCTGCCGGGCCGCTCTCGCTCACCAGCCCACATGTCCGCCCACGCTTGGGATGATGCACTCGTTTCCGCCGCCTCTGGTTAAGGAGGCGGTGCGTTCCCATATGGTTCCTTCTGCTGACAGGACCGGTTTCATGCCTGATATCTCTCCGACTTCGCTGGCCTCGGCCCGGGGCGCGCGCGCCGTGGTCGATCCGACCTTGCTGCCCATCGACCAGGAACGGTTGTGGACCGATATCGCGGCGGGGTGCGAGGGCTGTGACGATCCGCTGGTGCGTGGGTTGCTGGCGACCGGCATCCGCAATCATGCCACCTTCGCCAATGGGCTGGCCGCGCTGATCGGGCGCAAGCTGGGCGACCGGTCGGTGGCCGATGACGCGCTGTCGGAACTGGTGACCGAGGCCTTCGCCGCCGATCCGGAAATCGTCGCCGCCGCCGCCGCCGACCTGGTGGCGATCCGCGAGCGCGATCCGGCGACGGCGAACTACGCGACGCCGTTCCTGTTCTTCAAGGGCTATCACGCGGTGCAGAGCTACCGCGTGGCCCACTGGCTGTGGAACAACGGCCGGCGCTATCTGGCGCTGCATCTGCAAAGCCGCACGTCGGAACTGTTCGCCGTGGATATTCATCCGGCGGCGCGGCTGGGGCGGCGCATCCTGTTCGATCATGGAACGGGGATCGTGATCGGCGAGACCTCGGTGCTGGAAGATGATGTGTCGCTGTTGCAGGGCGTGACGCTGGGCGGCACCGGCAAGAATGTGGGGGATCGCCACCCGAAGGTGCGGCGTGGGGTGCTGATCGGCGCCGGGGCCAAGATCCTGGGCAATATCGAACTGGGCGAGGGCGCCAAGGTCGGCGCCGGGTCGATCGTGCTGGAATCGGTGCCGCCCTTCACCACCGTGGTCGGCAATCCGGCGCGCCCGGTCGGCACGCGCCACAGCGCGCTGCCGGCCTTCACCATGGATCAGATGCTTCCCCCCATCGACTACATGATCTGAAGGCTTGACCGGACATGCGCGCCGGCGGCGACCCGGCGCGCGTTTTCTGGTCAGGCCCTGGCGGCGAGGGCCGGCTGTCCGAGCGCGCCGGTCCGGAAACGCGGATCAGAAATGCAGGTAGGTCCGCTGGACGACCTCCTTCATGGAGAAGAACGTCCTGGTCATGCGAATCCCCGGAAGCGAAACCAGCCAGTCGCCATAGATCGCGTTGAATTCGTCGATCGACGACGCCCGGATCGTGACCAGGTAATCGAATTCACCGGACACGAGGTAGCACGAGACGACCAGCGGGTGATCGCGGATCGCGGCTTCGAATTCCGCGAAGGCCAGCTTGTTCAGTCGGTCCAGGCAGACGCCCATGACGATGACCGCGCTTCGTCCGACCGCGGTCGGGGCGACGTCGGCCCTGAAGCCGGTGATGATGCCGTCCTCGGTCAGGCGCTGTACGCGCCGGAAACAGGTTGCGGTGCTGGTCGCGGCATGGCGCGCCAGGTCGGTGATCGAAATCCGCCCGTCGATGCTGAGAACCCGCAGGATTCGCTTGTCGATTTCGTCTATGTCAAACTGTTTCACTTTTCAGTGATCCAGGAAAAAATGGAAAAATCGTTCATTTTTGTCTCCGCAATAACGCCATCCGTCTTCATTTTGATGAAAAAACGAATGCACCGATCATAACGGACTAGATATGTTTTGCCCTCCTATTTTGAGGGTCTGATATGCAAAAAACTGATGACTTCGGTTTGAAGGCGACGATTCCCGTGCGGGCGGGAGGGGGTGCGCGCCCCGTCGACCGCCGTCGCCGGCTGATGCTGGCAACGGCCCTGGGGGCAATGGCGCTGGCACCTGTGGCGCTCCCGGATGCTCATGCGCAGGCCGCCCCGCCGGCACCGGCCCACGGCACGGGCGCCCCGGCGCGGCATGCGGCCGTAAAGCCGGCGGCGCACCGCGCGCAAGCCGCGGAACCCCGCTCGGCCGAGGCGTTGTCAGTCGTAGGGTCGCACGAGACGTCCCACGGCATGGAGCAAACCATCACGCGCAAGATGCTCAACCGCTTCGTGGCGGGAACCAGTCCGCTTCAGGTCCTGGGGGCGACGACGCCGGGTGTCAGTTTCGCTACGGCGGACGCGCTTGGCCTCGATACCTATGCCAATTCGCTCTACATTCGCGGCTATAATCAGAGCCAGCTGGGCGTCACGCTGGACGGGATTCCCCTGGGCGACCAGGGATTCATCAACACGAACGGTCTGGATATCAACGAGGCCGTCACGCCCGACAACATCGCGCGTATCGACATGTCCCAGGGCGGTGGCGCGCTGGACGTCGCGTCGACCGCGAACCTGGGCGGCGCGCTGCAATATTACACGCAGGACCCGCGCGACACGTTGGGCGCCGATGTCTCGCAAACCTTCGGCAGCAACAATACCTATCGCACGTTCGGGCGGTTCCACAGTGGCGTGCTGAACCAAACCGGCACGAAATTCATGGCGTCCTATGCGCGCACTGACGCGCAGAAATGGAAGGGCCATGGTGACCAGTACGAACAGCAGGCGAATTTCAAGTTCGTTCAGCCCCTGGGCGAGCGTGGGCAGTTGACGGGATTTTTCGATTATTCGGAATTCAACCAGTATAATTATGGAAATATCAGCCTGGAGATCAAACAGAAGCTGGGATCGAGGACGGATTATTTCTATCCGGACTACAAGGGCGCCTATCTGGCCGCGCAGGGCATCTTTCCCGCCGGATGGGACCAGGTGTCCAGCCCCACGGACATTGCGTATTACGACGCCGCGCAGGATCAGCGGAATTATCTGACCGGGCTGAACGGGAATTACGACCTGACATCGCGGCTGCGGCTGAAGAGCGTGCTGTACGCGCAGGTATCCGGCGGGGACTATGAATTCACCAATCCGTACGTGTCGTCGCCCAACGGCGCGCCGATGATCCAGCAGGCCGACCACCAGTGGTTCCGCCGCGTGGGCGGCACGCTGGCGCTGCAATACCGGCTGGGCCATCACGACCTGGAATCCGGCGTCTGGTACGAAAACAACGATTTCACATATTCGCAGCGGCTGTACAGCCAGCCTCTTCTGGGCGAGGGCACGCCGCGCAAGGGCACCGGCCCCTACGAGGATTCGTTCGCAACGCGCTATGGCGTGCAGATGAACACCAACACCTTCCAGTATTATCTTCAGGATGCCTGGCACATCATGCCCAGCCTGCGCCTGCATGCCGGGTTCAAGTCGCTGCTGGTCACGACGGCGGGCGGCGCGTTCGAGAACAACGAGACCTATACCGGGCAGAGCGCGTTGCCCAGCGGCAGCCTGACGACGGCGGGTGCCTTCCTGCCGCATGTCAGCCTGAACTGGACGTTCCTGCGGCATCATGAGCTGTTCTTCGATGTGTCGCGCGACATGCGCGCCTATTCCTATGGCGGGTGGAATTCACCGGTCGCCTGGGGTGTCGACAACCAGACCATTTTCTCGCAGTTGCGCAAGACGCTGAAGCCCGAGAGCACCTGGAATTACCTGATCGGCTATCGCTACAACTCGAAATATGTCGATGGCGTGCTGAACCTGTATCATTCGGATTATTCGAACCGCCTGGCGCCGATTACCAGCGGTACACTGGTCAACGCCAACCAGACCTTCCTGAATGTCGGGTCCATGGCGATGTGGGGTATCGATGCCGGAGTCACCGTCCGGCCCCTGCCGCACTTGGAAATCTTCAACAGCATCAGCTACAATCATTCGACCTACGGTCAGGGAATCTATAATGCAGGGGTCTATTACGATCTGAAGGGCAAGCTGGAAGTCAATTACCCGTCCGTCATGTACAAGTCGAACGTCGCCTATACCTACGGGAACGCGACGCTGAACTTCAACGTGTATTACATGGGACGACGGTATCTGTCCTACATGAACGATACGTCGGTCGACCCGTACTGGAACGCGAACCTGACGGCGTCGTATGATTTCAAGCATGTCCCGCATGTGGCGGATCTGAATTTCTCCCTTGGCATCTACAACCTGTTCAATCAGGAATATATCAGCTCGATCGGCGCCAATCCGATTTCGGGCGACCGGCAGTCCATGTTCGCTGGTGCGCCGCGCCAGTTCTTCGGAACGTTGCGCGCACGATTCTGATGAGTGCGGGAACCGCGCGCTGGATCGCCCCCAGCGCGCACCCAATGATCTGATCACGAATGGGTTTCCAAAGGGCGATTGCCCTTTGGCGGCTCAAGGGCAAAGTCCTCGTTGACGATATCTCGCGCGTTGATCTTGCGGCGCATGGAAAAATGAGGTGGTGCCCGTCGCCCTGGCCAAGTGTAATGATGGACGGTCGATCTGGACATCCCGGCCATCGCACTGAACACTGTGCGGGACAGTGGAATAGGGGCAGGAAAGGGCGGCCGACATGAAGACTGCATCACGGATTGACGGGAAGTGCACCCGGTTCCGGACGGCTCCATTCTGGGCAGCCCTGTCGCTGGGGACCTGGCTGGCAGGCACCGCATCGGGGGCGCTGGCGGCGCAGCCGGTGCTGCTGGAACATGCGACGATCATCGACGGCACCGGCCGGGCACCGCTGGCCGACGGCGCGCTGCTGATCCGAGACGGGCGGATCGTGTCGGTGGGGGCCGCGGGCACCGTGGCGGCGCCGGGGGCGAAACTGGTCGACTTGACCGGGCGGACCATCCTGCCGGGCCTGATTTCCGATCACAGCCATACCGGGCTGGTGAAAGGCACCAAGGACGACAGCGCCAATTACACGCGCGACAATATCCTGGCGCAGTTGAAGCAGTATGAGCGCTATGGCGTGCTGACCGTGGTGTCGCTGGGCCTCAACAAATCGCCGCTGTTCGACCAGTTGCGGCAGGAACAGCATGCGGGGCGCAATCCGGGGGCCGACCTGTTCGGGGTCGATCAGGGGATCGGCGCCCCAGACGGCGTGCCGCCGCAGGGGATGTTCCATCTGGGACCGGACCAGGTCTATCGCCCCACCAGCGTGGCCGAGGCGCAGGCCGCCGTCGATCGCATGGCCGGCGAGGGCACGGATCTGGTGAAGATCTGGGTGGATGATTTCCGCAATGGCGTGCCGGGGGCCAAGGGCTATCCCAAGATCGACCCGGCGATCTATCGCGCGGTGATCGAACGGGCCCATGCCCATGGGCTGCGCGTCGCAGCACATATCCACGATCTGGCCGATGCCAAGGCGCTGGTCAGCGCCGGCGCCGATATCATTGCCCACGGGGTGCGGGACCAGCCGGTCGATACCGATTTCATCATGCTGATGGAACAGAAGGGCGCCTGGTACATCGCCACCCTGGACCTGGATGAGGCGAACTACATCTTCGCCGAACATCCGGAATGGCTGGACGATCCGTTCCTGTCGGCAGGGCTGAATCCCGATCTGCGGGCGCAGTTCGCCGACCCGGCTTGGCGGGCGAAGATCCTGGCAGCCCCCCTGACGGCGGCGGCGAAGAAGGCGCTGGCCCTGAACGAGCGCAATCTGGTCACGCTTTACCGGGCGGGCATCCATATCGGCTTCGGCACCGATTCCGGGGCGTCCGCCACCCGCATCCCCGGCTTTGCCGAACATCGCGAACTCAAGCTGATGGTCTCGGCCGGCCTGACGCCCATGGAGGCGCTGGCAGTGGCGACCGGCAATGCGGCTGCCCTGATGCATCTGGATGACCGGGGGATTCTGCTGCCGGGCCGCTGGGCCGACCTGATGGTGGTCTCGGGCGATCCGGCGGCGGACATCAATGCGGTCGACAGGATCGAGCAGGTCTGGCATCGCGGGGCGCGGACCGAAGGGCCGTTGGTACCCCGCTGATTCCGGCTGCCCCCGCGCGCCGGTTGGCGGGGAGCGCGCGAGGGAGCAGGAGCAGCATGGCCCATATCGTGGTGATAGGCGCCGGACCGGCCGGTCTGGCTGCCGCCGAGGCATTGGCCGCCGGCGGATGTGCCGTGACGGTGGTGGAGCGCATGCCGACCATCGGCCGCAAGATGCTGATGGCCGGCCGGGGCGGGCTGAACCTGACCCATTCCGAACCGCTGGACCGGTTCCTGACCCGCTATGGTGCTGCGCGCCCGTGGCTGGAAGACGCCGTGCGGGCATTTTCCCCCGACGATCTGCGGGCGTGGGCGGCGGCGCTGGGCCAGCCCTGTTTCGTCGGCAGCAGCGGGCGGGTGTTCCCACAGGCGATGAAGGCCTCGCCGTTGCTGCGGGCATGGGGGGCGCGGCTGGCGAAACAGGGGGTGACGATCCTGACACGCCATGACTGGACCGGCTGGGACGGGCCGGGACGGGTGCGTGTGGTCTCGCCGCAGGGGGAGCGCGTGCTGGCCGCCGATGCGGTGGTGCTGGCCTTGGGCGGGGCAAGCTGGGCCCGGCTGGGCGCCGATGGCGCATGGGTTGGCAGGCTGGCCGAGGAGGGGGTGGATCTGGCGCCGTTCCGCCCGGCCAATTGCGGCTTCCGTACCAACTGGAGCGATACGCTGAGCGATCGTTTCGCAGGCACACCGCTGCGGGGTATCGCGCTGACGCCCGAGGGCGGCCCGACCGTGCGGGGCGAGGCGGTGGTGACGGCGCGGGGGCTGGAAGGCGGGGCGGTCTATGCCCTGTCGCCCCTGCTGCGTGACCGGATCGCCGCCGACGGGCAGGCGCGGCTACTGGTGGATCTGCGCCCCGACATGACCGAGGCGGCGCTGGCCGAGCGGCTGGCGCGGGTGCGGGTGCGGGAGAGCCTGTCGAACACGCTGCGCAAGGCGCTGCGCCTGCCACCGGTCGCGGTGGCCTTGCTGCGCGAGGGGCCGGATGCGCCGCCGCGTGACGCGGCGTCGCTGGCGGCCCTGATCAAGGCGGTGCCCGTGACGCTGACGGCGCCCGATTCGCTGGACCGGGCGATCTCCGTGGCCGGCGGGGTGCGGGCCGATGCGGTGGATGCGCGCTTCATGCTGCGGGCGTTGCCCGGTGTGTTCGTGGCGGGCGAGATGCTGGATTGGGAAGCGCCGACCGGCGGTTATCTGTTGCAGGCCTGCTTCGCGACCGGCGTTGCCGCGGCGCGCGGCGTGCTGGACTGGTTGCAGGAGGGGGGCAAGGAACGGTATCCGTCCTGTCCATGACGGTTTCGATCACGATTGGGGATGTGCGGGGTGGCGGCCCGGCGGTCATGGACCTGGCAGAATTGCTGTCCACCCGGCTGCTGGTGCAAGGCAATTCGGGATCGGGCAAGTCCCACCTGCTGCGGCGCCTGCTGGAGCAGTCCGCGACGCTGGTGCAGCAGGCGATCATCGACCCCGAGGGCGATTTCGTCAGCCTGGCGGAACGGTTCGGCCATCTGGTGATCGACGGCGCCACCCATACCGAGGCCGAGTTGCAGGCGGCCGGCGAACGGATGCGCGTGCATCGGGCCTCGGTGGTGCTGAACCTGGAAGGCGCGGATGCCGAGGTGCAGATGCGCCGGGCGGCGGCCTTCCTGGGCGGGATGTTCGAGGTCGGGCGCGAATATTGGTATCCGGTGCTGGTGGTGGTGGACGAGGCGCAGCTTTTCGCCCCCGCCGCCGCGGGCGAGGTGACGGACGAGGCGCGGCGTGCCTCGCTGGGCGCCATGACCAACCTGATGTGCCGCGGGCGCAAGCGCGGGCTGGCGGGCGTGATCGCCACCCAGCGCCTGGCCAAGCTGGCCAAGAACGTGGCCGCCGAGGCGTCGAATTTCCTGATGGGGCGCACCTTCCTCGATATCGACATGATGCGCGCCGCCGATCTGCTGGGTATGGAGCGCCGGCAGGCCGAGAGTTTCCGCGACCTGGAACGGGGATATTTCGTGGCGCTGGGGCCGGCGCTTTATCGCCGGCCGGTGCCGGTGCGCATCGGCGAGGTGGAGACCGAGAGCCGGTCCGCCGGCCCGTCGCTGCTGCCCATGGCGCCGGCCGCGCCGCCCGAGGATATTCGCGACCTGATCCTGGCCAGACTGCCGGAACGCGAGAGCCTGCCGAGGCCGGCCCGGCCGGCCGCCCCGCCGCCGCCCGATATTCTGGCACAGCTTGCCGCCCATGCGGCCTCGGCGGCCGTGGAGGCAGAGGCGGAGGCACCGGTGGTGGAAACGCCGGCCGACAAGGCCGAGCAGCGCCGGCGTTTCCTGGCGATCCTGACCGAAATCCTGCGTGACGAGGATGCCGGCTTCCGCCCGCCGCCCGTGCTGTACCAGGATTTCCTCGTCCGCTGCCGGATCGAGGGCATGGGGCGCGAGGCATTGGACATGCCGCGTTTCCGCCGGCTGCTGGCGACCGCGCGGGCCGGTGTGGATGCCGAGACCGCCGAATCCGACCGCTGGATGCAGGCGGAACGTATGGCCGCCCCGCTGCCGGAGGATGTGCGCAGCATTTTCCTGCTGATCGCCCGCGCCGCGATGGAAGGCGAACCCTGCCCATCGGACGCAGCAGTCGCGCGCGTTTACGGCACTCATTCGCTGGGTCGCGCCCGCCGCCAGCTGACCTATCTGGAAGAGCAGAACGTCATTGTCCTGCGCGTGGATGGCATGGGGCGGCGGAGTGCCGCCGTGATCGGGCCGGGATGGGAAACCGCGCCCGCCGACCCTAACGAGGCAGCATAGCAGAGCCCTGCACAGCGCAGCCGGGTTCCTGTTATAACAATAACGTGTGGAATTTCCCGCATGCCGGCTCTATATTCGGAGAAAGATAGCCATTGATGTCTTAACCGCTCGACGACCGAGATGGGCTATGCCAGGAGCGGTGCTGAATGGTGGGACCTGCGCGTCCGTGGATGACGATCGGCAGATCATTAACAAAATGGCGTCCTTTCCGCGAAGCGGAACAGTCGCACGGGGCCGGCCTGGTCCTGATTCTTCTTGCCCTGTTCACCGGTCTCGTTGCGATCACCCGTTTTCTTATCGAGGATAATGACGGGTTTTCGGTCTTCTGGCCCGCCAACGCGGTGATGCTCGTCGCCCTGCTGATCCTGCCCGAGGCACGGGCCCTGGCTGTGATCGGTGCCTGTGGCGCGATCAATCTGTGCATCAATTATGATGCGGGGTGGACAAATGGCGAGGCTATTCAGGCCTGTCTGCTGAATGTCGTGCAGGTGGCCATTGCCGCCCCGCTGACGCGGCGCTTCTGCGGCGCCCGGACGGATCTGGCGCGTCTGCCGCGTTTCGTCGCGTTTTCGATCATCGCCGTCGCCTCGTCCGCGATCGAGGGCGGGCTGGGCGTCCTGGGTGATCGTTTCATCATGGGGGACCCCGACCCCCTGCTCAGGGACTGGATGCAATGGACGGCGTGCGACGCGCTTGGCCTGATCATCGCAACGCCGGGCGTCATGTACCTGGTCCGGAATGCGCGTGGAGATGACGATCCCCGGCGCAGCCTGTCGATGTTCCTTGCCCTCCTGTGCCTGGCTGTCACGATCGCCAGCTTCATATGGGGGCGTTCGCCGCTGCTGCTGTTCAGCTATCCGCTCCTCACCCTGGTTGCATTCCGGGCGAGGCCGGTATGGACGTCGGTCACCGTCTTCGCCGTGGCGGTCTGCGCGGCGGCGTTCACGCGGCGGGAATGGGGGCCTATTGCGCTCTTTTCAGGGGACGATGTCCACATGCACCAGTTTGCGGTGCAGGCCTATCTGGTGTCGCTTGTCCTCACCGTCCTGCCCGCGAATGTATCGGTCGATGAAAACCGGCGTTATCTGAGGCGCATGCTCTTCGTGCAGGAGCGGCTGCGGCATGCATCGTCGCATGATGACCTGACGTCGGCCCTGAACCGGCGGACCTTCGAGCCCGCGGTCGAGGCCCGGATGAGGCTTTCCGCGACGGGGGCCTTGCTGATCGTCGATCTGGACCATTTCAAGCAGATCAACGATACGTTCGGCCACAGCATGGGTGATGAAGTGCTGCGGGTTTTCACGCAGCGCCTCATCCGGATGCTCCGGGACGTGGACGGGCTGGTCGCCCGGTATGGCGGGGATGAGTTCGTGGCGTTCACATCCGGCGTCCGCTCGGCGCCGGAACTGGAAGCGCTGTGCAGCCGGATCTGTCACGAACTGGCTTTGCCCTACGACATGCCGGTGGTGGGTGGGGCGGTGACGGCCAGTATCGGGGCGGCCCTGTCCGGGCCGGGGGCGCAGAATTTCAAGGACCTGATACGGCGGGCCGATCTCGCGCTTTACAAGACCAAGGCGGCCGGTCGGAACGGTTACACGCTCCTCGCCTGACAATGAAAACGATGTGCGGATGAGGCGGGTCCGGGCCGAGGCTCTCGGGATGTGGCCAGGGGGCATGGCTCATTTCCATATCCAGGTCATGCCAGCGGGCCATGGCGATCAGGCCATTGGTCTCCGCAACCGGCCCTTCTCTGCGCCGCCTATGTCGCTTCCAGAAAACCCTGTCCGGTCGCCGTCAGCACCACGGCGCCGGGCATCCCGACATCCAGATGGCCCATGCGCAATCCGGGCCGCGCCAATCCGTTGGACGCGATTCGCAGGTTCGGGCTATGCTGGGTGCGCAATGAAAACAGACGACAGGCTGGACTCCCCGATCGCCGCAATGTGCCGCGAGAAGGGCATGAAACTGACCGGGCAGCGGCGCACGATCGCGCACGTCCTGTCCGAATCCGACGACCATCCCGATGTCGAGGAACTCTATCGCCGGGCTACGGCGGTCGATCCGCGCATCTCCATCGCAACAGTATACCGCACGGTCCGGCTGTTCGAGGAAAACGGCATCCTGCGCCGGCGGGATTTCGGTGGCGGCCGCGCGCGGTACGAGACGACCGATCATGGTGATCATTTCCATCTGATCGATGTCGACACCGGTAACGTCATGGAGTTCGACGACGAGGAACTGAAGGCGCTTCTGGCCGGAATCGGCGCCCGGATGGGCTACGAGATCGCGACGACCCGCCTGGAGCTTTATGGGCGCCGGCTGAAGAAAAAGGATCGATAAACGATCGGGTCCCCGGCCGGTGCCGATATTTTCAAACAGGTTCGCAGGCGGGGTGGTGCCTCGATAATCCCGCCGTGCGCGCATGGATTTCGGCGTCCGCGCTGACGCCCCCGCCTCGGTGAGGTCAGGGGGCCTTCATTCTTCGTATTGCAATTGCGATGCGGTCGCAATAATGATTGGACGTCCACGGGACATCCGGCAGTTGCCCGACCGTCGATTTCCCAACCCGTTCCCGTGGAAACTGCAGGCGGCATCGATGGCGCGCTTTTGCCCTCCGATGCCGCTGGTCTCTTTTCGCCTCATGACGGGAAGCTGTTGACGATGAGCGAGACAATCGGTTGCGACGCCTCCTGGCACCTCACGCACTCGCAGCCGCCGCTGCTGGTGGATTATTTCGACCCCGGCCGGGGCTTTGCTGGGCAGATCAATATGCTCGTCAGCCGGTTTCAGACCGTCCAGGCTGTGTGCCAGGGCGGTGAGGGGCCCGTGCGCCTGACGGAACTGCGCAATGAACTGGCCTTTCACCTGGTGAAGATGTCGCGCTGGTGGGGGTTCGATTTCTGCCCTCTCGGCCTGACCGGCGTGCGGAATCCGCTGTTCATGAGCTATGTGAAGGCGCATGCGGCCCGTTCGATCGAGGATGAAGCGCTGCTGGATCTCTTTACCATGCAGCAGCATATGCATGCGGGCGATCCGGGGCATATCCTGGTTCTGGGCAAGGACCCGGGCAGCACTGGCGCGCTGTCGATTTTCTATGGTCTCGACGGCCAGAAATCCTTTCGGTTCACGACCGGGGCAAAGGGGGCGACGATCGAATGGCGTCGCCACAGTTACCCTGATTTTGTCAGCGCGTGGCTGGCGGCATGGACCTGTCATTGTCCGGCTGGCCATGTCTGCGCGAATATGCGCGAGCATCTGGCTGCCGAGCGTGAACATGGCTGGGCGCAGAGCTGGCACCGGCGGCATTTTCATCGCACGGGAGGAAACCTGCTTGTCCGGCTCTATCTGGATGCGATGAGCCAGCTTTCGGCGTGTCAGTCCCGTTTCGGCCGGGCGGAGTTTGAATCCATCGTGAACGCCATTGCCTTCAAGATGGTGCGGCACGCGGTCGAGCGGCGGATTTCCCTTGCTGCCCTGCTTGAGGAAGGCGGTTCGCGGCAGATGAGCCAGCGCGTTGTCGCTGTCGTCAGGCAGCGGGCGCGCCTGTATGTCGGCCGATCGATCGATTCGCTTCAGCGCCCGAAACTGGCGGCCCTGATCGAGCAGTGCCTCCCATGATCCATGACAGCCTCACCGGCGGGAGGGGGGAGGGCATCAGATCGGCAGTGCGGCCTTGTCGGGATCGACCCAGCGTGATCGTGCGTCGGGGCTGAATAAGGTTTCCCGATTCCAGTAGGCGAGTAACCAGTCGCTTCTGCCGGGAGGTCCGGCCATCAGAGCGTCCAGGACGCAAAAAAGCGGCGTATTGGGCGGGTGGGTTTCGAGGAAGGACTTCGCGGTGCGCATCGAGGCGATTGTGATCGTTTCGTGATAGCCGCTGGAGGACGCATTGGCGGTTCCGGTTGCCGTATTATAGGCGCGGATAAGACCGCGCATGACGGCAAGTTCCGCGCATTCGGGCCGATGACGCAGCAACCAGAGGGCGGCGGCGAAATGCGCCGCATGCGTCCATTCGGCCTTGGGCAGGTTTCCACTCAGGAAACTCGCCACGAGGTCGTCGATCTCGGTGTCGTCGGTATAGGTCGTCATGGCTGCATGCTTTTGGGGGCTCGTCTGGCAATGTGCGCCGGTGGCGCGTCCTGCGGAGGCTTTCCGTTGTTTCAATGTCCGGCCGCTGTCCAGCCCTGCCTTCAGGCTGTCCCAGGCAAGGCCGACCGGCAAATGAAACTCTTTTGAAAAGATCACCGCCGGTTATCCGGCGGCCTCCCGGTTGCACGAAAGCTCTTACGCTCTGTTCCTGGCCCTGTATTCTGCGAGATTCGCAGTGCTGGCCAGCCGGAAACGACTGACGAGTTGTGTCAGTTTGTCCGTCTCGCCTGCCAGGCGGCGGGACGCGGTGCGGGAATGTTCGGCAACGGCGGCATTGCGCTGCGTCACCTGATCCATGTTGCCGACAGTGATGTTGATTTCGGTCAGGGTGGCGGACTGTTCCTGCGCCGCCGTCAGGATCTGATTTAGATTGTCGCTGATCTGAGCGATGAAGCTGGAAATATCCTGAAGCGCCTTTCCGGTTTCGGTGACGCGCCGCGAACCGGTCCGGATGTCTGCCGTCGTGGTCTTGACCAGGGTGCCGATCTCTTTCGCTGCCTGGGCGCAGCGCAGCGACAGTGCCCGCACTTCGCTGGCGACGACGGCGAAACCCTTGCCCGCGTCTCCGGCCCGGGCAGCCTCGACGGCGGCGTTGAGGGCCAGGATATTGGTCTGGAACGCGATGACGTCGATCGTCTCGACAATGGCGACGATCTGCTTGGAACTCTCCTCGATCCTCAGCATGGCCGTCTGCGTCTGCTGCATGATGTCGGAAGAACTGCTGGCGGACCCGCGCGCCTGCAGGCCGACCTTCTGTGCGTCGCTGATCTGCTGGACGGAGCTGCTGACGCTTTCGGTAATTTCGTTGACCGCGGCGGCAGTTTCCTCCAGCGACGCGGCCTGCTGCTCCGTCCGCTCGGCCAGGGTTTCGGCCTCCGTCGCAAGTTGCGCGGTGCCCTTGCTGATGCTGCGGCCCGTGCCGGCGATTGCGGACAGGGCCTCGGCGAGCTGGTGCACCGACTGGTTGAAATTCTGCCGCAGGGGCTCGAACTCGGGCGGCAGGGGATTATCGATCTGGCAGGACAGGTCGCCCCTGGCCAGATTGTCCAGCCCTTCTCCCATGGTCCGGATGACGTTGTTGATGTTCCGGATCTTGGTTTCTTCTTCCTGCCTCGTCTTCTTCTGGAGCTGCTCGTGCTGGTCACGGGCTTCCGCCGCGCGGGCCTCGGCCTCCCTGCTTTTCAGGAGCGTCTTGCGAAAACCTTCCAGCCCCTGGGCGACCATGCCGATCTCGTCGCCCCGTTGCGTCCCGGAAACCTGGTTATCATATTTGCCTCGGGTAAGGTCGGAAACCGTGCCGAGCAGGTTGCGGAACGGCGCCTTGATCAATTTTCCCGAGATGAAATAGACGACGAGCACGGAAAGGATCATCAGCAGCACGCCTGAAATCATCAGGGCGATGACGTTGTTCTTCACCGGTGCGTCCAGCGCGGCGCGGGGGATGTCGACGACGAGGGTCCAGACATTGCTGAAGCCCGGGATCTGGAAGGGGACCAGGACCCGTTCCTGCTCCCCGTCATGAAAGCCGCGGATGATCCGCACCTTGCGGCTGGAAATCGCCTGCGACAGTTCGGCCTTTCCGTCGTCCTTGTAGGGCTGGAGCAGGCGCTTCTTGTCGGGATGCGAGATCCAGACCATGTCTTCGGACAGGAGCGAAATGCTGTTGCTGCCGAAGACGTCGGAATTGCCGAGAAGGGTGACGATCCAGTCAAGCGGGGTATCGATCCCGGTAACGCCGATCTTCTTGCCGTCGAAGGTGACCGGATAGGAAAAGGAGACCATCTCCACCCCGCTGCCCTCGTCGATATAGGGCTCGGTCAGGATGCCGGTTCCACGCTCCATCGGCAGTGTGAACCAGGTCTGGCTGTAATGTTCGTCGACGGCATTGAAATCGATCGAACCGTCCGGCTTGCGCACATAATAAGGATTGAGGATGCCGTGGCTGTTGGTCCCCGGGGCATTGAATGCCTTCTGGCCGTCGAACCCCCCGGGTATTTCCTCCATCCAGACGGCATAGAGGTTGGGGGAGCGGATCTCGGCCTCGCGGAGCAGGCTGACGATTTCGGCCCGGCTGGCCGTTCCGGCCTTGTGGATTGCTTCTACGGCCACCGAATTGGCGCGTGCGATGTCGTTCTGGTCCAGCAATCGCCGTGTGATCTGGTCGACCAGGATCTGGCTGCGGGATGTTGCTTCGGAAAAAACGCTTTTCTCGACTTGGGACTTCATCATCCATGCCGATATCGTCACCGCCATTGCCTGTATGGTGATGAAGGCGAGCCCGCATATCAGAACAATTCGGGCGGACAGGCTGTTCCATAAACGGCGTTCTGAATGACCTGACATAAAAGGCACTATCCTTAATTTGGCTCTCATGACCTTCGATGGGAGAGAAATCACATTTCCTTCATCGGCCCGGCCGTCGCGGGCGCAAGGATGGCGCGGAAGGCTATCGGCTGCCCATCATGGACATTGTCGCGTCACTCATGCCGAAAGATCAGGGCATATTCGGCGACGCCAGACAGATCGAGGCGCTGGCGGGGTGTCCCCGGCCCTTATGGGGGACGTCGGAAACCACCTGCCGCACCGGGCCATATCGTTTGCGATATGAGGGCATGTCATGGAGTGGTTTCGACATGACGATCCTGAGTGTTAACGGTTCCCTAACGTAACATATCGTTCGTTCATGTAAATGAAGTAATGTGGCCGGGGTCTCGCTCCCCCGCGGCTTCCGGGGCGTCCCGGTCATGGACCAGTTGGCCGGCCACATAGGTTGCGCGGACGCTGCGGTCGTCCCCCAGCATCATCAGCACGAACAGCAGGTCTTCGATCGTTTCGCACTGTTCGGCACGCTGGGCCATCAGCGGCGTGGCGTGCGGATCGAGCACGCACAGATCGGCTTCCATGCCGGGGGCGATGGTGCCGATGCGGTCGTCCAGATACAGTGCGCGGGCGCCCCCGGCCGTGGCCAGCCAGAAGGCCTGGGCCGGATGCAGGCGCCGCCCGGTGGATTGCGCGACCTTGTAGGCTTCGTTGAGCGTCTGCAATTGCGACAGGCTGGTGCCGGCGCCGACATCGGTGCCCAGGCCCACGCGCACCGGCCGGCGCGGGTCGAGCGCGTCGAAGAGGCGGAAGGCGCCGCTGCCCAGGAACAGGTTGGACGTCGGGCAATGCGCCAATGCGCATCCGGCCGCATGGCAGGTATGGAATATGTCTTCATCGACATGCACGCCATGGCCCAGCACGCTGCGCGGCCCCACCAGGCCGGCATGAGCATAGACATCCAGATAGGAGGCACGCCGGGGAAAGAGGTGGCTGATCCATTCCACCTCGGCCAGGTTTTCCGACAGATGCGTCTGCATGAACAGGCCCTCGCGCTGGCGCAGCAGGCTGCCTGCGAGGTCGAGCTGCTCTTCAGTGCTGGTGGCGGCGAAGCGCGGGGTGACGGCATAGAGCTGCCGCCCGTGCTGGTGCCAGCGCTCGATCAGCGCCAGGGAATCGTCATAGCCGCCCTGGGGCGTGTCGCGCAGGTTGGCCGGTGCATTGCGGTCCATCAGTACCTTGCCCGCCACCATGCGGGTATTCAGGCGGGCCGATTCCGTAAAGAAGGCATCGACCGACTGGGGGTGGACGGTGCAGTACACCGCCGCGCTGGTGGTGCCGGCACGCAGCAGTTCCCGCAGGAAACGCCGCGCCACGCCGGCTGCGTAATCGGGGTCGGCAAAGCGGGCCTCGGTGGGAAATGTATAGCGCTCCAGCCATTCCAGAAGCTGTTCGCCATAGGCCGCGATCATGGGCAGTTGCGGGTAATGGACATGGGTGTCGACGAACCCGGCCGAAATGATGCCGTGGTGCCAGGTGGTGACCGGTGTATCGGGCGGCAGCGTGTCGCGCAGCGCATCGAAGGCGCCGAATCGCGTGATGTGTCCATCCTCGATCAGGATCAGGGCATCGGGCTCATGCACCAGCGCCCGCGCCGGATCGTCCAGGAAAGGATTGGTACCGAAGGTGACGGCGCGCCCCCGAAGGGCATGGCGGGCGGGTGCAGGGGGCAGGGACGGGATCATGATCGGGTACTCGGTCTGGTACGATCCGGCCAGTGTTGCCTGTTTTGCCCCGGTGGTGAAGGCGCGGTGCCCGTCAGGCTGGCGGCTGGGGACGATAGGACCGGGAGGTATCGAGAAACACAGCGTTGGCGTCCAGTTCGTTCGAAATGACCAGCAGATAGGCGATGGCGCGGGTCAGTTCGATGCGGGCGCCGATATTGGTCTCGCGCGCCTCGATGGCGCGCAGGCTGGCGACGGCGGTGCGCGCCGCGCGGGCGGTGCGGCCGTGCTTGCCGGTCAATTGCGCCATCCGCCGCAGCACCAGGAGCAGGGGGCGGCGCGCCTGGAGCGGCAATTGCTCTCGGGCCAGGACCGTCCGCACGCGGATGATGTTCAGCCCGATCGTCATGACCGACAGCGTGCCTTGCAGATAGGCTTCGATGGTGGGCGTGGGGGTGGGGCCGGCATGGCGGATCAGGCGGGCGAAACGGTCGGTGTTCAGCCCGATCCAGTCGTGGGTCTGCGGTATGGGCAGCGCCGAGGCCAGATGATGCAGGTCGTGCAGATTGCGCTCGCGCATGCGCAGGCGCTCCGCCTTGCTGCTGAAGGGCAGGACGGTGCGGAAGATCAGGACCGAGAAGCCGATGCTGGCCAGCAGCGAAAGTGAGGAATTGAAATAGGCGATCTCGTCCAGCCTTCCCTGGTTCGACGGCCCGATCAGGTTGGAGAGGAAGAGCGTATAGGATGCGGCAGCCCCCGCCGTTGCGGGATTGCGGGTCGCCAGGCCGCCGGCAATCATCGGGGGCGCCAGGCAGGCGGCCAGGATTTCGAAATCCGCCGGGTGCGGCAGGATCAGGACGACCAGGACGAACGAGACCCCGACCGCCCACACCGCGCCGAGCAGGAAGTTCATGGTGGCCAGGACCGGGTTTTCGCGCGTCGCGAACAGGCCGCAGGTCAGGGCGACCATGATGATGAAGGCCAGGCCGCTGGGCCAGGCGGTCACTTCCCAGATCAGGCCGGCGGACGTGATCGCGACGGCGGCGCGGATGCCGTTATGGGCCGCCTCCTTGAGGTCGCGATGCGATTTCAGGCGGAAATGGAAACGGTCGCCGCGGATGACGCGGTGACTGGCATCGAATTCCTCCAGCGCCTGCTGGAGTTCCGCCAGCAATTCCTCCAGCGCGCTGTGCAGGATGCGCCCATCCAGCAGTGCCTGGATCTCGGGGCTGTCGGGCGGGTGCTGGCCGTTGCTTTCCTCGGTCAGTGCATTGACGATCTGCTGGCGGCAGACGCCGCGCAGCGCGCGCAGGTCGGCCAGCACCGCCGGCAGGTCCTCGTCCTGTTTCAGGCGCGGTGGCAGGCCCTGAAGAAAGGTGCGTACCAGCAGCGAGGTTTCGGTAAAGCCCTGGTGTGCCGTGCCCAGCGCGCGCAGGCGCGCGGTCATGCCCAGGCCGCGCGACAGCAGCACCGATACCGTGGCCAGGGCGGCGCGGGCATGGTCGCCCTCATGCCCGTGGGGACCCATCTCGATCTCGCTGAACTCGATCTGGTCGTTGATGGTCAGGATGGTGCCGAACAGCGCGCGCGAGCGGACGAAAGCCTCCTCATTGCCGGCCAGCAGGTCGGCGATGGCGCCCGAGGTGCTGGTCAGGGCCGTCAGCAGTTTCTCGCGGATATTGCGGCGCGCGGTGTCGGCCAGGTTGTGGGACAGCAGGCCGGCGATCAGGCTTTCGCACGCAATGCCCAGTACGATGTAGGTCGAGCGCGACATGGCGATCATGAACACGTCGTTCGGGCTGCGCACCGCATCCAGCGCGATGATGGCGCAGGTGTAGCCCGACAGTACCAGCGCGTAGGAGCGGAAGTTGCGCACCAGGGTCGCCACGCCGCAGCACAGGCCGATCCAGATGCCGATGGCGGGAAAGAACAGCCACGGCGCCTGTGGAAACGCCGCGACCAGGGCGACGGCCGAAATGGCGCCGATGGCGGTGCCGACCAGGCGCCATCGCGCCTTCGACAGGCTTTCGCCGCGCGATCCCTGCGCCACGATCCAGACGGTCATCGGCGCCCATTGCGGATCGTCCAGTTCCATCCACATCGCCAGGATCAGCGACAGGATGGCCGCGGCGGTGGTGCGCAGCGCAAAGCCGACCGCCTCGGCCTTGGGGGCATACAGCCAGCGCAGATGGCTCAGCCGTCCGGCGCCCGGCGGGCGCAGGGAACGGGGGCGCCATGACAGAAGGCGTTCCAGCACGGTGAGGGCAAAGTCAGGGAAGGCGGGCACGGGGCGTGGAGTTTCCGGCGGCAGGGGCTATTACGCGACAGACTAGGTCAGGCATCTCCGGGACGATAGCCAGGCCGTGTATATCAGTCATAGACATCGGAAGTCGCATGGCGGGGACACCGCACGGAGGGAAGGATGACCGACCGATATTCCGCCGCGCATTCATGGGCGGACCTGCGGAACCGCGTGGTGGCCGGGGACTGGTTCCATGCCCCGTCGCCCGGCCGGCTGGAGCGGATGGAGGGCGGCCTGGTCGAAATCGGGGCCGATGGGCGGATTGTCGCAGTGTGCCATGCAGGCAGCGAAGGGCATCGCGCGATGGCGCGCGCGGCGGCGCGGGCGGGCCGGCTGGTGACGCTGGACGGGCTGATGATCCCGGGGCTGGTCGATCTGCATGTCCATGCGCCGCAATATCCGCAACTGGGCAAGGGGCTGGACCAGCCGCTGGAAGTCTGGCTGCAACGCTATACGTTCCCGCTGGAGGCGCGTTATGCCGACCGCCTGTTCGCCCGGCATGTCTATCGGCGCCTGGTGGCCGACCTGCTGGCGGGCGGCACCACCACGGCGCTGTATTTCGCCAGCCGGCATGTCGAAGCCACCTGTGAACTGGCCGATGCCTGCATCGCGGCCCGGCAACGGGCGCTGGTGGGGCGGGTGGTCATGGACAATCCCGGCCAGTGTCCGGACTTCTATCGTGACGCTTCGGTGGCCGAAGGGCTGGCGGCCACCCGGGCGGTCGCGGCACATATTGAATCCCACCCGGCCAATGACGGATGGGTGCGGCCGGTGGTGACCCCGCGCTTCCTGCCTTCCTGCACCGACGACATGCTGCGCGCGCTCGGGGATCTGGCCGGGGAATGCGGCTGCCATGTCCAGACCCATTGCGCGGAAAGCGACTGGGCGCGCGATTACGGCCAGGCCCGTTTCGGGCACAGCGATGTCGAGACACTGGACCGTTTCGGCCTGCTGACCCGCCATACCGTGCTGGCCCATAGCAATTTCATCACCGGGTCGGACATGGACCTGATGGCCCGGCGGGGTGCCGCGGTGGCGCATTGTCCGCTGTCGAACGCCTGGTTCGCCAATGCGGTCTTTCCGCTGCGCGCCGCACTGGAAAAAGGTGTGCGGGTTGGGCTGGGGACCGACATTGCGGGTGGCCCTTCGGCATCGATGATGGGGGCGATGCGCATGACGGTCGCCGCCTCGCGCATGCTGCGCGACGGTGTCGATCCCGACCGGCCGGCGGCGGAACGCGGCCGGCCGGGCAGCGATGTGGACATGATCACGGCTTTTCATCTGGCCACGGCCGGGGGCGGCGACGCGCTGGACCTGCCGGTGGGGCGGTTTGCCCCCGGCCAGCATTTCGACGTGCTGCGCATCGACCCCGACGCGCCCCTGGGCACCATGCGGCTATGGGGCGACGAGAGTGACGAGGACCTGCTGGCGACGGCGCTCTATACGGCGTCGCGGGCCAATATGACCCATGTATGGACCGGCGGGCTGCAAACAGGGCAGGCCTAGCCGGGCTGGGCCGCCAGCAGGCGTTCGACCTCGGGCCGGGTCGGGGCTGCTTCGGCGGCACCCTTGCGCGTCGTGGCCAGGGCTCCGCAGGCGGCGGCGTAGCGCGTGGCGCCCGCCAGATCCATGCCGGATGACAGCGCGACCGCCAGGCCGCCATTGAAGCAGTCCCCGGCCGCCGTGCTGTCGATGGGGACGACGGCAAAGGGTGGCACGAAGCCTTGGCCGGATGCGTCGGAATACAGCACACCCCGCGCCCCCAGCTTGACGATGGCGCGCCGCAGCCCCAGCCGGTGCAGCTTGTCGGCGGCGAGGCGTGCGCTGTCCGCATTGTGCGGGCGCAGGCCGGTCAGGCGTTCGGTCTCGGTCTCGTTGGGCGTCATCAGTTCGGCGAGCGCAAACAACTCGGCGTCCAGCCCGTCTTCGGGCACCGGGGCCGGGTCGAGAATCAGCCGCGCCCCGACCTGCGCGATCGCCCGCGCGGCGGCGCGCAGCGTGTCCATCGGAATTTCGCATTGCGTCAGCACGATCGCGCCCGGTGTCAGCAGGGGCGACAGGCGGGCGATATCGGTGGCGTCGATGGTCATGTTGGCGCCGCCCACGACGACGATCGTGTTTTCGCCGCCCGAGTCGGTGCAGATCATCGCGAGTCCCGTCAGATCGGCCGCCGAACGATACAGGTCGTCGGGCGCGACACCGTGCCGCCGCAGCGCCGCTGCCGCGAAATCGGCCAGCGGATCGTCCCCCGTCCGGCCGACAAGCCGGACATCCGCGCACAGCCGCGCCGCCGCCACCGCCTGGTTGGCACCCTTGCCGCCCAGGCCCAGCCCGGCATCCCGCGCATGGAGGGTTTCCCCTGGAACGGGAAAGTGATTCAGTCGCGCGCTGACGTCGATATTGACGCTGCCGAATACGAAGATTGGGGATTTATTACTTCCTGTTACGAACACCGGCGCCTCGTTCCCGTTAAAAATTTAAAATGTTTTTGTAAGAATTATTTGTCTTCGCTATCATTTCAAGATATTTATGATAATGAAGCGGTGCGAATCGCTGACGTCGTAAGAAGTCATAATAACAGGATGGAATTTCGGTATGTCGGAAATCGAGCAGGGTGCATCTTTGTTGGAACTCACGGCGCAGATCGTGTCGGCGCATGTTTCGAACAACAGCGTGGTCGCCGATGGCGTGCCTGATCTGATCCGGCAGGTCTACCAGGCGCTGACCTCTCTCGGCCAGGCCGCGCCGGAGCCCGAGAAGCTGCAGCCCGCGGTGCCGATCAAGCGTTCGGTCTTCCCGGACTACATCGTCTGTCTCGAGGACGGAAAGAAGTTGAAGATGCTCAAGCGGCATCTCCAGAGCGCCTATGGCATGACGCCGGAGCAGTATCGCGAGCGCTGGGGCCTGCCGACCGATTATCCGATGGTCGCCCCGAACTATGCCGAGCGCCGCTCCACCCTGGCGCGGGAAATCGGTCTGGGCCGCAAGATCACCGCGACGGTGGAAGAAGCGCCGGCCGACAACGGTGCGGCCGCCAAGCCGGCCCGGCGCGGGCGCAAGGCCGCCGCGCCGCAGGAGTAACGGTGCGGTTCGCGTCGCGGCCGGGCCGGAGGCCCCATGGCTGATCCCGATCTGGTGGTGGACCGGCTGCGCCTGCGCCGCCGGTTGCTGTTCTGGCGGGTGGGGGCGGTCGCCGCGTTCGTCCTCGCCTGGCTGGGGCTCGGCGGTCATGCGCTGTTCCATCATGGCGCCCTGATCGGTGTCGACCATCTGGCGCGGGTGCGGGTGTCCGGCATCATCGGGTCGGACAATCGCAAGCTGATCGACCTGATCGACCGTGCCGCGAAGGCGGACACGGTGCGGGGCCTGGTGCTGTCGGTCGACAGTCCGGGCGGTTCGGTCAGCGGCGGCGAGGCCCTGCATGATGCGGTGGCCCGTTTTGCCGCGCGCAAGCCGGTCGTGGTGACGATGGGCGGAGTCGCGGCGTCGGCGGGGTACATGATCTCGGTTCCGGCGCAGCGCATCTTTGCCAGCCAGTCGACCCTGACCGGATCGATTGGGGTGATCATGCAGGCGCCGGATGTCTCCGGCCTGCTGGACCGGGTGGGCGTTCGCGTGGACGAACTGGTTTCCGGCCCGATGAAGGGGCAACCTTCGGTCGTTCAGCCGCTTTCGCCCGAGGGGCGGCAGATGCTGCAGGGCGTGGTGGCGGATCTGTTCGACCAGTTTGTCACGATGGTGGCCGACGGGCGGCATATGCCGGTCGACCGGGTGCGATCGCTGGCCGATGGCCGCCCCTATACCGGCCGGCAGGCGCTGCCGCTTGGACTGATCGACCAGATCGGGACCGAACGCGATGCCGTGACCTGGTTGGCGCGGAGGCTGCACCTGTCCGAGACGGTTCCGGTTCTCGATCTGAAGGTCCCGGCCGACCGGGACTGGATTCCGCGGCTGACGCGCAGCATGCTCGGTGTCATTCTTGGTGAGGAATGGGCGGGATCTGTGGTATCGCAAGGTGTTGCGCTCGACGGAGCGGTTGCGCTCTGGAAACCTTGAATCGAAACGGGACAAGACGGATGACCAAATCGGAGCTGATTGCCGAACTGGCTGCGGCCAATCCGCATCTTCTCGGCCGCGATGTCGAACTGATCGTTCAGACGATTTTCAGCGAGATCAGCGCGGCGCTGGCCCGGGGCGACCGGGTGGAGCTGCGCGGATTCGGCGCGTTCACGGTCAAGAAGCGCGATGCCCGTACCGGCCGCAACCCCCGCACCGGCGAGATGGTGGCGGTGGACGAAAAGGTTGTCCCCTTCTTCAAGGCGGGCAAGGAACTGCGTGAACGCGTCAATGGCGGCGTCGAACCCGGCGCCGACTGATCGTTCCGGCCTGGCGATCGCGGGACGGGACGTGTCCTGTGTGTCTGATAGAATGTTCTTGATATGTTCTGACTGCCGCTGCTACGAATCCTTCTCCACGAGCGGTGCCGGACCGCGGAGGTGCGTAAGGGTGCGGGACGTAATCTCTGGACTTCTTGTTGTGTGCGTTGCGGTGTCGTGTGTTGCCGTGCCGGCATGTGCCGGCACCCGCCATGCGCCGCATCATCATCGTCGCACGGGGCTGGCAGCCCATCTCTGCGCGTCTCATGACGCCGTGATCGGGACCCATGGCCACCGGCTGCGTGCCATCGGCCGTCGGCAATATTTCGCCCCGATCGGGCAGGCCATGTATTATCGCGACAAAGCCCACCGCTGCCAGCTTGGCCGCACCGCCCGCCGGCATAGCTGACAGGGCAGGGCCGCCAGCGGCCGAGGTCGTGGTTTTCTTACGCTCTGGCGCAAGGCCAAGACCCGCAGCCATGAAACATGGCGCACACAACGCTTCGGTTTGACAACCGATGAGAGACCCGGTTGGGAAATGTGGGCTGGTGAGCGAGAGCGGCCCGGAACGGACCGCGCCCGGCATGTGTTTTCGAGCACCGGAGCGCAGAAAACGCGCGTCGGATCGCCGCCAGCGCGCATTTCCCAACCGGGTCTCGGCTTAGAGGGGGCGGTGGGCGCGCTCGATCAGCCGCCGCCACACCGAGCGGGCTTGGGCCAACACGGGGTTAGGCTGCGCGGCTGGGGTGGAAACGGCCTTGCGGGCCCCTTCCTTGCGGGCCAGCCAATTATCGAGGCTGACGCCTGCCTTCGCGGCCCGGCGGGCTTCGTAGGCCTGCTTTCCCGGGCCGCTTGCCGGCTTGTCGCGACTGCTCATCGGTGCTGCGCTTCCTTGCGGGCGTTGCACCGCCTAATGGCGGGCATTGATTTCCGACAGCAGGAAGTCGCGGAACACGGCGACGCGCTTCGATGTCCGCAATTCTTCCGGATAGACGAAATAGGCATCGACCGTCGGCAGGGGAACGTCGGGCAGGATCTTGACCAGGTTCGCATGCGGTCCGGTCGCGTAAAGCGGCACCGAGCCAATGCCGACCCCGGCCGCGATGGCCGATGCCATTGCCGGCAGGCTGTTGACCTCAAGCCGGGCGGCCCGCTTCTCGTCCGACGGCACGCCGGCTTCCGCCAGCCAGTTGATGTGCGGGACGGGCGGATGATAGCCGCCGAACAGCACCAGCTTGTGGGCCGACAACTCGTCCAGGGTCTGGGGGGTGCCGAATTCTTCCAGATAGCTGGGGGAGGCATAGATCGGCAGCGGGAAATCCGCGAGGTGGCGCTGGATCAGGTCGGGCTGGCGCGGCGGATGCATGCGGACGGCCACATCGGCCTCGCGCATGCCCAGATCCAGGTCGTTATCCTCCAGGATTAACGTAATCGTGATGTCCGGATTGGTTTCCATGAAGCGATGCAGGCGCGGCGTCAGCCAACAGGTGCCGAAACCCGTCGTTGTGGTCACGCGCAGGCGGCCGGCGGCCTTCTCCTTGCTTTCGGTCAGCAGGGACTGCGTCATCGCCAGTTTCGAGAAGACTTCCCGCACCGTCTGGTTCAGGGTCTCGCCCTGTTCTGTCAGGATCAGGCCACGGGCATGGCGGTGGAACAGCGGAACCTGAAGCGCTTCTTCCAGGGCCGAAATCTGTCGCGAGACGGCAGACTGGCTGAGGTTGAGTACGTCGCCCGCATGCGTGAACGAACCGGCTTCGGCCACCGCATGAAAAATACGGAGTTTGTCCCAGTCCAATGTACGCTCCGATCCTGACAGGAGGAATTGTGAAACCAATGTTACTTTTGGTGACCGAAACGGGCCGTCCGGTCAAGGATTTGATGGGGAGTCAGCCCGGGATTCCAGCCAGGAAACGTTCCGCTTCCAGCGCGGCCATGCAGCCGGTGCCGGCGGCCGTGATGGCCTGGCGATAGATCTTGTCCTGAACATCGCCGGCCGCGAAGACACCGGGCACCGATGTCCGGGTTCCGCCGGGGTTGGTGACGATATAGCCCTCGTCATCGGTCTCGACCTGGCCACGGAAAATGTCCGTGTGCGGCGCATGGCCGATGGCGACGAACACGCCGTCGACCGACAGATCTTCATGCGCGCCGGTCGTGGTGTCGCGCAGGGTGATGCCGGTGACGACGGGCGGCTCGCCGTCCGCGACGATCTCCTCGGTCACGCGGTTCCACTTCACCGTGATCTTGGGGTGCGCGAACAGCCGGTCCTGCAGGATCTTCTCGGCGCGCAGGCTGTCGCGCCGGTGGATCAGGAACACATGTTCGGCATGATGGGTCAGGTAGAGCGCTTCCTCGACCGCCGTATTGCCGCCGCCGATGACGGCCACGGTGCGACCGCGATAGAAAAACCCGTCGCAGGTGGCGCAGGCCGAGACCCCGGCGCCCTGATATTGGGCTTCGCCGGGAATGCCCAGCCACTTCGCCTGTGCCCCGGTCGCGATCACCACCGAGCGGGCCAGGTAGACATCGCCCGAATCGCCGACCAGGCGGAAGGGTTCGCCCGCCTTGCGCCCCACCAGCGCGCATTCCGTGATGATGTCGTGGATGATCCGCGTTCCGACATGGGCGGCCTGGGCGGCCATCTGCTCCATCAGCTCGGGGCCCTGGATGCCTCGGGCGAAACCCGGATAGTTTTCCACGTCCGTCGTGATCATCAGCTGGCCGCCGGGCTGGAGGCCGGCAACCAGAATCGGCTTCAGGTTGGCGCGGGCGGCGTAGATGGCGGCGGTGTAGCCGGCGGGGCCGGCCCCGATCACGAGCAGGTCGGTGGAATGGGTATGGGTCATGGACTCGGCACAGGTCTGTTCAAGCTGCATGGGATATGGCCGTGTGGCGCGCCAGGCACAAGCCATGTGGGGATCTGGATGCTCTTTTCGGCGAGGGGCGCATGCCGTATCCTGAAGGCTTGATATTCTGGGACGGACAAAACTGACGTGATGGATCTGGATGCGATTGACCGTCGGATCGTAGCGGAACTCCAGGCGGATGGCCGCATGACCAACGTGGAACTCGCGCGTCGGGTTGGCATTTCCGCCCCACCATGCCTGCGGCGTGTGCGCCGGCTGGAGGAGGAAGGGCTGATCCGCGGCTATCATGCCGACACCGACGCGGCCCTGCTGGGATGGACGATCACGCTGTTTGCCCTGATCGGGCTGGACAGCCAGAAGGAAGCGGTCCTGACCGCCTTCGAGTCCCAGGTCGCCGGATGGCCGGAGGTGCGGGAGTGCCACATGATCCGCGGCGGCGGCGATTTCCTGGTCCGGCTGGTGGCGCGCGACGCCGCGCATGAAAACCAGCTGACCCGGCGCCTGACCGAAAGCCCGCATGTCAGCCGGGTCCAGACATTGCAGACCATCCGCACCTCGCTCAGCCGCGCCGGGGTGCCGGTGCAGCCACTGGCCCAGCCTTTCGGCGACACAGACGGCGCATGACCCAGGTCCGGGGCCAGGCCGGCCCCGTGTGGGGGGATGACGCCGGAGTTGCGGGCGGGGCCGGCCTGGCGCGTCCGGCGGCGGATATCAGCATCGTGGTGCCCTGCTACAATGAGCGCGCCAATGTGCGCCCCCTGGTCGCGGCGCTGTACCAGGCCCTGGCGGGGCGGGCGTGGGAGGTCATCTTCGTTGATGACAGCTCGCCCGACGGCACGATCGACGAGGTGCGGGCCCTGGCGGAAAGCGATGGCCGCGTGCGCGGATTGCTGCGCGTGGGGCGGCGCGGCCTGTCGTCGGCGGTGATCGAGGGCGTGCTGTCCTCCTCGGCACGGATCGTCGCCGTCATGGATGGCGACATGCAGCACGACGAATCGTGCCTGGGGCGGCTGATCGACGCCGTGGCACGTGACGGGTACGACATCGCGGTCGGCAGCCGCCATGTGGCCGGCGGCGACAATGCGGGGCTGGCCAATGGCTGGCGGACCTTCCTCTCCGACTCCGGCATCCGCCTGGTGCAGATGATCCTGCCGGTGCGGCTGGGCGATCCGATGAGCGGATTCTTCGCCATGCGCCGCGATCTGTTCGAACGCACGGTGCCGCGCCTGTCGGGCACCGGCTTCAAGATCCTGCTGGATGTGTTCCTGTCCGCGCCCCAGCGGCCACGGGTGCTGGAGGTGCCGTTCGTCTTCCGCCCCCGTGCGGCGGGCGAGAGCAAGCTGGACATCCTGGTACTGATGCAGTTCGTAGCGATGCTGGCGGACAAGATCTGCCGGGGGTTCCTGCCGACCCGGTTCATCGCGTTCTCGCTGGTCGGGCTGGTCGGCATTCTGGTCAATCTGGCGGTGCTGGATATCGGGCGGCGTTTCGGGGCCGATTTCACCACCAGCCAATGGCTGGGCACATTGGTCGCCATGGTGACGAATTTCTGGATGAACAACGCGCTGACCTATCGCGACCGGCGGCTGCGCGGCGCGCGGATGTGGCTGGGGCTGGGGCTGTTCATGATCATCTGTTCGGCCGGGGCCGTCGCCGATGTCGGCATCGCACGGGCGATCTTCAGCCGTGACGGGGAATGGCGCCTGGCCGGGGCGGCCGGGGCGGCGATCGCGGTGGTGTGGAATTACGCCGTTTCATCGACCCTGATCTGGCGCGTGCGATGACGGGCGCCAGGGGACTGGGCGGGCCCGACCTGTCGCGATGGGGCCTGGCCCTCCTCGGGGTGACGGTACTGCGCGTGATCGTGGCCGCGTGGACGCCCCTGTCGCCGGACGAGGCCTATTACTGGGTCTGGTCCCGTGCGCTGGCGCCGGGCTATCTGGACCATCCCCCGATGGTGGCGCTGTGGATCCGCGTGGGCACGGCCCTGCTGGGAGACGGCCCCCTGGGCGTGCGCCTGCTGGCCCCGCTCTCGGCAGCGATCGGCACGCTGTTCCTAGTTGTGGCGGCGCGCGACCTCGGCCAGGGCGACGGGCCACCGGCCGGCCGGATGGTGCGGGCGGGGCTGCTACTGAACGCCACGCTGGCGCTGGGCATCGGCGCCGTGACCATGACCCCGGATACGCCGCTGCTGTTCTTCGTGACGCTGGCGCTGTGGGCGCTGGGCCGGCTGCTGGCCACGGGTCGGGGGGTATGGTGGCTGGTGCTGGGGGCAGTGCTCGGCCTGGCCTGCGACAGCAAATATACGGCCGTGCTGCCCGGTGGCGGGCTGGCGCTGTGGTGCCTGTGCAGCCGGTTCGGCCGGGCGTGGCTGCGCACGCCCTGGCCCTGGTGCGGTGTGGTGCTGGCCGCGATCCTGTTCCTGCCGGTCATCGGCTGGAACCACGCGCATCACTGGGCCAGCTTCGTGCGTCAGGGCGGTCGGGCAGGGGATTGGCGGCCGGCGCGGGCCGTGCAGTTCCTGTCGGAACTGGCAGGGGGGCAGATCGGCCTGATGACGCCGCTGATCGCGCTGGGGTTCGGCGGCGGAATGTGGCGGGCCTGGCACCGTGCCGGGCGCGATCCGGGGGCAGCGGTGCTGCTGTGGTGGATCGTGCCGTCGGCGCTCGTGTTCGTGCAGCACGCGCTGGGCGATCGGGTGCAGGCCAACTGGCCGGTGCTGCTCTATCCTGCCATGGCGGTACTCGCCGCTTCGCCCGCCTGGCGCTTCTGGCGCGCGGGAACGGTCCTGGGGTTTGCGCTGACGCTGCTGGTCTATGTCCAGTCCACCCTGGCGCCCGTTTCGCTGTCGCCGCATCTGGACATTACCCTGCGGCAGATGGCCGGCTGGCAGGACCTGGCGCGCAAGGTCGATGCCCTGGTGGCCCCCGGCGACATGGTGGCGGCCGACGAATACGGGCTGGCGGCGGAACTGGCCCTGGCCCTGCCACGCCGGACAGTGATCGGGATCGAGCCGCGCTGGGCGCTGTTCGACCTACCGCGCCCGGTGGGGGGCAGTGGTATCTTCCTGTGCAGCGTCCGGCGGCTGCGCGACCTCGATCTGTCGCCTTTCAGCAGCGCCACGCGGATCGGCACCGTGGAGCGGGCACGCAAGGGCAGGGTTGCCGAACGCTATGCCGTCTTCCGTGTCACGCTGGCGCCCGGCCCGCTCGCCGGCGCAGCCCGCCTGTCGGCTGGGGAGGAATAGAGCGTCGTTATGGCGCCGCGCTGTCCAGTGTGCCGCGCACCAGCTCCATCAGCGCGCGGACCCGGAATGGCTTTTCCAACGTAGGGATCGGCGCGAGGGTGGCCAGGCGGGCCGGGTCACCGCTGATGGCGATCAGGGGGATGCCCCCCGCCTTCAGTCGGGCGATCAGGCGATCTGGCGGGCCGTCGGGCAGGGACAGGTCGATGATGGCCAGGTCGATCGGCCCCTGTTCCACTGCGTTCATGGCCGATTGCACGCCCGGACAGGCGGTGACGCGCAGGTCGGATGCCTCCAGCGCCGTGCAGATCAGGTCGGCGATGGCGGATTCGTCCTCGACCAGCAGGATATGGCGGCCAGATATCATGATGCATGGTCCTGTGCGGGGATGAGGCGACGGGGATCGCCCCCGGGGACGGGCCAGGGGGCGGCCCCCCGTTCGGAAAGCGCCAGGGTGCCCAGTTCCAGCAGGCCGGGGCTCATGCGCTCCGGGTTGGCCCGGATCTGGTCGAGGGTGAACCAGCCCGTGGCTACCGCGTCATCGGCAGCCTGGATGTCGGTCTGGCCGGAATCGGCGCAGTGCACGACGGTGATGACGTAATGAAAGCGCAACTGCCCGTCGGGTGCCCGGTCCAGCACGTCGAATGCCGTCAGCACGCCCTGGGCCCGGGTGACGAACCCGGTTTCCTCGCGCAGTTCGCGTTCGGCCGCCTGGAACAGGGTCTCGCCATGTTCGATCCGGCCGCCGGGAAAGCCCCATAGCCCCTGATCCGGCGGGTTGGCGCGCCGGATCAGCAGCAGGCGCGCGTCACGGACAACAACGGCCAGGATGGCGGCCGACACGGTGGAGGAAGCAGTCATGCGGTAATCTTAACCGCATGCCTGCCTCCGGCGCCACCATGCCGGGGCGCCGCAAAGCCTGGCCGGACATGTGGGTTGACGAGCGAGAGCGGCCCGGAACCGGCCGCGCCCGGCGTGTGTTTCCGAGCCTCGGAGCGGAGCGGCCTTGATGGCCGCGAGCACCGAAGCACAGGAAACGCGCGCCAGATCGCCGCCAGCGCGCATGTCCGGCCACGCTGTCAGGGGACGACCGGCAGCCAGATGGCCGTCGACTGCTCACCACCCCGATGGATTGTCTGGGTGGCGGTCACATAATCATGCGGCGTGGCACGCAGCACGTTGGGGACGAAGGTCTGCGGATTGCGGTCGTAGAGCGGGAACAGCGAGGACTGGATCTGCACCATGATCCGGTGCCCCGGCTTGAACACGTGGTTGACCGCCGGCAGCGTGAAGCGATAGCGCGCCGTCGCGTTGGCTACCGCGGCCACAGAATGGTCGAACCCTTCACGGTAGCGGCCACGGAAGATGTCCATCGACACGGCCAGTTCGTATCCGCCCATTTCCGGCCGGTCGCCGTCGGTGGCGGGCATCACGTCGATCAGCTTCACCACCCAGTCGGAATCGGTGCCGCTGGTCGCCGCGAACAGGTCGGCCACCGGCACGCCGCTGACGCGGACGGACTTGGTCAGGACCGGCGTTTCATAGGTCAGCACGTCCGGGCGGCTTTCGGCCGGCCGCTGGTCCTGGACCAGCCAGGTCTTCCAGCGCGGTGAATCCTCCGCGAAATTGAACGGACGCTGCACGAACGGCACCGGATGCGCCGGGTCGGACACGTAGGAATCCTGTCCGGTGGCGGGGTGGTCGAACGACAGGCTGTAGCCGGCCTGCAGGTACAGCGGCTTCAGCTTCTGGTCGCAGCTCTTGTCGTCACACGCCAGGGGCCAGTGCGGGAAGCGGTCCCAATGGTTCTCGCCGGAATTGTAGATGATGGCTTCCGGCAGATGAACCTCGGGCGAGCCGGGGCGCAGATACTGGTTGAAGAAGGGCAGCAGCACCTCGGCGCGGAATTGATGCGCGGTGTCCCCGTTCCAGTGCAGCGGGCCCAGTTCCGACCCGTCGTAATTGACCTGGCTGTGGCGCCAGGGGCCCATCACCAGCACGTTGGGCACGTTCGGGCTGGTCGCCTTCAGCGCCTGCCAGGAATGGATGGCGCCCCACATGTCTTCCTGATCCCACAGCCCCTGTTCCCAGATGGTGGGAACGGTCAGCGGGTGGCGGGTGATCAGCTTGTCCAGCGCCTGGTCCTGCCAGAAGGAATCATAGTCCGGATGGGCCAGCATGCGCTGCCACCACGGAAACTGGTCCAGCCCGGCGGCGGAGGCGAACTGGGCGGCCGAGCCTGCGCGCAGGAAGTTGGTGTAGTCGTCGCGATCGACGCGGGGGATTGAGGAGCCGGAGCCACGCACCGTCATCTGGTCGGTGAAATAGTCCAGTCCGCCCTGGCGGAAGGCGCCGTAATGGTACCAGTCGTCGCCCATCCAGCCATCGACCATCGGGCTTTCCGGGGCCGCGACCTTCAGCGCCGGGTGCGGGTTCAGCAGCGCCATGACGACCGTGAAGCCTTCATAGGACGAGCCCAGCATGCCCACGCGCCCGTTGGACTGCGGCAGATTGTGGACCAGCCAGTCGATCGTGTCCCACGCATCGGTGACTTCGTCGGTATGGGTGGGGTTCAGCGGGCCGCGCACCGGGCGCGTCATGACGTAATCGCCCTCCGACCCGTATTTGCCGCGAATGTCCTGGAACACGCGGATATAGCCGGATTCCACGAACACATCGTCGCCCTGGGGCAGTAGCGCGCGCATGGTCGGCGCATCCTCGACCCGGTTGAGGCGCTTCGAGGCATGATAGGGCGTGCGCGTCAGCAGGATCGGCGCATCATGGGCGTCGCGCGGGATTACGATCACCGTATGCAGCTTCACCCCGTCGCGCATCGGGATCATGATCTCGCGCTTGACGTAATCGCGCGCGGCGGTGGGGAAGGTGACGTGGGCGGGAATGTCGCTGCCCGTCTGCACCGTCAGGGACGATGCGGCCGTCGGCGCCGCCGGAGGGGCGGCATGGCCCAGACTGCTGATCAGGCCGAGGGCGGTCGCAAAGGCGATCGCCCCGCCCGGGCGATGGAAGGGAAGGGTCAAACCAGGCGCTCCTGCTCTATCCGTCATGGCGGAGATGTCATGCTTTTCGCGTGGTCGACCATGTCGCAACCGGATGGATCAGGCAACCGCCCATCATCCCGGCGCAAGGCGTTCGGCAGGCCGCTTCAATGGCCCAGGAAATGCTCCCTGGAATGGGATTGCGGGCGGGTCAGGACCACATGGGCGTGGCAGCGCGGCGTGCCGTAGGTGCCATGGATCTCAACCCCTTCCGGCGTGCCTTCGAACACCATGGGAAAGGGCTTGTGGTTCATGTCGCTCAGCACGAGCTGGGCGTGGAAATGGCCCGGTGTCGCATCGCGCTGGCCGCGCAGGGTGTGCGCGCCGTCGGCGGGGGTGAAGGCAATGCGCTTGCCTTCGATCTGCAAGGTCGACGGGGCCCGCGTCTCGGGGCAGATGCCACGGTCGGCGACCAGCGTGCCGGTCCAGATCCCGAGCGGATCGCGGGCCGCATCGTCGGCCGCTCCGGCGGCCCGCGACAGGCCGCCCGTCGACAGGGCGAGGATGAGGGCGCCCATCATCGTCGCGCGCCCCAGGCAGGCGCGACGGGAAACGGGCAAAGGGTGGTCCAGTCGGAAGAGGGACACGTTCGGGCTCCGTAACACCTTGGTCTGGCCCCTTATATGGCGGCGGCCGGCCCGTTGGACCATAGGGTCCCGCCCGCTCCGGGCTTGCACTATATTCTGTGTCGACGCATATCCGGCTCCTGCACGGCCCGCCCGGTCGCGCAGCGCGCCCTGCGACCGTAACGCCGCGACCGAAAGAGCAACGATGAGCGACGATGTGAAGACCGCCGGTTCCACCCAGACCCTGCCCGAGGATACGACGACGCTGGACGCCGCGTTGCATCAGGACCGGATTCTGATCCTGGATTTCGGCAGCCAGGTCACGCAGCTGATCGCCCGCCGTGTGCGCGAAAGCGGCGTCTATTGCGAAATCTGGCCGTTTTCCACCGACGCGGCGCGGATCCGCGCCTTCGCCCCGCGCGGCATCATCCTGTCGGGCGGCCCGGCCAGCGTGCTGGACGAGAACGCGCCCCGCATCCCTGATGTCGTGTTCGCCCTCAACGTGCCGGTGCTGGGCATCTGCTACGGCCAGCAGGCAATGTGTTTCCAACTGGGCGGCGCGGTGGAAACGCACGCGCATCGTGAATTCGGCCGCGCGCATGTCGATATCGTCGAGGATTGCGCGCTGTTCCGTGGCACCTGGACGCGAGGCGGGCGCGAGCAGGTGTGGATGAGCCATGGCGACCGGGTGACGAAGCTTCCGCCCGGCTTCCGCGCGGTGGCCGTCAGCGAGGGCGCGCCCTATGCCATCATCGCGGATGAGGGGCGGCGCATGTATGGCGTGCAGTTCCACCCCGAGGTGGTGCATACGCCGCATGGTGCGGCCCTGTTGCGCAACTTTACCCACGGCGTGGTGGGTTGCCAGGGCACCTGGACCATGGCCGGGTTCCGCGACATGGAAATTGCCCGTATCCGCCAGCAGGTCGGGTCGGGCCGGGTCATCTGCGGCCTGTCGGGCGGGGTCGATTCCTCGGTGGCGGCGGTGCTGATCCACGAGGCGATCGGCGACCAGCTGACCTGCATCTTCGTCGATCCCGGCATCCTGCGCGCCGGCGAGGCCGAGGAGGTGGTCAAGACCTTCCGTGGCCGCTTCAACATCAAGCTGATCCACCGCGACGCGTCGGACCTGTTCCTCTCCGCCCTGGAAGGCGTGACGGACCCAGAGGTGAAGCGCAAGACGATCGGCCGTCTGTTCGTCGAGGTGTTCGAGGAAGAGGCCGCGAAGCTGGGTGGCGCGGAGTTCCTGGCCCAGGGCACTCTGTATCCGGACGTGATCGAAAGCGTCAGCTTCACCGGCGGCCCGTCGGTGACGATCAAGTCGCATCACAATGTCGGCGGCCTGCCGGAACGCATGAAGATGCAGCTGGTCGAGCCGCTGCGCGAACTGTTCAAGGACGAGGTTCGGGAACTGGGCCGCCAACTGGGGATTCCCGAGGCCATCGTCGGCCGCCATCCGTTCCCCGGGCCGGGCCTGGCCATCCGCATTCCCGGCGCGATCGATCGCGACAAGCTGGCGCTGCTGCGCCAGGTCGATACGGTTTTCCTGGAAGAAATCCGGGGTGCCGGCCTGTATGACGCGATCTGGCAGGCCTTCGCGGTCCTGCTGCCGGTCCGCACTGTCGGCGTGATGGGCGACGGCCGCACCTACGACTATGCCTGTGCGCTCCGCGCAGTCACCAGCACCGATGGCATGACGGCCGATGTCTATCCGTTCGACATCGGCTTCCTGAACCGCGTCGCCAGCCGCATCGTGAACGAGGTGCGCGGCATCAATCGCGTGACCTACGACATCACGTCGAAGCCGCCCGGGACGATCGAGTGGGAGTGATTTTGGTCTATCCGGGCGTATCCAAAACTACGCCACAGTAAGATCTAACCAACGGAAAAAGATAAATAATTAGTCCAATATCTGTCGATATCCATTGGTGGGCAGAGATCGCGTCCGTCGGCCCGTGTGACGGACCTCGCGCATATTGATCGCGGGGAAATTTGAAAGTACCGTCAGGACAGATGAGGCTCCTGACGGTATTTTTTTTGCGCTAAGCTTCTGACAATACGCCGTCTTTTTCGACGAGAGCCCCCCAAAAAAACCGCGTGACGGTACTTTTTGGAGGTGGTCCACCATGTTGAAGGACGCTGCGATCAAGGCGCTGAAATCAAAAGATAAAATCTACAAAGTGACCGATCGCGACGGCATGTATGTGCGCGTCGCGCCATCGGGCGCCCTTTCATTCAGGCTGGACTACCGGCTCGATGGTCGGCGCGAGACGGTCCATCTGGGCAAGTACGGACGAGACGGAATCTCGCTAGCGCGAGCTTGAGAGCTGTGCCTGCCCTATTGCCGAAGCGGCCGAAAGAACGCCCTGATATCTTCGGCCAGCAGTTTGGGTTGTTCGAGTGCAGCGAAGTGCCCGCCCGCCGGCATCTCCGTCCAGCGGGTCACAGGAAATACCCGCTCGACCCAACTGCGCGGTGGCGTCGGCAGTTCATAAGGGAACACGGCCACGCCGAGGGGAACGTCCACGCGCTCACCCACTTCGAAGGCAAGTGGGTTCAGACGGTTCTCCTTGTAGAGGCGCAATGATGCATCGACATTTTCGGAGAACCAGTAAAGCGAGATGTCGGTGAGCAAGACATCGAGGGGAACGCCAGACTGTGGAGCATTCCGCCTGTCGGTCCAGGTATGGAACTTCTCGGCGATCCAGGCAGCAAGCCCGACCGGGCTGTCCGTTAGCGAGAACGCCAGCGTTTGCGGCTTGGTGGCCTGTAGGGCGGAGTAGGCTCCTTCCTCCGCCGAGAAACGACCGGCACGTTCAAGGAAGCTGTTTTCCTCGGCTGAGACCGGCTGGCTCACATTGACGATCCCTGGTTTGAAGCTGCCGGGGATGTAGTTCACATGAGCGCCCAGAATGCTTTCTGGAAAAAGCCGCGCGAGCCACATCGACACGCCTGCGCCAATATCGCCACCTTGTGTTGCGAACCGTTCATAGCCAAGCTCGCACATCAATTCGCGCCAGAGCATGGCGATCGTCTTCGAACTCGTCCCAGCCTTTGTCGGGCGCGCGGAGAAGCCGAATCCGGGCAGTGAGGGAATCACCACGTCAAATGCGTCTGCGGGATCGCCTCCGTGCGCGCCAGGGTCGGTCAGCAAAGGAAGGATGTGCTCCATTTCGCAGAAAGAGCCTGGCCAGCCATGTGTCAGGATGAGCGGGATAGGCGCAGGGCCGATACCTTTCTGATGAACGAAATGAATGTCAGTGCCGCCAACATCCAGCAGGAATTGTGGCAGGCAATTCAGTCGTTGTTCCTGGCTGCGCCAATCGAAGTTGTGAAGCCAATATTGAACGAGTTGCCGGATCTCGGTCAGACTGGCGCCATCCGCCCAACTCGTATCATCGAGTACGACCGGCCATCGCACCGCCTGCAACCGTGCTCTGAGGTCAGCGATCGCATCGTCGCTGACATGAATCTTATATTCACGTATTCCCATCTGAATTTCCTATCTTGGCGCGGCGTGCCGATGAAGCAACATCATGTTGTGCGCTGTAAGCATCAAGCGCCTCCGCCTGCTTCCCGACTAGGGGTTTCCGTAGGGCGTGTCAGGCTCCAGGCCGATTTGTCAGGATGGTGCTGGTAATGAGATTGAAGAGATGATCGGATCGTGAAACAAACGCCCGTTGGCTGACCAGCCAGCCGAGCCCCGACATCAGGGCGAACAGGTCGTCCGAATCCATATCCTTGCGCGCCGTTCCCTCGGCCTGGGCACGAAGAAGCAGTCACGCGCCGGCCGAGTGCACCGCTGCACATGGCGCATAGAGCGCGGAGTTCGGGTCTGCGTGGGCGCTGGCCATCAAGGCAACAACGCCGCTGTAGCTGCCAACGAACGCCACGCCTTCGCGAAACCAGGATGGCTGGCCGGCAAGGCGCTGGAACGCGACGTGCGCGAGTTGCCGCAGGCCAATGAAATCCTGCGGAAAGCGTCGGCGTATTTCGCCGAGGCGGCGCTCGATCCCTTCTGCCTATCTTCCAACGATGCTACGCATCGCCGGAACCTTCCGGCAGGCTTTGCCTTTTTCGGAAATGAGGACATTCGTTGACACGCCCCGTGGGAATACGGGGTCGAGCCGATCTGCAGGATGCTGAAGATCACCCGGTCGGCCTATTATGAGCGGCTGCGCAAACCGGTCTTCACCAATCCCGAGGCGGTTCAGAGTGGATCACTCATGTGCCATCGGCGAAAGGGTTTTTTAACAGTCTGTTAGAATGTGTAACCTGCACCCACGATGAAAATGGTCATGAAGGACGGTCTACTATAGGATTCGTAGGAGCGGACCGCATTTGAACCGCCATTTGAAACGCTCATATGTGCATCGAGCGCGCCGAACTGGCGCGACATGCTGATGAGCCAGTCGTACTGGACGCTGCCGGATCGGATATAGGCTCGGGCAGAGCCCGTCTCGCCATTCAAATATGTCAGCAGACCCAAATGCGCGCTCAGCCGGATTCCTGCCACCAGACCCGTATTGCCGCCCAACTCGGCATAGAACGTCTGATTGTTCGATTTCCAGTAATCGGGAGAGTAGTAGAGATGAAGGGAGACGTGACGCGAACTGAGGCCCGTGTAGACCTCGCTATACCCGATGCTTGTACCCCCTGGGCCGACGCCGATATATTCCGAGTGCGTCACCCCGGCATCGGCGGAGAGCCACAAGCCCAGGCGCCTGGCATAGCCTGCGTCGCCAATGATACCGGTGAGCCCCGGATGGTTGCGATCGGGGAGCGCCCCCAGAGCGGATCCGTTGAAGAACAGGCCCGACGTTAAATCATACGAAAGATCCAGCCTGCCAACGGGGCGTCCGCCAGTGACGGAGATGCCACGTACTTCATAATTGTTTTGCAGGCCCATCTGGCCGGCCACCTGCGCATGAGCGCGGCCGCAGCACATGATGGCCAGGGTGGCGGCACCCAGAACATGCACGCCCGGAAAACGAAAGGAAGAAAAAGCCGATTTATCTCCCCGCCATGATGGCGTGCGCATGGATTGGGCAGTCACAGTCGCATGGTTTTCCAGCATGCAATAATGTAGCACAGGCATCGATCACTCCTCCTGTCAGCCGAGGCGTGGCCAGCAGGGCAACAGGAGCATTTTTGCGGTCCTCACGGAGCAGCGCAACGAGTCCGCTGACATGAGCTGCGGCATAAGAGCTGCCATGGGCCAGGGCCCACTGGCCGCCCGGCTGCGTCGTCGGCACGTCCTCGCCAGGGGCGAGGTAGACGCCTGATGGCGCGGTGGACGCGGAATCGATATCCACCGGAATGACATCGGGTGCGGAGGCCGGAAACCCGCCTTGGGGCAATGTCGGGTCGTACGCTGCAACGATCACTATGCCGCGATGAGCAGCTATATCGATCAGGTTCGCGAGCAGGCGGTCAGGAGGACCTGAAAGGCTGAGATTGATGACGTCAGCAGAGTGTTCAATAGCGTATTGCAGTGCCTTTGCGAGGCTGAGGCTGTCACAGACAGTCGGCGCCGTCTGCTTTGTGGCATCGGTCTGCCAGCAGGCGCGTAGCGCCATCAGCTTCGCCCGAGGTGCTACGCCGGCGATACCAATGGCGTTGCCGGCCTTCGCCGCAATCACGCCTGCGACGCCAGTGCCATGCGTCTCGGCTGGTCCGTTGTCGGTGTCGACGAAATTCTCGCTGGAGACGAACTGGCCCGCAAGGTCGGGATGGTCAAGCTGAACGCGGCTGTCGACCACCGCGACGACCACGCCGCGCCCTGTTGCGACCCGGTGGAGGGCTGTCAAATTCCAGGCGGTGGTCACCGGCTGGAGGTCTGCCAGGGGGTCGTTAACAATGGGTGAGGGCGATGCTTCGGCCCTGTAGAGATGCATCGCCTGGGACCACAGAACGTTACTGTCGTCAGAAATGCGTTTTATCGCGGTTTCAACCGTATCGCCTGGCCCGACCTGCATAACGTAGCAGTCCACGCCCAGCAGGGGCATTTGCCATCCGTTGCCGACAAACGCCAGCCCGTAGCGATGGGCGATATCCTCCGCGCGCCGTCTCTGCGCAGCGATGGTGAACGCGTCGGCGTAATCCCCGCCATAGGACGCGCTGGGCCGGTGATGGTCCGGTGGAATGCGAAGCATCACGAGGATCTGCCGGGCATTCGTGGCCACTTCGCGCGAGGCGGCCGGCATATTGGGCAACATTAAACCCAGAAGCAGGACAAAAATGGTCTGAACCGCGCGGCACCAGGCCAGGGCAGCCACTTTACGCGTCACTCATCGCATATCACCGTCGATCGGTTCCGCGACGGTGACGTTGCTGTTGCTCCGGAGCCGGGACAGGGCCGCTGCACGCTGGTCATCGGCCACGTGCAGCACATAGGCATCAGACGTGGTGGGGCCATCCACAATCCTGGCCTGGTTCTGCGTCAGCACCGTGCGCAGGATGGCTTCGGACGTGTCTGGCTTGAATTTCACAATGACATTGCCAATGCTGGGATGAGGTGACCCACCAAGTGTCCGGTAGAGTGGCAGCGGTTTCACCAGCAAGAAAATCGCGACCGAAGCCGCCGCTGCAAATGCCATCGCTCCGGAGACCAATCTTCGGCTGCTGCGAGCATGTTGTCTCGGCTGCGGCCGCTTCATATCTGCCTGACCGGCTTCGATACGCGCCTTCATCGCGGCCCACCCCTGATCGACATCGCCCGGAAGCGCCCTGATCTTCCGCGCCTGGGCCCGTTCCATCCGCAAATCCTCACGGCACTCCGCACATTCAGCGAGATGCCGCTGAACGAGCGCCCTGTCGGTATCGCCGAGCGTGCCGGTCACAAACCAAGGCAACAATAGCTTGGTTTGGCTGTGCGGGGAGTCGTCGAAACGGCTGATGCCCATCTTAATGGACTCGATAATGTCCACCATAATGGACTCCTAGATCCAATCCGGCAGAGTGCCGTCCAACAGGCGACGCAGCTGACGCCGCGCATGGAACATGCGGGTCTTCACGGTACCGACTGGGCATGACATGATGTCAGCGATCTCCTGATAGCCAAATTCCTGAAAATAAGTGAGTTCGAGAACCTCGCGGTGCTCGACAGAGAGGCCTTCCATCGCTTCCAGGAGCAGCTCCCGGTTGCGCCGGCGGCCGAGATTGTCTTCCGGGCTGAGTTCGGGGCTTACCTGTGACTCCGCGTTCTCGTCTTCCATCGGGTCCTGGTGATTTCGGAGCGCCTTCATGGACTTGCGGTAGGCGATGCCGAATATCCAGGTCGATAGCCTGCTGTCGCCCTTGAACGAATCCGTGTGGTCCCAAACCACCATCAGCGTGTCATTTACAACCTCTTCAACAAGATGGGGACGATGAACGCGTTTAAGCACAAAGCGTGCGAGACGATCATAATAGCCGCGATAGAGTTCTTCAAAGGCAACCATGTCTCGCGCCCGGATGCGCTCCACCAACAGCGCATCGTTGTTGTTTCGGGCAACTGGCTGGCGCCGCGCAGCTTCCACGCTGCGGTCGCCCAAATCTTGGTCCCCCATGCTTATTCCTTTTGGTGCCCTGGAGCGCGTCCAAGGTTCAAGATTCAATTTATTCGCGAAAATTTTCATGGGCGCCACCACTAATAACGACCTCTCTCCGCGATCGAACGTTTCAGCGGCCGGATGGAACTAAGCTGTGGGGAAAGCACACAATGATGTGTGCAACGACAAGGTATCGTGAATGGACTGCGAATGGGATGTCGAGGCCGGACTCTCCGCCGAGGAGGTACGTCAACGTTTCGCCTGGGCCCGCAGGCAGGGACGGCCGGCCTGGCTGTGGCCTGACGTGTCGGTCGAATCATGGGGTGCCGCGCTCGGAACCATTCAGAAGGCGGCTGTTGCGTGTCTTGGCGGAGAGGCGGCCACGGATCTTGACGGTGGCGCGGAGGCTCTGGGTCTGGCCGGCTACACGTCCGGCATGGGGCCGCTTCTCGGCTTCTGGATCGAACAGGGGCGGCTGCGGGCTGGCCCGTCCGTCGTCGTGGAGCTTGAGCGCCAGCTGAGGCATAACAGGCGGCGGGCGAAGCGGATGGCGGCGGTAGCCGCCGCGCTTGTCGGCAGGCTGGTCGAGCTTCGGATCGAGGTTCTGATACTCAAGGGCGCTCACACGAGCACGGTCTATTTTCCCGAGCCCGGCGTGCGGCCGGCATCGGATATCGACCTGCTGGTGGCGCATGGGGATGGGCATCGCGCCGAGGCTGTGCTGGCGCAACTCGGGTTTTCGCTACAGAAGCGTGGCAGGTGGGAGAGCAGCTGGTCCCTGCCGGCGGCGAGCGGCGAACCGCGAACGCTTACTTATGTCCATGCCGACGATCCCTGGTCGATCGACCTGCATATTTCGCTCGACATATCGGCGGGACACGGCACGCCGCTGGGCCATTTCGACCTGGCGGCTCCGTTCGCGGGCAGGGAGCGTTGGGCTGTCGATGCGCGGGCCCGCGTACTGGAGCCAGCGCCGTTGCTGCTGCATCTGGCGGCCCATGCGGGAGTCGGCTGGCAGAACCTGACCTTGTTGCGTCAGGTCGAACTGGTTCTGGTCGTACGGCGGGAGGTCGCCTTGCGCCGCCTGTGCTGGGACGAATTCCTTGCGACGGGTCGGCTCACGACGGCGCTCGGCTATGCCTATCCAGCCCTTCGGTTGGCCGAGCGGCTTCTGCCGGGCACGGTGCCGGCGAACGTTCTCGAAGAGTGTGCCCGATGGGTTCCGCGCACCGTGCGGCGCAGGCTCGCGCGCTTGAGCCCTGCATCGGCCCAGCGTATCGGGCGCAACTCGCTCGCCGAGCATTTCATGTGGGCCCAGGGATGGCGCGGACGGTTGCGGATGCTCGCAGCGGACCTGCTTCCCGACGACCGCCGTTGGTCGGATCGCCGCCGAATCTACGAAGCCCGCGCCTGGCGTCTCATCCGTGGAACGATCAGCCGGTAAGGACCATCCTGGGCGATCTCCGCGGCTTCGGCGCGCTTGCGGGGCGCAAATGGCCATAGGCCTGGGAATCGTCGGGCGTAATGCGGGCGAACCTGCGGATCTGCCGCAGGAGCCGCGGATCGTCGTAGATCTCCTGCCTCCAGCGCCACCACGCGGCAGCCTTGCCGAGCAGCTTTCCCCAATCCCGCGTCTTTCGGTCATGAACCGAGGGGAAGCGGCTTTTCAGCACCAGATCAAAATCCTGTGCGCGTGTCCGCAGTTTTTGCGCGAACCAGGGTAGGCGCGGGTCTTCGTGCGTCATCCACGCCACCCATTCCGGCTCGATCCATTCCTCAAGAGTGTCGGGAGTGCCCGCATGGGCATCTACGCCGCCATAGGTCTGGCGGCGCTGGGGCGTGGGCGTGAAGAAATAGCTGATCAGCTCCATATCCGGATTTATCGCCTTCAGCCTGCGAATGAAGGAGAACGTGTTCTCCATCTCTTGCTCCGGCCTTTCCGGATCGCCGAAGATGAAGGAAAACTCGGGGATGATGCCGTGTTCCCGCGTCTTCGCCGCCGTCATGAGTATCTGCTCGGTCGTGATGCCCTTGTTCATCCGCTCCAGCACCTCGTCCGAACCGGATTCGGCTCCGCAGAACACCATGAAAAGGCCGGCCTCCCGAAGTGCCCGCCAGGTCGCATCGGAAAAGCGGCAGAGCGCGTCGACCCTCGCTTCACACCACCACCGCAGGCCCAGCGGCTTCATCGTACGGGCGACCTCCTGGGCGTGCGCTTCGTTGAGGAAGAAATTATTGTCGTAGAAATGCACCGAATCCATGCCGTGATGCTGCACGAGATAGCGGAGATGCTCGGCAGTGCGCTCGGGCTGCTGGACTTTCTCGCGGCGGCCGAAGACGCTGATCACGCCGCAGAAATTACAGCCATATGGGCATCCGATCGAGGCCTGATAGACGCCGGACCGATGGCCCAGTATGGTCGGCCGAAGATACTGGCCGACATCGATCCTGTGATATGGCGGCGCGGGCAGCTCGCCCGGTCCCTTCCAGACGCGCTCCGGCCCGATCCAGTGCGATCCGTCCTCCTGCCGGAAGGCGATGCCGGCGACGGTTTTCGGATCGCGCCGGCCAGCGATGGCTTCGAGCAGCTCCAGGAACGTCTCCTCGCCCTGTCCCTGCACGACCCAGTCGACATAAGGCGCGTTCAGCACCGGCTGCGGATACAGGCTGCCGAAATTGCCGCCCCAGATCATCGGAATGTCCGGATAGCGCTGCTTTATCGCCTTGGCGAGGGGCACGGCGCTTACGAGTTGCGGGCCCGGCATGACGGTCATGGCGATGCTGCGCACCGGGTCGCCTTCCGCCGCTGCCTGTTCGATATGCCCGGCTATGACGGAGAACGCGTCGATGCCGGGCAGGTTCCCGTCGACGATCTTCCAGTTGACGTCGGAGGGAAGTGCCGCGCCGATGGCCATGACCGAGAGCGGGAAGCGGCGATTTTCCGGGCGCGTGGCGCGCGGGTTCACGAGGATAATCACGGGCGCGTGGCACTCCAGAGATCGAAACGGGAGGGCGCGCGCGCGCGCCGCAGTCTGGCGACGACGGGGCGGATTTCATACCAGAGCGGATAGCGCACGCGCGACCGGCGCCACGCGCAGCCGATCGGCGCCGATGCAGCCGCCAGGCGTTCGCGTGTCAGGAATTCGATGAAGGGGAGGGACATCAGCGTTTCGGCATGCGCGCCGAAGCGGCATGGCGCGTCGGCCAGTTTCTCCGCCACCATGACAAGCCCGTCGGCCTCGTGGCGGTAGAAGGGCGAATCAAGGATCACGAGCCGGCCGCCGGGCCGCACGGCGCGGGCTGCCTCTGCCAGGACGGCGCCGAGATTCGTCGCGTAATGCAGCGAGGCATTGAAGACCGCGATATCGAAGCTGGCATCCGGCATGGGGATGGCGTCGAAAGAAGCATCCAGGGTCTGCATCCTGCCGCCGCTCCGCTCCAGAAAAGGGGCTGCGGCGCCTAGTCCGTCGACCTTGTCGCTGCGGATGTCGAGTGCCGTCGTGTCATGCCCTTCCAGCGCAACGCGGTAGCTCAGCCAGCCATTGCCCGCCCCCAGGTCAAGCAACTGCAACCCGCGGCCGAGCGATGCGGCGAGGGGCCGGATGATCCGACCAAGCAGCGCCTCGAAGCTGCGTGCCCGCACACCCCATTGGCGCGCGAGGGGGCCATGGCGCAGATAGGGCAGGCCGAGCAGCGCGTCCTCGGCATAGAGGCGGCCTTCCGCCGCGCGGTGGGCCGCGTAATCCCGGGCGAAATCCCGCAGCGCGTCGCGGCTCATCGGGCTTCGGCCCCGTTGCGCACGAAACGGTAGAGAATATGGTCCCCCAATCGCGCGAGCGGCCCGGCGAACACGCGGTCGAGCCTCTCGAACGCATCCAGGAGTCTCGGATGGCCCGATATCCAAGGCTCGGCCGCGCTGGGCGGCACGAAGACACCCACGCCCAACCGGCCATCGGGGCGAAACCACGGCGCCATCGCGCGTTCGATATCGCGCCGCCCGTGATAGCGGACGTTGAACGTGCGCCCGCCCAGCCGCGCGGGCCGGTCGCCCGTACCAAGTCGCCGGAAGGCCTCGCCGGGACGGCCGCGCGCCATCTCGGTTACCCATTCGCCGGGGCAGGAACGGCCGAACACCACGAGTATCGCCGGCGCCCCCTCGCGCAGGAGCGTCGCCAGCCCGGCCGCAAAGGGACGGAGATCGCCGACGCAGTTCAATGCGGCGAAATTTGAGAAAGCGCCGTCCAGCGGGAGGCTGATCCGGGTGGCCAGTCCGGCAAGGTCCTCGGCGGCGCAAAGCGCCGTTCGCGCACCGGCGCGGCCCGCGAATTTCCTGCCGGACAGGCGCACCATCGCGGGAGAGGCATCGGTCAGAAGCACCTCCCGCCCGCGCTCGAGAAGCCACAATGCGTCTTCGCCGGTGCCGCCGCCGATCTCGATCACCCGGGCGCCCGGTGGAAAAGCGCGCGCCAGGACCCTCCGGACCGCGCGCCGTTGTGCGGCCACGCTGAGCCAGGGCGTGAAGCGCGCGTCGAAACCTTCCGCGATCGCGTCGAAAGCCGCTGCGGCCGGCGGCAGGCCTTGCATCCCGCTCAACGTCAAGCCTCGAGCTGATGCTGGAACGGGTGAGGCGACCGATGGTGGAAGGCTTCGGCCTCCAGCCCGTTCCACGCCTCGTCATTCCAGATACCGGTCTCGTTTTCCGCATGCAGCAGGTCGCGCACCTTGCGGTAGAATTCGGTGGAATAGGTTCCCTGGAACAGCATCGCCAGCTCGCCCGTGGTCGTCCAGTTGCGCTGCCGCCCGAGCTGGGCCTGCACGCGCGCATGAAAGGCCGTGCCCGGCAGCGGATACGCGACCGACACGCCGATTTCGTCCGGGTTTTCCTCCCGGATCAGGTCGCGGGTGGCGAGGATGTCCGGCCAGCTTTCGGGCGGATAGCCGAGCTGGATGAACCAGCAGGCGCGCACGCCATGTGCCTTGAGCACGCGCGTCGCCGTTCGCGCGGCCGTCACGCTCGCGCCCTTGTCCATGGCGTCGACGACCCTTTGTGAGCCGCTCTCGACGCCAAGCCAGACTTCTCTCGCACCCGCCCGTGCCAGCGCGTCGACCATGCTTTCGGTCATGAGGTTGACGCGCGACTGCATGGTGAACGGAATCCGGCAATTGCCGTTCGTGACCTCACGCGCGAAGCCGGTCGTCCAGTCGGTGTCGAGGCCGAAGATGTCGTCGGCAAACCAGACCTGGTCGGGCGCCACTTCCGCCTTCAGGCGAATCATTTCGTTCGCGACGTGGGTTGGCGACCGAACTTCATAGCGCCGGCCGAATGTCGGTTTCGCGCACCAGTTGCACGTATAGGGACAGCCGCGCGAAGTCGCCATATTCCATGAAAATACGCCATGCGCGCCCGTCCAGGCGCGGCGGTAGGCATCGATGTCGAGCAGGTCCCACGCCGGGGACGGCAGGCGGTCGATGTCACGCAGCGGGGGGCGAGCGGGTGTGGAAACCGGCTTGCCGGCCCCTGGCAGGAGCAACCCGGCGACGGAAGACGCGTTGTTATTTCCCCCGTTCCAGAGGCCGACGAGTTCGGCCAGCGCCATCTCTCCCTCGCCGAGTGCCACGGCCGACGCGCCGGCGGCCAGATAGGCAGCGGGCATGTCGGCGGCATCGGGCCCATTCACGGCCACCCGGCAGCCGCGCGCCCGCGCCGCTCCGATGATCGCCAGCGCGCTCTCGCGGCGATTGGTGGTGCACATCTTGGTCAGGAAATTGAAATTGTCTTCCATGAGAACGACAATGCGCGGTTCGTACTCATCCAGTGCCTTCTCGAAATCCTCAATCCCGTCGGCGAACGTGGCGTCAAACAGTGCCACGTCATGCCCGCCTTCGCGCAGCAGCGCGGCGAGTATCAGGGTGGACAACGGGGAATAGGGCTTCATCCTTGAAAATTGTTTTGGGTCGTGCTGCAAAAAATACGAATGGGCGAGCAGGATCAATGTCCGAGACTCCCACGATGCCGCATATTGTTCATCGGGTGCGATTCAGTATAAAATTGTCGCATGCCAAACGAAATTTTTATCCTGCAGCTGTCGATCATGGAACGGCCAGTGAGGATATTGACATCGGATCCGGATCTTCTGGCGACGATGGAAGAGGCATATGCAGCCTGGCGTCCGGCAACCCGCACGGACGGGGCGCCCATCACGATCGACCTGCACATCATTGATACGGACGCCGGCCTTTCCCATCGCATCGATGTCGACGGGCCCTTTCTGAGCATGAGCGGAGATGGGATCGACGGATGGGCCGATGCCGGAATTCTTTTCGCGACCTGCAAGGTTCCGAAATATCTGATCGGGCGGCCCGGGCAGCTCGCGGAGGAACTGACCGACACATTGCTGCTATTCCTGCTGACCCGCTCGGGACGGACACCGCTCCATGCGGCCGGAATCGTCCTGGGAAACAGGGCGATTCTGCTGACGGGCGCGAGCGGGAGTGGGAAGAGCACGCTCACCCTCGCTGCAATGAGGCGGGACCTCCGCATTCTTTCCGACGACACCGTGTACATCCAGTTGCAGCCTCGCTTGCGGATTTGGGGCTTTCCGCGCCCGGTTCATGTGTTCCCCGACGATGCGCCAGGGTTCATCGCGGCAACCCGGTTGAGGGGAGGGAAATTGAAGGCGGCGATCCCCGCGCCGTTTCCGGCCGAGCCGCCCGTAGCGGACCACCCGGTTGTCGTGGTGCTGGAACGGGGCGAGACAATCCGGATGGACCCTATCGAACCCGCGATCGCGGCGGCCGCGCTGTCGCGGCTGGAACCCGGTTTCGATCTGCTGGCCCATGCGTCCGCGAGCGCGGCAAGCGCGATCGTGGCCAGGGGCGCATGGCGATTGACGCTAGCCCGGGATCCGGACGCGGCGATGGATGCGCTGATCGGGCGGCTGGCGCAGGATGCGATGAAATAGACTGGTCACGTCATGCGCCGGCGGGCGTAGTCCGCGGCCATGCCGTGCAATTGCTGCAGGGTCTCGGCGATGGGCGGCATCGTGTCCAAAAGCGCCCGCTCCCTCCGGCCGGATAAAGCCGCGATCTGCGGCAGCAACCCGTCCACATCCGCCAGCACCGCCTGCCGCCGTTCGATCAGGCCAGGGAAGGCGCCGGCCGCCGCCGGGTCGAGAAACAGGGCGGGAATGCCGAAGGCCGCCGCCTCCACGGCGGCGCCGGAGGCGAGCGAGACCAGCACGTTCACGCGTTCGAGCAGCGCGGTGAGGGGCAGCAGGCAGGCTTCCTCGACGATAACATTGGGTCTTCGGAGAGCCAGGAGATCGCTGTATTCGGCATCCTGCGACGCGGAGGCGGACGGATGGCGGCGTATCCACCAGCGCCAGCTTGCGGGGGATGCCTCGATATGGCGCGCCAGCTTCTGCCACACCGCGCGATATCCGCCGATCGGCTGCAATGCCACCAGGATTTCCCGATCGAAGGCCGGGTCTGGATGCGGACCCGGCACCTTCGCGTGGGCGGCGTGCTGCGTGTGGCCGCCATGGATCGCCCCGTGCCACGGGGCCCGCGCCCAATCCGCGATCCGTGCCACATCCTCGGCGCCCCAGCACCAGAACATCGCGGGGAGCGTGGAATAGCCCGATGCCGGAAGGCCGTGCCAGCTATAGGCGCGGTGCCCTTCCTGCGGGCAGTGCTGGAGATCGATGCACAGGATACCCTCTCGCCGGCAGGCGAGGGCGAAAGCGTGGCCGAGGCCTGCATAATACGTGACCACGAAGGCGATCCGGGGCCTGACCCTGCGAAGAATGCGCTGAAAGAGCGTGGCTGCGGCAAAGACGGTGCGAAATCGCCTGTTCAGCCGCTCGGCATGGAGCGAAGGCGCACGCACGCCTTCCTGGTGCAGGAATTCGAGAACCGGGGCATGATCCGGCAGATCGAGAGATCGTGCCGGCCGGAGAGCGCCCGTGAGAGCCGCCGTGAGGGCCGCGCGGACCGCGACCGTATTGGCGGCATAGGTCGGGCGCAGCCAGGGCAGGCGGTTCAGCCCGCCCGGCTGCATGAGGAAGGTTCCAAGCCCCTGCCCATCGAGGGTTGCCATCACCGGTTCGCCGTAGCGGTCGCGCCAGGAGCCCGCGACCCTGTCCAGCGAAACACCGTCGCCGAGCAGGATCGCATCGGCCGGCACCGGTCGCGGCTGCCAGTGGCGCAGGTCCTTCCGGCTCTTCCAGACATTGGTGAGCGGGGTGGCGAGGCTCGCGGCGGCGCGGTGGAGGAAAGGCCGGGGCGGCGGCGCGGTGTTGCCGCCCGCGGCGCCGAACATGTCGAGGAACAGGTCCGTCGCGGCAAGCGGCCAGAGATCGACATCTCCGCCCCGCCACCGGGCCACGTCGAAACGCGCCTCGATCGCCCCGACGAGGCGGCGATGGTTTTGCTGGACGGCATTCATCTGGCGTGTCACGCGCCGGTGCCCCGTTTCCGGAACCCTACAGGATAATAGCGCCCGTTCGGAACGAGCAGACCGTTCCGGTCGTAGAGCAGGTCTGTCGCCATCTGATCCGGCCGAGCTTCGAGCACGGCGTCGAACGCCGCGGCGGCCGCCGTGTCGGAAAAGCGGAAATTCGTGGTGTGGAGGAAAAGCAGGCCGCCGGGCGCGAGGCAGCGCGAGAAACCGTCCACGGCGCGCTCGAAATCGGCGAAACGCATGAGCCTCCCGCTCCGGCGGGCGCGCCTTACGGTCAGGTCGCCATGGCACAGGACGGCGAGGCAGAAAATCGCGTCGTAATGGCCGGAAGGCTCGGCACCGGTGTCCGGCGCGGCCTGAAAGCTCAGCCGGTCGTCGTTCAGGCCCCGCGATCGGGCGATGCAGGCGTCGATATTCGCCGGGTTGATGTCGATTCCTCTGATCGGCGCGTCCGGAAAGCGCTGGCGGAGGCTGAACACCTCATCGCCGCGCGAGCATCCGAAAGACAGCAGGCGTGGGGCCGGCTTGCCCGCGAGGGCTTCCGCCGCGAAGTCGAACAGCCACGGATAGCGGTCTGGAAGCGTGAAGGAATAGGGCTGGAAGCGCCCGGCGACCGGCTTGCGCAGGCGACGGCGCATGGCGGCGGCAAGAGGCCGCAGCGCGGCCGGGATGAAGGGCCTCATGTCATCGTCCGCAGGCGGGTCGGGGTGACCAGTCGGACGGGCGCCCCGCCCAGATGCCGCTCCATCTTGTGCAGCACCTCGGCAAGCGCCCCGGCCCGCAGTTCCTCCGCGCTTCCCGCTATGTGCGAGGTGAGAAACACGTTCGGCAGGCGCCGGAGGGGATCGCGCGCGGGCGGAGGCTCGCGATCGAACACGTCGATGCAGGCGAAGATGTCACCGGCTTTCAGGCGGGCGAGCAGCGCGCCGGGCTCGATCAGCTCCGCGCGGGCCACGTTGATCAGGACCGCACCGGGCCTGAGCCGCGCCAGTTCCGCGCTGCCGAGGAAATGCCGGGTCGCGGGCGTGAGGCCGCGATGCAGGGAGACGATGTCCGCCGCCAGGGCCTCGCCCAGGGCGGCGGGGGTGGCACCCACCGCCCGGATATCCCCGACCGGAGCGTGTTCGGAAAACACGAGGACCTTCGCGCCCGCAGCGACGAGGCGCACGGCAAGCGCCCGTGCGTTCTCGCCCCAGCCGATCAGCCCCGTGGTCGCGCCATGCAACGCCCGCGTGGGCGTGGAGGCGGCCGGCGCGATGCCGTGGAGTGGCCGGGCCTGCCGCCAGCCCCTGCGCAGCAGCGGCTCCAGCCCCATGCGGGCCGCGACGGGGCGGACCGCCCGTGCCGCCTTCAGGGCGCTTCCCCGCCAGCCATCTGGCTGTACCGCGCTTCCCCACCCTCCGTTGCGCATGAGTTGATGCGAGGCGAAGCCGCGACGGCGGCCGAGGATCGCGAGGCCCAGGACGAATTCGGCGACATTCTCGGCATAGGTGCGGCTGGCGTTCACGAGCGCCACGTCCCGCGCGAGAAGCGCTTCGGGATTGTGCCGCGCAAAGGAGAGCCCGACGAGGCCGGCAACCCGCAGGTTGGGCATCAGATCGAGGAGCGCGTCCGTTATCACCCGCGGTCCGGTTCCGATGAGCGCCGCCACGATATCCGGACGCGGCCGGGCCGACCGCAGCACGTCCTCGATCGCCACGATCGGCCGGTCGATGGATGTCGTGACGCGGCCCAGCGAGAGACCGCGCGCATTGACGACCAGCATGGACCCGGCGCCGGAAAGCCCGTCGCCGACAGGTCCGTCTTCGGGAGAGCAGTCATCGGACGGGCTTTTGTCGAACCATCGGGGGGCGGCAACTGGCCGGACCGGGGATGTCTCCGGCCAGTCCACCTTACCGCTGAAACCGGCCTCGATCAGTTCGGCGAGCCTGAGCGACGGGGCGAGCGCCGCGATGCCGTGCGGCGGCTCCGTGCGCTGCGCGATTGCGTCCAGAAATGCGGCATGCTCGGCCGCGAACCCGTCATCAAGGCCCGGCATGGGCGTGGTGTGCGTCTGGCCCGCCCTGGCGACGTGCAACGCCTCCTCGTCGATGCGGCAGGTCAGGCCGGCCGCATGGAAGGCATATGCCTCCCGCCGCTCGCCTGCGTTGTTGTCGCAGAGGAAGCTGCCCCGCGCGCCGTCGGGCCATTGCAGGAGCGCAGCATAGGCGTTGGGCCTGACGCTGGTGGCGATATGATCGGGGAGGCTGCCGTTTATGAACAGCAGGGCGTCGAGGGCATGAATGCCATTGGCGGTCAGCCAGCTGCTTGCGCCGAAGGGTGGGGCAACAGCGTGAGATGGTTTGTGGAATACGGCTTCGAGGGAGTGCCAGCCTGCCTTGCCGCCCAGGCGCCGCACTTCGCCCATGGAGCGGTAGAAGCGGCGGTTGTGCCCGCCACAGGCGACCAGCCCCCGCGCTTGCGCCATTTCGGCCAACCGGCAGGCCGCGGCGTAGTTCGGGGCGATCGGCTTCTCGGCGAAGAGATGTTTGCCCCGCTCCAGCGCCGCCATGCCCAGCGTGTAGTGCATCCGCGCGTCACCGAAAAGGTAGACGGCATCGACATCCGCGCGTTCAAAGCCGGACAGGGCATCGCCGCTGCATCGGGAAAAGCCGAATTTCTGCCGCGCCGCGACGGCGCGCTCTTCCATCACGTCGCAGATCTCGACGAGGGCAAGCCGCCCGGCGTCGCGCAACTGCGCGAGCCTGGGCAGGTGAAGCAGGCATGACGTTACCCCGGCGCCCACGACGAGTGCACGGATCGGTGCCGCGCGCGTCATGCGTCGGAGGCCAGGGCCGGGAGGAGTCCGGGATTGCTTGGTGCGTCCATAATGACGTGAGTGGCTTCAGCACCGGGGAAAGTTCAATTCGGACGGCCGGCAGAGGCCTGCGTGCCGGCTATTCTGTCCTCCTGGGTCGAGGGCTGTGCGTGCCGCGTGCAGGAATCGGACGGTTGCGATGAACGCGGGGGCGCCGGGAAGGAACTCATCCCAAGATTGAGGGAAGGCAGGCATTGAATGGACTGGATGCGTACGCCGATCGCCACTGAAACGAAGCTTGGCGACGTGGACCTTCAGTGCGTTCCGGGCGGCGCGCAGCTTCACGCCGAGCTCCCGGAACCGAGGAACTTCTCGGGCGCTACAATCATGATCACCGGCGGCACAGGCTCATTCGGTTCGACGATTCTGAAGCATTTCCTTGCGTTGTCGGTGGCGGAAGTGCGGGTGGTGAGCCGGGATGAAAAGAAGCAGGATGAGCAGCGCCGGCGCTTCGCCGACGGCAGGATCAGACATTATGTCGGGGATGTTCGCGATTTCCGCGCGATGGAAGGCATCTGTCGGGACGTGGATTTCATCTACCATGCCGCGGCGCTGAAGCAGGTGCCGTCCTGCGAGTTCCACCCGATCGAGGCCGTAAACACCAACGTGACCGGGACGCAGAACGTTCTGGATGCCGCCATTCGCGCGGGCGTGCAGCGCGTCGTCTGCCTCTCGACCGACAAGGCGGTCTACCCGATCAACGCGATGGGAATGTCGAAGGCCCTTATGGAAAAGGTAATGGTCGCGAAGTCGCGCGAGGCATCGGGCAAGCGGACGGTGATAACCGGCACCCGTTACGGCAATGTGCTTGCCTCGCGTGGCTCCGTGGTGCCGCTTTTCATGGATCAGGTGCGGCGCGGCCAGCCGATCACCATCACCGATCCGAATATGACGCGCTTTGTCATGACGCTCGATGAAGCGGTGGAACTCTGCCTGGATGCCTTTCAGTTTGGCGGAAACGGCGAAATTCTGGTCCGCAAAGTTCCTGCCGTGACGATCGAGAAACTAGCCCAGGCGGTTCTGGAGGTCATGGGACGGCCGGATCACCCGATCCGCATCATCGGTCCGCGTCATGGCGAGAAGCATTTCGAAACGCTGCTAAGCCGCGAGGAGATGGCGGTCGCGCAGGACCGGGAGACATATTTCTGTGTCCCGCCGGATAACCGCAACCTGAATTACGACGTGCATTTCAGAAGCGGCAAACCATCGGCTGCGCGGCTGGACGATTTCAACTCGCTCAATGCCCGCCTTATGGATGTTTCGGAAATGGCCGCGATGCTGAGGAACCTGCCTTACGTGCAGGCCTTTCTTGCCGGTGGTGAGCCTGATGCGTTCTGAAGCGCGGGTCGTTGCGGTAACCGGCGCCGGCGGTTTCATAGGCCGCAATCTCGTCTGGCGCCTGCGGGAAGCGGGCTATGATGTGCGGATTCTCATGCGGGGCTGCACACAGGCGGAGATCGCGGCCGCGCTGGCGCATGCGGACACGGTCTTCCATCTGGCTGCCGCCATCAGGCCGCGCGAGCCCGATGAGTTCGACCGGTCCGTGCGCTTCACCCATGCCCTGGCAGCGGAAATAGCGAAGGCGGGACGGTGCCCGCTCGTGGTCTACAGTTCGTCGCGCAAGATCACCGCGCCGGGGGCTTTCGGCAGCGCGACGAAGGCTTCCGAGGAAGCCCTGTTCCAGCTCGACAGGCGCGGCGAGGCCGTGGTGGCCGCCTATCGCCTGCCGAACGTCTTCGGGAAATGGGGCAGGCCAAACTATAATTCGTGTGTGGCCACCTTCTGCCACAACTTCGCGCGCGATCTTCCGATCAGGATAGACGATCCGAATGCGCCGTTGTCGCTGCTCTATATCGACGATCTGACCGAGCACTGGTGCGGATTGCTGCGGCGGCCAATGGTCGAAAGCGGCTTTCATGAGGCGGGACCTGTCCATGAGACGACCGTGGGCGAGGTGGCCTCGATTCTGTCGGCCTTCGCCGAAGATCGACGCCTCGGCCGGATCGGCGATATGGAATCGCATCTCGAACGGTCGCTTTACGCCACGTTCGTCGCCGCATTGCCGGAATCGGCCTTTACCTATGGGCTGACCGCGCATACCGATCCGCGCGGGAACTTCATGGAGGTCTTCCGGACACAGGCGGCCGGCCAATTCTCGGTGTTCACCTCCGGCCCCGGCGTGATCCGGGGAGGTCATTACCACCATTCGAAAGTCGAAAAATTTCTCGTCGTCCATGGCCAGGCCAGGTTCAGATTCCGCAATATTTCGAGCGACGAGCGGTTCGAGGTGAAGGTGAGTGCTGGAGAGCCCACGATCGTCGAGACGATCCCGGGATGGACACACGACGTCACCAATGGAGGCGAGGATATGCTGGTCTGCCTATTATGGGCCAACGAGGCCTTCGACCCGCTCCGACCCGATACATATCCGTGTCCAGTATGAGCAAGGGCGCGTTGAAGGTCGTGACGGTGGTTGGGACGCGGCCGGAAATCATCAGGCTCTCCCGCGTGATTCCGGCCCTGGACGAGGCGACCGACCATCTGCTGATCCATACGGGCCAGAATTACGACGATGAACTCAGCGGAATATTCTTTCGCGATCTCGGCCTGCGCCCTCCCGACCATTTTCTCGGTGTTGGCGGCGGCTCTGCGGCGGAGACAATCGGCAAGGCCATCATCGCCGCCGACGCAGTGTTCGAAGCGGTAAGGCCGGACGCGATGCTGGTGCTCGGCGACACCAATTCCTGCCTGACGGTCATTCCAGCCAAGCGCCGTCACATTCCGATCTTTCATATGGAAGCGGGCAATCGCTGCTTCGACCAGCGCGTGCCTGAAGAACTGAACCGGCGCATCGTCGATCACACCGCGGATATCAATCTTCCCTATTCGGGAATCGCGCGCGACTACCTGCTGGCGGAGGGCCTGCCGCCGGACCGCGTTGTGAAGACCGGCAGCCCGATGTGGGAAGTGCTGAATCACTATCGCGCGAGAATCGAGGCATCGGATGCGGTCGACCGGCTGGGGCTGCAACCGCACCGGTATTTTCTCGTCAGCGTCCATCGGGAGGAAAACGTCGCGTCCGACCTTCAGATCGCCCGATTGGTCGAAACGCTGTGCGGCGTCGCGGCCGCTTATGACGAACCGGTTCTCGTCAGCACGCATCCGCGCACCCGCAAGCGGCTGGAAGCGTCGCGGCTTGACCTCGACAGGCGCGTCAGGCTGATGAAACCTTTTGGATTCTTCGACTATAATGCCTTGCAGCTCAAGGCGCATGCAGTGCTTTCTGATAGCGGTACCATCAGTGAGGAGTCGTCCATCCTCGGCTTTCCGGCGCTGAACTTGCGGGAGGCGCATGAGCGGCCGGAGGCGATGGAGCAGGCTGCGGTGATGATGACCGGCCTGCGGCTGGAAAACGTGCTGCGGGGCATCGTCGTTCTCGACCGGCAGGCGGGATGGCGGCCTTCTCTCCCTGCCGATTACGCCGTAACCGACGTTTCCAGGAAGATGGTACGAATCATTCTGAGTTACACCGATTACGTCCGCCGGAATGTCTGGAAAGAATCATGACGGTGGCCTCATGCGCTTCCTGATGGCCTGCATGAAATTTCCGACCAGGCCCGGATCTTCCTATCTGACGAACGAACTCGCTCTGGCGCTCAAGGCCGAAGGGCACGAGGTCGAGGTGTTGCTCGTCGATTGGGACGCGGCCTCGGAGGACGCGGACGGTACGGATGAGGAATGGAAGGGGATACGGGTGGTGCGCTGCGCGCCACGCCTTCTGGAAGGGTTCGGACGGCTGCTGCGTCATGCAAGCAAGTTCGTAATGACCGGCCGGCATGCGGGACGGTTGGCCCGTACGCGATTCGACCTTGCCCGGTTCGATGTCTTCATTGCCTGGGCGCCGGCACTGGCTTTTGCTCCCTTCATTGACACGATTCGCCGCGCGGGCATCGAGCGCCGGCTTCTTTTCATATGGGATTTCTTTCCCGACCATCATCGTGAAATCGGGCTCGTTCCGGGCGGGCCGCCATACTGGATCGCCCGAGCATGGGAGCAGCGCCTGATGGGAGCGTTCACCGCTCTCATTTGCACCTTGCCCCAGAACGCCCAGTACCTGCGCCGGAGATTCCGCGTGCGCCCGGAGCAATCGGTCCGTGTCGCTCCGATCTGGTCGGACGCGACGCCGGTTCCCCCCGTGGACCGCGCGGCCATACGCCGCCTGCACAATCTTCCCGAGGACCGTCCGATCGCCGTCTTTGGTGGACAGCTCGTCGAAGGGCGAGGCTTTGAGCAGATGTTGGCAGCGGCGGCGCTCGGGCAGACGAGCGGCTCGCCGCTTCTGTTCCTGTTCGTGGGCGAGGGGCGCCTCGCGCCGATGCTTCGGGCGCGGGCCCATGGAAACGTGCTGTGGCGACCGCCTCTCGAGCGCGATTCCTATCTTGAGCTGCTGGGGGCTTGCGAAGTGGGGATGGTCGCGACCGTACCCGGCGTGACCTCGTTCACCATTCCAAGCAAGACGACCGATTATCTGCGAGCCGGCCTGCCCGTCGTCGCTGCCGTCGAGGCGGGAAGCGAATTTGCACTCCTGCTGGAACGCTACGGCGTCGGCCGTGCCGTGCCGTTCGGGGACGCGCACGGTTTTCTCCGGGCAGCCGAGGCGCTTGCGGGAGGACCGGGGGTTCGCCATGCCGCCAAGACATGTCTGGATGAAGTTTTCCATGTTCGAAGGGCGGTTGAAGCCGTAACGGCGTGAGGGAAATCGTTCATTCGTGAATCACGGCAGGTCGTTTCTGGAATCGCCGCCGCCGCCCCGTATCGCAGTCCGATCCCGAGAAGGAGAAAAGCCACGCCACCGAGCGGCATGTTGAGAAACGCACTGCTCGACGAGAATGGCCATTCCTGGACGAAGAACGCGGCGAACAGCCCCGCCTGCCACGCACGTTCCGTAAGGTCGCTTCTCAGCATGGCGGACCGCTTCAGGGGAATGGCGAGCGCCCATAGCCATCCGGCGATCATCAGAGCGAACAGCAGCAGCCCCGGCAGCCCGCCATTGGTCGCCGCCTCAAGCCAGTGATTATGTACATGTTGCACGCAAATTTCGCTGCCGCCGCCATCGGCCGCCGATGCGAACGCGCCCGCGCGCAGGAACGCCTCGTCGCGGCAGTGATGCCGGAACGCATCGTAGCCAAGGCCCCGCCATGGATGTGCGCCGATCATCAGCAGCGCGCGATTGTAGATCAGTCCGTAATGCGAGGCAGCGAAATCGCCGAGTTGCGAAGCGGTCTTCCTGACCAAATGTTCGAACGCCTGGGGCGCGATCACGGCGGTGGCGGCTGCGATCGCAGGGGACAGAGCGAGCACCGCCAACGCCTGAAGACGCAGTTGCGGCAATATGACGGTCGCGACAGCGATGCCGAGCAGAAAGGCCGCAAACGGCATGCGCTGTCCCGCCAGGATGAGCAGCACGACGACCGGTAGTAATATCGCCGTGAAGGCCACGCGGCGTAGAAAGGCGTTTCGCGCATGGGTAAGAAGCCATGCCCCCAGCCAAAGCGCGACCGGGAGGGCCAGCCGAGAGAATGGTGCCGCAGCGCGCGGTTTGTCATAGGGGCCGGTCAAACTACCGTCTACGAAGCGCGGATTGCCGAAGAGATTATGCCCGCTGACGGCCTGTAGCAGAAGTTGCGCGCCGATATAGGCAACGGAGATGACGATGATCCGGCGCAGCCAGGATCGCGTCGACGGATTGCGCAAGGTCCAGAAGGCGAGCGCGAAGGCTGCCAGCGGAAAGCGAATCGCCACGATAGCCTGGATGAACGCGCCGATGGCCTTTGGCGTCAATGCATGGATATGAGGAATCGAGCATATCACAATCCAGCCCCACCATGCGAAGGCCGGCAGGACGAAGGCGCACCTGGTCCAGGCCCATTGGCGGGTCTGGATGCTTCGAAGCAGAAAAGCCCCACCGAGTACATCCAGCAACGCTTCCGCCACGCCACGAAAATGAACCAGGAAAACCGGCAGCATAAGCGTTGCCATCCGGCCGGTCGTCTCGAGTCCTCTCGCGAACCGTGTCCGCCAGACAGCCGCTCCATCCAGAGTGTTGCTCATATCCTGCCACGGTCTCTTTCGAAATCCGCGCCTGCCATGGCGGAACGCTGGATCGCGGGCTTTTGCCCGTCATGCGGCGGGGGGATGCAATTCCGGCTTCGCGAAGACGTCACGCTTGCTTCCACAGCTTGAGGACGCTGTCTTGCCGGATTCTCGGGGCATACATCGTGAATATGCCGCCTGATATCCTGGTATCGCCCAGGCGGCGAAGCGCCATGCGGATGGTGGCTACCGGCGCAACCCCGGCTGCGACCACGTAGACGAGTGCGGCGGTCGCCGCACCGATCAGTGGCGCCTCGGCATGGCCGTCGAGCGCCGGGCAATCGACGATGACGTGATCGAAGCGGGTCCGCAGCTCCGCCAGAAGTTGCTCCAGCCCGTTGGCGACCAGGAAATCCGGCGCATCGCCCGCCGGGATGATGGACAGTCCTTCAATCGCGGTCATACGGAGCACGTCGTCGAGCTTCGCATCGCCCGACAGGAGGTTGGCGAGACCGGGGCCATTCTCCAGCGCGAATGGCAGGTGAAGCGAAGGGGCACGGAGATTGGCATCGACCAGGACGACTTTCCGCCTGCCGCGCGCCAGCGTCCGGGCCAGGGCGATCGCGGTCGCCGTACTGCCTTCGCGTGTCCAGGTGGAGATGACGCCGATCGAAGCCGGAACTTCCGGCGGCACGGAAGACAGGGCCAGATTCGCGACAATTTCGAGATAAGCCTCCGCCAGGGCGAACGGCATCTCCGTGGTCCCGCCGCTCGGTGCCTCCGGAACTGCCGGCTTCGGCACAACCCCGAGAAGCGGCAGGACGAGCTTCTCCTCGAAATCGATCGGCTCGTTGATCCCCCTGTCGATGCGGTTCAGCAACAGTGCCGCGATCACGCTGATGAGCGTACCTGCCAAGGTGAACAGCACCAGATTCACCGCGATATTCGGCGAGGAGGGCCGGTCTGGCAGGCGGGGGGCGCCGACGAGGGTAACGTTGTTGCTTTCCAGCACGGCGGCGACGCCAATTTCCTTGGAGCGTTGCAGCAGCGCCTCGTAGAGCATTCGGTCGCTGTCGGCTTCGCGCCGGTAGATCGCATACTGGATCGAACGCTTGCGTTGCTCGGCGAGCGATTCCTTGATGGCGTTCACCTGCAGGCTCAAGGCTTGCTCACGCCCGAGCGCCCCCTGATAGGCCTGCTGGAGGGCCGTGCGCACGCGGCCGCCTTCGGCCCGTATCGACGTATCCAGGGAAACGAGCCGCGCGCGAAGCTGTTTCGTCGATGCGTCGTCGGGGCCTTGCCGTGCCGCCGCCGCCTCGTACTGGGCCGCGACATCAGCGCGTTCCTTGCGCAAGAGGCCGAGCGCCCGATAGGCAAGCGCGTCGCTGCTGGCACCTGGCTGGTCGCCCACGGCGGCGAGGCGGCTGGCGGCGTTTATGCGCTCGGTGGTGGCCGCAACGCGGGCGGAGCTCATGGTCACGAGGGCATCGCTCGCCAGGAGTCTGGCCTGGGCAGGGTCATAGCCATCCGGTCGCTGGCCGTTATTGGGCAAGGTGAGGTCCACCATGTCCTGACTCGTCGCGTATTGGAGAGCGCGTAGTTCGGCTTCATCCAGTTTCCCGCGGAGATCGGCAATCTGCTCGCCGAGGAACCGGCGTGCATAGACGGCCGCCGCTTGGCGGCGATCGAGATTGGCGGCGATAAAATCCTGGCCCCAGAGTCGCGCAATATCTTTCGAGAGCGCCGGTGAGGGTGTCGTGGCGTCGATATCCACCAGGCTGGTGCCGTGCATCGGCACCACTGTCACATGGCTCAGCAGGATCTTGCCGGCGATCTCGCGGCGCCTGTCTCTGCCGGAAGCGCCGGCGTTTTCGTAAAATTCCCTACGCTTTCCAAAGATCTCGAAAAAATCCGGACTGTCGGGCGCGCCGATATCGCTCGCGACGCGCTCGGCCAGGGCCTGCGACCGCAGGAGGCTGTATTGGGTCTGGTAGAATTCCTGGTCGCCGATGGAGACATCGTGCGCCGTGGCACCGAGATTCACGATCTGCGCGGTCTCGCGCGCGATCTGCAGCTCGGTGGTCGCCGTGTATCGGGGGATGGTGAGCAGCGAGACCAGCCCTCCAAGCAAAGCGCCGCCAATGACGCCCGCGGCGAGCAGCCAGCGCCAGAATATCACCAGGCGCAGAATCCGCCTCCACCGGGCCTTGTGGGGCTCCCCTGTGCTGTCGCCCTTAGGGACGGTGACAAGGCGGTCCGAGGGACTCAGAAAATGCGGGGGAATACTGTTCACCGCCGGCGCTCCGTTGACATGGGATGGCTCAAATTTTTGCCCGCAGGGAGATCTGGAACACGGCCTGGCTTTCGAAGGGCGAGGCGAGCCCCTCCAGCGCAACGCGCGTTCCGCGGCGGCTGTTGACGTTCATCGCCTCAACGAAGGCGGTGAAGTAGTGATCGATGGGCACGCGGGCGGCTACCGTGGCGGCCCAGCCATCCTCGTTATTGGACGGCGGCATTTCGCTGCCATGCTCACGGGTCTGGAATCCCTCGATCCGCCCCGTGAGGGCCAATGGCCCGAAATCATGCACGATCAGCACATAGGCCGAGCGGAAATCGGTGTGGACCCAGTTTTGCCCGTTTTCGGGAAAGCCCATGATGGTCGATCCGGTCATGCCCTGCGCCAGGAGCTTGGTCCGCCGCGACAGGCGCACGTTGACGCTCAGGTTCCAGAACCGCGTGCGCCAGCCCCATTGATCCGCGGCTGTGAATGCCTGCGGATTCCCGCGATTGTCGTAATAAAACAGTGCCACGTCGACGGGCTGCGGCGGATGCCAGTCGAACCGCGCATACCATCCGGGCTGATGGTCGATCTCGATGGTGTTGTCCGTCTTGTGCTGCTGCAGGAGCGTGATGAAATTGTTGAGCGGCGGGAGGCGGAAGGAACCGAGAGCGGTGGATTTGATGTCATTCAGGGCCCAGCCCCTGAAGGACAGCAGGGTGCCGGACGTGTCGTCCCAGCCGAACACACCGCCGGTGAGGCCGAAATCATGATCCCCCAGATTCGTATGCACCGATATTTCGGTACCGAGAACCTTGACTTCCTCCCCGACCCAGGAGTTGATCACCGACGGCGTAATGGTGTTGACGACGCTCCAGGCGCCGCCGGTGGAATGCTCCAGCGAGATCTCGGGCCACATCAGCCCCATTCTCCCCGAGAAGCGGAACCTGTGGGACTGGTCGGGCAGGAAATTGAGAAACGCTTCCATCAGGTCGAAACCGTCATGATGACCGCGCTGCCAGGCGCCGGAGATGTTGGCGCTGAACATTTTGCCGAACCGGGGGTTCCAGACCACATCCGCCTCGAACGGGGCGAAGATCGTGCTGAAGCCGCCATTCCCGTCACCCTGCAGACGGGTCTTGCCAAAGCCGCCATTCACGAAAGAGGTTGCGCCGTTGGCCACCGCCAGGCGCCAGTCCACCAGCACCGACACGGTGTTTTTGGAGAACAGATCGAAATCTGTGCTGGCGGTTGAAGGGGACGTCGCGGTGACGTTTGCCGGTGCTGGCTCGTCGGCAAGGGCGGGCATTCCGATCATCGTGCCGAGCAACACGGTCCAGACGCGAATATGATTCATTGTAACGGCGTCCACGCTGCCGCGGGGAGGGCCGTCCAGCGGACGACTCCGCCTGCGGTTCTCTCCTCGGCGTGTTGAAAAAACGGCGCGAGAGAAGCGCCGAGCGACGGATGGGCGACGCGGGGAACGCCATCCACGAGGACCAAAAGAACATCTTCGGCGCAGGCTTCGAGAATGGGTTTGCGCAGGATGACGAGGTCCGCCATCGAACCGGTTTCCAGTGACGGTACCGGCAGCCCCAGGCGATACGCCGCCGTGGCGCCGACCGCCGCAAGCAGCCTGCCGTCGTCGAGCATTCCGAGGCGGCGCGCGCAGGCAAGTTCGTCCAGCAGGTCCCCACAACCCGTCAGACGGGAATCACTCCCCAGGAGCACGTCCACCCCCTCCGCCAGGAGAGCTTCGGACGCGGTTTGCCCGAACAGGAAGAGGTTTGAACTCGGGCACCAGACCAGAGCAGCCCCTGATGCGCGGAAGCGGCGGCGGCTCGCGGCGTCCATACCTACGCCGTGCACGGCCAGGAGTTCCGGCCCCAGGACCCCGCGTTCGGCAAGTGCGTCGATTTCGGCCGCCGCACGGAAATCCACGCCCTCCGCTACATGGAGGCAGAATGGACCTTCCCCGACCGAGCCTGCCAGTTCCGGCGTCATGCCGAGCGAGTCGGCATTTCGCAAGCGGACCAGCTTGAGCGGAAATCCTGCATCGAAATCGGCTTCCCACGGATCATGGTGGACCGCGGTGGTCACGCCGGAAAACAGATTTTTCCATGCGCCTTCCAGCAATGCTTCACGGCGGGGACGTGCGCGCCCCAAGACGATGCGGTCTGCCTCCCGTGCCTGGATGTCGAGCGCCCACTCATAGGCATTCCGATAGGGCGGATGGCCCAGGCGCCCATAATGGTTGCGGTGCAGATGGTCATGGGCGTTGATCAGGCCGGGGCGGATCTCGGCATCAGGAAAGTTCAAGACCAGGTCGAAGTCACCCCGAATATCGATGATTTTACCAGCGTCAACGGCGATTTCACGGTTCCTGGCACGGATGAGCAGCCGCATGCCTACGCCTCTCGCATAAAGGCGAGGCCCAACACGACGTTCAGACCTTGATGCGTCGGATAAAGCGCGGCACAGCCGGCCTGTTCGTAGAACGGCCGGGCCGCGGGGCCTATGGCCGCGCTTCTGCGTGCCGAAAGCCGCCAACCGGCCGCCTTCGCCGCGTTCAGATGTGCGGCGACATCATGGACATAATGTTCAAGTTCGTGGACGGCGCCGGCTCTCCTGAACGTGCGGCGGTGCCCCGCGGCGTGTGCATCGGGATGGAAATCCGTAACGACGAGACGGGCACCCGCTCCGGCGACGCGCGCCAGTTCGTGATAGGCGGGTGAGCAATCCGCCAGATGTCCGAGCACGAGACGGCACCAGATCACGTCAAAGCCGCCGTCCGGCAGCGGAAGCTGCCGGATATCCGCCGCCATCGTGTCGATGGATGGGTATCGCGCGGCACCCTCCGCCAGCATCTCGGGGCTGAGATCAACGCCAAGCGCCGACGCGGCACCCGCCTCGTGCAGCCGGCGTCCGACCCCACACCCGGCATCAAGCAGCCGCAAGCCGCCGAGGGACGGCGTCATTGCCGCTGCCAGCCCATTTTCGAGCGAGGAGATGGCGTTTTCGTTGGCATAAGTCGCGGCCCAGAGGCGGTAGCCTTCCCGCACGTTCAGCACCGTCATTCCGCTGCGTCCAAACCGGGGCTCTCGACCATGACCATTCTCCACGACGCCTCTCGCACCTTGTGCGATCTGTGTTCCGGGAGGGCTCTGCAGCGTTCAAAGATTCAAAGAGTGGCGACAATATCGGCTGGCATCCCCGGGGTATAAATTCCGATATCGGATTAATCATGGACCATCCGACAGCACTCCGTGACCTCGCGTTTCATGGAAGCGGAGGGGAGCAGAGATCGAATCAGGCGGCCAGGAACGCCATCATGGCGCGACATTCAGCACACCGCGCATGGACGGGTGGAACAGACAGAAAAAAGCGATGCGTCCGGAAGAGGAGAGAGTCATCTTCGCACTCTGGCCGGGATTGAGCCGGATATCGAAGCTGTGGTCGCGCGCCGTCACCGAATGCATCACGCTGTCGCGGTTAACCCACACGATAGTGTCGCCAATTTTCGCATTGTCCGGTGTCTGGCCGAAATCCATATCGTCGATGACCACGGTATATTCGTGGCCGCCGACCTGAGCGGGGGCGGCGGGAGCGGCTGCGGTGGCGGCGATAGCGGCGGGCATGGCCGCGAGCAGCATCGCGACGGCCATTACCGTCAGGCGCGCTTTCAGGCGTGCATCGATCCGATTGGTTTTGGTCACCTTGTCCTCCTTCCATCGGCAGATCTTCCCTTTGTGTCCGAACGGGGAGAAAAGGTTCAGAACAAGCAGGCCAGCCATATCGTACCCCAAATTTCTTGTTCTCGGGCCTCTTCGCGCGGTTGGGCTTTCCAGCCGATCCTCGATTTCTGTGACGCAGGACTCCGGAACGATGAACCGTACTGCGTCCGCGGTGCCACTAAGGAACCGGGGAAGGGGCGCGCCCGCCTGCTTGGCGCAGTGCGCTCCTTTGGTGGAGAAACGGGACAGGCGGGCTTTCTTTCGATGACATACGCGGCTTTCCCCGGCACCATACCGGATAGCAGGCCAAGGCAACCCCTCGTTGGGTCCCTCCGCCGTGCCGACGGGTTCAAAACCGACGGCGGAGGCTCCGAATGCGCATTGTCTATCTGACGCAATGGTTCGACCCCGAAACGCACGTCATCAAGGGAGCGAAATTCGTGCGCGCCTTGCAGTCGGCCGGGCATGAGGTGACGGTGGTGACGGGCTTCCCGAACTATCCCACCGGCCGGCTCTATCCGGGCTACAGGCTGCGGCTGATCCACAAGGAGGTGATAGGCGGCGTGAATGTCGTCAGGCTGCCGCTTTATCCGAGCCACGACTCCTCGTCGCTACGGCGGTCCTTCAACTATCTCTCGTTCTTTCTCTCCGCGCTCGTCTATCTTCTGCTTCGGCGCACACCCTTCGATATCGCCTACGTATATCACCCGCCCATCACCGTAGGGCTTGCCGCGGCGGTTGCCGGCCTCTTGCGGCGGCTGCCCTTCATCCTCGACGTGCAGGATCTCTGGCCCGACACGCTCGCGGCCACGGGCATGGCGGGCGGACGGCGCTCCATGCGGCTGGTCGGCTTGCTTTGCCGCTTCGTCTATCGGCGAAGCGATGCCATCGTGGCGCAGTCGGAAGGTATGAAAACCGCGCTGAACGCCCATGGCGTTCCGGCCGACAAGCTCGTCACCATCCGGAACTGGGCGGAAGCCGAGCCTCCGATCAATGAGGGGGAAGCTCGGCTCGCACCGCATCATTTCGTGGTGGTCTACGGGGGCAATCTCGGCCGCGCCCAGGATCTTGGGACGGTGCTGGACGCTGCGGCGCGGTTGCGCGAGCGGAAGCCGGATATCCTGATCCGGCTTTACGGTGGCGGCGTGGAGGCTGAGCCACTGCGCGCCCGCGCCGAAGCCCTGAGCTTGACGAATGTGGAGTTCCACGGCCCGGTCAGCAAGGATGCGATAGGCGCGATTTTCGCCCAGGCCGACGCTCTGCTGGTGCATCTCGCCGACCATCCGCTCTTCGCCATCACGGTCCCGTCGAAGGTGCAGGCCTATCTGGCCATGGGCAGGCCCATCGTCGCGGGCCTGGCGGGAGAGGCGGCGCGATTGCTCGTCGAATCCAAAGCCGCGGTCGTTGCACCGCCCGGCGACCCGCGCGCCCTCGCGGAAGCCATCGCATCCCTGGCCGATATGCCCCTGGAAGCGCGCAAGGCCATGGGGCACGCCGGCCACGACTATTATCAGCGTCATTTGTCGTTTCAGTCGGGCGTGCGGCGAACCTTGGGTCTTTTCGACAGCGCTAGCCCGACATGATGATTTCGCCTCAATCCCGAATTGTCCGGCGGCTCGCGAGCCCGGCTTTCCTGCCGGTGGTTACGCCCACCGGCATTCCCCGTCTGCCCCTGTTCCTGGTGCTCGGCTGGATCGCGGCCACGTTTCTGCTCTTCCTGATCTGGCCTATCAATTGGCCGATCTATCATATCGAGGAATGGGAGCGGCTTGTCGCCTACGTCTCGACCTGCCTTCTCCTGATCGGCGCCGCCGCATGGACGGGCTCGAAAGGCCCGACAAGGCTGACCGCGCCTCTGTCCGGAGTACGGTTGCTGCTCGTCGCTGGCGCCTTGGCCGCGGCTCTGTTACTGACGCCCTCCTGCATGACCTATACGGGCAGGGGCCCCTGGGAACTGCTCGACGCCATGAGCGACCAGGGTGCTGCGTACCGGCGGCTGCAAGCCAATCTGGTGACTACCGCCGGCCATCACACCGCCATGGCTCTGGCGCGCGCGTTTTTTGCGCCGCTTGTATACGCCGTGCTGCCGCTTGGCATATTGCGCTGGCGCGATATTGGTTGGAGTGGTCGGCTTTCAGTGGCCGTAACCGCCGCCTGCTCGATCGTGTTTTCCCTCATGCGTGGGACGGACAAGGAAATCGCCGATCTGTTCGTGATCGGCGTTTCGGCCATGTTTGTCTTATACGGCCGCGCTTGGGCGGCTGGCTATCGCGGCACGGTCCTCCTGCGCCGCTTCTGGCGCTGGGCCCTGGCGGGGGCGTTGTTCGTGTATGCCGCCCAGGCTCTCTATACCGAGCGCAAGGATCTTCGTCTCAATGCGCGGCATCTCCCGCGCAGCAGCGTCTGCGCGAATGCCACGAATATCTGCGCCGACCTCGCCAATCCGTGGATCACCTGGATGCCGCCTCAGCAGCGCTTCGGAGTCACGCTGTTCATTCTCTCCACCTGCTCCGGCTATTATGGGCTCGACCTCGCGCTGCGGAACCCCTTCGAATCCTCGTTCGGCGTCGGTCATTCTCCGGTGGCGCTCACCATGTATGAAACGTTGACCGGCGATCACACGCCGCATCTGCGCACCTACACGTACCGCAACGGCGAACACGAGTGGCTGGAGGAATATTACTGGTCGACGCTGGTGACATGGATTGCCAACGATGTCGGCTTTCCCGGCGCGGCGCTGGTGTTGGGGCTCATAGGCTATATGTGGGGCATCTGGTGGCGCGAGGCAGCCGCGGGCATGAGCGATCCGGCCGCGATACTGTTCGCGCTTACGACGACCATGATGTTCTATTTCCCGGCCAATAATCAGGTGTTCCTCACCCCCGACGGCTATACGATCTTCGCTGTCTGGATCGCAGTGTGGCTCTGGCATCGCGCGCGCCGGACCGTATCGGTCGCGCTGCCCTGCGAGGCGGAGTGAACCAGGCAATCCGGGATAGTCCGGGTCGCGGGATATGCAGCCATGGGCCGATGTCGAGATCATGCACGCCGATCCGCTCCAGCGTCTGCGCCATTGGAAGCGACGTAGAAGGCGCAGCAGGCGCAGGACGGCGGACGGAGGGGGTGACCGACCAGGTCAGTGCTCCACTGCTTCTTTCGAGAACGCCAGGGCGGCGTCTGTCGCAACGCGGACATCGTTTTCCTTCTTGACGCCGGCAACGCCGATGGCACCCACGACCGTATCCCCGACTTTCAGCGGCATGCCGCCGCGCAATGCCATGAATCCAGCGGTGACGAAGGCGGTGCGGCCCTTGTTGGTATTGTCTTCCGTTTCCTCGGATGGGCGCTCCAGCAGCGCGGAGGTTCGTGCTTTCCCGAGTGCCAGATCCGGGCTGCCGGCACGGACGTTGTCGAAGCGATCGAAGGCCATCAGGCCACCAGAGCGGTCGACGATGGCTATGGCGCAAGGGGCGTTGAGTTGCGTCGCGCTACGCATCGCGGCCTGCAGGGCAAACTGCGCGCCGGCGCGGCTGAGCGTGCTGACAGACCGGGCCAGCGGGGCGCCTGCGGCAGGTGCCACGTTTACCCATGTGGTGATGACCGCAATCGTGAGCGCAGGAAGGAATTTCTTCATCATGACTCTTATTCTCCTGCAAGATGAAGGTCAGGAATCTTATTTCCGATACGGCGTAACTGATATTGAACGGCTGTCATATTTGAGAAAAAAATAGAAATAAGAGGCAACAGCACGGGACAGAGATATAATCTGGATGACAGGCGTGGGGTGAACATAAGCGCGTTATGGCACGTGGTCACGAACCGGTCGTGGATCTGCGGTCTTTCTGTTCCACCAGCCACCCCCGAGAGCCTGAAACAGGCCGACCGTATCGGACAGCCGGCCGGATTGCGCCTGGGCCAGGGTCAGGCGCGTCTGCATTTCGGCCTGCTGAGCCATAAGGAGCAGGAGCGTGCTCTCGTCTCCGTAATGATTGCCGATACGCGCGAAGTCCAGGTTCTTCCTGGCTTCATCTTCGGCTTTTGCGGCCGCGACCAGAGTGTCCGCGTCATTGCCGATCGCGTGAAGCGCGTCCGAGACATTCTGCACGGCGAGAACGATTGTATTCCGATAGTCCTCGATCGCCATCTTGTAGGTATTTTGGGCGGCCCGCTCCCGGTGCAGTAATGTGAACCCATCAAAAAGTGGCTGCGTGATCATTGCCGCCAGGGTCCAGGTTCCATATCCCGGTGTCGCAAACTGGCTGAATCGGTTGGCAGCCAGTCCTGGCGTCGCGACAAGGTCGAGGTCGGGCAGGCGGTTGGCGATGGCGACCCCGATCTGGGCGCTTGCGGCATGCAAGGTTTCTTCCGCCGCGCGGATGTCCGGACGCTGGTCGATCAACTGCAGTGGAAGGGAAACCGGCAGTTCCGTCGGCAGATGGAAATCGGCAAGACGGAAATCCGGCGTTGGTACATCCGACCCGTCGCCGGTCAGCGCGTCGATCAGGTCATGCTGGGCGGCCAGCTGCTGGCGCAGAGGCGGCAGGCTCTGTTCGGCCTGGGCCAGCAAGACCCGCTGCGGCGTCACGTCCCGCTCGCCCATGTCACCGAAGCGCTTCTGCTTCTCGTTGATGTCGAGGATGGCGCGCGCCGACGCGATCACCCCTTCGGTCGCCTCGATCTGCCCCTGGATGGCGGCATATTGGATCGCGGCGTTCACCAGATTGCTGGTCAGTGACAGATAGGCCGCATCAAGCTGATAGCGCGCCAGGGCACGCTGTGCGTCACTGGCCTCGATCTGCCGGCGGATGGAGCCCCAGACGTCCGGCATGTAGGAAATATTCAGCTGCAGGGTATGCAGGTTGTAGAGATAACTGTTGAAACCCTGCACGCTCATACCCTGGGAGATCTTGTTACGTGTCGGGTTGAAGAAGCCGCTGACATTCGGCCACAGCGCTCCTTTCTGCGCGGCGACGCCCTCCTGCGCCGCCAGCAGGGCCTGATGCGCCGACTCCAGGCTCGGACTATGATCGATCGCGCGGGATACCAGCATGTTCAGGGCCGGGCAGTGAAACAACGCCCACCATTGGGCCGGGATATCCTGCCCCGGCCGGAAGGATTGCGCGGCGCCCGCCACACCGCCGGTCTCGGCGGTGCGGGGCGGCAGGGGCGCGGGCGTATAACGATTGTCCACCGGCAGGGCCGGGCGATGGTAATCGGGACCGACGGCGCAGCCAGCCAGCGCGATCACCGCGAAACCGCCCGCCAGCCGGGACATGGTGCGGCGCGGCGTCATGATGACGCCTCCCCGGGCGTACGGCGCATTAGCCGCCCTTCCAGCCGTTTTTCCAGTTCGTAATAATAGGTCGGGAGAATGAACAGGGTCAGCACGGTGGCGATGCCCAGTCCGCCGACCACCACCGTCGCCAGCCCACGCTGGACATCGGTGCCGATGCCGGTCGCGAGCGCCGCCGGCAGCATGCCCACGCTGGCCACGGTGGCCGTCATCAGGACCGGGCGGAAACGCTGGCCCGCGCCGTCTAGGACCGCCGTCCGCAGGGATTCGCCCTCGGCGCGCAGGCGATTGAAGTTCGAGACCATGATGATGCCGTTCTGGATCGCGACACCGAACAGGGCGATGAAGCCCACGGCGGTCGCGATATTGAGCGTCTCGCCACGCGCATGCAGTGCGACCAGCCCGCCGAGTGTCGCCATCGGCACCACGGCCAGCACCAGCACCGCCTGACGCATCGCGCCGAACTGGCAGAACAGCAGCACTAGCATGACGGCGAACATGATGCCAAGCGCCACCGTCAGGCGCGCCTGGGCGCGTTGTGCCTGCTCGAACGTGCCGGCCCATTCCAGGCTGTAGACGGAGGGATCGAAATGGACCTGAGTCGCGATACGGGCCTGCGCATCGGCGAGATATTGGGAGAGCGGCCGCTGTCCATTATCGAGGCGGATCGTGATCTGGCGCTGGTTGCGCTCATGGGCGATCGTTCCCTCGCCGGTCTGCAGCGAGACATGGGCAACCACACCCAGCGGTATCCGCGCGCCTGACGGCGTGGTCAGCGGCAACTGGCGGATGATGTCGAGATTGCTGTTGATCGCGCGCGGGATATGGACGGTCATGTTGTAGACGCGGTCCCCGACATAGACCGAAGAGACGGGGGTGTCGCCGATCATGTTCTGGACCACGGCCAGGATGTCCGTGCCGGCCAGTCCGTAGCGCGCGGCTTCCTTGCGGTCCACGGCTACATCCAGTTCGGGTGTCGGCGGCTCCTGGAAGATCGAGGCCGCTGCCGTGCCGGGAACCTGCCGCATGACATCGACGATCTGCGTGCCGATCCGGCGCAGTTCATGGAAATCGTCCCCATAGACGCGCAGGACCAGCGGCGAATGCGCGCCGCCGACCAGATCGTTCATGTTGTCGGCGATCGGCTGGCTGATACCGAAGCTGATACCCGGGATCGTCGCCAGGCGTGTGCGGAGGCGGGCAACGAACTGGGCCTTGGTCTCGCCATGCGGCCATTCGTCATAGGGACGCAGCCCGACCGGCGCTTCGATATGCGACGGCGTCCATGGGTCGGTACCGGAATCGCTGCGGCCGAGCTGCGTGACGGCGAAGCTGGTTTCCGGGAAGGAACGGATCGCCGTGCGGATCTCATCAGCCATGGCGCTGGCTCGCTCCAGCGACAGGCCGGAGGGAAGCTGGACCTGGATCCACAGCGCGCCCTCGTCGAGATCGGGCAGGAACTCGCGTCCGGCGCTGGCGCCAAGCCATGCCGTCAGAACGAAGGCGGCGATGCCCCCGGCATAGGCCAGGAATGGACGATCCAGACTGTGGGCCAGCAGCCGGTGATAGACCCTGTGCAACCATTCCAGCGGGGCATTATGGAACAGCCGGTGTGGTTTACGCAGGACCAGGAACGCCAGCGAGGGGATCAGCGTGATGGCGCAGAGCAGCGCGCCCAGCAGGGCGAAGCTGACGGTGAAGGCCATGGGCCGGAACAGCTTGCCCGAGGCCCCCTCGAAGGCAAACAGGGGGCCGTAGGCGATGATGATGATCAGGGTCGCGAAGAAGATCGCGCGCGCCATCGTGTCGGTGATCTCAAGGATGTCCCCGGGGATCAGCGTCCTGTCCGGATGGTCCTCACGCAAACGCAGGATGGCTTCGGTCACCACGATCGCGCCATCGACGATCACGCCGAAATCGATGGCACCGAGGGAGAACAGGTTGGCCGGCATGTGCAGGCCCATCATCAGCACGAACAGGGTGGCCAGCGACAGCGGGATGGTGACGGCGGCGATGACGGCGCTGCGGGGACTGCCGAGGAACAGCACGAGTACGACGAAGACCAGTCCCATGCCTTCCAGCACCGTGTGAGCCACCTTGTCGGTGGTCGCGCGGACCAGATTGTCGCGGTCGATATAGGGCACGATCCGCGCGCCTTGCCGCGCCAGGCGCCTGTTCAGCAGATCCACCCGCGCGTGGACGGCGGCCAGGACCTGCGAGGGATTCTGGCCGGTCAGGGTTGCGACGATGCCTTCGATCGTGTCCGGATTGCCGTCCTTCCCCAGGATGCCCTGCCGGACCTGATGTCCGAACTGCATCTGGCCCAGGTCGCGGATCAGCACCGGCTTGCCGTCATGCGCGACCACGCCGATATCGCCCATGTCGGCCAGGGTATGAACCATGTCGATCCCGCGCACGATATAGGACTGGTCGCCGCGCGTGACGCGATCGCCGCCGACATTGACATTATTGTTCTTCAGCGCGGCCAGGACGTCGTTGATCCCGATATGGTACCGGTTCAGGGCGTCCGGATCGAGCAGGAGCTGATATTCCTTGGTAAACCCGCCGAAATTGCTCACCGACGCTACCCCTGGGATTTGCATCAGCGCCGGGATGACGACCCAGTTCTGGATGTCCGACAACTGCATCAGGTTCAGGCTGTCGGAGCGCAGCGTGTAGCGGTAGATCTCGCCGGCGGGTCCCGTGACCGGGCCAAGGGCCGGGGTGACGCTGGCCGGCAGGTTGGCCTGGGCGATCTGTTCGGTCACGCGCTGGCGCGCGAAATAGACGTCTGTTCCGTCGCGGAAGATCAACGTGATCAGCGACAGGCCGAAAGTGCTGCTGGACCGGCTGTCGATCAGGCCCGGGACGCTGGCCAGTTGTCGCTCCAGCGGCGTGGTGATCTGCTGTTCGACCTCCGCGGCAGCCAGGCCGCCCGCCTGCGTCGTGATCATGACATTGACGGAGCCGAGGTCCGGATAGGCCTCGACCGCGATATCCCGCCACGCCAGGGTACCGAAACAGGCCAGCAGCGCCATGATCATGAAGACGATGCGGCGCTGGCGCAGGCACAGCCCGATGAATTTGTTAATCATCGTTCAGCAGCACCGCGCCCTGGGTCACGACCCGATCGCCCGCGGCCAGTCCGCTCAGGACCCGGCTGTTCGTTCCGTCGTCATAGACGATATCGACCGTCCGGCGGCGGAAGACGTGGGGCCGCACTTCCACGAACACCGTGGTCGCGTCGTTGTTCATCAGGATCGCCGTCTGCGGGATCGTGATTTCCGGTGGCTGCGGCACGGCGATGGCAACATGGGCATAGAGATGGGGCAGCAGGGTGCCGGTCGGGTTCGTGACTTCGAAATGTACGGTGCGCCGGCGCGTGTCCGCCTGCAGGGACGGGCGCAGCCCGTCGAGCGCGCCGCTCAATTGGAGGCCGGGCAGAACCGGAAACGTGGCATGCGCGGTCATGCCGGCCTGAACGAGCGGCGCCTGATCTTCCGCCAGGTCGGCAGTGACCCAGAGCATGCGCGTGTCGAGCAACGTCATCATGACTGCCGTCGGATCGGTGACGTTCATGCCCGCCGCGACCGAGACCGTATCGATCACGCCGTCGATCGGCGCGGTCAACGGGACCAGGGAGCCGGCGTGGGCGTCGGTCCCGGCCTGTCCGTCGCGGCCGAGTGCTGCGAGACGGTCGCGCGCACGATCCAGTTCGGATCGGGCCTGTGCGTAGGCGGTCCGTGCGCTTTCCAGATCCTTGACCGCACCGCCTCCGGCGCCGACGACATGGCGGGCGCGTTCATATTGATCTCCCGCCAGGGTGAAGGCGGCGCGGGCTTTTTCCTCGTCCGAACTGGCCTGGGCCATATCGCCTGACGCGATCAGGGCCAGGAGCTGGCCGCGTTTGACGCGGGTGCCGGGTGCGACATCCATACGGACGATATGGCCCGCTACGGGCGGCAGCAGAGAGATGGTGCGCGCGGGTTCGGCGGCGATTTCGCCTGGTGCGTCGATCGTCTTCGGCCGCTCCTCGACCTTGACGGTTTCCACTGCGAGACGCGGCAGGAGCGGGGAGTCCGCGTCAACAATCACATCACCGGTCTGGTCGCGGTGCATCGTCTGTGCTGTGGCTGGATCGATCCTGCCTGTAGCGAGCAAGCCAATGGTCAGAAGGGCGGGGAGAGAAGGCCGTGCGGCCTGCTTATGGCGTTTGCAGCGCATCATACGTATTGGGCTCGAGAACATCCAGGATGGGTAGAAACAGGCGCTGCAGATGCGATTGCGGGGCGCGCTATGGCTTCGCACGCGGCAGAAGCGTTCCAGCAGGCAGCATGCGTGCCAGCACGTTGTCCCTGAGGACGCATTGGTGAAAGAGGGCGGCGGCGGCGTGGCCGGCCGCCAGGCCGACGATCAGCCATGCGTTCCAGAAATGCAGAGTCTCGATCCACCAAATTGTTCCAGATGAAAAAGGGGTAAAGGGGGAAGGGATCAGGAGTCCGAAGAAGCTCATTGCCTGTCCCGCGCCCCAGCGCCAGGCATAGCCAAGGCCGATTTCCGCCAGCAGCAGGGCGTAGAGCGTGCTTTCCATGGCCAGGGCGCAGAACCGGTCGACCGGGGAGAGAAGGGAGGCGAGGTGACGCCCCCAGGTGATCCGCCAGACGATGCGAAACAGGATGATGGCAGTCAGAAACATGCCCCCGGTCAGGTGCGTGACGACCATGAGATGGTGAACCGGCTTTCCGGGCCAACCCCATGTTTCCCCGAGGGCAAACTGGATCAATACCAGGACGGCCGTCGCCCAATGCAGGAGGACAGTGCCACGATCATAGCGCAGCTTGTCCGTGGCATTCGAAAAGGCTTCGGTCATGCTCGGTCCCCAGGAAGATGGACCGTGGCCTAGCACATATTCCTGACGAGAACCTGAACGGAATACGCGGTCGCCCAATAATAAAAAATACCCAATGTTTCTCGGGAAATTACGGATTGTGAGAAGAGAGATGAGCACGAAGGTCACAAGAGGCCTTGAATTCCACTTCCATACTCGTGTCACGCCTTCGTTCACACGTTGAACACTACGCTGTCGAATGGAGCAGGTCGGCTTCGCGCCCAGTAACGATATGCGGCACGCCTGTCCTGTGCCTGAAAACGGATGCGCAAGCGGTCTAGGTGCTGTTAGATCTTGATCCAACCTGCGGCTGCGGCGAGGTGAAGGATGGCGAGGAACGAGGCGGCGGTCTTTTCGTATCGGGTTGCGACGGCGCGCCATTCCTTCAGACGAGCCCGGAGATCTTCCACCAGATGCCGGTTGCGATATGCCCATTGAGGGCAGGCGACGGCAGCGTCCCGGCGCTTGGGCGGGATCGCTGGCCGCGCTCCCATGGTCCAGACATGTTCCCGGAACGCATTGGAGACATATCCCTTGTCGCCGACGACCCATAATGGTTCGCGTGGCAGCCGGTCGAGCATGGCGGGCGCGAGCGGCAGTTCGTGCGCTTGACCGGGAGCCAGGGTGAAGGTGACAGCCCGGCCGCGCCCGTCAGCGACTACGCAGACCTTGGTCCCATAGCCACCGCGAGAGGGCGGGCGCACTGCTTCGATCAGCGGCTCCCGAACCGCCCAGGTTTCGTCGGTGAAAATCTGCGTCGCATTGCTTTCCGTTATTCCCCATATATAGGAACAATCTTCAAGATCTAACAGGGCTCTGGTAGAGCAGAAGGATTCAACCGCCGCCTCGCCCTCAGCCAAAGCCTCCACTACCCGACGCTCATAGTCTGACGTCGACTGCTGCTTGGTGAACCGGCTGGTGGAGGAGATGGCGACCAGCCGATTCATGCCCAGCGCGTGCAGTCTCGGCAGTGCAGCCGGTAGAAGCCAGATTGAGGATACGCTGAAGACTCTTTCAACTCTACCGACCTTATCCAATGTATTGGGATCGGTGAGGTCGCCTTCTGAAGGTCAATCAAATCTCTGGCTCGGTTAGCGCGAGCGCTCGAAGGTTCAACGGAGCCTGTGATCGGGCGAGACACGCCGACCCAGAAAGAACGCGTAAAACAACGCCGCCACTCGACCCGCTTCCGCCCACCCGGCGCGAACGCGGCGGATTTCGGGGGTATGAACTGTTGGCCGGCCTCCGGGAACCTACGTTCACAGTACGTTGGACGAGGGCGGCGGAGCATGGGCGCAAATCTCGAAGTCACGCCTGCGACCCGGCGTGATCGGCGCGGCAAATGTCTGTCTGTTATAGCCCCATCCTACAATGAAGCGGCCGTGCTCGACCTGTTCTTCGAGCAGCTGGAGCCGGTGCTCGACGCCTGCGTCACCGCCTATGAAATCATCTGCATCAACGACGGCAGCCGTGATGCGACTCTGCCGATCCTGCTGGCTCACCGTCGACGCAATCCAAGGATCAAGGTGATCGACTTCAGCCGCAACTTCGGCAAGGAGGCTGCCCTCACCGCAGGGCTGGACGCCGCTGAGGGCGACATGATCGTGCCCATGGACGTCGACCTGCAGGATCCGCCGAGCGTGATCTCCGAGTTCGTCGACCGGTGGGAGGACGGCTATGATGTGGTGTACGGCCTTCGCGCCGACCGTAGCCGCGACACCCTGTTCAAGCGATTGACCTCCCGCCTGTTCTATTCGCTTTTCAACAGCTTGAGTACGGTCGATATGCCGAGCGACGTTGGCGATTTCCGTCTGATGGATCGCGAAGTGGTATTGGCCTTGCGGCAGCTGCCGGAGCGGAGCCGCTTCATGAAAGGCCTGTTCGCATGGGTGGGCTTCCGCCAGGTGGCCGTCCCCTATGCGCGGCCCGAACGTGCCGCCGGTAAAACCAGTTGGCGCTACTTGAAGCTGTGGAATTTTGCGTTGGACGGGGTCACCGCCTTTTCCGGCGCCCCGATCCGCGTGTGGAGCTATGTCGGCGGCGGCACCGCCGCCGCGGCCTTCCTCTGGGCGCTGGTGATCGTGTTGCGGACCTTGATGTTCGGCCGCGACCAGGCCGGCTATCCGTCGCTCGCGGTATTCATCCTCGGCGGGTTCGGCCTGCAAATGCTGGCCATAGGCACGCTCGGCGAATACGTCTCGCGCATCTACCAGGAAGTAAAGCAGCGTCCCCTATACCTGATCCGCAGCCGGTTCGGTTGGGAGCAAGATGCCGATACGGGCCAGAACTGTTCCTCTATGAAAAGAGCATCATGACATCGCGCAGCGCCTCCGGCTGGATTCGCCCGACGGTCATCTTCACGCTGCTTCTGGTGACCACCCTGGCGCTCACCTGGATCTATTATTGGGCTTTCGCCGAATACCCGGGCAATTCCGATACCGCTGGCGGCTATCTCGCCGCTGCGGATATGGCGGCTGGCAACTGGCGGCTCAAAGGCTGGTGGTGGGGCAGCGACACGTTCTGGACCTCGGACCTCGCCTTCGAGGCGGCGCTGATCGCCTTATTCGGCAACCACCCAATCATCATGATGCTGAGCTCGGCTTTCGACTGGGCCGGAGTGGTCGTGCTGGCGGCCGTGGCGACTGGAGCGGGCGTCTCCCGGTTCCGGTTCGCGCTGCTGCCCGTCGCAGCGATCGTCGCCCTGCCGATCCTGCGCAACAACCCGCCGATGAACCTGATCGTCCTATCCCCCATCCACATCGGAACGATCATCTACATACTGGCCATGTTCCTCCTCGTTCCCATCGCTTCGACGGTGGGCCGCAAGAGCAAAATCGCCACAATCGCGCTCGGCCTTACCACCTTCCTCGCCGTCGCCGGCGATCCGCTGGCGCTCGTCATCGGGGTCGGCGCCATAAGCCTGGTCATGGCCATCGGCGCTCTGAAGCGCAGGGACGGGGGGAAAGCCGTGGTGCTCGCCACCGTCGTGGCGGCCGCCCTCCTCGCCAAATACTTCGTGGCGTGGAACCAGGCTCACGGAGGCATCCGCGTCGCGTCCACCCCTCTGACCTTCGTTTCGGTCGAAGACCTGCCCCGAAACCTCTATCTGACCTTCAACAGCTTTCTCGTGCTGACCGGTACGAATTTCTTCGGTAGGGGCTTGAGCGGCGCGATCCTCTTTTTGGTGCGGCTCCCCCTGATATTGGCGATGATTTGGGTGCTCTGGACCACATTCCGCCGTATTGTTCGATACGTCTGCGGAGCGGACGAGGCCCCTGAGCCAACCCTGATCGATCAACTCCTGCTGGCGGGCGCCGTCATCGACATTGTGTCGGCTACCTTCAGTAGCCTACTCGTGAATGTCGATACGGCGAGATACTTCATACCGGCCATCATTTTCCTCGCCATACTGATGGGAAGAACCCTGCCGCCCGTCCGGTCGGTCGTGGCCTATGGTTGCCTCACCGTTGGCGCGACCATCGCCTTGCTCGGCTATGGCTATGCCGTGGCGAGACCGGCGCCGACCCTGCTGTATCCGAGACAGCAGGCGTTGGCGGATCTCCTCATTCGACAACATCTCACCGACGGCTACGCCTCATACTGGTCGGCTTCGATCATCACCGTCGGAACTCGCGGCGCAGCGCGCGTGCGCACGGTCGCCGCCTGCACGGACCCCGTTGGCTGCGGGAAGTCGGTGGGCAAGATCGTCCCCGTCTTCCTGATCGGCAACGAGAACTGGTACTCAGGCTTCGGCCGTCGGGATCGCCCCTTCTTCGTGGTGGTCGACAAATTCCCTGTAGCGCAGGCCCTACTGGTGGCCCCCGTCACGGCTACCTTCGGCGCACCCACGCACCGGTTCGAATTGCCCAACTATGTAGTCGAGGTTTTTGATCCGGTCGCGCGGTGACATGGTGAAAGGTGCTCGAACCACTAGGCGCTGTCTGCATTCATGGATTCCCTTTGATTTGAAGTTCTGATTCAAGGCTGTCGATGGAGGGCAAGCCTTGAGCAGACGGACACTGACAGACGAGCAATGGAGCC
>NZ_JABEQE010000012.1 GCF_014174375.1 Gluconacetobacter asukensis
TCATCTCCGGGTCGAACTGACCCAGCATGTCCGCCGACATCGCCCGCAGCACGCGCGGATGCACGTTCACCGGGCCAGGCCCCATCAACAGCCGGTGCGGCGGGTCGATCTCTGCAAACATACTATCATTCCTCGTTATTTCGGCAGGTCTTCAGAGTGTGAAATTTACCCGCCCATAATAATATCCACCCGTCATCGGAACCTGGGACGAGAACGTATCATACGGGTTCCCGCCCAGCTGATTCAGCTCGCCCGGCAGCTTGCGTGGGCGGACGTTGAAAATATTGTTGGCACCGACTGCGATATGCCACCGCGGGCTGACACGGTAACCGATCTCCAGGTCGGTCAACCAACGGGGCGTATTCTTGAACTGCGCGAAACAGACACTCGACTGTTCCAACTGCCCACCGCCCGGACATGTGGCGGCCGAAGGCGTCCAGTCCTGATATGTCATCATGCCCGTCGTTTCGCCGTACCGGGTCTGGCGCAGATTGATATCCCACGCCCCCATGGTCCAGTAGGCATTCAGGATGATCTTGCTGCGCGGGAAACCCGTTGTCAGATAACCGATATTCTGCGCATTCAGCAGCGGCGAACCGGTGCTGGACAGACCGTTATGCGTCAGCCGGGTACGGTTCAGGTCCAGCGCCATCGACAGGGCAAGATTGCCGTACTGATGCATGTGCACCATGTAATCCGCCTTGATGTCCAGACCTTGCGTCCGAGTGCTGGCGCCATTCGTGAAATAATAGGTCTGAACCGCATTTTCCGACTGCTGCGTCAAGGCCGGCAGCGAGACTCCCATTTGTTCCAGCGCAGCGACAGCCGCCGGACCAGTAACGTTGCCACCCTGTACCACACGGTCCCGAATGTTGATCTGGTAGACGTCCGCCTCGACATGAAAGCCATCGACCGGTTCCAGAACGATACCACCGCTTGCACTCGTGGACCGTTCCGGCTTCAGGGGCGAAGCGCCCGTCGCCGCTGCCTCCGGCGACGAGACAGGCAGCAGCCCCAGAACGGAAGTCGGCCCGACATTGATCGCACTGTAATGCTGTTCGGCCATCGTGGGCGCACGAAAACCGTTGCTGATGGTCGCCCGCACCCCGACCCGGCGGGTGAAGTCGTAGCGCGTCGAAACCTTGCCGTTTTCGGTGTTGCCGACATCGGTATAATGTTCGAAACGTCCGGCGAAATCGAGATCCCATTTCGACGTGGGATGGAAATCGCCGTCCAAGTATGCCGCCCAGATATCGCGATTCCACTTCCCGGCATCCTGCGGCGTCAGCCCCGCCAGCGCAGACGTACCGCCATATTCATAAGATGCCGGTTCGCCCGCGACCACGGTGTACTGCTCCAGCCGGTGTTCGCCGCCAAATGCCAGCGTCATCGGCACGGCGTTGGCAATTCTGAAATTCCTTCGGAAATCCAGATTGTTCGTCCATTGCGCGAGCCGGAAATTCTCGTTGCGGACGGTCGTCGGCGTATAGCCCGTCGCGGCATACATATTAGGATTGGTGGTGTGCTTCGTGCTGATCTTGTCCAGGTCTTCCCCCCAGGTCGTACTCAGATCCCAATCGAAGCCGAACAGTCTCTTCCCTTTCAGACCCAGCGTGGCGGCATAGTCGTTCTCGTCGATCGTCTCCAACGGCGAATAGCCATTGGGAAACAGCGCCGGATTGCTGGCGCTGGTGCCGGAGGGCAGACGATAATTCTCATACGCTTCGGCATGACGGTGCCCGTACGTGACCTGTCCATAGAATTGGACATCATCCGTAATCGGCTTGCCGAAATCGATTCCGAGATTCTCGCGCGTCTCCTCCGGCGTGCTCATGATCTTGTTGGAATCACCAGGAACCTTCAAGGAGCCTGTATACAGTTCGTCCTGCACGCCGGTTGGTGTGTAGCCGGCCAGGCGATGATCAAGCGTCTTCGTTACGAAATGGTCGGTATGATAGACTTGGGCGGCAATATGCATATAGCCGTCCTGGCCCAGCTTGAACCCGCCGTCGGCATTGACCTGATACTGCCAGCCATCGCCATTATAGGCGTTCGCACCGGTCTGGGAACTGATGTCGAGACCATGATCCTGCTTCTTGGTGATGATATTCACCACGCCGGCGATCGCGTCGGACCCATACATCGCAGCGGCGCCGTCTTCCAATACCTCGATATGGTCGATCATGTTGGACGGAATCATGTTGAGATCGACCGGCGTCGAACCGAAATTCGGTCCCGCGTCGGCATTGATGTTGGCAGTCGTGTGGCGGCGCTTGCCATCGACCAGAACCAGGACCTCATTGGGGTTCAGCCCCCGCATGCGGATGGAGGCCGTCAGGGCTCCCGCATCGTTGCCCATCGTACTGACATTGATCGACGGATAGGTTCTGGTCAGGGCGTCCGACAGGTTCAGCATGCCCGAACGACGCAGCGTCGCAGCGGAAAGAACTGTGACGGGGCTCGTACTTTGGCGCGCATGGCGGTTGCTCGCATGCGTACCGGTCACGATCACGCTTTCTTCGCTGGCGGCCACATGGCGGGGGGCGGCCTTGGCCTTCTTCACATGCGCGGAACTTTTCGAATCCTGGGCACTCCCGTCTGCAGTCGCCGCGACGGCTCCCCCGTTCCAGAGACCAAAGGACAGAATCGTGGAATAAAGCGCAAGCTTCCTGATGTTCATGTCGACTCCATCGGTCCATTCCGTTCCGGAGGACCTGCGTTGCAGGCAAAAGGATGTTTTCAGATCGTTTTCGTTATGATTTGGTGCAGGGATGCCCCAGCAGCCGCCACAGGGCGATCGCCACCACTTTCGTCGCCCGGCGCATGTCTTCCAGCACCACATGTTCGTCCGCCCGGTGGCCATTCGCGTCCTGAAGGCGACGTGGCCCCGCCCCATACAGAACGGTCGGGCATCCGGCATTGCTGTAAAGGCGGGCGTCCGTGAACAGGGCCATGCCCTCTGCCGGAATCCGCTCGCCGATCACGGTCTCGGCCGCGTCCTGTAGCGCCGCGACCAGCGGTGCCTGCCGGCTTTCGGGCACCAGCGGAAGCGCCAGAAGATGACGGCGCACGGCGCAGGTCACGCCTTCTACCGTCGCGGCCCGGACGACGATGTCGCGCAGTTCGCGCTCCACCTCATCCGGATCCTCATGCGGCAGGATTCGCCGCTCCATTCGGAATGTCGCCTGTTCCGGCACGACATTCGCGGCCACGCCGCCGCCGACGGTGCCGATGACGAGCGTCGGCGCGCCGATACCGGGAATGGCAGACGACCGGGAGGCCAGCTCGTCCCGATGGGCATACAGCGCCGCCATTACGCCACACGCCGCCTGAATGGCGTCGCAGCCGGTATCGGGCCAGGCGGAATGCGCCGCCTTTCCCACGAATGTCACGTCAAGCTGCAGGCTTCCCTTATGCGCGATCATCACCCCGTAGGTGAAACCGGCGCTGATGACATAATCGGGACGCGTCAGCCCCTCTTCCAGCAACCGGCCCGGCCCCGCGCTGCCCCCCGTTTCCTCGTCGTAGGTGAAATGCAACTCCACCTGCCCCTGTAAGCCTTCGGCATGGGCGTTCAGGGCCCGCAGGGCAAAGGCGAAGGTTGCAAAATCGGATTTCGAAACCGCTGCCCCCCGCCCATACAGGCGCCCGCCTTCGATCACCCCGGCATAGGGATCGTGCGTCCATCCACCTCCCGGCGGCACCACATCGCCATGGGCGTTCAAGGCGACGACCGGGCCGTCCCCGTTTCCGAAGCGCTGCCGTATGATCAGGTTCGTGGCGCTGCGCAGGCCGCTCCGCGCCAGGACGTCCGCCGGCACCACGTCCCGCTCCACCACGAACCCCAGCGCCTCCAGGCGCTCGGCGGCAAAGCGGCCGTGCGGCGCGCAATCTCCCGGCGGATTGTCCGACGGCACGCGTACCAGTTCGCGCAGAAACGCGACCTGCAACGTGTCGAAATCACGGTCGACGGTGCATTCGATCCCGTCGCTCGGAATTTTCTCATCACTCAGGATCTCAGACATCGGCCGCCTTTCGCTCGGATACGCATCACGGTCTTCGTTCTATATGCGATTTGTATACCAATCGAATTCAATCGTAAAGCGGAACAATGGCCATTCGTTTTTTTGTGAATCTTCTGTTTGCGGCAGCCCTGCCGGAAAGCGCCCGGCAAGCGCCGGTTCAGCAAGCGCTGCTCAGGAACGCCTGCGCGCGCGGGCTGCACCGGCCGGCGAAGAAATCCCGCGACGAACAATCGTCGACGATCTCGCCCCGGTCCACGAACAGGATTCGGTCCGCGACCTGGCGGGCAAATCCCATTTCATGGGTCACGCACATCATGGTCATGCCCTCGCGCGCCAGTTCACCCATCACGGCCAGGACCTCGCCGACCATCTCGGGGTCGAGCGCCGAAGTCGGTTCGTCGAACAGCATGATCGAAGGACGCATCGCCAGCGCCCGCGCGATCGCCACGCGCTGCTGCTGTCCGCCGGACAGGGCGATCGGATATTTCATGGCATGCTGTGCCAACCCCACGCGTTCCAGCAGGCGCATGCTCTCCTCGCGCACCGACTGGGCAGGACGTTTCTGCACCAGACGCGGGGACAGCATGACATTGTCCAGAATCGTCAGGTGGGAAAAAAGCTCGAAGCTCTGGAACACCATGCCGGCCTTCGCGCGCAGGGCCTGCAGGCTGACATCCGACGACCGGACGGCCATGCCGTCGACCACGATCTGGCCGCCCTCGAAAGGTTCGAGCGCGTTGACACACTTGATCAGAGTCGATTTCCCCGACCCCGACGGCCCACAGATCACGACCACCTCGCCCCGCCGGATGGTCGCCGAACAGCCATTGAGGACGCGAAACCCACCATAGGATTTCGTCACATTGTCCAGAACGATCATGCGCAGCCTCCATGAAAGCGCCGGGGGGAAAAGATATCGAGGTCCGCGCGCCGCCCGGTGCCCAGCACCATGTCGGCGACGCTACGCCCCATGGCCGGCGCCAGCGTGACGCCATTGGCCGTGACGGCATTGTAGAATCCGGGCACGTCCGGGCTTTCGCCCAGGATCGGCGCCCCGTCGATATCGATGTTCATGGCCGCCCAGCTCCGTACCACGTGCACGCTGCCCAGCGCCGGCACCAGCTTTCGCGCGACCCACAGATTGCCTTCCAGACTGTCCCGCAACGGGCGCGGATGGCCATGCACGGCATCCAGCCCGGCGCTCCATCCTCCGCCGATCAGCAGCGTGCCGTTGGCCGCCTGCTTAAGCGTCAGGTGACGGCTGGCATGGGCCAGCAACGAACCGACCAGCGGGGCCACCGGTTCGGTCACCACCATCTGAAGCGGCGCACCGAAGACCGGCAGGCGCCGGCCGACCAGGCCCGCGACCTCACCGGCATACGCACCGGCCGCGTTCACCACCGCACCCGCCGACCAGGCCCGACCGTCCTGCGCGACGATGCGGAATCCGTTCGTCTCGCGCGTGATCGCCGCGACGGGGGACAGCGGCCGGATGGTGACGCCCACGTCCTTGGCGCGCGCCATCACCGCTAGCGTGGCCGCCATCGGATTGATCTTGCCTTCCTCGGAACAATAGGCGCCCCCCGGAAACCCCGCCCCCAGCGCCGGCTCGATCGCACGCAATTCCTGGCTGTCCACCATGCACGAGGCCACACCCAGCGACTGCTCGACGGCCACTTTCGCCCGCAGGCGCGCCATGTCGGCCTCGCTTTCGGCAACGGCCAGGCCGCCACACACCTTGATTTCCAGGTCCCGGTCGAAGAACGGCACCATGGATTGCCACATCCCGATCGATTCCCGCTGCAAGGCCAGCGTCCGCGCCGGCAGCGACGGACCATCCGCCCCGGCGCTGTCGTCGAAGGCCATGAGCTGGGCATGAAGGCTGCCGGCATTGCCGCCCGACGCCAGGGCACCGGGGCGTCCGCGTTCCAGCACCACGACCCGACGCCCGGCCTGCGCCAAGAACAGCGCGGTGAACAGGCCCACGATCCCGGCCCCGATCACCACCACATCCGTCACCTGCACGTTGCCCGATACCGGGGCCGAGACGCCGCCTTTCGGCAGGGCGGAGGGAATCTCCACCCGCCGGTGCCCGCGCCATTCGGGCTTTTCCACCGCCAGGGCGGCCAGCGGGATCGGGCGCAGCGGCATCTGCGGCGCGGCGAAATCCATCTCGCCGGTCGGGGCGGGCAGCATCGCGGCCAGCGCCGGCTGGCAGAACCGCCCCTGGCACCGCCCCATGCCCGATCGGGTCGCCCGCTTGAGCGTTGCGATATCCTGCACCTCGTCGCGCGCGCATTGCGCGCGGATACCGGCTGCCGACAGGCCCTCGCAACGGCACAGGATGGTATCGTCCGCCGGCACCGGCAGATCCGCGACAGGGGCATACAGCCGCCACAGCAGGTCCTGGAAACGCTCTGCGTGCCGGAAACGCCGCCGCGCCGCACGACTCTCCGCCGCCGGTCCCGTCTTCCCGAACAGGGACAGAAGGCGCCCGGCACACAGCGCGCCCTGCGCCTGCGCCAGGGCCGCGCCCCCGAACCGTCCGGCCTCACCGATGATCGAGACATCGGCCTGGTCGGTCGTCCCCTCCGCCAGCCGCCCCGCCTCGGGATGCGGCACCGGCCAGCCGGAGACGGAATGGGCGCAGCCAAGCAGGCGGGCCAGTTCGTTGGCAGGAACGAACCCATCTCCCAGGCAGACGGCATCCGCCTCCAGACGGCACTCACGCCCGTCCGGTTCCGCGACGATCGCTACCTGCGCCCGCCCCGCCCCCTCGATACGGACCAGGCGGCTTCCCCAAAGCACGGGTACGCGGGCGGCCCGCAGCCGGGACAGGTGCCGCCCGCCGGCCGCAGCCAGCAGGGGGGAGGCAACGCTCAGGCGCGCGGCCAGCGCGGGGCGCGTCCAGGGGGGCGCCGCCGCCTCGACCAGCGCCACGACCGATGCCCCCCGCCCGATCAGCTCGGCGGCCAGTTGCAGGTTCAGCGGCCCGTTCCCCGCGATCACGATCCTGCCCGGCAGGGGGGTATCATAGGCCCGCAGCATGGTCTGCGCCGCGCCGGTGGTCATCACGCCGGGCAAGGTCCAGCCGGGGCGCGGGCGCGGCATCTCCTGCGCCCCGGTCGCAATCACGACATGGCGCGGCACGATGTAGCCGGCCCGCCCGCGCCGCAGGATACCGACACGCAGTTCCGTCCCTTCGCGAAAAGCCCCCCAGACCAGCGTGTCGGTCCAGATCCGCGCGCCGCTGTCCTTCAGCGCCGCGACGGCCTTGCCACCCTGCCGCGCCTGCCCGTCGGGCGCCCGCCCGCTGACCGCGTCCTGCTTGAAATATTGCCCGCCGGGCCCGTGCCGTTCGTCCACCACCAGCACGTCCAGCCCGCCGGCCGCCATCAGGCGGCCCGCCACGATCCCCGCCGGCCCAGCTCCGACGACCAGCACGTCGCATCGTTCCACGCCGATCGCATCGGGCACGGCGCCCAGCGGCACGGCCTCCCCCGCATCCGGCAGGCTCCTGGCATGCCGGACCTCCATACCCGCGCACACCGTGGTCATGCAGCCGCGCTGGGACAACCGCCCGTCGATTTCCAGAAGACATTCGTGACAGGCGCCGATTCCGCACAATGGCCCGCGCCGCGTGCCATCGCGGACCGTGCGATGGGCGAGGACGCCATGCATCAGCAACGCCGCCGTCACGCTCTGCCCCGGCCGGGCCGCCAGGTCCTGCCCTTCGAAACGAAAGGCGATCCCGCCTTCCATCACCGTGCGTCCCTGCTTGCGGCGGCCAGGTCCGGCGGCAGGCCGGCGCCCCCAGCCGACGACAGACGGCGATACGGCCGTTCGGCACGGCGTTCGATACGGCGCTGCAGGAAATCCCACGCCGTCGTCATGAAGAGGTAATACAGGGCCGCGACCGAGAAGAGTTCCAACACCATGAACTGGTCCTGCACCAGGATCTGGCTGCGCTGCATCAGCTCTTCCATGGAAATGACCGACGTCACGCTAGTCGTCTTCAGCAAGCCATTCACCGAATTGCCCAGCGGCGGGATGATCAGGCGAAAGGCCTGCGGAAAGGCGATGCGGCTGGAAATCTGCCACTCATCCATGCCCAGGGCGCGCGCGGCCGCGATCTGGCCAGGCGGCACGGCGTTCAGCCCGGCCCGGATGATTTCGGCCAGGTAGGCGGCTTCGTTGAGGCTGAGGCCGATCACCGCGCAGGCCGTCACGCTCAGGCGGATATCCAGCTTCGGCAGGCCCGCATAGATCACGACGAGTTGCACCAGCAGCGGCGTGCCGCGAAACAGCCAGACATAGAACCGCGCCGGCACCGACAGCGCGCGATGGCGCGACCGCTTCATGACCGCCAGCGCCAGCCCCAGCAGACAGCCGAACACCATCGCCGCGAAGGTCATCCACAACGTGACCAGCGCGCCACGAAAGATGTAAGGGCTCGTAAGGTAAGTAAAGAAACCGTGCCAGTTCCAGACCTGCATGTCGGATGCCCTGTCGTTCAGTAGCGGTTTGAAAGGCGGCCAGGACCCGACGCCTCGATCCTGCCGGAAATCGCGGAAACGCCATACGGCGCCATGATCCGTTCGAGCGTACCATCGGCCCGCATCGCGCTCAGGGCGCCGGCGACCCGGTCCGCCAGCGCGGCGTCACGCAACGCCAGCGCCACCGGCGTGGGATAGAGGCCATGCAGGTCCCGCCGGACACCGCCCTGCGCCACCCCCCGCTGCGCCACGGCATCGATCGAGAAGACGGCGAACACCTGGTGCGCACGCAGCGCCGCGAAGGCGATGCCCACATTCTGGAACGTCTTGATATCCAGCCCCGGTTTTCCCGCCTCCCGCAGGACGCGGTCGATCTCGCGGGCATGGCGTTCCTCGATTCCGCCCATCTCGACGCCCAGCGACCGGCCCGCCAGGTCGTCGACGCCGCGCACGACCATGGGCGCGTCATCCGCCACGCTCAGGCTGATGGCCTGGATCTCGTACGGCACCATTTCCATCAGCGTCGCCCGCTGGGGGGTGTAGAACATGCCGGTGTCGATCACGTCCCATCGCTTTTCCAGCAACCCCAACGTCAGTTGCGCAAAGGAGGTGGAAAGAAAGGCGGGCTCCAGGCAGAGCCTGCGCGCGACTTCCCGCCCCAGCACGATCCGCATGCCCGACAGATCTCCGTCCACGCTCATATATTGCAGCGGCGGAAGGGTCGGGTTCGTCGCCATCGTCAAATGCCCCGGCGCGACAAGTCCGGGCACCACGGGGCACGGTGCCGCGCGGCAGGGGGCGATCGCCACCAGCAGCGACGCCGCCATCCAGACCTGGACACGGACCTGCCGCGTCGCCTTCATGCCGCGACGAAACGCAGTTCGAGATCGCGCACGATCTCGAACGCCTGCGCATCCTGCGCCGCCGGCAGCGGCAGGCGCGGCGGACGCGGCCCCCCCACGTCGAATCCCATATGCCTCAGCAGCGCCTTCGATCCCGCCACATACCCGCCGCCGCCCACGAAGCGGATCAGCGGCACATGCCGCCGATAGATCTCGCGCGCCGCGCCGATATCGCGGAACCCGTCGCACAGGGCGAAGATCTGGCTCATGGCATGGGGCGCGACGTTCGACGCCACGGCGACCCACCCGACAGCGCCTTCGAGAAAGCTTTCGAATCCCATGATGCCGCCGAACACGCTCATCCGGTCGCCGCACAGGCGGATGATGTCCCGCACGCGCGTGACATCCATCGTCGATTCCTTGATCAGGCGACAATTGTCGATGGTGCCCAGCCGCGCCACCAGTTCGGGCAGCAGGTCGACATTGGCGGTCGCGGGATTGTTGTAGAGCATGATCGGCAGGCCGATCGCATCCGAAACACGGCGATAATGGACGAACAGTTCATCCTCGGTCGGCGTCGAATAGAATGGCGGAATGATCATCACGCCGTCCGCCCCCAGCGATTCGGCCTCCCGGCTGTAGCGGATGACATCATCCGTGTTCTCGGCACCCGTTCCGATGAAAACCGGAACCCGCCCGGCAGCCTGTCCGATCACCGTCTCGGCGACCAGCGTGCGTTCATCGTCCGTCAGCGACAGGAATTCGCCCGTCGAGCCCAGGGGGATCAGCCCGCGAATGCCCTGCGCGATCTGCCAGTCGGTAAAACGCCGCAGCGCCGGCACGTCGATGCGACCCTGCCCGTCGAAGGGCGTGATCATGACGGTGTAGGTTCCTCGAAATTCCACGATATTTCCTTTCCTGCCCAGCCAGGGCGACATCCTAGCGATGGGCGTTCATGAAGGCCGCGATCGACGGCTCGGCCGCGGCCCGCGCCCCGGCACCGACGGCGCGGACCCGCCCGTCTTCCAGCAGAACGATGCGATCGGACAGGGCGGCGACGGATTCCATGCCGTGCGAAACCTGGATGATCGTCATCCCCGCCCTCGCCAGATCCCGCAGCAGCGCCGTCACCTCGGACACCAGGCGGGGATCGAGGGCCGATGTCGGCTCGTCCAGCAGCAGCAGGTCCGGCTGGGTCATCAGCGCGCGCGCTATCGCCACGCGCTGCTTCTGCCCGCCGGACAGGCGCGATGGCCGGATTTCGGCCTTGTCCGCCAGGCCCAGCATGCGCAACCGGTGCCGCGCCGCCTCCTCCACCTCGGCGCGGGGACGCCCGGCGACGACGGTCGGCGCCAGCGTCAGGTTGCGCAGGACCGACATATGGTCGAACAGCCCGAACTGCTGGAAGACGATCGCCGCGCGGGCGCGCAATGCACGGGGGGCGGACGCGGCGGTCATGTCGATCGCGACGCCATCCAGCGTCAGGGACCCGCTGACGACGGGCTGCAGCCCGATCAGCGTCCGCAGCAACGTGCTCTTCCCCGAGCCGGACGGACCGATCAGGCTGACGATCTCCCCCCGCCCGACCTGCAGGCCGACGTCGCGCAGGATCTCGTGCGTGTCTTGACGAACCGTCACGCCTCGCAGGTCAAGATAGGGCAAGGCGTTTCTCCAGCATGCGGCTGAGGCGGGTCAGCGGGTAGGACAGGGCGAAATACAGGCCGAGCACGGCCAGGAAGACCTGCATCGTCGGCAGCCCGCGATTCGACAGGATGACCCCCGCCTGGTTCAGTTCCAGCACGCCCACCTGTGACGCCAGGGCCGTATCCTTGATGAAGAGCACCAGGTAGCCGACCGTCGGCGGCACGATCACCGGCAGCGCCTGCGGCACGATCACATGGCGCCATCGCGCCAGCAGCGGCAGATTCAGCGTGACGGCGGCCTCGATCTGGTCGGCCGGAACGGAACGGAGCCCTCCATGGACGATCTCCGCGATATATCCCGCCGCGATCAGCCCAATGGCCCAGATCGCGACCGTCACTTCCGAAACGTCCAGCCCCGCCATGCCGGTCAGGAAGAACACGATATAAAGCGTCACGATGAACGGGACACGCCGCACCACCTGCACATATCCCGCAGCCAGAAAGCGCAGGGGCGCGAACAGCCGCCCCCGTGCCATCCGCAGGCACGCCAGCGCGGTGCCGCCGGCCAGCCCGGCCAGCCCGCCCGCGACGGACAGCACCACCGTCATCCACAGGGCACGCGCCAGCAGCGCGGCGTCGTAATGGGAAAAGGCGATCATGCCGCGCCCTCGAACAGCCTGCGCCCCAGGGCGAACAGCCCCGTCAGGGCGATGGACAGCAGCGCATACAGCACCCCGGTCACCAGCATCACCTCCAGAATGCGGAAGGTGGTCGACCCGACATCGTAGGCGCGCCCCGTCAGGTCCTCGACCCCGAAGATGGACGCCATCGAACTGCCCAGGATCATGATCTGGAAATGATTGGCCAGCGCCGGAGCCATCGTCTGTAGCGCATGGGGGAAGATGACGCGCATATAGGCCTGCCGCCGCGTCAGCCCCAGCGACGCCGCCGCGTCGTGATAAAGCGGCGGCACCCGACCCAGCCCCGTCGTCAGGATATCCGCCAGATAGGCCGCTGCGTTCAGTGCCATGCCGATGAAGACCGACGCGAACGGGGACACTATGACCCCCAACAGCGGCAGGCAGTAGAAGATCGCGAAGATCTGCGAAAGCTGCGGCGTATTGGTCATGATCGTGCTGTAGATCGTACCGAACCGCCGCCCCGCCTTCGGCCCCTCGGCGCGCAGGACCGCAAGGCCGCCCGCCAGAAAAAGGCCGGCGCCAAAGGACGCGACGGACAGAAGAACCGTCGTCGCGACGCCGCCCAGCAGGAACGGCAGACGTTGCAGGACCGGCTGGAAATGCAGCGCCGTCATGGACGCCTCTCCACCGGCGCGACCATGGAGACGCCGAACCAGCGGCGATAGGCGGCCTGGATCGTTCCATCCCGCGTCAGGCCGGCCAACATCCCATCGACCGCGCGCAGCAGATCGGTATCGGACCGGGCCACACCTACGCAATCCTCACCGGCGGCGGGCGCGAAGCCGCGCCGGATCGTCCAGCCGGCCTGGGGTTCGGCCGCCAGGAACCGGCCGACATATTCGATGACGTCCACCATGGCGTCGCCTCGCCCCTGGGCCAGGGCGCGCACGGCGTCCGGATAGCTGCCCAGCAGAAGGATCGGTGCCTTCGGCGCGTGCTCCCGCAGGAAAGGCACCGCCGTGGACCCCCGGACCTCGACCATCCGCACCCGTCCGGACGCCAGGTCGTCCAGGCCACCCACCCGGGCCGCCGCCGGGGCGATGATGGCGAATTCCTCGACATAGAGCGGCACCGAGAACGCGATGACGGCCGCGCGTTCAGGCGTGCGGGTCAGCCCGCCCAGCACCACGTCCGCCTTGCCGGCCATCAGATAGGGAATGCGCCCACTCGAGGACACCGGGACGAAACGCGGCACCACCCCCAGCCGCGCCGCCAACGCGGTTCCGACATCCACATCGAATCCTTCGATCACGTTGCGCGAATCATACGCCGCCAGCGGCGGAAGCGCCGGGTTGACGCCGATATTCAGATGGCCGCTGGCGCGGATGTCGGCCAGCGCCCGCGCCTGGACCGCCGGGCCGGCGCAGACCGGCAAGGCCGACAGGACACAGGCGGCCACCCCCCTGCCCACTTTCCGCACACCAGAACGCAACGCACCGAAAGGGCCGCCATGCGCCCTGGAACCCCGAAGCGGAACGCCCCCCGGCCATGGCGTGCGGAAAACGCGCATCGGGCCGCCGGCACTGCGCATTTTCAGACAGGCTCTCAAGATTCAGGCCCCCTCCATATTGGATATTGCGGTCCAGGCATCAGTGTCCTAAAGAATATATACGCTTTGTATACGATTAAAACACCGTTCAAGGAAGAGTTTCTTGCCCGAACCGATTCCGCCGGGGAACGAAAACCGTTCCGTCCCCTTTTCCTTCGAAGGACGCGCCATGCAGGGGCCGGAAGGCGAACCTCTGGCCGCCGTCCTGCGGCGGGCGGGAATCGTGGCCCTGGGCGTTTCCCCGCGCGACGGCACGCCGCGCGGGGCCTTCTGCTTCATGGGCAGTTGCCAGGAATGCCGCGTCCTGATCGACGGCACCCTTGCCTATGCCTGCCGCGCCACGGTGCGGCAGGACATGCAGGTCACATCCTATGTCGCCTCCTGAGCGCGGCGCACTGGTCGTAGTCGGCGGCGGCGTGGCCGGCGCCACCGCGGCCCTGACCATCAGCCGCCACGGCCTGCCCGTCACCCTGGTCGACGAGCAGCCGCAGGCGGGCGGACAGATCTTTCGCGCGCCGACACCCCATGCCCGGCGGCAGGTGCCACCGAACCATGAATTCTCCGACGGCGACCGCCTGCGCGCGCTGCTGGCGGCATCCCGAGTCGAAACCCGCCCCGCCACCCGTGTCTGGGGCGTGTCTCCCCGGATGGAGCTGGATGTCCTGGGACCTGACGGCATCGACCAGCTCCCCGCACGGGCCCTGGTCGTGGCGAACGGCGCGACGGAACGCCTCCTGCCCTTCCCAGGCTGGACCGATCCGCGCGTCATCGGGCTGGCAGGGGCCAGCATCCTCCTGCGCAACGCCGGAACCCTGCCCGGCCGGCGCGTCGTGGTCGCGGGTGCCGGCCCCCTGCTCTTTTCCGTCGCCCATCAGGTGATGGAACCGGGCGGCCATGTCGTCGCGGTGATCGATGCCGGCCGGCGCGGCGACTGGCTCCGGCTGGGGGCCACCCTGATGCGGGACCCGGCACGGCTGCGCATGGCCGCACAATGGATGACGCGCCTGCGCCTGGCCGGCATTCCGATCCATCACCAGACCCACATCGCCGCCGTCCATGCCGCCCCGCACGGCCTGTCCGTCGCGGTCGCGAAAACCGGGCGGCCGGGCGTGGCATACCAGTACGATGATGTGGACGCCGTGGCCTGCGGTCATGGCCTGAAACCCACCACCCTGCTGACCCGCACGCTAGGCGCGCGCCACCGTTTCGACAGCGCGGGCGGCTATTGGGAGCCGGAGACGGATTCGTCCGGCCGCACCAGCCGGGCCGGCCTCTATGCGACCGGGGATGCCGCGGGCATCCGCGGTGCCGCCGTCGCGCGGCTGCGGGGCCTGATCACCGGCCACGCCGTCGCCCTGGACCAGGGGGCCATCACCGCTCGGGATTTCGCACGGCTGACGCGGCGTCCCCGCATGCTGCTGCGCCGGCTGGACCACGTGTCGCGAACCATGCTGCCTCTCCTCAACGCCTCCGCACCGCTGTTCCGCGCCATCCCGGACGACGCCATCGTCTGTCGCTGCGAACGGGTGCGGGCTGCAACACTCCGCGAGACCGCAGCCACGGGCGCGCGCGACCTCAACCAGATCAAGGCCTGGACCCGCTGTGGCATGGGGCCCTGCCAGGGCCGCATGTGCGAGGACGGCGCTCGGGGCGTGCTGGCCGCATCCTGCGACCTGCCGCCCGAAGAGGCCGGCAGCTTCACACCGCGCACGCCCTTCTTCCCCCTGCCCCTCGCGGCGCTGACCGGGACGTTCGCCTATTCGGACATCCCACTCCCGAAGGCCGCCCCGCTATGACCATGAAACCGGCATGGCCCGACGCGCCCGTCGATGTCGCCGTCATCGGCGGCGGCGTCATGGGGGCGACCGCCGCGCTGTTCCTGGCGCGCGGCGGCATGCGCGTCGCCCTTCTCGACCGGCAGGACCTGTTCCGGTCGGCCTCCGGCGTCAATGCCGGCACGCTGACCCTGCATATGACGCGTGCGCAGTTGATCCCCCACGCCATGCGCGGCCGCGAAATGTGGCTGACGAGCAGGGAATGGCTGGGGACGGATGTCGGCGCCCTGGCCACGCCAGGCCTGTCCCTGGCCTTCACGGAAGGCGAGGAAGCATTGCTGCGCGAGCGCGCCAGGGTCCGGCAGCAGGCGGGCGCGCCCATCGAAATCGTCCCGCCCGCCCGCGCGATCGCGATCGAACCCGGCCTCAACCCCTCGATCCGCGCCGCCGCCTATTGCGCACTGGACGGACATATCCCCGCCTACCGCGTCGGCCGGGCCTACGCACGGGCCCTGGCCGGGGCTGGCGTGAGCCTGTTCGAACATTGCGCGGTAACGGCGATCCACCCCTCCGGCAATGGATACGACATAAGCTGCGCGGAACAGGCGCGCCCGCTGGCGGCCCGGCGCGTGGTGCTGGCCGCCGGCGTATGGCTGGAAAAGATGCTGGGCTGGTTCGGCCATACCATTCCCATCCGCTGCCTGATCAACCAGCTCGTGGTGACGGAAACGATGCCCCAGGTCATGGGCAGCGTCGTCAGCATCGCCAACGGCCTTCTGTCGCTCAAGCAGTTCGCGAACGGCAGCGTCCTGATCGGTGGCGGCTGGCAGGGCGAAGGCAATATCCATGACGGCGGCACCCGCGTCATTCCCGAAAACCTGCGCGGCAACGTGCGCCTGGCGCAGCATGTCATCCCGCGCCTGTCCCAGGCGCAGATCCTTCGGGTATGGCTCGGCCTCGAATCCGAAACGCCCGATGCCATGCCCCTGATCGGCGCCCTGACCCCGCGCGACGACGCGTTCGTGATCGGGTGCGCCCATTCCGGCTTCACCAGCGGCCCGTATATGGGCCGCCTGCTGGCGGAACGCATCCTGGGCGGCACCCCGGACCTGAGCGCATTCGACCCCCACCGTTTTTCTCCGTCCAGCACCCCGGAACCCTCGCCATGATCCCTGCTTCCGCCACCCCTTTCCGGGGCGTCTACGCCGCGACGCTGCTTCCCCTGCACGAAGACGGGACGATCGACGTACCCAACCTCGCCCGTCACCTGAGGGACTGCACCTCCAGCGCGGACATCGTGGGCATCCTCTGCAACGGCCATGCCGGCGAGAACCACCTGCTGAACCGCGAGGAAAAACGACTCGTCGTCGAAACCGCCCGCGGCCAGATCGGCGCGGAGAAGATCATCGTCTCGGGGGTACTGTCGGAAGATGTCGAGGATGCCTGCCTGCAGGCCCGGGACGCGGTCGATGCCGGGGCGGACGCCCTTCTGATCTTCCCGTCCTTCTCCTGGGCCGTGTCGCAGGATGCCGAAGCCATCGTCGCGCATCATCGCGCCATCTGCGAGGCGACGGATGCGCCGATCATGCTCTACCAGTCGTCGATCGGCACCGCCGGCATGGCCTATTCCCTTCCGATCCTGGAACGGTTGCTGGCGCTTCCCCGGATCGTGGCGATCAAGGAAGGAAGCTGGGAGACCAACGCCTATGACCGTCATCGCAGGCTGGCGGCGCGCGTCGCCCCCCATGTCGAGGTCATGGCCTCGGGCGACGAGCACCTGCTGGCCTGCTTCGCCATCGGAACCACCGGCAGCCTCGTCAGCCTCGCGGCCATCCTGCCCCGCAGCATCGGCGGGCTGTGGAACGCCATCCAGGCCGGAGACCTGAACACCGCCCGCCGGATCCACGCCACCATCCAGCCCCTGGCGAACCTGATCTACGGCCGCGCCCCGGCCGGCCGCGCCACGCTGCGCCTGAAAGCCTGCCTGGTCATGCAGAAGAAATGGTCGTCCTGCCGCACCAGGAAGGCGTCGGAAGTTCTTTCGCCGGAGGAATGGCGGGAATTGTCACAGGCTCTACAATACCCGCTGGCAATGGAACTGGAACGTGACTGACACCATGACGGTCGACCGCGAACTCAATCTTGCCGAACATGCCTACGGGCAGATTCGGCGCATGATCTTGGAACGGGAACTGCCCGGCGGCATGTCGGTCGTCGAAGGCCGTCTGGCGGACCATCTGGAAATCTCCCGCACCCCGGTCCGCGAAGCCGTGATGCGCCTGGCCGCCGAGGGACTCCTGACCAAGCAGGGGTCGCGGTCGTTCGCCGTCCGCCGCGTCTCGGCGGCAGAATTCTTTCAATGCATGCATATTCGCGAGGTCCTGGAAAGCGAGGCAATCCAGTTGGCCTTCGGCAAAATCGACCGCAGCCGTATTGCCGACTTACGCGAGAGGGTCATCGCACTGGGCCAATCTCCCGAGCAGACCGCCGCTCACTGGCAGCTGGACGACCAGATCCATCTGATGTTCGCTCGGGCGTCGGGCAATATCGTTCTGACCAAGACCATAGACGATCTGCGAACGCTGACGCGGCTGTGTGAGATCACGTATCCGCTCGGGCGCGTGCCCGCTTCGACCATCGAACACCTGGCCATTCTGGACATGCTGCTCGATGGCGACGCCGAAGCCACGAAGACGGCCATGCTGACGCACCTGCGCAACGTCGCGACAGACTGCATGGACATCCTTCGCGGCGGTTAGCCCCTGCCAGACCTTATCCAACGTCAGGAACCTTCCAATGACATTCGACGTGGTCATCCGCAACGGTACCATCGTGACCGCCAGCGACATGTTCACCGCCGATATCGGCATCACCGGAGAAACGATCGACACGATCGGGCACGATTTGACCGGCCACCGCGTCATCGACGCCACCGGCCTGCTGGTCATGCCGGGAGGCATCGATGGCCATTGCCATATCGAGCAGGAAGAGGCGGACGGCACCGTGCATGAAGACGATTTCGCTTCGGCCAGTGCGTCCGCCCTGTTGGGCGGAACGACGAGCGTGGTCTGTTTCGCGTCCCACGTGCCAGGGCGCGACATCGTCGCACAGTTCGAGGATTATCTCCGGCGCGGGCAGCGTTCGCGCGTCGATTTCGCCATTCACCAGATCGTCACCCGCACCGACGCCGACACGATCGAAAAGGGCATTCCCGAAATCGCCCACCGGGGCGCGGCGGGGCTGAAGGTCTTCATGACCTACGACGATTTCCATCTGACGGACGGACAATTCCTGCGCGTTCTCGACGCGGCGAAAGCCAGCGGCCTCGTGGTTTCGGTTCATTGCGAAAATTACGATGCGATCCGCCACATGATAGAAGCCCATCTCGCCGCCGGGCGAACCGACGCCCACGCCCACGCCACCTCACGCCCCTCCTGCCTGGAGCGCGAAGCCACCTATCGCGCCATGACCCTGGCGGAACTCGCCGGCCACGACATCCAGATCTTCCATGTCTCCTGCCCGGACGTCGCGGAGGAAATCGCACGGGCCCGTCATCGTGGGGTCAGAGTCTCCGCGGAAACCTGCCCCCATTATCTCACCCTCACGGAATCCGACCTGAAACGGGATGGATTCGAGGGCGCGAAATATATCTGTAGTCCTCCGCTGCGTACCCAGGCCGACAGGGACGGCATGTGGCCGTATCTGCGCGACGGCGTGATCGGCATCGTCTCGTCCGACCATTGCGGTTACACGTTCGAAGGATCGTCCGGCAAGGCGCGACACGGGCGCGATGCCGATTTCTCCCTGATTCCCAACGGCATGCCCGGTCTGGGAACGCGCCTGCCCGTCCTGTTCGATGCCGGCGTGAACGGCGGCGAGATCGGCCTGACGGATTTCGTCCGCCTGACCGCCACGGCACCGGCCAGGCGATACGGCCTCTACCCCCGCAAGGGCACGATTGCCCCGGGCAGCGACGCGGACCTGGTCCTCTGGGACCCGGCAAGACAGGTCACGATCACCAATGACCTGTTTCAGGGCAATATCGATTATACGCCATACGAAGGGCGTCTCGTCACCGGCTGGCCCACCATCGTGCTTGCACGCGGCAAGATAGCGGTCGAGAATGGTCAGGTATTGCGCGAACCCACGATGGGCCGTTTCATCAGGCCGGAATGCTCATGATGTGACACCATAAAGATGATTCGATATAAAATTCGAACGCTTTTCGATGTGCCAATGAGGGACGTGCCGGCGAGCCCTCAACCAGCAAGGCCCCTCATCGGATGAGCGAGACGACCCTTCCCGCGACACATGCTGGCCGGACCGGACGCCCCGGCATGTTCCTCCAGGTCGTCATCGCCACCCTGCTGGGCCTGGCGCTGGGCGTCTTCGCACCCGACCTCGCAGCGCAGACACGCTGGGCGACCGACCTGTTCCTCCATCTGATCGTGATGGCGGTCGGCCCCCTGCTGTTCTGCATCGTGGTAACGGGGATCGTCGGCGCCGGGTCCTTGCGCACCGTCGGGCGGCTGGGCGCCAAGGCGCTTCTCTATTTCGAGGCGATGACCACGCTGGTCCTCCTCTTCGCCGTCGGCATCGCGCTGCTCCTCCAGCCGGGCCGGGGCATCGTGTTCGCCCCCACGTCCGACGATACCCGCATGATCGCGTCCTACGCCCACAACGCCCATGTGATGCATGAGGGCGGCATCACGGACTTCCTGCTGGCATTGATCCCCCGCACCCCGGCCGATGCCTTCGCGCAGGGCAATGTGCTGCAGATTCTCTTCTTCGCCATCCTGTTCGGCTGCTGCCTCAGCCAGATCGGCGAGACCGGCGCACCGATCGTCCGCCTGATCGACGCGCTGTCCGCCCTGTTCTCGCGCATGATGCGCTTCATCATCGCGCTGGCACCGCTCGGCGTGTTCGGCGCCATGGCCACCACCACCGCACGCTATGGCCTCAACGCGATCGGACATCTAGCCGCCTTCGTTCTCCTGTATTTCGTGGTCATCACCCTGTTCGTCGTCGGCGGGCTGGGGCTCTGCCTGCGCCTGTCGGGGGTCAGCCCGATACGGTTCTTCCGCTATTTCCGCACGGAATTCGCAATCACCTTCGCAACGACCGCCTCGGATGCAGTGCTGCCCAGCGTCATGACCAAGCTGGAACAGATGGGCGTGGACCGTCAGGTGGTAGGGCTGGTGGTACCGGCAGGCTATTCCTTCAACCTCGACGCCCTGTCGATCTATCTGGGCCTCGCCGTCATCTTCCTGGCCCAGGCGACGGGCACGGTCTTGAGCGCGTGGCAGATCCTGATCATGCTGGCGACTGCGTTGGTGACCTCCAAGGGCGCCCATGGCGTACCCGGCATCGCCATTGTCGTGCTGGCCGCCACCTTGTCCGCCATCCCCTCGATCCCCGTCGCCAGCCTGGTCATGCTGCTGGCGGTGGACTGGTTCGTCGGCATCGCACGCGCGGTGGGCAATCTGGCCGGCAACTGCGTGGCGCCGGTCGTGATCGGCGCCTGGGAAGGCAAGCTGGACCGCAAACGCGCGGCCGAGATCCTGGGGCGGCCATGACCGACACCATCCTCGTCGACACCGAAACGCTGGCATCCCGCGTCACGGCCGCATTGCTGACCGCCGGCGCCTCGCCCGACTCCGCCGCCGCGGCTACCGAGGCGCTGATGCATGCCTCACGGACCGGCATCGACAGCCACGGGGTCAGACTGGCCGCACATTACGCCACCATGCTGCGGCATGGACGGCTGAATCGCACACCGCGCCTGACGATCCGGCGCACCGCCCCGGCCACGGCCATGCTGGATGCCGATGACGGGCTGGGCCATTACGGCTGCTACCGTGCGATGGACCTGGCCGTCGAGATCGCAGCCGAAACGGGGGTGGGCGCGGTCGGCATCGTCCGCTCATCGCATTGCGGCGCGGCCGGCGCCTATGCCCTGAAGGCCGCCGAGGCCGGCATGATAGGCATCGTGACCAGCAATTCCGACGCGAATGTCACGCTCTTCGGCGGCAGTCTGCCGTTCCACGGCACCAACCCGATCGCCATAGCCGCCCCCGTCGCCGGACAGGCTCCGTGGCTGCTAGACATCGCGACCTCGTCCATTCCCTTCAATCGCGTTCGGCTCTACCGGTCGCTGAACCGCCCCCTGCCCGCCGGCGTGGCAGCCGACATGCATGGCCATGAGACGACCAGCGCGCATGACGCGCACATGCTGCTGCCGCTGGGCGGCCCGGATTACGGGTTCAAGGGCGCGGCACTGGCCGGAATGGTCACCATCCTGTCGGCCGTTCTGACCGGGGCCGCGACCGATCCCGCCATGATCCCGATGACGGACACGGACGACCGGACGACGGCGCGCAACGTGGGCCAGTTCTGCCTGGCGATCGACCCCGCGCGCTTCGTGGGTCGCGCCGCCTACGACCGGGCGATGGCCGACTATCTGCGCCGACTCCGCGCCGTCCCGCCCACGGATGCCGAACACCCCGTCATGGCGCCGGGCGACCGCGAATGGACGACGGCCCGGCACCGGGCCACTAAAGGCATACCGATCGACCCCGACACACGGCGCTTCCTCGGCCTTTGATCCCGCCCGCGAACGGGCGGCCGGATCAGGCCGCCTCTTCCTCGTGGCGGGCATTGATCCGCAGCAGCGCCGTCAGGGCCGAGACCATCTCGTCCATCATCTCGTCCGTATGGTGCGGCCCCGGCGTCAGGCGCAGCCGCTCGGTCCCGCGCGCAACAGTGGGATAGTTGATCGGCGTGGCATACAGCCCGAAATCCGACAGCAGACGCCGGCTGATCTCGTTGCAGCGATCGGCATCCCCGACCGGGATCGGCACGATATGGCTGGGCGTCGACATGAACGGGATTCCAGCCTTGGTCAGCTTGGCGCGGAACGTCGCCACCCGCTCGAACATCTTCTCGCGCCGCCAGCCCTCGCGCCGCACCATGCGCACACTGGCCAGCGCTGCCGCCACCACCGACGGCGGCAGCGCGGTGGTGAAGATGAAGCCCGACGCGGCACAGCGCAGGTAGTCGATCAGTTCCGCCGACCCGGTGACGTAACCGCCATGGACGCCGAACCCCTTGGCCAGCGTGCCCTCGATGACGTCGACCTGGTCGGCCACCCCGTCACGCTCGGCCACCCCGCCGCCCTGCGGGCCATACAGCCCCACGGCATGCACCTCGTCCAGATAGGTCATGGCGCCATATTTGCGCGCCAGCGCACAGGTGGCGCCGATATCCGAGACGTCGCCATCCATCGAATAGACGCTCTCGAACGCCACCAGCTTGGGCGCGTCCTTGGGCGCCGCCGCCAGCTTGGCCTCCAGATCCGCCAGGTCGTTATGCTCGTAGATCACGCAGGACGAACCCCGCGCGCCCTTGATGCCGGCGATCATCGAGGCATGGTTCTGCCGGTCGGAGAAGCAGATCCAGCCCGGCATGCTGGTCAGGATCGTCTGCAGGCTGGCCTGGTTCGAGACATAGCCGGACACGAACAGCAGCCCGGCCTCCTTGCCATGCAGGTCGGCCATCTCGGCCTCCAGCTCCGCGTGCAGCGGGCTGGTGCCGGCAATGTTGCGGGTGCCGCCGGCACCGGCCCCATGTTCGCGGATCGCGGCAATCGCGGCCTCGGCCACCGCCGGCTCGACCCCCATGCCCAGATAATCGTTGGCCGACCACACCACCACCTCGCGCCCCACGGGCGGCTCGGCGGCAGGCGCGGTCACATGATCATAGACGGGGTACCGATCGGCCTGGCGTGCCAGCGGCGTGAAGCGGCGATATCGTCCCTGCTCGCGGATACCGTCCAGAGATTCCCGGCAAAAACGGTAGAAGGGATGCCGATCCACGTCGATACTGGGCACTCTGTCATTCTCCCGCGACGCCGATGCGGGCCCGCCGGCCCGCACGGCCGTCGCCGTTACGGTCTGTCCACCTACAACGCGGGCCACCGACAGCGCGGGGACCACGATCCTGTTTCATCGCACATACACCCGCACGGCGCCGGTGGTCATCGACGAATCCGACATAGCCGCCATTTCCACCTGTTCGGGCCGCGCGCCGGCGGCGACGATGGCAGCCGCCACCGCCTGGCCATCCGTGGTCACGGCATGCCGCATGGCCAGGGCCTCCTGCTCCGGCGTCGGGCCGGCCGGCACCACGACCCGGACCACGAACAGCACGTTCGGCTTGCGCGCCAGCGCCCGCCTGACGGCGCCTTCCAGCGCCGGCCGCCACGCATTGTCCGGCGTGCCGGCACGGATATCCACCAGCGGCGGCACCGGGCGCGGCGCGGGGGGCGCAGGCGGATAATGCGGCACCGGCGGCCGGCTGGCGCGCGGATCGAAGGTCCGCTGGTCCACCAGGTTGCAGCCGGCCAGCCCGGTCACGCACAGGGCGGACACGGCCATCAGGGTCGAAACGGAACGAATACGATGCAGCATGGCCCGCCACGGTTACAGCATCCACGCCATGGAGCAAGAGTACCGGCCCCGAACAGCCGCTGCTCCCCCCGCCGATCGCATCGCGCTTGCGGAGCATCCGGCACGATCCTATAGCCAACAGCAATAGTTTTGCCGCTGCCGGCACAACCGACCGGCCTTCAGGACGCCCTGCCCCCATGTTCTGCGCGCAGACCGATATCGCCCCCGAGCTGGAGGCGCCCCTCGACCAGGCCCCGCCCTCCGACGCCCTGGCCGAACCGGCAACGCGCGAGACGATCCACGCCCTGCGCGACGCGGTCAGCACCTTCATCGAGGCCCGGCTGGGCAACCCGGCGGACACCGCCCAGGCCGGGGCCATGGCGGTCCCCGCCTGCGTGCTGTGGAACCAGTTCCTGCGCTTCGACCCCGCAAGCCCCGACTGGCCCGACCGCGACCGCTTCGTCGTCTCGTCCACCCGGCACCGGCCGCTGCTGGATGCGCTGATGCGCCTGGCCGGCCAGACTGTGGCGCCCGACAGCGTGGTCGAATATGGCGTCCATCCGGCGGTGGAAATGGCCTTCGGCCCCAGCGGCCAGGGGCTGGGGGCCGCAATCGGCATGGCGTTGGCCGAACGGCAGCTCGCGGCGCGGTTCGGCCGCTCGATCGTCAATCACCGCATATGGGCCCTGTCCTGCGGCACCGAACTGGCCACCGGCGTGGCGATGGAAGCCGCGTCCCTGGCCGCGCGGATGCGGCTGGACCGCGTCACCGTCCTGTTCGAGATCGCCCCGCATGAGGAGGACGAGGCCGAGGACACGCTGGCCCGCTACGCCGCGACCGGATGGATGGTGCGCAAGGTCGCCGCCGACGACCACGACGCCGTGCAGGCCGCGCTGTCGGCGGCGATCCGCTCGCGCAAGCCCTCGGTCCTCGCCTGCTCCATCACGCCCCGATCCGCTCCGCCCCGCCCCGTCGCATCTGCCACCGGGCCGGCGCCCGATCATTCGACGCTGCTATGGGCCCGGGCGGCCCGCCGTGGGGCATCGGCCCGGCGCTCCTGGCTGCGCCGGCTGGTCAAGCACCGGCTCCGCGCGGAATTCGAACGTATCGCGGCACGGCGCCTCCCCTCCTTCTGGCGCGAGGACTGGCTCCGCGCATGGCACACGGCCACACTATCCGCGATCCTGCCCGACCCCGACACGATTCAGGCCGATACAACCCTGGGCTACGGCCGCCAGGGGCTGGACATCCTGCGCGACCTGGTGCCGGAAATGCTCTGCCTGTCCTCCCGTCGCGGGCGCGAGCGGACCGAGGCCATGCCGGCCGACCAGACGCTGCCCGATTGCGGCACCCTGGTCCACGGGCTGGCCGCCCTGCTGAACGGAATCGCGGTGCATGGCGGAATGGTGCCGTGCGGGGCGATCACCTTCGTCGCCATCGACCGCATGCGCCCGGCCCTGCGTTTCGCGGCCATGATGCGCCAGCAGGTGATCTACCTGCTGACCGATGACGGGCTGGCCCTCAGCGAAGACGGCGCGGGCTGGCTGCCGGTGGAACAGCTTGCCAGCCTGCGCGCCATGCCCAACGTCCTGGTCTTCCGCCCCGCCGACCGGCGGGAGACGATGGAATGCTGGGAACTGGCCCTGCGCCGCGCCGACGGCCCCAGCCTGATCACCCTGTCGCCGATGGCGACCGACGCCAACGCCCCGCCCGACCTCCGCCAGCGCCGCCCGCGCGACGGCAGCGCGCGCGGTGGTTATGTGATGGAAGACGCCCGCGGCCCGCGCCAGGTCACGCTGATCGCCACCGGCAGCGAGATGGTCATCGCCCGGCAGGCCCAGCACCTGCTGGTGCGCGACGGCATCAGCGCCGCCCTGGTGTCGCTGCCCTGCTGGGAGCTGTTCGCCCGGCAGGACGCCGCCTATCGCGCGCAGGTGCTGGGGGATGCGCCGCGCATCGGCATCGAAGCCGCCTCGGGTTTCGGCTGGGACCGGTGGCTCGGCCCGGATGGCGCCTTCATCGGCATGGAGGATTTCGGCGAAGCCGCACCGTCGAGCGAACTGTATCGCCGCCTGGGCATTACAGCCGAACGCATACACGAAACGGCGATCCGCCTTGTCAACGAGACGGGACGTGACTTTCAATCGCCTTCCGGGCAGAAAGCGGATGGCCCTCGCGCACGATCCGTTGCCGGAGGCACCACGTAGCCCCGGTCGATCTTTCGACCGAGAGGCTGATATCGGGAGAGAAATAGAATGACTGTCAAAGTCGCAATCAATGGCTTCGGGCGCATCGGTCGCCTCGTTCTCCGCGGCATCATCGAAAGCGGGCGCACCGACGTCGTGCCCGTGGCGATCAACGATCTGGGCAGCGTGGCCGACAACGCCCACCTGCTGACCTATGACAGCATTCACGGCCGCTTCCCCGGCGAAGTCCGCGTCGAAGGCAACAATATCGTCATCACGGCCAACGGCCGCACCTATGCGCCTATCGCCGTCTCGGCCGAAGCCAATCCGACCAAGGTGCCCTTCGAGGGCGTGGACGTGGCAATGGAATGCACCGGCCGCTTCACGAACAAGGAGAAGGCCGCCCATCTGATCGAGGCCGGCGCGCGCAAGGTCATCATCTCCGCCCCCGCCAGCCACGTGGATGCCACCATCGTCTTCGGCGTGAACCAGGACACGCTGACCAGCGACATGACGGTGATCTCCAACGCCTCCTGCACCACCAACTGCCTGGCGCCGGTCGCCAAGGTGCTGGACGAGGCGTTCGGCATCGAGCGCGGCTACATGGTCACCATCCACTCCTACACCGGCGACCAGCGTACGGTGGACACGCTGCACAGCGACCCGCGCCGCGCCCGCGCGGCGGCGATGAACATCATCCCGACCTCGACCGGCGCCGCCCGCGCGGTCGGCCTGGTGCTGCCGCACCTCAAGGGCAAGCTGGACGGCACCGCCATCCGCGTGCCCACGCCCAACGTCTCGCTGGTGTCGCTCGATTTCGTGCCGACGCGCATCCCCGCCTCGGTCGAGGTGGTGAACGAGGCGATGCTGAAGGCGGCGTCCGAAGGGCCGCTGAAGGGCATCCTGGCCTATAACACCGCGCCGCTGGTCAGCTCCGACTTCAACCACTCCATCGCCTCCTCGACCTTCGACGCGACCGAAACCGCGCTGATCGACGGCGGCAAGCTGGTGCGGATCTGCAGCTGGTACGACAATGAGTGGGGCTTCTCGAACCGCATGTCCGACACGGCAGCGGTCTTCGGCGCGCTCTGATGGCCGCGCTGTCCTTCAAGACGCTGGACGCCTTGCAGCCCAAAGGGCGCAAGGTGCTCCTGCGCGCCGATCTGAACGTCCCGGTGCGCGACGGTCAGATCACCGACCTCACCCGTATCGAGCGCCTGGCGCCCACCATCCGCGAACTCGCGGACAAGGGCGCGCGGGTGATCGTGGTCAGCCATTTCGACCGTCCCAAGGGCCAGCGCGTGCCCGCCATGTCGCTGGAACCGATCGCGACCGCCCTGGGCACCATCCTGGGCCGTCCGGTGCGCTTCGCCGAGGACTGCATCGGCCCGGTGGCCGAACAGGCCGTGGCCAGCCTGCAGGACGGCGACGTGCTGGTGCTGGAGAACACGCGCTTCCACGCGGGCGAGGAAAAGAACGACCCCGAATTGTCGAAGGCGCTGGCCGCGCTGGCCGACGATTACGTCAATGACGCGTTCTCCGCCGCCCATCGCGCCCACGCCTCGACCGAAGGCGTAGCCCGCTTCCTGCCCTCCTTCGCCGGAAGGCTGATGGAAGCGGAGCTGAACGCCCTGAACGTCGCGCTGGAAAACCCGGTCCGCCCGGTCGGCGCGATCGTCGGCGGCGCCAAGATCTCGACCAAGCTGGACCTGATCGGCAACCTGCTGGACCGGGTGGATGTGCTGATCATCGGCGGCGCGATGGCCAACACCTTCCTGGCCGCCAAGGGCGTCGCCGTCGGCAAGTCGCTGCAGGAAGCCGACATGCACGACACGGCCCGCGCCATCATGGCAAAGGCCGCCGGCAAGGGCTGCGAGATCATCCTGCCCGTCGACGCGGTGACGGCCACGGAATTCCGTGCCGACCCGCCGACCAAGACGGTGCCGGTCGATGCCGTTCCCGCCGACGCGATGATCCTGGATGCGGGGCCGGAAACGGTGCGCCTGCTGACGGAAAAGATCGTCGGGCTGAAGACGCTGGTGTGGAACGGCCCGCTGGGCGCGTTCGAACTGCACCCGTTCGATACCGCCACCAACCTGGTCGCGGCCGAAGTGGCGCGGCGCACCCAGGCCGGCCAGCTGACCAGCGTGGCCGGCGGCGGCGACACCGTCTCGGCCCTGCGCCATGCCGGCGTGGCGGACGAGATGACCTACACCTCGACCGCCGGCGGCGCATTCCTGGAATGGCTTGAGGGCAAGACCCTTCCCGGCATCCAGGCGCTCAGCGAACTGTCCGAGCGGATTCTCCCGCTCTGATCATGGGGCGGCGGCCCGGCCTCAGGCCGGGTCGCCCTCGCCATCCTTCTTCTCTTCGCCTTCCGGCGAAGACAGCTTGATCGACGGCCCGACCAGCCCGTTGGCAAAGGCCTCGGCCGAGAACGGCCGCAGATCCTCGGCCTGCTCGCCCACACCCACCGCATGCACCGGCAGGCCGAACGTATCAGCCAGCGCGACGACAATGCCGCCGCGCGCCGAGCCGTCCAGCTTGGTCACGATCAGCCCGGTGACATTCACCAGTTCCTTGAACACCCGCACCTGCTCGATCGCGTTCTGGCCGGTCGTCGCGTCCAGCACCAGCAGCACCGAATGCGGCGCGGTTTCATCGAACTTGCGCATCACGCGGATGATCTTGGCCAGCTCCTCCATCAGCGCGCCCTTGTTGTGCAGGCGGCCGGCGGTATCGATCAGCAGCAGATCCGCGCCTTCGGCCCGCGCGCGCTTCAGCGCATCGAACGCCAGCCCGGCAGCATCGGCATTGGGCGGCCCGGAAATCACCGGCGCACCAACCCTGTCGCCCCAGACCTGAAGCTGTTCGACGGCGGCGGCGCGGAACGTATCCCCCGCCACCATCATCACCTTCAGCCCCTGCTCGCCATAGAAGCGCGCCATCTTGCCGATGGTCGTGGTCTTGCCGTTGCCGTTCACGCCGACCACCAGCGCCACATGCGGCTTCAGGGTCGGGTCGGGCACGAACGGCACCGCCACCGGCTCCAGGACCTGGGCAATCTCCGCCGCCAGCGCGGTGCGGATTTCCTCGTCCGTCACCTCGGTGCCGAAGCGCGAACTGCGGAAGGATTCGATCACCCGTGCCGCGACATTGGGGCCGAGATCCGCTGCGATCAGCAGATCCTCCAGTTCCTCCAGCGCGGCGTCGTCCAGCTTGCGGCGGGTAAAGACCGCGGCGATCCCGCCACCCAGTTTCTGGGTCGACCGGGACAGGCCCGCCTTCAGGCGGGAAAAGAAGCCAAGTGCCATGTCAGAGGATTTCCGCCACCAGACCGTTTTCGTCAACCGCCGTGGCCCGCACGGCCACGATGCGCCCGGCTTCGGCCTCGCCCGCCGCCAGGCGGACAGGCGCGAATTCCTCGGAATGCCCGCTGGTCGCGGTCTCCAGCAGCACGTTCAGCGTCCGCCCCAGCAGCCTGGTATGATAGGCCCGCGCCGCCTCCTGCCCCGCCGCGCGCAGCCGCGCCGCGCGCTCGCGCCGGGTCGCCACCGGCACGGCGGGCATCTTTGCCGCCGGCGTCCCCGGCCGCTCGCTATAGGGAAAGACATGCAGGTAGGGCAGCCCCTGCCCCCGCACGAAGTCCAGCGTCTCGTCGAACAATTCGTCGCTCTCGGTCGGAAAGCCCGCGATCACATCCGCGCCAATGCCCAGATCCGGCCGGCAGGCCCGCGCCCGCGCGATCACACCCGCCACATCGGCCACCAGATGCCGCCGCTTCATCCGCTTCAGCACCATGTCCGACCCGGCCTGCAGCGACAGATGCAGATAGGGCATGAAACGCCGCTCGCTTTCCAGCAGGCGCCACAGATCCTCGTCGATCTCCACCGGATCGACCGACGACAGGCGCAGCCGCTCCAGTTCCGGCACCAACACCAGCAGCCGGCGGCAGAGCTGCCCCAGCGCCGGCTGCCCCGGCAGGTCGCCACCCCACGAGGTAATATCCACCCCCGTCAGCACCACCTCGCGATAGCCCGAGGCGACCAGCGCGCGCACCTGCTCCACCACGGCGCCCACCGGCACCGAGCGCGACGGCCCCCGCCCGAACGGGATGATGCAGAAGGTGCAGCGATGGTCACACCCCTGCTGCACCTCGACGAAGGCGCGGGTCCGGCCGGCGAATTCCGTCACCAGATGCGGCACCGTCTCGGTCGCCGCCATGATGTCCGATACCGCGCGCCCTTCCCCCAGCGCCGCCGGGGTCCAGCTCGCGGCCTCCAGCTTCTCGCGATTGCCCAGCACGCGGGCCACGCCGGGCAGCGCCTCCCATCGGGCCGGGTCGATCTGCGCCGCGCAGCCGGTGACGACGATCCGCGCGTCCGGCCGGTCCCGATGCGCCCGGCGGATCGCCTGCCGCGCCTGGCGCTCGGCCTCGGCGGTCACGGCACAGGTATTGACGATGATCACATCGTCCAGCCCCGCCGCATGGCCGCGCATCACCTCGCTCTCATAGGTGTTCAGCCGGCAGCCGAAGGTCAGGATCTCGGGCGGCTTGCTCATGACGGATAGGCCTCGGGGTCGAAGGTCCCGACAAAACTGGTGGTCGCCGGCCCCGTCATCAGCACGTGCCCGTCCGCTTCCCGCCAGGTGATCGACAAGGCACCGCCATCCATTTCCACCCGGCAGGTGCGTTCCACCAGCCCGCGCCGCACGGCATTCACCACCGCCGCACAGGCGCCCGACCCGCAGGCCAGCGTCAGCCCGCTGCCCCGCTCCCACACGCGCAGCCGCATGGCCTCGCGTGAGAGGATCTGCGCAAAGCCGATATTGGCCCGTTCGGGAAACAGCGGATCATGTTCCAGCAGCGGCCCGGCCACGACCGGGTCGAGGTCCAGAATATCGGCCAGGAAGAAGGTGGCATGCGGATTGCCCATCGAGGCCGCCGCCGGATCGCCCGCCAGCGGCAGATGCAGCGTATCGACCGGCTCCGCCAGCGGCACATCGCGCCACTCCAGCGCCGGCGCGCCCATATCGACCGTCACCAGCCCGGTCTCACCCACCCAGGCCGGCAGCAGCCCGGCCCGGGTCTGCAACACGCTCTCCCGCCGCCCATCGCCCCGCCACAGCAGGTCGGCCACACAGCGCGACGCGTTGCCGCAGGCCCCGGACTCGCTGCCATCCGCATTGAAAAAGCGCACGAAAACATCCGCCCCATCGCGGCAGGCCGGGCGCAGCACCACAAACTGGTCGCACCCGATCCCGCGATGGCGGTCGGCCAGGGCGGCGATGCGTGCGGGCGTCAGCCCATGGCGCTCCACGCGCTCGTCCACCACGACGAAATCGTTGCCCAGACCGTGCATCTTGCTGAAGGGGATCATCATGCGCGCCTTATAGGCCACGCGCCCCGCTTATATCAAAGGAAACGACCGGGCGCGCCGCGCTGCAGCACCTCGATCCTGTACCCGTCCGGATCGACGACGAAGAAGAAGCGGCCAACCACCCGATCCTCCAGCGCCAGTTGCTTCACCGGCAGCGGCGACAGATCCTCGCTGACGAAACGGGCATGTTCGGCATCGACATCCTCGACCGACACCGCCAGATGCCCATACCCGTCCCCCAGTTCATAGGGCCGGTCGCGATCGTGATTGACCGTCAGTTCCAGCTCGAAGGTCTGCTCGGCGTTGGACAGATAGATCAGGGTGAACCCGTCGAACACCAGCCGGTCGGCCACGGTCAGGCCGAAGGCCCGCTCGTAGAAGGCCAGCGACGCCACCTCGTCCCGCACCCGGATCATGGAATGGATCAGCTTCGCCATCGTTTCGGGCTCCTTCCCCGCATGTCTTTCCATGCGCGACATATCGGCCCCGGCGGCATACGGTCCAGCCCGCATTTCCAGACAGGCTTCGGGTCTCCGATGCCGCCACCGGCCGCACGGAAACGGGATCTGACATCAATTAATTCTAAAAATGAATATATTACATTCAATAAATTTCATAATGAAACAAAACTAAAAGAATTTATTATTTACCTTTTCTGAGAAATCTTTTGACATACTCGCAGAAACTTCATCAGCCCTCTTGCGATTGTCCCGAATGCCATTGCCCTCCCTGCCCATAAAGCGGCCCTTCCCGCTGTTCCTGCTCTGCTGCTCCACGCTCGTACCGGCCGCCGCCCATGCCCAGGGCCAGGGGCCGGAGGAAGCCGAAGCGATCGAGGCGATGGAGAACCAGATCTCCCGCATCCAGGAGCAGCAGCTCGAATTGCAAAAGGACCTGATGGCGATGCGCCGCGAACTGGCGCAGCATCGGGCCCATCTGCACCTGGCCCACACGGCCACCGCGAACGAGTCCGTGACGCACGACCATCCCTCTTCCGGGCACGGCCCGGCGGGGTCGCGCCAACTGGCCCGCACGATCGGAAAACCCGCCCCCGGCCCGGCAAGCCATCCCCATCTCTATCCCGGCGAAGTCCCCACGCCCACGATCGGCGAAGACACGCCAACCTACGCCGCCGTGGTCCGCCACCGCGACGAAGACATGGTCAACCGCGTCGCCGACAATAATGTCGGCCCCCACCCGCGCGAAACCGCCGGCGCGCAGGCCGCCGGCGCGCTGGGCGATCACGGCGTGTTCCATGTCGGGCCGGTCACGGTCATCCTCGGCGGCTTCTTCGACACTTCGGCCGTTCTGGAAAATCGCCATATCGCATCGGGCACGTTCAATTACTGGACGGCCATGCCGTTCCCCCGCAGCGCCAATTATCACGAGAACAGCTTCGAAGGCAGCCCGCGCTACAGCCGGTTCTCGCTCATGGCCCGCGCCAATATCGATTCCCACACCACCGTGTCCGGCTTCGTCGAAACCGATTTCGGCGCCGGCGCGGAAACGACCAACCCGTACGAAAGCAATGCCTATGTGCCGCGCCTGCGCCAGGCCTATCTGAGCTATGACGACACGCAGGATGGCAATCACCTGCTGGTCGGCCAGGCCTGGAGCCTGCTGACCCCCGGCCGCGTCGGCATCGTCGCCCGGCAGGAAAGCCTGCCCGAGACCATCGAATCCTCCATGCTGGCCGGCCAGACCTGGACCCGGCAATGGCAGGCCCGCTTCGTCCACGACATGCTGCACCACCGGCTGTGGCTCGGCCTGTCGATCGAAAATCCCGCGACGATCTACGACACCACGGGCTTCGACAATGATAACGGCTCGGTCGCGCTGCCCAATGGCGGCACGGCCACCATCGGCGCCAACGGCACCGGCCTGACCGAATTCACCACCATTTATTCCGACGAAATCGCGCCCGACGTCATCGGCAAGGTCGCGTGGGACCCGGCCTGGGGCCATTACGAGGCCGAAGGAATCGTCCGCTTCCCCCATGATCGCGTCTTCGCGAACGGCACGGGCCACAACAACACAGCCATCGCCGGCGGCGGCGGCGCCTCGGCAGTGCTGCCGGTCATCCCCCACAGGGTCGAAATCCACCTGTCCGGGCTCGCGGGAGTCGGGGTCGGCCGCTACGGGTCGGTCCTGCTGCCGGACGTCACGCTGAATGCCCAGGGCAAGCCGAAACCCCTGCCCGATGCGCAGGCAACAGCAGGCATCGTCGCCCATCCGAATCAGCGAATCGACGTCTATGGCTATTACGGCATGCAGCGTTCGGGCCGGAGCTATTTCTCCTCCGGCGGCTCGGCCTACGGTTACGGCAACCCCATGTCTTCCAACGCGGGGTGCGAGGTGGAAATGTCGCCGCTGGCCTGCACGGCCAGCATCCGCTCGGTGCAGGAATTCACCGTCGGCGCCTGGTGGCGCTTCCTCCAGGGCCGGTATGGCACGGTCGAGGTCGGAACCCAGCTCGCCTATTCGCGCCTGCAGACCTGGAAAGGCATCGGCGGCGCCCCCTCCACCAGCGTCAGCCAGATCTTCTTCGATTTCCGCTACCTGCCCTTCCAGTAACACTGCCGGTTAACACTGCCGGTTGCGCCGGAGAGAAAAACGGAGGATGTTCCCGCCGACCGGACCACAGGACGCCGGACCACAGGACGAAGGAGGATACGGTCATGCAGGACAGAACACTGCGTATTCTGGCGGTATCCCTCTGCCTCGCCGCTACGGGCGCGCCGGCGCTGGCGCTCGCGCAGGAAGATGACGAGGCCAAGGGCCCGTCGATGCATCAGCTGGCCACCCGCCCGCCGGTGCCCAGCGCGCACAAGGATTTCAGCCAGTTCCATTTTCGCCCCGCCGGCGACAGGGTGGTCGAACAGTCCGACGCCAACCGCCTGCTGTTCTGGACGCCGCAGGGCACGCCGGACGGCTATGCCGAACGGCGCGGCAACGCGATCTTCTATTACGACCGCACCGGCAAGGCCGTGCGGGTGCAGGAACTGCCCGTCGAGGAAAACTGACGCGCCCCGCCTAGCCGCGCGCCTGCTGCCGCAGATAGTACCATCGGGTCAGATGCGACCACACGATCATGACCGGCAGGCACAGGCGCAGGAAAACCGGCGACCATAGGAACAGCGGGGGAAATATCCTGTCGATGAGCGACGGGAAATGCTCCTCCTTCCCGCCCCGCGCCGACCCCAGAATCCAGGCCGCCGCCCGCTCGGGCGCCAGCGGCCAGGACATGAAGTTCAGCAGCGACCCACCCTGCTCCATTTCCTCGCGGAACATGGCCGTATCCACGCTCCCGGGAAACACCGACGTGACACGGATGCGCCGGGGCCTGAGTTCCAGCGCCAGGGCCCGCGCGAAACCGCGCAACCCGAATTTCGACGCGGTATAGACGGCACTGCCCGCCAGCGGAAACACGCCCGCCATCGAATTGACGAACAGCACCCGCCCACCAGCCACGATGTTCGGCAGCACCTCATTGGTCAGCAGGATCACCCCGGTCAGATTGGTGTCCACCTGCCGCCGGACATCCTCGCCATCCAGGGTGCCAGCGGGCTGGGGAGAGATCGTGCCCGCACAGGAAATGAACAGGTCGATCGTCGGACACGCGTCACGAATGGCCCGCCCCGCCGCTGTGATCGAGCCCGCATCCATCAGGTCACAGCACACGGCCAGATCGGCCTCGATATCGGGCGGCATACCCGCGCGACGCGACAGGATGATGATCCGATAACCGTCCTGGCGCAGCCGGCGGCACAGAAACTGCCCGATTCCACCGGTCGCTCCGCTGACGATGACGGTTTTCTGACGGGACAATCCATTTTCCTGGGGCAAGGCAGCCGCTCTTCACGCTGTGATGGTCGGCCCGTGGCAGTCCTGCTTGCCACGGAATGACGGCCCGCCCGTATACCAGTTCCCCCCCGGCGGCGCGAGGGCCGCCGCCCACCCACCGGCGAGAGCATCCGTCGAAACCCGTTCTTTCCTTTTAATGTCACACTCTTTTAAAAATCGCTCCGACAGCCCGATCACATCCCCGATACCCGCTTGCAGGGCGACCCGGCACGCGCCACGTCATCTTCCGACATCCGTCGGATACAGGAGGCGGACATGCGGACCCTGCACAAACTGATACCGGTCGAGGCGATCGAACTGGTGGACCATCACGGCTCCCACGCCCTGCTGATCGCGCGCACCCATCTCGCCCAGGCGCGCGATGCCGGCGACGAGGTCCGTGCCGCACGCTGGCAGACCGTGAGCGAGGCCATCATCACGATCATCGAGGAACAGAAATGTAACGCCACGCCCCGGGAAAAACTGACGACGGAAGAAGGATAACGCCTGACCCGGTCCTGTCGCACCGACCATCGGTCGCAAGACCGGGGCCCCTCCCATACGATCATGAGTCCTGGAGGGATAACCGCCTTGTGACCGTGACCTATTCACCTAACATATATTTGTTATTGTTCCTTTCTATAAAAAAGACGAGAAAAATCCCAACGGTCACAGCGTTTCGGGCTGGTCGGACAGCCCCTGTGGCCGATGGAGTTTCCCGTCATGAAACCTCTCGCCAATCCAGCACCCCTCGGTCTCGCCGGCTTCGGGATGACGACTATCCTGCTCAATCTCTGCAATGCCGGTTTCCTGCCGCTCAATTCGTCGGTCCTGGCCATGGGGATCATCTTCGGCGGATGGGCCCAGATCCTGGCCGGGCTGCTTGAATATCCCAAGGGCAACACGTTCGGGCTGACGGCCTTCACGGCCTACGGCGCGTTCTGGATCTCCCTCGTCCTGCTCGTCATCCTGCCGAAATTCGGCCTGATCCCGGCGGCAACCGCCCCGGCCATGGGGGCCTATCTCGCGCTCTGGGGCGTTTTCACGGGCTTCATGTTCATCGGCACGCTGCGCGGCAACCGCGTGCTGCAGTTCGTGTTCTCCTCACTGACGCTCCTGTTCTTCCTGCTCGCGCTGGGCGAATGGACAGGCAATCTCATGATCACCCGCATCGCGGGATATGAGGGGCTGCTGTGCGGCGCCTCCGCCCTGTATCTCGCCATGGCGGAAGTGATCGAGGCCCAGTTCGGCCACCCCGTCCTGCCGGCTGGCCTTCCCGCCCCGCAGGCACCCCGGCACGTAACGGGCGTTCCCGCCTGAACGGTTCGCCGACTGTCCCTGCCTTGCGCCCTTCCGGGGGCAAGGGGCAGGGCCCTTTCCCCGAACGGGTCAACAGAGCAGGTGAGTCCCTTACGGACCGGCCGCTTCCGGCCTACACTGCCTCACCATGACCGACCGACCGCACAGCGCCCTGCTCACCGTCGATACGCATATCGACATCCCCTGGCCCGACCGGGGCGATTTCACGCAGGACACCGATTATCGCCATGTCGACCTGCCCAAGCTGCGCCGGGGCGGAATCGCCGCCGCCTGCCTGGTGGCCTATGTCGGACAGGGCGCCACCGACCCGGCTACCCACGCCGCCATCTCCCGCCAGGCCCTGGCGATGCTGGATGCGATCAACCGGGGGGTCGAAGGCGGTCCGGCACGGATCTGCCCCCTCGCGGCGGATATCGAGGCCGCGTTCCACGAGGACATCACCGCCATCGTCCCGGCGGTCGAGAACGGCTATGCGATGGGCGAGGATCTGTCGCTGCTGGCACAGTTCCGCGCGCGCGGCGCCCGCTACATGACACTGACGCATAACGGCCACAACGCGCTGGCCGATTCCGCCCGCCCGATGGCCGCGCTGAACGATCCCGAAATCCGCCATGGCGGCCTGTCCGGCCTGGGGCGCGAGGCCATCGCCGAAATGAACCGGCTGGGCCTGATGGTGGACATCTCCCACACCGCGCGCAGCACCATGATGCAGGCGGTGCGCCTGTCGCGCAGCCCGGTCCTGGCCACCCATTCCTGCGTCCGCGCACTCTGCGACCATCCGCGCAACCTGGATGACGAACAGCTCGACGCGCTGCGCGATTGCGATGGCGTGGTCCACATCACGGCCGTCGATGCCTTTCTCCGCCCGCGCGAGGTCCGGGCCCAGCGCCCGGTCAGCGTGGCCGATTATGTCGATCATATCGACTATGTGGCGGCCCGGATCGGCGTGCGCCATGTTGGTATCTCGTCCGATTTCGACGGCGGCGGCACCATCGAGGGCTGGCGCGACGCCGCCCAGAGCCGGTCACTGACGGCAGAGCTGCACCGTCGCGGCTACGACCACGACCAGATCGCCGCGATCTGGGGCGGCAATTTCCTGCGCGTGCTGCGCGCGGCCGAGGCCATCGCCACGGCCTGAGGGCTTCGGGGTCGGAGCCCGCGCTAGCCCTCGCGCGCCCGAGCGTCTATACCCGCCGGGATTCTGCATCAACCAAACAGGACCGAACATGACCGCCAGCACGGACTATAAGGTACGCGACATCGCTCTCGCGGAATGGGGCCGCAAGGAAATCGCGATCGCCGAGGGCGAAATGCCCGGCCTGATGGCTCTGCGCGAGGAATTCGGCGCCAGCCAGCCGCTGAAGGGCGCGCGCATCGCCGGCTGCCTGCACATGACGATCCAGACCGCCGTGCTGATCGAGACCCTGACCGCGCTGGGCGCCACGGTCCGCTGGTCCTCGTGCAACATCTTCTCGACCCAGGACCACGCCGCCGCCGCCATCGCCGCAACGGGCGTGCCGGTCTTCGCCTGGAAGGGCCTGACCGAGGAAGAGTTCTGGTGGTGCATCGAGCAGACCATCACCGGTCCGGACGGCTGGACGCCGAACATGATCCTCGACGATGGCGGCGACCTGACCGTGCTGATGCACGACAAGTATCCCGAGATGCTGAAGGACGTGCGCGGCCTGTCCGAGGAGACGACCACCGGCGTGCATCGCCTGTGGGAAATGGCCAAGAAGGGCACGCTGGCCGTGCCGGCCATCAACGTCAATGACAGCGTCACCAAGTCGAAGTTCGACAATCTGTACGGCTGCCGCGAAAGCCTGGTCGACGCGATCCGTCGCGGCACCGACGTCATGATGGCCGGCAAGGTCGCGGTCGTCGCCGGTTACGGCGATGTCGGCAAGGGCTCCGCCGCCTCGCTGCGCAATGCCGGCTGCCGCGTGCTGGTCACCGAGGTCGACCCGATCTGCGCCCTGCAGGCCGCCATGGAAGGCTACGAGGTCGTGACGATGGAAGCCGGCGCCCCGCGCGGCGACATCTTCGTCACCTGCACCGGCAATGTCGACATCATCACCGTCGACCACATGCGCGCGATGAAGCACCGCGCCATCGTCTGCAATATCGGGCATTTCGATTCCGAGATCCAGGTCGAGGCGCTGCGCAACTTCACCTGGGACAACATCAAGCCGCAGGTCGACGAGGTCGTGTTCCCCGACGGCAAGCGCCTGATCCTGCTGTCCGAGGGCCGTCTGGTGAACCTGGGCAACGCCACGGGCCACCCGTCCTTCGTCATGTCGGCGTCCTTCACCAACCAGACGCTGGCGCAGATCGAGCTGTGGACCGCCCCCGAGGGCAAGTACGAGCGTCAGGTCTACACCCTGCCCAAGCATCTCGACGAGAAGGTCGCGGCCCTGCACCTGGCCAAGGTCGGCGCCGAACTGTCGAAGATGTCGGCGAAACAGGCCGACTATATCGGCGTTCCGGTCAACGGGCCGTTCAAGAACGACCTGTACCGCTACTAAGGCGCAGCGCCGCCCGGGGATACCACGTGCCCCGGGCGGCCCCGCCGCAAGGAGAATCCGCGCATGAGCATCTTCGGCACCATCCTGTCCACGATCTTCGGCCATGCCGGAGCCGCCCCCCCGGCGGCCACTCCCGCCACCACGACACCGGCTACGCCCCCGGCGGGGCAGACCCCGGCACCGGTCGCGACCCCCGCGCCATCCGCCCCGGTGGATGTCGCCGCCATCCTGACCGACCTGGCCGCCAAGGCACCGCAGAAGCTCAACTGGCAGCAATCGATCGTCGATCTGATGAAGCTGCTGGGCCTGGACAATTCGCTGGCCGCGCGCAAGCAACTGGCTGAGGAACTGCATTATACCGGCGACACCAACGACAGCGCGTCGATGAATGTCTGGCTGCACCGGCAGGTTATGCAGAAACTGGCCGAAAATGGCGGCAAGGTCCCCGACGATCTGAAATGATCCACGGCACGGGGCAGCCCCGCCCCGTCCACGCTTTTCCGGCAGGGTACGACAATGCATGACGCCCCCTTCCCCCAGAACGCCACACCGATGGACCTCGACATGCTGCGCCAGGCCATCGCGCTGTCGGCGGAAGCCCGGGCAGCCGGCCGGCACCCGTTCGCAGCCCTCGTCGCCGATGCGGACGGGCGGGTGGTCAGCCAGGCCATCAACAATTCCATGCCGCCCGAGGGCGATCCGACCCAGCATGCCGAACTGCAGGCGGTGGCCGAGGCCGCCCGCATCCTCCCGCCCGAAACCCTGGCCGACTGCACGCTCTATACCAGCGCCGAACCCTGCTGCATGTGCGCAGGGGCCGTCTACTGGACCAACATCCGCCGCGTGGTGTACGGATTGTCGGAACACGCCCTGCTGGGCCTGACAGGCGCGCACCCGGAAAACCCCACCTTCTCCCTGCCCTGCCGCGAGGTCTTCGCGCGCGGACAGCACATGGTCACGGTTCTGGGCCCCCTGCTGGAGGACGAGGCCGCCGGGCCGCATCTCGGCTTCTGGTGCGACGCCACGCCGGCCGGCTGAACCCGCCGTCCCTCATCGGCACGCGTGGGATTGCAACGAACGGGCACCCATGCCAAGTGTGCGCTTGAATTCCGAGCGGTCCCGGATATCACGATGCCCGATACGATAGCCCAGACCGAAATGTCCCTTGCCGATACGCCGCAGAGCGATGCGGCGGATGGCCTGGTCTGGGCGGTCTCGTGCATACCCGGCCAACGGCCGGTCCAGCTCTCGCCCCAGCAGGCGGCCGAGTATCTCAACAGCCGCCCCGCGCATTCCGACGATGCCGAGGCGCTCCCCACCACGGCCGAGGAGCGGCCCGCCGGCTGGGTCTGGCTCCATTACGACGTGGTGCATACCGCCAGCCGGGCTCGGGTCGAGGCGATCGCCTGCCTGCCCGAGGAAGCCCGCACCACCCTGTCCGGCACCGACCGGGGCACAAGGCTCGAAGCCGAAGGCGACATCGTCTACGGCGCCCTGCCCGGCTTCGACGACGGCATGACCGACGACGATACCAGCGTCTCGGCCTGGCGTTTCGCGGTGCTGCCCGACCTGCTGATCACCACCCGTCGCCACCCGGTGCCCGCGCTGGGCGCCGCCTATCGCTGGCTGCAGCGTGATGAGGTCCCGCGCACCCCGGCCGAAATCGTGGACCGGACGCTGCTGGAATTCGCCGACAGCGTGCGGCGCAACATCGCCATGCTGGACGACCAGCTCGACCGGGCCGAGGACCTGCTGCTGACCCTGGACCAGCATACCGATTTCGGCCGCATCAGCGGCCTGATCGGCAAGGTGCGGCGCCGTTCGACCGAACTGCGCCGCGTGATCTCGCCGGTGGACCGGATCTTCCATAACGAGGATCTGGAACTGCCGGACTGGGCCGAGGACGATATCCGCGACCGCTCGCAGCGCCAGATCCACGCGTCGCTGGACGATCTGATGGCATTGCAGGATCGCGCGCGATCGTTGCAGGATGAGCTGGCCTCGGGCCAGGCGGAAGAAACCAACCGGCGCCTGTACACGGTTTCGGTCCTGACCACCCTGATGCTGCCGGCGACCTTCGTGACCGGATTCTTCGGCATGAATACCGGCGGCATGTTCCTGGCCACCGGCCCTCTGGGCACCGTCGAAGCCGGCGGCGTATGCTTTCTGTTCATGGTCATCGCCTGGCTGCTACTGAAATTCACCAAGCTGCTCTGATCCGTCCGCCGCCGGACCCCGATAATCAATTCACGCGCCAATTCAAGCGAAGGACCCCGTCATGGACAGCCAAGCCGAAACCCAGACGCACGCCGGGGACCTGGACGGCTTCCCCGTCGCCGCGAAATCCCTGCTGTCGGAACGCCGCCTCCATACGCTCAAGCAGGGCGACATGTTCGGGGTCTTCGATCAGACAGGCGATATCCTGTACGGCGACGGCATCGCGGACGGGCTGTATTTCCACGACACACGCTACCTGTCCGGCCTGTCCATGAGCCTCCAGGGCACCCGGCCCATCCTGCTGTCCTCGACGGTGCGCGAGAACAACGTGATGCTGTCGGTCGACCTGACCAACACCGACATCGAAGGCCCCGAGGGGCAGCGCATGATCCACGACCTGCTGCATGTGCGGCGGTCGCGCTTCCTGTGGAACCGGGTCTGCTACGAACGGGTCGAGATCCGCAATTTCGATGTCGAGCCCCGTACCGCGGTGCTCGACATCCGCTTCCTGGCCGATTTCGCCGACCTGTTCGAGGCACGCGGTTCCACCCGCCCCCGCCGCGGCACGATGCGCGCGCCCGAAATCAGCGATGCCGAGGTGAAATTGTCCTATGACGGGCTGGACGCCCGCCGGCGCACCACCCAGCTGCGCTTCTGGCCGCCGCCGGCCGAGCTGACGGCCCAGCATGCCGCCTACCGCTTCGATCTGCCGCCGGGCCAGCGGGTGCTGATCCATTACGAGGTCGAATGCGACCCCACCGAACAACACGACACCCAGCCGAACCGCCGCTTCCTGCGCGGCGCGGTCGAGGCGCGGCGGGCGCTGCGCCTGTCCTCCTCGCGTGCGGCGGCGATCGCGACCTCGAACGAGATTTTCAACGAGGCCATCCGCCGCTGCGTCTGCGACATCTACATGCTGCTGACGGACAAGAAGACCGGCCCCTACCCCTATGCCGGCGTCCCCTGGTTCAGCACCGCCTTCGGCCGAGACGCGCTGATTACCGCCATGCTGACCCTGTGGCTGGACCCCGAGATCGCGCGCGGGGTGCTGGCCTATCTGGCCCGCCACCAGGCCCAGACCGAAGACCCGGTCGCCGATGCCGAGCCAGGCAAAATCCTGCATGAGGTCCGCCACGGCGAAATGGCCGAACTGGGCGAGGTCCCGTTCCGCCATTATTACGGCTCGATCGATTCCACGCCGCTGTTCGTCATGCTGGCGGGCCAGTATCTAGAGCGCACCGGCGACGTGGCGCTGATGACCACGATCTGGCCGAACATCGAACGCGCCGTCGAATGGATCGACCGCTATGGCGATCGCGACGGCGATGGATTCGTCGAATATGGCCGCCGCAACAAGGACGGGCTGATCAACCAGGGCTGGAAAGACAGTTACGACAGCATCTTCCACGCCGACGGCACCCTGGCCGAAGGGCCGATCGCACTGTGCGAGGTCCAGGCCTATGTCTATGCCGCGCGCCGCGCCGCCGCGACCATCGGCCGCCGCCTGGGCAGGACCGCTTATGCCGACCGGCAGGACCACCTGGCCGAAACATTGCGCGTCGCCTTCAACGCCCGGTTCTGGATCGAGGAACTGGGCACCTTCGCCCTGGCGCTGGACGGCCACAAGAAGCCCTGCCGCGTCCGCTCGTCCAATGCGGGCCATATCCTGCTGACCGACATCGCGACGCCGGACCGCGTGCCCCGGCTGGTCGCGGGGCTGATGCACCGGTCGTCCTTCTCGGGCTGGGGCATCCGCACCATCCCCGAGGGCGAGGCCCGCTACAATCCCATGGCCTATCACAACGGCTCGGTCTGGCCGCACGACAACGCCCTGATCGGTCTGGGCCTGGCCCACCACGGCTATCGCGACGAGGCCGCGCGCCTGTTCCGGGGCATGTTCGACGCCGCGTTCCATACCGACCTGCGGCGCCTGCCGGAACTGTTCTGCGGCTTCACCCGCAACCGTGCGGAAGGGCCGGTGCGCTACCCGGTCGCCTGTTCGCCGCAGGCCTGGGCGGCGGCGACGCTGCCGGCGCTAATCCAGTCCACCCTGGGGCTGAGCTTCGATCCGGCAGCGGTCGCAGTGCATTTCCAGCGCCCGCGCCTGCCCGATTTCCTGGACCAGATGACGCTGTACAATCTGGAAGTCGGCGGCGACAAGGTGACGGTGCGCCTGGTGCGCGTGGAGGACGAAGTCGCCATCAACGTCGTCCAGCGCACCCAGTCCATCCAGGTCCAGATCACCAACTGACAACCACCCACGACGCCGCGCCCGCACCCTGCGGGCGCAATCGCTGCGACAGCGTGATCATGTTGCAAGGAAGTACGTCGTTCTATAAAGATTTACGGCAGATTCCTCCTCTCTGACCTGAACTTCCGCCCAGGACCGGGATGCGATCATGATGCCGAAGGCCAATCCGACGTACGAAACCGGGCCGGGTCCCTACTTTCGCCATAATCGGCGCCAAATTTCTGCCTTTGCCCCGGCGCCTCCCTCACGGGTCGGGCGCCCGTCCCGGATGAACGCCCGATGACCCGACAGAAGCAGGCCCGCCCCCCTCGTCCGTCCCGGCGCAGGACGGAGCGCGCATGCGATCTGCCGCAATCGCCCCCCGGCCGGATTACGGCCCGCGTCGCCGGCGCGGTCGGGCTGGCCAGCCTGCTGGCAGCCTGCGCCACCGAGCCCGGCCAGCACGCCCCGGTCATGCAGGAAGCCGCGGAATACCGGGCCCACGCCAAATCCTTCTACGCCCCGCCAGGCCCGCCCGACGATCCCTGGGGCCCCTATATCATGGAAGCCTCGAAGCGATTCGACGTGCCCGATACGTGGATTCGCTCGGTCATGCAGCGCGAATCCGGCGGCCAGCTCTTCCGCAACGGTCAGTTCGTCACCTCGGCTCCGGGCGCGATGGGCCTGATGCAGCTCATGCCGCCGACCTATGACGAAATGAAGGGCGAATACGGGCTCGGCGACGATCCGTTCAACCCCCGCGACAACATCATGGCCGGCACCGCCTATATCCGGCAGATGTACGATATCTACGGCTCCCCCGGCTTCCTGGCCGCCTACAATACGGGGCCCGGACGGCTGGACGATTTCCTGCTGCACAACCGGTCGCTGCCCCGCGAGACCCGCAATTACGTCGCCGCGATCGGGCCGCAGATCGCCGGCATCACCCCCAATGTCCGCTCGCAGACCGACCTGATGGTCGAAGCCCATGACGTCGCGCGCGGACGCGTCTACGCCGCCGCGCAGAGCAGCACCGAAACCCGTTCCGTGCGGGCGGCCTGGGCCCACCGCACCGACCATCAGGACAGCAACGACAGCCAGCCGATCCAGGTGGCCGAAGCCCCGGCGGAAGCCAGTCCCACCCCGGCACCGGCCTATACGGCATGGAAGAATGTCGCCCCCGCCGGCCAGGGCACGTCGGCCGACGCGGTCCGCGCCGCCTGGGCCGCCCGGGCACGACCGGACGACGCCGACAGCACCCGGCCTTCAGCACCCGTCGCCATCGCATCCGCGGCCCCGCCTCCACCATCCGCGCCGGCAGCCGGCCACGGCTTCCAGCTCGTTCCCCCTGCCATGGCGGAGCCCGCGCCCTTACTGCGACGCGGCAGCCTCGCCCCGGCCCAGCATGATTGGGCAATCCAGGTGGGGGCCTTCGGCACGGCATCGCTGGCATCGCAGGCGGCCGGCCATGCGCGCAGCCGCGCCGCCGCCGTGCTGGGCAGCGCCCACCCGCTGGTCGCCGGCGTGCATGCCCCCCATGGCATGCTCTATCGGGCCCGGCTGACCGGCCTGTCGCATGATGCGGCGGTCGAGGCCTGCCATCGCCTGTCGACGGGATCGGACAATTGCGTCATCATTTCACCTGACTCGCGGTCCTGATCGCGCGCTTCCGGTCGAAAGGTTCGCCAATGCTCCGTTCCAATATCCTTCGTCGCTTCACCAGGCTGAGCATGGTGCTGCCCGTAGCCGCGACCCTGGCGGGGGTGACGCTGGTTTCCTTCTCATCGGCCCGGGCGGCACTGCCGCTGGGCAGCACGGCACCCTTGTTCGACGCACCGGCCAGCCTGGGCGGCAAGCAGTTCAGCTTCTCGCTGGCCGAGGCCCTGCACAAGGGGCCGGTGGTCCTGTATTTCTACCCGGCAGCCTTCACGCGCGGCTGCACGATCGAAGCCCATGATTTCGCCGACGCGATGGACCAGTTCAAGGCGCTGGGCGCCACGGTCATCGGCGTGTCGATGGACAAGATCGAAACGCTGGACCGCTTTTCGGTCAGCGAGTGCCGCAGCCGCTTCCCCGTCGCATCCGACCCGGCAGGCAAGATCGCCAGCTCCTACGATTCAAGGATGCCATTGCTGCACTACGCCAACCGGACCTCATACGTGATCGCCCCGGACGGCCATATTCTCTATGCCTACAGCGCCATGGCGCCCGAAGGCCATATCAGCGGCACCCTCGCCGCCCTGCGCGCCTGGAAATCAGTCGCGACACCCGCCCAGCACTGACCCCGGCAGGCGCTCAGGGGACCGACTTCGCCGTCCCCAGCGCCGCCAGGCACCGATCCCGCACCCCACGCAACCCCTCGTCACGCACCCCGCGCAGGGCGGCACGGGTGCGCCGGACATATCCTTTCAGGTCCGGCACTTCATCATGCATGAAAGGATGGGCGCAGACCCGGGCCGGGTCCAGCGCCGGCGTCGCGGCATCCAGCAGCGGCAGGACCAGGCGCGGCTTTTGCGGCAGCGCCAGGGCCAGCGCCGCCGCCACTGCCGGGCCGCTGTCGGAATCCAGCCCCGGCCCCATGGCCGGCACCAGCGCCAGCCAGGCCGGATCGGCCGCCGCGATTCCATCGGTCACCGTATCGAACGTATCGGCGTCATCCAGCGCCCCCAGCGCCTGCGCCGCCCCATCCGCCTGGATCGCCGCCGCGACACTGGCGGGAGTCGGCGCCCCCTGAGCCGCCGATGCCGCCCGGGCTGGAGAAAGCACCAGCAAGGCCGGCAGGGCAAGGCAAGGGAACAATCCGGATTTTCTCATCACATGATCATGAGCGAAGCCGGACGCTTTGAAAAGCAATACGCAGCGGACGGATGCCGTCAGGTCATGCCCTCGCCGGGCGAGGAATCCACCACCACCATCGCATCCCCCGCGATCGGCGAGGGCGTGCGGTCATGCGGCAGCAGGGCACGGAAGCGGCCATCATAGCTGGCCGCCTGCTCATATTGCGCGTCCAGCAACCCATGACGATCCATGAACCGGTTCAGCGCCGCCGGAATGCGCACACAGCCCTCCGAGGCCGGACGACCCAGCCGCGCCTCCAGAAAATCCGGGTCGGTGGCATGGATTTCCAGCCGGATCTGCCCCTGCTCGCGGTCGGACCGCCAGCCCTTCACAGCCCACTGCCAGCCCATGTCCCACACCCGCATCCCCCGCGCGCCCAGGCCGCGAATACCATGCTCATTGCGCGTGCCCTCGGCACGATAGCCCAGCCGGTCGGGCGAATTGATGAACACGCCCGTCGGGGTCAGGTAATAATATTTGCGCCCGGCCTGCCCGGTCGAAACCCGGGTCCCGCCCAGCACCAGCCATTCCTCATTGTCCGGCAACGCCAGCACGAAGCACACACGCTGCACCCGCGGATTGCGATCGACCACCATCAGCACCTGCGCGCGGTCGATCGTGATATTGGCGCGGGCCAGTTGCGCATGCGCCAACATGATCCAGCGGGCCGCATCCTCGGGCGAGGCCACCTGAAAATGCGGCACCTCACGCTGCATGGCCTGGAGCAGATGGCGGGCCTCGCTCCTGGCGGCATCGTCATCCAGCGCCGGCAATGGCGGAATATCAAGGGCAGGACTGGCCTGATCGGCAGACGCCCCCACCGGCGCTGGCGGAGGCATCACGGCCTCCGGAAGCAGCGGCATCGGATCGGCCCAAGCGGCATCGGCTACAGACAGAAGGAAAAGGAACGCCAGAGCACCGGCTCCCATCCCCGGAACCGCCGCCGGAAAAACTGTCCGCATGCTCCCCTCTCCGCCACGGCCACCGATCCCAACCGCCACAGGTCTAGACGCAAGGGCCACCCCGCCGTTCCCTCCCGAAGGTAGGAGAATGACGGATCGGCGCCCGATAGCGGTCAGTTTTTCCAAATCATATCAAGCGCGCCCCTTGTCCGCCATGCAGTTCCCCCTATCCTGCCCTCAGCGAGGAAGCCGGCGGATCGGCCGCCGCCTTGGCGGATTGTCCAATCACGGTCAGCAGCGCGATCAGCGCCGCGCCGCCCGCCGCAATCACGAACGGCCACGGTGTCAGCGCAATCCGCTGATCGAACCCCGACAGCCACCGGCTCATGAACACCCACGCGACCGGCCACGCGATCAGGTTCGCGATCAGCACGGGCCGGAGAAACTGACCGGCCAGCAGGGCCAGGACCTGGCGACGATCCGCCCCCAGCACCTTGCGCACCCCGATCTCATGCCGGCGGCGCGACACGTTGAACGACGACAGGCCGAACAGCCCCAGGCATGCAATACCGATTGCAACAGCGGAGCCAATGCCGAACAGCGCACCATAATTCTGGTCGCTGCGAAAATCGTCGGCAAAAATATCGCTTACACCCTGGGCCGAGAACGGAATATCCGGCGCGATACTCGCCCAGGCCGACCGCAGACGCGCCATTTCCTCAGCCTGCGACGCCCCCTCATAACGGATGATCGCGCCTGCCTCGTCAAACGATCCCGAGCGGCCGTAATACAGCAATGGACGCATCGGCTCGTGCGCGCCGCCGAACCGGATGTCGTCGATCACCCCGATGATGCGATAGGTTTGCGCGACACCATCTTCCCGCAATTCATGCCCCACCGCCGCCTCCGGCGACGCAAAGCCGAACCGTTCCGCCGTCAGGCGCGAAATGACGATGCTGGTACCCGCCACCTCCTTCTCCCGGGCGACGTGATAATCATTACCCTGATGCGCGTCGAACAGGCGTCCCGCGACCAGCCTCGCCCCGATCGCCTCGAAATATCCGGGCGTGGCATAGCCCCACCAGACGGAGATCAGACTATCGCCACCCGGAGGGCGAAAATTGTCGCTGTCGATGGTATGGTGAGGATACATGTCCGATCGCGTGGCGATCCGTACCCCCGGCACCTCGCCCAGCCGGCGCACAATCTCATCCTGCCGCGCCGCCAGGCTGGAGTTCGCCAGCGCATCGATGACGATCACGCCCTCCTTGCTGATTCCGCGATCGAGCACGCGAACGAACGCCGCCTGATCGGTCATCACGATCGTGCAGACCGCCAGCACGATGGCAAAACCGAATTGCAGCACCACAAGCACGCTGCGCAGCGCACTCTCGATCCGCCCGCCCGCCGGCATCCGGCTCGCCGCCAGCACAGAAGCCGGACGGAACGACGACAGGACCAGCGCGGGATAGATCCCGGCAACGATCCCCACCACCAGCACGACCAGCACCGACACCGGCAGCACGAAGCCCCAGTCGAAGGCGACATTCCATCCGCCCAGCATGTTGACCCACCGCAGCGAGAGTTCCGTCAGCGCCAGCCCGACCAGCACCGACACCCCGACCAGCATGATCGCATCGCCCATGAAGCGCACGATCAGCGCCGGACGGGTCGCCCCCAGCACCTTGCGCATCGCAACCTCACGCGCCCGCAGCCCCGATCGCGCGGTGGCGAGATTGACGTAATTCACGATCGCGGTCGCCAGCGCCGCCAACCCGACCAGCCCGAGGATATCGATCAGCCGGCGGCTGGCCCCTCCCTCGCCGATCGACGCATTATGGAAATGCACCGCGCGCAGCGGCACCAGCATCAACCCGCCATCGCCATATGTAAAACGGATCAGGCTCTCCTTCCAGTTTCCCGGATGCCGATACGGAAATCCGCGCAATCCGGCGACGATGCGCGGCACGGCCCGGGCATCGTCAATCCTTACCCACACATGCCCCCACAGGCTCCCCCAGTTGCGAAATGGCCATTTATCCATCCAGGAACTGGGAAAAACGGTGATGATCCTGAAGTCGCCGGTGGAATTGGGCGGCGGGTCGGCCACAATGGCCGACACCACATTATCGTCACCGCTATTGTCGATCCGCAGCCGGCGGCCGACCGCATGGACGGTGCCGAAATACTTCCGCGCCATCGTGGCCGACAGCACCACCTTGCCGGGTCCATCGAGCGCCGTCGCCTTGTTTCCTTCCAGAAGGGGCAGGTCGAAGACGGAGAAAAAATTCCGGTCGGTCAGTGTTACCACGTCGCGTCCCAGCACCTCTCCGGCCCGTACGGGCACCGGATTTTCGAAAACGCGAACCGCCTGGCTGATTTCGGGAAAATCCTGCTCCATGAAAGGAACGGGCACGAAACTGATATAACTCGATTGATAGGGCGCCCGCCCGGCCGGGCGAAAATCATCATCGACCTGATAGATATGCGACGCACCGGGCAGGTAGCTGTCATACCCGTATTCGTACCGCACGATCAGCATCATCATCAGGAAGACGGCAACCCCCAGCCCCAGCCCAAGCAGGTTGATCGCACCATAAGGCCCATGCCGGGGCAGGATTCTGAAACCGGACGCAAACATCATTCGCCCTCCCGTATCTGCCATCTCTACCAGCCCGCCCGGTCAAGGGCGGCAATCGGCGTCTGCAGCGGCTCCCACCCTCTGGTCCGCGCGCGATGCAACGCGGCCTCGCTGTCATAATGCTGGGTGCCCGGCAGCAAATCGCGGGCCTGCAACCGCCCGATCGAGGCCAGCAGCTTCGCTTCCGCGACGATCGTGTCATGGCGGCTGCCCGCCAGATCCACCTGAGCGGCGCGCAAATTCTGGTCGGCATACAGCACGTCGGTGGTGCTGCGCAGCCCATAGCCATATTCGACCTGATAACCCTTCAGCGTCGTCTCGCCCGATTGCACTTCCGCCAGGCTGGCCTGGATCGCCTGCTGGCCGTTCTCGACCGCCCGCCAGTTGGTCACCACGTCCTGCAACGCCGCCCGCCGGGCCTGCTCCAGATTCTGCCGGGCCTGCTCGTCCTTGTCGCGCGCCTGCCGGATCTGCGAATTATACAGGTCACCATTATAAAGCGGCTGCACCAGCGACACGGTGCCGCTGACCTGTTCCGAATATTCATGCCCCCGAAACGGCGCCGCCGGCCCCACGGTGCCAAACAGCCCCTGCACCTGAATCTGCGGCCCCCATTGCGACCGCGCGGTATCGATATCGGCCTCGGTGGCCGATTTCATCTCGCGCGTCTGCGCCAGTTGGGGATTGGCCGCAATCGCCTGCCGCACAGCCTGCTCGATCGAGGGCGGCAGGCCCGGCAACCCGTCCGGCATGGTCAGTTGCGCCGGCATGACACCGATGACGGCCCGGAAATTCGCCTCCGACGCCGCCAGCGTCGCCCGCGCCTGCGTCAAGGCCACCTCGGCCGAACGGCGGCGCGTCTCGGCCTGCTCCACATCGGTGCGCGTCACCTGCTCGCCCGGCGCGCCGCCCAGAGTGTAGCGCGAGGTGATCAGCCGCACCTGCCGCACCAGCATCTCCAGATCGGCCACGCGCACATCCAGCACGTATCGGTCGCGCAGCACATCCATGTAGGCGCTGATGGCACTGGTGAAGACCTGCGATTCGGTCAGCCGCACCGCCTGCCCCTCGGCCCGCGACCGCGCATCCGCCGCCCGCACCTGGTTGGCGACATGGCCGAACGAATACAGCGTCTGCTTGGCCGAGACATATCCTTCCGCATAATTCGACGTGAAGGTCCCCAGCGCAAAGGCGCTGGTATAGGGCCCCTGCTGGTAGTTCGCATCCATGTTGACCGACACGGTCGGCCGCCAGCCACTGCGCGCCTGCGCCGAATTCTCGGTCACGGCCCGCTGGTTCGCCTGCTCGCCCAGCAATGTCGGATTGCCGCGATAGGCCAGCGCCAGCGATTCCTGAAGCGTCTGCGCGGCGGCGGGCGACACGGCGGCAAGCGAAAGCCCAAACGCCGCTGAAAGCCTGGCCGAAAACGCGCGTCGGATGACCGCCCGCGCATATTTTCGGTCAGGTTCTGAAAGAATACGCACGGCGATCACTCCGCCCGCAAGGCCCGCGCCGGCTCGGCACGCGCAAGATGAAAGGTCTGTCCAAGGACGGTGAGAATGGCGATGGCGACGGCGCCAGCCACCGCGATCAGGAAATGCGCCGGCGTCAGCGCGATACGCTCGTCGAACCCCGCCAGCCAGCGCCGCATGACGACCCAGGCAATGGGACAGGCCAACAGGCAGGCCACCACCACGGGCCGGAGAAAGTCCCCCAGCAGCAGCGTCACGATCTGGCGTCCGGTCGCGCCCAGCGTCTTGCGAATACCGATCTCATGCACCCGCCGCGCGGCCGCGAAGGCCGCAAGCCCATACAGCCCCATGCAGGCAATCAGCAGCGCCGCCACGGCACCCAGCGTAAAGATCCGCCCGCGCCGCTCATCGCCGCTGTAATAAGCCGCCATCCGCGCATCGACGGCCGAAAAATCGCTGGCAACGTCGGGCAGAACCCCCGCCCAGGCCCGGTTCAGCCGCCGCGCCATGTCGGACTCCACCACACCTTGAAACCGAACGGCCGGTATAGGATCGACGAAAGGCCGTTTCGAGAGCGTGTCGAAGAATATGATTTCCGGATAGATGGCCTGCCGGGGTGATTCGAAGCGCACATCGTCGATCACGCCGATGATCCGGGCCGTAATCCCACCGGTCCCGATAACCTTGCCAAGCGCCTCAGCCGGCGAAGCAAAACCGAACCGGGATACAGCACTCGCATTGAGAACGGCGCCGGCCGTGCGGGTCCGCGTTTCATCGCGCGCCGGCATGTCATCCAGCCCACGGGCTGTGTCGAACCAACGCCCCGCCAGCAGGCGCGGCCTATACACCTCGAAATAGCTGGTGCTCACGATGTCCTGTAGCAGATGCACATGCACCGGCCCGGACGGCCCGTCATATGTATAGGTCGAACGGGTCTTGTTATCCGGGCTCGGCGCCAGTTCGCCGAAGCCCGCCGCCACGACGCCGGGCACCGCACGCAACGCATCCAGCATCCTGCGCTGGGCGGCAAGGTCATTGCCCGGCATCGCCGACCCGATCAACAACCCGGAACGCACATAGCCGGGGTCGGCCGTGCGCATGAAGTCCGTCTGATGGTTGATCACCAGCATGCAGATAACGATCGTGACCGCGATACCGAACTGCCCCGTCACCAGCGCGTCGCGCAGCCGCGCAGCCCCTCGTCCGCCAGACGGCATCCGTGCGGCAGCCAGCACGGCAGCCGGCCGATAACCGGACAACACCATGGAAGGATAAACCCCGCTTGCAAACCCGCAGGCGACGACGATCAGCGGCAGCAGAACGCCGACCAGCCCATAGCGGACGACAAGCGCCTCCCCCGTCAGGCTCGCCACCTCGGGCACCAGGATTTCGCACAAGGCAAGACCAAGCACGCCGGCAATGACGGCCACCAGCATCGCCTCACCCATGAACTGGACGAACAACACCTTCCGCGAGGCGCCAAGCGTCTTGCGGATCGCCACCTCGCGGGCACGGAGCCCGGCCCGCGCCGTGGCAAGATTGATCGCATTGGCACAAGCCAGCGCCAGCGCCAGCAGCCCCATCAGTCCGATACTGTTGATGACGGTACGGTCCACCCCGTCATCGGCATACAGAACATGGAAATCACGGAACCGCGCCCCCCGCAACGGCGCCAGCGAGAGCCCGAACACCTTCTCAGGATGCATGCCCAGCGCATTGGCGTCGCTATCCGCTCCTGCGGCATGACGGATGACGAAATCACGCATCCGCGCATTCACGGAAACGATGTCGCCCGGCCGGCGCAGTTTCAGATAAAGCCTGCCGCAATCACTCCCCCAGGCAACAAAACAGGACCGGGTCAGATCCGACGACGCAAATGGGGCCAGCATCTCGATGTCGGAGAGAAAATCCGGCGTCGTCTTTCTCGCCAGCACGCCCGTAACCGTATGGTTCACCGTAACCCCGTCGCGATTGACCGGCACCGTGCGTCCCATCACGTCCGTCGTGCCGAACAGCCGGATCGCGGCCCGCTCCGAAAGCACCAGCCCGTCGGGTCGCGCAAGCGCCTCATCTGGCGCCCCATGCAGCAGTTTCAGCCCGAAGACACGAAAGAAGGACGGATCGGTCAGGCCGGAAACGAACGCGGTAAAATTCCCCTCCCGCACCGTGCTCAACCCGGTATTCTCCAATCGGGCGGCCGTCTCGATTTCCGGAAAATCTTCGCGCAGAAAAGACAGGGCATGGAAGGTGCTGCCTGCATATTCCCCCGGCGCGGTGCCAGGCAGCGACCAGCGCGTGTCCACCCGCACCAGCCTGTCCACGTCCGGCAACGCGGCGTTGAAGCCATATTCGTAGCGCACCAGCAGCGCCAGCGTCAGGAACACGCCGATCCCCAGCGCCAGCCCGAACACATTGAGCCCGACATAGAGCGGATGCCGCCGAATCTGGCGCACAACGCTTTTCAGGATGGTAGCAAGCACGCGATGCCTCCCCAGGCCGCCACAGGGCGAAAGGCCACCCTCCCCGCCAGGGCGGGAAGCACGACCGGAATGAAAACGGATGCCGTCATGTCGCCTACTGCGCCCGCAGCGCCCGCGCCGGCTCGGCACGCGCGACACGCACCGTCTGCCCCAGCACCGTCAGCGCCGCGATCAGCAGCGCCGCCGCGACCGCGACCAGGAAATGCAGCGGGCTCAGCGGCACGCGCTGTTCGAACCCCGACAGCCAGCCCCGCATCACGACCCACGCCACCGGGCAGGCCAGCACGCAGGCCAGCGCCACCGGCCGCAGGAAATCGCGCAGCAGCAGAATGGTGATCTGCCCGCCGGAAGCCCCCAGCGTCTTGCGGATACCGATCTCATGCACCCGCCGGATCGCAGAGAACGCCGCCAGGCTGTACAGCCCCATGCAGGCGATCAGCAGCGCCACCACCGCGCCGACAGTAAAGATATGCCCCCGTCGCTCGTCGCCCACGAACAGTTCGGCCATCCGCTCGTCGGCCGGCTGGAAATTGCTGGCCAGCTCCGGCCGGACGGAGGCCCAGGCCCGGTCGAGGCGCCGCGCCATCTCCGCCCGCGCCACACCCTGAAAGCGCACGGCCGGAATAGGATCGACGAACGGCACCCGGGCCAACGTGTCGAAGAAGATGATCTCCGGCGCCACCTCCTCCCGTGGCGAGACGAAGCGCATGTCGTCCATCACGCCGATGATCCGCGCTCTCAGCCCATCCGCCGTAAGGACCTGGCCAATCGCCTGCCGGGGCGTGGCGAAGCCCAATGTCGTCGTCGCCTTGACATTGACGACGACATTGAAACTGCCTTTGCTCTTCAGAAGATCGTCGGCATCCGGCCCCTCGTCCTGCCCGCGTTCCGGGTCGAACCAGCGCCCCGCCAGCAGGCGTGGACGATAGACCTCGAAATAACCGGGCCCCACCCGGTCGAACAGCATCTGGATCGAAACCTGGCCGTTCGGCCCGGCATATTTATAATCCGAGCGCGACATCGCATGGGGCGCGGGCTCCAGTTCGCCAAACCCGACGGCGGAGACACCCGGCACCGCCCGCAGGGTATCGAGCATCCTGCGCTCCTGCTCCAGGTCGCCGCCGAGCACCTGCTGGCCGATCAGCAGGCCGGATTTGCTGTATCCCCGGTCGGCATCGCGCATGAACGCGGTCTGCCGGTCGATCACCAGCGTGCAGATGACGATGGCGATCGCGATCGCGAACTGCCCCGCGACCAGCGCATTACGCAGCCGCGCGGCACCCCGCCCGCCCGAGGGCATGCGCGCCGCCGCCAGCACGGCCGCCGGCCGATAGCCGGACAGGATCGTGGCCGGATGAAACCCGCTGGCCAGGCCGGCCACCACGACCACCACCGGCAGCACCGCCAGCACGAACCCGTATGAAACCGTCACCCCTTCCCCGGTCAGGCTCGCGATCTCGGGCGTCAGGATCTCGCACAGCACCAGGCCGACAATCCCCGCGACGGCGGTGACGACCAGCGCCTCGCCCATGAACTGGACGAACAGCACCCGGCGCGTGGCACCCAGCGTCTTCCGCACCGCGACCTCCCGCGCCCGCAGCCCGGCCCGCGCGGTGGCCAGATTGACCGTATTGGCACACGCCAGCACCAGCGCCAGGAATCCGATCAGCCCGATCGCGTTGACCACATTGCGGTCCACGCCGTCATCGCTATCCACCACGCCCACATCGTAAAAATTCAGGCGACGCAGCGGCACCAGCCGCATTTCATAGATCTTCTCCGGATGCGGGCCGATGGCGACACGATCGTCATCGGCGCCCGAGGCATGGCGGATGACGAAATCACGCAGCCGCGCGCGCATGGCACCGATATCCTCCGGCGTCCTCAGACGCAGGACGATCGCGCCGCACGCCGATCCCCAATACAGAAAGCACGATCGCGTCCGCGCTTCCTCGCCGGGAATGGGCACGATCATCTCGGCACGGGCAAGAAGATTCGGTCCATGAATGGGCGCCATGACACCGGTCACGACATGAACCGACCGCACGCCCGCTTTGTTGAGTTCAACGCGCCGGCCCAGGATATCGCGCGTCCCGAATGCCTTCATCGCGGCCGCTTCCGACAGCACCAGCCCGTCCGGCCGCGACAGCGCATCGTCCACCACCCCGCGCGACAAAGCGATTCCAAAGACACGAAAGAACGACGGATCCGTTTCATAACCGTCGAATTTCGTAAAGGCGCCACCCTGCTCGGTACGGAATGCCGACGGCAGAAGCCGCGCGGCATCCTCGATTTCCGGAAAATCCTGGCGTAGAAACGGCAGGGCGAGAAAACTGATATCCGCTTCCTCCATCGGCGCGATCCCGGCCAGCGTCCAATGTTCGTCCACCCGCACCAGCCGTTCGACACCCGGCAGCCCGGCATTGAAGCTGGATTCATACCGCACCAGCAACGCCAGGCTCAGGAACACGCCGATCCCCAGCGCCAGACCCAGAAGGTCGAGCCCGACATAGACCGGATGGCGCCGCGCCTGCCGCAGGGCACCGCGCAGGATGGTCGTCAGCATCGCCGCCGCTCCCTATATGGCATTGCGGACCGAGATCACGACCTGCCCGTCCAGCATGTCCACGCGGCGCTTCGCCAGGTCGGCATGGCTGGGCGAATGGGTCACCATCACGATGGTCGCCCCCTCGTCATTCAGGCGCTGGAGAATATCCATCACCTGCGCGCCGTTTTCGGTATCGAGGTTGCCGGTCGGTTCGTCCGCCAGGATCAGGCGCGGTTCACCGACAATGGCGCGGGCGATCGCCGCTCGCTGCTGCTGCCCGCCCGAAAGCTGCGACGGATAATGGCGCGCCCGATGGGCAATCCCCACATGATCCATGGCATGGGCCACCCGGTGCCGCCGTTCGGCCTTGGGCATCCGGCGATAGATCAGGGCAAGCTCGATATTCTCCTCGATCGTCAATTCGTCGATCAGATTGAAACTCTGAAAGACATAACCCAGATTTTCCCGACGAAACGCCGCCAGCGCAGCCTCCCCCAGCTCGGTCAGCTCCTGCCCGCCGAAGGAATAGGAGCCGGAGGTCGGCCGGTCGATGGTGCCGAGAATGTTCAGCAGCGTGGATTTGCCGCAGCCCGAAGGGCCCATGATGGCGACGAATTCACCCGCCTCGATACCAAGGTGAATATCGAGCAGCGCCGTCGTCTCAACCTCGTCGGAGCGATAGAGGCGCTGGATGTGGGAAAGGTCGATCAGCATGTCCGTTGCATTCCGTTCGTTCTGTGGTCGTGGTTCAGTGGATCGAGAGATGATTGAAATTCTTGTAGGAATTATATGACGAGACGACCACGCGATCCCCCGCGTGCAGCCCGCCCGTAATTTCGACCTGCTCCGGATTGCGCCGCCCGGACGTGATCGCCGCCCGGTCGGCACCATGCCCGTCCGGCGTCATGACGAAGGCCGCCGCCCCGCCGCCGGCTTCCAGCCACGCGCCGTTGGACAGAACCAGCGCCGGATGCGTCTCGCCCAGCGTGATCCGCACATCCACGCTCTCGCCCCGGCGCAGCCCGGCGGGCATCGCCCCGTCAAAGGTCAGTTCGGCGCGGAACTGCCCGTTGGTCACCTGCGGATGCACGCGCGCCACCGTCATCGCGACCTTCGCATCCCCCATTTCGGCATCCGCCCGCTGCCCGACCGAGACCCGGCCGAGATAGAATTCGTCGATATCGGCATCCAGCCGATACTGGCCCTCGCTGTCGATCTGCCCGATCCGGTCGCCCGCCTTCAGCGACTGCCCCGGCTGAAGGTCGAAATTCGTCAGCCGCCCCGCCACCGGCGCGCGCAGCACCAGCGCGTTCAGACTGTCCTCCACCACTTCCAGATTGCTGCGCAGCCGCTGCGCCTCACGGTCGATTTCGTCGCTCTGCCGCGCCGCCACCGCCAGATCCTGCGCCCGCGCCGCATCCAGCCGGGCCACGCGACTGGCATCATACTCCGCCTCGTCGCGATAGCTTTGCAGATTGGCGTCGGATTCGAACCCCTGCCCGTGGAGCTGTTCGTGAATCTCCAGTTCCCGCCGCGCCTTCAGCAGATTGTAGCGCGCCTCGCCAAGCTGGCTTTCCTCGCTGGTCCGCGTCTGCTGCAACGCCAGCCGCTGCGCGCTGACCGCGCCCAACTGGCTGGCAATCTGCGCCTCGCGCGACGTGACATCCAGTTGAAGCTGCGGGTTGGTCAGCCGCGCGAGAATATCGCCCTTTGCCACCAACGCGCCGTCACGGGCCACAACCTCCGACACCTCGCCGCCCTGCACCGCCCCGACATAGGTCACATGCAGCGGCGCCACGCTGGCCCGAACCGGCAGATAATCCAGAAACGGCGCCGAGCGGACAGTCTCGATCGTCAACTGGTCATTGCGGACCGACAGCGTGCCCGACGCCGGCACTATCCGCCACACGACCACGCCAGCCATCACCATTGCGGCCGCGACACCCCAGCGCCTCGCGCGCCGCATCAGCACATGATGGCGCGAACGGCGCACCGCCCGATCCATCCCCCCACCCGGGATCGGACGTGTTGGCGACGCCACCGCGCCGGGGGATGAAATCGGTCGGTCCATGCTCTGTTTCCCTCGTTCGCAAACAGTGTATGGTACCCGAACGGATTTTTATCCCATTGTAAGAAAACGATGTTTTCCGCATCACCGCCTCACCCTGTCCGCCAGCGGACAAACTGTCCGAAACCGGACAGTCCCCTAGACGTGTCAAGACGGTATCCGGACGACTGCGAAACGAATCGGGAGCGACCACACCATGACGGACCCGGCCAGCCAGCCAACGGTCCTGTTCGTCGATGACGATGCCGACATCCAGTCCGCCGCCCGCCTGCTGCTGACGCGGCGCGGTTTTCGCGTACTCGCGGCACACAACGCGGCAGAGGCCCTCACCCGCGTCGCCGCCGCCCCGATCGACCTGGTGCTGCTGGACCTGAACTACGCCCCCGGCGCCACCACCGGGGCGGAAGGGCTGGCCCTGCTGCGCGACCTGCACGCGCTGCGCCCCGCGCTGCCGGTCATCGTGGTGACAGGCCATAGCGGGGTTGCCATCGCCGTCGCCGCCATGCGCGAGGGCGCCACCGATTTCGTCATGAAGCCGTGGCATAACGAACGGCTGGTCACCCTGCTGCACGACACGCTGGACCGCCAGCGGCGCGAAGCCCGCCCCGAAGCGCCGGGGGCGGAAACGGACGAACCCGTCCTGATCGCGGTGTCGGAGCAGATGCGCGCGCCGATCGCCCTGGCCGACCGCGTCGCCCCCACCCGCGCGCACATGCTGCTCTCGGGGCCGCCCGGCAGCGGCAAGACCCTGCTGGCCCGCCGCATCCATGCGCGGTCGGGCGATGCGCAACCACCGCTCCTGCTCGACGCGGATGGCCTGTCCGCCCTGCCGCCCGGGCACGGCACCTGGGTCCTGCGCGGTATCGAGGCACTGACATCCCCGCTCCAACGCGCCCTGGCTGACCGGCTGGACGGCACCGCCCCGCCCCGTGTCCTGGCCCTGTCCGCCCTGGGGCCGGAGGAACTCGCCGCCCGCCTGCCCCCCCGCCTGTGGCTGCCGATCGAGGCCGTCCGCATATCGCTGCCCCCCCTTACGGAGCGCCCGGACGATATTCCGGCACTCGCCGCCCACTTCCTGCATTATTTCGCCATCCGCCACGGCCTCGCCGAACCGGCGCTGGATGCCGCATCCCTCGACGCCCTCCGCCTGCGCCCCTGGCCGCAGAATGTCCGCGAACTCCGCGCGGCGATGGAGCGGATGGTGGTGCTGGGCGATGTGACCTCCCCCGTGTCCACCGACGGCGAACGCGCCCACGACAACCCCACCCTGGCGCAGTCGGAACAGGCCCTGATCGAGGCCGCGCTGCGCCGGCACGGCTTCAACGTCTCGCATGCGGCACGCGACCTGGGGCTGACCCGCCCCGCTTTGTATCGCCGCATGGCGCGCTACGGCCTGTAGATGCGCGCCATCCGCAGTTTCGTGGTCTGCATCCTCATGGTCGCGGGCGCCTGCCTGCTGGCACCGCACGCGCTGGCGGCCGGCCTGTATGCCACCACCGCATTGCTGGCGCTGGCGGCCCTGGGCACGGCGACCGTCCACCTGGCCACGCTGGCCGGCCTGTCGCGCCGCCCGGTACGGGTGGAAACCTCCATCGTCCGGCCGTCGGACCGCGAGCGGCTGCGCAACCGGGCCCTGCTGGACCATGCGCCCATCCCCCTGCTCTACCGCACGGGCGACGGCGCCTTCCACGCCGCCAACCGCGCCGCCCGCCGCCTGTTCGCCACCGAGGACCGCCTGCCCGCCGACACGGCATCCCTGCTGGGCACCCCCACGCCCGAACGCCGCATCGTACGCATTCCCACCATGCCGGACGCCCCGCCCCGCACCTTCGCGCTCGCCATCGCGCAGGGCAGCGGCGCGGGCGGGGTGACGCATTTCCTGGCCCTGACCGATATCGAGGCGGAGCTGAACGCCGCCGACGCGCGCACCCTGCGCGACCTGCTCCAGATCCTCGGCCACGAGATCATGAATTCGCTGACCCCGATCATCTCCCTGGCCGAAACGGCCCACGAGGTCGCGGACCACCCCATGGACCCGCCGGCGGCGGACATGATCCGCGAGGCATTGGCCACCATCCTGCGCCGCACACGCGGGCTGGACCGCTTCGTGCAGGGCTATCGCGACCTGGCCCGCCTGCCGCCCCCCGACCTGCGCCCGACCGACCTGCACGACCTGCTGCGCGCGCTCGGCGCGCTGTTCCACGCCCGCTGGAACGGCCGCGTGCATCTGGAAACGAGCGTCCCCTCCAGGCGCGTCATCGTCCGCCTCGACGCGGCGCAGATGGAACAGGCGCTGCTGAACCTGCTCAACAACGCGGCGGAAGCCGCCCTCGCCTCCAGCGACGCCGCCGGCCCCACCGTCTGGCTCCAGGGCCATGCCACATCGACCGGCATGGTCATCGCCGTCCGCGACAATGGCAGCGGCATCGAAGACGCCTATCGCGACGCGATCTTCCGCCCCTTCTTCTCGCTGAAACCCAACGGCAACGGCATCGGCCTCAGCCTCGCCCGCCAGATCGCCCTGGCCCATGGCGGCTCACTCACCCTCGAGCCCTCCCGTCCCGACACGCCGTGGCACACCGCCTTCCTGCTGAGCTTATAAAGGGCACGTGCCAGGACCTCTTCGGAGCGTCCCCGAAGCGCAGGCGGCGCATGTTCGACCAACTGGAATTCCAATGCGAGGATCAAGATCCTCAATCACATATCTTCCGCCAAACGAGTGCCGACTTGAAACTGGGGCACATTGGAGGAAGCTGGATCACTCCAGGTTGCTGGAGACGCCGCAATATCTCACTGAAAGCCGGATGCTCCCGCATCACAGCCGAGAAGTTGCTAAAGATACATATATTCTGATAAAATAACGAGCAATGGAGCACCAAAGACAAGGCTCATAGGACTCTTATAAAATTCAGCCTGCCCTTCTGCCTCACCCGCTGATTGTGTAGACGTCAGCAAACGAATTGGGAAATTATTGGCGAAAAACTGAGGAACTGAAATTTGATCCAGTCAACAGCTTCCTTTTATGTCCAACAAGTTGCCAGGAGCGGCTCAATTCGAAAAGCCGCAATGACACTCCGGGTCGCTCCATCCGCCATCAATCGTCAATTATCAAAATTGGAACAGGAACTCGGCGGCAGGATCTTTGAAAGAACCTTGAATGGCATGGTGCCAACAGAATTTGGCAAGATAGTTTTAGAATACATTGAAAAATCGTTCTCCGACTATCACGGAATGCTAAATACTCTCGAAGAAATCAAGAAGACAGGGAAACATCACGTCCGGATACATACTTTGGATAGTTTTATGGTTTCCATAATACCATCCGCCATTATGACTCTCACCACAGAAATGCCGGAAGTCACCTTCTCGGTCGTGGCTGGCAGACCGTCGGACATGCTATACAAGCTTCAGCATGGACAAACGGATATCGTTATTACGTTTTTATTACCGAGCAGCCCTGTCACTTTGACTCATGCCATCTTTTCCACGCCTAGCGGCGCCATCGTTTCTTCCGCACATCCGCTGGCCTCTCAAAGCATCATCTCGTTGAACGAGATGCTCAACTACCGCTTGCTTCTTCCCATGGAACCACTACCGCAACCAGCCTCCGACAATCTCGATTATATCGCATTTCGCCGTGCGGCCAGCAGTGTTTGCAGAAGCAACGAAATAGGTTTCGTAAAAAAACTCATCATGCAAGGCGTTGGAATCGGATGCTACACAAAAGTTGGGTATATAGATGAAATAGAAGAAAATAAAATTTCCTGGATTCCAACGGATAACACTTTTTTAAATTCCCTTAAAACAGGAATATTCTCGTCATTATCGGCCTCAGCAGGAACAAGCTCTGTCATTAAACGTGTCGCCACCTGCCTGGGTCAGGTCGCGGAACATATGATCAATCGGACCTGAACGCGCGGTGCAGGTTCAGTCAATCCGGTAACACGGCAATCGCCGGAGCACCTTGGCGCCAGCCAGGACGCTGTTCGTCTGGCCGATTCCGGCTCTGGCGCGTGACGGTCCGGTCATCATCCGGATCGACGATACGCTGGACCGGCGGACAGGGCGCAGGATCATTGCCATCACCAACAATTCCTATGCCGCGATCGACCGGCTCAACGCGGTCAGGGACCGGGCGTGCATCGCCAGTTATCTGTGCTCGGACGCCAGGCTGTCCGACCCGCCGCCTCCGCATACCGCAAGGATACTGGGCCGGCCCCGCCGGACAGGCGGACGGCAGCCATCACTGGCGATGCCGCCCGCAAAATCCGGCCGTATGGTGGGGCGAAACCACAACCGTCTGCTCTGCCGTGCAAACCGCCAAAGTCCAGCTTAGAAGGACGTGGAAATAGTTCCGGTCATTGAAAAGCGCGGCTCGAGCCAGAACTGGGCACCTGAACCGGTGGAAGGGCCAGCCATTCCGTTGATAAGCGTCACCGCATAGCGATTGATTGCGGTGCCATAAATACTGCTGCGAACGACAGATCCCGTAAGATTACGAAAGTTCAAACGAAAAGTCGGTGATTTCATAAAGCTGATCGGCTTGAAATGATACCCGATCGACACGGAATCGGTCATGTAGCCAGGCATGCGCTGGTCGCCGACGAGCGTGACAGATTGAGGTCCGACATACTTCAACGACAGGTTGCCGAAGAAATGCCCATCATCGTAACTCAGGCCCGCACTGGTGATGACATGCGGCGAGGCGATGGCCTGCTTGCCTTTTGTCGGCAAATAGGAGGTCGCGTAGGGAATATTCGTATCGAACGTTGAATGCAGATATTCAAAGCCGAAGAACGGACTGAAATGATGCCAGGGATGCGTCGACAGCATGGCGTCGAATCCGCGGGAAGTCTGGTTGCCTGCGTTGATCGTCCCACTCTGCGTGGTGGACGTATATGTCGTCAGCAGGCGGTTGGTGATGTTGATGTTGAAAAACGAGAGATCGACGATCAGCACTGGACCGGCGTAACGGTAGCCCAGTTCTTCCTTGATGGAATATTGTGGCTTGGGCATCTCCCCCTTGCTGTTGATGGTCAGGGCATTCGGGCTGGGCTGACGGAAATCGCCTTCGGCATTGAGATAAATCTGATTCTCGCGATCGAAATGATATCCGATCGACAAATGAGGCAGAGGAGCCGTCGTATTCGTGCCGTAGGTACGATTGGAACTCGTCGAGACGACGTTGTCCCAGTAATTTGTCATGACATATTTGAACCCGGCTGCCACCGTCAAGCGATCCTGAAAATATTTTGCCGCATCTTCAATAAAGAGAGAGTGCAGCTCATCTCCAGCATTTGTATAAATCGTATTGTGAACCAGTTGTCCCGCTGCATTCTTGACGAAGACCATATACTGCTCCCAGTTTGGGCTCGGGTTTTCGCCATCTGACATCGTGAAACTTTTCGGTAGACCGCGAGGTGTCGCATAATTTTCAAACCAGTAGCCAAACTGGAGTCGATTATGCCGGTCCAGATCCACTCCGAAATTGGCCATCACGCCGACCCGCTCATCAGCATATTGCTGAAAATAGGATGTCAGTTGCGTTCCCGCCGGTGCAAGCATGCCATCGGCGTAATAATAGGGCGTCGCCGAGCTTGTCGTGCCGCCATTCGAACCATCCCAGCCCCGGCCTAACGTATAATAAGGCGTTATGTCCAGCGTGACATGGGGTGTGATCACGAAATGCTGATGCGCCGAAAGAAAAATCTGGTTCCAATGGTCGATGTTATTCTTCCAGTAATTACCGGAAACATATTCGGCATTACGACCATAACTAACACCGGTGTGTTTATATTGCTCGAACTGAGCAACCGTTGGTTTCACATCGATGACAAAGTCTTCGGAATTCCAGGATATGAAGAAATCGCTCGTCGATCCGTTGGCCCAGCTCTTCCGCAAGCCGAAATCGATATGCTTACGGTCGTTGATTCCAGCCCCGAGCCACGAGCGGGCATGGGTATTGGAAAAAGAAAAATATCCCTTCATACCACTGTGCGCGATGTCACCGGATTCCAGACGGATAAACTCTCGCGACATGTTATTCGTGCCGTAAGAGAAATCCACCATACCTCCAGCCTTGTCGAGTGGCGTATGCGTGGTTTCGTCCAGCACGCCGCCGGCCGCCGCTGTCACCGGAAGGTCAATCCGCGAGGAGCTCGGCGTTACCGTAACTCTTTCGACGTTCTCCGCGTCGGCATCTTCGTTGAGATAGTTGGCTGCCGTTGCGGGAGCACCGTTGAGCATCAGCCCCATGTCCGCATCCGTCAGGCCTCGTGACTGAATTTGACCACCTTGCATACCGGACGTATCAGCCGTCGAGACATTCATGCTGGGGGACATCTTGGCGATGTCGAGCACGGTTGCCGTCGGCGAGAGCATGTCGATATATTGCTTGCCGATCGTCTGGATACTATACGGCGCGGTCTCGATCTTCATCATACCGCCCCCGCCGTAAAGCGCATGCTGGCTGCCCGCGACCGTCAACATCTCAGATGACCGGGCCATCACAGGATTCGCTGGATGCGACGCGACCCTCGTCTGGATCGGGCGACGGGTCGCAACGGGCATGGATCTGGTGGCTTTGTGACCAGGAGGAGCACCACGCTCCGCTGCGGCAGCGGCCTTCACAAACATGAAGCCGAGCAGTACGGTCGACGCAACCAGGCAATGACGCATGCCCGTATTGACCCTATACATTTCTTTTGTTCTCCGAAGAAACTGAGATAGAGAGAAAAGCTCGATCGCTACGAACGGGTCATGAGCGCGAGAAAGAGACGCCGAAAGCGCTGTACGTCGAAATCGGTTGGTACATCGGCAATCTGTGCATCGGCGGCGGGAACAGCCATTTGCATGCCAGGTCCTTCATGCCCGCGTGGCCATGGTGCTCCGCCATATCCTTTGGGCGTGACGTCCCAATAAACCGAGGCACCCCGCTCAAGCCCGAGAGACAGATCGACATCTACGAAATATTGCCGTGAAGATGTAATAATACTTGGATCAACAAGATAAGCCGCCATCAATTCATCGGGCATCCGGAACCATTTTATGGTCTCCCCCCGGTCGTAAGGATCGACGACAGACTTCTTATAGAGCTTGGCGATCGGTTCATTGCCACCAGCAGAAACGGCACGAGCCAATTCGATGTCACGGCGCACCTTTTCGGCAAGATCGACAGTAAAAATAGTAAGTCTTGGCCAGGCTGCGTGCAGGACGCGGGCGGCTGCTTCCGGATCCAGCAGGACGTTGACCGTCCGAGGTTGCAACTCCGGGCTCGTCCCCATGAACACGACCTCTTTGATGAGCGGAACAATATCAGGCGCAAGATTGATTGCCAGCGCCAGGTTCGTAAGCGGTCCACCACAATAGATGACGATTTGGTGGGGATGCGCCCTCACGGCATCGACAATGAACTGGGCTGCCGGAACCGCCTGCTCACGAACCTTGGCAAAGCCTCCCTGCGGCGCGATGACCGTCGAGGCTGCAGGACTATGCGCCGCATAAGCCCCAAGCCATGGGTCCGTCCGAACACCGCCATAGATACGCGTATCGCGCACAAATTCGGCCGGACTCTGCACCAGGGGAAATTCCGCCCCCCTATAGACAGGTATCGATGAGCGTCCTTGTAGCTCCAGTAACTTCAAAGCATATTCCGTTCCCTGCCGCACCCAGCCATCGCCGCTAAGCGTCGTCACGCCCAGGATCTGGATGTTTTCCGCATGAAGCAGCATGGTCAATGGATCAGCATTACCACCGATCAGGTTATCGATATCCTCATCGAAAATGACGGGCGTCTTTCCGAACGCTTCCCCGACACCAGACCCCAGACCGACAAAAAGACACAGACCAAGGAACATGGCGCGAATGGGCTGCGTCCAGACGGATGCATGGCCTCTCCTGTCCTTTGTAACTTTGATCTTCACGCTTTTCCGTCTCCCTGCCATTCGCCGAAAGCGACAAATCGTGACGACAATGGAATGGATCAGATCGGATGCGGAAGTGGATAAGATTTAGAGACGGGTGTCTGAAAATGTGTCCGCCAAACCCCCGCTGCGCGAACCTCTCTCGTTCTTCGTTCTGAGCCGTTGCAAAAATATAGATATCGCCGGCGAGCCGATTTTCCGCTCCGCTTCACACCTTCGCCGGCGATGTGACCGGACCATCCGATCATATGCTGCCGGACCACCGCCCCGCGGCAGCGGAAAGCAGTCTCCGACCGGCCGCCGCCCGCCGCGGAAAAGACGCCCTTACGTTCGACGAAATATTATTTTGACTCCATATCATTCTTGCCGCACAATAAGCAGCGGATCCCACTCCATATCGGTTCCCGCCAACGGCGGCGGATAGGCCGGGAGCGGTCGAAGCGACACAACGAGACACCGGGAAGTCAAAGACGGCTTTCATGCCCGCCGAGGGCGCGTCCCCCTGATACAGGGTGGGCGCTGGATGCTGCACCGTGGACAAGGGATTTTTCAAAGCCGGCAATCCGCGCACGCTTCTTGCCGCGTTTCTCTATTTCGACGTTTCCTTCATGGTCTGGGTGCTGCTCGGCCCATTGGGGATCGCGATCTCGCGCGACCTGCACCTCAATGCCGGGCAGAAGGGCTTCCTGGTCGCCATACCGGTGCTGGCCGGGGCGCTGTTCCGCGTCGCCGCCGGCGCGCTGGTCGATCATTTCGGCCCCCGCCGCGTCGCCATCTCCCTGCAGCTTCTGGTCATCGCCGGCCTGGCCGCGACCTGGCTCATCGCCCCCCATACCTATCTCGGTCTGTTCCCCGTCGCGCTGATCCTGGGCGTGGCCGGCGCCTCCTTCGCCGTCGCCCTTCCCCTCGCCTCGGGTTGGTATCCGCCCCATTATCAGGGCACGGCGCTGGCATCGCGGGCGCCGGCAATTCCGGCACCGCGCTCGCCGCCCTGTTCGCTCCCGGCCTGGCGGTGCTCTATGGCTGGGTGAACGTGCTGGGCCTGGCCACGCTCCCACTGGCCGCCGTCCTTGCCGCCTTCCTGTTCCTGGCCAAGGAGCCACCCCGCCGCCCCAGCGCCGGCTTCGTCGCCTGGCTGCCGGTGCTGAAAAAACCCGATTGCTGGGCGCTGATGTTCTTCTACGGCGTCACCTTCGGCGGCTTCGTCGGCCTCGCCTCGTTCCTGACCATCTATTTCAACGATCAATACGGCCTGTCGCCGGCCGTGGCGGGCAGTTGCACGGCGCTGGTCGTGTTCGCGGGCTCTTTCGTCCGCCCGCTGGGGGGCGCCCTGGCCGACCGTGTCGGCGGCGACCGCGCGCTATGCATCCTCTACGGACTCGCCGCCGCGATCTTCGCCCTGATCGGCTGCGGCCTGCCCACCATCTGGTTGGCCTTTCCGGCCTTCTTCGCCGGCATGCTCGCGCTGGGACTGGGCAATGGCGCCGTGTTCCAGATCGTGCCGACACGCTTCCCCCATCAGGTCGGCGTCCTGACCGGGCTGGTGGGCATGAGCGTCGGCTGCGTCGGTCCCTCATGGGGCACCGAAGCCTGCCTGCGTGGCCTCGGCTTCCTGGTCGGCGGCTCATCCACCGTCATGCCGCCCCACCTCGAAAAACTCCTAGTCATTTCGGACACGATCGCCAACAGCGCCGCCCCCCCTCAAGGCCGCCCTGCGCGACGCCGTGTCCTACTGCCGGGCAGCGGACAACCGGCATGCCATCGCCCAGGACCTCGCCCGCCCACCCGAGAAAGGTGGCCTCGCCCTGCCCTCCCGCGCGACCGTCGCGACACTGGACGAAAAGACGACGCCCGAACCCGTCACCTTCATCGCGGAAGACGTCACGCAACCCGATTTCGAATGGATCACGCAGGACATGTTCGATCTCGGCTGGATCGACGAGACCGAGCGCCGGACGCTGGGGGTCTAGGAAACGCCGCGCGATGTGCGACACTCCGCCGCCAGAACGATCCATCGCCGGAACCAAGGTCCCTTCATGACGCGTCGCCCGCCCCTTTACTGCCTGTCCGCCACGCTGGCGCTCGCAATCGCCCTGCCCTCCGGCCCCGCGCACGCTGCCGGAGACATGAGCGGGGGCCCGGCCGCCATGGTGGACCCGCGCATCGGCACCGGCGGACCGGGGCATACATTTCCGGGGGCGACGGTGCCGTTCGGCATGATCCAGCCCTCCCCCGACACCGCAATGCCGGAATTCCACCACGCCTATGACTGGGCCGGTGGCTATCAGTACAATGACCCCACCATCATGGGGTTTTCGCACACGCATTTCTCCGGCGCCGGACATTCCGACCTCGGCGACGTGCTGCTGATGCCCATCTCCGGCGATGTCCGGATGGAACCGGGCGACCCGGCCAAACCGCAAAGCGGCTACCGCTCGCGCTTCAGTCACACGACCGAGGTCGAACATCCCGGCTATTACGCCGTCACGCTGGATGATTACGCGGTCCGCGCCGAACTGACGGCCGGGCTGCGCGTAGGCTGGCACCGCTACACCTTCCCCACGGGCAAGCCTGCCCATGTGCTTCTGGATCTGCGGCCCAGCATCTACGACTATCCGGGCAAGGTACTATGGACCCGCCTGCGGGTGCGCGAGGACGGCACGGTCACAGGCTGCCGCACCACGCGCGGCTGGGCTCCGGGGCGCACGCTCTGTTTCGCAATGCGCTTCTCCCGCCCGATGACCGCACGCACGCTCTACAACCGGGAAACCAACGTCCTCTATCGCGGCTTTCGCGGGCCGGGCAACGCACCGGTGGACCAGAATGTACAAAACGGCCGCGCGGTGCAGGCAGTATTCGATTTCGGCATGCTGGATGGCCCGCTGGGGGTAAAGGTCGCGATCTCCCCCGTCAGCGAGACGAACGCCATCGCCAATCTCGACAAGGAAGGTCAGGGCTGGGATTTCGACGCCCGCCACGCCGAGGCCACAGCCATGTGGAACCGGGCCCTGTCGGTGATCGACGTCGCCGGCACGCCGGACCAGCGCACGCAATTCTATACCGCCCTCTATCACGCGATGCTGGCCCCGACCCTGAGCATGGATACCAACGGCGAATATCGCGGCCCGGATCAGGAAATACACAAGGCGCAGGGCTTCGGCTTCTACTCCACCTGGTCCACATGGGATGTCTATCGCGCCCAGCAGCCGCTGATGGCCTTGCTGCGCCCGGACATGAGCACGCAATTCGTGCGGTCGCTGATCGCGGCACAGCAGGCCAGCCCGGTGGGCGTGCTGCCGGTCTGGTCCTACCAGGGGCTGGAGACATGGTGCATGACCGGCTATCACGCCGTGCCGATCATCGCGGATGCCTATCTCGCGGGCGTGCGCGGCTTCGACGCGGACGCGGCGCTGAACGCCATGGTCGCCTCCGCCACCTCGCCCGTCTATGGCGACCTGACGGATTACATCAGGCTCGGCTATGTCCCGATCGACAAGGAAGCCGAGGCCGGCTCCAAGACGCTGGAATACGCCTATGACGACTGGTCCCTGGCACGGATGGCACGCGCGATGGGCCGGACACGCATCGCAGAGCAGTTCGAAAAACGCGCCGGCAACTGGCGCAACGAATGGGACCCGCAAACCGGCTTCATGCGCGCGCGCCTCAGCACCGGGGCATTCCACACGCCCTTCGATCCCGCCCCCGCAGCCTATGGCAGCGATTATACCGAGGGCAATGCCTGGCAATATCTGTGGTTCGTGCCGCAGGACGTCCCCGGCCTGATCGCGACGATGGGGGGCGATGCGCCCTTCATCGCCAGGCTCGACGCCCTGTTCGATACCAAGGTCGATCCCGCGCAATTCAAGAATGTGGAGGATATCAGCGGCCTGATCGGCTGGTACGCCCACGGCAACGAACCCAGCCACCATATCGCCTATCTCTACGACTATGCCGGCGCCCCGTGGAAGACGCAGCAGCGCCTGAAACAGATCATGGACAGCCAATATAGTGGCCGCCCCGACGGGCTGGCCGGCAATGACGATCTGGGGCAGACATCGGCGTGGTACCTGTTCACCGCGCTGGGCTTCTATCCCGTCGCACCCGGCAGCAACGACTACACGATCGGCCGCCCGTTCGTGCCCAGGGCCGCGATCCACCTGCCCAATGGCCGGACCTTCACCATGGTGGCCGACCATCTGGATGCCGCCCATCCCTATGTCGCGGCCGTGACCCTCAACGGCAAGCCGCAGGACCTGCTGCACCTGCGACAGCAGGACATCCTCAACGGCGGCAAACTGCACTTCGTCATGCAGGCGGAGCCGAAACGGCCGTAAATCCGTAAAGATCGGCAATCGCCTGCGCCGACAGCATTTCGGCGGCCGGCCCGTCAGCAACGAGCCGGCCCTCGCGCATCAAAATCGCGCGGCTGAAATTCCGCGCAGCGCGCAGCGGGTCATGCGTCGTGGCCAGTATGCCATACCCTTCACCGGCCAGCCCACGCAGCAGGCCGGAGAGTCGCTGTTGCTGGCCGTAATCCAGCCCCGTCTCCGGCTCGTCCAGCACCAGCAGCCGCGCTCCCTGCGCCAGCGCCCGCGCGATCAGGACCGCCTGCCGCTCGCCCCCCGACAGCGCGGCATAGGACCGGTCCGCCAGATGACCGATCGCAAGCCGCGCCATCGCCTGCTCGGCGGCGTCGCGATCGGCCGCCGGCACGACAGGCGCCAGCATCGCCCCTCCGGCCAGCCGCCCCAGCGCCACCACGTCGCGCACCCGATAGGGAAAGACCACCCCATGCCCCTGCGGCACATAGGCCAGATGGGTCGCCAGCACGCGCCGCGTCATGCCCGCGATCGCCCGCCCGTCGAGCAGCACCCGCCCCGACCGGGGCCGCAACAGCCGCAGCACCAACCGCAGCAGCGTCGTCTTGCCTGCCCCGTTCGGCCCCAGCAGCGCGACCATCTCGCCCGCCCGCATCGCGAACGACACCCCGTCCAGCACCGTCCTGCCGCCCCGCGCGAATGACAGGGAATCGACCACCAGCCCGGTCATTCCACCCACCCGCGCCGGATCAGCCGCAACACGCCCAGAAAGACGACAACCCCCAGCAGATCCGCAATCAACCCGACAGGAATTTCCTCGACCGACACGCACCGCGCCAGATCGTCGCAAACCAGCAGGAACGCCCCACCCAGACAGGCACTCAGCGGCAGCACCCGCGCATTGCACGGCCCCGCCAGCAGCCGCGCGACATGCGGCACGATCAACCCGATCCAGCCGATCATCCCCGCCACGGAAACTGTCACCGCCGACAGCACGGTCGCGACCGCAATCACCCCATAACGCAGCACGCCAACCGGCACGCCCAGCGTCCGCGCCTCATCATCGCCCATCGCCAACGCATCCAACATGCGCCCACAAAGCGTCAGCGCCACAATCCCGATTGCCACCGGGGCCGCCATCATGCCCAGATCAGCCCCCGTCACCTGCGTCAAGCTGCCCAGCAGCCAAAAGACGATATCGGGCAATTGCCGGTCGGGATCGGCCACATATTTCAACAGCGACAGCAGCGCGGTGAACAGGGCGGTGCTGACCAGCCCACTGAAGACCAGCATCAGCATCGACACCGCATCGAACAGCCGCGCCACACCGACCGCCACCGCCACCGCGACGGCCCCACCCGCAAACGACAGAAGATGCATGCCCATGGGCGACGCCCCGGCCACGATCCCCAGCGCGGCACCGAACCCGGCACCGGCCAGCACACCGAGCAATCCGGGCGACACCAGCGGATTGCGGAACACGGCCTGGAAGCCAGCCCCCGAAACCGACAGCGCCCCTCCAACAACCACCGCACCGGCAATGCGCGGTAGGCGCGTGCCCAGCACAATGGAATGCAGCAGGGCACGTCGTCCCTCAGGCATCCCCCCGTCATGCCCCACCAGCACCCCCACCAGATCCCCGAGCGGCACCCGATACCGGCCAAGCCCAAGTGACACCACTATCAGGAGCAGCAGGCCTCCCAGCGCCACGGCCCACAGCGCGCGCTCGCGCCACGCAGTCATGGCGCGCTACCGGGCCCCTTGGCCGCCAGGATGCGCGCGGCATCGGAGGAAGACAGATCATATCCGAAAAAATCCTTATAAAACCTTATTGTTTCCTCTTTCATGCCGACCATCGCGAAGCGGTCCGGATACAGTATCCGCGCCGTCCACAGAAGCTGGAGCGGATATTCGATCCCATACCGGTCCCACGGAAACACGCCCGCCGGATTGCGATAGATCCGCCCAGCGCGCACCGCACGCAGCCCCGCCCATTGGACTGCGGCAGGATCGAACACCCCCGCATCGCCGCCCAGAATGATGATGTCAGGGTCCCAGGCGGCAATCTGTTCCACAGAAACCGGATGCATGCCGCCTGGAATATCAGCCGCATTCCGCCCCCCGGCCTGCGTGATCCAGTCATCGATGATCGTGTGCGTACCATCAATTTTCAGCGGAACCAGTGACTGGATATGCAGTACGCGCGGCCGGTGGCCCTCTGGTATGTCGGCAACGGCCGCCGCAACCCGGTCCCGCATCGCATCCAGCTTGGCCACATAGCGCCCGGCAATCTCATGCGCGCGCGGATCACCCAGCACCTCCGCCGTCAACGCCACCGCCCTCCGCAATGAGGCCTCGTTGGTGAATCCCGCCTGCACCACCGGCAACCCGATCCGCCGCATCGGTTCCAGAGCCGGCGAACCGCTGGAGACGAACGCTACATCCACCCCTGCATGGCGCAGCATCTCCACATTCGGCACGGCCCCGGCCACCCCGGCCGCCCGGTACAGATCCGGCGCCACGCGATACATCCAGGGCCGCGTCGTCGGCAGGTCATTGGTCACGGCAATCCGCCCGGCGGCACCAAGCATGATGGTCACGGCATTGTGCGCGAACCACAGATCCGCGATCCGGGCCGGGTGATCCGGAGCCGTCACACTCTGCCCGGCCATGTCCACCACCGTCCGTCCCTGCCCGATGGCAGGCCAGACAATACAGGAAGCCGCTGCAAGAATCCGCATCGTGGCGCGTGGGTCGTATCGTCTCATTCCCGGCCCTCTATTCGACAGGGGACTATATCCCGTCAGATAGATCCGTCACTCCCGGGTTCACGCGCGGCCATCGCGCGCCTCAACCTTAAACTATCTTTTCATGAACGTGGGTGACTGCCCTGTACCACCCTCGGCCGTGAAGGAGGACGAGCCATGATGATCTCAATCCGCACGGTCCTGATTGCCGCCTCATTATCGGCCGCAGCAATCACGTCATCAGCGATGGCCCAGACCGTGGCTTCGGGCCATCGCGATATCCTGTTGCAGACCAACCATTCCTGGAATGGCGTACCCTACACGCATTATCCAACGGCGCAGCCGGAACTGACGATAATCCGCCTGACGATTCCCGCTCATTCGGCCCTGCCGCGGCACAAGCACCCGATCCCCAACGCAGTATATGTGCTGGAGGGCGCCCTCACCCTCACCGACCGGGAAAGCGGCAAATCGCACGTCTATCATGCCGGCGAAGCTTTCGGAGAATCGGTCGACGATGTCCATCATGGACAGGCCGGCGACACGCAAACGGTCCTGCTGATCACCTACGCCGGCACACCCGACGTTCCGACCTCGGTGCCCGTAAAGGGCCAATTGCCGGAATATTGAGCAACGCGCCCGGCGCGTGTTTCCCAGCCTCAGGGGGGACGGCCATAGGGGCCGCGATCAGCGAAGCACAGGAAACACGCGCCGGATTCTCGCCAGCGCGCGCTTACAAACGCCCGATCAGGGGCGCTGGATCAGTTCGATCTTGTACCCATCGGGGTCCTCGACAAAGGCGATGATGGTGGCGCCGAATTTCACCGGCCCCGCCTCGCGCGTCACCTTGCCGCCACCGGCCCGCACAGCCTCGACCATCGCCGCCACGTCGGGCACACCAATTGCGAAATGGCCAAATCCGGTTCCGACCTCGTAGCCGTCATCCTTGCCCCAATTGTAGGTCAGCTCGATTTCCGCATGGCCGGCCGCGTTATCAGCATAGCCGATGAAGACCAGGGTATATTCGCCCTCGGGCACTTCGCGCCGACGCAGTTCATGCATGCCCAGCAGCTTGTAGAAAGCAATGCTGGCATCCAGATTGCGGACACGCACCATCGTGTGCAGATAGAGAGCCATCGTCATTCTCCTGTTCTGGCGGCCGGCATGCCCGTCGCCCCGTCACCGATCCCGATCAGGAACAGACCAGCCTCATCGGCGGCGGCAATGCAGGCCGCCGGATCGGTCATCAGAGTGGCACCGGCCTGAAAGGCGATGCCACGCAATCCGACCTCCGCCGCGCGCCGGACGGTATCCGGCCCGATCGTCGGCAGATCGGCGCGGCGATCCTGCCCGGGTTTGAGCATTTTAACCAGAACACCGCCCGGCCGACCTGGTTGCCGGCATTCCCCGGCCCGCAGCAGCATCCGGTCGGTGCCCTCCATCGCCTCGACGGCCAGCACCAGTCCATCCTGCACCACGCAGCCCTGCCCGATATCCAGCCGCCCCATCGCCTCGACCACATCCTGCCCGCGCCGGATATCGGCCAGTGCTCCAGCATCGGGCCGAATCTGCCCCAGCATGCCGGAACGCCCGACCGAACCGGAGAGGAATTCATGAGCACCGTGAATAGTAAATCCCTCTTCTGCCAGCACGCGCACGATCGCCGCCAGCAGCCCGTCATCGCCCGAGAACAACGCCCGCCCGATTCGCGCCATGATCCGTGCACCTGCTGCGTCCGGGCGCAGATCGGAAAAAGACGGCCGGCGCACCGGTCCGATCAGGACCAGATCCCGGCACCCTTCCGCCCGCAGACAAGACAAGATCTCGCCGGCAGCAGCCAGCCGGATATACCTATGCGGCCAGGAGTCGATCACGTGCGGTTCGACGAAATCCTGGAACCCGACGATAAAAACACGGAACCCCAGCGCCTCAACGGCTCGCGCCACCTGTCCGGGCAGTGGCCCGCCACCGGCCAGAATGCCCACACAATCTCCGACCAGGCGCGGACCGCCGCCGACAGTCATACCGAAGACGGTCCCCTAGACACCGTCCGATTCGATCGATGCCGCGCCACCGCCAGCCACGCGCACCAGCCCTCGATGGCTAGGGGCCTCGATGAAGGCCAAGATCTCGGCCACCTTGGGCTCATCGCCATATTCCGCCCGCACCGCGGCCAAACGTCTGCTGAACGCGGTCGATTCCTCTTCCATCACACGAGGATAAAGAGCGCGGAACGCGCGGCGCAGGCGATGCATCTCATCGGCCTGCACGCCATTGCGCTTCAGCCAGATCCAATGCAGCCCCACCAGTCGGGCACGATTTCCCAGTACGCTGCCATAGGGGATGACATCGGCCTCGACGCCGCAAACGCCACCGACCAGCGCCGCGCGGCCGATTCGCACGAACTGATGCAGCGCTGCCGCTCCCATGATCCGCGCTTGGTCGTCGATCGTGACATGGCCACCCATAACGACATTATTCACGATGATCACACTGTTCCCCAACGTGCAGTCATGCGCAACGTGAGAATTCGCCATGATCAGGCAATCGTCACCCACCCGCGTCACGCCGCTGCCAGTCGCCGTGCCGCGATGGATCGTCACATGCTCGCGTATCACTGTCCGCGCCCCAATGATGCAACGCGTGGGCTCGCCCCGGTATTTCAGGTCCTGGGGCGCCATGCCGATCGTTGTAAAAGGATAGCAGACGACGCCAGCACCGATCCGCGTATGGCCGTCGACGATCACGTTGGCGATCAGGTGGACGCCATCCTCGATCACCACGTCGGGACCGATCGAACACCAGGGACCAATCCGAACCCCGTGTCCGATCCGAGCCCCGTCGGCGACGATCGAGGAGGGATGAATCTCAGCGGCCCGGCTTACGGAGTCCATCTGTGCCAAATTGGTCAATATGCTCTCCCATGGCAGGGTCCGGCCCCGGAACCGTTTGCATGCCGGTATTCACACATGGCGCGGCAATCCCTCTGGGATTGCCGCGCCATCATATCAGATATCGCATTTTTCTCTGGCGAGGAACTGCCGCCCCGCAACAGAACGTTTCAATCCGATCCTGGGCGGCTTCAGCCCATGATCATCGCGCTGAACGTCGCCTCGGCCACAGATACGCCGTCCACGCGCGCGACGCCCTTGAATTTCCAGACATTGGCGCGGCTGCGCTCCTTCTCGACATGGATTCGCAACTGATCGCCGGGTTCCACCGGGCGCCGGAACTTGGCTCCGTCGATGGTCATGAAATAGACCAGCTTGCCCTCGAAAGCCGTCCCCAGAGTCAGCACGACCAAAGTCGCCGCTGTCTGCGCCATCGCCTCGATGATCAGCACGCCGGGCATTACGGGGCGGGACGGAAAATGCCCCTGGAAATGCGGTTCACTGGCCGTGACGTTCTTGATGCCGACCGCCGAAGACCCCAGCACGATATCGACCATTCGGTCGATCAGCAGGAACGGATAGCGATGGGGAATCGCCTCCATGATCCGCATCACGTCAATCGATTCGATACTGGTCGGGCTGTCGCCCACCGCGGGAACCTCTACTTCTTTATTCACGTCGTCCGACCATTTTGCTCAGGACTGCGGGTCCACGCGCCTTTTCATACGAGCACCCACCTGTCCCGGTTAAATTCCGGGGGCCTGCTGTCTCAGGCCTCGCCTCCTCCCTCGCGCGGCGCCTTTTTTGCCAGACGCCGCAACACCGCCACATTCCGGAAGAATTCCCGGAACGGCATCGCAGGGCTGCCGATCACATCAGCCCCCGCGTCCACGTCCGACATCACGCCACATTGCGCCCCGATCCGGGCCCTGGCGCCAATACGAATATGGCCGATCAGGCCGGCTTGGGCAGCAACGGTAACGAAATCGCCAAGTTCCGTAGACCCTGATATCCCAGCTTGGGAAACCACGATACAACAGCGCCCCAAGCGAGCATTATGGCCAATCTGCACCAGATTGTCGAGCCGCGAGCCCGCGCCAATCACAGTGTCCTGTGACGATCCCCGGTCGATAGTGGAGTTCGCCCCAACTTCCACCCCGTCTTCCAGGATCACACGCCCTAGTTGGGGAACGGTCTCGAAACCGTCGGGACCGACTGCGAACCCGAACCCTTCCTGACCAACCCGCACTCCGGCCAGCAGCGTCACTCGATCGCCCAGAAGAGCGTGCGACACGCAGGCCTGAGCGCCAATCCGGCAACGTGCGCCGATCTGCACCCCGTCGCCGATCACTGCATGCGAATCGATGCAGGTTCCCGCCCCGACGGACGCCCCCGCCCCGATTACCACGAAGGGACCGATTTGCGCCGAAGGATCAATGACGGCGCCCAAGCCTACCAGAGCGGTCGGATGAATACCCGGCACCACGGCCGGCAACGGATGGAACAGGCTGGCCACCCGCGCCCAGGCCAGATAGGGTGTCTGGCAGACCAGACCGATCGTCCCTTTGGGAAGCCGATCAACGAAAGCGGGGGCCAGAAGCACCACGCCGGCCCGCGTCTGCTCCAGCAACGGCGCGTAGCGCCGGTTGTCCAGAAAACTGACATCCTGCGGGCCGGCGGATTGCAGCGGTGCTATGCCAGCATACAGCCTGTCTGGATCGGTGCCCTCATCCCCTACGGTTCGCGCACCGGCGCATTCCGCAAGCTTCTGGAGCGGAAACGGGCCGCTCCGCTCGAAGAACCGCCCGTCACCCGGCAGGGCGGTGCCGACCTGCCCTTCCATCGCGTACCGCTCCCGCTCAGTGATGCGCCGCCGCGGGGGCGGCCGCAGCAGGGGCCACAACCGGGGCGGGAGCTTCCTGCTGCTGGCGTTCGACATCGGCAGTGGTCGGCATCGTGCCCGACTTCGCCAGCACTTCGGGATCGACATTCGCCGCCGGGATGAACACCGTCGGCAGCACTTTGTTCAACTGGTCGGCGACCTGCTGGGTGATGTCCAGCCCATCCTGGCTCAAGGCCACCTGTTCACGATGCAGGACCACGTTCATCCCCCGGCTGCTCGCAACCTGACGGATGATCTGGACTAGCTCGCGCTCGATCTGCCCCAGCGAGACCTGGGCCGCTTCCTGGACGATCCGGTTGCGGTTGCGGAAGTCGCGCTGGGCGCTGATCACACGCTCCTGTAAGTGGCGCTCACGTTGCTGGATTTGGTCCGAGGCCATGTTCTTCGCCTGGGCCTGCAGCTTCTGCTGCTCGTCCCGCCAGCCAGCCTGCTCCTTCTGCGCGTCGCGCGCCAGTTCGTCGCGCCGGCCGCCCAGCACGCGCTCGGCCTGCTGCGCGGCGGTCGACAGACGCATCACGTCAGGCACGCTGATCACGCCGATCACCGGCACCGGCGGGGCGACGCCGCGCGGAATATCGGGCGACGGTGGTACGGGCGGCAGCGGCAGCACAGGCGGCGTCTGGGACTGGGTCTCATCGCCATCGGCGGGAGCCGCGGGCATGGGGACGGGGGCCGTACGCGCCGGGCCACGGGGGGCGGAAGCCGCTGGCGCCGGCTGGGCGGTCTTGGGCACGAACCAGCCGGCATTTCCGCCGGCGGGCGCGGCTCCCTGCGCCCAGGCCGGAACGCAGGAGGTGCCGGCGCATGACAGCACGACGGCCGCGACCAAAGCGGATACGCCACGTGAACGAAGCATTGTCACCTCAGAATTGCTGGCCGAAGCCGAAGCGGAACAATTGGGTCCGGTCATGTTTCTGCTTCAGGACCGGAATGCCAAGGTCGATATTGATCAGGCCAAACGGGCTCTTCCACGCAAAGCCGACGCCGGTACTGACGCGGGGCGTCAGTGTGTCGCCATAAACCGGCGTGTAACGGGGCATGTCCTGCGGATAAGATGTATAGCGCCGCGACACACGCAACCCGTCCAGCCCACCCATATCGACGAAATAGCGGCCGCGAATCCCCATATCGGCCCCGAACGGCATCGGGAAATTAAGGGTGGCCGAGGCGGTATAGAGGAAACGGCCGCCGATGAAATCCTCCTGCGAATGCATCGCATAGGATTGGCCGTTCCACGTATAGGCAGGAATACCCATGCTGCGTGGCCCGGCACCACCGTCCAGAAAGCCGCGCAGCGTGTTACCACCCAGATAGAAGTTATCGATGATGTCGCTGCGGCCGCCACCCCAGTTGGCGATCTCACCCGCGCCAGCCGTCAGTGCCAGCGTCCAATCATGGTTGCCCGTCAGGTCATCCATCGGAATGTAGTAACCGAGATCCACCTTGCCGCGCACATAGCGCTCATTGCCACCCAGACCGGCGAAATCACCGCCCAGCCGCACCACGTAGCCGCTATGGGGCTGCATCCGATTGTCACGCGTGTCGTAGGTCAGGGTGGTGCTGAGCTGCGAGAGTAGCGACCAGCCAGTCTGGTCCAGAATATACCACGACGCGTCGCTGTAAGCATTGTCGACATGACGATCCGTCAGCGTGTAGCTCCACGATTGGGACAGGCGGTTGGTATAGGCATACCCCATCCGTAGCGTGATGCCATACCGCCCTTCCGAATAGTTCTGATAGGTCTGGTAATTGTTCTCGATGACGAACAGGTCGACGCCGGCCACCAGGTTGCGGTTAAGGAAATACGGGTCGCTGACCGATATATCTGCCTGCCTCTGGTAATATGCCATCGTACCCGAAATGCCGGCATCGACGCCCGACCCCAACAGATTATGCTGCTTCAGGCCGATATTGCCCAGGATACCCACATCGGTCGAATAGCCGCCGCCCAGCGAGAATTCGCCTGTCGGCTTCTCAACAACATTGATTGCCACATTCGTCCGGTCCGGGGCGGAGCCGGTGGTCTGATCGACCGAAACGGTGCTGAAGAAACCAAGATCCTGCAGGATCGCCTTGGCGTATTTCCGTTCGGTGGGCGTGTACGGGTCGCCTTCGGACATTGGGAGCTGGCGACGGATCACGGCATCCTGCGTGATCGTGTTGCCGTTAATGTCGATCCGCTCGACATAAGCGCGCGGCCCTTCGCTGACATCGAACAGCAGGTCCACAACGTGACGTTCGGGGTTTCGGGCGATTTCAGGCCGCACCATGGCGAACGGGTAACCCTGCCCCTGCAGGATTTCCTGCATGTCGGTGGCATTATGCTGCACTGCGCTGCCGTCGTACCACTGATTCGCAAACAACTCGATATATTTACGCATCGACGCCGCGCTGACATGTTTCAGTGACGAACGGATATTCACCTTGCCCAGCCGGTAGCGGGGTCCTTCGTCCACCGTAAAGGTCACATAGAAGGACTTGCGGTCCGGAGACAACTCGCCCGTCTGGTTGCGCACCTGGAAATCGACGAATCCGTTGCGCAGATAAAACCGGCGTAGCAGTTCCGAGTCGTAGCGAATACGCTCGGGGTTATATTCGTCGGAGGACGCGAAGAATCGGTACCAAGCCGTTTCCTTCGACGAAATGACCTGTGCCAGCCGAGCCTCGCTGAACGCCTTGTTGCCGACGAATGAGATCTTGTGGATCAGCGTCTGCTGGGCTTCGTTGATCAGGAAGACCACATCGACCCGGTTATGGGCCAAGCGGATAATCTGAGGTGTCACAGTCGCGGCATAGCGGGCCTTGCCTGCATACACCTCCAGGATCTTCTGGCGATCAGCCGCTGTGATCTGAGTCGAGAACACAGCGCGCGGCCGCAGCGAAATCACCTTGCGCAAATCCTCGTCTTTCGCAGCGTGATTGCCCTCGAAAACGATGCGATTGACAATTGGGTTCTCAGCTAGGCGCACCTGGAGCACGTCGCCAGCGCGATGTAGCGTCACGTCGCGGAAGAGGCCTGTGGCATACAGCGTCTTCAACGAACGATCGAGCTCGTCCTGATTGAACGGGTCCCCCGGCTGCACCACCATATAGGACAGGACGGTACTGGTCTCGATCCGGTCGTTGCCGGTGACCTGGATGGATTCGATGACGCCGCCGGACCGGGCCGATTGCGTCGCCGAGGAATGACCTGCCGCCGCAACGCCGCGCCGAGCCTCGGCGGTCCCGGCAAAAAACAACGGCACGAGGCAAACCGACGCAAGAAGCGTTGAACGTTTAGTCGGCAAATTCGGCTTCCCCCAAACCAGACGCTCCGCGAACCCTGACACCACGCCACGCGAACAGAGTCGCCGGGCACGAGATCGATCATATCCGCTTGGCGGACGTATCCGAAATCCCCCCCCTCGCGCAAGCTCCCGCATGCCGCAACATGCAGAGGCGTCAACCGCTCAGCGACGCAACCCAGCGAAACAGGCCGAAATGGGACAGATCATTAAATGTAGAAAACAGAAATAATCCCGCGATGACCGCAAATCCCGCCTGGAAACTGATATCGCGCACCCGGCGCGAAACTGGGCGGCCGAGCAGTGCCTCCAGCCCGTAGAACACCAGCCTCCCGCCATCCAGCACGGGAATCGGGAACAGGTTGATCAGCCCCAGATTGACCGACAAAAGCGCCATGAACGACACCAGGCTCGCCACCCCATATTGCGCGACCTGCCCCGACATCTGCGCGATGCGCAGCGGTCCGCCGAGATCCTTCGCGCTATGCTGGCCAGTCAGCATCTGCCACAGCCCATCCAGCGTCTGAACCGTCAGGCGCCACGTCTCCTGCACGGCAGTACCAAGCGCCGCCAGTGGCGTCATCGGCTTGCCGATCGTCGCGGTGAACATCACCCCAAGCTGACCGGTCCGACCGCCGTTCTTGTCCGTCACAATTCCGACGGTCACCGGCAACGTCACCACCTGATCGCCTCGGCGGACGCCCAGTTCGGTGTGCGCACCTGGCTCCGCGGTGATGCGGGCCTGGATATCTGCGACGTCAGAGACTGCATGAGCGCCTATGCGTACGATCACGTCCTCCGGCTTCACCCCGGCCGCCTCCGCCGCACTGCCCGGCACGACCTGACCCACGACATTGCGAATCTCCGGCCGTCCCGTCGCCATGAACAGGCCGGCGAACAGAACGATGGCCAGAAGAAAATTGAACACCGGCCCGGCGGCAATCACGATCGCCCTGGACAATACCGGCTTATCATGAAAGGTGCGCCCCGGCAGCCAAGCGGCCACCTGCTCCGGCGTCGCTTCTTCCGGCCCTTCGAACCCGTGCGGCTTAACGTATCCGCCCAGCGGAACGGGGCACAGCCGCCATTCGGTTCCCACCCGGTCGTGCCAGCGGAGCAGGGGCCGCCCGAAGCCGATCGAGAAGACTTCGACATGCACTCCCCGCCAGCGGGCGGCCAGATAGTGGCCCAGTTCGTGAATGAAGACCAAGACACCCAAAACGAGGGCAAAGGCCAGAAGGGTCCGAAGCAGCTCGGGCATAATGATGGGTCAGCTCCTCATAGCGATATTGCCGCTCCATATCCCCGGGACACACGGACCCGGGGATGAGTCAGGCAGCGAGCGATGTCGTGCGCAGACGTGCCGCGCGACGGGCTTCCTCGTCCCAATGCAACACCTCCTCCAACGAATCGGCACTCTGACGTCCAAGAGCCCGCATTACGTCCTCGACCACCCGCGCGATGTCGAGGAACCCGATGGAGCCCCCCAGGAACGCCTCGACCCCAATCTCGTTTGCCGCCGACAAAATAGTGGGGACGGCGCCGCCCATGCGCAAGGATTCACGCGCCAGCCGCAGTGCGGGAAAGCGCACCTCGTCGGGCTCCTCGAAGTCCATCCGTCCCAACGCCGCCAGATCCAGGCGGGGCGAGCTCGTCGCCATGCGTGCCGGCCAGGCCAAGGTATGGGCGATCGGGATACGCATATCGGCCGATCCCATCTGCGCCACGATGCTGCCGTCGCTGTATTGGACCAGGCCATGCACCACCGATTGCGGATGTACCACGACGCCGATCCGGTCCTCGGTTAGCGCAAACAGGCGTGCCGCCTCGATCACTTCCAGCCCCTTGTTGAACATGGTGGCCGAATCGATGGTGATCTTGGCGCCCATCGTCCATGTCGGATGCTTCAGCGCCGCTTCCAGCGTCGCCTTTTCCATCTCGGCAAGCGTGGCCCGACGGAATGGTCCGCCCGAGGCGGTCAACACGATCTTCTCCACTTCAGAGACCTGACGGTCGGCCATCGACTGGAAGATCGCATTATGTTCGGAATCGACCGGCAGCAACGTGGCACCGGCCAGTTCCACCGCCCGCAGCATGACGTCACCCGCGCAGACAAGGGCTTCCTTGTTCGCCAGCGCGACGGAACCACCGTTCCTTACCGCCGCCAGCGTGGGCTCAAGCCCGATCGCCCCGGTGATGGCGGCCATGGTCCAGTCCACTGGTCGCGCAGCGGCTTCGATCACCGCCTGGCGGCCGCCTGATGCCGCAATGCCCGTACCATCCAGCAATGTGCGCAATTCCGGCAGGCAGGCCTCGTCAGCGATGACGGCATGCTCGGCCCGCAATGCCCGGGCCTGCTCGGCCAAGCGCTGGACATTGCGCCCGCCGACCAGAGCGACAGCGCGAAAACGCTCCGGTGCCTGCAACAGCAGATCGACCGTGGAGCACCCAATACTGCCGGTGCTGCCCAGAACGGTGACTGACTTCATGCCTCTTTCTTTCCTGCCGTTCGGCGTCGACACGCCATCATCCCAATCCGATCGTACGCCCGCCGTCCAGCGCGTGCGGCACTGCATCCGCGTGCGCCCCAAACAGGGCCGAAACCAGACCGGCGGGCGTCACATACCAGAACGCCCCGCCACCCGCCGCCCCCAGAGACAGCAGGGCTGCTAGCGGTGCTGCGACCAGCAGCCCGTCGAAACGATCGAGCAACCCACCATGCCCTGGAATAATCGCGCCGGAATCCTTGACCCCACGCGCCCGCTTCAACGCGCTTTCCGCCAGGTCGCCAATCTGGGCCGCGACAGCCATCAACGCGCCGAACGCCACCCCGCGCCCCCACGCATCGGGTCCGGACACCAGCGCGCAAACCAGTCCACCGGCCACCATGGCGCTGGCCAGCCCTCCCAACGATCCGGACCATGTCTTGGCCGGCGAGATCGCAGGCGCCAGCTTGGGCCCGCCGATCAGGCGGCCGATCAGATAGGCCCCACTGTCGCTGATGGCGACACAGGTGATGACGAACAGTACGACACCGGCGCCCGGCACTGTCATCAGCCGCAGCCACAGCAGCGCCAGCCCTGCACAGCCGATCACTACCTGGCCGCTCCACAGCGCCGGACCAAACACGAATGCTCCGCCAATGACCAGGAAGGCCTCCAGCCAGTGTCCGCCCAACGCCGCCGCCATGGCGGCAACCGGCCAGGCGACATACAGCGCGCCGCGCCAGGACCGGGCGTGCAACCCGAACAGGCGCCCCCACTCCACCGCCATGCCCGCCGTGGCCAGCAGGACGAGCACTGCATAAGCAGCCCCTCCCGCCCATATGCATAGCGCAGCCATGGGGACCAGCACGGCGGCAGAAATCAGACGGGCACGAAGGTCCTTCCAGTTCCTGCCCCCACTTGGAATGGCGGTAGGCTCAGAGCGTGGGTCGGGCACCGAATCGCCTTTCACGCCGGGCGAACATGTCCAGCGCAGCGTCGAAATGCTGCTCATTGAAATCCGGCCAGAGCGTGTCAAGAAACACCAACTCGGCATAGGCCGACTGCCAGAGCAGAAAGTTGGACAAGCGGCATTCGCCGCTGGTGCGGATGATCAGATCGGGGTCGGGCAGATCGGCTGTGAGCAGGAAACGCCCGAACAGGGCCTCGTCCAGCCGGTCTGGGTCCAGCGTGCCATCACGCACGGCCAGAGCCACATGCTTCGCTGCCTGCATGATGTCGGCCCGTCCGCCATAGGACAATGCCAGCACCAGCGTCAGCCGATGGTTTGCGGCGGTTGCATCTTCTGCCCGTTTTGCTTCGGCTCGTACCTCGACGTCAAAGCGCGACAGATCGCCGATAATGCGGATCCGCACCCCCTCGCGCGACAGCTCGGCCACTTTGTGCCGTAGATAATAGCGGAGCAAAGATGTCAGGTCCGCCACCTCGTCGGGCGTCCGGCGCCAGTTTTCCGAGGAAAAGGCATATAATGTCAGATATCGGACTCCGCGCTTGATCGCAGCCTGGACGCAACGCCGCACTGCCTCGGCGCCCGCGTTATGCCCCGCAGCACGGGGCAGCCCGCGGGCCATCGCCCAGCGCCCATTGCCGTCCATGATCAATGCGACATGCCCCGGCGGGGCCGGAACGGCACCGCCATTGCCACGCCCCGCCACAGTCGGCGGGGGCGTCGGAGGTGTCTGCGCGTCTGTTGTCCCGGCCGCCGGGCCGGGTACGGAGCCCACAGTCACAGCGAGGTCAGACCTGCTTGATCTCGCGTTCCTTTTCCGCGAGCATGTCGTCGATTCGCTTCACATACTGGTCGGTCAGCTTCTGAATCGCCTCGGACCAGACCTTCACCTCATCCTGGCTGATCTCGCTCTTCTTTTCGAGCGTCTTCGTCTGGTCCATGCCGTCACGCCGCACGCCGCGCACCGCGATCTTCGCGTTCTCGGAATATTTGCCGGCGGTACGGGCTAGGTCATTGCGGCGCTCCTCGGTCAACTGCGGAATGGGCACCCGCACGGTCTGCCCGTCTGCCGCCGGGTTCAGGCCAAGCCCGCTATCGCGAATCGCACGCTCCACCGCGCCGACCAGCGACCGATCCCACACCTGTACGGTCAGCATCCGGGCCTCGGGCACCGCGATCGACCCAACCTGCGTCAACGGTACTTCACCGCCATATGCCTCAACCCGCACCGGCTCGATCAGGGCGGGGCTGGCCCGTCCCGATCGCAATCCCGCGAAGTCGCGGCGCAGGCTCTCCAGCGCGCCGTCCATCCGGCGGACAAGGTCATCCAGCAGTGTCTTCTGATCAGCAGCCACAATGGCCCTCCACACTCAAGCAGGGCAGCCGCCGGAGCGGCCACCCATCGCAACATATCATATCCCGCCGCATGATCGCCGGGTCAGCGAAGCTGTCAGGATGCCTCGACGATCTTGGTATACAGCCCCTCACCCCGCATTACCTGGGGAAACGCCCCCGGCGCATGGATATTGAACACGAGGATGGGCAGCCGGTTTTCGCGCGCCAGACTGATGGCCGCAGCGTCCATCACATGCAGATCGCGCGCCAGGACGTCGAGATAGGTCAGCGTCTCGAAGCGCGTGGCGTCCGCGACCTTGCGCGGGTCGGCCGAATAGACGCCATCGACCTGCGTGCCCTTCAGCAGCGCGTCGCACTCCATTTCGGCAGCGCGCAAGGCGGCTGCCGTGTCGGTGGTAAAGAAAGGATTGCCCGTTCCCGCCGCGAAAATGACCACACGGCCTTTTTCCATATGGCGGACTGCCCGCCGGCGGATATAAGGCTCCGCCACCGACGACATATGGATGGCCGACATCACGCGGGTCGGCACGCCGTGCCGTTCCAGTGCGTTCTGCACCATCAGGGCGTTGATCACGGTCGCCAGCATGCCGGCATAATCGCCCTGCGCGCGGTCCATGCCCCGCGCGGCAGCCGCGACACCGCGGAAGATATTGCCGCCGCCGATCACCAGGCAGACCTCGACCCCGGCCCGGGCCACGGTGGCCACATCGCTGGCGATGGTATCCACCATTTCAGGATCGATGCCGTACGAGCCGTCGCCCATCAGGGCTTCGCCCGAAATTTTCAGCAGGACACGGCGGTAACCCTGAACGTCTTGTGCTTCACGATCCGTCACGAGGTCCCCCGATTGCTCACATGATGGCTCCTCACGGGGGTGTCCCCCATCCGGGCCAGACTTACGCCGATCCTCTTATCCCCCCTTAGGATCGGTCACAAGCACGCTCTTCGTTCCGAAATCATTCCCGGTTCAAGGGGCGTCGTCCAGTCCGATGGCGCGCAGGCGTGCCTTCTCCTCGTCCCAACCGGCGCGTTCCTTCACGTTCAGAAACAGATGGCATGTCCTGCCCAGCAGACGAGACAGATCCTTGCGCGCTTTCTCGCCGATCGAGCGGATACGGCTGCCTTTCTCGCCGATCAGGATCGCCTTGTGCCCCGCTCGCGCCACATAAATCGTTACCTCGATCCGCACCGAACCGTCGGGCTGCTCGCGGAAGCTTTCGGTTTCGGCGGTCGCGGCATAGGGCACTTCTTCGTGCGTCTGGAGAAAGATCTGCTCGCGCACCAGTTCAGCCGCCAGCAGGCGGTCGGGCAGATCGGTCAGGTCATCCTCAGGATAGAGGTATGGCCCCTCGGGCACCGCGGCACCCAGTGCGTCCAGCAGGTCGTCCACCCCGTCACCACTGCGCGCGCTGACCATGTAGACATGCTCAACGTCCAGCAGGCCGGACAATTCGGCCGTCAGCGGCAGCAGCGCCTGGCGGTCCACCAGGTCGGTTTTGTTCAACACCAGCCAGACGCGGCGGCGCGTCTTGGCCAACTGCTCGACAATGGGGCGCACCGTGTCACACAGGCCGCGACGCGCGTCGATCAGCAGCAGCGTGATGTCGGCGTCCTCGGCCCCGGTCCACGCCGCAGCGACCATTGCGCGGTCCAGCTTGCGCCGGGGCTTGAAAATGCCTGGTGTGTCCACCAGCAGGATCTGGCTGGCGCCCCGCATCAGGATGCCCAGCACGCGAAAGCGGGTCGTCTGCGCCTTCGGACTGACGATGGACAGTTTCGCCCCCGCCATCCGGTTCAGCAATGTCGATTTCCCGGCATTCGGCGCACCGACGATAGCGACAAAGCCGCAGCGGGTGGTCATATCCTGTACCCTTTCCAGCGAGGTCGTCTCCTCGCCATAATAATCCGTCATCCGATCCGCCGCAGCAGGTCTGCCGCCGCTGCGCTTTCGGCAGCACGCTTGCTGCCGGCCTCCCCTTCGCCTGACTGGCCACCGGCCGTCACTGCGATCACGAACCGGGGGGCATGCGACGGCCCGTCGACCAGGACCGTCCGATAGGATGGCAGCGGTTGCCCGCGGGCCAGCACCCATTCCTGCAAGGCGGTCTTGGGGTCCTTGGGCGGTCGGGCCTGGGCGATGATCGCATCGTTCCAGGCCGCACGCACGAAACGGCGCGCGGGTTCCAGCCCGCCATCCAGATACATCGCGCCCAGAATCGCTTCGACCGCGTCGGCCAGCACATTGGCCATCTGCCGCACGCCGGCGCGGGCCTCGTGTTCGGCCACGTCCAGGGCCTGTGTCAGGTCCATCGCGCCGGCTATGGCGGCCAGGACCGGACGCGAGACCAGATGGGCATGGCGGGGTCCCAACGCGCCTTCCTGCTCGTCGGGGAAGCGCTCGAGCAGCCATTCCGCCATCAGGAGGCCCAGAACGCGGTCACCGATGAATTCCAGCCGTTCGTTCGATCCGGCCCCACGGCGCGATGCCGGCTGGCGGCCGCGACGCCCCGACCCGGCGCTGCGCTGATGCGCGGCCGAGCGGTGGGTCAGTGCTTCGCGCAGCAGGTCGGTCCGGCGGAAATGATAGCCCAGCCGTGCCTCGACTGCCGCCACGTCGCCGCCGGGTCCGGAGGACGGCGCGACATCGTCCACGGCGTCTTCTCCGCTCATCGCACGCCCATGAACAGGCGGTTCCAGCGGATTTCGGCCGGCCACATCCAGAATTCCCATACCGGATAGCGCGCGTCGAGCGACAGGAAGATCCATTTGGCCTGGCCGATCAGGTTTTCCATCGGCACGAAGCCCAGATCCTCCGGGTCGTCGCCCATGAAGCGGCTGTCGGCGCTGTCGTCGCGATTGTCGCCCATTGCGAAGAAATAGCCCGGCGGCACGACATAGACAGGGGTATCGTTCTGAAATCCCTCGTTTGTCAGCTTCAGGATATCATGCTCGACCGGCGGTGCGCCGGCGCTGCCCGGGAGCGTTTCCTGGAAGCGCTGGCCTTCCATGCGGGTGCGATGCTCGTCCACCGCGACGTAATCGCCCTTGGCCACGCGGGGCACCAGCACGTCGTTGAGGTAGAGTTCGCCCCCCCGGACCTGCACCCGGTCGCCCGGCAGGCCGACGATGCGTTTGATATAGTCGATCGACGTGTCCCTGGTGAAGCGGAAGACCGCGACATCGCCACGATGAGGTGTGCTTTCGAAAATGCGCCCGCTGAACAGATCGGGAGACCATGGCAGCGAGAAATGGGAGTAGCCGTAGCTGTATTTGGCGACCCAGAGATAATCCCCGACCTGCAAGGTCGGGATCATCGATCCGGAGGGAATGTTGAACGGCTCGAACAGCACGGTGCGCACCCCGATCGCCAGCGCGCCGGCGATGACGATGGTGCGGACCAGGTCCCAGACGCCGCGCAAGGCCGGAAGAATACCCCCTGAGGAGAGGGGGGACATGTGGGTCTTGTGCGGGTCGTCCATAGGGATGATGTCTGAATCCGGAAATGATGCGGGAGGTCTGGCCGAGGGGGCCGGACGGCAAGCCCGCGGATGAAGCGAGGGGGACCATCCCCACCCGGCGCGCCGACCTTAGCCCGATCCTAGGGGGCTGGACCAGCGTCGATCATCACCTGCGCGAACGCATAGGGATATTCGTCGGTCATGGTCAGCAGAATCCGGGCGGCCTCGCCGGGCGGCAGCAGGGCGTCCAGCCGCGCCCGGGCCCCGCCGGTCAGGACCATGACGGGCTGGCCGGTCGGCAGATTGTCGACCCCCAGGTCGCGATGGAACACGCCGAGCGAAAATCCGGTTCCCAGTGCCTTGGCGCAGGCTTCCTTCGCCGCCCACCGCTTGGCATAGGCCCCGAGCCGCGCCTGCCCCTTCCGCCGGTCGGCCCGCCGCCGTTCGGCTTCGGTGAAGACCCGGTCCAGAAACCGTTCGCCGTGGCGATCCAGCGCGCGTTCGATGCGCCGGATATCGCACAGGTCGGACCCGATGCCGAGCAGGCTCATCCTTTCGCCCGCTCCACCTGGACGACGCTGCTGGAGGCGCGCATCGCGGCGATCAGCGACGACAGATGGCGCAGGTCGCGCACCTCGATATCCGCCAGGATCTCCATGAAATCGAGCTGGCGGTTCACGATGCGCAGATTGACGATGGTGCCGTCATGCTTGGAGGCGACATTGGTCAGGGTCGCCAGGATCGAGGGCTCGTTGGCGGCGACGATGCTGAGCCGCCCGATATGCGGCTCGCTCGTGCCCCGGGCGATCACGTCGTAATCCCAGTCCACGTCCATGAAACGCTCGGGCGTGGCGGCGAAGCTCTCCAGCGTCTGGCAACCGGCTGTGTGGATGGTGATGCCCTTGCCGGTCGCGACGATCCCCACGATCCGGTCCCCGGGCAGCGGATGGCAGCAGCCCGCGAAATGGACCGCGATGCCGGGGCCGATGCCGGCCAGCGCCATGCCGCCGCCCGATTTGGGCCGCCCGGTGCGCGTGGGTGCACGCATGGGGATACCCGGCACCATGCGCGGCGCGCGCGGCGTCTGGCGCAGTTCGGGATAGGCCGCATGCACCACGTCGCGCGGCCCGATATTGCCGTTGCCGACCGCGACATACAGATCTTCGACCGAAGCCTGTTTCAGGTCGGACAGGATGCTCTCCAGCACCTTTTCCGACCCGTCCACGCCCTCCTGCCGGAAGGCTTTGGCCAAGGCGGCGCGGCCGCCATCGACATGGGCTTCGCGCTGCTGGGCGGCGACATGGCGGCGGATGCGTGCCCGTGCCTTGCCGGTGACGACGAACCGCTCCCACGACGGCGACGGCGTGCCGCCGCGTGCCGTCATGATCTCGACCTGGTCGCCGTTCTGCAATTCGTGGCGCAGCGGCATCAGCCGCCCGTTGATCCGCGCGCCCACACAGGTGTCACCGACCTGGCTGTGCACCGCATAGGCGAAATCGACCGGCGTTGCGCCCCGTGGCAGCGAGATGAGTTGCCCCTTGGGCGAGAAGCAGAAGACCTGGTCCTGGTAGAGTTCGAGCTTGGTATTTTCCAGGAATTCGTCGGGTGCCGCCGAATCCTCCAGGATGTCCAGAAGGTCCTGCACCCAGCGCAGGCCCGTGCCCACCCGCGCGGCATCGCCGCCGGCGCCGGGCAATTGCTTGTACATCCAGTGCGATGCCACGCCGTTCTCGGCGATGTCGTGCATCTCGGCAGTGCGGATCTGCACCTCGATCTTCTGGTTGCGCGGATAGCGCAGCGTCACGCCCGTATGCAGGCTCTGATAGCCGTTGGCCTTGGGCGTGGAGATGTAGTCCTTGAACCGGCCGACGATGACGGGGAACGCGGCATGGACCGCCCCCAGCGCCACGTAGCAGGCCTCGCGCGTCGGCACGATGATGCGGAAGGCCATGATGTCGGAAAGCTGCTCGAAGGCGACATTGCGCTTCTGCATCTTTTCCCAGATCGAGAAGGGCGATTTTTCGCGCCCCGACACTTCGACCTCGCCCAGCCCGGCATCGCGGCACAGCCGGACCAGCTCGCGCCGCACTTCTTCGATCACGTCGGCGCCCTGGCCGCGCAAATAGTTCAGGCGCGCGCGGATGGTCGCGTTGGCTTCCGGCTCCAGCTCCGCGAAGGACAGGTTCTGGAGTTCGGTCTTGACCTTGTCCATGCCGATGCGCCCGGCCAGGGGCGCATAGATTTCCATGGTCTCGCGCGCGATGCGCTGGCGCCGGTCGAGCCGCTGCACGTAATGCAGCGTGCGCATATTATGCAGCCGGTCCGCCAGCTTGACGATCAGCACCCGGATGTCCTTGGACATCGCGAGCACCAGCTTGCGGAAATTCTCGGCCTGCTTGGTGCGGTCGGACTGGAGCTCCAGCCGGGTCAGCTTGGTGACGCCATCCACCAGGTCGGCAATGGCCGGCCCGAATTCGGCGCGCAGCCGCTCATGCGTGACGCCGGTATCCTCGATCGTATCGTGCAGCAGCGCGGTTGCGATCGAGGACGGGTCGAGATGGAAGCCGGCGAGGATGCTGGCCACCGCCAGCGGATGGGTAATGTAAGGGTCGCCGTTGTCGCGGACCTGCCCGGCATGGGCCTCCTGCGCGACGGCGAAGGCCCGGCGGATCAGGTCGAGATCGGCATCCGGGGCATAGGTGCGGACACGCCGCACAAGCCCTTCGCAGGAAATGACGCGGGCGGGGGGCTGTGTGGTCCCGGCGGGTTCACCCTCTTCCGGTTCAGGCACGGACGCGGGCGAGGCCGGCGCCTGGGCGGCGACATGTACCGTGTCGGCAGGGCCGGCCGCGTCCGCTGCCATTGGCTTATCGCCGCGTACGGCCGCCCAGCTCGGCCTCGATCGCGGCCTCCAGTTCCTCGGCCGACATGCCGGCCCCGTGGGCCGCCTCTTCCTCGGCCGAAACGTCCTGGAGACCGAAAATGTTCTGCTCGGTCGGGATCAGGTCCATCACTTCCTCATCCGCGGGCTCGGGCTCGGGCGCGCGGGCCAGCGAACGAACCAGGTCGCTGCGGATCTGTTCCAGTTCGATCGTCTGGTCCGCGATTTCACGCAGTGCAACGACCGGGTTCTTGTCGTTGTCGCGGTCGATCGTCAGCTCCTCGCCACGCGACAGGCCGCGCGCGCGCTGCGCCGCCAGCAGAACCAGTTCGAAGCGATTGGGAACCCGTTCGACGCAATCTTCGACGGTGACGCGAGCCATGAGGCAGGCCTCCGGAGTAAATTAGTTAAAAAAACAATTTTATCCACAACGAAGGCCAAACGCAAGGTCCGCGTGTCACGCGCCTTCCAGACGGCGGATCTGCTGGTCCGCGAGGGCCGCGATCGACGCCCCGATATCATGCCCGGTCCTGGGATTGCACCAGGCCGGCGCCACATCGCGCAACGGCAGCAGGACGAACGCCCGCTCTTCCGCCCGGGGATGCGGCAGGATGGGATCGGGGGCATCGCGCACACAGTCCCCCATGGCCACAATATCCAGGTCGAGCGGCCGCGCGGCGTTGGCGACCGTACGCCGCCGCCCGGCCTCGGCCTCGATCGCCTGCAGGGCGGCCAGCAGCGTCACCGGGTCGATCTCCCCTTCCGCCGCCACCACGCCATTGACATAGGGCGGCTGGCCGGATGGCGGGACCGGCGCGCTTTCATACCATGCCGAGACCGCCGTGACCCGCAATCCGGGAATGGTGGCGATACGCCCGACCGCCCAGCGGCAGGTCTCGATCGGCGTGCTGCCCCCTTCGCGCGGCAGATTGGCCCCGATCGCGATCAGAATCATCGGGCCCACCGCCGCGCAGGCCGCACCGCAATTCCATGGCGCGCACCCGATGGCGCGGGCGTTTCAGCGTTTTGCAAAAGGAACATCATATGCCTTATTCGCCCATATCAATTTGCCCCCGGCGGCTCTACCCTTCCGCCTGGTGGGCATATTGTTAAGTGCGGCAATCAATCCGCGCGACATTTCTAGCTCAGGCCATACTACAAGGATTCAAGGCCCATGTTTTTTCAACCCGACGAACGTACATGTCTTTTTATCGACGGCTCAAGTCTCTACTCGGCCTCCCGTCATCTGGGGTTCGACGTCGATTACCGTAATCTGCTGACATTCTTCCGTTCCAAATGTCACATCATCCGCGCTTATTATTATTCCGCGATCCTGGAAAGCGAGGAATATTCGCCCCTCAAGCCCCTGACCGACTGGCTGGTCTATAACGGTTATTCGCTCGTCACCAAGACGGCGCGGGAATTCGTCGACCAGAACGGACGCCGGCGCGTGAAGGGCAGCATGGATATCGAGCTTGCCGTCGACATGATGGAGATGGCCCCCAAGATCGACCATGCCATCCTGTTCAGTGGCGATGCGGATTTCCGGCGCCTGCTGGAAAGCGTTCAGCGCCAGGGCGTGCGGACCACGGTCGTCTCGTCCGTCCGCACCTCGCCGCCGCTGATCGGCGATGATCTGCGGCGCCAGGCCGACCAGTTCATCGAGCTCGCCGACATCGCGGCGCAGTTCACCCGCCGCCAGGGCGAGGCCCGCGTGACCCGCCAGCAGCAGGCCCCCGTCCGCCACCCGGCGGACCAGTTCAGCGAACTGGACCACGACGAAGACTGACGGACACCGGAGCCGGGCAGGGCCGCCACACGGCGCCCTGCCCGGCTCCACAGTCTGGTTGGGCCTCAGCCCTCGAGTTGCAGGGCCCGCGTCGTCCAGTCATGGACATGGGCGCACAGGTCGGGCCGGTCGGCCAGCGGGCCGCCATAGGACGGAATCATTTCCTTCAGCTTCGCGTCCCAGCGCGGCAGTTCGCTGGCAAAGCATTTGCTGATCACGGTCAGCATGATCGACACGGCGGTCGAGGCCCCCGGCGAGGCCCCCAGCAGGGCCGCGACCGTGCCGTTGGCGCCGGTGATGACTTCGGTGCCGAATTGCAGGACGCCGCCCTTCTTTTCGTCCTTCTTGATCACCTGCACGCGCTGGCCGGCGGTAATCAGTTCCCAATCCTCGGACCGGGCGTTCGGGACGAAATCGCGCAGCGCGTTGAGGCGCGTCTCGTTGGATTGCAGGACCTGCTGCACCAGGTAGCGGGTCAGCGGCATATTGTCGCGGGCCACGGCCAGCATGGCGCCCAGATTGTCCATGCGAATCGATTTCGGCAGGTCCCACAGCGACCCCTGCTTCAGGAACTTGGTCGAGAAGCCGGCATAGGGGCCGAACAGCAGCCCCTCCTTGCCGTCGATCACGCGGGTATCCAGATGCGGCACCGACATCGGCGGCGCGCCGACCGATGCCTTGCCGTAGACCTTGGCATGGTGACGGGCGATGATATCCGGGTTGGTGCAGCGCAGGAACTGCCCGCTGACCGGGAAGCCGCCAACCCCCTTCGATTCGGGGATGCCGGTCTTCTGCAGCAGCGGCAGCGCGCCGCCGCCGGCGCCGATGAAGACGAAGCGCGCGGCCACCGGCACGGTGGTGTTCGTCGTGAGGTCGCGCACCGAAACGCGCCAGGCGCCGGAGGCGTCCTGCTTCAGATCCTCGACCTCATGCGACAGTTTCAGGTCGAAACCCTGCTGGCCCGACAGGAAGTTCACCAGCAGATGCGTCAGCGCGCCGAAATTCACGTCGGTCCCCGACGCGATCCAGGTCGCGGCCAGCTTGGTGCCGGCGGTGCGGCCCTCCATCACCAGCGGCATCCACTGCGCGAGTTGAGCCGGGTCGGTCGAGAACCGCATGCCGCCGAACAGCGGGTGATCCTTCAGTGCTTCGTAGCGGCGGCGCAGGTAATCGCAATTCTCGTCGCCCCAGACGAAGCTCATGTGCGGAATCGGGTTGAGGAACGCGCGGGGCGAGGCGATCACGCCCGATTCGACCAGATAGGCCCAGAACTGGCGCGAAAGCTGGAATGCCTCGTTCACGCCGACGGCCTTGGAAATGTCGATCGTGCCGTCGGCGCGCGACGGCGTGTAATTCAGCTCGCACAGCGCGGCATGGCCCGTGCCGGCATTGTTCCAGGCGTTGGAACTTTCCTTCGCCACGTTGTCCAGACGCCCGAACATCCCGATCGACCAGTCCGGCTGCAAAAGCTTGAGAAGCGCGCCCAACGTGGCGCTCATGACCCCTCCGCCGATCAGGACGACGTCATAGGCGGATTCGGTTCGGGTCGTATGCGAGGTCATGACATTCTCCGGAACGAGGCGCGCAGGCCGAGGCCTGTGAATACGGTCTGGGCCGCCGGTCCCATCGCGGCGGACCGAAGGCGGGAAAGGGTGATCGTCCATGAACCGGACGAACCTGAACCGGGTGCCATGCGGGCCGTATCGTCGCGGACACTCCGCACATCGCACATACGGTATCGCACAGCCATCACCCGGTCCGGTCCACCGGAACGCCTCAACCTCTTGCCATCTGAACCGGTTTTCCGAGGCATCATCTCTGCGCGAGCCGATCCTGACCCGCCTTGCCCGCCACGACAAGCGGGGGGTGAATACAGATTCCGCCTCTTCCTTTTTATTTCTTCCATTTTTCGGACTTCCCCGTCGGAATGGCGCTTCTGTCCATTCCATTACCGCATGACTGTCAGGCTTTTCCCGCATCATGGCAAGGGAACCACCTGCCACGATACGGCACGCGCGCCTCAGAGCCTGACCGAAAATGCGGGCTGGCGAGCGAGAGCGGCCCATAGGGCCGCGCCCGGCGTGTGTTGCCGAGCATCGGAGCGGAGTGGCCTTGATGGCCATGAGCACCGAAGCGCAGGCAACGCGCGCTGGATCGCCGCCAGCGCGCGTTTTCGGTCAGGCTCTCAGACCGGCGGGGCTTTCGCGCGGCGAGGTGCCGCCCGATAGACCCGGAAGGCCAGCAGGGCGGCCACGACCAGGCCATAGAGCAGCGTCTCGACCCGTATGACCTTGAAAGACAGGATGAAATGGATGGCGGCGCAGATCGCGGCGGCATAGACCCAGCGATGCAGTGCCTTCCAGCGCCGCCCCAGCCTGCGGATGGCCCAGCCATTGGACGTCGCGGCCAGCGCGGACAAAATGGTGAAGGCGACCATGCCCAGGATGATGAAGGGCCGTGTGGTCACGTCGGCCAGCAGGGTGTGCAGGTCGAATCCCTGGTCGAGCGCCACATAGGCCGACAGATGGAACAGCGCATACCAGAAGGCCAGCAGCCCCACCGCCCGCCGGTAGCGGACCAGATTGACCCCGGTCAGGTCCCGCAGCGGCGTGATGCACAGCGACAGGATCAGGAACCGCAGGGCCCACAGGCCCAGCGTGCGCTCGAACGTGTTGACCGGGTCGGCCCCCAGCCGGTTCGTCGCCCCCAGGACGAACGAGACCACCGCCGGCACCAGCCCGATGCCATACAACGCCAGCCGGATCAGGCCGGCCGATCTCCCTCGCCGCGCCGCCATCAGAAATCGCGCCGCAGGTCCATGCCGGCATACAGGCCCGCCACCTGTTCGCCATAGCCGTTGAACGGCAGGGTCAGCTGCCGGCTTGCGCCGAAAAACCCGCCGCCGGCCCCGATCGGCCGCTCGCTCGCCTGGCTCCAGCGCGGATGGTCCACGGCGGGATTGACGTTGGCGTAGAACCCGTATTCGTCGGGCGCGCGCACGTTCCATGACGTGCGAGGCTGCCGGTCGGTTAGCCGGATGCGCACGATCGACTTGATGCCCTTGAACCCGTATTTCCACGGCACGACCAGCCGCACCGGCGCCCCGTTCTGGTTGGGCAGCGTCTGGCCGTACAGCCCGACCGCCAGGATCGTCAGCGGATGCATGGCCTCGTCCAGGCGCAGCCCCTCGACATAGGGCCAGTCCAGAACCGGCAGCACCCCGCCCTGCCCCGGCATTTCCGACGGGCGCACCACCGATTCGAAGGCGACATATTTCGCGCTGCCCAGCGGTTCGACCTCGGCCAGAAGGTCGCGCAGCGCGAATCCGATCCAGGGGATGACCATCGACCACGCCTCGACACAGCGCATGCGATAGATCCGCTCTTCCAGCTTCCGCCCCAGCAGCGCGTCGATGTCATAGGTGCGGGGTTTGGCCACCATGCCTTCGACCCGCACGGTCCATGGACGCGGGTGGAAATCGCCGGAGCGTTCGGCAGGGTCGGTCTTCTCAAGCCCGAATTCGTAGAAATTATTGTAGTGCGTCACGTCGCGCAGCGGTGTGGGCTTCAGCCCCTCGCCCGACAGGGGGCCAGGCTGCGCCGCCAGATCCACCGCCCTGGCCGCGCGGGACGGCAGGATGCCGCCGACGAGGCCGGCGGCGGCACCCGCCGCCAGCAGGTCGCGCCGCGACAGCCAGAGAGCGTGCGGCGTGATCGAGGAGGGTGGCGGAGAAGGGTAGCGGAAGACACGCATGCAGGACGCCTTCTGGAAAATGGGGCCGGATCGGCGGACCGCCTGGGGACGTGACACCACCGGGATCGTCCGGCACCCTGCCGCAAACGGGACGAAAAAGAAAAGGAGCAGGATCATGCCCGATTTCTCTGAGCGCGGCACGGCAGGCACTGTCGGCTTTATCGGCTTCGGCGCCATGGCCAGCCGCATGGGCCGCAATCTTCAGGCCGCAGGCTACCAGATCGTGGCTTACACCCCGTCCGGCAAGGGCGGCGACGGCGACACACGCTTCCTGCCCTCGCCGCGTCTGCTGGCCGAAGCGGCCGGCGGAACGGTCATCCTCTGCGTCCCCGACGACGAGGCGCTGACCAGTGCCGCCTACGGGCCTGACGGCGCGCTGGCGGGCATGGCGGCGGGACAATTGCTGATCAACACCAGTTCGGTATCGCCCGAGGCCTCGCTGGCGCTGGCCGCAGCCGCCGGGGAACGCGGGATCGCCGCGCTGGATGCCCCGGTCTCGGGCAGCACGCCCGAGGCCGATGCCGGGGCGCTGGTGGTGCTGGTCGGCGGGGATGCGCAGAGTGTCGCGCGGGCCCAGCCGATCTTCGACATTATCGGCAAGACGACGATCCATGCCGGGCCGGCAGGCAGCGGCTCGAAGCTGAAGCTGGTGATCAACGGCATTATGGGCGTGGGGCTGGCGGCGGTTGCCGAGGGCGTATGCTACGGGCTGGCCGCCGGGCTGGAGCGCGACATGCTGTTCGAGGCCCTGGATTCGGTCGCGGTGATCTCGCCCCACCACAAGCGCAAGCTGAAAGCGGCGCGGACCGGCGATTTCCGGCCGCAATTCCCGACCCGGCTGATGCAGAAGGACATGCGGCTGCTGCTGGACGCCGCTGCCCGCGTTGCGGCCCCGGTGCCGACCATGGCCGCCACCACCCAATTGCTGTCCCTGACGCGGCGGCTGCACCCGAACGACGATTATTCAGCGCTGTTCGCCGTGCTGGAAAGCACGGTGGCCAATACGCCGTAAGACGCTCGATTGGGCCCGGGTGGGGCGGCAGGGTCAGCCGAAGGCCATTGCGGCCATCACCGCCAGCCGGTCGCCCAGCCCGCGAGGTGCGAATCCGGCCGGCGCGCCGTCGGCGCCGCGGGCCAGATCCCGCCGTGCCAGAACGCCGGGCAGTGCCGCCGCCCGGGCCGCGCGCGGCAGGCGCGGGCGCCCGGCCTCGGCCAGAAAGACCGCGCCTTCGCGACACAGGGCGGCGCGCAGGGCCCGCAGGATGTCCGGCGTCAGCGTCGCGCCGTCGCGAATCGCATCCCCCGACAGGCCGGCTTCGGCCAGTGCGGAGTCCGGCACCGGGCATCGGCCACTGGCCAGCACCATGTCCAGATGCCGCACCAAGCCGCCCGCGCCATAGGCGGCGCCGTGCGATTCGACGGCTTTCAGCAGAGCGGGGTCGGTCACGCCGGCCGCCTGGGCGATCGCGACCTGCACGCCGCCCGCCCCGCCAAGCATCGCGGCGCGCCAGGCGGGCCAGTCCGCCAGCCCGTCCAGTTCGGCCTCACGCGCGTCCAGAATGCCCAGCAGCGTTTCCGCCTTTACCCTGCCGGCCGCGATCAGCGCGCGCAGCGGGCCGGCGACCGCGTGCGGGTGGCCCGCGCCCTCGACGATCTCGCGCCACCATTGCAGGCGAATCAGCCCCGCCATCGGCCCCGCGACCGCACGGGACTGCATGCCGCCCAGGGCACGAACGGTTTCGTGATTGAACGCGATCAGCGTGAAGGCGTCCTCGCGCGCTGCCTGGGGCAGGAACAGGGCGCACAGGAAGCGGTCGGGATCGGCCCGCCGGGCGACCGCGGCACCGGGGGAAACTCCGGCTGCGGCGGCGCGTCTTTCAGGGGGGGCTGGCGTGGCAGCGATTGTCATGACAACGACTTGCCGCGCGCAACGGCGTGGCGCAAGAGTTTCGGCCGGCGGGTCGGCCGTCCCTGTTCCGTCACTTGACGCCCCTTCCCCGCCCTCATAGCTCTGACGGGCGGCGTTTCCGCCGCTGCAATTCCAAGGAGAACGTCCATGGCTTTCGAATTGCCCACTCTTCCGTTCCAGACCAACGCGCTGGCGGCGCGCGGCATGTGCCAGGAAACGCTGGAGCTGCATCACGGCAAGCACCATCAGGCCTATGTCACCGCGCTGAACGGCTTCGTCGAGGCCAAGCCCGAACTGCAGGGCAAGTCGCTGGAAGAGATCATCCTGGCGGTCAAGGGTGATGCGGCCCTGGCGCCGGTGTTCAACAATGCCGGCCAGCACTGGAACCACATCCTGTTCTGGCAGAACCTGTCGCCCACCGGCGGCACGATCCCCGACGCGCTGGCGGCCAAGATCGCCGAGGATTTCGGCAGCGTCGACACGTTCAAGACCGATTTCAAGGCGGCCGCGACGTCGCAGTTCGGCTCGGGCTGGGCGTGGCTGGTCCTGGGCTCCGACGGCAAGCTCAAGGTGACCAAGAGCGCCAACGGCTCCAACCCGCTGGCCGAAGGCCAGGGCAAGGTGCTGCTGGGTCTGGATGTGTGGGAGCATTCCTACTATCTCGACTTCCGCAACCGTCGCCCCGACTACGTGACCAACTACCTGGACAAGCTGGCGAACTACGAGTTCGCCGAGGCGCAGCTCAAGGCCGCCTGATCGGCCGACGGCAGCTCTGGTTCTGGAATGCCCGGCCCCTTTGGGGCCGGGTTTTTCATGTCCGGCCGCCTGTTACCGGGGCCCGCGCCCGATATCGCGCAGGCGCACGCCGGCGGTGAGGTCACGCTCGATCCGCTCCAGCGTCAGGCCCTTTGTCTCGGGCACGAACAGGGCGACCAGCACCACGAACAGCGCATTCAGCCCCGCATAGAGCCAGAAGGTGCCGGACAGGCCCAGCCGGTCCACCAGGGTGAGGAACGACACGCCCACGATCATGTTGGCGATCCAGTTGGCCGCGGTGGAACAGCCGACGCCGAACTCCCTGCCCTGAAGCGGCTGGATTTCCGCGCACAGCACCCAGACGATCGGCCCGGCCGAAAACGCGAACCCCGAAACGAAGCAGACCATTCCGCCGATGGTCAATGCCTGCGCGGTCGCCTCCCGCACCTCGGCGGAGGGTGAGAGGCCGAGCAGCACCATGCCGATGCTCATCACGACCAGTCCGCAGATCAGCAGGGGCCGGCGGCCCCAGCGATCGACCAGGCCGATCGCCACGAAGGTGGCAGCCACGTTCACCGCCCCCACGCTGACGGTGCCCCACAGCCGCCCATGGTCGATGAAGCCGGCCAGCCCGAGGATACGCGGGGCGTAATACATGACCACGTTCATGCCGGTGAACTGCTGGATGGCCTGCAACGTCACCCCCAGCAGCACCGAGCGGCGGAAATTGCGGTCCGCGCGCAGCAGCGCCCAGCCCGACGTGCGGACATGCAGGCGGGCGTCGATCTCGCGCAGTTCGCGGGCCACGCTGTGCCCCTGGCCGCGCAGGTCCTGCAGCGCGCGCCGCGCCGCCTCGCGCTTGCCGCGCATCATCAGCCAGCGCGGGCTGGACGGCAGGAAGGCGACACCGATCATGAAGACGATACCGGGAAACGCCACGATCCCCAGCATCCAGCGCCAGGTATCGAAATAGGAAAACAGCGCGTTCGAGACGAAGGCCGCCATGATGCCGAGGGTGATCATGAGCTGATAGATCGACACCATGGCGCCGCGATGCAGGGGATCGGCGATTTCGGCGATATAGAGCGGCGCGGTGAAGGTCGAAATGCCGACCGCCAGCCCCATCATCACCCGTCCCGCGATCAGCGTCCCCACCGATCCGGCCACGGCGCAGAACAGCGACCCCGCCACGAACAGGGCCGCGCCGATGAGGAGCGTGTGCTTGCGCCCCCAGCCGAAGGAGAGGCGCGCCGCAATGGGCACGCCCAGCGCCGCGCCCAGCATCATGGCCGCGACGATCCATTCCTGCAGGAGACGGCTGGCGTGGAATTCCCGCGCGATCGGGCCGAGGGCGCCGGAGATGACGCCGATATCGAGACCGAACATCAGGCCGGCCACCGCCGCGAGGCCCGAGGCCACGCCGGCCCGGCCCGATGCATTGGTGGCCGCGAAACGCCCGGCCTTCGTCGCGTCGAGTTCTCCGTACAGCGTCATTCCCCCTCCCCTGAACGGGCATAACGGCGGGCGACGCCGCCGGTTCGCCCGTTCGGGGGGAGGCTTGCCGTCAGTCGGCCTTGGGGGCGGCGTCGTTGGCCGGCTTGGCGGTGCTGGTGATCACCGAGGTCAGGGTCTCGCGCAGGACCGTCACCCGCACATTGGGGGCGATCTCGACCTCCAGCTCGTTCGAATCGTCGCGCACCTTCTGCACGACGCCGACGATGCCGCCGGCCGTCAGCACCCTGTCGCCGCGACGCACCGCCGCGAGCTGGGCGCGCAACTGCTTCTGCTTCTGCTGCTGCGGGCGGATCAGGAGGAAATAGAAGATCGCGAACATCGCGACATAGGGCAGGATCGACATCAGACCGCCGGCGCTCAGGAATCCTCCCTCGCCTCCAGCGCTCTGGGCATATGCCGGGGTCACAAGGAAATCTGAAACTGAGGTCATGTCGCGCTTCCGGCCATCATTTAGTGGGTTGCGGGCTGAGGCAGTGGACCATAGTTTTCGTCCGTTTCCCGTCAAGGCGTCGGTTTACCTCTCCGCCGCGCTCCGGGTCCGATCGCGCCTTTCCAGCCACAGGACCGACGATGGAGTCCCACCCTCTCCTGCCCGTTCTCGACCGTATCGCCCAGGCGCTGGAGCGGCTGTCTCCGCCACCGCCGAGCCTTGCGGGCCTCGATGCGGCCGATGCCTTTGTCTGGCACCCCACCCAAGGGCGCCTGGCGCCGGTGGCCCATGTGGCGCATGTCGATATCGGCCTGTTGCGCGGTGTCGAGATCCAGAGCCGGCTGGTGCTGGACAACACGCTGCATTTCGCCCGTGGCCTGCCGGCCAACAATGTCATGCTGTGGGGCGCGCGCGGCATGGGCAAATCATCGCTGGTCAAGGCCGCCCACGCCCAGGCCAACCGGACCGACGGCGCGCCGGCCGAACCGGGCGCGGGCCGGCTGGTGCTGATCGAGATCCAGCGCGAGGACCTCGCCACCCTGCCCGACCTGCTGGCCCTGCTGCGGACCAACCCGCGCCGCTTCATCGTCTTCTGTGACGATCTGTCGTTCGAGAGTGAGGATGCCGACTACAAGGCCCTGAAATCGGTGCTGGATGGCGGCATTTCCGGCCGGCCGGAGAATGTGCTGTTCTATGCGACATCGAACCGGCGGCACCTGATGCCCCGCGACATGATCGACAATGAGCGCTCGACCGCCATCAACCCGTCCGAGGCGGTCGAAGAGAAGGTCTCGCTGTCCGACCGGTTCGGGTTGTGGATCGGCTTTCACAACTGCGCCCAGGATATTTTCCAGGACATGGTGCGGACCTATGCAAGGGCCCGCGATCTGGCGATCGGGGATGAGGATCTGGCCCGGCGCGCCAATGCGTGGTCCGTCTCCCGCGGCGGGCGGTCGGGCCGTGTCGCCTGGCAGTTCGTCGAGGACCTGACCGCCGAACTCGCCACCGCGCCGCACGTTGGGGAATCGACACGTCCTTGATCCGGATCAAGGCCGGCGACCGATTCCATCCCTGATATCTTGATGCCCTCCGGCCCTGCCGGCCGGAAGGGGAACCGGGCCCGTATCGTTCCGGAGCATTGATACGCGTTATCAATTGCACGACACGATGAGATGCCTCTTTAATGTGTGCGGCTTCTGTCGTGGTACCGCACGACCCGCCGGACAGAAGCAGGCGACCGAGCATATAGAGAGACGATGAACCAGATTCTTTCGACGGACAGCATGCCCCGCCCCGCCCTGACCCTGGGAGAGGACCTGCGACGCATTCGCTGTGATCCCGATTTCTGGTACCCCGTGGCCTGGTCGCGCGAACTCAAGGCCGGCAAGACGATCGGCACCCGCTATGCAGGCCAGCCGATCGCGCTGGTCCGCCCCGTCGAAGGCGAGGTCTTCGCGCTGGAGGATCGCTGCGCGCACCGGCAGGTGCCGCTGAGCAAGGGCACCGTGAAGGGCCAGGCGGTGCAGTGCTGCTATCATGGCTGGGCGTATGGCCGGTCGGGGCGCTGCATCGACGTGCCCTATCTGGGCAAGGGCAAGCTGCCCAACGGCGTGCGCACCTATCCGTGCCGCGAACAGGACGGGCTGATCTTTGTCTTTCCCGGTGATCCCGAGAAGGCCGAGTCCGTGCCGATGCCCAAGCTGTCGCAGGTCGCCAACCCCGAATACAAGACCAGGCGCTTCGGCCGGCATGTGAAATGCCATTACAGCTTCATGCATGAGAACCTGATGGATATGAACCATCAGTTCATGCACATGAAGCAGATGGGCCAGATGAAGCCCCGTTTCCTGGGCCAGGATCGCGGGCCCGGCATGATCGAGGCGCGCTATACCTTTGCCCGCACCGGCGGCAAGCAGCCGATCGGCGAGGCCCTGGTGTTCGGGCAGAAGCGCGACAACAGCGCGAAATTCGCCCATCGCGACGTCATGACGATCCGCACCGAATATCCGTACCAGACTCTGAAGATCGAGCCGACCGGCGGCGAGGCGGTGATGGATCTGTGGATCGCCTACGTTCCGCAGGACGAGGAGCAACTGACCAACCGCGTCTTCGGGCTGCTGTCGATCAAGCGCCCCAAGCTGCCGGGCGTGCTGGACCTGGCATGGCCGTTCCTGGTCGCCTTTACCGAGCGGATCTTCCGCGAGGATCGCGAGATCGTGGAACTGGAACAGAACGCCTGGAACGAACTGGGGGGCGATCACAACCAGGAAGTGTTCCCGGTGATCCGCGACCTGCGCCAGCTTCTGGCCGAATGCGGCATCCGCGCCCCCGCCGTCGGTTGAGGGTGTCGTCACATCCATGAGCGACGAACGGACGGATACCACCCTGCAGGCCGGGCCCTTCCGGCTGCGGGCCCTTCTGTCCTCGGACGCGGGAGCGATGCACCGGCTGGTCAATGACTGGAGCGTCATCCGGATGCTCAGCCGCGTCCCGTTTCCCTATCCGCGCGGGCTGACGGATGAGTGGATTGCCTCGACCGCCGATCTGTCCCGGCGGGGGGTGGCCTATCATTTCGCCATCACTCACCCTGAATCGGAGACACCCGATTCGCTGATCGGCTGCATCGGGTTGCAGGTCGATCGTGGGCGCCGTTCGGCGACCGTGGGATACTGGGTCGGCCGCCCCTACTGGAACCGCAAGGTCGCCACCAGCGCGGTGGGGCGGATCACGCGCTGGGCGCTGGCCAACATGTCGGTCGACCGGGTCGCGGCTGCCGTCGCGCATGACAATCCGGCTTCGATCGCCGTGCTGCGCCGGCTGGGTTTTCGCGAAACGGGCACCGGGCACCAGGAATTCGTCTCGCGCGGCGGCGAGCATCCGGTTTTGCTGTTCGAAGCGACGCGGGCGGATATGGCGATGGACGCGCCATCGGCGGGTTCTCCCACCCAGGCGGCGGAACAGAAGCGCGTGGTGCTGGTGGCCGCCGTTGCGCTGATCGATACTGACGGACGCATCCTCCTGGCCCGGCGGCCGGAAGGCAAGCCGATGGCCGGTCTGTGGGAGTTCCCTGGGGGCAAGGTCGAGGCCGGTGAAACGCCCGAAGCGGCGCTGATCCGCGAACTGGACGAGGAGTTGGGGCTGGATGTCAGCCGCTCCTGCCTCGCGCCCTATACGTTCGTGTCGCACGATTACGGACATTTTCACCTGCTGATGCCCGTCTATGTCTGCCGGCGCTGGAAGAACATTCCGCGCCCGCGTGAGGGCCAGACCCTGGCATGGGTTCGGGGGGAGGATCTGTCGGCCTACCCGATGCCCGAAGCCGATCTGCCGCTGGTGCCGCTTCTGCGCGATCTGGTCTGAGCGTGGGAGGACATGCGCACGGGCGAAGGGCCGCGCGCGTCTTTCCACTCTGATACCTTCTGCCCATCGCAGCCGCCCCGCGCCGAGGGCGCGAAAGCACGCCCGGACACTCTTTTCCGACCGCTTTCGTTCACTCGTTCGAATATCTGATCCGCCTCTTATGCCATGCACGACGGATGCATTCAGATGGCACCGATGGGTCGGATCTGTCAGCGTCTGAAATAAGCTGCCTCTCCCTGAGAGCAATGCCGCCATTTCCCGATTGGCGCCGATGAATACCATGACGCGAGCCAAATCCCGGTTACGAGGTGCCATTCGTCGCCGTGTATTCTTCTCATCTCTCCGCGACAACCATGGTCCAATCTCCTCTCCGCGCTTGTCAAGGCGACCGAGGCGCTGCAACGTAACGCAACAGATTATTATATAATGTTGCATTGGTGGCGCGATGTCTGACCTGACGACCCGGCGTTTCTCAAGACCGGCTCTTCCCGTTGACGATTCCCAGCATCATGCGGATCGTCCCGCGGCCAAGGCGGCGTCCGCGATGCCTGACGCCACCCAGGATGTCGGCCGTTCGTCGCGTAACCTCTCCGACCCGCCGGCCCGCGATCGTGACGATCGGCCCGCGCGCAGCGCCCTCGCCCGCCGGGTATTTCCATGATTATCGCCGCGACCCGGCCCTCCTGAATGCCCTTGCCGCAGGGCAGACGCCGCATCACCCGCGCGCGGCAGAACCGCAACCCGCGACAGCGCCGACCGACCAGACGGACGGGACCGGCACCACCGCGCCAGCCCAGATGAAAATGCTCTCTCTCGTCGCCGATACCGGCAATGACAATGACGATGACGATGACGCAGGCACAATCAACATCCCTGGCGATAATGGGGATGTAACGGTCATAGGCACTCCTCCGTCATCCGATGACGGGGATGGCATCTCATCTCCCGACCCCACGACGCCTGATACGCCGCCGCCCGATACATCTCCTTCCGATACCGGTCCCGAACATATCGTCGTGCATGGGGTCCCCGTGACCGTTGTTCATGGCGTCGAGTACCTGACAGGCGCGTCGGGCGGGGTCGCGACCTACGAGACGGCGTCAGGCGCGCACGTCCCGATCAAGCTGGCGGATATCGACAAGGACATCCAAAAAGACACCAACGATCTCCTGGGTCATTCGACGACGGAGGCGGATTACACCACGGCCTACCAGCAATTCGCGGCAGGCCAGTCTCCCGACCAGGTCCGCAGCACAATCGCCCATTCGACGGAAGCCGGCAACGCGATCAAGGCACTCTACCCGCAACTGCTCGGCCGCAGCGCGACTTCGGATGAGGTCGCCACCTACAAAAAGGCCCTGGTATCGGGCCAGACCCTGGCCCAGGTTCGCAGCACGCTGGCCCATTCGACGGAGGCCGGCGATGCAGTCAAAGCGCTCTACCCCCTGATCCTGGGCCGCAAGGCAACTTCGGACGAAGTGGCCACCTATAAGAAAGCTATGGTGTCGGGCCAGACGCTGAATGACGTCACGGTCGCACTCAGCCAGTCGGACGAAGCTAAGTCGCAGGTCACCAGCTTCCTGAACAATGCCGTCGGCGAAGTCTCAGACGATCTGGTGCATGCCGGGCAGACGATGCTGCAAGGCATCACGCAGGCCTATCAGACGGTCGAGAATTATACATCGAGCCAGCTTCAAGCTGCGGCGAAGGGTTTTCACGCATCATGGGCTTCGAGCACGAACCCGCTGGCGAGCATGCTGCCCACCACCACAGAAGGATGGATCGGCCTGGCGGCTACCATAGCTCTGTTACCGGTTGCCGCTCCGGAAGAAGCTGTCGCTGGCGCCGCGATAAAGCTCGGCGGAGCGGATCTTCTCGAGGCAGGGTTTCAGATCGTCGAATCCCGCTTACCCTATACGCTGGAAGAGGGTCAATCGGTATGGGATCTGGACCCGATATACCGTGGCGTTGCGATAGAACAAAAACTTTCAAAAACGGAATATAGTTCTGCAGAGGGCTGGTATCATATCGGAAGTTCAAATGGTGGATATTTCCCCCTTATCGATTTTCAAAAAGGGAATACTCTTGTCAGTTTGAAAAGCGTCAACACAACCGGATCGACATGGCTCTCGCGCATGGAAAACATTATTAAAGAGCTCGATGCCCGACGGGGGAAAGTCAACGGTGTTCCCGCGGATATGGTGTTGGATATACGCGTGCAACCCGGCGGTGTTGAGGCGGCAGAGCCGCTGATAGAGTATGGCGAAAGAAACAAGGTAACGGTAACAGTCGAGGCGCATCCATGATGATAAGAAGCAGAACAGAAAAAATAGAATTTATCTTTTCGACAAATGAGATCGGCGCTCCCAAGGAAGTGCGGATTGGTTCTGCCGATTTTACATTTCAGGATCTGGAAAGCACGATAGCACCCGCTGAAGCTTTTATTCAAATAAGCAAAATATTGAAAGAATTAAATATCAGGGATGCCTTTGTTTATCCTGTAAAAAAATCCTCTTCCGCCATGATGCTGAAAAAAATTCAACGGGAAAAAAATTGGGGACGGATAGAAACCGCCGAACTGTCCTTTCAATATGGCCTTGTCGGCAGCTGTGACCATTGCTTTGTCTCCATCAAAGAAAAAACCCCTCACGCGGCCGGAGATTGGGAAAAATGGGCCCATCCATTCATAAAAATGGACGGCTTTGTCCAAGGATGGGTTGTAGATGTAGACTATAACTATTGGCAGAATGCGAAAGATACTTTACAGTACAAAACTGCCGGTCGCGATTATTCACAATTGCCCATGAAATCGAATGGGAAGCCTCCTCCCGTTCAACGGATGATCATCGACACATCCGGGAATCCAGGGCGTTGGGTATTCCGGGAAGGTTATATCGAAGCCGTCGGGGCGGTCATGTGGCTGAGCGACTTATTCTGGGATCGCGTTGGGCGGGAGCATGAGAGACGCGTGCAATCTGCCGAATGGGTGCGTAAGAGCGAGCCGGAAAAGGGGGTCATGGAGATCCGCGTCGCAGATCGCTGTTTCGTTTCCGATGAAACGGCAGATCTCCAGAACCGGTTGCGGGCGCTTCTGTACGAGTGATGTCCGTCAGGGGCTGGCGTTTTTTTGCGTTGCTCACGACGGAAAACGGAACGTTCAGCGTGCCAGAGGTGATCAGGGAGCCGATCCGTGGACTTCATCGGGGCCGGCAGCCCCGGCTACGCAAACAGCGCCGGACATATGGCTGCATTCAAGTGTCAAATTCAATACGTTCCACTTGCGTTGTCACGGCCGTCCACACATGGCTCCCGGCATTTTAGACAATGACCTCTCTATCCTCGTACATTCCGTACGGGAGCCATCCACAACATCGCCTCGTTCCTACCCTGTTGGATATCCGATTCGCGGATTTCAAAAGATCGCAGGAAGCGAGACGAAGGCGATTTACCGGCTTCTTGAGGTGGTGGAAGCCGCCATGGAACGCAATTGGCGTTACCAGAATAATTCCGGTCTTATCCATTAAGCACTTCCATAAACCTCGCTTGCAGTCGGCACCCGCCGAGACACTCCCCTACAGCGCGAACGGGGCGTCGAGCGTGAAGGTCGCCTGTTTCTGTCCGGCGATGCTGGTGCCGAAGGCGAACAGGCTGCCGCTGAGGGGCTGGTCGGCGAGCTGCTGTGCCGACAGGCCCTTGCGGGCGGTGGTGACGAACACGGTACGGTAATCGGCGCCGCCGAAGGCAACCTTGGTGACGTTGCGCGCCGGCATGGGAATGGGTTCGACCTTCGTGCCGTCCGGGGCCAGGCGCTCGATCCGGCCGCCGTCCCACACGCCGATCCACAGGAAGCCCGCGCTGTCCACCGCGATGCCGTCGGGATAGCCATCAAGCAGGGTGGCGAAGACCCGCCGGTTCGACAGGCTGCCGTCGGGCGCCACGTCGAACGCGTAGACGGTGCGGGCTGGCGAATGGTTGTGATAGAGTGTGCGCCCGTCGGGCGACAGGGCCGGGCCGTTGCTGACGACATAGCCCGTATCCTCGCGCCGGATCGACAGCGCGCCGCGATCCTGGCGGACGGAATAGAGCGAGCCGGTGGGGTCGGTTTCGGCGTCATGCATGGTGCCGAACCACAGGCGGCCGAACCGGTCCACATGGCCGTCATTGATCCGGTTGCCGGGCTGGTCGGGTTCGACCGGCAGGTCCAGGCCGAATCGGCCGGTGGTGGGCGAAAACCGGTGCAGCCCGTCGCGCAGGCCGCACAGGAAGGTGCCGTCGGTCAGCGGTACCAGGAAGCCTGGCCGGTCCGGCGCGGCCCAGGAGGTCCGCTCCCCGCTTTCCGGCCGGTAGCGGTGGATCGCCTTTCCGACGATATCGACGAAATACAGGGCCTGCTCGGCTTCCGACCAGACGGGGCCTTCGCCCAGCATGGCTGGGAGCTCCCACACGCAGCGCGGCACGCCGCACATCGGTCCTTCCCTCATCGCCCATTCCTCCTGTCTGGCCGGAAGCGGATTCCGGGCCCATAATGATGGTCCATGCCATCGGACAGGGACCTGCCGCCATGAACCCGACAGCCTGCATTCTGGTCATCGGCAACGAGATTCTTTCGGGCCGGACGCAGGACGTCAATGTGCAATATATCGCACGACGCCTGTCCGAACTGGGGATCACGCTGTCCGAAGTGCGGATCATCCCCGACCGCCGCGAAATTATCGTGACCACGCTGTGCGACGTGCGGGCCCGATTCGACATGGTCTTCACCACCGGCGGCATCGGCCCGACCCATGACGACATCACGGCGCCCTGCGTGGCCGAGGCGTTTGGCGTGCCGTGGACCGTTCACCCCGAAACCTTCCGCGCGCTGGAAGCCCATTTCGCCCCGGGCGAATTCAATGCCGCCCGGCAGCGCATGGCCACCCTGCCGCAGGAGGCGACCCCGATCACCAACAGCGTCTCGATCGCGCCGGGCTTCAGCATCGGCAATGTCCATGTGCTGGCCGGCGTGCCGCGGATCATGCAGGCGATGTTCGATTCCCTGGCCCCCAGCCTGCCGCGCGGCACGCCCGTGACCTCGCGCAGCTGGTACGCGCTGGACCTGTATGAAGGCGCGCTGGCCGCCGGCCTGTCCGAGATTCAGGACCATCATCCGGACCTCGATATCGGGTCCTATCCGTTCCGGCGGCCGGATGGGCGACGGGGCGTCGCGCTGGTCAGCAAGGGCCTGGACCGCGATGCCGTGCTGGCAGCGGCGGAGGCGACGCGCGACCTGATCACCCATCTGGGCTTTACGCCGCAGGAAGGCGAACCGCCGCCCTGAGCCTGACCGAAAATGCGCGCTGACGGCGATCCGACGCGCGTTTCCTGTGCTTCGGTGCTCACGGCCATCAAGGCCGCTCCGCTCCGATGCTCGGAAACACACGCCGGGCGCGGCCCTCTGGGCCGCTCTCGCTCATCAGCCCACATTTTCGATCAGGCTCTCACCAAGGTCGAATCTCCATCCGGTTTTCTACCCGCCTTCGCCATCCGGCAACGCGCCGGGGGCGTGCAGGTCCGGCAGGTGGATCATCACCTGCCGGACCAGATTGGCGGAATGGCCGCCGAGCGACACGCCGTAATCGCCGGCCGGCACCATCCATTCCAGCGTGGCTGGATTCCATCGCCCCAGCATCCGCGCATCGACCGCCAGCGTGAGATGCGTGGTCTGTCCGGGCGCGAGCTGTACGGGGCGCCAGCCGACCAGCCGCTTGGGTGCCTCGCCGCTTCCTTCCGACTGGTCCAGATAGATCTGCGGCACGTCGCGCCCGGGCGCGGCGCCGCGATTGGTCACGCTGAACGCGACCAGCAGCCGCGATCCGTCCCGCGTCGCCTTCAGCTCGCCATAGGTAAAACGCGCGCGGACCGACAGCCCGTATCCGAATGGAAACAGCGGCGCGACATGCGCCCGGTCGAATGCCTTGTAGCCCGCCAGATGTTCCTGGGGCGGCGCCATGCCGCCGGTAAAGGTCACCGGCAGCCGCCCGGAGAAATCGCGCTGCCCGACCAGCAGGTCCGCCAGGACATCCCCGCCGCCATCGCGCCATGACCAGGCCTGCACAAGCCCGTCGACCAGATCCAGCCAGGGCATGCGCCGGTCGGGATCGTCCGACAGCAGGACAACGACCACATGCCCCCCATTGTCGGCCACCGCGCCGATCAGCCGGTCATCCTCGGGGCCGGCGGACAGGATCACGATGTGGCCGGCCTGCGCGATGTCGGGCGGCAGCGGCCCGTTTTCCGGCGCATCGGCGGCCAGTCGCGCGGCCTGTCCCGTGCGGCCCAGGGCATCGACCACCACCTGCGCCGCCGCACGGGCCGTCCCCGCGCCCAGGACGAGGATCGGCTCGGCTGGGGTACCGGCCAGCGGCAGGACCGCGTTTTCATTCCGCAGGAGGACCGCCCCCTCGGCCATCATCTCTTCCGCCAGCGGGTCGCGGTAGGGGGTGGGGGCGCGCAGCGCGCCGAAGGGGGGCGGATGCTCGGTCACCCCGGCCTCGTCCATCGATTGCATGACATGGGCAGCCATGTGATCCAGCCGGACGGGCGGCACGAAGCCGCCCTTCATTACCGCCTGCCGCAGGGTGGCGCCGAACAGCGCCGTGTCGGCGGGTCCGGGCTCGCCCTCCACGTCGACGCCGGCCGCCAGCGCGGACAGCAGGGCATGGCGACGGGCCGGCAGGTCGTCCGGCGTCGCATGGTCCGCCAGCAGGGCGATCATGCCGCCATATCGCCATCCGTCGCGGAGCGTGCGCTCCATGCCGTCCAGGCCCCCGCACGGCCGGAGCCCCACGGTGGCGACCTGGCAGAGCATGCCCGCTCCCCTGGCCTGCCCCAGCGCGATGGAGAGCGCCAGCATGCGGTCCTCGGACATGTCGTCGGCACCGGGCCGGCCTCGGCCGCCGAACAGCGGCAGCACATGGCCCGAGATCAGCCCGGATGCGACCTCGCCCATCATCCGGCCGGCCAGCAGCGGGTCCTCGCCATCATAGGCCCGACCCGCCGGCAGCGGGCCAATTCCGCCGACCGCCGCGATCGCGCGCCCGCCGGCCCGGATTGCGCGGGCCTGGGCCTGTCCCACCCGCCGGGCCAGGTCGCGGTCCCAGGTCGCCATCAGCGCCAGCGGGGAAGATTGGCCCGCCTCGCCATCCACCATGGCCATGCGCAGGGCCGGCAGGCCGGCGCGCGGGACGCCGGGCAGGGTTACGATCGACACGCCCTCGGCTGGTGCGGGTGCGGGCACGACATCCGCCCGGACCAACATCAGTTTCTCGGCCTGGGTCAGACGGGCGGCCAGGGGCGTGGCCCGCGCCGCCCGGTCGGCCGCGCCGGCATGCGGGACCACCAATAGCGACAGGGCCGCCAGAAGGGCCACGCGCCGCCATTGCCCGTGGAGCCGCCATGTCCGCCCGCCCGCGATGCCTGCCACGCCGCCCCTCCGATCCTTCGTCCGTCGCGCGGCGACTCCTCGCGCGGCCCCGTATGATGGCCCTTTTCAAACCGCCTGGAACAGGGAAGGCAAGGCTTGGGATCGTCGTTGCCGCCCCCATTCGTGACCCGTTGCCGATCGCCATCGCGGGCGGCACGGAGAAAATCACCGGCCGGCTTGGCGGGGATGGCGGGCCGGGATATGAAGATGGCAGTGAAACCGGCTGAACCGTGGCCCGACCGCAGGCCCCGGACGGGCAGGACAGGCCACGGCCGCCGATCCATCAGCGGGGCCAGACCCGAGGGGACCACAGGGGCAACATGACCGTTCGACCGCCATTCGCCATTCACCGCCTTTCGCCGTCGGCCCGCCTGCTGGGCGGGCTGGCGCTGTCGTCTCTCCTGGGCCTGACCGCTTGTTCCTCGTCGCACCGCCGCGCCGATGCGGGGCTGGCGATGCCGCAGAACCACCTGATCACCGAGGATCGGTCCGCCAGCGGCGGTGACGACCAGATCGGCAAGAGCGGCGTGAACGCCTATCTGTGGCGCGGCGCGATCGACACGCTGTCCTTCATGCCCTTTGCCTCGGCCGACGCGATCGGCGGCGTGATCCTGACCGACTGGTACACGCCGCCGGCGACCAGGAACGAGCGTTTCAAGATCACGGCCTATGTCCTGTCGCGCAACCTGCGTTCGGACGCGCTGCGCGTGTCCGTCTTCCGCCAGGCGCTGACCGACGGGCAGTGGCTCGATACCCCGGTCGCCCCGAACACGGTGTCGGACATCACGACCCGAATCCTGACCCGGGCGCGGCAGCTTCGCGCCGACAGTGGCGGCGGCAAGTAAGCCCCTCCCCCCGGCGCACCGCGCCGGGGACGATGCCGGGCTGCTGCCCGGCATCCCTTCTTCGTATCGGCCGGTCGTGACAGACCGTGACGCTCCGGCCCATGCTCCTGGACCCTGCCATGACTGAAATGACCCCCGCTTCCTACGATTTCCGCACGGCCGAACCGCGCTGGCAGGCCGAGTGGGAGCGGGCGGGCGCCTTTGACGTGCCCGACGTGCCGCCGGCCGATCGCCCGAAATATTACGTACTGGAGATGTTCCCCTATCCGTCGGGGCAGCTCCATATGGGCCATGTCCGCAACTACACGCTGGGCGACGTGGTTGCGCGCTACAAGCGGGCCAAGGGGTTTTCGGTGCTGCACCCGATGGGGTGGGACGCGTTCGGCCTGCCGGCGGAAAACGCGGCGCGGGAGCGGGGCGTGCATCCGCAGGCCTGGACGCTGGACAATATCGCCGCCATGCGCGGCACGCTCAAGCGGCTGGGCTTCTCGTTCAACTGGGACCGCGAGATCGCGACCTGCCTGCCCGAATATTACGGCAAGCAGCAGAAGCTGTTCCTGGACATGCTCCAGGGCGATCTGGTCGAACGGCGTGAGAGCTGGGTCAACTGGGACCCGGTGGACCATACCGTGCTGGCGAACGAGCAGGTGGTGGACGGGCGCGGCTGGCGGTCGGGCGCGCTGATCGAGAAGAAAAAACTGTCGCAGTGGTTCCTGCGCATCACCAAATTCGCCCCTGAGCTGCTGGAGGGCCTGTCGCACCTGCCGCGCTGGCCCGAACGGGTTCGCATCATGCAGGAACGCTGGATCGGTCGCTCGGTCGGTGCGCGCGTGCGCTTTGCGCTGCATACGCCGCCCGAGGGGTTCGATGCCGATCTGGATTCGGTCGAAGTCTATACGACCCGGCCCGACACGCTGTTCGGCATGGCGTTCCTGGCTGTTGCGGCCGATCATCCGCTGGCTGCGAAGGTCGCGGAAAACAATCCCGATGCCGCCGCCTTCATCGCCGAATGCCGCCGCCTGGGCACGTCCGAAGAAGCGATCGAGAAGGCCGAGAAGCGTGGGTTCGACACCGGCCTGCGCGTGTCGCATCCCTTCGTGCCCGATCAGAGCTTTCCGGTCTGGATCGCCAATTTCGTGCTGATGGATTACGGCACCGGCGCCATTTTCGGCTGTCCGTGCGGCGACCAGCGCGACCTGGATTTCGCCAATGCCTATCACCTGCCCTTCCGCCCCGTCATTCTGCCGGCGGGCGAGGATGAAGCGAGCTTCGCCATCACCGCCAAGGCGTGGGACGGTGACGGCACGCTGATCAATTCCGGCTTCCTGGACGGGCTGGATACCAAGGCCGCCAGGGCTGAAGCCATCAGCCGCCTGGAAGGGATGGGCATCGGGCGGGGCGTGGAAAACTGGCGCCTGCGCGACTGGGGCATCTCGCGCCAACGCTACTGGGGCTGTCCGATCCCGGTCATCCATTGTGCCGCCTGTGGCCCGGTTCCGGTGCCCGACGACCAGTTGCCCGTCACGCTGCCCGAGGATGTGACGTTCGACCGGCCGGGCAACCCGCTGGATCACCATCCGACCTGGAAGCATGTGGCCTGTCCGCGCTGCGGCGCGGATGCGACGCGCGAAACCGACACGTTCGACACGTTCGTCGACAGTTCGTGGTATTTCGCCCGCTTCACCGCTCCGCATGCGTCCGAGCCGACCGTCCTTCCGGCCGCCAATGGCTGGCTGCCGGTCGACCAGTATATCGGCGGGATCGAGCATGCGATCCTGCATCTGCTCTATGCGCGCTTCTTTACCCGGGCGATGCGGGAGACCGGGCATCTGGGGCTGGACGAGCCGTTCGACGGATTGTTCACGCAGGGCATGGTCAATCACGAGAGCTACCGCGACGCGGACGGGCTGTGGCTGTATCCCGAGGAAGTCGAACGGCTCGGCGATGGCGCGGTGCATCGTGAAACCGGGGCCCCGGTGACGATCGGCCGTGTCGAGAAAATGTCCAAATCCAAGCGCAACACCGTGGCGCCGGTGGCGATCATCGAGCGGTTCGGTGCCGATACCGCGCGCTGGTTCGTGCTGTCGGACAGCCCGCCGGAACGCGACATGGAATGGACCGAGGCCGGCGTTGCCGGCGCCGCCCGCTTCCTGCAACGGCTTTACCGCGTGGTGCGGACGGTAGCCGAGACCGTCCCGGCCGCCGCGTCTGCCGAAGCCGCGCCGTCCGAAGCCGCCGACACGCTGCGCCGCGCCACCCACCGTGCCATCGCGGCCGTGAGCGAGGCGCTGGAAAGCTTCGCGATCAATGTCGCGGTGGCCCGCCTGCACGAGCTGACCTCCGCCCTGGCGGAAGCCGAGCGTGCGTCGGCCGATGCCGGCATGGACCATGCGCGGCGCGAGGCCGCGCTGGCCCTGTGCCTGCTGGCCGCCCCGATGGTTCCCCATCAGGCGGAAGACATGCTGGCCCTGCTGGAACCGGGCCAGGCGCCGGCCGTGGATCGGCCCTGGCCGGTGGCCGAGCCCGAGCTGCTGGTGGCGCGCGAGCTGACCATCGCGGTCCAGATCATGGGCAAGCTGCGCGGCACGGTAGCCGCGCCGCCCGACGCGCCGGCCGAAACGGTGATCGCCCTGGCGGAAAACGAGCCCAATGTGGCGCGCCTGCTGGAGGGCAAGCGCATCGTCAAGCGCATCCACGTGCCCAACCGCATCGTCAATTTCGTGATCGCGGGCTGATCGCATGTCGCACCTGCCCTGCCCCGACGCGCCCCGTTCGTATCGTCCGCTCCGCCGGGCGGTGCTGATGGCCATGGTGACGATGCTGGGCGGGTGCGGCTTCCAGCCGCTTTACGGATCGCCCGCCGGCAGTGTTGCCGCGGGTGGAACGATCCCCGACCAGTTGCGCCAGATCTATGTGGCCAGCATTCCGGAACGGTACGGGCAGGAATTGCGGCTGTTCCTGCAACAGAACCTGGCCGGCGCCGAGCAGGAAGATCCGACCGGCTATACGCTGCGCGTCAGTTCCTATGTGATGAACGAGGCGATCGACATCCATGCGGACAATACGACCGGCCGCACCCGGGCCACGGCCCATGCGCACTGGATGCTCTATACCGTCGCACCGACCCCGATGCTGGTAACGCAGGGCGACACGCAGGTCATGGATGGCGAGAACGAGACGTTCGAGCAATATTTCGCCCAGAACCTGAACCAGGCGGCTCTCGCACGTCGGGTCGCGCAGGCTGTCGCCGAGCGCATTACCCAGCAGCTCGCGATCTGGTTCAAGACCCGCGCCGCGCCTGCCCAGCGAACGGTCATGCCGCAGGCCACCTATGTCGACCCGAACGTGATGCCCAATTCCAACAATGGAATCCAGCGCCAGTCGGTCGGCGAGGACGGCTTGCCCGGCATGGCCATCGGCCGCTCCTCCCCCGATCCTTCCGGCACGGCGGGAGATGCGCCGGGCAACGGAACAGTCAACAACCAGTGAAGGTCGATGCCCGCTCGGTCGCCCGCATCCTGCGCGACCCCGGTACGCTGCGGGCCATCCTTCTGCATGGCGAGGATAGCGGCCTGATCCGCGAGCGCGCGCGCCTGGCCGCCACCGCCATCGCGCCGCAACTGGACGACCCGTTCCGCGTCGCGGTGCTGGATCGCGAGGCGGCGGATCGGCTGGAAGAAGAGATCTTCGCGCTCTCCCTCAGCGGCGGACGGCGGGTCGTGTGGGTGCGTGATGGCGGCGACAGCCTGACGGCGCCGCTGAAGGCAAGCCTGGCCCGCAATTCCGACACGCTGGTCATCATCGAAGCGCCCGGCCTCGCCAGCCGCTCGCGCCTGCGTGCCCTGGCCGAAGCGCAGGCCGATTGCGCCGCGATCGGCTGTTACCCGGAGGAAGGGCGGGCCCTGGAGGGCACGATCCGCCAGAGCCTGGGGGAAGAGGACATCCGCATCGACGCCGATGCGCTGTCCTGGTTCGCCGGCCTGCTGGGTCCCGATCGTGCCGCGATGCGTGGCGAGGTCGAGAAACTGGCCCTCTATGCCGGCCGGGGCGGGCATCTGACGCTGGATGATGTCCGCACCTGCATCGGCGATGCCGCCGGCGTATCGCTGGAAGATGCGGCCTTTGCCGCCACGACCGGCGATCGGGCCGGCGCGGATACCGCCATCGAACGGGCTTTGGCCGAGGGCACCAGCCCGATTGCCGTCGCGCGGGCGCTGCTGTCGCATCTGCATCGGCTGCGCCGGGCGCGAATCGCGATGGATTCGGGGCAAAGCCGGGCGGATGCCATGCGCGGACTACGCCCGCCGGTTTTCTTCAAGCGGACTGAATCCTTTGGCCAGGCCCTGTCGCTGTGGACGGAAGAGCGCCTGATGGACGCTACCGAACAGACCCAGGCGCTGGAGAAAGAGTGCAAGCAGACCGGTGCGCCGGACCTCGCGCTATGTCGCCGTCACATCGCGCGCCTGGCCGCGACCGCGACGATGCTGCGCCGCGAGCGCTGACGCGTCGTCCCCTTTCCCTTCGGGGGGCGCTTGCCCGAATCTCTGTGCTCGGTTAGAAACAGGCTGTGTGTCCGCGTAGCTCAGCAGGATAGAGCACAGGATTCCTGGTTTTCAAATTGGGCGTCATGGCGGGAAACCTCATGACGGATCCGCTCAAATTCGGGGAACGCTCTGACACGATGTGTCGTGCCGATCCCGAGCCAAGCCCGGCCTTGCCGGGACGGTGTAGAGACTGGACGGGCGGCACCTGTCGGCCTTCGGGCCCAGGGTGAAGGGACAGTCCAGACCACGAACGCCATTTCCGGATGGCGGCGGCGAAAGCCGAAGTGGGATGAATCCTGGGGCCGTGGGTTCGAATCCCGCCGCGGACACCACCAGATGTCGCAGATGCATTGCGCCCTGTCAGCCTATTCATTGCCATGCCGCTCGAGCGGGGCAGCCATAGGTTTTCGGCAAGCATGCATGGCGGTGACATTCTTATGCCCGGGGCGTCGAAAGACATAAAAAAACCACAGACGATGCCGGTTATTCGTCAGTAATCGGGTGCCGGATAACAGATCCGCGGCCCAAGACGTTATATGTACCTTCGATAAACGCGCCCGGAGGCATGAAAGAAAATCACAGCCATCGTTTGAATGATTGCCGAATAGTCCTGCACTGATGCGTCACGGTGGGACCAGTCGCCCGCCGCGCGCTATGGCCAAGATGGGGAAGTTCCAAATTCCCTCATATACTTCGCGCAGGATATCAAGCGGCCTGGTCGGCCTTGACCCCAATCTCTCCGGACGGTGTGCCTCATGAAACCAGCTGAACTATTTTTTCAACGCCGATATGGCTTTTCCCTCCGACCCGACCGCGTTACATCGTAATCCGATCATCGCATTGGGACACATATCTCTTCATGCATAACAGTTCGACGTCCGAGCCGAATACCACTACTCGGGATGAGCCCATCGCCATCATCGGCGCATCCTGCCGCCTTCCCGGGGCGCCGGACGTCACCAGCCTGTGGCAGTTGCTGGACGAGGAACGCGAAAGTGTGCGCCCGATCCCGGCAAATCGTTTTCCGCTCCGGGATTTCTGGCACCCTCGTCGCGGCGAGACGGGCAAGTTCTATGCCACCCGGGCGTCGACATTGGATGAGATCGAACTGTTCGATGCCGCCTTTTTCGGCATTTCGGCCCGCGAGGCCAGGCAGATGGACCCGCAGCAGCGACTGCTGCTGGAACTGGCCTGGGAAGCCCTGGAAGACGCGGGCACGACGGCGGACCGCATCGCATCGGCCGGCGTCTATGTCGGCGCGTCGGGCCTGGAATATGCCAATCTGCGCCTGACCGACCCGTCATCGGGCAATGCCTATTTCATGCCCGGCAACACGCTGAGCATCTTCTCGAACCGCGTCTCCTACGCTCTGGGCCTGCACGGGCCGAGCATGACCATCGATACCGCCTGCTCGTCGTCGCTGTTCGCCCTTCACGAGGCGTGCGAGGACCTGCGTGCGGGCCGGACGGGCGTGGCCCTGGTCGGCGGTGTCAGCATGCTGCTGACGCCGTACCCCTTCATCGGCTTCTGCGCCGCGAGCATGCTGTCCCCGACGGGGCGGTGCCATGCCTTCAGCGCTGATGCCGACGGCTATGTCCGTGGCGAGGGCGGCGTCATGCTGCTGCTCAAGCCTCTGTCGGCCGCACAGCGGGACGGCGACGACATCCGTGCCGTGATCATGGCCAGCGGGATCAATGCCGATGGCCGGACGCCGGGCCTGACATTCCCCAGCGCCCACGCCCAGGCCGAGCTGCTGCGCGAGGTCTACGGGAAGGCCGGAGTCTCGGCGGACCAGGTTGCCTTCGTCGAGGCGCATGGCACCGGCACCCAGGCGGGTGACCCGGTGGAGACGAATGCGCTCGGCACCGCCCTGGGCCAGTTGCGCGATACGCCCCTGCCGATTGGTTCGGTCAAGACCAATCTCGGGCATCTGGAGCCGGCGTCGGGCCTGGTCAGCATGCTGAAGGCCATGCTGGCCTTGCAGAACCGGTGCCTGCCCGCCTCGCTGCATTGCACGAACCCGAATCCGGCCATCCCCTTCGCCGAACTCAACCTGGAAGTCGTCACCGAGGCCCGGCCGCTTGCGGATGGACCGCTGATCGCCGGCGTCAACAATTTCGGCTTCGGCGGCGCCAACGCCCATGTGATCCTTGCCAGCGCACCGGAGCCCGCTGCTGCGCGACCCGTCGCGATCCCGTCGGATGACGCGGTGCCGCTGCTGCTGTCCGCCCGCTCCGAAGCCGGCCTGGCCAGCCTTGCGCGCGTCTGGTCCACCCGGACGTGGACCGATGCCGAGTTGCGCGGCCTGGCGACCCGGCGGGCACACCTGTCTCATCGCCTGGGCGTTCCGGGGGGAGACGCGGCGGAGATGCGCGCGGCGCTGGCCGCTTGGGTCGATACGCACACCCACGCGGATGTAGTGACCGGGCAGGCACTCGCCCAGGCGCGCACCGTCTTCGTGTTTTCCGGCAATGGCAGCCAGTTCTCGGGCATGGGGCAGGATCTGCTGGAGATCAGCCCTGTCTTCGCCGCCGGGGTAGGCGAGGCAGATGCCGCCCTGCGTCCGCATCTCGGCTGGTCGGTTCTGGAGGCGATGCGGTCGGGCGACTGGTCGGCCGATCCGGCCGACGTCGCGCAGCCCATGCTGTTCGCCTTCCAGATCGGCGTCCTGCGCGGGCTGGAGCGGCAGGGGCTCAAGGCCGATATCGTTGTCGGCCACAGCGTCGGCGAGATCGCGGCCGGGGTCCATGCCGGCATGCTGGACATGGACGAAGCCGCGCGTATCGTAGCCCTGCGCAGCCGCCATCAGGCGACGGCACCCGGTGGCGGCATGGCCGCGCTGCATGGCGATGTCGAAGAGGCCAGGCGTCTGCTGGCCGAAGCGGCGCCGACCCTGGAAATCGCGGCCTTCAATGCGCCGAATGCCCTGGCCGTGGCCGGCGAGGCCGAAGCGCTTGATCGGCTGGAGGCGGCGAAGGGTAGTTCCTCGCTGCTGATCCACCGCCTTAAGGTGGGTTATGCCTATCACAGCAGCCAGATGGACCGGATCGCCGACGCGCTGATCCGCGATCTGGGTGAGATCACCGCCCGTCAGCCGGACCGGCTGATGATTTCGACCGTGACCAGCCAGCCCTTCACGACCCTGCCCGATGCCGATTACTGGTGGCGTAATGTCCGCGCGCCGGTGCTGTTTGCCGAATCGGTGCGCCAGGCGGCGGCGGAAGGCGGCACGCTCTTCGTCGAGATCGGTCCCCGTCCGGTCCTGCAGCATTATCTGCGCGACATCCTGAAGGGTGGCGACGCGCAAACCCGCGTCATGCCGGCGGTCCCGGCCAAGATCACGACCGACCCCTTCCCCCGCACCGCGCTGGCGTGCTTTGCGGCGGGCTGCGATATCCTGTCCGCGTCGCATTTCGCCGGTCCGGCCCAGGTCCGGGGCCTGCCCGGCGTGCAGTGGCAGCGCGAGCGGCACTGGTACGAACCCACCGAGGAAGCCCTGGCGGTGCTGTGGAACCAGCAGGGCACGCACCCCCTGCTGGGCGACCACGGCAAGACGGACGCAAGCGAGTGGACCGCGCACCTGGACGGCGCGGTGCAGCCCTGGCTGGCCGACCACAAGGTTGGCGACACGATCGTCCTGGCCGCGGCCTGCCTGATCGAATTCGCCTTCACGGCCGCACGGGCGACATGGCCGGACGCGCAGATGCTGGAACTGCGCGATTTCCAGATCCTGCGCCCCGTCATCATCGAGCAGACGCAACTGCGCGAAATCCGGGTCCGGCTGTCGGCGGACGGTGCCGTGACCATCGACAGCCGCCCCCGGCTGTCCCACGCGGTCTGGACGCGCCATGCCACCGCCCGCGCCGGCCTGTCGCCGGTCGCACCCGCCGCCCTGCCGTCGGCCGCCACCGATATCGACATGACGGGCGACGCGCTTTACGCCACGGCCCGCGCTGCCGGGTTGGCCTATGGGCCGGCTTTCCGCCGGGTTGGCGGGATCTCCATGGCTACGGGCCGGGTGGAGGCTACCCTGACCGGCGAGGCGCCGATCAACGGCCTGACCCTGGACCCGACGGCGCTGGACGGCACCTTCCAGGCCCTGGTCGGGCTGGCCGTCAACCATGCCGATGCCCAGTCCACCGAAGCGCCGCTGCCGCGCAAATTCGGCATCATCCGGCTGGACCTGACCGCCGGCGCGCCCGCACGCGGCCAGGCGGTCGTCACGACCTCCGGCCCGCGCGAGACCGAGGCTGATATCGTGATGCTGGATGCCACCGGCCGCGCCGTGCTGTCGGCCACCGGCTGCTGGTTCACCCGCATGCCGGGCGAACGCCCGGTGCCGGTCGCCGAACGTAGCTTCCACGAAATCTGGCTGCCGGCGCCTGTCGCGTCGGCCCCGCTGTCCGACGAGCGGTTCCTGGCCCTGCGCCCGGCCATGGAGACGCCGGCCGGCGATGCGGATGACAAGGATGCAGGCCTGCTGGCCCATACGATCCTGGCCGGACTCCGCGCCCCGGAGGCTCCGGCCACCGAGGATGCGCCGGACCTTGCCCGTCTTTGGCAGACCCTTTTCCTCGACCTGCCGCAATGGTTGCCGGCGGCCCTGCTGCTCGCCTGGTTACAGGAGCGGAAGAGCGCCGGCACTGCCTCCGATGCGGCGCGCGGCGACGATTCGTTCCCCGATATCGCCTTCCGGCAGCTGCTCTCCGGCCGCAGCGTGGAACTGGCGGCCGAGCAGATCGCGACCACCATCGAAGCCTATGTGCAGGACTGGCCGAAGGACCGGCCGATCCGCGTGCTGGAACTGCATGCCGACCGTGCCGCCCTGACCCGTGCGCTTGCCCCGCGCCTCGCGAGCCTGCCGGGCCGGCTGGACTATACGATCCTGGAGCCGAATCGCGAGCGACAGGCCCGGTTGCGCCCGACCGTGCTGGCCCACCTGCCCGGCATCGTCATGGCCGAGACCGTGCCCGAGGGTGTGTATGACGTGCTGGTCGCCTATGCCCCCGGCCTGCACGGCATGGTGCCGGCGACGACGCTCGCCCATGCCGACCGCCTTGCGCCGGGGGGCCTGATCCTGGTGGCCGAGGCGGCCGAGGATGCGGGCTGGGCCACATTGCGCGACCTGTCGCCCGAGCCGCTGCTGACGATTGCCGCCTGGCGCGACCTGCCGCACCGGCTGCGCGCGGTGGCCGAAAGCGTGCCCGCCCAGGCGCCCTTCCCGCTCGCCCTGCTGGCAGCGGTCGCGGTCGAAGCCGAGGATGCCGAAACGGACGCCGAGAGCGTGCCCGCGCCGCCCGCGATTCGCCTGTCCCATGCGCCCGCGCATGATGACGGCGCGGATGAAGCCACGCTCACCGCCCGTGCGATGCTGGCCCTGGCCGGTGACGCCCGTGCAGCGGCCGAGGCTGGAGAATGTCTGGCCGTTGTGACCCGTGACGCGGCCACCACGCCGCACGAGGCCGCGCGCGTCGCCATGGGCCGGACGATCGCCAACGAGTTCCCTGCCCTGCGCTGTCGACGGATCGACCTGTCCGCCACCCTGTCGGAGACCGCGATCGCGGCCGCCCTGGATGCGGAGCGCAACGCCACGGACGATGAGCGCGAAGTGCGCTGGACGGAAGAGGGCCGGCTGGTCCGCCGCCTGCGCGAGGGCCTGCCGGCCCGCGCGGCGGCGGCGGCGACGGATGTGCGGCTGATCCAGCCCGTGCCCGGTCCGCTCGACCGCCTGTGCTGGATGCCGGAGCCCCGGATCGAGCCTGGCCCGCGTGACGTGGTGATCGACGTCCAGGCCAGCGGGCTGAATTATCGCGATGTGCTGTCGGCCATCGGCATGCTGCCCGACGAACTGCTGCTGGACGGTTTTGCCGGCGCGACGCTGGGCATGGAATGTGCGGGCACCGTGCTGGAAGTCGGGGCGGAGGTCACCGACCTGGCCCCCGGCGACCGCGTCATGGCCCTGGCCGCCGCCGCGCATGCCAGCCGTGTGGTCACCGACCGGCGCAGCGTCTTCGCGCTGCCGGAATGGCTGTCCTTCGCGGCCGGCGCGACCATTCCCGTCACCTATCTGACCGTGCTGTATGCGCTGGAGACCGTCGGTGCGCTGCGGGCCGGCGAGACGATCCTGATCCACGGGGCCGCCGGTGGCGTCGGCCTGGCCGCCATTCAATATGCCAGCCATGTCGGGGCGCGCATCATCGCCACCGCCGGTTCGCCCGCCAAGCGGGCGGCCCTGCGCGAACTGGGGATCGAAACCGTCCTGGACAGCCGGTCGCTGCGTTTCGGGGCCGATGTCCTGGCTTCCACCGGTGGGCAGGGTGTGGACGTGGTGCTCAATGCCCTCAGCGGCGAGGCCATGGAGCGCAGCCTTGAGCTGGTGCGCCCCTTCGGCCGCTTCCTGGAACTGGGCAAGCGCGACTTCCTGGCCAATACGCGCGTCGGCATTGGCCCGATGCGGCAGAATGTCAGCTATCACGCGATCGACGTCGATGCGCTGGTGCGGCATCGCCCGGATCTGGTCTCGACCGTGACGGACCGCCTGCACGCCCTGCTCGAGGACGGTGCGATCGGGCCGCTGCCTTATACCGCCTTCCCGGCCTCCGCCGCGACCGATGCGTTCGCGCTGATGCGGACCTCGGCCCATGTCGGCAAGATCGTGCTGACGATGGGGCCGGTCCATGTGCCGCCGACGCTGGATGTCCCGGCTGACCGCACCGTGCTGGTCACGGGCGGCACCGGCGGCTTCGGCGCACGCGCCGCGCGGTGGCTCGTCGCCCGTGGGGCCCGTCATCTGGTGCTGGTCAGCCGCCGTGGGCCGGCGGCCGAAGGGGTTGCGGCGCTGCGCGAGACGCTGCTGGAGGCCGGTGCCGAGACCGTGGAGGTGCAGGCCTGCGACGTAACCGACCATGCGGGTCTGGCTGCGCTGATTGCGGAGATCCGTGCCACGATGCCGCCCCTGGGCGGGATCGTGCATGCCGCCGTCACCGTGGCGGACGGGCTGGTCGCGACCCTCTCCGAGGAGCAGGTCATGGCATCGGTCCAGGCCAAGCTGGCCGGTGCCCTGTCGCTGGACGCGCTGACGCGCGACGATCCGCTGTCGCTGTTCCTGGTCTTCTCGTCCGCTACCATCACGCTCGGCGCGCCGGGCCAGGGTGCGTATGTGGCCGCCAACGCGGCGGTCGAGGCCATGATCCAGCGCCGGCGCGATGCGGGCCTGCCCGGCTGCGCCGTCCGCTGGGGGCCGATCGCCGATGCCGGCTTCCTGGAACGCAACGAGGCGGCGCGCGAGGCGCTGGACCGGCGACTGGGCGCGCGCTCGATGCGTTCGATGGCCGCGCTGGATGCCCTGCCCGACCTGCTGGCCTCGTCCGATCCCTGGCCCGTCCTGGCCGAAATGGACTGGCAGGCCACCGGCAGCCTGCCGATCCTGAGCGAGCCGCTGTTCGGCGCCGTGGCCCGCCGCCGCGACGAGGACAGCGATACCGGCGACCTGATGAGCCTGCTGGCCACGGCCAGCGAGGAACGGCGGGAGGAAATCGTCGCCGACCTGATCCTCGGTGAACTGACCCGCATCATGCAGACCGACCGCGAGGCCCTGCCCATGGACCAGCCGCTGGCCGAGCTGGGGATGGATTCGCTGACGGCGGTCGAACTGGCGCTGGGGCTGGAACGCCGGCTGGGCGTGTCGCTGCCCGGCTTCGCCTGGCAGGAAATGACGGTCCGGCGCGTTGCGCGCCAGGTGTCCACCCTGCTAGGTAACAAGGGGCAGGATGCCGCCCCTGCGACGCCGGACGAGGCGGTGATGGCCCGTCACCTGTCGGATGCGGAGCGGCACGTCGTGGCCGAGGCCGCCGAAGCACCAGAGGCCCCCGAGCCTGCTCTTTCGAACGAAGAAGAAACCATCCGATGACGGGACCGAAATTCGGCCGGCGGCTGGGCGAGCGCATCAAGCTCCTCGCCAGCCTCTCGGGTGCTGCGCCGGCCGAGACCAGCACGCGCGGCTGGTCGCTGCCGGGCGTGGAAGAAATGGAGTTCATGGCGAAGCGGGCGGCGGCGCTGGGCGTCTCCGACCCGTTCTTCCGCCAGCATGACGGGCTGGCCGCGGCCACGACGCTGATCGACGGGCGCGAATACATCAATTTCTCGTCCTACGATTATCTGGGCCTGAACGGTGATCCGCGCGTGATCGGCCGGGTGGAAGAGGCGCTCCACCGCTACGGTACGACGGTTTCGGCCAGCCGCATGGTCTCGGGCGAACGCCCGTTCCATCGGGAACTGGAGCACGCCCTGGCCGAATGGCATGGTGCCGAGGATTGCGTCGTGATGGTGTCGGGCCATGCCACCAACGTGACGACACTGGCGCAGCTGATGCGGCCGGGCGACCTGATCATCCACGATGCGCTGGCCCATAACAGCCTGATCCAGGGCGCGATCCTGTCGGGCGCGCGGCGCATCGCCTTCACCCATAACGATGTCGCGGCGGCGCGCGAGCAGCTCTGGATGCATCGCCGGGCCCACAAGCGCGCGCTGCTGGTCCTTGAAGGCCATTACAGCATGGATGGCGACATCCCTGATCTGGCGGCCTTCGTCGATCTGGCCCGCGAATTCGACTGCATGACGCTGGTGGACGAGGCGCATTCGACCGGTGTGCTCGGCGCGCGCGGGCATGGCATTGCCGAAGAGGCAGGCGTGGCGCCCGAGTCGATCGATCTGTGGATGGGCACGCTCAGCAAGAGCCTGATCTCCTGCGGCGGCTACATCGCCGGCCGTGCCGATATCATTACCTATCTGAAGCGTACTGCCGCCGGCTTCGTCTATTCCGTCGGCCTGCCGCCGACCAATGCCGCCGCTTCGATGGCGGCGCTGGATATCATTCGCGAAGAGCCCTGGCGCATCGCGCGCCTGCGCGAGAATTCAACCCAGTTGCTGCGCCTGTTCTGCGAGGCCGGGTTCGATACCGGTACCTCCGAGGGCTACGGCATCGTGCCGCTGGTCACCGGCAGTTCCCTGCTGGCCGGCCGCCTGTCGCAGGCCCTGTTTGAACGCGGGCTCAACGTGCAGCCCATCATTCACCCGGCAGTGCCGGAAAAGGCGGCGCGCCTGCGCTTTTTCGTCAGCGCATCGCACACGCCCGAGCAGATCGAGCAGACCGTGTCCCTGGTCGGTCAGGCCATGCGGGCGCTGTCGGAATAGGCCGACAGGATCCGCCGCACCGAGCCCTCGACCGCAAGGGCTCGCCCCTCGGGGGTGAAGAAATCGCCCTCGACCAGCACTTCCTGAATCAGCATGCGGCAGAACGCGTCGAGCAGTTCGCCGTCCGGCTTGCTCGCCTCCTGCCAGAAGCGATCCAGGGGTTTCTGGAACGTCAGCCCTGCGACATCGTAGATGGCTTCGCCCAGGATCTTGACCGGCCTGTTGCGCCGCAGCGCCAGCAACCCGACCGTGCTGTTGACCGTCACAATCCCCTCGCTGGCGTCCAGAACGGGATCGAGCGGGCCGTCGGCCATGAAATAGACCCGCTGCGCGATGCCCAGCGCGCGCGCGTGCCGCCCGATCAACCCTTCCCAATCGGTCAGGCGCGGATCGAGCGGATGCCGGCGGATGACCAGGGAAAGCGATGCGGGCGCATGCCTGGCGAAGGAGACCAGGATACGCCCCAGCGCCTCGGCCATGCTGTGGAACGGCGAATGGACCCGCAACTGGTAATCGCCATCGAGTTGCATGGGCACCAGCATGAACGGCCCGTCGGGCAGCGTCGCTTCCTTCGGCTTGCACAGCAATTGCCCCGCCCAGTCCCGCAGCCAGCCCGCATATTCCACGAACGGACTGACCACGGCATGAAAGCGCGCGTGGGGAAACAGCGGCGTCATGGCCACGCGCAGCCCATGGTAGGACACATCATAGACCGCGCGCCGCAGGAAATCGGAATGCGGGTTGTAGTGCATGGGCGGCCATGGCGCCCTGCCCCGTTCGCGGATCGCCGCGGGATCGCGCGGCAGGGCCGAAAATCCGTTGACGCCATGGGGCTCCAGCGTGATCCAGCCGGGCCTCAGATATCCTTCCTCGAACACCCAGATGGCGATCCCGCGCGCCCGTGCGATGTCGGTCGCCACCAGATGAATCGGGCGGCAGTCACCGAACAGGATGATCGCATCCGGCCTGTCCTCATCGACGATCTTTTCGAGAAAGCCAGGCAGGTCGTCCTGCCGTCCACGAAACCACGTGACATCGTGTGAAAAGACGACATCCCCGCCATTGAAGGCGATGCGGCGGACATGATGACCGGCAGCCCGGAGCGCCACCGCCAGTTCGGAGAAGAACGGCGTGGCATTCCCCTGCAGCATCAGAAAACTCAGCAAACCGTCCCCACCTTCCTATCCGTCACATGAACGCGCCATGGCGTGCATGTCCGCTATCCCCCATCCCTGCCGTCGAGTACGGCCAGGGCGGTCAGTCCGGCCACCACCTGGGTCGGCCAGTCGGCGAATGACGGTGGGGCAATCCTGCCCGCCATATTGTCATCCCCGCTCAGTTCCCGGATCGCACGCCGCCAGCCCGGCCCATCCAGGGGGTCGAGATAGACGGGCAGGCCTCCGGCGATCTCGCGGAAAACCGGCAGATCGCTGCACAGGCACGGGATACCCATCGCCAGGGCTTCCAGCAGCGGAAGACCGAACCCTTCGGCAAATGACGGGAACAGCAGCGCGCGCGCGCCACGGACCAGACCGGCGACAGCCTTGTCGGACAAGGTGGCATGTTCATGCACGATCCCCTGCAGAGCCGGGCATCGCTCGATCATGTCCAGGATATTTTCGTTTTCCCATCCGCGCCGCCCGATGATCACCAGATGCGGCAGCGGGGCGGAACCGCCCTCGGTTGCCATCTGGCGCCAGAGATTCAGCAGCAGCAGGTGATTCTTTCGCGGCTCGATCGTCCCCAGGATGACGAAATAGGGCGCATCCGGGGCCAGGCTACCGACGGACGCAGGGACATTGGAGGGGACGAGGCACCCGTGATGCACCACGCTGACCGGCGGGCAGTGTCCGTGCGGGGCCAGATAGGTCCGCAGGGACTCCCCAACCGGCCGGGACGGCACGATCACGGCCTCCGCCAGTCGTCCCACCGTATCCATGCGCTGGCGATGCCGGTCGGGTTCGGTGGGACGGGCATATTCGGGATATTCGATCGGGATCAGGTCATGGACCATGACCGCCATCCCGGCATCCGCGCGTTTCAGGAACGCCTCGATCACGTCCTGGCGCATCAGGTGATGATGCGAAAGAAGAAGATATGTCCGGCGCTGTTTCGTATTGCCGACCGCCCCGATTGCTGCCGCCTGCAGCAGCAATCCGGCCATCAGCGATGCGGCGCGCGACGGCCGCGTCCCGCTTGCCCAGGCCCGCGCCAGAATCCGCAGGAAGCAATCCGTCAGGCGGCGCGGCAAGATGCCGATCCGCCCGATCGGATGCCAGGCCACGAACATGACCCGCGAAGACGGAAAGCGCATGAGATACAGCGCATATTCCAGTTCCACGCGGTCGATCCCCGTCGGTACCGCACTGCCGGCGCGCGACAGCAGGCGGGAGATATCCAGCAGGACCGGACGGGGCATGATATCGGCGCGCCGTCGCGAACCTTGAGCCTGGCCGTCGATCATGAGGTCCAAGCCGCCCGGATGCGCGCCCATGCCTTGCGCAGGGCCGTCTGCGTGGCCAATGCGCGCATCCATGGGGTGGGTCGCCAGAGATCGGGGGTCTGCAATCGGTCGATCAGAACTTCCGGCCCGCACGGCAGGCGCGTGACCGGATCGAGATAGCGCGGGAACAGGATCAGCACTCCGGCAACGAGTTCTTCCAGGGACAGGTGCCGTGTCCGGCGTGCAGGCACGTCCCCCAGATCAACCGTCAGTCCCCAGCCGGCATAGAACGGCGCGCCATACGTAACAACCCGCCGTCCGCGCATAAGCGCCTCGAACCCGGCGAGGGAAGTCAGGGTATGTACCTCGTCGACCCGAGAGATCGTATCGAGGATTGCGCCGCCCCGATCGATTCGATCAGCCAGTTGCATGACAATGGAATCATCCATGTGGCCCAATCTGTGGGTTGCCTCGACATCCGGGTGAGGCCTGTAGACGACGAACGCGTCAGGATTATGTCGCCGGACGGTCTGCAGCAGTTCCAGGTTTCCACCGATCCGGCCGCCTCCGCACCGTACCGACTGATCGTCCGCCACCTGTCCGGGTACCAGAATCGTCCGCCGCCCCCCGGTGTCCCACGATTCGCGCAAGGCCACCGCGCGACCCGCGCCATATTTGGAAATGCCCCGCCGGACCAGGGATTCGACCAGCTTTCCGGCCCGGGCACGCAGCGCGGGGTCGAAGGTGGCGGTCTGCAGGATATGTTCCAGGTCGCTTTCCCGCGCCGGATCATAATAGATCCCGCGCGTATCGATGGTGATCGACGATGGCGGCATCAGTGCGCTGCCCAGCCCTATGGAGCGGACGAAGCCGTCCTCCACGCGCCAGACGGGTGTTCCGGTCCTGCGGGCGGCCTCATCCAGGCCCGGCGGCTGGCGTGTTGCCCAGACCGCGAGAGCCCCCTGCAGCCCGGCGCGAAAATCCTCGATAAAGGGTGGCGCGCCGGGCGCCGTCGCCAGGAAATCGGCGATCCGCCGCCGTTTCCATCGCGACATGGCCAGGCAGGCGCCGATCTGGCGATTGGCCATGATCGTGCGGCGCCAGCCGGCCAGCAGCGCGATCGCCTCGGCACAGGATATCGGAGATGATGTGAAGGGGCACACATACGCCGTGCGATCCAGAAGATCCGCCAGCACATCAGTGCGCAGGAAGGGCTCCTCGCACCCTCCTCCCGGCCCGAGCAGGACAACAGGCAGGCCGCGCAGGGCCGCCAGCCGGGCGATATCGCCCACGGCATCCGCATAGACGCGCACCGCGCCGTCCAGCAGCGCATGGGGGTCGCTCTCCCAAGGCACATGCGCAATGCCCAGTTGACGTGCCAGGCCTGCTGCCGGCTGCCTCGGCCCCCGCCGGACCAGCATGACATCCCGCGCGGCATGCACCGCCAGTACCTGTTTCAGCATGGTCGCCAGGCGGCTTCGTTCGGGCCCTTTCCCGGAGAGAACGACCAGGACCGGGCGGCGCTGCCCCGGATCGGGTGCCCAGAAACATCCGCCGACCCGCTCGCGCACGATCCGGCCGACCAGTTCCTCCCGCTCCGACTCCGGTACGGGGAAGGCTGGCGCCGCGTGCCGACATGCACGGGCGAGGATGGGCACCGACCGGTGGAAAGGCGGTATCCGCAGCAATCCGGTCATGGACGGGGCCAACCGATCGACTGGACAATGGACCAGATCGTAGCCTCCCGGACCTTTCCTGCCAGCATTTTACCCCTCCCCGGTCGAAAACGCGTAGGACAGCTTCTTAGCACGCATGTTCCTGCACGAAAAAATCTCCGGTCCTGCAACAGGATGCGCCACCACGAAAAAGACGGAACAGGATCAGTCGTTTCTCGTTGAAGGGAAGGTGTCATCAACAGCCACGACGCCGATGATCGCCAGTTCGTTCACGGGCTGGAGGCCGTTGCGTAATGGCGCCTGTACCAGCCGACGGACGCATCGATGCCGACCTGAAGCGGCGTCGAGGGGCGAAAGCCGGTCAGAGCCTTGAGGGTGGAGCAGTCAGCCCAGGTGCGCGGTACGTCGCCCTTCTGTATCGGCAGATAATGGCGCACGCATGGCCGACCGGTCGCTTTTTCGATCGCCTCGATAAATGCCGTCAGGCTGATGGGCTGACTGTTTCCGATATTGACCACGCGATAGGGCGCCGCGGGGCTGCTCCCTGGATGGTTCTCTGCCGCTTTTTCGGGCGCCACCCGGGAGAGCCGGAAGATTGCCTCCACCACATCGTCGATATAGGTGAAATCGCGCTCCATATTGCCGTTATTGTAAACCGCGATCGGCTTGCCGGCATATATGCCGGCAATGAACCGGAAAAGCGCCATGTCCGGCCGTCCCCACGGACCATAGGCCGTGAAGAAACGCAGGACCGTCGTTGGAATTTTCCAGACGCAGGCATAGGAATGCGCAAGATCCTCGGCCGCTTTCTTCGTCGCCGCATACAGGCTCAGCGGATGATCGCAACGATGCGCTTCGGAAAAAGGCAGAACCGTGTTCGCCCCATAGACTGAGGACGAGGATGCCATCATGAAATGCCTGGGCGGGTTCCGACGCATCGCCTCCAGCAGCGTGTACGTTCCGACGATATTGGAATCGACATAGGTGCCGGGAGCATCCAGGCTGTGGGAAACACCCGCCTGGCCCGCGAGATGCATGACCATGTCCGGCGTCCGCCGCGCGAACACGTCATGCAGTGCCTGCGCATCCTCCAGCATGAATTCATGGGACGAAAAATTATCGAACCGATGCAGGAGGGCGTGGCGCCTGCGTTTCAATGAAACATCATAATAATCCGTGATGCCATCGAGACCGATGACGGTGTATCCTTCCTCCAGCAACCGCCTGGCAATATGAAACCCGATAAATCCAGCGGTGCCGGTCACGAGAACACGCATCGGAACCTCCCAGAAAGACCCCGGACAAGCCATTCCAGGCCCTGGCCGGACCGGTCCCGGACCAACATGTCGCGAGGTCTATACACCCCCCCATGGATGGGCGGGTCACATCAGCGAACGATAGAACCGACGCAACCGGTCGACATAAGCGTCGGGCGAAAACCGGGCCGCATGCGCCGCTCCCCTGGCGATCAGGGCCAGACGGGCCGGATCATTCTCACCCCAGCCATCCAATAGCCTGATTCCCTCCGCGATATCGGACACGTCCAACGGATCGACCAGGATCGCGGCATCTTCCGTGGCGACTTCCCCCGTCGCGCCCCCCCGCGCGGTGAGAACCGGCGTGCCCAGCGCCATCGCCTCGATGATCGGCAGGCCGAACCCTTCGGCCAGCGAGGGAAACAGCAGGGCGTGCGCATCCTGCATCGTCCGGATCAGGGTGGGGCGATCGCTCCAGGGCAGGCGTATGACCGGCACATCCCCCACCAAGGGCTCGTAATCCGGCCTGTCATCCCCGTCGGGGCCGATCAGGACCAGCGGCCGGCGCGTTCCGCTGCGTGCATGGGCGGCGACGAGGCGACAGATGTTCTTCCGCTGCTCGACCCGCCCGACATGCACGAAATAGCCGGGCGGCGCCGGCGGCCGGGCAGCGCGCGCCAGCCGTAATTCCTCGTCCGAGAACGCGACAGCCTGGGAGAGGTTGTGGATGCGTGACGGCGAAATGCCGCACTGGGCGGCAATATCCTGCCGCGCGGTCTCCGAAACCGTCACGATCGCATCGGCGCTCTCAGCCAGGGCCTGCATCAGGCGCCGATAGCGCTCGGGATTGATGCCGGTCAGATCCGGGTGGGTCAACGGGACGGCGTCGTGGACCGTGACCACATTCCGCGCGCCTTCCAGCCGGATGGGCAGGGGATAGGTCCAGTGCATGATGTCCGGTGGCGCCAATGTGCCGACCCGCGCCAGCCTGCCCTGATGGGTGAATTTGACGTGGGCGATCCGGAAGATGTCGGGGCAGACCGCATAGGGCATGGGCCCTTCCCCCCGCAGGGTCGCAGGGTAGCGCGGGCGCATGCTCTGCAATCTGCGCCATATCTGCCGACCCAGGGCATGCGGGTTGGCCGGGGCCGTGCCCGGGGCGTAATCGGTCAGATATGTCGGCGGCACGCCGGCATCCGTCAGGCATTCCGCGATCACCTCGGTATAGCGGGCCACCCCCGTGCCGCCGGCCCGATTCGTGTTGCGGGCATCCAGCCAGATCTTCGGCATGGGTATGGGCATGGCAAAAACTCCCTCTTCTCTGTATGGACATGCCCCATCGATCACCTGCCGACGAGAACCGGAATTTTGCCGAGCACGATCCCGACTGCCAAGACGCGACACCCAGCCGTGGCGCACGACGCACAGAAAACAGGGGGATAGGATGCCGGGCTGGACCATTGCCGCCGTATCGGGTCTCGCGATCGTGGCGCTTGTCATCCTGAGGATAACAAGCGGCAGACCCTTCAGGCCGCTCAGGAACGACCTCCCCGATGTGGCGGTCGTCCTCATATTATGGCTGTCGCTTGCGCTGTTGACCGGTCGGCCGGCCTCGTCGGCCCTGCTGTGGGTGGTGCTGGCCGCGGGCCTGCTGCTGGCCGACCATACCAAGCGGGAGGTCCTGCGCGAGCCGATCGTGTTTGCCGATGCCAGCGAGCTTCTGCTGGTCTTTACCCACCCGCGCTTCTACCTGCCCTATGTCCATCCTGCCGTCTTCTACGGTATCGGCGGCCTGCTGGTCGGGGCGACGGCATGGCTGTTTTCCGTCGAGCCCGCTTCGATGCCGGGTGGCCCGGTCCTGTCGCGGCTCATCGGGGCATTGTTGCTGATCGTGCCGATCGCCGCCTATTTCTGGCAGCCGTCGCTGAACGTCATGGCCAGCGTGCTCCGTCGGCTGCGACCTACCGGCGACCCGGTCGAGGATGCGAAGACACTGGGCATGCTGGGCAGCTTCGCCGCCCATACGGTCTGCTCGCGCCAGGAGCGGCCGGCGCGCCAGGCTGCCTGCAGCTTCGGTATCGTGAAGGTGCCGGCGGACAAGCCCCCGGTCGTGCTGGTGCAGGCCGAATCATTCTTCGATATCGGCCGGCTGGACCCGAGCCTGCCGTCGCCGCTGACGGAATACCAGGCCTGCCGCGCCCAGGCGTGGCGCCATGGCCACCTCGATGTCGATTCGTGGGGGGCCAATACCACCCGCAGCGAATTCGCGACCATCAGCGGGGCGGCACCGTCCGACCTGGGGCTGGACCGTTTCAATCCCTATTATTCCTTCGCGCGCCGGCCGCTCGACACGCTGGCCGCCCGCATGCGCCAGGCCGGCTACCTGACCGTGTGCGTGCATCCCTATGACCGCCGGTTCTATGGACGGCACAAGGTCATGCCCAATCTCGGCTTCGATCACTTCATCGGCGGCGAGGCATTCGCGTCCCGGCGCGGCCAACTGGTCCCCGACGAAGTACTGGGCGCCTGGATCAACGATTTCATCGCCCGCGAGACACGGCCCGTCTTCGTGTTCGCCATCACGGTCGCCAATCACGGCCCATGGGCCGCCCAGGCGGAGACCGACAGCCCGTTCGCCCCCATGCTGGGCGGTTATCTGGACAGCCTGATGGGCACGGACCACATGATCGGCCAGCTCGCCGCCTCCCGGTGGCTGAACGAGGATGGCGGCATCTTGGCACTCTATGGCGACCACCAGCCCAGCCTGCCGGTTCTGCTCAACGATGGCGCGCATATCGGCGCCTCGACCGACTATTTCATTCTGGACCGCACGCGCCCCGCCGGCCCACGCCATGACATTCGCGTCGATCAGCTGGGCCGTGAACTCGCCGGATGCATGAGGGACCATGTCCCCCTGCCGGGCAGGCTGCGCGGATAGGCGCACCATGCGCCTTCCGCCCGGGAACCGGCGGTTTTGGCCGCTCCTTTTCCCGATTTCGCAACTCAGCCTCGCCGCAGCCGTTGCAGGCAAGGAGAAGATACGCATCCCCCATGATGCCCGACAGCCCACTCCACTCAGCTTCATGCAGCGGTTAAATAAATAATAAGGATTGGATGATCATAATAAAACAACGAAACATCCCATAACATTTATTTTCTTGCGCCGTATTTTTTTGATTGTAGCATGATCATACCAACAGACGAGGCAAGAGTGTGCGCATACTCGTAACAGGTGGGTGCGGTTTTATCGGTTCGGCGGTCGTGCGGCATGTGATCGGGTCGACTGGCCATTCCGTGGTGAATGTCGATGCCATGACCTACGCCGCCACGCGGAACTCGACGGAAGATGTGGCGACGGACCCGCGCTACCTGCATATACGGGCCGACATCACCGACGGGGCGGCAATGCGGGCGATCTTCGCTTCCCATCAACCGGACGCGGTGATGCATCTGGCGGCCGAAAGCCATGTCGATCGCTCGATCGACGGCCCCGGCGTATTCATGACGACCAATGTGCTGGGCACCTTCACCCTGCTGGAAGCCGCGCGGGAATACTGGTCGGGGCTGGACCCACGCCGCCAGGCGGCGTTCCGGTTCCATCATATTTCGACCGACGAAGTCTTCGGCACATTGCAGCCGGGCGATCCGCCCTTTACCGAAACCACACCCTACGACCCGCGCAGCCCCTATTCGGCGTCCAAGGCGGCGTCGGACCATCTGGTGCGGGCCTGGCAGCACACTTATGGCCTGCCGGCCTTCGTCACCAATACCACCAACAATTATGGTTTCTGGCATTTCCCGGAAAAGCTGATTCCGCTGGTGACGATCAACGCCATCGCCGGGCGCCCCCTGCCCGTTTATGGCGATGGCGGCAACATGCGCGACTGGCTGTTTGTCGACGACCATGCCGAGGCGCTGGTGCTGGCGGTGGAGCGCGGCCGGCCGGGTGAGACCTATGCCATCGGCGCCCGCCAGCCGCGCACCAACATTCAGGTGGTCCAGACCATCTGCACGATCCTGGACGAACTGCGCCCCGACCCGGCGGGGCCGCATGCGCGGCTGATCCGCTACGTCACCGACCGGCCGGGGCACGATTTCCGCTACGAGATCGACCCCTCGCACGCCGAAGCTGCGCTGGGCTGGCGCGCCCGTCACGATTTCGAAACCGGCCTGCGCCGCACCGTGCGATGGTATCTGGAGCATCGGGACTGGTGGACCGCGCTCCAGGCCCGGCATGACAGCACGAAACGTCTGGGGATTGCCCCGACAGAGGGCACCCGATGAGCATGATTGTGGAAAAGCCGGTAACGGAGGCCGGGATGAAGGGCATCCTGCTGGCCGGTGGATCGGGCACGCGGCTGCACCCCATGACGCTGGCGACCAGCAAGCAGTTGCTGCCGGTCTATGACAAACCGATGATCTACTACCCGCTGTCGACCCTGATGCTGGCCGGCATCCGCGACATCATGATCATCTCCACGCAAGACGACCTGCCGCAGTTCCAGCGCCTGCTGGGCGACGGGGCGCAATATGGCGTGCGCTTCAGCTACCGCGTCCAGCCCTGCCCCGACGGCATCGCCCAGGCCTTCCTGATCGCCGAGGACTGGCTGGCCGGCGCCCCCTGCGCCCTGGCGCTGGGCGACAATCTGATCTTCGCCGACCATCTCAGCGTATTGCTGCAAGGGGCGGCCAGGCGCGACAGCGGGGCAACGGTGTTCGCCTATCAGGTACGCGACCCCGAACGCTATGGCGTGGTGACCTTCGATGCCGAGGGCCGCGCCAGCACCCTGGTCGAGAAGCCTGCCAATCCGGCCTCGCACTGGGCGGTCACCGGCCTGTATTTCTACGATGCCCGCGTCAGCACCTTCGCCCGGCAGATCCGCCCCTCGCCCCGGGGCGAGCTGGAAATCACCGACCTGAACCGCATCTATCTCGAAGAAGGCTCGCTACAGGTCGAAAAACTGGGCCGGGGCTGCGCCTGGCTGGATGCCGGCGTCCCCGACGCCCTGCTCCAGGCCGGCATGTTCGTGCAGACCATCCAGTCCCGGCAGGGCATGCTGGTCGGATCGCCCGCCGAAGTCGCCTTCCGCATGGGCTTCATCGACGCCGAGCAGTTGCGCGAGATCGCCAGGACAGTCCACAAGACCGAGCTGGGCCGCCTGTTGCGAAACATGGCGGACGGGGAGGCCGGACGATGAAAATCGAGGCCCTGGCCATTCCCGACATCCTGCTGCTGACGCCACGTCGTTTTGCCGACGCGCGCGGGTTCTTCTGCGAAACCTACAATGTCCGCACGATGGCCGAGGCCGGAATCACCCAGCCCTTCGTGCAGGACAATCACAGCCTGTCCCGCCAGCGTGGTGTGATACGGGGCCTGCATTGCCAACTTGCCCCGCACCCCCAGGGCAAGCTGGTGCGCTGTACCCACGGCGCGATCTGGGATGTGGCGGTCGACGCACGGCAGGCCTCGCCCACCTTCGGCAGTTGGGTCGCGGCCGAACTGAGTGCGGAGAATGGATCGCAATTGTGGATCCCCCCCGGCTTCCTGCACGGTTTCTGCACCCTGACCGACGATGCCGAAGTGCAGTATAAATGCACCGACCTGTGGGATCGCGACAGCGAACGGTCGGTACGGTGGGATTCGCCGGAGCTGGCCATCGCCTGGCCGGTGGCACCGGGTGCTGCGATCCTGTCCGACAAGGACGCCGAAGCGCCGGACTTCTCCACGGTGCGGGACTGGTTCTGATGACCGGCGCCCCGATCCCGGTCGCCCCGGTTCTCGTCATCGGCCGGTCCGGACAGCTTGCGACCGCCCTGGCGCGCTCCGGCCGTCCTGATCTGCGCTGCGCCGGCCGGCCGGATCTCGATTTCGACCGACCGGAGACGCTGGCGGCGGCGTTCGCCGCATTCTCCCCTGCCCTGGTCGTGAATGCCGCCGCCTGGACGGCAGTGGACGCGGCGGAGGGCGACCCCGAGGGGGCCGCACGCGCCAACCGGGACGGGCCTGCCCTGCTGGCCCGATTATGCGCCGAACGCGGCATTCCGCTGATCCATGTCTCGACCGATTACGTGTTCGACGGCAGCAAGGGCGCGCCCTATGTCGAAACCGATCCGATCTCGCCGCGCACGGTCTACGGACGCAGCAAGGCGGAAGGCGAGCGCGCGATCCTGGCCGCCCACGACCGCGCGATCATCCTGCGCACCTCCTGGGTCTATTCGCCCTATGGCCGGAATTTCGTGCGTACCATGCTGAATGCGGGGGCGAAGAATCCAATCCTGCGGGTGGTGGGCGACCAGCATGGCAACCCGACCAGCGCCGATGACCTTGCGGACGCCGTTCTGGCGATCATCGACACGATCGGCCGGGACGGCTGGCGCGATGAATATGCCGGCCTGTTCCATGCCGCCGGCAGCGGGGATACGACCTGGCATGGCCTGGCGGTCGCCTCATTGCAGGAGGCGGCAAGCGCCGGCCACCCGATGCCCGAGGTTCAGGCCATTACCACCGCCGACTGGCCGACCCCCGCCGCCCGGCCGCAGGATTCCCGCCTGGACTGCACCCGCCTGCACGACGTGTTTGGCATCCGTCTGCCCTTCTGGCGCGACAGCGTTGCGCGCAGCGTTGCCAGATCGATCGACACGTCATCGACCGGCTGAGGTCGCCGTCGGACCCTCCGCGCCCACACTGGTCAGACCGGTTTCTGTTGCAGATATACAACATATTACTCGGCTGTTCGCTCTTTTCCCATCCATGAATTGCAACATTATAACATACCATTTATAGGCTAGGGGCTTTCATACGAACAGGATCGCCTTGATGAGCCCGTCTCGACCTGCGCTTCGCATGGCCGTTTTGCTTGCAGGAACCGCATTTTCCCTGCCGCAGACAGCCCGTGCGGAAGCCCCGGATCAGTCCCAGCCTTCCGCCCCCTCCGGCCAGGCGTCGGACACGACCATACAGCAGGGGGCATCGTCGCGGTCGTCCTTCACCACCCCACGCGCGACCGACCGTATCCTGCCCGATGGCAGCGTGGAGGCGACCGCCGCCAACGAGGAACATATCCTGGTCAACGCGCATCTCGACGTAACGCGCGCGGCACTCCAATCGTCCACGGGCGCCACCACCTATCGTTTCACGCGGCGCGATATCGAAACCATTCCCGGCGGTGACAACGCGCCGCTGAATTCCGTCCTGTTGCAGGCCCCCGGCGTCGCGCAGGACAGTTACGGCCAGATCCATATTCGCGGCGACCATAACGAGGTGCAGTTCCGCCTCGACGGCGTGGAACTGCCCGAAGGCATGAGCGTCTTCGGCCAGACCCTGATGACGCGCTTTGCCCATTCCATGTCGCTGACGACGGGCGCCCTGCCCAGCGAATACGGCTTCCTGCAGGCCGGCGTGATCGATATCACCACCAAGACCGGCAGCGCCGATCCGGGCGGGGACGTGTCGATCTATGGCGGCGCACGCGATTACTTCTTTCCGTCCCTGCAATATGGCGGCCATGCCGGCAGATGGGATTATTTCGCGACCGCCGATTTCGTGCATGATCGCGTGGGCGTCGAAAATCCGACCCCGGATTTCAATGCCCTGCATGATCTGACGAACCAGTACCATTTCCTCGGCCACCTGCGCTACACGGCCGATGACGACACGCGCATCAGCCTGACGGCCGGCGTGTCGAACGCCGAATATCAGCTTCCGAACAATCCCGGCCAGCAGAGGCAGTTTGCCAACCCGTCCTTCCTCGACAGCGCCCTGTCGCAGAATCTGTACGGCAGCGTCGACAGTGCCAGCCTGAACGAACGCCAGAAGCAGATCACCGATTTCGGAATCCTGTCTCTGCAAAAGGATATCGGCAGTATCAGCCTGCAAAGTTCGGCCGTGGTCCGCTACAGTTCGCTGGGCTATTCCCCCGATCCGCTGGGGGATCTGGTCTATAACGGCATCGCCCAGCGCGCCCAGCGCTCGGTCTTCTCGTCCGGTTCGCAGACCGACGTGACGTGGCATGCCGATACGCAGCACACGGTCCGCTTCGGCTACCAGATCTATGTCGAACGCACGATCTCCAAGACGGATTCCACCGTCTACCCGCAGACCGGCATCGATGAAGAAGGTGGCGCGATCTTTGGCGACCAGCCTGTCTCCATCCATGACGGCAATGGCCGCACCGGATGGCTCTACGGCCTGTATGCCCAGGATGAATGGCGCCCCGTGCGCAACCTGACCATCAATTACGGGCTGCGTTTCGACGGGGTGGATGAATATACCCATTCCAAGCAGGTCAGCCCGCGCATCAACATCGTCTATCAGCCCTGGCATGGCGGCACGTTCCATGCCGGTTACTCGCGCTATTTCACCCCTCCCCCGTTCGAGCTTCTGAGTGGCGCGCAGCTTGGAAAATTCGCCAACACATCGGCTGCACCGGCCAATTTCCAGAATACGACCGTCAAGGCGGAGCGCGACCATTATTTCGATGCCGGCTTCGCCCAGGACATCCTGCCCGGCTGGCATGCCTCGTTCGATGCCTATGTGAAGCTGGCGAAGAACCTGATCGACGAAGGCCAGTTCGGGTCGCCCATTATCCTGTCGGCCTTCAATTACCGGCGCGGACAGGTCCATGGCTACGAATTCGCCACCGATTACGAACATGGGCCCTTCAGCGTCTACGGCCATTTTTCCTGGTCGCGCGCGATCGGCAAGGACATCGACACCGCACAATGGAATTTCGACCCGGCCGACCTGGCCTATATCCAGCATCGCTGGGTCCATCTGGACCATGACCAGCGTTGGACGGCATCGGCCGGCGGCAGCTACACGGCGTTCTATCGCACCGGCCACCCGCTGCGCCTGTCGGCGACGATGGTCTATGGCAGTGGCCTGCGCCAGGACAGCGACATTCCCAACGGGGGCGTGATCCCGCAATATGCGACGTTCAACCTGTCGGCCGTCCAGTCGTTCCAGGATCTGTTCCATATCCCGTTCCTGAAGCGCACCCAGCTGCGCCTGGACGTGATCAACCTGTTCGACAAACGCTACGAACTGCGCAGCGGCTCGGGCATCGGTGTCGGCGCGCCGCAATACGGGCTGCGCCGCACCATCCTGACCGGCATCGAGCAGCGTTTCTGACCCGCGCGGCTGGCGGACGCATGCGCCGCCAGCCCGCAGACTTGGCCGCCTGCAGACTTGACAGCAAGCCGCCTCCAATGCCTGTCTTGGGGCGGCAATGGATTCTGCCTGACCCTTCGGAGGTCGAACCGCCTCGCTGCCGAGGCTGATGATTCCTACCCGGCCCGACAGGGCATGAAGGGAGGAATCCGTCCATATGCTCTCATTCCCCGATTATTCCCGCTGGCCGCCTGTGGCTCGCATCCCTGCCCGGCATGGGATACACATCATTCCGCTCCGCAATCTCTGACGGAGGGAACTGCGATGCGCATACTTGCCATTCTGGACCGGCCGGAGACGGCCCTGTCCACGCTTCAGGCCACCGGAGAACTGGCCAGGCGGCTGAACGGGCAGGACATCCGCCTGCTTCATCCCAAGCCGGCGATCGACCCGGCCTTCCAGGCGCCGGACGAAGGCATCCCGACGCCCGACCAGCGGAAGGCCTTCGCCGCCCAGGTCGCCCGCCGCGCGAAGCGGCTGCACGACATCGCCCTCCAGTGGATCGGGGCGGCCAGCGACCCGATCGCCGCCAAGGCGGAGTGGGTCGAAATGGCCGGCGATACAAGCGGGATCGTGGCCCGGGAGGCCCGACAGGCTGATCTGGTCGTCATCAGCCGCCCACGTGCGGATGACCGGCAGACGATCGGCCAGGCCTTTTCCGGCGCCCTGTACGATGCGGGTGCCACGGTCCTGATCGCCCCCTTGCAGGCCTGCGATACGGTCGGCCGGCGCCCGGTCGTCGCATGGCATCCCTCACCCGCCCTCGACCGGGCCCTGGACGCGGCCCAGCCGCTTCTGGAAGCGGCCGAACATGTCACCTTCCTGATCGGCACGGAGCATGACACGGCCGAAGCGCCGCCGGACCGTGCCCGGATGCTGATCGATCGCGGGGTGCCGGTCACGATCGACCGTTTCGTGGCCCCTCGTGACAGGATCGGCGCGGAGATCCGCGCCCATGCGCTGGCCGCGCGGGGCGACCTGCTGATCATGGGGGCCTATACGCATTCGCGCTTCCTGGAATTTCTGTTCGGCGGCCCGACGCGCGATCTGCTGGCCCATGCCACGCTGCCCATCCTGACCTGTCATCACGGTATCGAAGACCCTATCGCATGAATTCCAATATCATGACGACTTTCGGCATCGCCCTGGCCGGTGCCTGCGGCACCCTGATGCGCTATTGGGTCGGTCTGGCGACCGCGCGCATCAGCCAGACCCTTCCCTGGGGAACGATCCTGATCAACCTGTCCGGATCGTTCGCCATTGCGTTTTTCGGCACGCTGACGGTCGGCAATGCCCGCTTCCAGGTGTCCGATACCGCCCGGCTGATGTTCATGGTGGGCATCTGTGGCGGATACACGACCTTTTCATCCTTCACGCTCCAGACGCTGGACCTGCTGCGTGGCGGAGCGCCGGGGCGGGCGCTGCTCAATATCGTACTGTCCGTCACGCTGGGCATGACCAGCGTGACGGCCGGCTATGTTGCCGCCCAGGCCCTCAATCCTCCCCGCCCCACGGCCGGGTCGGGAGAACCTTGATGACCTCTCCCCCCCGGCTGCGCGAGGGAGGCGAAAACGCCGGGCCATCGGGGTTGGACGATCTTTGAAGCTGATGGTACAGGGGCCACGGAGCTGTTGTGAAACGCTTAACCGCCCTGACGACGCATGGAAACGTAGACCGTGCCGCGCGTTTGCCGGAGATGGCTTCCCCCCAAGATGAGATGATGGATCATCGTCTCTTTCGAAAGAGTGTCTCATGAAGATAGCCGAGTGGATGACTCAGTCCGGCGTTGCCTTCGGCACCAGTGGCGCCCGGGGCCTTGTCACCGCGATGACCGATGCGGTCTGCTTCGCCTATACGGTCGGCTATCTTCGGCATCTGGCGACGCTCGGCGAGTTCGCGCCCGGCACGCCGGTCGCGGTCGCGGGCGATCTGCGCCCCAGCACGCCTCGCATCCTGCGCGCCTGCGTGGCCGCCATCCGGTATATGGAGGGCGAGCCGGTTTCCTGTGGGTATGTCCCCACCCCCGCACTGTGCCTGCATGCGTTCGCGCAGGGATATCCGTCCCTGATGGTCACGGGCAGCCATATCCCCGCCGACCGCAACGGCATCAAGTTCAACCGCGCGCGCGGCGAGTTCCTGAAATCCGACGAAGCCGCCATGCGCACGCAGGACGTGGACCTGCCCGAAGGCTGGTTCGATGCTGACGGCACCCTGGTCGTACCGGTCGAACTGCCCGAACTGACCGATGTCGTGCCCGGCTATGTCGCGCGCTATCGTGCATTCTTCGGCCCGGACGCGCTGTCCGGCCTGACATTGGGCGTCTATCAGCATTCCGCCGTCGGCCGCGACGTGCTGGTGCGGGTGGTCGAGGCGCTGGGCGGTACGGCGGTGCCCCTGGGCCGTGCGGAGAGCTTCATCCCCGTCGATACCGAGGCCGTGCGCCCCGAGGATGCCGCCCTGGCCCGCGACTGGACGGCGGACGGCACGCTCGATGCCATCCTGACCACCGACGGCGATTCCGACCGCCCCCTGCTGGCCGATGCCCAGGGCAACTGGCTGCGCGGCGATGTGCTGGGCATCCTGGCCGCACGCTTTCTCGGCGCCGCTGCCGTCACCACGCCCGTCAGCAGCAATACGGCACTGGAAAAGAGCGGCTTCGCGCGGGATGTCAGGCGCACCCGCATCGGCTCGCCGTTCGTCGTCGCCGCCATGACCGACGCCGCCGAGGCCGGCATCACGCCCTCCGTCGGCTACGAAGCCAATGGCGGCTTCCTGCTGGCGACGGATATCCAGAAGGACGGCCGGACACTGCATGCGCTGCCGACGCGCGATTCCGTGCTGCCCATGCTGTGCGCCCTGGTCGCCGCCCGCCAGGAAAAGACCAGCCTTGCCGCCCTCGTCGCCACGCTGCCGCCCCGCTTTACGCTCAGCGACCGGCTGGAGAACATGCCGACGGCGCAGAGCCTGGCGGAAATCGAAAAGCTTGCCAGCCATCCCGCCGAAGGGGCGATGGCACTGGGCTTCATCCGGACGCCCGAGGACCTGGCGCAGATCGACCAGACGGATGGATTGCGCATGACGTTCGCCAATGGCGAGATCATCCACCTGCGTCCGTCGGGCAACGCCCCGGAATTGCGGGTCTATGTCGAGGCCGATACGCAGGCCCGTGCGGCAGAGTTGCTGAAAACCGGCATTGATGCCGTCAGCGTCTGGAAAGAACGTCTATAGTCTGACCTGATGCATCAGGCCCTCTCGTTGCCGACGAACGGTTCCGAGAGGGCCCTGGGCCGCGCACGCGTCATGCCCGGTAGACGCGTGCCTCCCAGGGGGCCAGCCACGTCACGTCCTGTGTCACGCCACGATGGCGCATATTGGAGAGCAGAAGCGACGCCCTGGCGAGCAAGGGGGTGTCGTAGGTAAAACCCCGATCCGACATATTGATCAGAATCAGGATTTTACTGCTCTCGAGCTGCCGTGAGTAGAAGAAGACGGCACTGTGATCGGGGTCCTGATCCTGGTAAGTGCCATAGATCAATGCCGGGTATTTACGCCGCAAGGCGATGAGATCCCGAAAATAATGGTATACCGAGCCGGCATTGCTTACGCAGTCCTGGGCATTGATTTCCGTGTAATTCGGATTCACGCGGTACCAGGGCTTCTCCGCCGTGGTAAAGCCGGCATGTCTTGATGCATCCCATTGCATGGGGCTGCGGGCATTGTCGCGGCCCAGTCCCTTCAGGCTTTCCAGAAACGCATCCGGGTCGACGCCCTGGCGCTTCACCCTGGTGTCCCACTGGAGCGGAACCTGGACGTCCTCGAAATCATCAAGGCCATCAAACGGAAGATTCGTCATTCCCAGTTCTTCGCCCTGATAGATGAAGGGCGTTCCGCACTGGGTCAGAAGCATGGTCCCGATGGCCTTGGCCGAGACCTCCCGGAAAGGTGCGCTGTCATTCCCGAAGCGCGAAACAGCGCGTGGCTGGTCATGATTGTCGAGAAAGACCGTATTCCATGAATCCGGCGAGCGCGGGCGTCCGGCAGCCGCATAGATCTCCTTCAGCTTGGACAACGGCCACGCGACCTTGCGCCAACCCTGACGATCGACATGGACGATGTCGAAAGCGAAGACCATGTCGAGTTCCCGGCGCGCACTGTCCGTAAACAGGGGAATATCCTGCGCATGCATGCCGTACGCCTCGCCGACGGTCATGACATCGTAATGGGACAGGACGCGATCATTCATCTCGCGCAGATAGGTATGGAGATGCGGGCCGGCCGCATACACATATTCAGGTGCCTTCAGTTCCTCGGGCGTCATGTCGCGGAAGGACGGCATTTTGGAAATCATGGTAATGACGTCCATCCTGAACCCGGAAACCCCCTTGTCCAGCCAGAATTTCATGATGGAGAACACCTCCTCACGAACGGCTGGATTATCCCAGTTCAGGTCGGGCTGCTGTGGAGAGAACAGGTGGAGATAGCTGCTGGCAGTTTCCGGTTCGAAGGCCCAGGCGCTTCCACCCCAGACCGAGGGCCAGTTATTGGGCGGATGGCCCTGCGCGGAATCGCGCCAGATATAGTAATCCCGATAGGGACTGTCCTTCGACGCGCGGCTTTTCTGAAACCAGGGATGCTGGTCGCTGGTGTGATTGACGACAAGGTCCATAATGATACGGATTCCGAGAGATGATGCTTTTGCCATCAATCTTTCGAAATCATCCATCGTCCCGAACTCAGGCATGATCGCCCGGTAGTCGCTGATATCGTAACCGTTATCGCGATTGGGGGATTGAAAGATCGGCGCAAGCCAGATCGTGTCCACCCCGAGATCGCGGATATAGGGCAATTTTTCGAGAATGCCCGGAAGATCGCCTATCCCGTCTCCGTTTGAATCCTTGAACGAGCGCGGATAGATTTCGTAGATAACGGCTTCCTTCCACCAGGCCCGCCCCGTCCCGGTCTGGGCAGCGGATGCCGCGCGCGATTGGCCGATCATGACCAGGCCGGCTCCCGCCGCCATTCCGCTCAACATGGATCTCCGCTTCAGCATCCCGTCTCTTTCAGTTGGTGGAGGCGTTGGTCATGGCGCCCCGAAATCGCTGGTGCGCCCATTGGCAGCCTCACGTTCCATGCAGACCATATCGATATCAAAATATCCTGACGAATTGCGGCCCATGTCAATTCGATCGTTTCTTTGACGATATAGGAATAAATTATGGATCATGGCCCACGCTGCGCGCGCCTTCCCCCGCCTCGCAGGCGGTTATTCACCACGAACCAGAATATCCAGGCGATAGCGGTCCTTCCTCATGCGAACATCCTGCCGGATTCCGAGCTGTGCCTTCAGGGACGCGATGAAAAGCTCCGCCGCTTCGTCGCCTTGCAGACCTTCCCCCGTTGGTCCCAGATAATTGACGAGCACACAGTGGCCGCCGGGGCACCAGTTCGTCGCGATCCGCTGCGTAAGGTCTCGAATTTCGTCCAGCGCGAGGAAATACAGGACTTCCGACAGGACAAGCAGGTCGACCGCGCTTTCGTCGGGCCAGGCGCCCGGCAATTCGCCCTGGCGGAATAGGATGTTCGGCCGGTCGGCATTCCGTCGCCTCGCTTCGTCCAGCGCGACAGCGGAAAGATCGAGACCGATGACGCGATCGCAGCGCCAGGACAGCAGCCGGGTCGCCGATCGAACATCCGGCCTCGATCGCGACGGCATAATGGGGTCGCGGCAGGGCATGCATGGTCGCCCGATATTTGTCTCTCTCATACGCCGAGCTACGAAATCCCCACGGATCGATATCACCCGAATAGAGCTGGTCGAACCGCGCGGCACGTTCAGACATGATTGCCGTCCCCGATGAACAATTCCGGGCTTTCGAGGAAATGGCGGCGGGCGCGCGCATCCATGACGAACCCGTCGGGATCATCCGGGATCAGGTCCGTCATCTGGGAGCGATAGGCGTCGATGGCTGCCCGCTTCTCGGACCGGAAGGGCGCGCCATCGAAGCGATAGAGGACATCTCCTGCCCGTGGCGCGTCTTCGATGAAGCGCCCCCAGACCGGGTAGCGCCAGAATCCGAGCCCCGCTCTTGCATCCGCGACCTGGCGCGCGATTGCGGCCGCGCAGCGGTGGTCGGGATGGGGGTCATGCTCCCATGTCGTCCAGAGTGCGGTCACATTCCGGGTGTCGATCAGGTGCAGCAACTGGTCCCGCACCGCCGCGCGATCGGCCTGCGCTTCCGGCGCGCCCTGGTCGGGGAAGCCGAGCGTGATGATCTCGCCCGTGCCCCGCGTCAGCAGCCGCATCGCTTCGACCTGTTCCGCCTGCCGGAGGGCAATCAGCCTGTCTGCCGGGAAAAGCCGCGAATGGGGATGCGACAGCCGGCCGTCGGTGAGGGCGACGACAAGCACGTCCCTGCCCGCGCGGCTGGTGGCTTCGACAAACGCCCATAGGGCGCCGAAGTCGGTAAAGGACGGGGCCAGCCGCGGCGGCGCGCCGGTGCGAGGAGAGGTTCAGAAATCATATCGGCCCAATATTTCGTCATTGAAATGATTTCATCATAGAATAAAAATATTTCATTATTATCAAATATTTCACATCTTCCTTCCTCTTCTCCGGCATTTTCGATCATTACCGGTCCGGTTGGAGAGTGGACGATCCATCATCCTGCGAAGGCCGCAGAGAGAACTTTTCCCGCTCTCCGGCCTTGTCACCAGACGTCGTCTCGTCCTGGCCGAAGGGCAGAAGGCGGCGCCGATCTGTTGTGAGCGGGAGCATGAACCATGCCGCGTGGCGATAAGTCCGCCTATACGGACAAGCAGAAGAGACAGGCCGAGCATATCGAGCAGAGCTATGAGCAGCGCGGCGTCAGCGAGGAGGAAGCCGAGCGCCGGGCATGGGCCACCGTCAACAAGGAAACCGGTGGCGGCAAGAAGAGCGGCTCGGGACGGGGGCATGAGGTGACGCATGAGCCGTCTCGCAAGGGCGGCAGACTGGAGGGTGCGGCCTCCGCCCACCGATCGGCCGAGGAACGCTCGGCATCCGCGAAGAAAGCTGCCGAGACCCGCAGGAAGAACGCGCAGGAATAGAGCGCGGAGATGTAAGGCGGTGTTCAGCCCTGGCGCCCGAATACCCGGCGGAGCTCCTGCTTGGCGCGGTCGAGAACCCGGCGCCTCTCGGGAGGAAGCGAGCGCCCTGCCCTGTTGATGTAGAAAACCAGCATCGACATGGCAGAGCGAAATGGCGTGGCCTTGCGGCGCGTGCTGGCCTCGGCAGACTGTTTCAGGGATTCCGCGATGTGATGCGGGTCGTCGGATTTGAAGATATCGGGCTCGAGGTCGAGCGCATCGCTGTGATGGGTCACCTCTGCCGACCAGCGATCCGTCCCCGCGGGATGGTCGGCAGTCTTCCGGGCGGTCATGGAACGGCTCCTTTCCGCAAGCGGGCATGCTGTGGCCTCCGTTCCGATATAGGCAACCACATGGTGGAAACCAGTGAGTGAAGGAGGACCGAGCCATGGCACCGAGACCCTTCTGGACCGGCCATCTGAAGCTTTCCCTCGTGACCTGCGCCGTATCCATGGCCCCTGCCACCACCGAGACGGAACGCATCCGCTTTCACATGATGAGCCGCAAGACTGGCCATCGTGTGGTCGTGCAATATGGTGACGCCGCGACCGGCAAGCCGGTCGATGACGAGGACCTCGTGAAAGGCTACCCGCGCGGGGGCGATCAGTATGTGCTGCTGGAGGATGACGAACTGGATTCCGTTGCCCTCGAAAGCACGCATGTCATTGATATCGAACGCTTCGTCGATGCCGGGGAGATCGGCTGGATCTGGTACGATACGCCCCATTACCTCATGCCCGACGACAAGGTCGGCGAGGAGGCATTTGCCGTCATTCGCGATGCCATGCGCCATACGGGCACGGTCGGCATTGCCCAACTGGTGCTGTATCGGCGGGAGCATGCCGTTCTGCTGGAGCCGCGCGGCAAGGGGATCGTGGTCTGGACGCTCCGCTATGGCGAGGAGGTTCGCGATCCGGGCGATTATATGCCGGCGGACAAGCTGCCAGAGCCGGACCGGCAGGATATCACCCTGCTCGGGCAACTGATTGGCGAGCTCATGCGGCCCTGGAACCCGGACATGATCCGGGACCCGGTACAGGCTCGCCTGCAAGGGATTATCGACGCCAAAAGGCGATCCCGGCCGAAGAAGCCGATTACCCGTAGCAACACGGCGCCGGCCGATCATGTCGTGAACATCATGGACGCGCTCAAGGCGAGCCTGAAATCCGCGAAAGGCCATAAAGCCTAGGCGCTGTCTGCATTCATGGATTCCCTTTGATTTGAAGTTCTGATTCAAGGCTGTCGATGGAGGGCAAGCCTTGAGCAGACGGACACTGACAGACGAGCAATGGAGCCG
>NZ_JABEQE010000013.1 GCF_014174375.1 Gluconacetobacter asukensis
ACGGTCTGCCTGTCACCGACCCGTCCCCTTCCTGATTTTTCCGGGGTGGCCACCCCGGAAAAATCAGTCCTTTGTCGCACGCAGCGACACGGAATGCATAAGACAAGCCTGACCGGAAATGCGCGCCGGCGGCGATCCGACGCGCGTTTCCTGTTCTTCGGTGCTCGCAGCCTCCGAGGCCGCTCCGCCCCGATGCTTGGAAACCCACGCCGGGCGCGACCCTTCGGGCCGCTCTCGCTCGCCAGCCCACATTTCCGGTCAGCTTCTGGAGAGCGGTTGCAGGAGCTGCAGCCCCTGTCGCGTTACAGGTGCCGCAGGCGCAGGAACGGGACGACGCGCGTGGAGAGGATCAGGGCTTCGGCCAGCAGGGTCGCGATGCCCGCCCCGTTCACGCTCCACAGGCGTGCCAGCCCGTACAGCACCGGCAGGCAGAGCGTGGTGGCGGCGATGCGGCCGGTGAACAGGCGGTGGGCATAGCCCAGCGAAACCAGGAACGGTTCCAGCGGCACGTCCCACAGATCAAGGATCGCCGCCGAGGTCAGCAGCATCAGCAACGCCAGATCGTCCGTTCGGACCGCCAGCAGGGTCTGGAACACCCAGGGACCGACCGTGGCGGCTGTCAGGAGCGCCACGGCGGAAAACAGGCCGAGCACTTGGAAGATGCGGAACATGATGCGCTGCATGCCCGCGCGGTCGCCCTGGTCGCGCAGGCGGATCAACTCGGGATACAATGCCGGCGTCAGCAATTGCGCCGGCTGGGCCAGGGCGTCGCAGACATGCCAGGTCACGCTGTAGATGGCGGCGGCGGCGGGATTGGTCGCCGCCCCCACCAGCAGCACGGTGACGCGGGAGGTCAGGGCCGCGAGCGCCTGGTTGCCGCTGGTCGACAGGGTGAGGCGCCAGACGCCCTTGAAGCCCGTCTGCCAGATCGTGCCCGTCAGCCGGAAGCCGTGCATGCTGGGCGTATGACGGATGGCCACCCATGCCAGGCTGCAATTGGCCAGGAAGGACATGACGGTGCCGAGATACCAGACCGTCAGGAAGCCCCCCAGATGCCAGTGCAGACCCATGCCCAGCAGGGTACCCGTCAGGCGGGTCGTATTGATCGCCAGATCGGCCAGGGCGGATTGGCGGAAGCGGTCGGTGAGGCGCAGCACGCCCAGCGCCCAGCAGCTGTTCATGAACAGGACGGAGGTCATGTAGACCAGCGCCAGCCCCTGGGCGCTGGCCGGCCAGCCCAAAATATGGCCGAAGGCGGCCACCCCGGCCAAGGCCACCGCCGTGCCGGCCAGGGCCCCGAGCCCGTCCAGCATCATGCAGTGGCGCAGCAGGGTCTGGAAGCGTGGCTGCTCGCCGCGCGCGAACAGCGTGTTGCCGAAATGCAGGAGGGGCTGCCAGGACTGGAAGCGCGTGCCGACCGAGAAGGACGAGGCGCAGACATGCATCAGCAGCAGCGTGCCATATCCCTCCAGCCCCAGCGCGCGCACGACCAGCGCGGTGGTGAGGAAGCCGAGCACGCCCGCCATCCCCTTGCCGCCCAGCAGGTAACCGGTATTGCGGAAGATCCGGGCAACCTGCCCGGGCGGCTGGGAAGACACTAGCGGTCGGTCAGGCGGAACTCGATGCGCCGGTTGCGGGCGTAGGCCGCCTGGGTATCGTGACTGTCCAGCGGCTGGAAATCGGCGAAGCCGGTGGCGGCCAGATGCTGGGGGCTGATGCCTTCCGCGATCAGCAGCTTGACCACGGTGATCGCGCGGGCCGACGACAATTCCCAGTTGCTGGCGAAGGCGCTGTGGATCGGCTGGCGGTCGGCATGGCCGTCCACCCGCATGATCCAGGGGATCGCGGACGGGATCTGCCCCGAGACCTGGCGGAAGGTGCGGGCCAGGGTGCGGATCTCGGCCACGCCTTTGGGCGACAGCTCGGCGCTGCCGGGGGGGAAGAGGACCTCGCTCTGGAACACGAAACGGTCGCCGACGACCTGCACGCCGTCCTGGTCTTTCAGGATGTCGCGCAGGCGGCCGAAGAATTCCGACCGGTAGCGCTGGAGCTGCTCGACCTTGTCGGCCAGGGCCACGTTCAGCTTCAGCCCCAGATCGTCGATCTTGTGGTCGCGGTCATGGACCTGCTGCTGGGAGATATCCAGCATCGTCATCGCGGCGCCGAGCTGGTGGCGGAGTTCCTCGAGCTGCGCGCCCAGGGCCGTGACCTGCTGCTGGCTGGCCTGGGCCAGATTGTCGCGCTCGGCCGTGAGCTGGGACACCTGGGCGGTCAGGGACGAGGCCATCGCCACGTCCTTGTCATGCGCCGAGCGCAGCGAGGCGACGGAGAGCTGGAGCGTGTGGGTGCGATCATGCTCCAGCGCCAGCATGTCGTTGAGCTTGCTGACCTGCTGCGTCAGCTGCTCCATCGCCTGTTGGCGCTTGGCCAGCACCACGGACAGGAAGGCCTGCCCCAGCACGAAGACCAGCAGGACGAAGATGACGACCATCAGCAGGGTGGATAATGCGTCCACATATCCCGGCCAGGCGTCCAGGCCGGCATGGGTCTGGCGGCGGCGGCGTGCCATGCTGTTACCTCGGGGTCCGGGGGGCGATCAGGGCGCGCGCGCGCCGGCGGGTGCGGACGCGGCGATGGTGCGCGTCAGCAGGCGCAGGTCGCCGCGGAGGTCGGTGGCGATCTGCGTGCGGCCCTGTTCCATATCCGACAGGATGCGGGTCAGCTGGGCTTCGATGCCGCGCAATTGCTGCTGGCCCGAATCCTCGGCCATGCGCTGCATCAGGACATGGCTGGCGCGCATCGTCTCGGTCATGACGCCGATCCGGTCGTTCAGGCTGACCAGGAGGGCCTGCTGCTGGTGGCGCCCTTCCTCGCCGCGGGCGATCAGGGCCTGCAGCTTTTCCAGATTTTCGGCGGTCTGTTCCAGCAGGGCCTGGACGTAGACGGGGATGCCGGCGTCGGCGCCGTCGCCGGTGCCCAGGCTGGAGCCGATGCGGGTCAGGCCGGCCAGCCATTCCTCCAACTCGTTGAAGAAGCGGTTCTGGGCCTGGCCCGCCGTCAGGTCCAGGAAGCCCAGCACCAGGGCGCTGGCCAGACCGAACATCGACCCCGAGAAGGCGGTGCCCATGCCGTGCAGCGGCTTGGCCAGGCCGGTCTTCAACTGGTCGAACATCGCGTTCAGGTCGCCCGAGCCGACCGACAGGCTGGTGATCACGTCGGCGATCGACCAGATCGTCAGCAGCAGGCCATAGAACGTGCCCAGCAGGCCCAGGAAGATCAGCAGGTTGGTCATGTAGCGCGACAGTTCCCGCCCCTCGTCGAGGCGCGAGGACAGGCTGTCGAGCATCGACTGCATCGCGGGGGTGGACAGGACCAGCCGGTCGGAGCGGTTGCGGGTGGCCAGCATCGAGGCCATCGGCGCCAGCAGGGTCGGCGGGGTGGGCTGGGCCAGGCCGTCGCGCGGCTGGCGCAGCGTTTCCACCCAGCGGACCTCGGGGATCAGCCGCAGGACCATCCGGACGTTCCAGACGATGCCGAGCGCCAGGATGCCCAGGATGAGCCCGTCCAGGATCGGGTTGTTGAAAAAGGCGGTGTACAGCATGCGCCCCAGGGCGCCGGCCGCCAGCACCACAGCGGTGAGGAACAGGACGATACGCAGAAGATATGTGGTCGGCTGGGTCACGGTGCGGGACGCTGCTCCGAAGGGGCGGGGGAAGGCGGGGGTGCCGAGGCGACCATATCCGACCGGGTCACGTCAACATGATCCGGAAACGTTTCATTCACGCTGTCCGGGCTTTTTGCCCCGCGAGGAGGTACGCCGATCGCGCGGACATAGATCCGGGTCGAGGCGATGCCGGCATGGATCAGGATCGACCGGACCGCCAGGCCGCGCGCCAGCGACAGGCGGCGGGGCGTGGAGATGTCGTCGGCCGCGCCGGAGGCCGTCGCGTCGATCTCGGCCCGGGCGTAGGGTACTTGCAGCAGGGTGGTGGCGAAGCCCTTCACCCGGTCGATCATGGCCGCGTTCATGTCCGCGCTGCCGGCCGCGAAGGTCAGCCGCAGGCCGGCGGGCAGGTCGGCGGCCGTGCCCTTGGCGTCCGCCTTCACCGGGACTTCCGGCGGTGGGGCGGGGGGATGGAGCGGGATATCGACCACGGGGGGGCGGATGATCGGTGGGGGCGGCGGCGCGGCGGGAATGGTGGGCGGCGGCGCAGGGTGGGTGGGAGCCGGTGCCGGTGCCGGCGTGGCGGAGGGGGCCGAAGGGCCGGCCGGCCTGACGGCGGGCGCGTGCGCCGGTGCGGTGTGGGTCGGGCGCGGTTTCGGCGCCTTGGCGCCCGGCAGGGCGGACAGCGCGCTGTCGTCGGTCGTGACCTGCGCGTGGGCCGGGGTGAATGCCAGTCCGCCCAGCACCGAGACGGCCGCGAGCAGGGCGCGGGATGCTGGCGGGCGGCGGAGGCCGGAGCGCGGGGAGCGTGCGGGGCGGATATCGGGCATGATCGGGGCAGCCTAGACCAGATCGCCCGCGGGTCGAAGGGGCGGCGTGCGAGGATGCGAAGAGGCTGGCGCGGCTCAGGGCCGCGCGGTCAGGCTGTCCGCCACCAGTTCGCGCAGCTTTCCGTGCAACTGGGCGTTGCCGGCCACCACATTGACCGAATCGCCCATGTCGTGCAGGTCGGCGCCATCCGGGTCGGTAGCGTAGCCGCCGGCTTCGCGCACCAGCAGCAGGCCGGCGGCGCAGTCCCACGGCTTCAGCCCCAGCTCCCAGAAGCCTTCGTACCGGCCGGCGGCCACCCAGGCGAGATCCAGCGCCGCCGCGCCGAAGCGGCGGATGCCCGCCACGTGCGGCATCAGTGCGCCCAGCGTGCGGGCGAAGGGCAGGCGGCGCTGCGCCGGGACCTTGGCGAAGGGGATGCCGGTGGCGAACAGGGCCTCGTGCATGTCGCGGCGGGCCGAGACGCGGAGGCGGCGTTCGTTGAGGAACGCGCCCACGCCCTTTTCGGCCCAGAACATCTCGTTGGCGGCCGGGTTGTAGACCAGGCCCGCCGCCAGTTCGATCGTGCCATCCGGCAGGCGGCGTTGCAGGGCGATCGAGATCGCCCAGTGCGGGATGCCGTGCAGGAAGTTGGTGGTGCCGTCCAGCGGATCGACGATCCAGCGCCAGGTCCAGTTGTCGCTGCCCGAGGCGCCGCTTTCCTCCATCAGGAAGGCGTAGCCGGGGCGGGCGCGCTCCAGCTCCTCGCGGATCGCGGCTTCGGCGCGCAGGTCGGCCTGCGAGACGAAATCGCCCGGGCCCTTGATGCTGACCTGAAGCTGCTCGACTTCGTTGAAGTCGCGCAGCAGGCGCCGCGCGGCTTTCTGCGCCGCGTTCTGCATCACCGTCATATGGGGAGAGAGTCGCATGGCCACGGCGGTCGGTCCTGTCTGGCTGGAGCGGGTCGTGATGAGGTCGACTTACCTCATCACGCAAAGATGTTCTGTGGAACGGTAAAAACGCAGCGCGGGGGCCTCAGCCCTTCGCGCGTTCCACGTAGCTGGCGTCTTCGGTGCGGACGACGATGCGTTCGCCGGCTTCGATGAAGGGCGGCACCATGGTCTTGACACCGTTGGACAGCTTGGCCGGCTTGTAGGACGAGCTGGCCGTCTGGCCCTTCACGACCGGATCGGCCTCGACGATTTCCAGCGTTACCTGCGCGGGGAGCTGCACGCCCACCGGGTCGCCTTCGACCAGGTTGATCACCAGCGTCATGTTGTCCTGCAGGAACGGCGCCTGGTCGCCCAGCAGGCCCAGCGGGATCAGCGTCTGCTCGAACGTCTCCGGGTCCATCAGCACGACATTGTCGCCGTCCATGTAGGAATAGGTATATTCCTTTTCCTCGGTCATCAGACGTTCGACGGTGTCGGCGGTGCGCCAGCGCTCGTTGGTCTTGTTGCCGGTCTTGAGGTCGCGCATCTCCACCTGGATGAAGGCGCCGCCCTTGCCGGGGGTAATGATCTGCTGCTTCAGGACGGTCCAGCGACGGCCTTCGTGCTCGATGACCTGTCCGGCACGGATCAGGTTCGCCTGCTGTTTCATGGTGGGCCCTGTCTGACTATGGGGTATGGAAGGCGGGCTTCTAACGCTCTCGGGCGCCGAGGGCAAGGTTGGGGGCGGATTCCGCGTCGAGTTTGTGGCGGCCGCCGGCCGGATCGCGCACCACGGGCCCGTCATCGCCGGTTTCCAGATAGTCTGGCCCCAGCGGGACCTTGCCGTGCCCGCCGGGAATGTCGAGCGTGTAGGTGGGCCAGGCCAGGCCCGTCACCCGGCCGCGCAGGCCCGCCAGCAGGTGGCGGCCCTCGGCGATCGGCACGTGGAAGCGCGCGGTGCCGGGGGCGGGGTCGAGCTGGTGCAGATAGTAGGGCTTCAACCTTGCCTCGACCATCGCGCGGAACAGCCCCTCCAGCGCCGCGACGCTGTCATTGACGCCGCGCAGCAGCACCGACTGGCCCAGCACCGGGATGGCCCGTGCCTGGATGCGGCGCAGCGCCGCGCGGGCGGCCGGGGTGAATTCGCTGGCATGATTGGCATGCATGACCACCCACATGGCGCGGTCGGTCTGCATCGCATCGGCCAGTGCGTCGGTGATGCGGGAGGGATCGGCCACCGGCACGCGGCTGTGGATGCGGATGGTCGTGACATGGGGCATCGCCTCCAGGGCGCGGACGATCGCGCCCAGCCGACGGGGGGAGAGCATCAGCGGGTCGCCGCCGGTCAGGATCACCTCGCGGATCGCGGGGTGGTCGCGCAGCCAGTCGAGCGCGCGGGCCAGGGCGGCGTCGTCCAGCACGCCGCCGTCGGGGCCCACATGTTCGCGCCGGAAGCAGAAGCGGCAATAGAGCGGGCAGACCAGCAGGGGCTTGAGCAGCGCGCGGTCGGCATAGCGGTGGACGATGCCGGGGACGGGCGACAGCGCGTCGTCGCCGATCGGGTCCGCGCGTTCATGCGCCGCCACGGCCAGTTCGGCGGCGTCGGGGATGACTTGCAGGCCGATCGGGTCGTCGGGCCGTTCGATCAATGCGGCGAAGGCGGGGGGGATGGCGGTGGCGTATTGCCGGGCCACGTCTTCCAGCGCCGGAGCGGCATCCGGGGGCACCAGTCCGGCGGCCACCAGGGCCGGGATGTCGCGCAGGGTCCGGCCCGATTGCGGGGCGAAATCGTCCTGGGGATGGTTGACCGATCGTGTCATCGGCTGGCTCTACTCGACCGGTCTTCGTCCCGCAACAGGAGTCGTGCATGACCGATCGCGGCGGTTCAGCCCCTTTTTCCGTGCCGGATCGGGACCCCGACCGCATTGCCGGCCGGCTGCCGCTGCTGCGGCGGCGGGCGCTGGTGGCGCGCGGGGTGCGTGCCTTCTTCGATGCGCGGGGCTATCTGGAGGTCGACACGCCCTATGCCGTGCCGACCCCGGGCGAGGAAGTGCATCTGAAGGTGTTCCGCACCGAACGGCGGCATCATGACGGCACCCGCGAGGCGCTGTTCCTGCATACCAGCCCCGAATTCGCCATGAAGCGGATCGTCGCCGCCACCGGCCTGCCGGTCTTCCAGCTGGCGCGCGTGTGGCGGAACGAAGAGGGCAGCCATCTGCATGCCCCGGAATTCACCATGCTGGAATGGTACCGGCCCGGCGCATCGCTGTCTGCGCTGATGGACGAGACCGAGGCGCTGATGCGCGCGGTGCTGCCGCCGGTCGTCGCGCGCCCGGCCGGGCTGGCGGACGCCGTTCCCCTGCGGCTGGACATACCGTTCGAGCGCCTGACGATGCAGGAGGCCTTTGCCCGGCATGCGGGGGTGGACCTGCTGCCGACCGAGGGCGATGCCGGCGCGCTGGCCGTGGCGGCGGGGTGTGCCCTGCGGGAGGGCGAGACGTGGGAGGATCTGTTCTTCCGCCTGCTGATGGAGCGGGTGGAGCCCGCGATCGGCCAGGACCGGCCGACATTCCTGACGCATTGGCCGGCCAGCCAGGCGGCACTGGCGCGGCGCGACCCGGCCGATCCGCGCACCGCCCTGCGCTTCGAGCTTTATGCCGCCGGCATGGAACTGGCGAACGCGTTCGAGGAGCTGACCGACCCGGTGGAGCAGCGCCGGCGCTTTGTGGAGGACCGGGCCCGGCGGGCGGCGCTGTATGGCACCGCGCCCGGGCTGGACTGGCCGATGGACGAGGCCCTGCTGGCGGCGCTGGCGCATCTGCCGCCCTGCGCGGGCATTGCACTGGGATTTGATCGGCTGGTCATGTTGGCGGCGGGGACGGCCCGCATAAATGACATCTTATGGATGGGCTGAACTAAGGACGGGTTGAAATATTTGTAATTTCATCCCCAATTCGTACGCCGTGGCGGTTATGCTACGTTAACGTCATGATAAATTCTATCCTGTAGATCGGTAACCGGATCATGAAATACCTCTCGCTCCTACCGCTGGCTGCCCTGCTCGCCCTGACGGCGTGCGAGGTGCCCTCTCCCGAGCAGCGGAAGCTGCTCAATTCGATGGTCGGCCGGGGCGAGGTGGATGTGATCCGCACGTTCGGCGTGCCCACGCGCTCCTATGAGGCCCAGGGCCATACGTTCCTGGCCTATATCGACAGCGAGACCAATTATTCGCCCGGTGCCGGCGGTTGGGGCTGGGGTTGGAGCGGCGGCCCCGGCTGGGGCGGCGGTTGGGGTGGCTGGGGAGGCGGCTGGGGCGGCCCCGGTTGGGGTCCCGGTTGGGGCGGCGGCTGGGGTGGCATGGGCGGCACCGTCTATACCAGCACCTGCCAGACGACCTTCGAGGTCATTGCCGGCCGGGTGTCGGGCTGGACGATGCGGGGCGACGGATGCTGATTGCCGCCCGCTGAGGCGGGCATGACGACGGGGCGGCGCCGGGTCCGCCCCGCAAAGGGGGTGGAATGAGTGCGGCGCGCGTTCTGATGGCCGGCCTGCTGGCATGTCCTGTCGCGGCCTGTGCGCCGGCGGCCTGGCAGGACCCGTTCGTGGTCCGTGGTGACAGCCGGGCGGCCGCCATTCCCACCGTTTCGGTCGAGCACAGCTACATTCCGGCGCTGGATCAGGGGCGGCCGGACAGTCAGGTGGCCTATGGCGCGCCCGACACGCCGATCTATCGCGACCGGCCGCTGAACGAGACCCTGCGCGGCAGTATCGAACTGGCCGATTATACGCGGGCGCTCGATCTGGCCGGGATGATGGCGCCGTTGCGGCAGGCGGGGCCGTTCACCGTGTTTGCCGTGCCCAACCTGCCGATGGAGCAGTTGGCCCGTGCATCCGGCCCGTCGGGTGGCGTGCCGGCGCCGGCGGTGCTGCATCGGGCGCTGGCCTACAGCATCGTGCGCGGGGCCTATCCGGCGGAGCGGCTGCGCCAGATGGTCGCCGCGGCGCCCGGTAACCGGGTCAGCCTGCCGACGGTTGCCGGCGGGGCGGTGCTGGTGGGGCGCGACCCGGCGACGGGGCGGCTGGTGCTGTCGGACGGGGCCGGGGGCGTGGCGCCGATCTGGATCGACGGGATGCCGCAATCCAACGGGGTGCTGTATCTGACCCGCTCGCTGCTGGGGGCGGCGCCGCCGGCCTCGGATGATGGGGCGCCGGCCCGGACCGGGTGATCGGGCCGGCTTCTATTCAGGCTGCGTCTATGGCTGCGTTCATGGCGCGCACGCCGGCGGCGGGGCCTTCGGGGTGCGACCAGACGGCGCTGATCACGGCCAGGAAATCCGCCCCCGCCCGCACCAGGGGGGCGCAGTTTTCGGGGGTGATGCCGCCGATGGCCACCACCGGCAGTTCCATCATTGCGCTCCACCAGGTCAGCAGTTCCACGGAGGCGCGGATCTCGGTCTCCTTGGACGGTGAGGGGAAGAACGCGCCGAAGGCGACGTAATCGGCCCCGGCCTCGCCCGCGCGCATCGCCAGATCCCGGCTGTCATAGCATGACACGCCCAGTTGCAAGGCGTCGCCCAGCAGGGCGCGGGAGGCGGTGGCGTCCGTGTCCTCGCCGCCCACATGGGCGCCGTCGCAGCCGCTGCGGCGGGCGAGGTCGGGCCGGTCGTTCAGGATGAAGGCGACGTCGCGCTCCTGCGCCACCGGGCGCAGGGTGTCGATCGCGCGGAGGATCGCATCGTCGGATACGTCCTTCAGGCGCAACTGCACGGCGGCGACGGGGCCGGCATCGAGGGCGCGCGCCAGATCCGGCGCGAACGCGACCGGGTCCAGGACCGGGGGGGTGACGAGATAAAGCTGACAATCATACATCGTGGGTCGATCATACGGCGCCCCGCGTCGCAACGACAGGGGGGCAGGGGCGGATCGGTGGGCCATTCGTGCCGGCGATATAGGCCCGCAGCCGTTCGGGCGATGGGGTGGGGCCCACCACCCAATGGGGCGGGCGGCCGGGCAGGCAGGTTGCGCTCAGCGTGTGGGCCAGACGCTGGATCGTGTCTGCCTGGCGGCCGGTGCCGTGCAGCACGATATGGCGCAGGCCCAGCCCCAGGGCCTCGGCGGCGCGGCCTGCCGCCGTGCCGCAATCGAGGAAGGCGGGCAGTGAGGCCTCGGTTTCGGCCAGGAGCGCGCGCCACCAGGCGGGGCCCATGAAACAGCCGGCGTCGGCCGGTGACAGCAGGGCGATGCAAGGTGTGCCGGGCGTGTCGTGCGCGGGCAGCACGGAGAGGATTGCGCGGACCTCGACCGCCGAGGCGACGACGAAGACGCGCGGGGGGATCGGAGGGTGGATCATTGCTTGACGTTGAACCCCGCGCGGGCGATCAGTTCAAGAGTGAGTGTCTGTCCGGATATGTGGACTGGCGAGCGGGCCGCGCGGGATATGCGTGGCGGATTGCTGCCGGCGCATGGGTCTGGACGGCGACCGAGACGCCGAGTGACGGGAATGACGACCGTGGGGCACGCTGATGGACCGGACAGCCCGGTTGCCTGGGGGATGACCGATCCCGCAGACCGCCTGGAACAGGCATTGAACCGTATTGCCTTTGCCCTGGATCGTCGGGACGAGGCGGTGGCCCCGGGCCCTGACCTGCAGACGCTGGCGGCCAATATCGACGCCCTGATCGCGCGGGTGCGCGACGTGCTGGGGCCGGACGAGGATATTGACGGCATGGAGGAGGGCTGAGCCATGGCGCAGGTCACGGTCCGCATCAACGGTTATGCCTATGTCGTCGGCTGCAAGGACGGCCAGGAACGCCATCTCCAGGCCATGGCGATGGAGGTCGAGCGCCGGATCGAGCATATCCGCGCCATTGGTGGGCAGAGTGGCGAGGCCCGCATCCTGGCCCTGGCGGCTTTGCTGATGGCCGATGAGATCCATGACCTCTCGGTCGAGAAGATGCCTGCGGATACCGCGCGCCAGTTGACCGAGGGCCGGCAGGCGCGTGTGGAGAACGAGCGCCGGCGCGAACAGCTGGCCTTGCTGGTCGAGCGCGCCGAGAGCATTGCGGCGGCGCTCGAACATCCCTAAATATGGGGAGCGGGGCTGCCGGACTTGTCAGGCAACTCAACCCCTGGGCCGATAAGCACTTCCTTAGGGAGCTGGCTCTGGCGTGATCCTGGTCATGTTATCTGGCGCCCACCTGCGTGAGCAGGTCCGGGAGGGCTGAAAGACCAACGGTCATGGCGGCTCCGCACATTCCAACCCCATCCGATCTTCCCGCATCCGATCCGCCTGCGCTGGTGGAGGCGAAGGCCGAGCTGCGCCGGCATTTGCGTGCCGTGCGTGCGGCCGCGCCCGCGCCGGGGGCCGCTGCGGCGCTGTGCCGCCGCATGGGGGAGCATGTCCGCGCCGTGTTGCCGCCGGGGGCCTGTGTCGCGGCCGTGTGGCCGTTGCCGGGCGAGGTGGATCTGCGCGGCCTGTGCGCCGGGCTGCATGAGGACGGGTATGGCGTGCTGCTGCCGGAAACGCCGCCGCGTGGGCAGCCTTTGCGCTTTCATCGCTGGTCGCCCGAGGCGGTCATGCATCCTGGCCGTTTTGGCACGCTGCACCCCGATGGGCCTGCGGCGCGGCCTGATCTGGTGTTCGTGCCGCTGCTGGGTTTTGACAGGCGGGGGTTTCGGCTGGGATACGGGGGCGGCTATTACGACCGCACGCTGGCCGGGCTGCCCGGCGTGCCGGCGGTGGGCTTCGGCCTGTCGGCGCAGGAAGTGCCGGCAGTGCCGGTGGGGCCGTATGATGTGCCGCTGCCGTTGATCGTGACGGAGCGGGAAGTGATTCGGGTGTGAGGGGTTTCTGTTCTTTTTTGGAAAAAAGAACCAAAAAACTTTTGATCTGTTCGGGAGCTTTTTGCTGGGGACATACGATGTCCCTGAACGGATAAAAGTCTTTTTGCTTCTTTTTCTTCAGAAAAAGAAGGATGGCGGCCCCAACGTGGAAGAAGGAAAAACGGGTGCGGATCTTGTTTCTGGGCGACATTGTCGGCCGCACGGGGCGCGAGGCGGTGATGGAGGCGGTGCCCAATCTGCGGCGGGATCTGCGCCTGGACCTGGTGGTGGTGAACGGCGAGAATGCGAGCCATGGGTTTGGCCTTTCACTGCCTATCGCCCGTGACCTGTTTGCGGCTGGCGTCGATGTCGTGACGCTGGGGAACCATGCGTGGGATCGCAAGGATCTGGTGGGCCAGATCGATGCCGAGCCGCGCATTATCCGCCCGGCCAATTATCCGCCCGGCACGCCTGGACAGGGCAGTGTGGTGGTGGAGCTGGTGGATGGCCGCAAGGCGCTGGTGATCAATGTCATGGGGCGGCAGTTCATGGAGGCGCTGGACGATCCGTTCCGCGCCGTGACCGACATCATGGCGCGGCATCGGCTGGGGGTGACGGTGCATGCGGTGGTGGTGGATATCCATGCCGAGGCGTCGAGCGAGAAATGGGCGATGGGGCATGTGCTGGATGGGCGGGCTTCGCTGGTGGTGGGTACGCATACCCATACGCCTACAGCCGACCATCGCATTTTGCCCGGTGGCACGGCGTACCAGACCGATGCGGGCATGTGCGGTGATTATGACAGTGTGATCGGCATGGGCAAGGACGCGGCCATTGCGCGGTTCCTGCGCCGGATGCCTGGTGAGCGGTTGCAGCCGGCGGAAGGGGTGGCGACGGTGGCGGGCATGATGGTGGAAACCGATGATGCTACCGGGTTGGCTCGTCGGATGGCGCCGCTGCGTATAGGCGGGTTGTTGGCACCTACGATGCCGGATTTTTGAATTTAGGACGGATAATGGGTGTAGAGGCTACTGGTACCCGTTTCCCATATTGTGATGCTCGTGGCCAATAAGGCGCACTCAGCAGTGAGGCGGGGAAACGCACGACAGAGCATACCGCTTTGTGGCGTTCCCGCTCGTCAATTTATGTTCGCGAACCCAAAGCCGAGCGGCCTATCCCGTCAGGGGGGGGCATTTATTGAGTGATGGCACCCTTTTTCAAACATGACCGCTTGGGCGGCTAAGTAGAATGTCCGGCTTCTGGCAAAGAGGAAAGAAAAGCCGTCATTTTAAAAGGTGGGTGTTAATGATGGTACTGTTGCCCTGGTAATCATTTGTGAGTGGTTAATTCAGTCTAGAAATCTGCCATTCACGGTAAGTTTAATAAAGGGAGGCAACGGGCGGCGAACGGCTGTGCTCTTGTCCTTGTCCTCCGAGTACTTTTGTAGCAAGCTGATCATTCGCGGCGGTTGTTAAGTATTGTGCCTTCAATATCTCCAGACACGATTTGACGGAAAGTGATCGATGGTCAAAAAAGATGAATTTCGTGTAGCCGCCAAAATTGCTGTTCAAAACCTTATCAAACATGGCGATACAGACATTTTCCCTCGGTCATTTGAAGGGCACGCAATTTACGATAAATCGGATCTTTTTGTTGATCTGATATGTGAATATGACGAAAACTTTGATGATTATCTTGCGCGATTTCCACCATCGAATACCAACGCATTAATACCCGTCTCATATTATGGATTTCGTTGGGGCACCCAAATGGACCCCGTCTGGAACGCGCATTTTCTTAGCTGTGTCATCGCTCTCTCTGCGAAAATAGAGGCCACCAGAATTAGGATAGACGCAGAAACAATTTATTCTTATCGCTACCGGCCAGATGAAAAAACAGGCGATCTATTTGATCGTAATTTCAGCTGGCATGCATTTATGATGAAGTCGCTAAGGCATTGTGAAGATTATGAGTTTGTCACCACCTGCGACATAAGTGAATTCTACCCAAGGCTCGGTCATCACAGACTCGAAAATGCACTTCTTCAAATTGCAGGCGAGACGGCATACCCGAAGAAAATTATGTCATTCCTCGCCAACTTTTCAAATACACGTTCCTTCGGACTGCCCATTGGTGGTCCTGCAGCACGTATTTTATCTGAACTGACAATTAACCAAATTGACCGCCTTCTGCAGGGCAAGCGTATTCCTTTTGTAAGGTTTGCTGATGATTTTCATCTTTTCGCACACAGTCGAGAAGAAGCTTACAGGCAGACCATTTTTTTATCCGAGAAATTATTTGAAAATCAAGGTCTTTCTCTTCAAAAATCAAAAACGAGAATCATGACAACTTCTGAATTTCGTGCGACGTGTCCGGTTCAAGAGCCACTGGATGACGGGATTGCTGAAGAAGAAGGTAAAGTCATCGCAGATAAACATGAGCGATCGAAGCTACTGCTTAGTTTTTCTCTGCGGTTTGACCCCTACTCGCCAACAGCCGAGGAGGATTATCAGAATTTAAAAAATGAAGTTAGAAATTTTGATATTTTGGGACTGCTGAAGGAGGAACTTGCGAAGTCTCGCGTTCACATTGCTCTTTCCCGCAAGATAGTATCAGCAATTCATTATCTTGAAGGTCGCACTAAAGACGACGCGGTTTTGTCTGTAATAGAAAATAGTGATGTTCTTTATCCAATTTTCTCGTCCGCGCTAATCATGATGGATCGGGTTTTTGGAGAATTGGGGGATAATGCTCAGAAGCGCCTTACAGAGAATATTATTGCGTTGATTCACTCCGAATCTCATGTTTTTCGAGTTGATGTCCATCTCTGCTTTGCCCTTAGGGTTCTTCAGCACTTGAACACAGAGGAAAATCAACAGCTAATAAAGGAAATTTACGAGACTAGAAAATCTGATATTGTTCGACGAGATATTATTCTGATTATGGCGCTCTGGGGCGATTGGTACTGGCTATCCGACCTTCGGAATCAGTACAGGCAACTTAGCGGACCTGAAAAGCGAGCTCTTTTGGTTGCGTCTTATGCCCTGAGGGATGAGGGAAAGCATTGGCGTGAACATATAAGGAAAGAGTTAAACCCATTTGAGAAGTTTATTCTTTCTTGGGCGGGAGACCGAGTTGGCAGGGGCAGAAAGGACTTCCCGTTGTGATCGATGCTTCTAGTTTCGCCACACTGCATAACGCATTCTGGGCTGAACATGCGCCTACGTCGGAGCACTTCGTTCGACGTCTCAATCTTGAATACACCGAGAGATGGTCACCTCCAATCGATAAGCCACGGGAGAAAATCCGTGCAGCTTTCGTCTCCGAATTTGCGTTTGCACGGTTCTGTGGGCGTGCTTCTGGCCTCGACCCAAGTCAACTGGATACAGCTGCATTCACTGAAACGAAAAAGAGACTAATCCCTCTGATGGATGACTCAAAAGAGTTGGATCTGCCGTTGTCACTTATAGAAAAGAATCAAGTGAAGCATCTTGAAGAGAGTTTGGTGGGATTTTTTGGACGGAGAGGTAAAGAACTTTACATTAGGCCAATTTTTAAAGGCTGTGGATATGTTGATAGCTCGGAAGCGGATGTGATTTCGGGCTCCTGCCTCTTTGAAATTAAAGCAGTCGACCGTCCGTTTAGGAGTGTGGATATTAAACAACTGGTGACTTATTATGCGCTCAATCATGCGTCCAGACAATTCGACCTCGAGAGCATTGGTATTTTCAATCCACGCCGAAGTGTTTGGTTTGAGATGAACTTTGATGAAGTTTCCCGAGAAATATCCGGACAATCAGCACAGGAATTGTGTGATAATGTGGTGCTGGCGGTATCAAGTGGAGATATATCGCGATAGGGTGGAAGTGGCCAGTCTCAGTTAGCCGCTACCTATTCGGGCGCTTATGACCGAATAACCTCCAGAAAGTATTGAAAATAGGCGTAAGCGTCTCTGCGCTAATACGCTCAAGTCGTAAGGAAGGGAGAGCCGCCTCATCGCGATAAGCCGTGGTTCCATTAAAATGGTCGCGTTGAAGATCATAACCCCTAATGTTGAGGATCGTTACAGCTACGACCCATGGTCCGGATATGCCCATCTGAGTTAGACGATTTGCTGCTGTCATCGCCTGATCACACAGGCCACCTTCGAAATAATTGGCGAACACTAAGCGCGCTTCGCTTTCAGATGAGGTTTGGCTGGGGCCGCCAAGCCTCCATGCTGCTTCAATGCGGCCAGATCGGTGCGTATGAGCATATCCTTCGACCATGGAAACACCATTTTCCGTCGGGAGCCCATGGATGAGCGTTCCTTCCAGAGTAGTCATCCACGACGTTGGTGAGGGCCGCCTCAAGTAAGGTTGCTGGGAGTTAAATTCGTCAAGTTCTACATCCCGTGTCTGTCGAAAGTAGTCGAGCGGCGTCAGGGATAACACAGCAGCCGGCAGTGTGCCGATTGAAAACGGCATGTTCCTGCCCTTGGCGGCAGCAACAGCTATCTCATGGATCCCAGTCAAACGGTCAGCGAGGTGCTCCCCGCCAGTAAAGGTTTCCCGAAGCTCTTGTATATCCATTTCATACTTTCCCGCACTGTTCCGGCGATAGAACCTACCGCCTTTACTTGCGACCGAGCGATGGGGCGCAATCATACTGGCCGGTATCCTTATAACAATAATTTGTTCACCGGATGCGAGTCTCAGCGCGCGTGATCGTATACCTGCTACACGTGGCTCCAGACCGTCTCTGATAATGCTCTCCAGCCTTAGAATTTCTTTGTCCGCGTCGATCATTCCTATTCCTGGAAGAGCATTTGCCTGCCCTGCCTCAGCCCCTACTCCAAGGAGAAGATCGCCTCCTTGCGCGTTCGCAAATGCAGAAACGTCAGCAAGCAGCTCGCGTTTTGCCTCGTCATTTGTTCCATAGGTTTCAGACTTAAATTCGATGTAAAGGTCTTCTGTGGTTGAATTTTCGATAAGAAATATAATATTTTCTTCTCGAATATTTTCAAATGGCACGTCCCGTAACACCTTATTTTTTCCCCTAGATATTCGTCATAAAATTTTCTACCCGCGATCACTTAGGGTAGTATTATAACTCATATCGTTCATCTGGAGTATGCGGAGTGGAATTGTGGTATGGCGATGTTGTTCGATGAACGGTCGTCCATTTTCCGGCTCTCGTCAGTATGCTCATTACGTTCGATATGAGGGGCGAGAGCCGACATCTTTCCTGACGATATAGCCGCCATTCATTGAATGGGTCGATAACGGCCATACAGGCGGGCGTTGAGGAGGATCAGGGTCAGGACTACTGTTGCGGCGGTGCCTACCGTGAGCATCATGGCGGGGGCGAGGCCGGTGCCGAACCAGGTGGCGAGGGCGGTTTGGAGCAGGGCGTTGCTGGCGGCGATGAGGTTGCCGCACTGGTAGGCGAGGCCGGGGAAGGTGGCGCGGACCGAGGCGGGGGAGAGTTCGCTGAGATAGGCGGGGACGACGCCCCAGGCGCCCTGGACGCAGAACTGGATGCAGACGGCGCCGACGGCGAGCCAGAAGGGGGAGTGGGAGAGCGCCCACAGCGGCAGGAAGGGCAGGGTGAGGAAGGCGGCCAGCGCGATGCTGTATTGGCGGCTGATCTTCTGCGACAGCACGCCGAAGAACAGGCCGCCGACGATGGCGGCGATGTTGTAGAGCACCACGATCAGCGTGATGGAGGGGTGGGGCAGGTGGCGTTCCAGCCCCAGGAAGATCTTGGGATACAGGTCCTGCGAGCCGTGGCTCATGAAATTGAAGGCGGCCATCAGGGTGATTGCGAAGACGCACAGCGCCGCGTTGTTGCGGACGATGAACCACAGGCTGGGGGGCTTGGTGGCGCGGGCGCTCTGGTCGTGCCGGCGGCGCAGCCATTCGGGGCTTTCGGGCACGCGCAGCCAGATATAGACCGCCGCCAGCAGGGCGCTGCCGCCGAGGATGAACAGCCCGCGCCAGCCGACGAAGGGCAGCAGCAGGAACACCAGAGACGCCAGCAGGTATCCGGCCGGGTAGCCGGCCTGCAGGATGCCCGAGGCGGTGCCGCGCCATGAGGGCGGGATGCTCTCCATGATCAGCGACGTGCCCACGCCCCATTCGCCGCCCAGCGCCACGCCGAACAAGGTGCGCAGCAGCAGGAAGATGGCGAGGTTGGGGGCGAAGGCGGACAGGATCTCGATCGCGGAATAGACGATGATGGTGGCGATCATGACCGGTTTGCGCCCGTACCGGTCGGCGGCGTGCCCGCACAGGAAGGCGCCGATCGGGCGGGTGAGCAAGGTGAGCGTCGGGGCGAGCAGGATGCTTTGCAGCGAGACGTGGAAACTGCGGGCGACATCGTCGAGCGTGAACAGCACGATGAAGAAATCGCAGGCATCGAGCAGCCATGCCAGAAGGGAGGCCAGGACCACATGGCGGGAGGTCGCCACGTCGTAGGTCTGCGCCTGTCCTGTGATCGTCGCCGGTGCGGCTGCCATGTCGTTCATGCCTGTTTCCATCCCTTGCAAGCGCTTTTCCGGTCCGGCGCGTTTTGCCTGCTCTTCTGTAGAGAGCATCGGTTTGGCGAAGATGCGCCTGATATTTAGTTTACCGCGGCCGTGCGATCATATTCGGGCGATGGCCCCGGCATGGCGGGGTTACAGATTGGCGATCATCTTGATGCCGACCAATGTTGCGTTGGGAATGACCGATGTTTCGCCCGGGCGCATCATATATTCGAATTCGGGATAGAGGATCAGGCCCGGCAGAACGGGCATGCTGTAATAGGCCTCCAGCACCGCCGAATGGGTTTGCGGGCCCGTGACGTATGGGCCGAGCGGCAGGCCGGCGTCCTGCCGCAGCCGCTGCCCGTAGGCCAGGCGCGGGCTCATCTGGTAATAGGAATACATCAGGCCCAGCCGGTCGAAGGGGCGCCCGGGCACGATCCCGAGCAGCGCGGTGCCGAAATAGAATTCGTCGGCGAAGGTGGAGATGCTCGGCGTATTGTGGATATAGCCGGCCATCAGGTAACCGCCGGACATCTGGCTGGTGCCCTGGGTGCGATAGATCATCTGGTCGGCCTCGATATAGAACGTGTCGCGCGGCCTGTCGGCATGGGCGCGGGTCGTTTCCCGGTCGATGGCCGGCACGGTGCCGATCATGTCCGCATAGGGCGAGGTGTCGTGCCCGTAGCCGAACTTGTAGTGGCCGACGAGCTTGTGCGGGCCGAAGAAGGGTTCCCATGTCAGTTCCACCGGTGTCTGGATGCCGGTGGTGGTCTCGCTGGCCCAGGCCCAGCCGGTATTGTCCTCGGGCTTGGGGGCGATCTTGTAGATGCCGGTGCGCAATGTCAGGTCGCGCAGCGGCCGGAAGCGCAGCGTGCCGCCCCATGAGGTCTTGGGATAGACGCTCCAGCCCGGGGGTTCGCGGATGGCCATCGGTGCGGAACATTGCATCATGAACGTGCACAGCAGCGCCGAGGTGCCGTAGGTGTGGGTCAGCGCGATGCGGCCGATATTGATGTTGAGCCGGTCGCCGAGAAACGATTTCTCGGCGTAGAGATCGGCCAGTCGGGCGGCGGCGGGGCCGTGGATGCTCCATAATTCGGTCAGCAGGACATTGCGTTCGCCGACATGGTCCCAGCCGACCTGGCGGCCTTCGCGGTTCATGACCAGCCCGTGGACGTACCATCCGTCCAGCCCCAGCAGCTTGCCCAGGTCGAACAGCATGGTCACGCGCAGGTCATGGACATAATCCATGCCCTGGGACAGGCCGCCCGCGATATTGGCCATGCCCTCGGCCTTGTAGATCATGTCGAAGGTGAAGCCGCGTTGGCTCAGCCATTGGCGCCATGGTTTGGCCTGCGGCAGCAGATTGCCCGAGGAGCGGTCGATCGCGAAATAATCGGCGCTCGGGTCGCCGGCGCGCAGGGCATCGTCCTCGGGCGCCAGCAGGGTGGAGAGGCTTTCCCCCTCGAAGAGCGGGTTCAGCCTGTCTTCGGCGAGCGGGCGCTTCTGTTTCACCTGTGTGATTGTTGCGGCCGGGCTGTTGGTCGCACCGAGGCAGGTGGATGCGGTCATGCAGAGCAATGCCACGAGCAGTGAGACGGTGAGGGATGTTCGGTCGTTGATGATGATGCGGATATCGGGCGCCTTGGTGTGGAGGGCGTCGGCAAATGGATTTGCTGCAAACGGCATTCTGTCCGGACAGGGACGTGCGCGAGAGGAGGCAGTCACCGCGAGGGACATGGTATCGTTAGCCGATTCTTTGTTATTATTTCATGATGCATGAAAACATCGTCTGTGGGGGCATTCTCAGCATTGTCATGCCGGAAGGACAATAGATGCCGGTCTGAATATAAATTATGTTTTATTCGAATGAGTTTTGCCGAAATCGAGAAATATTTTCTGAACCATTGGGTTACGGTTCATTGTGTGCCGCGCTTCACCGGGTCGTGAGAGGCTGTCTTCACCAACTGGTGACTTCAGAGACCGGGCGCTATGGGAACATGGCCGGGATTGTCGTGCATGTTTGCGAGATCGGCCAGTGCGTGATCGAGAATGTCGGCGACCAGCCGGGCGGCGGCCGAGAGATGCCGGCCCCGGTCGTGGACCAGGGACAGGGCCAGCGGACGCACCGAGGCGTGGGCCAGTCTGGTGAAGCAGAGCTGGCCGTGCGCGACCTCATCCATCACGTCCAGGGAACTCAGCAGGCTGATGCCCGTGCCGGCGGCCACCAGGGATTTGATCAATTGTACATTGTTGCTGGTTGTCGCCACCCGCGCGGTGACGGCGCAATCGGCTTCGAGGCGTGCGAAGATCGCGGCAACGGCGAGGGGGGAGGCCGGCACGATCGTCGGTTCGTCGGCGCAGAGGGAAAAGCGCGTGGATGCCAGCCGGGCCAGCCGATGGCCGGGGGGCGAGACGAAGCCCAGCGGAAACAGGGCCGCGCTGCGCACATGCAGGCTGCGTATGCCCTCCGGGTCGAGCATCAGGGCCAGGTCGGCCTCTCCGTCATCGAGCAGGCCCGCGATTTCCGCATTGTCGTGGACGCGGAGATTCAGGACGATGCCGGGATGGGTCTGCCTCAGACGGGCGATGATGCCGGTCAGGAAGGAGCGGGTCAGGGCCTCCGGCGCCACCAGGGTGACCTGGCCCCGGCGCAATCCTTTCAGATCGTCGATCTGCCGCGCCACGTCTTCGAAATCGCGATGCCAGCGGCGGGCGTGGGCGTGCAGGATTTCGCCGGCGGCGGTGAGGCGCATGCCGGTGGGCAGCCGTTCGAACAGGGAGGTGCCGAGGGCCTGCTCGCCTTGCAGGAGCTGCCGGTCGATTGCCGAGGCGGCGATCCGCAATTCATCGGAGGCGCGGCGGATGGAACCGTGGCGCGCGACGGCCAGGAAATAGAGCAGGAACCGTGAGAAGGCCGGCATGGCGGGTGCTCTGATTTTGCGAACGGGGAAGATGAAATTCTGATATATACGCGAATGCGACAGGCATGAAACCATGGTGGCCGACCCGTATTGCAGGAGGCCCCCGATGTCTGACGTTCTCCAGAGCCCGGCCCCGGCCGACAGAGCATTGCCGCGCGACTGCACCTTTCTGCCCGAGGATTGGCGGCTGCTGGCCCGGTGCTGGTATCCGGTCGCGCTGGGGCGAGAGCTGGGCCGCGCGCCGCTGGGCGTGACGCTGCTGGATGTGCCGCTGGTGCTCTATCGGGCCGGTGAATCCATTGTGGTGGCGGATAATCTGTGCCCGCATCGCGGGGTGCCGCTGAGCATGGGCAAGGGCGACGGCCAGACGATCGCCTGTGCCTATCATGGTTTCGTCTTCGGGGCCGAGGGGCGGTGCAGGCATGTTCCGGCCAATCCGGACAATAACATCCCGCCCCGGCTGCATCTGCGGACCTATCCGGCGGTCGAGTGCTATGGGCTGATCTGGACCTGTCTGGCACCGGAGGGGGAGCCTGTCCTTCCGCCCATGCCGCATTGGGATGACCCGGCCTTTCAGCAGATCACCTGCCCGTGGATCGACATTGCGGGATTTGCCGGGCGGCAGGTGGAGGGGTTCATCGACGTGGCGCATTTCGCCTTCGTTCATACCGAGACCTTCGCCGATCCGGGCAATGCGGTGGTGCCGCCCTATATGCCCGTCCCGACGCCGAGCGGTTTCGAGGCCGAATATCGCAGCAGCGTCGGCAATTATCCGATCGGCGTGTCGGACCGGGGGCGGCCGGGGTTTGAATGGCTGCGCCATTTCCGCGTGCATGTGCCCTTTACCGCCACGCTGGAGATTCATTTCCCCGATGACGGGCGGCTCGTGATCATGAATGCGGCCTCGCCGGTTTCGGCGCGGAAGACCCGGATGTTTGCGCCCATCTGTCGCAATTTCGACAAGGAAATGCCGATCGAGGATGTCTACGCATTCAATCGCCGGGTCTTCGAGGAGGATCGGGCCATTGTCGAGGCCCAGAGGCCGGAGAACCTGCCGCTGGACCCTACGCTGGAAGCGCATGTGATGGCCGATCGGAGTTCCATCGCCTATCGGCGGGCGTTGCGGGCAAAAGGATTCAGCAGCTTCTTCACGGCTTGAAAACCTGTCTGGACATGCGCGCTGGCGGCGATCCGGCGCGCATGTCCAGACAGGTTTTGATCAGGTTCCAGGTGCGGCAGGGGCTTGTCGGGGCGGGCACATTCCGCGAGGAGAACAGGACGTTCCGTGGTGTGAAGGAAGGGCGTCTTGTTCCTCCGGCAGTTGACCTATCTCGTGGCGCTCGATCGGTTTCGCCATTTCTCGCGCGCGGCGGAGCATTGCGGTGTGTCGCAGCCCGCGCTTTCGGCGGCGATCCGGCAGTTGGAGCATGAGCTGGGGGTGACCATCATCCGCCGCCGGCAGCGGGTGCTGGGCCTGACGCCGGAGGGCGAGCGTGTGCTGGCCTGGGCGCGGCAGAGCCTCGCGGCGCTGGACGGATTGCGGCAGGAGGCCGGTTTTGCCCATGAGGTCGCGGGCGGCAGTCTGGCCATCGGTGTCATGCCGCCGGCCCAGCAACTGGCGCCGCTGCTGATGGAGAGCCTGCGCGCCGCCATCCCGGCGCTGCATCTGGAACTGACCGTCGCGGCGCATGGCGACATCCTGCGCGGGCTGGCCGAACAGCGTTTCGGGCTGGGTATCGTCTATCTCGACCAGTTGCCGGCCGGCGGGTTGTTCGAGGCCCACGAACTTTATGTCGAGCAGCATGTGCTGGTCGGTGGTCCGGGTATTACCCTGCCGGGGCGTGTGCGTTGCGCGTGGAGCGAGGCGGCCGGGTTGCCGCTGTGCCTGCTGGACCGTTCGATGCGCAGCCGCCAGATCGTCGATCGGTGTTTCGCGGAGGCGGACCGCACCCCCGATGTGCGGTTCGAGACGAATGCGCTGGAGCTGTTGCACGTGGAACTGCGGGCGGGGCGTCTGGCGTCGATCCTGCCGGTGGCGGCATTGCCGTCGCGCACCGGTGGGGTGCCGTTTCAGGTCCGGCGGCTCGATCCGTCGCCGACCCCTTCGGTCGGGCTGGTGCGGGTGCGGCAGACGATGACCAGTGCGCTGATGGCGCGGTGCTGGCAGGTTGCGTCCAGCCTTGTGCTGACGGATGTGCTGGCTATGTAGGAAGGATGTTCTTTTTTGAAAAAAAGAACCAAAAAACTTTGATTCGTTCTGGAGTTTTTTGCTGGGGCACGCGATGGCCCTGAACGGATCAAAAGTCTTTTTGCTTCTTTTTCTTCAGAAAAAGAAGAGAGCGTTCTCTCCCGGATCATAAGCAGCCTTTATCACCTGATCACGAGAATGACTTGGACGCCGCCCGTGGCTCCGGCCACTGTCCGCCGCCGAATGGAAGGTGGGGGCGGGCGTGATCGGGGGGCGATGGAGCTGGCTGTTCGCGCCCTCGCGGGCCGATCTGGGGTTTGCGCTCCGGACGTCGTGCGCGGCTATCCTGTCGCTGCTGATTGCGATGTGGATGGAGCTGGGCCGCCCGCAATGGGCGCCGCTGACTGTCTGGACCGTGGCGACGGCCTCGCGCGGGGAGTCGTTTTCCAAGGCGCGTTGGCGCCTGGCGGGTACGGTCGTGGGATGCTGCGTGGGGGTGGCGCTGATTGCCGCCTTTCCGCAGGAGGCGGGGCTGTTCTTTATCTGTCTCGCTGTGTGGGCCGGGCTGTGCTGCGGTCTGGCGACGGTGTTCGACGGTTATCGCAGCTACGGTTTTCTGGTCGCGAGCTTTACGGCCGCCATCGTCGCCACGGACGGTATCGCGTCGCCCGACGATGCGTTCTTTATCGCGATGGCGCGGGGGACGTATATCGCGCTCGGTATTCTCTGCGAGGCTGTGCTGGCCATGCTGTTCTCGCCCGGTCTGCGCGAGCGGGCGCGGGGGGCGCTGCTGGCGCGCCTGCGCAGCGTGTCCGCGACGGCCCGGCAGGGGCTGGAGAGCTGGCAGCGGGCTGTGCCCGGGCCGGCGACGGAAAGCGCCTTGCTGGCGGATATCATGGCGGCGTCGGGCCGGATCGAATTCGATGTGCTGGAGATGGGGCCCGCGGCCGGGCGGGTGGCCGACCATGCCCGCGCGGCATTGGCCGACCTGCTGGCCGCCGTGGCGCGGCGGCGGGCCGGTGCGCCGTGGGATGCCGTGCGGCGGACGCTGGATGCCGGGGCGCTGCATATCGATGCCATTGCGGAACCCCGTGCGGGGGATCGTTTTCGGTTTCGCACCCGTTCGGTGCGGCAGGCGACCCAGGGGCTGCGGAATGGCGCGCGCGTGGCGGCGGGTGTGCTGGCGGCGTCGGTCGCCTGGTATGTCACTGCCTGGCCGTCGGGGATCGGGTTTATTGCCTATGTCGTGCTGGTCTATGGGCTGCTGGCGACGCGTGAGGTGCCGGTGCTGGCCTCGGCCGGCTTTGCGCGTGGAGCGATGTGGTGTGCCCTTGTCGCGGGCGCCTATGTGCTGCTGGTCGTGCCGATGGTGACCGCGCCGGAGATGCTGGCCTTTTGCCTGCTGGTGCCCATGGTGGTCGGCGGCCTGGCCGCGCGCGCGCCGCGCCTGGTCAACCATGCCTTTTCCTTCAACATGTTTCTTCCGGTGCTGATCGGGCCGTCCAATGCCGGCCGGTATGACGAAAGCGCCTTCCTGAATGGGACGATGGCGTTTCTGGCCGCCGTCTTCTTCGCGGGCGCGATGTTCCGGCTGGTTCTGCCTTTCCGGCCCGACGAGCATCTGCGGCGCACGATGGGCTGGGCGGAACGGCGGTTGTCCGGGCTGGCGACGAGCCGGAGCGTGCCTTCGGCGCGCGCCTGGCTGATGACGAATGCGGACAGCATGGTCCGCGCCGTCCGCACGGGACGCGATGTGCCGGGTGAGCGGCTTCTTGCCTATTTCGCGTCCCATATGGCCGTCACGGTGCGGGGGATGTGCGTCCTTGAAATTCGCGAGGCCATGGCGGATTGCACGCTGCCGGTGCCTGTTGCCCGGCGGCTGGCGGCGTTTCTGCGTGCATGGACACGCGATCCGGCGCGGGCGGCCCCGCTTGTGCCGGCGTTGCTGCGCCGGGCGGACATGCAGGCTCCCGAAAGGGAGGATCTGGCGACCGCGCTGCGGGCCATCGTGCGGCAGGACGGGCATCCGCCTTGTGCGACAGCGATGGAGGAGGGGCTGTAGGGTCCCGCTTCGGGCTTTGCGCGGGGCGTGCCCGGTCGGGGCTGCGTTGCCGGCGGCACGGGGCTGCGATCCGGCGGCAGCGCGGCTGGCGCTGCGCCAGGGCTGGTGATGGCCCGATCGTGCCGGAAGAGAGTATCAGCGGTGCCGGAGGAGGCCTTGAAGGATATTTCTCCAGTGGTATGGATGGATAGAATCTTGCTTCTCTGCCTTTGAAGAAAGACATGCTCGGTGAATTCTCTGTTTTTGTGTGTTATTCGCGAGCATGATCTTCGGATAGTCCTGGTCGCCGCCTTTCTCTGCGGGGTGGGATCATGGGTAACGGCGCGCCTGTTTCGCCGGGCGTTGCAGACGAGTGGGTTGCAGCGGGTGGGGTGGCATGTGCTGACCGCCCTGGCCACGGGTGTGGCCATCTGGTGCACGCATTTCATCGCGATGATGGGCTTTCGGGCCGGGGCGGGCGTGACGTTCGACCCGTTGCTGACCCTGCTCTCGCTGTTCATCTGCATCGTCGGGAGCGTGCTGGGCTTTATCGCCGCCGGCAGTCGCGTCGTTCCATGGCCTTCGGTAGTGGGAGGTGGCCTGCTCGGCTCTTCCATCGCGGCCATGCATTATGTCGGCATGATGGCCTTTCACGTCCACGGGCAGGTCATGTGGGATCTGCCCTATGTGATCGGGTCGGGCATCCTGGGGCCGGTTCTGTCCATGGCGGCGCTGCATATGGCGTTGAAGCGGACCGGGGATAGCACCAATGCCATGGCGGGCCTGTTCGCCGCCGCCATCCTGTCGGTGCATTTTCTCGGCATGACGGCGTTTCATGTCGTCTCGACGGGCGAGGGCATGGTGCCCACCCATTCCGAAGCCCTGAAGACCATGACCATGGCCGTGATCGGCATGAGCCTGATCATTCTGGTGATGGGCATGGTCAGCTATCTGATCGATGACAGCACGCGGGCGGAGACCATCGAACGCTTGCGGCGCATGGCGCTGAACGACGCGCTGACAGGACTGCCGAACCGGGCGAATTTCAATGACCGGCTGGATCTGGAAATTGCGCTGGCGACCCAGCGCGGGAGCAGGCTGGCGCTGATCGGTATCGATCTCGATCGGTTCAAGGACATCAACGATCTGCGGGGGCATTCGGTCGGCGACGAGGTGCTGCGCGTGCTGGGGCGCCGCATGAAGGCCCTGCAGCAGGAGGAACGCGGCGAATTCATCGCTCGGACCGGGGGTGACGAATTCACCGCGATCTGTCGCATCGGCGCATCCGGCGATGCGGAGGGCTTTGTCGACCGGATCGAAAAGGCCCTTTCCCTCCCGATCAAGACTGATGACCTGGAAATCTCGTCCGGCGGCAGCCTGGGGGTTGCGCTCTTTCCCGACGATGCCGCCGACAGGAAAAGTCTGATCAACGGCGCGGACCTGGCGATGTATCGCGCGAAATCGAACCCGTTGCGGCGGGTCTGTTTCTATGAAGCCGGCATGGACGAGCGGGTTCGCGAGCGGCGTGCGCTGGCGGCCGACCTGCGTGACGCGATCGGCCGTAACCAGCTGACGCTGCATTATCAGGTCCAGACCATCGTATCGACCGGGCGCATCCGGGGCTATGAGGCTCTGCTGCGCTGGACGCACGCGAAGCGGGGCCAGATTCCTCCTGGCGAGTTCATTCCGCTGGCCGAAGAGAACGGGCTGATTCTGGCGATCGGGGAGTGGGTGCTGCGCACGGCGTGCCGTGAAGCCGCGACGTGGGAGCCGCCCTATACGATTGCGGTCAATCTCTCCGCCGTGCAGTTCGTCAACGCCGACCTGCCGGCGGTGGTCCGGGCGGTTCTGGCCGAGACCGGGCTGGCCCCGGAGCGGCTGGAGCTGGAATTGACGGAATCGACCATTTTCGCCGATCGGGAACGGTCGCTGGAGATGCTGCGCCAGATCAGGGAGCTGGGTGTCAGCATTGCCCTGGACGATTTCGGTACCGGCTATTCGTCGCTGGACACGCTGCGGTCGTTCACCTTCGACCGGATCAAGATCGACCGGTCCTTCTTCTGTTCCTCGGCGGCGACGACCCAGACCATGGCCATTATCCGGGCCGTCCTGGCGTTGGGAAAGAGCTTCGGCATTCCGGTGATGGCCGAGGGCATCGAAACTTATGACCAGCTTTCGATGCTGAATGCCGAAGGCTGCGAGGAAGCGCAGGGGTTCCTGCTGGGGCACCCGGTCACGATGGAGGACATTATCCGCAAGGGGCAGGTCGCGCGGGTGGAGGGCGTGGCATGAACATCAGCTGGCCCTTCGGCCGTGAAGGCTGGTTTTCCACCGCCGAGATCGAGAGTGCCGAGCTGGCCGTGGCGCGGTATCGCCGATGTGCGCAGCACCTGCCGACGATGTATGTCGTCCTGATGGTCAATGCGTGGCTGCTTGCCGCCGTCTTTGCCCGGCAGGCGCCCGACTGGCTTTCGATCTTCTGTCCGGCCGTGGCCAGCGTGTTCTGTGCCTTCAGGATGCGGTCCTGGTTTCAGGCGCGCAGGAGCGAGCCGACGCTGGAGCATGTCCAGGCCGCGTTGACCAGGACCGGCCGGCTTTCCGTCGGGCTGGTCCTTGTCCAGGCGGTGTGGGCGTTTGCGCTTTATCCCTATGGTGACGAGGCGACGCGCTCTTTCCTGTTCTTCTACATCGCTACCACGACGCTGTCGGTCATATACTGTCTGGCGCATCTGCGGGTCGCGGCGATCCGGCTGGCGATCATCGCCAATGTGACGCTCCTGATCCTGTGCCTGTTGAGCGGGACGTCGATCCATCTGGCGGCTGCCGTGAGCCTGCTTGTCGATTCGGTTGGCGGGATCGGCGTGCTGACCAGCACCTATCGCGATTTTTCGAAAACCGTGAATGCGCGTGCCGAGGAATTGCGGCGGGCGAAGGAGCAGGAACTGCTGCTGCGGATGATCGACAACATGCCCGTGGCGGTCATGACGGTGGAGCCGCAGACCTATATCATCAACTACGCGAACCAGATGTCCAAGGCGCTGATCCGCAGTATCGAGCATCTGCTGCCGATCCGTGCCGATGACCTGATCGGCACCTCCATCGACGTGTTCCATCGTTCGCCGGCCCATCAGCGCGGTATTCTGGCCGATCCGAGCAACCTGCCGCACAATGCGCGCATCCGCCTGGGCAACGAGGTGCTGGACCTGAAGATTTCCGCCATCACCGCCCGGGACGGCCATTATATGGCGCCCATGCTGACCTGGGCACTGGTGACGAAGGAGGTCGAGGCGGAAAACCGCATCCGGCATCTGGCGCATTACGACGCGCTGACCGATCTGCCCAACCGGGTCACGTTTCGCCGGGAGCTCGAAGAACGTCTGGCCTCGCCGGGCAATCGCGTCGGGCTGCTGTATGTCGATCTGGATGGTTTCAAGCTGATCAACGATACGCGCGGGCACCAGACCGGCGATGCCTTGCTGCAGCAGGTCGCGGCACGGCTGAAAATGGTCTGCAACGGCCCAGCCGTTACGCTGACCCGGCTGGGCGGGGACGAGTTTGCCGTGCTGCTGCCCCATGATTCCTGCCAGCAGGCCAAGGTGCAGGCCGACCTGATCGTCGCCGCGCTGGGGGCGCCCTTCGATCTCGATTACGATCGGACGCTCCAGATCGGGGCGTCGGTCGGTATTGCTCTGGCGCCGGAACATGGCGGGGAGCCCGATATCCTGCTGTCGCGGGCCGACATGGCGCTGTATGCGGCCAAGGAGGCGGGAAGGGGAACGTCGCGGCTGTTCTCGCCCGACCTGGAGACGCGCATGCAGGAGCGCGTGCGTCTGGAAGAACGGCTGAGGTCGGCCCTGGCCCGCGAGGACGGGCTGTTCGTCTTCTACCAGCCGATTGTCGATCTGCAGTCCGGGCAGGTCACGTCGCGCGAGGCCCTGGCCCGCTGGCATCATGCCGAGCAGGGCTGGATTTCTCCTGGCAGGTTCGTGCCGGTGGCCGAGCAATGCGGGCTGATCGACCAGTTGGGTGCATTCGTCCTGAACCGTGCGTGCCAGAGCGCCGCGCAATGGGCGGACGAGGCGCATGTCGCCGTCAACGTGTCGGCGACTCAGTTGGGCAAGGGCACGTTGATCGATGTCGTCTCGGCGGCGTTGTCCAGCTCGGGCCTGCCGGCGGAGCGGCTGGAGATCGAGGTGACCGAAACGGCGCTGCTGGCCGACGAACATCGCGGTATCCAGGACCTGCTGGCCCTGCGCGAGATGGGGGTGCGCGTTTCGCTGGACGATTTCGGCACCGGCTATTCGTCGTTGGCCCATCTGCGGACCTTCTCGTTCGACAAGATCAAGATCGACGGCTCCTTCGTCAGGGATGCGCTGGAGCGGCCGGAATGCGCGGCGGTGGTCCGGGCCATTGCCGATCTGGGCAAGCGGCTGGGGGTGCGGATCGTCGCCGAAGGGGTCGAGACCGAGGACCAGCTTGCGCTGGTCCGTGCGGAAGGGTGTCGGGAGGTGCAGGGTTATCTCTACGGACGCCCGGCCCCGGCGGACACGGATGCGCCGCTGGTGGCCCGGCTCAACAGAAGGCGGTGAGGGGCTGTTTCAAGGCCCGGCGCGGGGGCTATGTGGGTGGCGGATCGTCCTGTCGGGCCCAGGGTGGCAGTGCGAACGCGTCGACGAAATAATCCAGCAGCGCGTTGACGCGCGCGGGGCGAAGCGGGCTGGGGGGGGTGACCAGGTAGAGCGCGATCGGCGATGCCTGCCACTCCGGAAGGATGATTTCCAGCGATCCGGCCTGAAGACTGTCCCAGATCATGAATTCGGGGAACAGGCCGAATCCCAGTCCGGCTTCGAGCGCCGGCAGGAAGCCTTCCGCATTGTTCGCGCGCAGGCGGGATGCCTGGGACAGCACGTAATCCTTGCCGGACGGCGCGTGGCGCAGGCGGATCGTCCCCGGGGCGGAGGTGTTGGTGTAGACGAAGCTCTTATGCGCTTCGAGATCGCGCGGATGGGTCGGCCGGCCCGTCGCATCGAGCCAGGCGGGGGTGGCGACCAGCAGCAGCCTGACCGCGCAGAGCCGGCGGGCCCGCAGCGAGGAGTCCGCCAGCGAGGAGATCCGCAGTGCGATGTCGTAGCCCTCGGCCACCAGATCGACGATCGCGTCGCTGAAATCGAGCGTGAGGTCGATGTCGGGATAGCGTTGCAGGAAGGCGGGCAGGACTGGCGAGAGGTGCTTGACACCGAATGTCATCGGCGCCGCGATGCGGATCAGGCCCGAGGGTTTCAGCGTGCCGTCCCGGGCTTGGGCCTCGGCGGCTTCGGCTTCGGCGATGATGCGGCTGGCATGGCCCAGGGCGTGGCGGCCCATGTCGGTCAGGGATAACTGGCGCGAATTGCGGTTGAACAGGCTGGCCCCCAGAGCCTGCTCCAGCCGGGTCACGGCCTTCGAGACGGTGGGCTTGGACAGTTGGATGTCCTCTGCCGCGCGTGCGAACGACCCCCATTCGGCCACTTTGGCGAAGATGGCCCAGGCTTCGAAATCGGGCAGTCGCATGAAGAGCGGCCTTTTTGGAAACGGTCAGACGGGTCTCTTTCCATATATTTTCTGTCGGTGCCCGTCCAGACGGGGGCTCCGACAGGCTCCGGGGGCGGAAAATCCGGAAACGAAGGGTTTCGCTTCCTGCCGTATCGGAGTGCTGCGGCGGGGGCGTAGGGTCCGTTCAGAAACATCAGACTGGAGGGATCACGATGATCGAGGTTCGTTCGTTCGCGGAACTGGGCCATGCCGACCATGGGTGGCTCGATGCGAAACATCATTTTTCCTTCGCGGATTATTACGATCCGCGTCGGATGCACTGGGGTGCGCTGCGTGTGTGGAACGATGACGCCATTGCGCCGGGGACCGGTTTCGGCACCCATCCGCATCGCGACATGGAAATCATCACCTATGTGCGCGAAGGGGCCATTACGCATCAGGATAATCTGGGCAATACGGGGCGCACCGAGGCGGGCGACGTGCAGGTGATGTCGGCCGGCACCGGTATCATGCACAGTGAATATAATCGCGAGCCCGGCAGGACGCGCATCTTCCAGATCTGGATCATGCCCGACCGGGCGGGGCATGCGCCCTCGTGGGGCACGCGGACCTTTCCCAGGGGCGAGCGTGGCGGGCGGTTCGTGGTGCTGGCCTCGGGCTACGATGCCGATACGGCGGGCGATGCCTTGCCGATCCATGCCGATGCGCGGGTTCTGGGCGCGACCCTGAAGAAGGGGGAGAGCGCGGAATACCGGCTGGGTGTGGAGCGGCTGGGTTATCTGGTCCCGGCCAAGGGCAGCGTGGAGATCGAGGGCCGGACGGTCGGCACGCGCGATGGGGCGGCGGTTTCGGAGACCGACGTGCTGACGGTGCGCGCGCTGGAGGATGCCGAGATCGTGCTGGTGGATGTTGCGCCCTGACGGGAGCGTTGTCTGAGCCTGCTCCGCCCCCGCCCTTTACGGCGGGGGCGGGCACGGCTGCTTGATTTTTGCCGCGTGGCGTCGCTTCATGCCGGCATGACGATCAGACTGGACGATAGCTGGAAGACGGCTCTGGCCCCCGAATTCGATGCGCCCTACATGCAGGCGCTGAAGGATTTCCTGCTGGCGGAAAAAGCGCGCGGCAAGGTGATTTTTCCCAGGGGGGCGGAATATTTCCGGGCGCTGGACCTGACCCCGCTGACGGACGTCAAGGTCGTGATCCTGGGGCAGGACCCGTATCATGGCGAGGGCCAGGCCCATGGGCTGTGCTTCAGCGTGCGGCCCGGCGTGCGCATTCCGCCGTCGCTGGTCAATATCTACAAGGAACTCCAGAGCGATCTGGGTATTCCACCGGCTCATCACGGCTATCTGGAATCGTGGGCGAAGCAGGGTGTCCTGCTGCTGAACAGCGTGCTGACGGTGGAGCGGGGCAATGCGGCTTCGCACCAGAAGCGGGGATGGGAGCAGTTTACCGATGCGGTGATCGCCCGCGTCAACGAGCAGCGCACGCCGGCTGTCTTCATGCTGTGGGGGGCCTATGCCCAGCGCAAGGCGGCCTTTGTCGACCAGTCGCGGCATCTGGTGCTGAAGGCGGCGCATCCGTCGCCGCTATCGGCGCATAACGGGTTCTTTGGCTGCCACCATTTTTCCAAGGCCAATGCGTTTCTAGCCGGCCATGGGCTGACGCCGATCGACTGGCGGTTGTCGGCGGAGCCGCCGAGGGATGTTTGACGTTCTTTTTTGAAAAAAAGAACCAAAAAACTTTGATTCGTTCAGGAGCCTTGTGCCGGGGATGCACGATGCTCCTGAACGGGTGAAGTCCGGGTAGGGGCTGCGGCCGGTTTTTCCGGCCATGAAACATGGTCAGAGGGCTCTGGCGGGATGTAGGTTTCCGGCCGGGCAAAGACTCTGTCCGGCACAGGTGCCGATGGGCAGGGCCGTGACACCGTCGCCCAGCAGGCCCGGCTTCCGGGCCGAGCGGAGCTGGTCGAGCCCCTGATGCAGGATCACCGCGCGCACCATGCGGCGGCCATCCTTTAGGCGCCAGCGTTCGAAGGCCAGGGTCGTGTCGGGGGCTGTCGGGTCCGGCTGGTCGGTGAAATGCCAGTCCAGGCCGAAGATCGTCCCCAGCATGTCCAGCGTCGTGTCATGTCCGGCGAACAGGACCAGCCTGGCGTCCGGCCCGATTGCGCTGTGATCGGGCAGGGTGACCGGGCGGTCGGTCAGCAGGTCGACGATGGCGCGTGACAGGACCGAACCGCGCGGGATGGCGATGGCGGGCAGGCGACGGGTCAGCGTTGAGGCATAGATATGTGCCGGCAGGATCGTGGCCAGCATGGCCGGGCCGTCCGGCGTGCCCCAGGCCACCTGTTGCGGCCCCATGCCCTGGGCGTAGGCCAGCATTATGTTTTCCGCGATCGTGGCCGCCAGGATGGGGCCGCCTTTCAGGTGCGGTGCCCTGGGCGGGCCGGACAGGGAAAGGCCGTCGGTCAGGCAGGGGCCGGTCCGGCCGGCGCAGCCATCCGGGGCGACCAGCGTCTGGAGTCGGGCCAGCGCGTCCTGGACCGGCTGGGGCCGGTGGTCGCGGTCTTGGGCGATTTCCTGGTCCAGCGCGGCGGTTACGCGGGCCTGGTCCAGGGTCGCGGCGTTGGCGCCGAGGGCGTTGAAGAACGGGTCCGCGTGACCTGCCGGCAGCGCGCGGGATGTGAGGCCGCAGCGGGGGGCGAGATGTTCGGCCATGATCGCGCCGCTCTGGCGCGTGCGGTCGTCGGCGGCGTCGGCCCAGATTGCGACCGCGCCGGGGGCGGGGCAGCCGGTGGTGGGGAGGAGGCCGAACTGGCGGTAACGCTGGTCCAGCGCATCCGTCATGGCGGCCAGCGCCGCGCGGCCATGTTCGGTCAGTTGTCCCGGCGCGACTGGCCAGGAGGGCCAGTCGCGGCCGGTCTGGGCTTTCAGTTCCGCGGGTGGCCTGGTGGGGCTGCGGATGCCGTGGCGGGCGACCAGCACGATTTTTTCCAGCGTTGCGCCCGCGATGGCGGGGGCGCCGGGTACTTCGCCCGGGATGGCCGCCCGGGAGTTGCCCCCCAGCGTTGCGGCCAAGAGGAGGGCGGCGCCGAGGGTGCGGGTTGCAGGGCGGGTTCTCATGGCAGGGTCATCGACAGGTTGAAGAAGACGCTGCGGCCGGACAGGCGCCAGTAGAGCGGTGCGCCGTCGGGATAGCCCGCGCTGGCCGCAGACTGGTTGCCGGCGAAATCGCTGATGGCGTGGCTGTCGAACAGGTTGGCGATCTTGAGGCTGGGGGTCAGGTCGCTCATGAAGCCGGCCAGATGGTGGAAATGCCAGCCCAGGGCAAGGTCGGCGGTCGCGGTGCTGCCGATGCGATACTGGTTGGCGAACACGGTGTGGCCGTCGCTGTCCGTGGTGCTGTCCAGCCCCCAGTGATTGCCGACGAACTTGCCGATCAGCGAGAAATAGGGGCCCTTGCCGTTGTCGTAGAGCAGGCCGAACGAGGCCAGCACGTTCGGGGTGGCGGCCACGCGCACCTGGGTGTGTTTGTACTGGGCGTCGTTCACGCTGTAATTGCCATAGAGCGAGAAGCCGGCGCCGATGGCGTATTGCCCTTCGATCTCCAGGCCCTTGTAGACGGCGCCGCCGCTGTTGACCGAGGTGCTCTGGGTACCGATGCCGGGGACGTTGATCTGGGCAGAGGCGATGTAGTTCGAAAAATCGATGTAATAGGCATCGGCCGAGACGGTCCAGCGCTTCTTCTGGAGCACGGTGCCGACCTGGTAGTTCAGCGTGGTCTCCGGGCGGACGCTGCCGACATTCTGGGTCTGGAAGACGCTCATCGGCGGGGCGAGGAAGCCGCGTGCGATCTGGCCGTAGGCGCTCCAGCCCGGCAGGATGATCTGGTTGATCGCGATCGACGGTTGCCAGGAGGTGAAGGTCTGCTGGTCGTTCAGCGGCACCTTGGTCGATTTGTTGATCGCCGCGTCATAATCGCGGTGGAAATAGGAATATTTGATGCCCGGCTTGACCGTCATGCCCTTCATGGGATGCCAGTCGAATTCGAGATAGGGCTGGACCGTCGTGTTCAGGTCGGAAATATCGTAGCTGTACGCGGAACCGTTCTTGCCCGGAACCGGAATGGCGCCCTGGCTGAGATCGACGGCATAGGTGTAGCGCCGGTCGTCCTGCACATCGGCCCAGACGCCCATCAGCACGTCGCCAACCGGAGTGCTGGCCCGGAAGCGCATCGTATCGCCGTAATCGCGGAAGCTGGCGCGGGCATATTTGCCGGGAATGTCGGTCTTGTAGGTGGCCAGTTTCTTGCCGGCGGTGGAATAGAAGGTCACGCCGTTGGCGGAGGCGTCATTCTGGCTGGCGTCGGTCGATTCGGTGTAATCATGGACAAAGCCGTTGGTATACAGCTTGTTTTCGAATGTCAGCCACGGGGCGAGGCGCGTCTTGAGATTGACGTAGCTGAAATCGGACTGGTAGGTGCTGGGATTGTAGCCGTAATAGCATTGCAGCGCGCGGTCGAAGCACAGCCCGTAATTATTGCCATATTTGGCGTATTCGGCCAGCGTCGCGCCCTGGGTGGTATACTGCCATTCCTTGTCATAGGTCGTGAGCAGGGTCAGGGTCGTATGCTCGCCCAGGTCGATCACGTCCTTGAACAGCAGGTTGCTGCGCCGTTCGGCCGATCCGGTCAGGTAGCCGTCGGTTTCCTCATGCTGCACGTCGAGCACCATGGAGCCGAAACGGGTCTTGCCGCTGTCGATCTCGACCCCGCCGGCGCGGGTGTTGAAACTGCCGTAGGTACCGTAAGGCGTAACGCCGAACTGCTTCGCCGGCGCGCGGGATTCGAAGCCGATCGTGCCGCCGAAGGTTGCGTTGCCGCTGGTCGATGCCGTGCCGGGGCCGCGATCGACCTGAACCTGATCGAGAAAATGCGAGATGAACAGAGAGGATGTCGTGTGATGCAGGTCTGACGCATCGCCGAACGGGATGCCGTCGAACGTCATGTTGTACTGGCCGTCCTGGAAACCGCGCAGGCTGATGGTCTCGGCCTTGCCCATGCCCGGGCCGTTGGGGTTCTGCGACCAGATGCTGGGCTGGAACTTGATGATATCGTCCACGCTGGCCAGCGGGATGATGTTGTTGGTGATGAAGCGCTTCTGGATCACCGATGTCGGCTCGGTGATCGTCAGCGGTACGGTCGAGGGAGCCAGGCGTTCGGCGCGCCGGATGACGGTGACCTCTTCGGTATCCTTCTGCGCGGCGCGGGCGGACTGGTTGGGATGGGGCGCTGTGCCCGCCGGGCCTTCGATCAGAAATCCGCCGTCATGCTGCGGCACGGCGTGCAGGCCGCTGCCCTGCAGCAGGCGGGTTGCCGCATCTTCGACGCTCAGCGTGCCGTCCACGGCCGGGGCGCGGCGGTTGCCGATTTCGCTGCTGGCGAAGAGGATGTCCCGGCCGCTGATGCGCGCCAGTTCTTCGAGCGATTCCGCCAGGGGCTGGGCGCGCAGATGCACGGTGACGGGGGCGGGCGTGGCGGTGCCGGCATGTGCCGGCTGGAGGCCGGCGATGGCGGTGGAGATGACCAGCAGGGCGGCCAGGCGTTGCGGAGAAGGGTGAGGAGACGGCGAGCGTGACATCGGGGGGAGTCCTGTCTGTGGCGCCGGTTGCGCCGGCTTACAGGCGTGACGAACTTCCGCGACGAGTCCTCAATGTTTTTGGCTGTGTTTCATCAAAGCTTCACAATCCGTAGGGTGGTGCCGTCTTCGATGCGCACGGGGAGCAGGTGCATCAGGGCACGGGCGAAGCCTGCCATGTTGCCGGTATGGTACAGCCCGCTGATCCGCAGCGCGCCGATGCCGGGCGATGCGATTTCCATCTTTCTTTCGCTGTAGCGGTTCATGTCCGCGATCGCCTCGGCCAGGGGGGTATCGCGGAAGACGACGCGGCCCGTGCGCCAGGCGATCAGATCGTCCAGTCTCGGATGGTCGATGCAGGGGGGCTGGCCGGTGCGCAGGATCAGGCGCGTGCCGCGGCCGATGGTGATGGGGCTGGCCGACCCCGAGGCGGGAATGGCCGTCAGCGTGCCGTCTAGGACCGTGGCGGCCAGTCCGTCATCGAGCAGGCTGATATCGAACTGCCCGGCGGAGGATGTCAGGGTGCCGGTTGCCGTTGCCAGGCGCAGGGGGAGCGCACCGCCGGGCAGCGTCAGGGCGATCCGCCCGCGGGCCAGCCATGCTTCGTCGCGACCCATTCTGGGGGAAAAGACGATCATGCTCTGGGTATCGAGCAGCAGGTCGGCGCCGCCTTGCAGGGTGCAATGGTGCCGTTCGCCGGTTGCGGTACGCAGGACCGTCGCTTCGGCCGGTGCGCCGGGCAGGCCGAACAGGCTGGCCGCCAGCCCGATGCCGCCCGCCAGGACAGCGCGGCGCGACGCCGTGTCGGTGTTCTGCCGGCCATTATGCCTGAGCGTCGCCGAGGAGGCCCAGACGCCGGACATCAGGGAAAAGACCTCGCGATGGCGCGGATGTTCGTCCAGCCATGCGGTGAAGCGGCGCTGTTCGTCCTCGGTGCAGTCTTCGGCCCGCAGACGTACCGACCAGCGGGCGGCGGTCTGGATGGTGCTGTCGCTCATGCCGCGTCGCCGTCCAGCAGGGCCGTCGTCAGGACGCACAGGGCCTTGCTGATCTGTTTTTCGACCGTGCTGACGCTGACGCCGAGTTGGGCGGCGATGGTGCGGTAGGGCAGGTGATCCAGCCGGTGCATCAGGAAGATGCGGGCGGTGCGCGCATCGAGCGCTGCGAAGGCGGCCGAGAGGCGGGCCAGTTGCTGCCGGCCCAGCACCACGGCATCGGGCAGGGGCAGCGGGCAGGCGATGGAGTCCGCCTGCTCGGGTGGCAGGCTGACCAGGCTGACCAGGCTGACCAGGCTGTCGCGGCGTTCGCGGCGATATTCGTCGATGGCCAGGTTGCGCGCGGCTCGGAGCACATAGGCTTCGGTATTGGCGATGCCGGTATGGCCGCGTTCCAGGATGTGGAGCAGGGCCGTCTGCAGGAGATCTTCGGAATCGTGCCGGCCGGTCAGGCGGCGAATGCGGGCATGCAGCGACGCCCAACCGGTCTGCCGGATTGCCCAATCCGTCATGTCCCTCGCGCCCTCGTTCCGCTCTGTCCGGTATCGGAGCGGACCCTAGAAGGACGTTCCGGTCCTGTCATCGGCGCGGGACCGGGACCGGAACGTTATTCTTTAAATCTTCATGATCGCGGAGCGCATCCCTGCCCTGACTTGTTCTCCGGGCTCCAGCAACATTATGTTAAAAATACCCATTCACGACGAAAAGGATGTCAGACATGCGGATTGTGGCCTCGCTGGCGGTTGTGGCAGCACTCGGTTCCGTGCCTTCGCTGTCGCATGCCGCGCCGCTGCATGCGGCGTGGGAGAAATTCAAGGCCGGTCGGGCGATGCATCATCTTTCCAATGACGGAGAGCGAGCGCTGGCCGACATCGTGACTGCCCGCCAGCTTGTTGCGCAGGGGAAGGTGGATCAGGCGGTGCCGCCCCTTTATGACGCGCAGAAGCGGCTGGAGGCCGCCCGCAAGGCCGAGAAACGCTACAACGCGGCGGAAAGCGCGCTTCAGCCCGCGCCGCAGCATCCGCTGCCGCCGACGCATCAGCCGGTGACGACGCCGACTGATTGGGTACCGGTGGGTGGCGAGTTCATCGCCAGTGACATTCTGGCGCCCGAGAAGAAGGCGGCGGTCGCGTCGGCCAACGCCCAGCTGAAGGCAGGCGACAGCAAGGCCGCGGCCCAGACGATGCAGGTCGTGGGCGAGGATGTCGATTTCATCGTCGCGCTGGCGCCGCTGGGCCAGACGGAAGGCGCGGTCAACCGGGCGACGGTGTTCGTCGAGGGCCGCCAGCCGAAGCAGGCGGCCGAGGCGCTGGACCAGGCGCTGGACGGAATTGTCTTCGTCTCGCAGGATTTCATTGAGACCCTGACGCCGACCGCCCCGGCGCCCTCGGCGCAGCCGGCGAAGAAATAATCACCGCGGCGGCCGGGGCGGACGGCGTTCGCCCCCGTGCTTGCGTCTTCCGCCTGTCCGGCGTTAGTGGATAGGCGGATTTGCAGTGAACGAGGTGGCCGGACCGTGAACGGGCGGGACGCGATCAGGAAGGAGCGGCCGGGATGGGGCCGCTGGACGGTCGCCTTGCTCGTGCTGTGCGGCTATCTCGGCTTGCTGGGCATTCAGGCGCGCGCGCTGCCCGGCGAGATGCCCCGGGCCACGCTGGAGCGTCTGACGGGCATTCATCTGACGCCGCCACCCGCGTCCAACATGTGTGATGACATGCCCGGTATGGCGATGGCCGGCATGCCGGGGTCGGGCGACCGGTCGCATGGCCATGCGCCGGACAATGATGCCTGCCCGCTTTGCCCGCTTCTGCACCTGTCGCTGGTTGTGCTGCCGGTTGTGCTGGCGGCACTCTGTCTCCTGCACCGGCTGGTGCGGGTGCGCTACAGCCCGGCCCGGCCGCGTGCGCCGCCGATGCGGCGGGCCCTTTTGCGGCCCCCGGCCATTGGGCCGCCCTTGACGATCTGAGAGATTTTTCAGCGATCGTGCCGCCGCATGCCCGTAGGGGGTGGCCTGTACGATCCTGAACCGTCTCCGCGCATGACGCGCCCATGGCCTGCGTACGGGGAAACCGGTGCGCGTGGCCCGTGGGCTGTGGTTCTCTCTCAGATCAGGTTTCTGTCATGACAGATCATGTCCGGTCCTTGTGGATCGGTGCCGTGGCGTGCGGCTGGGCCGTCGCCGGCGGGTTGACCGTTGTTCCTGCGTGGGCGGACCAGGCCGTGTCCGCGCCGATATCCTCTCAATCCTCATCTGCCGGAGCGGCGGGCGAGTTCATTACCGTCAACGGCGTACGGCGGCCGGCGGGGCATAGTGCGGATACGAGCGCCCTGCTGTCTCATGCGTTGGGGTTCAGCAGTTATGCGGCCGGTGGCGTGTCGGCGCTGCCGGTGCTGAACGGGATGGCGGATGACCGGGTGGCGACCTTTGTGGACGGGATGCGGATTGCCTCAGCCTGTCCCAATCACATGAATCCGGCGATGTCCTATATCGATCCGGACAGCGTGGCGTCGGTGATCGCCACCGCCGGGGTCACCTCGGTCAGCCAGGGGGGCGACAGTACCGGGGGGACGGTCTCGGTCGAGCGGCGCGATCCGCAATTTGCCAAGGCCGGGGTGCTTCTCGTCACCGGCCGGCTGCGGGGGGATTATCGCAGCAATGGAGGCGGGTCCGGCGCGTCGGGGTCGGTGACGGTGGCGAACGACCTGCTGAGCCTGCGCTATACCGGCTCCTACAGCCATGCCAGCGATTACCATGCCGGCGGTGACGGGCCGCGCGTGCGGTCGACCAGTTATCTGAGCTTCAACCATGCCTTCACGCTGGGCGTGCACAAGGACAATCATCTGCTGGCGCTGACGGTCGGGCAGCAGGATATTCCGTATGAGGGTTTTCCGAATCAATACATGGATATGACCAACAACCGGTCGACCTTCGTGAACGGCAAGTACAAGGGCGATTTCGACTGGGGCACGCTGGAGGCGCGGGGATTCTGGCAACGGGTGGATCATGTCATGGACATGATGTCGGACAAGGGTGGGCATACGGCCTCGACGGGCATGCCGATGAATACCGATGCGCGGACGGCGGGCTATGCGATCAAGGCGACGATTCCGCTTGGCCGGCGGCATGAACTGGGCCTGGGGAGTTCGTTCGACCATAACGGGTTGAACGATTGGTGGCCGCCGCTGGCGGGCAGCATGATGATGGGGCCGAATACCTATCATAACGTCAATAACGGGTATCGGGACCGGCTGGGCCATTACATCGAATGGAAGGCGCAGTGGCTGCCGCGCTTGTCCACCGAACTGGGGATGCGCAGTGACCTGGTGATGATGAATACCGGCCCGGTCGCGCCCTATTCCTGGACCGAGATGATGAGCATGGCCGATGTCATGGCGGCGCGGCAGTTCAATGCGGCCTCGCGCGGGCGGACCGATACCAATTTCGATGTCACGGCGCTGGTGCACTGGCATCCGCTCGACAGTCTGATGGTCGAGGGCGGGTATGCGCGCAAGACGCGCTCGCCCAATTTGTACGAACGTTATGCCTGGGGCAGGGGGGCGATGGCGAGCAGCATGATCGGCTGGTTCGGCGACGGGAACGGCTATGTCGGCAACCTGGGCCTGACGCCGGAGATTGCCAATACCGCCAGCATGACGATCACGTGGCATGACCCGCGCGATCAGGCGTGGCTGCTGAAAATCCAGCCCTACTACACATACACGCATCATTATATCAACGTGATGCGTATCGGGGCGCTTTCGAACGGCCTGTCGCAATTGCAGTTCGTCAACCACGATGCGCGGAGCTACGGCATCAACGGCTCGGCCTTTGCGCGGCTATGGCGGAGCGACGTGTTCGGCACCGGCGAGGTGCAGGCCAACCTCAACTGGGTGCGCGGGCAGGATCTGGTGACGCATTCCGGCCTTTATCATCAGATGCCGGCCAACGGCACGATTGCGCTGCACGAGATTTATGAGAACTGGACCGGTCGCGTCGAGGTAACGCTGGTCAAGGCCAAGGACACGGTCGACTGGCTGCGGCATGAGCCGCGCACGCCGGGTTATGCGTTGCTGGGATTGGGCGGGAGCTATCGGTGGCGGAATCTTACGCTCGATGCCAGCATCGATAACGTGCTGGACCAGAAATATGATCTGCCGCTCGGGGGGCTTTCGCTGGGCGATTACAAGGCGACGGGCGTGCTGGGGGCGCTGCCCGGATTGGGGCGCTCTTACAATCTGAGCCTGACGGCGACGTTCTGATGGGCCGGATCAGCCGAAACGGAAACCGGACAGGGCCTTGCCCATGATGGTGTCGCTGTAATCGCGCTGCCCCGGGTCCTGTCCCGCTGCCCCCGCCGCGAGCATCAGCGGCAGCAGATGTTCGGGGCGGGGATGGCATTGAAGGGCGCCGGGGGCACGGTCCCAGTGTAGCAGGGCCTGGTACCGTTCTTCCGGCGGCGCTTCCACGGCTTGGGCCAGCCAGTCGTCGAAGGCGCGTGCGGCGGCGTCTGACGCCGGGTCGGGCTCCATGAAATGCGCGAGATTATGGTAGGTCATGCCGGTGGCGGCGATCAGAACGTTCTGGTCGCGCAGGGGGCGCAGCGCGGCGCCGACCTGCATTTCGGCTTCCGCATTCATGTCGCGGCGCAGGGACAGTTCCACGATCGGGATATCGGCCTGTTCGAAGGCGAGCATGAAGGGGATGAAGACGCCGTGGTCGAAACCCCGGGCCGGGTCCTCGGCATTCGCGATTCCTGCGACATCCAAGAGGGCCCGCACCCGTGCTGCCAGTGCCGGTGCGCCGGGGGCGGGATAGCGCAGCCGGTAGGTGTGGGCGGGGAAACCGTAATAATCGTAGATCAGCGGAGGATGTGTTGCGGAGGTGACGGTCGGCACGTCCGTTTCCCAGTGGCCCGAGACCGCGAGGATGGCGTCGGGGCGGCAGGGCAGTGTCGCGGCCAGCCCGCGCAGATAGGCGGCCATGCGGTCCCAGGTGTCCGGCCAGTCCATGAAGAAGCAGGGGCCGCCGCCATGGGGCAGGAACAGGACCGGCTGACGCGCGGAGGCGGCGCCGGCCTGGGGGGCGTGGGCTTGCGATTCCATGATGTGCTCCTGATGGGTGAGGGGCCGCCGCGTTTTGTCATGGTTCGGGCGGTGCGATAAAGCCCGGAGCGGCAGGTTTCCCGCTTGTGCGGATGAATTTTTTACGTCTCGCCCAGGAACAGGGCTTTCTCCTTCTCCACCTCGCGGCGGAGCAGGGTGCAGAGATGGTGGATGCGGCGGGTGCCGCGTTCGTCGGCGCGGGTGACCAGCCAGTAGATGCGACGCAGGGTCATCGTCTCGGGCAGGACGCGCACCAGTTGGGGCCGGGTGGCGGCGACGAAGGCCGGGAGGACGGCGAGGCAGACGCCGGAACAGGCGGCCTCCATCTGGGCATGGATGCTGGAGTTCTGAATCCGTACCGCCCGCGCGGGAATGCCCATGGCGCCCTGATAATCAAGTTCGCGCGTGAAGAGGAGTTCGTCGACGTAACCGGCGAACATGTGCTCGGCCAGGTCCTCGCGCGCGTGGATGGGGGCGTGGCGGGCCAGATAGTCGGGGCTGGCGTAGATGAACAGTCGGTATTCGCCCAGTTCCTCGCCCGCGAAGCGGTTGCCGTTGGGTGGGGTCAGCGTGATGGCGATATCGGCGTGGCGGCGGGCGAGGGAGACGATCTGCTGGATGGTCTCCATTTCCACCGTCAGGCCGGGATTGTTGGCCAGCAGCAGGCCGATCCGGGGGGGCGAGGAAGAAATTGGCGAATCCCTCCAGCGCGCTGATGCGGATGGTGCCGGACAGGCCGCCTTCGCCGGTCTCGGTAATGCGGCCGGCTTCCTTGTCCATGCCCTCGACTGCTGCCAGCAGCCGTTCACCTTGTCGTGTCATCGCGTAGCCGCGCAGATGCCGTTCGAACAGCGAGGCGTCCATGGATTGCTCCAGGGACTGGATGTGGCGCCCCACCGTCGCATGGTCCACGCCGAGTTGGCGGCCCGCCACCGACAGCGATCCGCCGCGCGCGACCGCCAGAAAATACTGCAGGTCGCGCCAATCCAGTCCACGCTTCATGCGCGTCGTTCCCCATGATCCCGCACACCGGGCTGTTCGGTACCGTGCAGATTTGCACAGCCCATGGGCGAAAACGCCTAATTTTCGTGCGAGCGTCTTCGCGTTAGCCCAGAGACAACATCAACAAGAAGAGGCGCCGCCGATGAGGCGGACGAAGAGGCTGTCTGAAAAGTCGGCCTGCCGAGCGAGAGGCCGCGTAGCGGCACGGCCGGTGTGTGTTTCCGAGTATCGGAGCGGAGCGGCCCTGATGGAAGTGGGCATCGAAGCACAGGAAACGCGGGTCGGATCGCCGGTGGAGTGACTTTGCAAACAGCCTCGAAGCCTCTCCGGCCGATCAGGAGTCCTGCCCATGACAGCCTTATCCTTGCCTCCCTTCGTCCGCCTTGGCGGCGGCGCGCTCGATGAATTGCCGGCCGCGCTGCGCCAGGCGGGGCTCCGGGCGCCGTTCATCATCACCGACCGTTTCATGGCGGCCTCCGGCGTGCTGGAGCGGGTGCATGCGCTGTTGAGCGGGGAGGAGTTCGAGATGCGCGCCTTCACCGACACCGTGCCCGACCCGACGGTGGCCTGTGTGGAGGCCGCGCTGGCGATGTTGCGCGAGGGCGCGCATGATTGCGTGATCGGGCTGGGAGGCGGCAGCCCCATCGATACGGCGAAGATGGTCGCCGTGCTGGCGGTGCATGACACCACGCCGGCGCGGCTGAAGGCGCCGTTCGTGCAGGATGCGCCGGGGCTGCCGATCATCGCCATCCCGACCACCGCCGGCACCGGGTCCGAGGCCACGCGTGTGACTGTCATCACCGACGAAGCGACGGACGAGAAGATGCTGTGCATGGGGGCGGCCTATCAGCCCCGGATCGCCATCGTCGATTATGAGCTGACCCTGTCGATGCCGCCGCGCCTGACGGCGGATACCGGGATCGATGCCCTGACCCACGCGCTGGAAGCCTATGTCTCGCGCAAGGCCAGCCCGTTTACCGATGCGCTGGCACTGACGGCGATGAAGCGCATCTGGACCCATCTGCCTGCCTGCTGCGTCGAGCCCGGCAATCGGGAGGCCCGTGCCGCCGTGATGGAGGGGGCGTTCGAGGCCGGAATGGCGTTCTCCAATGCATCGGTGGCGCTGGTGCATGGGATGAGCCGGCCGATCGGGGCGCATTTCCATGTCGCGCACGGTTTGTCCAACGCGATGCTGTTGCCCGAGATTACGGCGTGGTCGCTGTCCGGGGCGCCGGGGCGGTATGCCGGATGCGCCCGGGCCATGGGCATTGTTGGGGGGGAAGCGTCCGATGCGGTGGCCGGCGAGGCGCTGGTGGGGGCGCTGCGGGCGCGCAATGCGGAACTGGGGGTGCCGTCGCCGCAATCCTTCGGGCTGGATGCCGCCCGTTGGGACAATCTGCTACCGCTGATGGCCGATCAGGCGCTGGCCTCGGGCTCGCCCGCGAATAATCCGCGCGTGCCGACCGCGACCGAGATCGTGGACCTTTATCGCCGCGTCTGGGCGTGACCCCCTCAGAAAACGGGAGCGACCATCATGCAGGATTCGCACGCTGCCGCCCGGCCGATGTATGGGCTGGTCTTCGCCTCCAGCGTCGGCACCATTATCGAATGGTACGATTTCTTCCTTTATGGAAGCCTGGCCATCTTCTTTTCGAAATTGTTCTACCCGCCGCAGGATGGAACGGCGGCGACGCTGATCAGTGTCGCGACCTTCGCGACCGGGTTTGCCGTCCGTCCGCTCGGCAGCCTGATCTTCGGCCATCTGGGGGACCGGTTCGGGCGCAAGGTCACGTTTCTGGCCACGCTGCTGATCATGGGCTGTTCAACCGCCGCCATCGGCTTTCTGCCCACTTATGCCTCGGCGGGTTATCTGGCGCCGGTGCTGCTGATCTCGCTGCGCATCGTCCAGGGGCTGGCGCTGGGTGGAGAATATGGCGGGGCGGCCACCTACGTTGCGGAACATGCGCCGGCCCATGAGCGGGGCAAGTGGGCCAGCTATATCCAGGCCATGGCGTCGGGCGGGTTTGTGCTGTCGCTGGCCATGGTGCTGGGCCTGCGCCTGGGGCTGGGTGAGGAAAGCTTCGGCGCCTGGGGGTGGCGCCTGCCGTTCCTGGTTTCGATCGTGCTGGTCGGCGTGTCGTTTCGTATTCGCATGCGGCTGCATGAATCGCCGGTCTTTCTGAACATGCAGAAGAATAAGCAGCTTTCCGCATCGCCGATCCGCGACGCGTTCACGATTCCGGGCAATGCGCGGCGGATCGTGACCTTCCTGTTCGGTGTGGCCTGCGCGCAGGCGATCACCTTCTATACCGCGCAGTTCTATGCGCTCTATTTCCTGCAAAGCGTCATGCATGTGGATTTCCTGTCCGCCACGCTGGCGGTTGCCGCGGGGGCCCTGTGCGGGCTGCCGTTCTTCATCGTCTTCGGCGCGCTGTCGGACCGGGTCGGGCGCAAGCGTTTGTCACTGTGCGGGATGGCGGCGGCGGTTGTTTTCTATCTGCCGATGTTCATGCTGCTGCGTTCTGCGGTGCATGGCACCACGATCGATTTCCTGCCTGTCGCGGCGACCGTGTTCCTGCTGGTGGTGATTGCCGCCATGATCTACGGGCCGTATGGCGCCTTCATCGTCGAGAGCTTTCCGCCTTCGGTCCGCTATACGTCGATTTCCATTCCCTACCATATCGGCAACGGGATTTTCGGTGGGTTCCTGCCGCTGATCGGTCTCAGCCTGGTCAATATCACCGGGAATGTCTTCGCGGGGCTGCTTTATCCGATCGCAGTCTGCATCGTCGGCTTTCTTGTCACCCTTTTCTTCGTGCCTGAAACGCTGCCGGTCGGGCGTGACCGGAAGCGTGAGGCGGCTTCGCTGTCCTGTGACGCGCTGGTCCCGGATTCCGGGTCGCAGATCTGAACACCAATACACATATGAAGGATCGAGATCATGAAGATCATTCCTCACGTTATCGATGGTCGACACAGCGAGGGCGACGGGAAGGGGCGTGCCGATGTGTTCAACCCGGCGACGGGTTCCGTGGCGGCGCAGGTCGTGCTGGGGGGGCAGAGCGACCTGGAAGCGGCGATTGACGCAGCGCGCCGTGCCTTTCCCGCCTGGGCGGAGACGCCGCCGCTGACGCGCGCGCGCATCCTGTTCCGGGTGCGGGACCTGATCGAGGCGCGCATGGACCAGTTGGCCGCCACGATTACGGCCGAGCATGGCAAGATCCTTTCGGACGCCCAGGGCGAGGTCACGCGCGGGTTGGAAGTGGTGGAATATGCTACCGCCGCGCCGGAGTTGCTGAAGGGCGAGTTCACCGAGCAGGTCAGTCGCGGGATCGACGCCCACACCATGCGCCAGCCGCTGGGGGTCGTGGCCGGCATCACGCCGTTCAACTTCCCGGTCATGGTGCCGCTGTGGATGGCACCGATGGCGCTGGCGACCGGCAATTGCTTTATCCTGAAGCCGTCCGAGCGCGATCCGTCCGCCGCCGTGCTGCTGGCCGACATCTTCAAGGAAGCCGGGCTGCCGGACGGGGTGTTCCAGGTGGTGCAGGGCGACAAGGAGATGGTCAATGCCATCCTTGAGCATCGCGGCATCGAAGCGGTCAGCTTTGTCGGTTCCACGCCCATCGCCAGGCACGTCTATGCCACGGGGACCGCGGCCGGCAAGCGTGTGCAGGCGCTGGGCGGGGCGAAAAACCATGCTGTCATCATGCCGGATTGCGATTTGGACCGTGCGGTGGATGCACTGGTGGGGGCGGCCTACGGCTCGGCGGGCGAACGCTGCATGGCGATTTCGGTCGCCGTGGCGGTGGGGCCGGTGGCCGATGCGCTGGTGAGCAAGCTGGCCGAGCGGGCCCGTTCGCTGAAGATCGGTCAGGGCACCGACAACAGCAACGAGATGGGGCCGCTGATCAGCGGCCAGCATCTGGCGCGCGTACACGCGCTGGTCGATGCCGGGGTGGAGCAGGGGGCAACCCTGGTCGTCGACGGGCGCGACCATGTCGTGGCCGGGCATGAGAAGGGGTTCTTCATCGGCGGGTCGCTGTTCGACCATGTGACGGCGGATATGACGATCTATCGGGAGGAGATCTTCGGCCCGGTACTGTGTGTGGTGCGCGTGCCGGATTTCGACAGCGCGCTGACGCTGATCAATGAAAGCCCCTATGGCAACGGCACCGCGATCTTTACCCGCGACGGCGATGCCGCCCGCGTGTTCACCCATGGGGTGAAGGCGGGCATGATCGGCGTGAACGTGCCCATTCCGGTGCCGATGGCCTTTCACTCGTTCGGGGGTTGGAAGGATTCGCTCTTCGGTGACCATCATATGCACGGGCCGGAGGGTGTGCGCTTCTTTACACGCATGAAGGCGGTGACTACCCGCTGGCCGACGGGTATTCGCTCGGGCGCGGAATTCGCGATGCCGACGCACGGCTGACATGGGCGCGGGCCGGGTTGCGTGGAGGCGCGCCCGGCCCGGCATGGCGGCGTAAAAAGACTTTTCAATTGGAAATTACTGTCTGTAAATCCTTTACAGAAATACAGCATGAATACTGGTTTCCGGCTTCCGGCATGAGGGGTGATGGCGTTAAGCCTTGTGACGCCACGCTTCCCAAGAATAACGGAAACCGTCACATGTCATATCAGGAATCGGCAACCGCCAAGCTCAACCAGATCATCCAGGCCAAGCAGGGCACCTGGGGCGGGATCAATCCCGACTATGTCGTGCGCATGCGTCTGCAGAACCGTTTTCAGACGGGGTTGGACATCGCGCGCTACACGGCCGCCATCATGCGTCAGGACATGGCTGCCTATGACGCCGATCCGGCGCAGTACACCCAGTCGCTGGGGGCTTGGCACGGTTTCATCGCGCAGCAGCAGATGATCTCGGTGAAGAAGCATTTCGGGTCGCTGAAGGGCCGCTACCTGTATCTGTCGGGCTGGATGGTCGCCGCACTGCGCTCGGAATTCGGCCCGCTGCCCGACCAGTCGATGCATGAGAAGACGGCGGTGCCGGCGCTGATCGAGGAAATCTACACCTTCCTGCGCCAGGCGGATGCCCGCGAGCTGGGGGGGCTGTTCCGCGACCTCGACGCCGCGCGTGAAGCCGGCGATGCGGCGCGCGAGGCCGAGATCCAGGCGAAGATCGACAATCACCAGACCCATATCGTGCCGATCATCGCCGATATCGACGCGGGTTTCGGCAATGCCGAGGCGACCTACCTGCTGTCGAAGAAGATGATCGAGGCCGGTGCCTGCGCCATCCAGATCGAGAACCAGGTGTCGGACGAAAAGCAGTGCGGCCATCAGGACGGCAAGGTCACGGTGCCGCATGAGGACTTCCTGGCGAAGGTGCGCGCTGTCCGCTACGCGTTCCTGGAACTGGGGGTGGAAGATGGTGTGATCGTCTGTCGCACCGACAGCCTGGGTGCGGGCCTGACCAAGCAGATCGCCTATAGCAGCCAGCCGGGCGATCTGGGCGACCAGTACAATGCCTATCTGGATTGCGAAGAGGTGACTGACGGCACCGTGCGTGACGGCGACGTGATCATTGCCCGCGAAGGCAAGCTGCTGCGTCCGAAGCGGCTGCCCAGCAACCTCTACCAGTTCCGTCACGGAACCGGTGCGGATCGTTGCGTGCTGGACTGCATCACCGCGCTGGAGAATGGTGCCGACCTGCTGTGGATCGAGACGGAAAAGCCGCATATCGAGCAGATTGCCGGCATGATGGATCGTATCCGCGACGCCGTGCCGAATGCCAAGCTGGTCTACAACAACTCGCCGTCCTTCAACTGGACGCTCAATTTCCGCCAGCAGGTCTATGATGCCTGGAAGGAAGAAGGGCGCGACGTGACGGCGTATGACCGCGCGAAGCTGATGGCGCAGAGCTATGACGAGACCGACCTGGCGACGGAGGCCGACCTGCGCATCCGCTCGTTCCAGCGGGATGCGTCGAAGCGGGCCGGCATCTTCCATCACCTGATCACGCTGCCCACCTATCACACGGCGGCGCTGTCGACCGACAATCTCTCCAAGAGATATTTCGGCGAGGAGGGGATGCTGGGTTACGTGCAGAACGTCCAGCGCGAGGAAATCCGCCAGGGGATCGCGTGCGTCAGGCACCAGAACATGGCGGGATCGGACATCGGCGACGATCACAAGGAGTATTTCGCCGGCGAAGCGGCGCTGAAGGCCGGCGGCGCGCATAACACCATGGGGCAGTTCGGCTGAAGCCGGCGCCTCCTGGCGTTGCGGAATAAGAACAAGCAATAACGGTTATTGAAACTGCTGGCCCGGTCTTCCTGATGGAGACCGGGCTTTTTTTTGTGGGTTACGCGACCGGTCGGGGCCGGGCATGTCGTCTGCGGTCGGAGACATGAAAATATACATTTGTATTTCTGTAGAATATGAAACCATGTATATGGATTGATTGTGGAAATCGTGGTGTAAATCATACGGCGGCGTTGACCGATTCATGGTGGCTCACTAGCCTTCCGGCAATTCATTGCGGGAAACCTGCGCGATCCGGTGCGTTCTTGCGGGGAATGGCGCGGAGTGTTCGGTCGATAGTGTCCAGTTTATTGAAAATACGGTCTTTGTTTCTGGCGACGATGGTGCCGGTCATCGGTCTGCCGAGCCTGGCCCGGGCGGCCCCCCATGATGACGAGATTGCGGCGTTGCGACGCGACATGCGGGAAATGCAGCGCGAGATGCGCGATGAGATCAGGGTGCTTCAGGCCCGGATCGCCCGCGACGAGGGCCATGTGCCGCAGGCGCAGGGTACGCATCGGCCGGGAATGCCCCCGCATGGTGCCCATGCCGTGCCGAGGCGGTGGAGCGGGCCGTTGCCCATGATCGGCGCGCCACAGGGGGCGGGCCCGGTGCGGCCTCGCTCGGAGGCGGAAAGCCGGCTGGCCCTGGTGGAAGGGCCGATCCCGTCCTGGGCGGACTTCAGGGCCGCGACGGCGAAGGATGAGAGCGTGCATATCGGTGGCATGCGCATCGGCTTTCCGTCCGGGCGGCCCACGATATCGTCGGATGACGGGGCGTACAGTTTTTCGGTCGGCATGCTGTTGCAGGAAGATATCGGCGGTTTTATCGGCACCGGCGCCAGGGCGGGCGAGGCCAGGGGCAATTTCAACAGCTTTACCGAAAACGGGCGCAGGCTGCGGCTGTATTTCTCCTGGCGGTACAAGGATTGGGTGGTGCATGTCACCCCCGATTTCGGGTCGCTGACCGCCGACGGGTCGGTCGGGCTGTTCGAGGCGAACCTGAATTATACCGGGTTGCGCCATATGACGCTGACGGTTGGCTATTTCCAGCCGCGCATGGACGAGGAAAGTGCGGAACGGCCGGTGGCGTTCGAGTTTCTTGAACGGCCGACCATCGTCGATCTTGCGCGCAACATAGCGGCCGGTGTCGCGCGCTTCAGCGTCGGTGCCGAGCATTACGAGGATCGGTGGCTGGCGGCGCTTTATTTCACCGGGCAGAAATTCGGCGACCGCAACAAGGATACGACGATTACCGACAGCCAGACCGGCGGCGTCGCGCGTATTGTCGGGCGGCCCTATGTCAGCAGGGATGTCGATGTCCATGTCGGGGCCGGTGCGATCAGCGCCTTCAGGGTTAACCAGAATGCGGAGGGCCGGAGTTATACGTTCCGCGACAACGTGGAGGTGCCGCTGGGCGAGACCTCGCTGCTGACATCGGGTGCGTTGTCCAATGTGGCGCAGATCTGGGCGGCCGGTCCGCAACTGGCGGTGCGCTGGCGGCGTTTCCTGCTGAAGGGCGAATATTACCATATCGGCGTGGAACGCAGCCGGGAGGCCGGTGCGGCCCCGCTGCCCTCGCTGGGATTCGACGGATGGTATGTCGCCGCCAATTATACGCTGTTCGGCCGGCCCCGATCCTACAATCCCAGGATCGCCGCGTTTGTCACGCCGGGGGTGGAGCGGGATTTCGATCCGCTGCATGGGGATTGGGGCGCATTGGAACTCAATGGGCGCTGGAGCGTCACGGATCTGTCCGATGTCGCCGATCAGGGCGGCGCGGGGGTTGACGGCAACCAGCAGACGGTCTGGCAGGGGGGCCTGAACTGGTACCCCAACCGCTATTTCAAGTTCATGCTGGATTTCGACCATTTCATCGTCACCCGATCGAAGGGTGTGGCCGGCGGGGTCAATCTGTTCGGGCGGACCGGCAATCTGGTCGTGGGGCGGGTCCAGGCCAGTTTCTGAGGCGGTTTTTTTTCGATGGGATACCGGGTGGGACGTGCCGCCCGCCCATGCCTCTTTTGGATGAGGGCCGGTCCGCCTGAGGCCGCCTTCATATGCGATTAACAACTATAAAAAATAGTGAAATATTCGTGTTGTCGCTCGGACACTGTCCGAATTAAACGAACGAAAACAGTCAATGACGTTTATGACGCTATTGACCGTTAAATTACAACGTGTCATCGATCATTGCGGTTCGCGCTAAGTGCGAAAAATATCGTGAAATATGCCTGCGTGTGCTGGGTCGAGGGTTCGTGGAATATGAGAGAAGGTTTCAAAGTCCGGCGCGTGCTTGCCCTGGCAACGGCCCTGTCCACCAGTTTTCTGCCGGCTCTGGCGGAGGCGGCTTCGCAGGATGACGAAGTCACGGCATTGCGGCGTGAAATGCGGGAGATGCAGCGCCAGATGCGGGACGAGATCCGGGTGCTGCAGGCCCGGATCGCCCGCGATGAGGGCCGGACCGTGTCCGTCACCACCGGCCATGGTGGGGAGAAGGTGCCGCGCGTCGTCCATGCGCATCGCTGGGCCGGTGGTCCGTTGCCCGCGATCGGGGAACCGCAGGGACCGGCTGCCACGCATCGGCCCCGCACGGATGCCGAGACGCGCCTGATCACCCCGGAAGGGCCGATTCCGTCCTGGGCCGAGATCCGGGCCGCGACCGCGCGGGACGAGACCGTGCATGTGGGTGGCATGCAGATCGGCTTTCCGTCCGGGCGGCCCACGATTTCGTCGGACGATGGGGCATACAGTTTCTCGATCGGCCTGACGGCGCAGGAGGATCTGGGGGGCTTTCTCGGCGCCGGGCCCAAGCAGGGCGAGGGGGCCGGCAATTTCAACAAATTCACGCAGAATGCCCGGCGCCTGCGGATCTATTTCTCCTGGCGCTACAAGGATTGGGTGGCGAACGTCACGCCGGAATTCGGCTCCAGCTCGGTGGATGGGTCGGTCAGCCTGTTCGAGGCCAATGCGAACTATACCGGGCTGCGCCATACGACGCTGACCGTCGGCTATTTCCAGCCGCGCATGGAAGAGGAAAGCGCGGAGCGGGCATCGTCGTTCGAGTTCCTCGAGCGCCCGACCATTATCGATCTGGTGCGCAACCTGGCGGGCGGTGTTGCGCGATTCAGCGTCGGCGGCGAGCATTATGAAAATCGCTGGCAGGCGGCGGCCTATTTCACCGGCCAGAAATTCGGCGACCGGAGCAAGGACACGACGATTACCGACAGCCAGACCGGCGCGGTGGCCCGCATCGTCGGCCGGCCCTATGTGACCAAGGATATCGACGTCCATGTCGGGGCCGGCGCGACCAGCGCCTTCAAGGTCAACCAGAATTCAAGCGGCCGCAACTATATGTTCAGCGACAATATGGAGGTGCCGCTGGGCGAGACCTCGCTGCTGACATCGGGGGCGTTGACCAATGTGTCCCAGATCTGGGCGGCTGGTCCGCAATTGGCCTTCCGCTGGCGGAAATTCCTGCTGAAGGGCGAATATTACCATGTGGGCGTGGAGCGCGGGCACAATGCCGGCGCGAGCCCGCTGCCGTCGCTGAATTTCGACGGGTGGTATGTCGCGGCCAACTATACGCTGTTGGGCCGGGGGCGTGGATATAACGTCAAGACCGGTGCCTTCACCACGCCGGGGGTCGAGCATGATTTCGATCCGGCGCGCGGCGATTGGGGCGCGCTGGAACTCAGCGGCCGCTGGAGTGTGGCGGATCTGTCCGATGTCGCCAACCAGGGCGGTGTGGGCGTCAATGGCAACCAGCAGACGGTCTGGGCGGGGGGACTGAACTGGTATCCCAACCAGCATTTCAAGTTCATGCTGGATTTCGACCATTTCATCGTCACCCGGTCGAAGGGTGTGTCCGGCGGGGTGGATCTGCTGGGCCGGACGGGCAATGCCGTCGCCGGGCGGGTGCAGGCCACATTCTGAACGGACTTTCCTTTCATCCGCAACTGTCATCTGGACGAGAAACGATATGAAGAACGGTTTCATGGCGCCGTCGCGGCGTGGCTTCCTTGCCGGCACGGCCGCGGCCGCCACGGCGTTTGCCGTGGGCGCGCGCCCGCGTCCGGCGGCGGCGGCGACGCGGCTGCTGAATGTATCGTATGATCCGACGCGCGAGCTTTATGCCGATGCCGGACGGGCCTTTTCCGCCTTCTGGGCGAAGGCCCATGGCGGCGAGCAGGTGGTGGTGACGTCCTCGCACGGCGGGTCGGGCGCGCAGGCGCGCTCGGTGCTGGAGGGGGCGCCCGCCGATGTGGTGACGCTGGGCCTGGCTTATGACATCGACATCCTGGCCCAGCACGGGCTGCTGGCGGCGGACTGGCAGACGCGGCTGCCGCATAATTCCACGCCCTATACCAGCACGATCGTCTTCCTGGTGCGCAAGGGGAACCCCAAGGGCATCCATGACTGGCCGGACCTGCTGCGGGACGGCGTGCAGGTGATCACCCCCAACCCCAAGACCTCGGGCGGTGCGCGCTGGAACTATCTGGCCGCCTGGGGCTGGGCGCTGCGCCAGCCCGGCGGGTCCGAAGCCTCGGCGACCGCGTATCTCAAATCGCTGTTCGCCCATGTGCCGGTGCTGGATACCGGTGCGCGCGGGGCCACCAACAGTTTCGTGCAGCGCGGGCTGGGCGATGTGCTGCTGGCATGGGAGGACGAGGCGCTGCTGGCGACGCGCGAGCTGGGGCCGGACAAGTTCGACATCGTCGTGCCGCCGGTAACGATCCTGGCCGAACCGCCGGTCGCGGTGGTGGACAAGAACGTCAAGGCGCATGGAACGGAAGCGGTGGCGAAGGGCTTCCTCGACTTCCTGTTCACGCCCGAGGGGCAGCGGATCGGGGCGAAACATTATTTCCGCCCGGTCGATCCGGCGATCGTGGCCGAAACGGCGTCTGTCTTCCCCAAGACGACAACATTCGATGTCGCCAGCCTGGGTGGATGGACTAAGGTCCAGAAGGCGCATTTCGCCGATGGCGGTGTGTTCGACCAGATCTATAGCCGATAACGGACTCTTTCATGGTGTTTTGGCTGCGGCGGCGCGATGGGCTGCCAGGTCTTTCCATATCCATCGCGTTCACGCTGGTCTGGATCGGCCTGATTGTCGCGTTGCCGTTGACGGCCCTGGTGTTGCGCCCCTGGCAGGATGGGGGTGCCGTCATGCTGCGGGCGCTGCATGATACGCGCATGTATGCGGCTTTGCGCGTCAGTTTCGGCTGTGCCGCGCTGGCTGCCCTGATCGATGTGCCGCTGGGCCTGCTGCTGGCCTGGGCGCTGGTGCGTGCGCGTTTGCCGGGGCGGCGGGCGATCGATGCGCTGATCGACCTGCCCTTCGCCCTGCCGACCGCCGTGACGGGCATCACGCTGGCGACCCTGTATGGCCCTACCGGGTGGATCGGCGCGCTGCTGGCCCGTGCCGGCATCCGTGTGGCCTATACGCCGGCCGGCATTGTGGCTGCGCTGATGTTCGTTGGCCTGCCCTTTATCGTGCGGGCCGTCGAACCGGTGCTGCGCGGCCTGCCGCCGGAACTGGAGGAGGCGGGGCTGCTGCTTGGGGCCAGCCCGTTGCAGAATTTTCGCCGGGTCATCCTGCCGCCCTTGCTGCCGCCGCTGGTGGCGGGGTTCAGCCTGGCCTTCGCGCGCTGCATCGGCGAATACGGGTCGGTGATTTTCATTGCCGGCAATCAGCCGTTCCATAGCGAGATCGCGCCGCTGCTGATCGTCGTGCGGTTGCAGGAATATGATTATGGCGGCGCGACCGCGATCGCGCTGATCCTGCTGCTCAGTGCGCTGGTATGCATGACCGGGGTGGCCGCGCTGCGCCGCCGTGTGTCGCGCGGGCTGGTGGCGCGGGGGGCGGCGTGATGGGCGGGCCCTCGCGTCGCGGCAATGCCGTGCTGGTTGCCGCTACCTATCTGACGGTGCTGGCCGTGCTGGTGCTGCCGGTGCTGCTGGTGATGGTCGAGGCGCTGCGCACCGGAATCATGGCCGCGTGGCGTAGCCTGCTGGACCCGGACGCGCTGTCCGCGATCCGCCTGACGCTGGTGGTGACGCTGGTGGCCACCCTCGTCAATACCGCCGGCGGAATCATGGCGGCGTGGCTGGTGACCAAATACCGTTTTCGCGGGCGTGGGGCTCTGGTCGCGCTGATTGAACTGCCGATCAGTGTCTCGCCGGTGATTGCCGGCCTGGTCTGGCTGCTGCTGTTCGGGCGGCAGGGCTGGTGGGGCGACTGGCTGGACCGGCACAATATCCAGATCGCCTTTGCCACGCCGGGTATTCTGCTGGCCACGCTCTTCGTCACCTTTCCCTATGTCGCGCGGACGCTGATGCCGTTCATGGAGCAGCAGGGGCGCGAGGCGGAGGAGGCGGCGTTTCTGCTCGGGGCCGGGTTCTGGCGGACATTGTGGCGGGTGACGCTGCCCGATGCGCGCTGGGCGCTACTGTCGGGTATCCTGCTGACGACGGCGCGGGGGATCGGCGAGTTCGGCGCGGTGTCGGTCGTCTCGGGCCATATTCCAGGGCTGACGGAAACCATGCCGTTGCATATCGAGACGCTCTATAACGGCTATCAGACGGTCGCCGCCTTCACCATGGCGGCGCTGCTGGCGCTGATCGCCATGGCCACCGTCCTGCTGCGGTCGTTTCTCGAGCATGATTTCAGGAAGGCGTCGTCATGAGCGTCCAGATCCAGTCCCTGACGCGCCGTGCGCCGAATGCGTCGCGCAAGATGCTCGACGGGGTTTCGCTGACCATCGAAGATGGGGCCTTCGTGGCCCTGGTCGGGCCGTCCGGCGCCGGCAAGACCACGCTGCTGCGGACCATCGCCGGGCTGGACGGGCCTTATGAGGGCACGGTGCTGGTCGATGGCCAGGTGCTGGCGGGACGCCCGATGCGCGAGCGGCGGATCGGCTTCGTGTTCCAGAACTATGCGCTGTTCCGCCATATGACGGTGGCGCGCAACATCTCGTTCGGGCTGGATGTGCTGCCCCGGGGGGAGCGGCCGGATCGGGGGGCGATTGCTGCCCGGGTGGCCGAATTGCTGGAACTGATCCAGTTGCCGACGCTGGGCGGGGCCTATCCGGACCAGTTGTCCGGCGGGCAGCGGCAGCGCGTGGCGCTGGCGCGCGCGCTGGCGACGAAGCCGGGCCTGCTGCTGCTGGACGAGCCGTTCGGTGCGCTGGACCCGATCGTGCGGCGGCAGATCCGCCGCTGGCTGCGCGGGCTGCACGACCAGCTGGGCCTGACGACGGTGCTGGTGACCCACGACCATGACGAGGCGCTGGAAGTGGCCGACCGGCTGGTGGTGATGCAGAACGGGCGCATCGTGCAGGAGGCGGCGGCCGAGACGCTGGACGCAGCACCCGCCACGCCGTTCGTGATGGAATTTCTGGGCGAGGCGCTGGAATTTGCCGGCCGGGTCGCCCATGGGCGGTTCCTGCCCGATGACCCGAATGTCCTGTCTTTTGCCGTTGGTGCCGGCGACGGTCCGGCGACGGCCTATCTCCGCCCGCATGAGGCGCGGCTGGTGGCAGGGGGTGGGGCGGCCCGGGCCATACCGTTGACCGGCGGGCAGGGGGGACTGCGGCGGCTGGCGGTGGCGCTGGGCACGCGGGAGGTCGAGATCCTCGTCCTGCCGGAGCGGTTGGGCCAGGCGGGGACCGAGGGGCTGGGGCTCGATATCGGGCGGGCGCGCCTGTTTCGCGATGGCGCGCCGCTGGCCGGCGCGCCCCCGGTGGTGACCGGGCAGGAATTGCCGCGCGTGACCGTGGGCTGACGCGGCGGAGGCAGGGCGGCTGGTTCAGCGGTGGGGGGCCACCAGTGCGAACAGCGTGCCCTCCGGGTCGCGGCATTGGGCGACCCATTGTCCGCCGGGCACCTCCATCGGGCCCTGGATGGCGTGGCCGCCTGCCTGTGTGACGCGTTCCAGTGCCGGGTCCAGGGCCTCGACGGCGATATAGAACAGCCAGAATGGTACTGCCGCGTCGGGTTCGGTCATCATGCCGCCGACCGGCGGGCCGCCGGTGGCGAAGATCTGGTAGATGCCCCTTGGGCCCATATCCAGCGCGTCGGCCTTGGTCCAGCCGAACTGGCCGGCATAGAAGGCGAAGGCTGCCTCGCCGTCGCTTGCGTAGAGTTCGTGCCACGCGACATGGCCGGGCGTGCCTTCCGGGACCGGCGGCATCGGTCCTTCGCCATTGCCCTGGAACAGGGCGAAGGGTGCGCCCTGCGGGTCGGTGACGACCGCGAAGCGGCCGACGCCGGGGATATCGTCCGGGGCATGCAGGATGGCGCCGGAGGCGGTGGCGATCCGTGCGCTGGCGGCATCGACGTTATCCACGCCGATATAGCCGATCCAGCCCGGCCGGGCGGCGGCGTCCAGGCTCGGCAGGCCGAGGATGCCGGCCACCGGGCGCTCGGCGGCGCTGAGGATCCGGTAGGCCATGCCCGGCACGCCGGCATCGCGGGCGTGCCAGCCGATGACGGTGCAATAAAACGATTCGGCGGCCGCTGGGTCGCCGGCGATCAGTTCGTACCAGACGAACGTGCCCGAATGGGTCGACATGGCGCATCCTCTCCAGCCGGTCCGGCCCCGGCGGGCATCGCGCGGGTTGCGGCGGCCCTGATGACCGTGGTGCGGACGCGGGACCATATCAAGCGCCGCCATTCGCGGTTTTTTTGCCGCCCGTGCGGTGATATGGCCCGATAGCCGGGCTTTGCCGCCCGCCCCCGCCACGCCAGCCGAAGGAAATGCGCCATGCCCCCGGAATTGATCGCGGTCCTGATCGCGGTCAGCGACGACCGGCCGATGGTGCTGACGCTGGAAGGCGGCCGCCTGCTGCCCTCCGGGCCGCTGGAAGCGGGGCATCGGTCGCTGCAGACGGGTTTGCGCCTGTGGGTGGAGCACCAGACCGGTCATGCGCTGGGGCATGTGGAGCAGCTTTATACATTTGCCGATGCGCCGGTCGATGGGGGCCCCGATGAACGGCGGGTCATGATCTCCTACCTTGCCTTGACCCGCACCCGCCGGGGTGAGCGCGGTTGGCGGGGCTGGTACGATTATTTCCCGTGGGAGGACCAGACGGCGCCAGAAGGCCGCGCGCTGGTGCAGCGGATTGCGCGGCTGCTGGATGATTGGGCCGGGCGTGCGCCTTCGGCCGCCGGGCAGGAGGCGCGGCGCCAGCGTGTGGCGTTGACCTTCGGACTGGACGGGCTGGGCTGGGACGATGAACTGGTGCTGCAGCGCTACGAACTGCTGTGGGAGGCGGCGCTGGTGCCGGAATCCGCGCCGCCGGGGGCACCGGTGCTGCCGGGCCTGAGCATGGCGCGCGACGAGCGGCGCGTGCTGGCCACGGCGATGGCGCGGCTGCGGGCCAAGATCCGCTACCGGCCGGTGATCTACGAGCTGATGCCCGACAGTTTCACGCTGCTGCACCTGCAGCGTACGGTGGAGGCGGTGGCCGGCCAGCCGATGCACAAGCAGAATTTCCGCCGGCTGGTGGCCCAGCAGGATCTGATCGAGGAGACGGGCGAGGTGGCGCCGGACACGCGCGGCCGGCCGGCGCGGCTGTTCCGCTTTCGGCGCGAGGTGATCGGCGCGCGGCGGATTGCGGGGTCGAAATTGCCGTTGGCGCGCCCGATCTGAAAGCCTGGCCGAAAATGCGCGCTGGCGCGCATTTTCGGTCAGGCTTTGGGAGCCTCGTTTAAAAAATGCTGTTGAATGCGTTGTTCACGGATATGTTTGACGGGATCAGTGAGCTGGAATTCTGGCGTTTTTTCCGTGATGGGATTTAGGGCGCGCGCCGGCATGGGTTGACGCGAACGGTATGCGGGTTGAACAGCACAAGGGCGACGTTATGTATCTAGATTATGCTCAACATGAGCATAAAGGTCGAAGGAGACCGTGATGTCCGAAACCCTTACCGCTCCGTCCCAGCTCGATGCGCTCTATGATCGTGTCGCCCGTGTCGTCCCGCGCCTGGAATGGGATCTGTTCGCCGACGACATTGCGGCCATCCTGGAGCTGAAGCGGCGGCGCCGTGCGGTGATCCTGGCCCATAATTACCAGACGCCCGAGATCTTTCACTGCATCGCCGACATTCGGGGCGACAGCTTGGCCCTGGCGCGCGACGCGCAGGGACTGGATGCCGAGGTGATCGTGATGGCCGGCGTGCATTTCATGGCCGAGACCGCGAAGCTGATGAACCCCGACCGCACGGTGCTGATGCCGTCGCTGGAGGCCGGGTGCTCGCTGGCGGATTCGATCACCGCCGAGGATGTGCGGGCCCTGCGCCGCGCCCATCCCGGCGTGCCGGTGGTGACCTATGTGAACAGCACCGCCGAGGTGAAGGCGGAGAGCGATATCTGCTGCACCTCGGCCAATGCGCGGCGGATCGTGGAAAGCCTGGGCGTGCCGCGGGTGATCATGATCCCCGACGAGTTCCTGGCCCAGAACGTGCAGCGGGAAACCGGGGTCGAGATCATCACCTGGCGCGGCCATTGCGAGGTGCATGAGCGCTTCACGCCGCAGGAGATCCGGGACTGGCGCGCCGACAATCCCGACGTGGCGGTGCTGGCGCATCCGGAATGCCCGCCGGGCGTGGTGGCGGAGGCGGATTTTTCGGGCTCGACGGCGGCGATGTCGGATTTCGTCGCCGAGGGCGCGCATCGCAAGGTGCTGCTGGTGACCGAATGTTCCATGAGCGACAATCTGGCGGCTGCGCATCCGGAGGTGGAGTTCGTCCGGCCATGCAATCTGTGCCCGCACATGAAGCGCATCACCCTGCGGGCCATCCGCCATGCGCTGGAGACCATGAGCCATGAGGTGACGATCCCCGCGCATCTGGTGGCGGGCGGGCGCCGCGCGGTCGAACGGATGCTGGCGGCATGACCGGTTTCGCCGCCCTGGCGGGGCAGCCGGTCATTGCCGGGGGCGGGTTGGCCGGTCTGGCGACCGCGCTGCTGATGGACCGGCCCTGCGTGCTGCTGTCGCCCGCGCCGCTGGGGCGGGATGCCGCCAGTGCGCTGGCGCAGGGCGGGATTGCGGCCGCGATCGGGGCGGGTGATTCAGTGGCCCTGCATGCGGCGGACACGCTGGCCGCCGGCGTCGGGCTGTGCGACCCGGACGCCGTTGCGGCCATTGTCGGGGCCGGCCCCGAAGCGGTGGCGGGGCTGCGGTCGCTGGGCGTGGTCTTCGACCTGGGGGCCGACGAGAAGCCCGACCTGCATCTGGAGGCCGCGCATGCCCGCGCGCGTATTGCCCATGCGCGGGGCGACGGCACGGGGGCCGAGATCATGCGGGCGCTGGTGGCGCGGGTACGGGCCACGCCGCGCATTACGGTGATCGAGGGGGCTGCTCTGCGCCGCCTGATCCTGCGGGATGGACGGGTAGCCGGGGTCGAGATCATGCGGGGCGGTGTGGTGCTGGCCTTGCCGACGGCTGCCTGCGTCATCGCCACCGGTGGGGTGGGGGCGCTGTTTCCCGCGACGACCAGCCCGGTAGGTGGGCAGGGAATGGGGCTGGCCTGCGCGGCGCGGGCGGGGGCGGTGCTGCGGGACATGGAGTTCGTGCAGTTTCACCCCACGGCGCTGGCCGATGGGCCGGCCGGTGCGCCGCGGGCGCTGGTCAGCGAGGCGGTGCGGGGTGCCGGCGCGATTCTGGTGGATGAGACCGGAGCGCGCTTTACCGACGAGCTTGCGCCGCGCGACGTGGTGGCGCGTGCGATCGAGGCCCATCTGGCGGCCGGGCATCAGGTGCTGCTGGATGCACGTGCGGCCACGGGGGGGGCGTTTGCGCGGCATTTTCCCGGGATTGCGCTTGCCTGTGCGGCGCGGGGGCTGGACCCCGACCGCCAGCCGATGCCGGTGCGGCCGGCGGTGCATTATCATATGGGCGGGATCGAGACCGACCTGAACGGGCGCAGCAGCGTGCCCGGCCTGTGGGCCTGCGGCGAGGCGGCGTCGACCGGGCTGCACGGCGCCAACCGGCTGGCCAGCAATTCGCTGCTGGAGGCCTTTGTCTGTGCAGGGTTTGTGGCGCGCGATCTGGATGCCGCCTCTCTGCCCATGCCGCGCCCGGTTGGTGAGCCGGCGCCCGATGTCGGGGATGGGTTGGGGTTGGCGGATATCCATGCCTGCCTTGGTCGTGCCGCCGGCATTCTGCGTGATGGTGCGGGGCTGGCCCGTGCCGCGCGGGCGCTGGCGCCACATGTGGCCGGCGATGATCGTGCGCTGGTCGGGGCCATGCTGTGCCTGGCGGCGCTGGAGCGCCGGGAAAGCCGAGGTGGCCATTATCGTAGCGATTATCCGCGAACCGCCGCGGCCGCCGTGCATTCGCGCCTGACGCTGGCGCGGACCCTGACCATGCTGGCCGAGCTGTCGTCCGGCGAGCCTGTCCTTACTCCTGCCGATGGATTGACCGTACCATGACCCCTTTGCCCGACCTGATGCTGGAACCGCTGGTGCGTGCGGGATTGCTGGAGGATCTCGGTTGCGGTGGCGACCTGACGACCGATGCGCTGGCGGCGCCCGGCCAGATGCTCCGCACTGCCCTGGTGGCGCGGCAGCCGGGCGTGGTGGCGGGGCTGGCGCTGGCCCGGCTGGCCTTCACGCTGATGGACCCGTCGGTGCGCTTCGAGATCGAGCGGCCGGATGGCAGCGCGGTTGAGCCCGGTGAGCGGATTGCGCGCGTCACCGGGCCGGCGCCGGCGATTCTGGGTGGCGAGCGGGTGGCGCTGAATTACCTGTCGCATCTGTGCGGGATCGCCACCGCCACGGCCGGGATCGTCCGTGCCGTGGCAGGGACGAAGGCCCGTGTGTGCTGCACGCGCAAGACGCTGCCGGGGATGCGGGCGATCCAGAAATATGCGGTGCGGGCCGGCGGCGGGGCGAATCATCGCTTCCGCCTGGATGATGCGATCCTGATCAAGGACAATCACATCGCGCTGGCCGGCGGCGATGTGGCGCACGCGCTGGCGGCGGCGCGGGCGCGGGCGGGGCATCTGGTGAGTATCGAACTGGAAGTCGATACGCTCGACCAGTTGGCGCAGGCGCTGCGGGCGGGGGGAGCGGATGCGTTCCTGCTGGACAACATGAATCCCGACCAGTTGCGCGAGGCCGTCGCCATGGTGAGCGGGCGGGCCGTGACCGAGGCTTCGGGCGGGATCACGCCCGATAGCGCGCCCGAGATTGCCGCGACGGGGGTGGATATCCTGTCGGTCGGGTGGCTGACCCATACGGTGCGGGCGCTGGATATCGGGCTGGATCACGAGGTGGGTGGCTGAAAGCCACGCGGGTGGCTCGACAGCGGAGCGTGTCCCTGTTCATCATGACGGATCGGGCGCTCCGGTGCGCCCGTCGATGATGGAAGCCGCGCGATGTCCCTGCGTCCCGCCGTTCTGTTTGTCTGTACCGGCAATATCTGCCGCTCGCCGCTGGCCGAGGCTGCGTTTCGGGTGGCGGCCGAACGCCATGGGCTGGAAGGGCTGGTCGATTCGGCCGGGACCGGCGACTGGCATCGTGGCGAGGCGCCCGACCGGCGGGCGCAGGTGGTGGCGCGGCGGCATGGGCTCGATATTGCCGATTATCGGGCGCGGATGGTCAGCGCGGCCGATTTCCGGACCTTTACCCATATCGTCGCCCTCGATCCGGGCCATCTGAAGATATTGCGCAATCGGCGGCCTATCGATTCGACGGCCGAACTCTCGCTGCTGCTGGATCATGTGCCGGGGCGGGAGGGGCAGGGCGTGGCCGATCCGTATTACGGGGACGCACGGGCTTTCGACGTGACATGGGCGGATGTGCGGCAGGGGGCTGAGGCCCTGGCGTTGAAACTGGCCCGCGCCACCATGGCGTGACCGGCAGAGGAGAAGCGTGATGACGCGATATGGGCTGATCGCCTGTCTGGGAGCCATGCTGGCGCTGGCGGCGCCGGCAGGTGCGCGGGCCGCACCGCCGGTCGAGCGGCTGCGCCTGCCGGCGGGGTTCCATGTCTCGGTCTATACCGACCAGGTTCCCTCGGCGCGGGAAATGGCGGTGGGGGCGCGGGGCACGCTGTTCGTGGGTTCGATGAGCGGCGGTGTGGTTTACGCGGTGACGGGCGGGCCCGAGCGGGCTGCGCGGGTGCGGATCGTGGCGCGCGGGCTGACCATGCCGGTGGGCGTCGCCTTTCATGATGGCGACCTGTATATTTCCGATGTGCATGACATCGTGGTGCTGCGCGGGATCGAGGACCATCTGGACGACCCGCCGAAGCCCGAGGTCGCCGTGACCGACCTGCCGTGGCGGATGGGCGACCATAGCTGGAAATTCATCGCCTTCGGACCCGACGGCAAGCTGTATGTGCCGATTGGGTCGCCCTGCAATATCTGCGATGTCGGCCATCGTTTCGGCAAGCTGATGCGGATGAATGCGGACGGGTCCGGTCGCGAGGATATTGCCTGGGGCATTCGCAACAGTGTCGGGTTCGACTGGCAGCCGGGCACGGGCACGCTGTGGTTCACCGATAATGGGCGCGACCTGCTGGGCGATGACATTCCCAGCGACGAGCTGAACCGGCTGGACCATCCGGGCCAGTCATTCGGCTACCCTGTGTGCCATCAGGGCGACATCCTGGACCCGGTTTTCGGGCGTGGGCAGGATTGCCGTGCCTTTACCCCGCCGGTGCTGAAACTGGGGGCGCATGTGGGGGCGGTGGGAATGCGGTTCTATAAAGGGAACATGTTCCCCGATTCCTATCGCGGCGGCGCGCTGATCGCAGAGCACGGTTCGTGGAATCGCAGCCGGCTGGCGGGCTACCGGGTGATGGCGGTGCGATTCGGCCCCGATGGCGGGGTGGCGTCCTATACGCCGCTGCTGGACGGGTTCCAGAACGACGAGACGCCCTGGGGGCGCCCGGCGGACGTGCAGCCGCTGGCGGATGGCAGCGTGCTGGTGAGCGACGATTTGTCCGGTGCGATCTATCGCGTGACCTATAGCGCACCATAGGGACGGCTTGCCTGCGGCGTCAGGATGCTGGCGCCGGGAGGGGGATTTTTGCGATTTTGGAAAGGGTGGCGCGAGTGACGGGGCTCGAACCCGCGACCTCCGGCGTGACAGGCCGGCGCTCTAACCAACTGAGCTACACCCGCATCGGCTTGGGGTTTGCACCCCTCGTCCGTGTGTGGAGGGCGAATTAACAAAGCCCGACGATTCTGGCAACAGCCTGTGTGAGAAAAAAATGACAGGCGGGGAAAAACCTGCCCGGTGCGTTGGGGCGCCGGGCAGGGGAAATTCAGTTCGCGCCGGCGTCGCCCAGGGCCTTGGCGCCGTCCAGCGTTGCGGCGACGCCATGGACCGTGGCGGCGATGCGGACCGCCGTCTGGACCTGTTCGGCCGACAGGCCGCCCTCGCGCACCACCCGCTCGTGGCTTTCGACGCACATGCCGCAGCCATTGATGGCCGAGACGGCGAGGGCCCACAGCTCGAAATCCAGCTTCTCGACGCCGGGGCGGCCGATGACGTTCATCCGCAGGCGTGCGGGCATCTTGGCGTAGTCGCCTTCGACCATATGCACGAAGCGGTAATAGATATTGTTCATGCCCATGATCGCAGCGGCGGCCTTGGCGGCGTCCAGGGCTTCGGGCGACAGGATTGACTGGTATTCGGCCACGATGGCGCGCGTGACGTCATCGTTGCGCGCGGCAAGGGCCGAGGCCACGAAGGTGCCGGCCAGTTGCTGCGGCGACAGGGTGATGTCGTTGGCCAGGGACCCGAGATTGAGCTTGAGATCCTTCGCGTAATCGGGAAGGCGTTCCTTGAGCGATTCGATCGACATGGCGGACAGACCTGCTGGGCGGAGGCACCCGGCCGGACGGGCGGTCGCGGGAGGGCTCCGGCAAATGGAAAACAGGGGGACGGGCGTTTCCCGTCATCATCATCGGGGCGTCGCCGCGTGGCGACCCTCTCCCCGTCGCGGGCAGGGCCCGCGTGCCGCCCGTCCGCAAACCGGACGGGCGGGGTGGTCCGGCCATGGGGCCGGACCGTCCTGACCGGGAGGGATCAGGGCTTCAGGAAGGCTTCGCCCTGCTTCCAGTTGCACGGGCACAGCTCGTCGCTCTGCAGCGCGTCCAGGATGCGCAGGACTTCCTGCGGGTTGCGGCCGACCGACAGGTCGTTGACGCTGACGTGACGGATGATGCCTTCCGGATCGACCAGGAAGGTCGCGCGGTTGGCGACGCCCGCCGCAGGCGACAGGACGCCCAGGGCCGTCGACAGCTCGCGCTTGATGTCGGCCAGCATCGGGATCTGAAGGCCCTTGAGGTCTTCATGGTGCAGGCGCCAGTTCAGGTGCACGAACTCGCTGTCGATCGAGACGCCGTAGACCACGGTGTCACGGTCCTTGAACTCGCCGGCCAGCTTGCCGAAGGCGACGATTTCGGTCGGGCAGACGAACGTGAAATCCTTCGGCCAGAAGAAGACGAGCTTCCACTTGCCCGCATCGGTCTTGTCCGAAATCTGGACGAAATCGCCCTTCAGCCCTTCCGGGCCGCCGGGGACGGCCGCCAGATCGAATTCCGGAAATTTATCGCCGACTGTCAGCATCGGTTTTGCTCCCTTGCAGTAGGTGGTCGTGACCGTGGCCACACCAGGCGGTCACGGCATGGGTTGTATCTATGGCTCCGAAGGCGATATCATGCCAATGAATAATTTATATCTGGATGATCGAACCAATCGATGACGCCACTGCCTTCCGCCCAGCAACTGCGCTATCTGATCACGCTGGCGGAATTGCGACATTTCGGCCGTGCCGCCCAGGCCTGCGCGGTGACGCAATCCACGCTGTCGGCCGGCATCCTGGCGCTGGAGCGACAGCTGGACATTCAACTCCTGGACCGGAATGTCGGCAAGCGCGTGGTCTTTACCCCCATCGGGGACGAGGTTGCGGCGCGGGCGCGATTTGCGCTGGAGGCCCTTCAGGGGGTGCAGGATGTGGCCGATGCCTCGCGCGCGCCGATGACGGGGCTGCTGCGGATCGGGGTGATTCCGACCATCGGGCCCTTTGTGGTGCCGGGGCTGGTTGCGCGCCTGCGGCGACATTTTCCGCAGATCCGCCTGTCGGTGAATGAGGACCTGACGGGCAATGTGCTGGACAAGCTGGCCCTGGGCCGGCTGGACCTGGTGCTGCTGGCCATGCCCTGCCCGTGCGAGGGGGCGGAGACGCTGCCGCTGTGGCGGGACGAGTTCATGCTGGTGCTGCCGGCCAATCATCCGCTGACGGCGCTGGAATCGATTCCGGTGGACCGCATTGCGGGCGAGCGGATGGTGCTGCTGGAAGACGGGCATTGCCTGCGCGACCAGACCCTGGCGCTGTGCCGGCAGGAGCGGGGCTGGACCAGCACGGACGGCGAGGAGGAATTCGTCGTGACCTCGCTCTATACACTGGTCGAGATGGTGGCGGAGGGGTTGGGGATCGCGCTGCTGCCGCGCCTGGCCGTGGAGTCGGGCATTCTGCGCGATCTGCCGGTGGCGGTGCGGCCGGTGACGGGGTGCCAGGCCTGGCGTACCATCGGGCTGGGCTGGCGCGCCCGTTCGCCCCGCGCGGGCGAGTTCCGGCTGTTGGCCCCGCATGTCCGGCCGCCGGCCCTGGACGTGCCGGCGGTGGGGTGAAAATGCCATCCGGAAGGGTGGAAAAGGGGCTGCATGGTTGACTCGGGGCCGCTCGCCCGGTATTCGGCCCGTCTTCGCGGTTTACCGCCGCCAGTGAGGGTCGGGTCATGAAGATCAGAAACAGCCTGAAGTCGGCCAAGGTTCGTGACAAGGACTGCCGTGTGGTCCGTCGTCATGGCAAGGTCTATGTCATCAACAAGAAGAACCCCCGCATGAAGGCCCGTCAGGGCTGAATGTCGCGGACGGCCTTGGCCGTACCGTTCTTTCTGGGTGACGCGAAAACCCGCGCCTGCCCCCGCATTGCGGGTGGTTGGCGCGGGTTTTCGCGCGTGCGCGCCATGGTGGCGGCGCTGCTGTGGCTGGGCGCGATGCCCGCATGGGCCGATGCGCCTGCCGCGCCGGCACATGAGGCGTCTGGCGCGGGGCAGCCGGTGCATCCCAGCCCGGCTTCGACTCCGGACCTGTCCGCCCTGACGGCCCAGTTGGCGGCCGCGACCTCGCGTGCGGCGGCGGCCGATCTGGAAGCGCGTCTGGAGCGGGCGCGGCGGCATGCGCTCTCGCCCACCACGCGCCTGCTGCAACGGGGGGCCATGGCGCATCTGGTCGACGGCAAGGCGCTGGGCGCGGTCGAGGATCTGGATGATGCGCTGGTGCTGCAACCCGATGTCGCGATCCTGTGGCGCGACCGGGCGCAGGCGCGGCTGGCGGCGCGGGACCTGACCGGGGCGATCGCCGATCTGGGTGTGGCCCTTCAGCGCGACGGGCAGGATGCGGTGGCGTGGCGGCTGCTGTCGGCGGTTGAAGAGCAGCGTGGCGACTGGCAGGCGGCCGAGCAGGCCTGGCAGCGCGTGATGGCGCTGGACCCGATGGTGGATGGCGGCCGCGCCAATGGCGAACGGCTGCATCTGAAGGCATTCGGCCGCCCGACCTGACGGCGCGGTTGCGGGATGCCCCCCTGCGATACGTCACTTGCGATACGTAACTATCGCGATTCCCGACATTTTATGGCATGATCGTTCGCATGAACGATCAGGCCGCATGTGGAACGACAACGGGCGGGCGCCGGGTGGCCGGGCCGGTGCCGGATCGCGCATCCCTGCGCGCGACCGCTCTGGCGCATCTGGCCCGTTTCGGCACTACGCGCGCCGGTTTGACGCAAGTGCTGGAGCGCCGCGTGCAGCGCTGGACCCGGCGCGCCGTCGAGGGCGGCGAACTGTCGGAAGATGTGGAAGCGCGGGCCGCGCCGCTGGGGGCGGTGATCGAACAGGTGGTGGCGGAAATGGTGGCCCTGGGGGCGGTGGATGACGCGGCGTTTGCCGGGTCGCGCGCCCGGTCGCTGACGCGCTCCGGCCGGTCGCGCCGCGCGGTGCAGGCGCATCTGGCGGCGCGGGGGGTGGAGGCGGACATTGTCGGCACCGTGCTGGATGAGACGCTGGGCGAGCGCGGGCAGGACGGGCAGGAGATGGAGCTGGCGGCGGCCCTGATCTTTGCGCGCCGGCGCCGCGCCGGGCCCTTCGCCCCCGTTCACGAAGGGGGCGAGGACGCAGTATCGGGCGACGAATGGGCGGTGCGGCGCCGCAAGGCGCTGGATGCGATGGCCCGGGCCGGGTTCGGCCGCGCGACGGCCGAGGCGGCGCTGGACATGGACCCCGAGGAAGCCGAGGACCGGATTATCCGGATGAAATCGGCGTGAGGGCCGGGGGATGGGTTGCGCGCGGGTTGATGCTGTGCGGCCTGTTGCCGCTGGCGGCCTGTGGGGGCGGGAGCGGCCGTGGCTGGAACGGCTCGGTGCAGTGCGCGCCCTATGCCCGCTCGGTCACCGGGTTGCGGCTGAACGGTGCCGCCGCCGGCTGGTGGCGACAGTCGGAAGGGGCGTATGCGCATACGCATGTGCCCGCGCCGGGTGAGGTTCTGGTGTTCCGCTCCACCCACCGGTTGCCGGACGGGCATGTCTCGGTCGTGCGGCAGGTGCGCGGGTCGCGGGCGATCCTGGTCGATCAGGCGAACTGGGTGCCGGGGCGCATCGATCGTGGCATTCCGGTGGTCGATGTCTCGCAGGCCAATGACTGGTCGGCGGTCAGGGTGTGGTGGCAGCCGGTTCACAGCCTGGGTAAAAGCGTCTATCCCACATATGGGTTCATCTCGCGCGATCTGCCGGATCGTCCGTCGCCGGACGCGTGACGGGGCGCGGGGCAGGCGGCGCTTGCATGGTGGGCCTCCCGGTTCCATGTCATATCGGGATCCATGTCATGTCGGAATTGTCGGGACGGCCGGTGCCGGCCTCGAAGCCGACGGCGCCAAGGCGCGGAAACGAGGGTGTGTGTTATGGGTAGCTTGAGCATCTGGCACTGGCTGATCGTTCTGGCGGTGGTGCTGGTCCTGTTCGGTGGCGGCGGCAAGATCAGCACGCTGATGGGCGATGTCGCGCGCGGCGTGAAATCGTTCAAGAAGAACATGGCCGACGACGAGAGCATGGAAAACGCGAATAGCGGATCGGGCGGGCATATCGCCCCGCCGGGGCCGGCGGCCGGTGCGCAGCGCGATGCCAGCTTCTCGGCATCGAGCCGTCCGTCAGGGTCTTCGACCCCCTGAGCCTGCGGCCGGGCGAACGATTCGGGATCATGTGACGATATGGACCAGATGACGACGACCGATCTGTGGGTCGACGCGGTGCAGGACATCATCGGCGCCGGCCGGCGGATGGACCGGTTCGGCTGGGTGCCGGCCACGGCCGGCAATATCAGCCGCCGCCTGCCGGACGGGCGGATCGCGATCACGCGGTCGGGCGGGCACAAGGGCTTCCTGACCCCGGACGGTGTGATCGAGGTCGGGATGGATGGCAGGGCCATGCATGCCGGCGACCGGCCCAGTGCCGAGACCCTGCTGCATTGTCAGCTCTATGCGCATGATCCGGCCATCGGGGCGGTGCTGCATGGCCATTCCGTCGCCTCGACCGTGCTGTCGATGGCGGCGACGGATGGCGCGATCACCCTGGCGGATTACGAGGTCCAGAAGGTGTTCGAGGGGCAGACCACCCACGAGGCCAGTGTGCGCGTGCCGGTGTTCGACAATGACCAGGACATTGCGCGGCTGTGTACGGTGGTGGCGCCCGATCTGGGGCGGATGCCGGCGGGCTACGTGATTCGCGGCCACGGCGTGTATGTGTGGGGCCCCACGATGGATGTGGCGCTGGCGCGGCTGGAGGGGCTGGAATTCCTGCTGGCCTGCGAACTGGAAAAGAGGAAGCTCGGCCGATGAGTCGCCTGACCGTCTATCGCGACGACGATCCGGGCCATATCGTGCTGCGTACCGAGAGCGCGTCGGAGATGGCCGATACGCTGCGTGGTATTGGCGTGCGTTTCGAACGCTGGAACAGCCCGGTGGTGCCGCCGCCCGATGCCGCGCCCGAGGCCGTGCTGGAAGCCTATCGCCCCTATCTGGATGAGTTGATGGGGGCGACCGGGGCAGGGTCGGCCGATGTGGTGCGGATTACCACCCGGACGCCGAATCTGGCCGAATTGCGGGCGAAGTTCCTGTCGGAACATATCCATAGCGAGGACGAGGTCCGGTTCTTCGTCCATGGCTGGGGCAATTTCGTGCTGCATGTCGGGGGCAGTGTCTATGACGTGCATTGCGTCGCGGGCGACCTGATTTCGGTCCCAGCCGGCATTCCGCACTGGTTCGATGCCGGGATGGAGCCCGATGTCGTGGCCTTGCGGGTCTTTACCGACAAGACCGGTTGGATTGCCCAATATACGGGCGACGATATCGCCCAGCGCTTTCCGGCGGCCTGAGGAGCGGATGATTGTGGCGGAAGCGGTGACGCAGGCGGGCGGGATCGACTCTGTCCTGCTGGATATCGAAGGCACGACGATTCCGGTCGCCTTCGTGCATCAGGTTCTCTTTCCCTATGCCCGTCAGGCATTGCCCGAACTGCTGGCCACACGCGGCGACGAGCCGGCCGTGCGGGATGCGGTGGCCGACATCGCGGCGCTGGCCCCCGGCGTGGAGCCGCTGGCGCAGTTGAATGCCTGGATGGATCGGGACGAGAAGATCGGCCCGCTGAAGGCGTTGCAGGGACTGGCATGGGCGGAGGGCTACCGCACCGGCGCCTTGCAGGCCGCGCTGTATCCCGACGTGCTGCCGGCCCTGCGGCGCTGGCATGCGGGCGGGCTGCGGCTGGCGGTCTATTCCTCGGGTTCCGAGGCGGCGCAGCGCCTGATCTATGGCCATACGACCGAGGGCGACGTGCGCGGCCTGTTCGACGGGTTCTACGACCTGCGGATCGGCGGCAAGCGCGAGGCGGATAGTTATCACGCCATTCTGGCCGAGGCCGGCTGGGTTGCCGGGCGCACCCTGTTCCTGTCCGACATCGTGGCCGAATTGGACGCGGCGGCGGTGGCGGGGCTGCGGACCTGCCAGCTTGCCCGGCCGGAGGACGGCACCCGCCCGGGCGATACGCACCCGGTGGCCGCGACGTTGGACGAGGTGGCGCGCCTGTTCGCCCTGCCTGACGCGCCATGAGGGCGCACCTGCATACCGGCTGGCGCCACATCCCCGCCGAGGCGCGGGGCATGGCGGCGGCGCTGGGCAATTTCGACGGCGTGCATCTGGGCCATGCCCATCTGCTGCATACGCTGCATACGGCGCGGCCCGATCTGGGGCTGGCGGTGGTGACCTTCGAGCCCCATCCGCGCGAATTGTTCCGCCCGCAGGACCCGCCCTTCCGCCTGACGCTGGCCGAGGAACGGCTGGCCGCCCTGTCCGCGCTGGGCGTGCGCCATGTCTTTCAGATTCCCTTCGATGCCGCGTTCAGCGCCATGACCGCCGAGCGGTTCGTGACCGATGTGCTGCATGAGGGGCTGGGCCTGCGTCACCTGGCCTGCGGGGCCGATTTCGCCTTCGGCCATCGCCGGGGCGGCAATGCCGCGTTCCTGGCCGAGCGGGCCGAGGAACTGGGGATCGGGATGACCACGGTACCGGCATTGGCCGACGAGGGTGGTCCCTATTCCTCGACGCGCATTCGCCGGCTGTTGCAGGACGGCTATCCCGAGCGGGCGGCCGAGGAGCTGGGGCGCCCCTGGGCGATCCGGGGCGTGGTGCAGCATGGCGACAAGCGCGGGCGCCTGCTGGGCTTTCCCACGGCCAACGTGCCGCTGGGCCGGCATCTGGAACCGGCGCGTGGCGTCTATGCCGTGACCGTGCGGCTGCCGGACGGGCGGACCTGGCCGGGTGTCGCCAATATCGGCCGCCGGCCGACCATTGATGACGGGCAGGAGAGTCGGCTGGAGGTCCATCTGCTGGATTTCGAGGGGGATCTCTATGGCCAGACCCTGTCGGTCGCCCTGCATACGCTGCTGCGCGAGGAGCGGCGTTTCGAAGGGCTCGACGCGCTGAAGGCGCAGATCGCCGAGGATGCGGCGACCGCTCGATCCTATCTGGACCGGCTGGTGCGGGCGGGCGCCTTCCCCCAAGCTTGACCATCCGGTGCGCGGCTCCGCATAAGGTTGGGTCCGCGAGGGGAGGGGCATAATCCTTCCGTCACATCGTTATCCATTGTCGCCAGTAGCCAGAAATTCAGGGTCATGACCGAGTCGAAGTCACAGGATCTCTATCGGGATACGGTATTCCTGCCGAAAACCAGCTTCCCCATGCGGGGCAGCCTGCCGAAGCGGGAGCCGGAGATTCTGGCGCACTGGGCGGCGAGCGGCCTGGACGGGCTGCTGCGCGCGCAGGCCGAAGGCCGGCCGTCCTTCATGCTGCATGACGGGCCGCCTTATGCGAACGGCCACCTGCATATCGGCCACGCGCTGAACAAGATCCTGAAGGATGTGGTCAACCGTGCCCACCGCATGGCCGGTTTCGCGGTGCATTACCGCCCCGGCTGGGACTGCCACGGCCTGCCGATCGAATGGAAGATCGAGGAGGAATATCGCAAGTCCGGCCGCGACAAGGATTCGGTGCCGGTTCTTCAGTTCCGTGCCGAATGCCGGGCCTATGCCGCGAAATGGGTCGAGATCCAGGCCGCCGAGTTCCGCCGCCTGGGTGTGCAGGCCGAGTGGGACGAGCGCTATGCCACGATGGATTTTTCCTCCGAGGCGACGATCGCCGAGGAAATCGGCCGCTTTCTGCTGAACGGGCTGCTCTATCGCGGCCTGCGCCCGGTGATGTGGAGCCCGGTGGAGAAGACGGCCCTCGCCGAGGCCGAAATCGAATATCGCGACCATGAATCGACCACGATCCATGTCGCGTTCCCGTTCATCCACGACCCGACGCCGACCCGGGCGCTGCAGGATGTCTCGGCCGTTATCTGGACGACCACGCCCTGGACCATCCCCGGCAACCGCGCCATCGCCTTCGGGCCCGAGATCACCTATGCGGTGCTGCGCGTCGATGGCGTGACCGACAATGCGCTGCTGGAACCGGGGGCCCGCCTGCTGGTGGCCGAGGCGCTGATTGCGCCGTTCTGCGCCGCCGCCGGGGTCACCGAGCATTACGTGCTCTACACCATGCCGGGCGAGGCGCTGACGGGGGCGATCTGCGCCCATCCGCTGCGCGGCGAGGGCTATGATTTCGACGTGCCGCTGCTGGGCGGCGAGTTCGTCACCACCGATGCCGGCACCGGCCTGGTCCATATGGCCCCGGCGCATGGCGAGGACGATTTCGCCCTGACGGTGGCGAATGGGATCGAGGTGCCGGAACTGGTCCTGGATGACGGGCGCTATGCCGACTGGGTGCCGCTGTTTGCCGGCGCGCATGTCTTCAAGGCCGCCGACCCGGTCTGCGCGGCGCTGACGCAGGCGATGGAGCGGGCCAATAATGACGGCGCGGCGCCGGCCGGGCTGGTTGCGCGGTCGACGCTGGTGCATTCCTATCCCCATTCCTGGCGGTCGCGGGCGCCGGTGATCTATCGCGCCACGCCGCAATGGTTCATCCGCATGGATGGTGAGGGAGAGCTGCGCGCCCGCGCGCTGAAGGCGCTGGAGGATGTGACCTTCGTGCCGGCCCAGGCGCGCAACCGCCTGACCTCGATGGTTGCCGGGCGCCCCGACTGGTGCATCAGCCGCCAGCGGGCATGGGGTGTGCCGATCGCGGTGTTTGTCGAGAAGCGGAGCGGCGAGGTGCTGCGCGACCCGGCGGTGATGCAGCGCATCGTGGACGCCTTCCGCACCGAGGGCGCGGATGTGTGGTACAGCGCCCCGGCCAGCCGGTTCCTGGGCAACGAACGCAACCCCGACGAGTACGAGCAGGTGTTCGATATCGTCGATGTGTGGTTCGAGAGCGGGTCGACCCATGCGTTCGTGCTGGGGCGCGACGGCATGCCGTTCCCGGCCGACCTGTATCTGGAAGGATCGGACCAGCATCGCGGCTGGTTCCAGTCCTCGCTGCTGGAAAGTGTGGGCACGCGGGGGATCGCGCCCTATCGCGCGCTGGTGACCAACGGCTTCGTGCTCGACGAGCAGGGCCGCAAGATGTCCAAGTCGCTGGGCAATGTCGTGGCGCCGCAGGACGTGAACGACTCGCTGGGTGCGGACATCCTGCGCCTGTGGGTGATGAATTCCGACACCAATGAAGATCTGCGCATCGGCAACGAGATCCTGAAGCAGCAGGGCGAGCTGTATCGCCGGCTGCGCAACACGCTGCGCTGGCTGCTGGGCGCACTGGACGGCTTTACCGATGCCGAGCGCGTGCCCTACGAGCAGATGCCCGAGCTGGAACAATGGGTGCTGCATCGTCTGACCGAGCTGGGCGCGCAGATCGACCGTGCGGTGAAGACGCATGAATGGGTCGGCGTCTATGCCGCCCTGCACGGGTTCTGCGCCACCGACCTGTCGGCCTTCTATTTCGACGTGCGCAAGGATGCGCTCTATTGCGACGGCACCGACAGCCTGCGCCGCCGGGCCGCGCGCACGGTGCTGGACCAGTTGCATCGCTGCCTGTGCGCGTGGCTGGCGCCGGTGCTGGTCTTTACCGCCGAGGAAGCGTGGACGGCGCGTTTCGGCGAGGGGGAGAGCGTGCATCTGCAATCCTTCCCTTCGTTGCCGGAAGAGTGGATCCGCCCGGATCTGGCCGATCGCTGGGCGACGTTGCGCGGCGTGCGCCGTGTCGTGACGACCGAGATCGAGGCCGCGCGGCGTGGCGGCATCGTGGGGTCGTCGCTTCAGGCGGCGCTGGACCTGAAACTGTCGGAGGAAGAGGCCGGGCGCTTCGCCGATGTCGATTGGTGCGAACTGGCCATCGTGTCGCAGGCGTCGATCACGGTGGAGCCGGGGGCGGCGTCGATCTTCCTCTCCGGCGCAGCCGAGGGCGAGGAACGTGACGGCGGTGCGGTCGGGGCCCATGGCGTGCCGAGCATCTCGGCGGCGTCGGGGCATAAATGTGCCCGCTGCTGGAAGGTGCTGGACGAGGTCGGGAGCCATGCGGGCCATCCCGAACTGTGCCTGCGCTGCGTTGCCGTCGTCGACGCGCGGGCCGACGCGTGAGCGAAGCCGTGCTGGCCGCCGGCGCGCCCCGGCTGGCCTGGCGCTGCCGCGCCATCGGCGCCGCGCTGTTCCTGCTCGTCCTGCTGTTGGATCAGGGCAGCAAATACTGGATTCTGTACGGCCTGGACCTGCCGGACCGGGTGTCGGTTCCGGTGCTGCCGTTCTTCAACCTGACCATGGTGTGGAACCACGCGATCACCTTCGGCATGCTGGGCGGGCTGGCGGGGATGGGGCGCATCGTCTTCACCGCGCTGGCCCTGGCGGTGGTGCTGGTGCTGACGATCTGGCTCGCGAGGACGACCCGTCCCTGGGTGGCCGGCGGGCTGGGCGCGGTCATGGGCGGGGCGATCGGCAATGTGATCGACCGGCTCCATTACGGGGCGGTGGTCGATTTCGTGCATCTGCATGCGTACGGGCACAGTTTCTATGTGTTCAACCTGGCCGATGCCTCGATCGATTGCGGCGTCGCGATTTTGCTGTTCGACAGCCTGACCGAGCGGCGCGGCCTTGCCGAAACCGGGCAGAGGCGGTAGAAAGCGAAGCATGGCGCCCCTATTCCCTCGTCTGCTTCCGTTCGCACTTCTGCTGTCGGGCGGAGTCCTTCTTGCCGGTTGCTCCGGCTCGGACCTCAATCGGGCCTTCGGCCTGGAACGCGATTCGCCGGATGAGTATACGGTGACGACGCGCGCTCCGCTGTCGATGCCGCCGACCCAGGAACTGGCGGTTCCGCACAGCGATGCGTCGCGGCCGCAGGATGAGAGCCCGAGATTGCAGGCGCTGGAGACCCTGTCGCCCAACGTTGCGCTACAGGGTGCCGACGGCACGCCCAGCGCCGGCCAGGCCGCGCTGGTGAACGAGGCCGATGCGGCGTCGGAAAGCTCCGACAAGGGCGAGCTTGGCCAGGCGGGGCAGGGCTTCATCAACCAGCTGATGTTCTGGAACGGCGGGGGAGCCGGCGGCGAGGTGGATGGCGATGCCGAGAACCGCCGTCTGCGCCAGAACGCGGCGCTGGGCAACAGCCCGACCCAGGGCGCCACGCCGACCGTCAAGAGCAAGGCCCCGAGCAACTAGCCACCAGTAACGCGCTACCAGGGACGGTTCGGCCGGTCGGCCGGCCGGGAGTGGGGACCGGCCGTGGCCGGTCCTTTTTTCATTGTAAGCTCGATCCCGGGGTGCGCCAGCCGGCAAGCTTGCCGCCCTCTATCGTGAGCGCCGGGAAAGCCAGACCGTGCGGGACGGTTTCAAAAATCCATCTGTGCGGAGCCAGGATCGTAGTGCGTTTCAGGCGATCCTCATCGACGTCTTTCAGGAGCGCCTGCCGCCTCGTACCAGGCGGCTGACGTCCGGTCGGCGAACAGGTCGAACTGGCATTCCCTGATCGGGTTCTCTATCTCGCCACGCGCGCAATAGGGTGTGTTGGCATAGAGATCGGAGCAACCCCATCTCTATTTGCAATCGGGGCGTTTCGGTCGCATGAGCATATGCCAATAGAAACCTAATCAAAAAATAAAATTCTCCTGTCAATGGGATGGCTTGTCCATCGATCACGCCCGCTTCCTGTCTTTATCCTTCATCGTCGCTGGGGTCACGATCCTTTGTGAAACATGAATAACTCGAATAATGGTTAATGTATTACTGACAAGGGATTTTTTTCTTGCGCGTCCCGGCGGAGGACATGTAGGCAGGCGATGCGGGGCATGGACCCTGTTTGGAATGCCCCGTATCGACGGCGTCTCACTGAATTCCTGGTGCATCCGTTTATCGCGGGGGCAGAATGATGTTGCAGATCCACTGGCATGATCGATGTAACTTCGGGCGATAGAGGCGGAGCCAAAATGTGCACGTCTTCTCGATGGCAATAAATCTGAAGAATGTTATCGATATATTCATATATGAGACGAAAAACTAGAGACGTAAAAATCGTCCAAAATAAAAGATAAAAATAAATAAATGCTCTCACTATCTCTGGAACGGAGGCTGTGTGATGATTATTTATGTTTATCAAGAAAATAGAATTTCCGGATTTTTCTCGCGCGGGACCGGAATTTCTTCATGAAGTTCATCGAGACATTCGCGGATGCCCACGCTGCTGCGAGCAGCCATGCCGGGGACGACAGACCTGCCGATAAGGCCAGGCAGGATGGCGGCAATGCGTCGGGGGCGCCCAATGATGACGCACAAGCCTACCCGCCCATTGCGCCTGAGCCGACACAGCGCACCGAGACGGGCATTCGCTACGATTTCAATTGCGGCTGCCGGGTCGTGCTGCCCACGCCGCCGGCCCGCGCCACGTGGCATATCCGCCTGACCGATCGTGACAGCGGGAACATCCTTTTCGAGCATAGAGGTGTGTCCGACGCGTTGGTGAATTCGACGAAACGCTGGTTCGTCAATTTCTACATCGAGGTCTGGAAGGAGGTGCCCGAACCGGCGGGTGGCGTCATCGAGGAATTGGTATTCAGCCATCGATTCGATCCGCGCGGCAAGGACATCCTGATCCAGTTTCCTGTCGGAACCCTGGGGGATACGCTCGGCTGGATGCCCTATGCCGCCCGTTTCGCGGAAAAGCATGGCGCGCACATCACCTGCGCCCTGTCGGCGCTGATCCGTCCCCTGTTCGTCGACGCTTATCCGCATATCCGTTTCCTGACGCATGAGGAAATCAATGCGCAAAAGCTGAATACGACATTCTATGCCACCTATAGCCTGGGCCTGTTCTTCGACGATGAGGCCTGCGACTGGCAACCGACGGATTTCCGCCATGTCGGACTGCACAGGACCGCGGCGCATATCCTGGGGGTCGATCCAACCGAGGAGGCGGCCAGGATCAGCATTCCCGATGAAGGGCGCCCGATCGACGAACCCTATGTCTGCATCGCCGCCCAGGCATCGAGCCAGTGCAAATACTGGAACAATCCCTATGGGTGGGGGGAGGTCATCGCCTGGCTGAAGGAGCAGGGCTATCGCGTGGTCTGTATCGACCAGAAACGCGTTCACGGCACCGGGCTGGTCTGGAACCACATCCCCTACGGGGCCGAGGACCAGACGGGCGACCGGCCGCTCGTGGAGCGGGCCAGGTGGCTGAAACATGCCGATTTCTTCGTCGGCCTGTCGAGCGGGCTGTCCTGGCTGGCATGGTCCACGGGAACGCCGGTGGTGATGGTCTCGGGCTTCACGCACCCGACAAACGAATTCGAAACATCCGGACGCGTCAACTGCTGGCATGTCTGCAATTCCTGCTGGAACGATCCGAAGGAACGGTTCGACCACAAGGATTTCCTGTGGTGCCCCAGGCACAAGGGAACAGAACGGCAGTTCGAATGCACCAAGTCCGTCACCGGGAAGATGGTGATCGGGAAGATTCTTCACATCATGCAGGAAAGGACGCACTGAGATGAGCTATGTTTCCAATGGCATCCTATACGTCAATGACTTCGTTGCCGGTGGAAGTCGTCCCGGAACGTTCTACGGCAGTCCTTTTTCTTCCGCGATCGTGCTTTCGGGCGGGACGCTTGGGGGCGGGGCCGTCAATTCGGGCGGCACCGTGACCGTCCTCAACGGGGGAATCCTGTCGGGCGCGACCATCAATAATAGCGGACAGGTCTATGTGAGCAGCGGGGGCACCGTCTCGGGAACCACCTCCGTCACCTCCGGTGGCACGCTCGTCTTCAGCAGCGGCGTCTCGCTGGGGTATGGCGGCAGCACGGGTGTCGCCGTGTTCTCGGGCGGCAATGTCGTGCTGAATTCCGGTACGTCCCAATATTACTACACCACAACCTTGTCAGGCGGCACGCTGACCGCATACAGGTCGCCTAGCCTGACCTACACGAGTGCCGGCGGTACCGTTGTTCTGGACGGCGCCCAGGGTGCTTACTCGATGTCCACGACACTTGTCGCGGCGAACATCAATGTCGTTGCCAAAAACGGCGCGACGCTGAGCAATACGACATTGCTTTCGGGCAATACGCTGACCGCCATCTCCGGAGGAACGGTCCAGAATATCTCCGTATCCTCCGGCGCCACGCTGAACGTTTCGAGCGGCGCCTTCATTACCAGCCAGGTCACGCTGGGCAATGGCGCGTCGGCATCGGTATCGGTCATCGCCGGCGGCTCCATCGTGCTGAACGGCAGCAACAACGCGGCCCTGACCCTGACCGGGACCGGCAGTTCCACGGTGGCGATCAGCGGCTTCAACGGCACGGCGCCCGGCAATTCGGACCAGATCACCCTGGCCGACGTCCCGACGGCGAACGTCGCCTCCGTCTCCTATCCCGATGGCAATCATGTCACTTTCACGATGAAGGACGGGTCCGCCACCACCCTGAACATCCTCAACGTGAGCAGTTCGGGCTATACGCTCGGCACCGACAGCACGGGCGATCTGGTCTATATGGTCTGCTATCTGGCGGGCACGATGATCCGGATGGCCGACGGCGGCGAATGCGCGGTCGAGGAGATCGGGATTGGCGACAGCGTCCTGACCTATGACTGGCGCGAGGGCCGCGACCGCGTCCGCCCCGTCATATGGGCCGGGCATCAGCATGTCGCGGTCCGCCCCGATCTTCCGGACGATCAGGCAGGCTATCCGGTGCGGGTCGCGGCCAACGCCATCGCCGACGGGGTGCCTTGCAAGGACCTGCTGATCACGTCCGAACACAGCCTGTTCTTCGGCGGAAAATTCATCCCCGTTCGCATGCTGGTGAATGGCAGGAGCATTTTCTACGATCGTTCCATCACCTGTTACGACTACTACCATATCGAGACGGACCGGCATTCGGTGATCATGGCCGATGGCGTGCTGTCCGAAAGCTATCTGGACACAGGCAACCGGCGTGGCTTTACCCAGCACGGGAGCGTGCTGACGCTGGGCGGCAGGGTCGGCACCTGGCAGGAGGATGCGGCCGCACCGCTGACGGTAGACCGTGCATTCGCCGAACCGCTGTTCCGCCAGATCGATGCCCGTGCCGCCTTGCTGGCCGGTCAGGCGGACGGCGAGAATGCCCCGACGCTCACAATGGACATGGATCTGCGTCTCGTTACCGAAGACGGTGCGACCATCCGCCCGGCGCGCAGGACCGACAGCACGGTCATATTCATGCTCCCCTCCGACGTCGAGACCGTGCGCGTCGTCTCCCGCGCCAGCCGTCTCTGCGACACTATCGGCCCGTTCGTCGACGATCGCCGCCTGCTTGGCGTGGCTGTCGGCGAGGTCAGGATATTCGAGGGGAATCATGTCGCCGTCATCCGCGCGCATCTGACGGAGCCGGCGCTGGATGGCTGGAACGTGCTGGAATGGGAGGATACACGCTGGACGACCGGCGACGCCCGGTTGCCGTTGGGCAAGCGCAGCCCCAACAGCGTTGCCCTCCTGGCCATCCAGATCAGGGCGGGTGGTCCTTATCTCGTCGACAGCGGTCCGGACGCGGTGCGCGTCCGGACCGCCTGACCACGAGGCGTACGGCGCGCCTGGCGCGGACCCGCGTGCCGGGCGGTGTGGTTGGGGAGCGATCAGTCATGATCGCTCCCCATGCCGATCGGCGGCGGTTCCCCGCTGCGTCTCTCATCGAAAAGGACTTCATCCCCTCAGGGTGGATGGTCTAGCCTGACAAGATGAGTGATTCGCCCGTCCTGCCCGTCCGACCGGTGATCCGGCGTCTGTCGGAACAGGTGGTCAACCGCATTGCGGCGGGTGAAGTCATCGAACGTCCTGCTGCCGCGTTGAAGGAACTGGTCGAGAACGCGATCGATTCCGGTGCGCGGCGGATCGCGATCCTGCTGGAGCAGGGCGGGATCAACCGTATCGAAGTGGTCGATGACGGGTGCGGCATGACGCCGGACGACCTGATGCTGGCGGTCGAGCGGCATTGTACCTCGAAACTGCGCGACGAGACGCTGGTGCGGATCGAGACCCTGGGCTTCCGGGGCGAGGCGCTGCCCTCGATCGGGGCCGCGGCGCGGCTGTCGGTGACGTCGCGCCCGCATGGGGCGGACAGTGCGTGGCGGGTGACGGTGGAAGGCGGGCTGGTGAGCGCGCCCGCGCCCTGTGCCGGCCCGGCCGGGACCCGCGTGGTGGTGGAAGATATGTTCTTCGCGACACCTGCCCGGCGGAAATTCCTCAAGAGTCCCCGGGTCGAGGGCGGCCATGCCGACATCACGGTGCGCCGGCTGGCCCTGTCGGTGCCGCATGTCGCGTTTCGCCTGCAACTGGACGACCGGGTGGTGTTCGACCTGCCGTGCCAGGACATGGCGGCGCGTGTGGCGGCCATTCTGGAGACCGAGGGCGCGGACGGCATGCTGCCGGTGGAGGGCGTGAAGGGCGATCTGGTGCTGAGCGGCTTTGCCTGCGGGCCGTCGGTGCATCGGGCGACGGCGGCGGGGCAGATCCTGCTGGTCAATGGCCGGCCGGTGGTCGATCCGGTGCTGCGCACGGCGGTGCGCGTCGGCTACCGGCATGTGATCGAGCATGGGCGGCATGCGGTGGTGGCGCTGTCACTGACCATTCCGCCCGACATGGTCGATGTGAATGTCCATCCGGCGAAGACCGAGCTGCGCTTTGCCGACCCGGCCGCGGTGCGGGGGCTGGTGATCGGCGCGCTGGGCCGGGCGCTGGGGGGCGGGGCGGGCGTGGCCGGGGTGCGGCCGGGCTTGTTGCAGTCGCGCACGGCGGGGCCGGCGCGGATCTGGTATCCGCCGGCCGATCCCGTGCCCGCGCGTCCGGCGGCGCCGGTCTTTGCGGCGCCGGGGCCGGCGGCGTTTTCCGGCGGGCGACTCGATCTGGGCGATCGGCCGGCCGCGCGTGTGCTGGACCCGGTCTTGCCGGCGGTGCCGCCGGTAGCGGGGGCGGGCACGGGCCCGGCGCCGCTGGAAGATGAGGGTGCCATGCTGGCCGATCCGGCGGATTATCCGCTGGGCGCGCCGGTGGCGCAGGTGATGGGGACCTATGTCATCGCGGTGTCGGGCGACGGGGCGCTGGTGCTGGTGGATCAGCATGCCGCGCATGAGCGCCTGACGCATGAGCGGCTGCGGGCCCAGTATCTGGACGGTACGCTGCGCGCCCAGCGGCTGTTGCTGCCCGAAGTGGTGACCCTGCCGCGCGGGCAGGCCGAGGCGGTGCTGTCCCGGGCCGGCACGCTGTCGGCGCTGGGGGTGGAGATCGAGCCGTTCGGCGGCGATGCGGTGCTGGTGCGGGCGCTGCCGGCGCTGCTGGGCACCGACGACCCGGCCGGGCTGCTGCGGGACATGGCCGAGGAAATGGCCGAGGACGATCTGGCCGATGCGGACGAGGTGCAGGCGCTGGACGGGCGGCTGGATGCCATCCTGGCCAGGATGGCCTGCCACGGCAGCGTCCGGGCCGGGCGCAGCCTGACGCGGGCGGAGATGGATGCGCTGCTGCGCGACATGGAACGGACGCCGCGTGCCGGCACCTGTTCGCACGGGCGGCCGACCTGGCTGAAGCTGAGTCGCGCGGATCTGGAAACGCTGTTCGGGCGGCGATAACCGCCGCGATTGCCCGCGTGTGGTGGAAAATGCGGGGCTGGTTCAACGTCAGCGCGTGGCCGTGGTTGTGCAAAGCGCCGAAAACCGATGCTGCTCGGGAGAACGTGATGCGGCGCCCGGGTGGTCTCGCTGCCGGAACAGGGATAGGCTTCGCCATCTTTCACGGACGATGAGACCGACGTGCATCCCATCCTGCTCTCCCTGGTCACGTATCTGCCGCTGGGCGGCGCGCTTGCCATCTTCCTGATGCGCGGCACCTCCGAGGCGATCGAGACCGCGTCGCGATGGGTGGCGCTGTGGACCAGCCTGCTGGTCTTCGCGCTGTCGGTGGTGATGTGGGGCGAGTTCGATCCGCAGGTGCCGGGCTTTCAGTTCGTGCAGCAGGCGGACTGGGCGGCGTCGTTCGGTGTTTCGTACCATACCGGGGTCGACGGGATCAGCCTGCTGTTCGTGCTGCTGTCCACCTTCCTGACGCCGCTGGCGGTGATCGGCGGGTGGAAGCTGGTGACGACCCGGGTGCGCGACTACATGGTTGCGCTGCTGCTGCTGGAAACCACGCTGGTCGGCCTGTTCTCGGCGCTGGACCTGGTTCTCTTCTACGTGTTCTACGAGGCGACGCTGATTCCGGGCAGCCTGATGATCGGCGTATGGGGTGGGCCGAAGCGGGTCTGGGCCTCGATGCAGTTCTTCCTGTTCACCTTCGGCGGGTCGCTGTTCATGCTGCTGGCGCTGCTGGCGATGTGGACCATGACCGGCACCACCGACATTCCCGCGCTGATGCATGCGAATTTCGCGCCTTCCATGCAGTGCTGGCTGCTGCTGGGCTTTATCCTGGCCTTCGGGGTGAAGCTGCCGCTGTTCCCGCTGCATGCGTGGCTGCCCGATGCCTATACCGAGGCGCCCACGCCCACGACGGCGCTGCTGTCAGGCGTGCTGTCGAAGGCCGGCGCCTATGGGCTGCTGCGTTTCGGCGTGCTGATGTTCCCCGACGCGGCGCGGCTGTTTGCGCCCTATGTGCTGACGCTGGGCGTCATCGCCGTGATCTATGCCGCCATCGTCGCCCTGGCGCAGACGGACATGAAGCGGCTGATCGCCTATTCCTCGTTCTCGCACATGGGGGTGATCGCGGTCGGCCTGTTCACGCTTACGCCCGAGGGCATTGATGGCGCGATCTTCCAGATGCTGTCGCATGGCGTGATCATCACCGCCCTGTTCTTCTGCGTGGCCGCCGTGTCCTGGCGGGCCGAGACGCGGTCGATCGACGCGTTCTCGGGTGTCGCGCACAAGATGCCGGTGCTGGCGACGCTGGGGATGCTGTTCGTCATGGCCAATATCGGCCTGCCCGGCACCGGTGCCTTCGTCGGCGAATGGCTGGTGATGGTGGGGGCGATCCATGTCTCGTTCTGGATCGCCTTCCTGGCCGGCAGCAGCATGATCCTGGGTGCGGTCTATATGCTGGTGCTGTATCGCCGGGTGATGTTCGGCGCGCCGGGGCGCGGGGTGGTGGCGATGCTGCGTGACCTGACCGGGCCGGAACTGGCGGTTCTGGTGCCCTGCGCGCTGGTCACGCTGTGGATGGGTATTCATCCCACGAGCTTCCTGCGGGTGTTCGATCCGGCGGTGGTCAATGCCGTCTCGGCGCCCCCGGCACAGGCTGGGCTGGCACCGGTTCATCTCGCGTCCCGCTGACCGGCCCTGATGGCCGGCCGTCGCCGGAGCTTTTGACGCAGTCTGCTTAAAGCAGGCCATCCTGCGCTGCCGCGACGACCTCGCGCGTCAGGGCGTCCAGCAGCCGGGTGCCGATGCGGGCATGCTGCCAGTAGAGCGGCACGTCCAGATGGTGGTTCGGCGTCAGGCTGACTAGTTGCCCGGTGCGCAGGTGGTTGGCGACCAGGGGGATGGGGTTCATGCACCAGCCCATTCCGGCCAGGGCGGCGTCGATGAAGCCGTGGGTGGACGGAATCCAGTGTGTCGGCATGTCCGGTTCGGGCCCGAAGAGGGTGCGGGCCCAGCGGGCGTGCAGATCGTCCCGCCGGTCGAACCGCAGGACTGGAGCCCGGGCCAGGGATTCGGCGTCGACGCCGCTTGCGAACCATTGCGCCACGAAGGCGGGTGACGCCGTTGCCGCATAGCGCAGGGCGCCCAGCGGGACGGTACGGCATCCCTGGACGGGCGTGTGGTCGGTGGTCACGGCGGCCAGCACGTCGCCCGTGCGCAGCCGTTCGGCCGTATGGTCCTCGCCCGCGATGACCAGGTCGACCAGCCGGTCGCCGCGCCCGGCAAAGCCCGCGATGGCGGGAATGAACCAGGTGGCCAGGCTGTCGGCATTGACCGCGACGCGGATCGTCGGCGGCCCGGACTCGGCGATCTGGCTTGCCAGCCCGGGCAGGGCGGAGGCCATCTCGCCCTCCAGCAGGCGGACCCGTTCGACATGGGCGCACAGCCGCGCGCCGATCGCGGTGACGTCGCAGGGTTGCCCGCGCACGATCAGCACGGCGCCCAGCCGGTCTTCCAGCGTGCGCACCCGCTGCGACACCGCCGAGGCCGTGACGCCCAGCGCCGCCGCCGCGCGTTCGAAACTGCCCTCCCGCGCGACGGCGGCGACGGCGGCCAGCGCGGCGTAATCCAGCATCGGATTTAGCTCCGCTTAATCAGGTGAAGAGAATTAAGCTGGATTACGCGACCATCGCCCGGCATGGAAGCGGCCATGTTGATTCCTTCCGGCTTTGCCAGCGGGTTCGGCCTTGCGGCCGCCCTGATCGTCGCCATCGGCGCCCAGAATTTGTTCGTCCTGCGTCAAGGGCTGCTCCGGCGGCATGTCGTGCCGGTGGTGATGTTCTGCACCCTGTCCGACATGCTGCTGGTCTCGGCCGGTGTGCTGGGGATGGGGGTGATTGTGCAGAAGATGCCTGCGCTGATCTGGGTCATGTCCCTGGGCGGCGCGGTGTTTCTGGCGTGGTACGGGTTCGGTGCCCTGCGGCGTGCCTTTGCCCCTTCCGCAATGGTGGCCGAGGGGGGCTCGGGGCAGGATAGCCTGGCCGGCACGCTGGGGCGGGCTGCGGCGTTTACCTATCTGAACCCGCATGTCTATCTGGACACGGTGCTGCTGATGGGGGCGGTGGGCGGCGGGCTGCCGGGTGGGGCCAGGCCGCTGTTCGTGGCCGGGGCGGCGACGGCCAGCGCCTTGTGGTTTACCGGCCTGGGATTCGGTGCGCGCCTGCTGCGCCCGATCTTTGCCCGCCCGGCTGCGTGGCGCGTGCTGGATGGGATCGTCGCGGCGGTGATGCTGGCGCTGGCCGGCATGCTGGCGGTGCGTGGCCTTGGCGCCGCGACGCCCTGGCTGGCCATGCTGCACAGGCTATAAAGGCGCGGTTCGGGGACTCTTCAAAGGCGCGGTTCGGGGACTCTTCAGGGCTGGTCAGCCGGGGTGATGATATGCTCCGATAGGTGCGTGGTTTTCCTGCGACGCGGAGTGGCCCGGATGCCCGTTCCATCATCGAAGAAATGGTTTGCCGCGAAGCGTTATGGCATCGGTGCGGGCCTGCCTGTCGCGTGGCAGGGCTGGGTGACGCTGCTGCTGCTGTTCCTCGGGGCCGTTCTGTCCGTTTCGGCCATTCCGGTATTTTTTCATTCCACCATTGCGGTTTTTGTCGAAATCGTAATCATTCTCGTCATCCTGGCTGTCTTTCTCGTGGTTTGCGCGGCGAAGACGGAAGGAGGTTGGAGGTGGCGCTGGGGTGACGAACGCGAGTGACCTCCGGAACCGGGCGAGGTTGATGCAAGGTTGGATGCGGCGGGTGTGGGCGATGTGGGGACTGGCATGAAGCATATTTCCGCTGCCAGTCCGGCGGGGGCCCATGGCTGGCGGCCGATCGTCATCATGGCGCTGCTGTTCTTCAGCATCGGCTTCGTCACCTGGCTGAACGGGCCGCTGATCACGTTCGTGCAGCTTGCCTTCAGCCTCAGCGATGTCGCGGCCTTTCTGGTTCCATCCTGTTTTTATCTGGCTTATTTCGTTTTTCCGCTGCCCGCGATGCTGCTGGCGCGCCGGACCGGGCTGAAGGCCGGCATGGCGATCGCGCTGATGGTGATGGCGGGCGGCACGGCGCTGTTTGGCGAATGCGTGACCGGGCGCTGGTATCCTGGCGCGCTGGCGGGGCTGGGGGTCATCGGTGCCGGCCTGTCGCTGCTGCAGGTGACGATCAATCCGTATGTCACGCTGCTGGGGCCGCATGATCGCGCGGCGCAGCGGATCGCGATCATGGGCACGGCGAACAAATTCGCCGGCATCCTGGCGCCGCTGGTCTTCGCTTCCCTGGTGATGCGCGATATCGGCGGCATTGCCACCCTGGTTCAGGGAGCGCCGTCCCTGGCCGCGCGGGATGCCGTGCTGATGCATTTCACCCGCGCGGTGCATGCGCCGTACCTGTTCATGGCCGTGCTGCTGCTGGTGATGGCGGTGTGGGTCCTGCGGTCGCGCCTGCCGGATATCGGGATCGGGCCGGAGGTGTCGGGGCCGGCCGACAGGAGGGATGGGGGCCTGTTCCTGCTGGCGCTCGGGGTGTTCAGCACGTTCCTTTATGTCGGGGTGGAAGTCATGGCGGGGGATGCGATCGGCCTGTATGGCCGCTCCTTCGGCCTGTCGCTGGACGTGACCAAATATTTTACCGCCGTGACCCTGGCGGCGATGCTGGCGGGGTATCTGGCCGGCATGGTGGTGGTGCCGCGTCTGGTGTCGCAACTGCGCTATATGGGGCTGTCCTGCGCCATGGGGCTGGCGCTGTGCGCGGCGGCGTGGATGACGACGGGCCTGGCGTCCGTGCTGTGCGTGGCGCTGCTCGGCTTTGCCAATGCGATGATCATGCCGGCGCTGTTTCCGGTGGTCATGCGGACGATGGGCCGGCATGCCGAGCATGCGGCGTCATTGCTGGTGATGGCGTTTTGCGGTGGGGGCGTGCTGCCGCAAATATTTGTGCATCTGGCGCGGCTTTGCGGGGCGCACGCCGCCTTCGTGCTTGTTGCGGCGCCGGTCTATCTGGTCATTCTGGCTTACGTATTGATTTTATTCACGTCTCCCAACTCCGATATGAGGGTGTCAAAAAATGTCCCTTTTCATATTCCGGAGAACGACAATGACGTCTGCGCGACCATCAGATTTTAAAGCGATAGCGTCGGATTACTTTGATCAATTCATAGCGTCGGGGCAGCCATTTAGTGGGGTCAAAGGAGTCCCAATGACGAGCTTGCTCGAGGATTACCTCCAGGAGCATGAAATATATAATGTCTCTTCCGCAGTGGATTTCTTAAAGAAATGTGGATTTGGGTTGGTTTATCAGGATGTTGATAAGAGATTGAACGTATCTAGACAATTTAGAAAGTTATGGCTTGGAAAATCCACGAAAATTGTAAGGGGTATATTTCCTCTATTGCCTACGGAGCTCTATGCGTCAGTTTACATCTCGAATGATGACGCCGAAAAAATTGGAAAACTTGAATTAACTGCTTTCCCCTCTGCCTTTTAAGGGGATTTTTATGCCATGTCTGAAGAAACGATCCAGGTTATCTTTCAGCCAATCCAAGGCGCCAGTTTGCGGCCTGATGGTGCGTCGTGAAGGGCGCGCGCCGTTGGAGGCGCGCATCTGATGCCGGCCTGTCGTCAGGGATGAGGTGCCGGCGGCACCGACGGTTGCGGTGGCTGATAGAGTGAGAGGGCGGCGATCGGCTGAACGAAGATCTCGCGCCGGTTCCAGGGAATCCAGACCCGGTGGCGGCGGAGGAATTCCGCCCCCAGGAGGCTGTGATCGGTCTCGCCGATCCTCAGGACGGGATGGTTGAAGCGGAAGGGACCGAGTTCAAGACTGTCGAACCTGTGCAGGAATCGGGCTGTTTTCTCGTCGTCAATGCCGAAGCCGATGCCCTTGCGATCATTGGCGAGGTCGGATTTCCTGACGCCTGCCTCTTCGGCATCGTCCGCGGAAATCAGGGTATTAAACGCGCCGCTGTCGAGAATCGCGTCCATGGCATGGTTGTTGAGTTTGACGCGGACGATGATCTTGGTCTGATCCCTGCCGTCATGGTCGGTGGGGACCTCGTAATAGGCGCCGGTCCAGTGCGGGATGATGCCCTTGCAGCCATGGACATCGTACAAATTGACCCGATGGTTCGGCAGGTCGAAGACGACATCGTAACTAGACAGGAAGTCGGCGCCGAGAAGCCCGACAATGGGACGCCCCTTGATGGTGCGACCGTCCATCAGCTTGCCGACGGCGACGAAGGATACATCCGAAGCCGTTGCACTGCCCAGGCCAACCGTATGGGCCGTGACGATCGTGCCGGTGGTTTCGCCGCCGACACCACGCAGGCGGACCTGCCGGAAGCTGGAATCCAGGTCGAGCTTGTCGACCTGCTGCGGCCAGATGCTGCTGACGATGGCACCGGTATCGACGATGAGTGCCACGGGATGCCCATTGACGGTCGCCTTGACGACCGGGGAACCGCGATCGTTCAGGACGTCCAGATCGCCGACCGAGGCGATGGTGCAGGAGCCGTTATCAGCGCATGCGCTGAGGCCGAGGGGGATGCACAACGGCAACCAGCGCAGGGATCGAAACATGGCGTCATGTTAGGATGTTATGAAATCCTGGCAAGGCGTTGCGGGCGTGGCGAGGCGCTGGTCAGCACCCCGCCCCGGCGCGGGTGAACCAGGGGACCATGCGGCGCAAAGCCTCTTCCAGCCGGTCGGTCGAGACCGCAAAGCTGAAGCGCATGAAGCGATTGCCTTCGACGGGGTCGAAATCCAGCCCTGGCGCGGTGGCGACGCCGGTATCGGCCAGCAGCCGGGCGCAGAAGGCCAGGCTGTCATTCGTCAGATGCCCGATATCGGCATAGATGTAGAAGGCGCCGTCGGGTGGTGCGATGCGCTCGATCCCCAGTTCCGGCAGGCGCTCCAGGAGCAGGTCGCGATTGTGGCGGTACATGCGGACATGGCCCTCCAGCTCCTCGCGGCAGTCGAAGGCGACCAGTCCGGCATGCTGGCTGAGCGAGGGCGGGGTGAGGAACATGTTGCCCACGCGTGTCTGCACTGCCTCGATCAGCGACGGGGGGGCGACCAGCCAGCCCAGCCGCCAGCCGGCCATGCTGAAATATTTCGAGAAGCTGTTGACGACCAGCGCCTCGGGCTCGTCCTGCAGGATCGAGCGGACCGGCCCGACATAGCTCAGCCCATGATAGATCTCGTCGGAGACGATGCGGATGCCCCGGTCGCGGCAGAGAGCGACGATGGCCTGCATCTCGGCTTCCGACAGGATCGTGCCGGTGGGGTTGGCGGGGCTGGCCAGGATGATGCCGTCCGGCGGCGGGTCCAGCGCCGCGATGGCGGCCGCCGAAAGCTGGAAACGCTCGGCCGGGCCGCAGGGGATCTCGACCGGTTCCATATACAGGGCCCGCAATGTGTTGCGGTAGGCGACATAGCCCGGCCGGGCCAGCGCGACCCGTGCGCCGGGCTTGAAGGCGCTGTTCAGCGCCAGGACGAAGGCCGGCGAGGCCCCGCAGGTCAGCCAGATCTGTTCGGGCTGGACGGTGGCGCCATAGGTTTCCTGATAATGGCGGGCGATGCGCGCCTTGAGCGGCGTGCTCTCCCAATAGCCCATGGCGTCGCTGTCCAGGACGCGGTGGGCCTCGGTGATCGCCGCCTTCGGCGCGCCGGTCGAGGGCTGGCCGAATTCCATATGCACGATGTCGCGCCCTTCCGCCGCCATCTGGTGGGCCAGGGTGCTGAGCCCGACGGCGTGGAAGGGATCGATGCGGGGGACGGTCATGGGCGGGCCTCGTCCGGCGTGGGAGGGCGAATCCTGTCGGCATAGTCGCCCCTCCGGTCGCCGACAAGCGGTCGTGCGACTGGAGGGGGCTTTTGAGCCCCCTTTGACGTTACCGGCCCAGCTGGTGCCCGCTGGCGGTACGCAGGAACGTGCCGGCACGCAGCCGGCCCTCGATTTCCTCGAGCGACAGGCCGCGCGTTTCGGGGACGAAGCGCAGCACGAACAGATAGGCCAGGGCGTTGATCAGCCCGAACAGCAGGAAGGTGCCGCCGGCGCCGAACCCCTGGACCATCGACAGGGTCGTCATCGAGATCAGCAGGTCGGCCCCCCAATGCGCCGCCGCCGCCAGGCCCATGCCCTTGCCGCGCACCGAGAGCGGAAAGACCTCGGCCCCGATGATCCAGATGGTGACCGACAGGCTGCCGACATTCAGCACCGCATAGCCCAGCAGCGACGCCACCATCAGCCAGGGATGCGACGTGCCCCCCGAGGCCTGCATGTGGAACAGCTCGGCCAGTACCAGCAGGCACAGGCTGGCCCCCGGCAGGAACCACAGCAGCAGGGCACGCCGGCCGATCGCCTCGACCGCCCAGTTGCCGAACAATGTCGCGACGATGATTGCGATCCCGACCGCGACCGAGGTGAGGAGGGCCGAGCCCTGGCCGAACCCGGCGCCGGAAAAGATGGTAGGGGCATAATAGAGAACGGCATTGATGCCGCTGAGCTGACAGAGCAGGGCGACGCCGATTGCAGCCACCAGGGCGGGGCGAATCCACGGGCGGGCCAGTTCCGACCAGGGTTCCTGCCGGTCGTGCGCATCGATGATGCTTTGCAGTTCTTCCTCTGCCGTGTGGTGGCTTTCGCGCACCCGGCGCAGGACGGTCCGCGCGCCTTCGAAATCGCCTTGCATGGCCAGCCAGCGCGGGCTGTTGGGCAGGAAGGCCATGCCCAGCAGCAGGATCACGGCGGGAATGATCCCCAGCCCGAACATGAGCCGCCAGCTTTCATGCCGGAGCAGGTAGCCGGTGACGAACGAGACCAGGAGCCCGCAGACCACTGCGAGCTGGAAGAGGCCCACCAGACGCCCGCGCCGGTGGGCCGGGGCCAGCTCGGAGATGTAGAGCGGCACGATCTGCGATGCCGCGCCCACCGCCAGTCCCAGCACGAAGCGTGCTGCGGTCAGCATCCAGGTACCATTGGCCAGTGAGGCGACGAGCGTACCGAGGATGAAGATTGCGGCGGCCACCATGACGGTGCGCCGCCGGCCGCCGCGGTCGGACAGGGGCGCAGCCCCCAGGCAGCCCACCAGCGCCCCGGCGATGATGGCCGAGGTGACGATCTGCTGGCCGCCGATATCCAGATGGAACTGCGGAGTGATCTGCAGCAGGGCCGCGGAGATGATGCCGGTGTCATACCCGAACAGCAGCCCGCCGGCGGCGGAAATGCCCGCGATGACATTGATGAGCAGTTTGGCCTGCGAATTTTCTATTTCATTCATTTAGTTATTCTATGAACTGATTCGGAAAAAATCAAAGCAAAGCAGGGTGTCCGGTACAAAAAGACGGCGGTTTCGGACGAATTTGTGATAGTTTGCTATCGTCTTTCAAGAAACTTTCCGACAATGGGATGCGCAGTCGGGGAGAAGGCAAGAGGAGAGGCAAGACAATACTGGAAAACGCGATCACGAATTTGTGACAGGGCGAGGGGACATCGATCAGGAAGTTGCCACGCTGATCGGGTCACACTCGCCATCCCCAGACGACACATCGGGGAAACAATGATCGGGAAACGGAAAAAGAATGAACAACAATAATATATTCCGGCCTGCGGGTTCAGAACACGCGACAAGGGGCACCGGCCTGAATCATGCCGGGGCCGTGCATGCCAATCTCCATGCGCCCGAGCTGATCGGGCATGCGATTCGCCGGGATGAGGGCGCCTTGTCTTCCGGCGGGGCGCTGATGGTGCGCACCGGCCTGCATACCGGCCGTTCGGTGCAGGACAAGTTCATCGTCGACGAAGCCTCGACGCGCGACGGCGTCTGGTGGGGGGAGATCAACGTGGCGCTGCCGGCGGATTCGTTCCTGCGGGTCTGCGACCATGTGCGTGGCTATCTGGCCGGGCAGGAGCTGTTTACCCAGGATCTGTATGCGGGTGCCGACCCGGCCCATCGCATCCGCGTCCGTCTGGTGACGACCCATGCATGGCATGCGCTGTTCGCGCGCAACATGTTCATCCGGCCGCCTTCGTCCGAGCTGCCGGGGTTCGAGCCGGATTTCGTGATCCTGCATGCGCCGGACCTTGAACTCGACCCGGCGCGGCATGGGGTGCGCGGTGGCACCGGAATCATCCTGTCGCTGGAGCAGCGGCTGGTGGTGATTGCCGGCACCCAGTATGCCGGCGAGATCAAGAAATCCATCTTCACGGTCATGAACTGGCTGCTGCCGGAGCAGGATGTCATGCCGATGCATTGCTCGGCCAATATCGGGCCTGGCGGCGATGTGGCCCTGTTCTTCGGCCTGTCGGGCACCGGCAAGACCACGCTGTCTTCCGATGCCTCGCGCCAGTTGATCGGCGATGACGAGCATGGCTGGTCGAAGGATGGCGTGTTCAATGTCGAGGGGGGCTGTTACGCCAAGGTGATCGGCCTGAAGCGCGAGGCCGAGCCGGAGATCTGGGATGCATCGCACCGGTTCGGCACCGTGCTGGAGAATGTGGTGGCCGATCGCGACGGCGTGCCGGACTTCATGCATGGCGGGCTGACGGAAAACACGCGTGCCTGCTATCCGATCGATTTCGTGGCCAATGCCAGTCCGGACGGTCAGGGCGGGGTGCCGCGCCATGTGGTGATGCTGACGGCCGATGCGTTCGGCGTGCTGCCCCCCATTGCGCGGCTGACCCCGGCGCAGGCGGTGTATCATTTCCTCTCGGGCTATACGGCGCGGATCGCCGGGACCGAGAAGGGGCTGGGGAAGGAGCCGCAGGCGACCTTCAGCGCCTGTTTCGGCGCGCCGTTCCTGCCGCGCCCGCCGGAACTGTATGGCGAACGGCTGGCGGCCAGCCTGGCGCGCACGCCGGTGACATGCTGGCTGGTGAATACCGGCTGGACCGGCGGGCCGTACGGGACCGGCCGGCGGATCGCGCTGGCCCAGACGCGTGCGCTGGTCAATGCCGCGCTGGACGGGCGGCTGGACGACGTGCCCTTCCGGGTCGAGGAGCATTTCGGCCTGTCGATCCCGACTCATGTGCCCGGCGTGCCGGACAGTCTGCTGGACCCGGCCTCGACCTGGGCCGATCCGGCAGCCTATGCGCGCGCGGCCGCGGACCTCGCGGGGCGGTTCGAGAAGAATTTCGAGACCTTCCGTGACGGGTGTGCGCCCGAGGTTCAGGAGGCCGCGATCCGCCCCCGCGCGGTGTGAACGGACGGTGGCGCCGCGCGAGAATGTGACGCGTGGCGCCATCGGCGCGTGCCGGTTGCTCTTGACCCCATCCCTCGGGCCGGGACTAAGATCGCCCCGTTCTCCGGGGAGTCGCATGCGAGCGGCTGAGAGAGGGGTGTTTTCCCCCTGACCCGTCGAACCTGATCCGGGTTATGCCGGCGAAGGGATGGGAATTGAGCGCGGCGCCGCGATGTGCCGTCCGTCAAGACATTTCGCGCCGGCGCGCCCCCTCCATGAGCAAGAGGACGCGCCATGAATATCCAGACACCCTCCGCGACCCCGTCGCGCCAGCCGACGCGCACGCCCGCGACCGGCGATGTGACGGTCGGGCCCCGTGCCGGCGGATACAAGGTCTATCAGGGCGGCACGCTGTTTCCCGACCTGCGCGTGCCCTTCCGGCAGGTTGACCTGCATCCCAGTGCCGATGAGCCGCCGGTGACGCTGTACGATCCGTCGGGCCCCTATACCGACCCTACGGTCGACATCGACATCGCGCGCGGCCTGCCGGCCCTGCGTGCGGGTTGGATCGAGCGGCGCGGGGACTCTGCGGTGGTCGACCTGCCGCGCCAGGTGCGGCCGGAGGATAATGGCGGGGCCAGCGGGGCGACGCTGGCGCCGGCCTTCGACAATAGCGGGCGGGTGGTGCGGCGCGGCCTGAAGGGTCGGCCGGTGACGCAGCTTGAATATGCCCGCGCCGGGATCGTGACCGAGGAGATGGAATATGTCGCGATCCGCGAGAATCAGCGCCGTGCGGCGACGGACCCGGCGCTGCGGGATGGCGAGGATTTCGGTGCCAGCATTCCGGATTTCGTGACGCCCGAATTCGTCCGTGACGAAATTGCCCGTGGTCGGGCCGTGCTGCCGGCGAACATCAACCATCCGGAACTGGAGCCGATGATCATCGGCCGAAATTTCCTGGTGAAGATCAACGCCAATATCGGCAATTCCGCCGTGCTGGGCCATGTGGCCGATGAGGTGGACAAGATGGTCTGGGCCACGCGCTGGGGCGCGGATACGGTGATGGACCTGTCGACCGGCCGTAACATCCATAATATCCGCGACTGGATCGTTCGCAACAGCCCGGTGCCGATCGGCACGGTGCCGATCTATCAGGCGCTGGAGAAAGTTGGCGGCGTGGCCGAGGACCTGACCTGGGAGGTCTTCCGCGACACGCTGATCGAACAGGCCGAGCAGGGGGTGGATTACTTCACCATCCATGCCGGGGTGCGGCTGGCCTATGTGCCGCTGACGGCGCGGCGGGTGACGGGCATCGTCTCGCGCGGTGGGTCGATCATGGCCAAATGGTGCCTGGCGCATCATCGCGAGAGCTTTCTCTATGAGAAATTCGCGGAAATCTGCGAGATCATGCGGGAATATGATGTCAGCTTCAGCCTGGGTGACGGGCTGCGCCCGGGGTCGATCGCGGACGCCAACGACGCTGCCCAGTTCGCCGAACTGCGCACGCTGGGCGAGTTGACCCGGGTGGCGTGGGACCATGGCTGCCAGGTGATGATCGAGGGGCCGGGCCATGTGCCGATGCACAAGATCAAGGCCAATATGGACGAGCAGCTGGCCCATTGCGGCGAGGCGCCGTTCTACACGCTCGGGCCGCTGACGACCGACATTGCGCCGGGTTACGACCACATCACCAGTGCTATCGGGGCGGCGATGATCGGGTGGTTCGGCACGGCCATGCTCTGCTACGTCACGCCCAAGGAGCATCTGGGCCTGCCCGACCGTAATGACGTGAAGACCGGGGTGATCACCTACAAGCTTGCGGCCCATGCCGCCGACCTGGCCAAGGGGCATCCGGCCGCCCGGCTGCATGACGATGCGGTGTCGCGCGCGCGCTTCGAATTCCGCTGGGAGGACCAGTTCAATCTCGGGCTCGACCCCGAGACGGCGCGTTGCTTCCATGACGAGACGCTGCCGAAGGAGGCGCACAAGACGGCGCATTTCTGTTCGATGTGCGGGCCGAAATTCTGTTCGATGAAGATCAGCCAGGATATTCGCGACGCGGCGCGTAGTCAGAATGACGGGGCCGGCATGTCGGCCGCCGAAATCACAGCTGGGCTGGCGGAGATGGGGGAGAAGTTCCGGGCCGGGGGGAGTGCGATCGACGTGGCGGTTGCGGAGTAAGGTTTCTGTTCTTTTTTGAAAAAAAGAACCAAAAAACTTTTGATCTGTTAAGGACTGTCCTGCGGGCTTCGTAAAGCCTTAAACGGATAAAAGTCTTTTTGCTTCTTTTTCTTCAGAAAAAGAAGGCTCTCCTGCCACCGCACGAAACCGTGCGGTGGCAGGGTCCGCCTTGTAAAAATCTGCCGTCGGATACGGCGCGCGGGCCAGTTCGTCCACGGCGGCGATAATCCGTGCCGCTTTTGCGTCATCCATCAGCACGCTGAAATTCAGGCGCGTCCAGCCGGGCTTGCGCATTTCGTCACCCGAGAGGATCGCGGCGCGCAACGTGTCGGATTCCGTGCGGTCGATGCCGAGCAGCCGGTGGGCGTAGGGGCCGGCACAGGCGCAGCCGCCGCGCGCTTGGATGCCGTAGCAGTCGGACAGCATGCGGGTGAAGAGCTGCTGGTGGAGCATGCCGCCGCGCTGCCGGTCGTGGACCTGCATCGAGAAGATCGGCAGCCGCCGTGTGGCGCGCGGGTTGCCCAGGATCACGAGGTTGGGGTTGTGGTCCCAGACGGCCCGCGCCGCGTGGTACAGCGTGTCGTGGCGGGCATTCATGACATCCTGCCCGATCGCGTCCTTGACCAGGAAGGCGAGGGCGGCGCGGATGTCGCCGGTCACGTTGGGGGTGCCGGCTTCCTCGCGCGTCGCGATGGCGTCGGCATAATCATGGCCCCAGGGCGAGACGAAGCGCACCGTGCCGCCGCCGGTGACGACCGGGCGGTGCAGCGTGACGGCGGCATCGCGGACGATCGTGATGCCCGAGGCGCCTGGTCCGCCCACGAATTTGTGGGGCGAGACCACGATGGCGTCTTTTTCCCATTCTGTACCGGGCTTCATGTCGATCGGCAGGTATGGGCCGCCGCCGGCATAGTCCCAGACGGCAAGGGCGCCGTGGGCCTTCAGCAGCGCCGTGACGGCATCGGTATCGGTGATGATGCCGGTGACGTTGGATGCGGCCGAGAAGGCGCCGATTTTCAGGCGTGACGGGCCGGCTTCCGTCAGGGAGGCCGCCAGATGCGCCAGGTCCGGTCCGCCCTCGGCGGCCTCGTCGATTTCGACGATCTCGGCGCCGCTTTCGCGCCAGGGCAGGATGTTGGAATGATGTTCGTAGGGGCCGATGAACACGATCGGGGCGGCGCCGCTGCGTGCGGCTTGCGGCACGCCGAGCAGGGCCACCAGCCGGTTCAGCCCCGCCGTGGCGCCCGAGCCGGTGAAGATGGTCGAAAATCCTTCCCCGGCGCCGCACAGGCGAGCAATGGCGGCGCGTGCGGCATGGCGCAGGCGGCTGACATGCCGGCCGCAGAACGAGGCCTCGGTATGGCTGTTGGCGTACCAGGGCAGGACATGATTCATCATGAAATCCTCGACCTGGCGCAGGGCCCGGCCCGAGGCCACGTAGTCGGCATAGATCAGCTTCTGCACGCCGAAGGGGCCGGGGACGGGGGCGCCTTCGCCGATCAGCCCGGCGCGGAGACCGTCCAGCCCGCCCGCCTGCAGGGACATCGTGAAATCCGTGAAGAGATCCTGCCCGTCGCGCACCGCCTGCCTCCGTCAATGGATGGCGAAAAAATAGACGGGATTTGGCGGAAGAACTTTATCATTCTCTCGATTGAAACGGAAATAATTGGGTCATATGATCTGGAATTGGCGAAAAAATGGATCATTTTGATCTGGCATTGCTGCAGGCGCTGCAACGCGATGCCGGCGTGTCGCAGCGTGAACTGGCCGAGCGGATCGGGCTGTCGCAGAATGCCTGCTGGCGGCGGCTGCATGCGTTGCGGGAGCGCGGGCTGATCCGTCAGCAGACGGTACTGCTCGGTCCCGATTCCGTGGGGCTGACGGTGTTTGTGATGGTACGCACCCGTCACCATTCCCGGGACTGGCTGGACCGCTTTCGCGAGGCGGTGGTGTCGGTGCCCAATGTGATCGATTTCTACCTGATCGCCGGCGATTACGATTAGATGCTGAAGATCGTGACGACGGACATGAATGCATTCGACGCCATCTATCGCGCGCTGATCGCGCGGGTCGAACTGGATACTGTCACATCATACATGGCGATGGAGGCGATCTGCGATCGGCGGGACCTGCCATTGTGACAGGCCCCGGCGATCTTGTGCGCCTGAAGCTCAGAATTTGTTGATCGTGCCCTTTACGGCACCTTTCGCCTTCTCGGCGGTGCCTTTCATCTTCTGCGCTTCGCCTTCGGCTTCCAGATTGGGATTCCTGGTCGCCTTGCCGACATTGCGCTTGATCTCGCCGACCATCTTGTCGGCGTGGCCTTTGATCTTGTCCTTGAGTTCGCCCATCTCCGTGACTCCTCTGGTTCGTGGCCTCTCGGGCCGGAGGCTGGCACGGTGTAAAACGTCCGGGGCCGATGGGGGTTGCGTGGCGGGGGTTTTGCGACGGGCCTGGCGATTCTGGAATGCGGTCAATGCTGCTCGTCGCCGATCGTCGCCTGGTCGGGCGTGACTTCACGCATCCGGGTGGGGGCCTTGCCTTTCGCATGGCTGGAGGTGGGGCAGGGAGCGGATGACGACGTGTCGTCGCCCCTCATGCCATGATGCATGCCGCCCATGCCGCCACCGCCTCCCCCGAAGCCGCCACCGAAACCGCCCCCCGCCATGCCGCCACCCATGCCGCCGCCACCCATGCCCCCGCCGAATCCATGGTGGCCGCCAAAGCCGCCCGAACCGCCATGCCCCGAGCGGCAGGCCCCATCGGAATCGTCTCCGCCACAGGCGGCCAGCATCGGCAGGCAGGCGGCAAGCAGGCAGGGCAGCAGGATACGGGTCAGCTTCATGGTCAGCGGCTCCATCAATGGACAGGAGGCGCGATGATGGGCATCTGCGGGCTGGAGGGAAAGCAACAGTCTGTAACCGAACGCGGCGTTATGTGGCGTCTTCGGAAGGGTCGTGTTCCAGGGGCGCCATGTCGGGAGTCAGGTGCAGCGCCAGATACAGCGCGACGATATCCTTGCTGGCGGTCAGGTCGACGCCGCAGATGCTTTCGATCCGCCGCAGGCGGTAGTCCAGGCTGTTGCGATGCAGCCCGAGGGCGGCAGCGGTGGGTTGGGGCCGCATGCCGTGGGCCAGCCAGACCCGCATCGTATGCAGCAACGTCGCGTGCCCTGTGGCCTCGAGCAGCGGGCGCAGCGGGGCGCGCAGCTCCTGGGTCCGCCAATCCTGGGACGGGGCGTCCAGCAGGACGGCCAGGCGCATTTCATCGTAGAATAGGAGTTCGCGTGCCGGGTGCAGGCGCTGTCCGACATCCAGCGTTGCCCGGGCCGTGTGGAAGGAGCGCACCAGCCCGTCGGCCCCGTCGACGAACCCGCCCAGTGCCAGGCGCAGGTCGAGCCCGGTGGTGGCGCGGGCGCGGGCCAGCAGGCGGTGCGCCCGTTCGCGATGCCAGTCCAGGCTCCAGGTGCCTTTGGCGGTGAGGGCCGGTTTCAGCACCGCGATCTCGGCCAGGGAGAGCGGTGCCACCAGATTCCCGCGCTCCGGCTCGCCGAGCAGGGTGATCAGCTGGTGCCGTTCGCCCAGCAATGCCGCGGCATCCGGCCCTTCGGAGCGGATTTCGATGATCGCGGCCACCCGTGGCTGCCGCAGGTCGATGCCCAGGCGGGCCGCCGAACGGGCCAGGGCCGGCGGGGTGGGGGCCTCGCGCACCAGGCTCAGCACCAGTTCCTCGCGCAGGCGGGCGTCGCGCGAGAGGGTGCGATTCTGGCGTGCATGCTCCAGCATCGTCTCGGCCGCCATGCGGACCAGCTCGGCATAGGGGCGCAGCGAGCCGGGGGTGCCGGTCAGCCCGACACAGCCTACGATCGCCCGGCCGATCCGCAGCGGCAGGTTGACGCCCGGCTGCGCGCCGCCGAACTGCCGGACGGCTCGGGCTTCGATCTCGACCGCGCTGCTGCGCGCCAGGACCAGGAGGGCCCCGTCATGGACCTGGCCCAGCCGGGCGGGGTCGCCGCTGGCGATGATGATGCCGCGGGCGTCCATCACGTTGATGTTGCAGCCTGTGATGGCCATCGACCGGTCGACGATCGCCTGGGCCAGGGCGGGGTCGATGTCCGGACGCCCGATGCCGTCGGGCGTGGCGGTGTGGGCTGTCTGTTCCGGTGTCTTCATGCTGTCCTGTCATATGCCCAGAATTTTGTGCCGATTCTGGCATATTTATCGTGCAGATGCACCAAGACGGCGGGCCGCTTCTGCCCGTAGGGTCGATTCAATGGCCCGGACGCCGCATGGTGTCTGGAGCCCCCGCCCGCATCCCGCCCCCGGGACGTGGCCGGGCAAGAAAAACAAGCATCGGGGAAGAATGATGCACGCAGCCTCCGCACTCTCGTCGCCGGCGGTGGACCGGCTGGACGCGACCTTTCGCAAGGTCGCGGGCAGGGTGGTGCCCTATATTTTCGTCTGTTACCTGTTCAATTACCTGGACCGGGTGAATGTCGGCTTCGCCAAGCTGGAGATGCTTGACGCGCTGCACATGTCCGAACGGGCCTATGGGCTTGGGGCCGGGATCTTCTTCCTTGGCTATATCGCCTGCGGCGTGCCCAGCAACCTGATGCTGCAGCGCGTGGGCGCGCGGCGGTGGCTGGCGCTGATCATGGTCCTGTGGGGCCTGCTGTCGGCGGCGCAGATGTTCGTGGCCGGTCCGACCAGCTTCTATCTGTTGCGCTTCGTGACCGGGGCGGCCGAGGCGGGGTTCTTTCCCGGTCTGGTGCTGTATCTGACGCGGTGGTTCCCCTCCGAACGGCAGGGGCGGGCGCTGACCCTGTTTATGTCGGCGATTCCGCTCTCCGGCGTGGTGGGCGGCCCGTTATCGGGGTGGATGCTGTCGCATTTCGCCTCGGCGCCCGGTGGGCTGGCGGCGTGGCAGTGGCTGTTCCTGCTGCAGGGGCTGCCGACCGTGGCACTGGGCATCGGCATGGTGATGCTGCTGAGCGACACGATCGAGCAGGCGGCCTGGCTGGCGCCGGAGGAGCGGGCGGCGGTCGGCGAGGCCTTGCGGCGCGACCGGCTGGAGCAGCCGAAGCAGCTGGCCGACAGTTTCGGCGCCGTATTGCGCAATCCGGCGGTCTGGATGCTGGGGCTGCTGTATTTCTGCATCCAGGCCGGGGTCTACGCGATCAATTTCTGGCTGCCGACGATCATCCGCTCCAGCGGCATCCATGACGCGGCGACGATCGGCTGGCTGAGCGCCGTGCCGTATGTGGGGGCCAGCCTGTTCATGATCGTCATGGGCCGTTCGGCGGACCGGATGCGCGAGCGGCGGTGGCATCTGGCGGTTCCGCTGCTGATGGCGGCGGGTGGGCTGGCACTGGCCGCCCGGTTCCCGGATTCGATGCCTGTGGCGCTGGGGGCGTTGACGGTGGCGACCGCGGGTGCGCTGACCGGCCTGCCGATGTTCTGGCCGCTTTGCAGCGGTTACCTGAGCCCGGCGGCGGCGGCGGGCGGGCTGGCGCTGATCAATTCGATGGGGCAGCTGGCTGGGTTCGTCAGCCCGTATCTGGTGGGCTGGATCAAGGACGCGACGCAGCGGACCGACGGGGCGCTGGCCCTGCTGGCGGCGATGGCGGTGCTGGGCGTGGTGCTTGTGCTGCGCATGCCCCCCACCCGCGTCAACCGCTGAAAGCGTGGCTGGACATGCGCGCTGATGGCGATCCGGCGCGCGTTTCCTGCGCTCCGGTGCTCACGGCCATCAAGGCCGCTCCGCGTCGAGGCTCGGAAACGCACGACGGGCGTGCCGCTTGCGCGGCACTCTCGCTCACCAGCCCCCATGTCCAGCCACGCTTTCCGAGGCTCGGGTGGCATAATCAAAAACAACGGAGGGGGCGGCGATGAAGATCGTGATCGTGTGTGATTCCTTCAAGGAAAGCCTGTCGGCGCTGCAGGTGGCCGATGCGATCGAGGATGGGTTTCGCGAGATCTATCCGGACGCGACCTATGTGAAGCTGCCGGCCGCCGATGGGGGGGAAGGTACGGCGGAGTCGCTGGTTCTGGCGACGGGCGGGCGGATGCTGACCCGGGAGGTGACCGGGCCGCTGGGCGCGCCGGTCACGGCGGCGTTCGGCATTCTGGGCGATGGGCGGACGGCGGTGGTGGAGATGGCCGCTGCCGCCGGGCTGATGCTGGTGCCGCGCGACCGGCGCGACCCGATGGCGGCCACGACCTATGGCGTCGGGCAACTGATCCTGGCGGCGCTCGATGAAGGATGCCGGCACGTCATTCTGGGACTCGGCGGCAGCGCCACCAATGATGGTGGCGCCGGCATGGCGCAGGCGCTGGGTGCGTCGCTGCGCGATCGGGACGGTGTCGAGCTGCCGTTCGGCGGTGGGGAACTGGCCCGGCTGGCGCGCATCGACCTCTCGGGCCTCGATGCCCGGCTGGCCGGCTGCCGGATCGAGGTGGCCTGCGATGTCGATAATCCGCTGACCGGTCCCTTCGGGGCCTCTGCGGTCTTTGGCCCGCAGAAGGGGGCGACGCCGGAGATGGTGCGCCTGCTGGATGGTGCGCTGGCGGGATATGCCAATCAGGTCGCGGCGGCGACCGGGCGCGCGGTCGATGCCGTTCCCGGCGCCGGCGCGGCAGGCGGGCTGGGGGCGGCGGCGCTGGCATTCCTGGATGCCACCTTGCGGCCGGGGGTGGAGATTGTGATGGAAGCGCTGGGTCTGGACGCCATTGTGGCCGATGCCGACCTGGTGATTACCGGCGAGGGTCGGATCGACGGGCAGACCGTGCATGGCAAGGCGCCGATCGGCGTGGCCCGGGTGGCCCGGCGGCATGGGCGGCCGGTGATCGGCATCGCCGGATCGCTGGGTGCGGATGCGGCCAGGGTGCATGCCCATGGGATCGATGCCGTCTTCAGCGTCGTCAACCGGCCCTGCACGCTGGAAGAGGCCCTGGCGGAGGCGGCGCTCAATGTCCGTGTGACGGCGCGCAACGTGGCCGCCGCGACCGCGATCTTTGGGACGAGATGAGATAAATGTAACCGACGGGCCGGGTTCCGTGGGAGGTTGATTTTATTTTATGTCAAATATGACAAAACGAAGACAGTGTCGTTGGGCTATGGCTGTTTTCCTGCCGGGGATGGGTTGTCTATAAAATATTGTTTTTATGAGGATGTAGGGAAAGCGCCTTGCGTTTCGTGGGTGGGGGCGATGGTTTTTGCCCAATGAGAGATTAACTTAAATTAACTAAAAGACCATCGAGCTGTGTAACATAAGGACCGGAAAAGATCGCACCCGAGCCGTGGGTGCGTCCGATCAGGCCCGTGGCAACGCTGGCCGGGGGAGACCTGACAGGGACGCATTCTTGATCTGGCGTCGGATTTCCCCGATGCTTGGCGAAAGAGCAGGAGGCTCGTGGCGATCGGCGCGGATCGCACCGGAGAGTGAGCGCGGTCATGGCGACCCCGTGGTTCGATGCCGCGTCGCGTGCCGATACCGGGCCTGTTCAGGCGACAATGTGCTTTTTGATTCGTCGTGCGGCCGGCGGCCGTCGCGACTGTTGGTTTATTATGGTCTCGAAGAGGGCAGGGAAACATTATGAAGACTAAGGGCGGTATCCGTATCGCGATCGTGGGCGTCGGCAACTGTGCCAGCGCCCTGATCCAGGGCATTCACTATTACGGCCCGAACCGCCACAACGAGGAAGTCATCGGCCTGATGCACGAAAGCCTCGGCGGCTATCGTCCCAGTGATATCGAGGTTGTGGCCGCGTTCGATATTGACGCGCGCAAGGTCGGCACCGATGTCAGCCGCGCCATCTTCGCTGCCCCCAATTGCGTCGTGAAGTTCGAGCCGAACATCCCCGACAGTGGCGTGACCGTGCGCATGGGCGCGGTGCTGGACGGCATGTCCGAGCATATGGCCAACCACGACGAGAAGCGCAGCTTCGTGCGCGCCGATGCGGCCGAGCCGACCCGTGAGGACGTGGTGGCGGAGCTGCGCCGCAGCGGTGCCGAAATCCTGGTGAACTACCTGCCGGTCGGCTCGGAGAAGGCCACCCGCTTCTACGCCGAATGCGCGCTGGAGGCCGGTGTCGGCTTCATCAACAACATCCCGGTCTTCATCGCCAGCGACCCGGAATATGCCGCCCGCTTTGCCGAGCGCAACGTGCCGATCATCGGTGACGACATCAAGTCGCAGCTGGGCGCGACCATCGTCCACCGCGTGCTGACCGACCTGTTCGCCAAGCGCGGCGTCAAGATGCTGCATACCTACCAGCTGAACACGGGCGGCAACACCGACTTCCTGAACATGAAGAATCAGGAGCGTCTGGCGTCGAAGAAGACCTCGAAGACCGAAGCCGTGCAGGCCGTCGCGAAGACGCGCATGGAGAACGAGGACATCCATGTCGGCCCCAGCGACTATGTGCCGTGGCAGAACGACAACAAGGTCTGCTTCATCCGCATGGAAGGCCATGCCTTCGGCAACGTGCCGCTGGAGCTGGAGCTGCGCCTGTCGGTGCAGGATTCGCCGAACTCGGCCGGTGTCGCCATCGACATGATCCGCTGCTGCAAGCTGGCGCTGGATTCCGGTGTGGGTGGAGTCCTGGCGGCGCCCAGCGCTTATTTCTGCAAGCATCCGCTGGTCCAGTACACGGATGACGAGGCGCACAAGATGGTCGAGGCGTTCATCGCCACCCATTCGACCGAGGCCGTTCCCGCCTGATGAAGTGCCTGATCGTCGCCGCCGGGCAGGGCAGTCGCCTGCGTGACAAGGGGCCACTCAAGCCCCTGGTCCCGATCAGGGGGCGCCCCCTGATTGCCGAGGTCATCGACCGCGCCCGCCGTGGCGGGGTCGATGAATTCGTCATCATCAATGGCTATCGCGGCGACGAACTGTGCGCGGCCCTGGACGGCATGGCGGAATGTGACGGGGTGCGCGTCACCCATGTTCATAATTCGGCATGGGACCGCGCCAACGGGGTTTCCGTCCTCTGTGCCCGGCCGTTCCTTGACGGGCCGTTTCTGCTGACGATGTGCGACCATGTGCTGGACCCGGACATCAATCGCCTGATGGCGTCGATTCCGGCCGGCCGGGACGGTGTGACGCTGGGTATCGACAGCAATGTCGAGCGCATGCTGAACGACCCGGACGACGTGACGCGGGTATTGTGCCGGGACGGCCGGATCGAGCGCATCGGCAAGTCGCTGACGGAATTCAATGCGTTCGACACCGGGATCTTCCGGTGCACGCCTTCTATGTTCGATGCCCTGGAAAGCAGCCAGGCCGAGGGCGAGGACAGTATTTCCGGCGCCATGAACACGCTGGCCCGCTGGCACAAGGCCTATGTCCTCGATATCGGCGAGCGTCTGTGGATCGATGTCGATGACCCGGTGGCCTATGACAAGGCCGAACGCCTGATGGCCCAAGGGCTGCTTTGACAGGCATTGCCCTGGCCCCCACGGGTCAGGGGACGAGGAAACAAGGGCGCCAGTCGTGTTGCAGCAGACAGATCCCGTGCGGCGCACGTCGGAAATCGAAGAGCTGACCAATCTGTATGTCATCCATCCGGTCTCGGGGTGGCTGACGCGGCATTTTGCCCGCATGGGGGTGGCGCCCAATGTGGTGTCGCTCTGCGGCATGGCGGCGGGCGTGCTGGCGGGGGTGGTCTATCACCATGTCGGCGATCCGCGTTTCGCGGTCGCCGGGTTCCTGCTCATGATCATCTGGCATGTCATGGACGGCGCGGATGGCCAGTTGGCGCGGCTGACGGGCAAGCAGTCGCAGACCGGCAAGATTCTCGATGGCATCTGCGATTATGTGACGTTCGTGTCGGTCTATGTCGGGCTGGCGCTGGCCCTTTCCGCCCTTTACGGGGCGTGGGTGTGGGCGCTGGTCGTGCTGGCCGGCCTGTGCCACGCGGTGCAGTCTGCCGCCTATGAACGGCAGCGGCAGGATTATAATTTCTGGGGCTGGGCGCGTGGCGCGGCACCCGTGGCGCGGGCGAAGGTTCGTTCGGGCCGGCGCATGGGCGACCTGCTGTTCGGGCTATACAATCGGCTCGAGGCGCTGACCGCCGTGTGCGGGGAGGCAGGGCTGAACCAGCGCCTGGCGGGATTGCTGGCGGCGCATCCCGACTGCGCGCCGGTGATCCGGACCGCCTATCGCGAGGCCTTTGCGCCGCTGCTGCGCGGCTGGTCGATCCTGTCGGCCAATTATCGGACGATCGGCATCTTCCTGTGCGTTTTCTGCCGTGTGCCGCTGGCCTATTTCATGTTCGAGATCATGGGTTTTACGGCGATCCTGATGATGCTGCTGGCCCGGCAGCGCGTGTGTGATGCCGCGTTCATGGCCGGGCTGGATGGCCTGGACGCCGATCTGCCGTGCCCGGCCGACCGCCGCCGCGACCAGGCGGCCTTTGTGGTCGAGGCCAAGGCGCCCGTCGCGCCCTGACGGCGCGGGAAACCGCCGTCGGGCCCCACACACCACCGCGGGGCTTTTGAAAGGGCCTCTTATTCCCTGGTGTGGATGAAGAGGTAGGCTGCGGACAGCATCAGCAGGGTCGGGGGCGTCAGAGCCGTGATGGCCGGGTTCAGATCCAGCAGCAGGCCCAGCCGGTTGGTGATTTCCTGCCCCAGAGAGAACACGATGGCGATCGCGATGCCGATCGCCATCCGGTAACCCAGATTCTGCGATCGCGGGGGCCCGAAGACGAAGGGCGCGGCACAGGCGATCAGCGCGATCATGGCGAATGGCGTGCTGATGCGCGACCAGAGTTCCTGCTCATAGCGCGTGGCCGGCAGATGGTGCCGTTTCAGGTCCTGGATGTAGCGATACAGGGCGATGGGCGGCACGCTCTCGGGCGGCAGGCTGAGGAAACGGATCTGCCGTGACGACAGGAAGGCATGCCAGATCATGCTGTCCTGATGGCTGGTGTGGAACTGGTCGGCGACGATGTCCTTGCGTGTGACGTCCGCCAGCACCCAGTCATCGTCCGCGCCGATGGTGGCGCGGGCCGCATGCAGATATTGTGTCAGCGCGCCCTGGTCGTCGAAACGGTAGATGTCGATATCCTCGGCCCGCGTTTCGTTCACGAAGCGGTGGACGCCGAGGAACTGCTGGTCGCCATGGGCCCAGAAAGCGCTGTTGTCTCCGGCATTTGCCGTGCCCGCTGTCAGGGCGGCGGTGCGGCCCTCCTGGGCCATGTGGCGGGCTGAGGGGACGATGAACTGCCCGACCAGGAACAGCAGCACGATCGTCGGCACGATCAGGCGCAGCACCGCGCCGATGATCTGCATTTCCGACAGGCCGATCCCCTGCAGGGCAGTCAGTTCCGAATGTTTGGCAAGGCCGCCCAGACCCAGCAGGCAGGCCAGCAGCATGGCGATGGGGGTGACCTGCATGAACCGTGCCGGCGCCAGCAGGGCGGTATAGGCGGCGGCATCGGCCAGATGATAATGCCCCTGGCCGACGAAGGAGAGCTGGTCCACGAATTCCAGCAGGCTGAACAGCGCCGTCAGCCCGACGGCGACCAGGACGAAGGCCCGCAGCGTGACGAGCTGGATATAGCGATCGAAGCGTCTCATTCTCATGCCGCGTTGTCCCGCCGGGACAGCAGCTCGGCGATCTGGCCACGCAGCATGAACCCTGTCAGGGCCGCCAGAAGGGCGGGCGCCCACCAGATGCCGGGAACGGGGGCGACCATGCCGTGCTGGACCCAGGTTCGGGCGGAGGTATAGAGCAGGTAATAGACGAAGAAGATCAGGATCGCGGTCCCCAGTTTGCCGTAGCGGTTCTGCCGGGGGCGCCCCCGGGCCAGCGGCACGGCCAGCATCGCCAGCAGCATGGTGGTCAGGGGGGTGGACAGGCGCCACTGGAATTCCGCCACGTCCGCCGGCTTGTGTGAGGTGGCGATGCGCAGGCTGCCGGCGGTTACCGAACTGTAGTTCGGCGTTTCCACCACATGGCGGTTCGGGTCCTGGGTGATTTCACGCGCGCTCAGGACCTGATCGTGCGCCCCGGGCTGGGTGCCGATATCGTAGATATGGGCATTCTTCAGCCGCACATAGAGATCGGTGCGGCCGTTGCCCTCTTCGGCCACCGGATAGCCGAGTTCGGCATGGATGATCCGTGTGTCCGTGGGGCGGCGCAACTGGACGAAGATATCCCGTGCCGGGCCGTTGGGGCCCTGGCGCCGGGTGAGGAAGATGACGCGCGCGCCGTTCTGCACGACATAGAAGGTGCCGGGCTGCATCGCGTCGACGTCCAGCGTCAGTTCGGCGCTGCGCGAGAGGGCATGCAGGCGCTCATAGGCCCAGGGGCGCACGACCAGCGACAGGAGGCCGACCCCGATGGCGACGCATCCGGCCAGGACCATGACATGGCGCAGCAGCATGGTGGGGGTGACCCGCAGGGCATGCAGCGCCGTGATTTCGGAATTGCCGTACAGCGTGCCCAGCGCCAGCACGATCGACAGGTACAGCGCCACCGGCACCAGCACTTCCAGGCTGATCAGCAGCTTGAGCACGATCAGTTCCACGATCGTGTCGGTGGACAGCAGGCCGTTCACGGCGTCCGACAGGAAATCGGCGGCGCTGTAGCCGGCGAACAGGGCCATGCACACCACCAGCATGGCCGCCAGGGGCTTCCCGATTTCGCGCAGAAGATAGGTGCGAATGATCAAGGTATGAAAACCGTCTGTCGGGGACACGCGTCGCGCCGGGGCGCACGAACCGGTCCCTCCGCCCTGTCACGCCGGACGGGCGCGGCCTGTGCCGCGTGTGAACGCACCCCTGATTGCCCAAGGATAAAAGAGCGGGCTGCTTTCGTCAAACCAGTTGCCTCGGCCGGTTCACGGGCCGGAGGGCGGGAGGATCGGCGACCCGGTGCGCAGCAGATGTTTCAGCCAGCGCCAGCACTGGCGTCGATAGAGGCGCCACTGGGACGCTTGCCAGCGCATGACCGGATCGGCCGGGGCATTCAGGCGTTCGGAGATCGCGGTCATGATCCGCGTGGCGCGGGCCTCCCAGGTCAGGGTGCGGCTTTCCGCCAGCGCGGCCTCGGCGAGGCGGGCGCGGAGCGTGGGGTCGTCGGTCATCTGCCGCACTGCTTCCGCCAGGGCGGAGGGGGAGTCTGGCTGGCAGAGGCAGGCATTGACCCCGTGGCGCAGGATTTCCTGCACGTCTGGCGTGTCCCCGGCCAGGATGGGGCGGCCCGATGCCATGTAGAAGAACAGCTTGAGCGGCAGGACGGTCGAGCCGAAGCGCGTCAGGGGCTGGAGCGAAGGCGGGATCAGCAGGACATCGGCGGCGGCGACATACAGGCCCAGGGTCTCGGGCGGCTGGAACGGCACGATCCGCACGTTGGGCAGGGGGCGGGCCTTCTCCTCGATCGGACCATCGCCATAGGAGCCGACCAGGATGAACAGCCGGTCGGGCAGCAGGCGCGCCGCCTCGATGACCACGTCCAGCCCCTTTCGCTGGTTGATCCGGCCCGTATAGACGATCGTCCGGGCGGCGGGGGGGATGGACAGGGCCTGTCGCGCGGCCTCCGACGAAGGGCGCGCATCCAGCCGCTCGGGCTCGAAGCCATTATGGATGCAGCGCAATCTGGCGGCGGGCACGCCGAGTTCCAGATATTTCCGCCGCGTATAGTCCGAATGGCAGATATTGAGGATGAAGCGCGGATGGCTCATCAGCCGGTGGAGCCAGCGGCGCAGCGGCGGGATCTGATCGGGCCAGGGGCGGTAATGGTCGAAGACCACGCGCTGGCCGAATCGGATGGCCATCCAGGCGATCCACAGGTTGCGGGTATAGACCAGGTCGGCCTGACGGAAGGCCCGACGGCAGACGATGGTCAGGCCGCACATCAGATGGCGTAGGACGGCCGGGCCCAGCGGTGCCCAGGCCCGTACCACCGTCAGCCCCGTGGCCTTGCCCAGGGCCGCGCAGGCCGCCTGGTCGCGCATGGGAACGTGCAGCCGCGCGCGAGGCGCCAGGCGGGCCAGGTAGCGGGCAGTGGTGATGAAGACTTCGGCGTCGGCCTCGGCACTGGGGAGCGGATTTTCGAATGCGAAAAGGATTCCGATCCCCGCATCCGGGTTTCCGGCATGGCCGCTCTGTCTCACTGGTCGCATCCATCAGGCTTCTGTCCGGGCGCTGGCCCGCCGATGGCGCATATGACCGGGAACGTCCGTGGCTGTCCAGAAGGGGTCGCCATGCCGGCGCCGGGGGGCGGATGCAACCATCGTGGGCACGGCGCGCTACGAAATCGGTTGACGGCCCCCTTTTTGCTCCCTGTCTGGTTCGGAGGAAACGGTCATGCGTGATCTGACCGCCATCGAGATCCTGTCGCACCTGACCGCGCTACGCGCCCAGGTGTCGGGGTTGCATGTGGCCTTGCAGACGTTACGGACCGTCCATGCGCCTTCGTCATCGCGGGTGGTCGCAGACAGTGAGATCGTGACGGTTACGCTCAACGGTTCCGTTCTCCGGCGTGTCGAGGACTGGCAGGCGCGGCAGTCGGACCTGCCGAACCGCGCGATCGCGCTGGAACGGATGATCGAGGCCTTTCTCGATCTGGATGCATGGGCCAAGCGCTCCGGCCTGAACGGGTCGGGCACGGAGGGCGTGGGCGCCGAGGTTTAGCCCCGGTGCCACCATTGCGTGGTGGGTTACGGCCAGCCGGTCGCCGGTATGTCGAAATGATCGATCAGTTCGTGGTCCGGCAGATGCGCCAGTTCCTTGGGCTCTGCCAGGATCAGCCTGTCCTGGGCGGCGGCGGTCAGTTCGGCGCGGATGGCGTGCAGGAGATGACCCGGCGCCGCCAGGACGAAGCGGCTGATCGTGCCGTCCGTCACGCCGTGATTCAGCGTTTCGGCGATCGTGATGGCGAACCGTTCGGTGGCCGCGATGTGCCGGATGGTGTGCAGCGCGGGTCCTTCGTGGCGCAGCAGGCGCGCCGTGTGCGCGTCGGCGACGACATATGTCACGGGGTCGATCGTTGTCATGATCTTCTTCTCCCTGTCGAAGACCGCATCATCTTTCACCCGAACGCCCTTTCGGGGAAGGGGGCTGCGTCCTTCGCGTCATCACTTTCCGCGATCCGGCCGGCGATGGCGAGGAAGCGCCGGCGCACTGCGCCTGCATGGGGATTGAGGTGCGCGATGGCGTGAGAGACGTCCGGCGCGTCGTCCCGCACCATGGCGGTGGCGGCGCGGATCAGGTCGAAGCTGCTGGTGCTGATCCGTTCGGGCATCGGGCCCATCTCGGAGAGGATGCGCGCCAGCAGGTGGGTCAGGCCCTGCGCCATCGCGGCGTCGCGGTCATGGGCGTCGGGCGTGGTCAGGATGACATCCAGCCCCAGGGTCCGGCGCAGGAACGCGGCCACGGGGCCGGGCCTGGTCCCACGGAGGGGACAGAGCACGATGCGGTGGCCGGCGATGCCGTTCCGCGCGCTCTGGGGGCCGAACAGGGGATGGGTGGCGATGATCCGGACATGGTCCGGCAGTTCCCGGCACAGGATCTCCGCCGGCAGGATCTTGACCGACCCGACATCGGCCACCAGCGCGTGGCGCGGTAGATGGGGGGCGATTGCGCGCGCGACCGCCTGCATCCGCGCGACCGGGACCGCCAGGATCACGATCGGGCAGGCGGCGGCATCTTCCAGCGTCGTCGCCGTGACCCCCGGCATGAGGGGGCCCGGCGGCAGAACGGGATCGTGGACGCGGACGGGGCAATGGGCGGCCAGGTGGGGGGCGATCAGCCGCCCGAAGGCGCCGAAGCCGAACAGGCCGATCTGGAGAGAAGGGGGAAGAGATCCGTCTGACATGACACTGCTTTCGGGAAGCTGCGTTGTCAGGAGGAATCTCGATTGTTCGACCGCTGACGACGCAGCGGTTGAACACATGACAAGCCCCCGCCGCTATGAATGCGGCGCGTAATACAGTCCGGACAGGAAGGACGGGGTGATCATGCGCGCAGGTAAAATCATTCGGCGGGGCCGGTCAAGGCCGGCGGGGGTTTCTGCCCCTGGGCCGCGACCAGCAGCCATGCCCCCACGACCTGGAGCGGCAGGCCCGCCACCAGCATGACGAAGCCCGCCCAGTGCTGGTCCTGAAGCGGGGTCAGGTCCCATCGGCACAATATGTCGAGATAGGGGGCGTAGAGCACGCGCGGCGCCGTCATCCATATCACGGCCACCACTGTCATCGGCAGGCTGCCCAGCAGCGCGTAGGCGCCGGCAAGCGGATCGTGCCGGATCACGCGGCTGCCCGGCATCAGCTGGGCCCAGAACAGCAGGCCGGCCAGCAGGTCCAGCAGGCCTAAGGGCGCGCTGAACAGGGCGTTGGCCAGCGAGCGGTCCAGGATTGATGGCAGGCCGGTCGCCACCGCCAGGCCGCCGAACAGCGCCGCTGCCACGCCGGGATCGCGCATCCAGCCCGCGACTCGGACGGGGGCGGTCTGCCTGGTCGTGGGGCCGGCGAGGGTCAGCAGCAGGAAGGGGGGAACGACCTGACCCATGACCATGAGGGCAGTGGTGTATTGGGTCATCGATGCGAGGGGGTCACGCAGCCCCAGGCAGGAGGCTGCCAACAGCAGCGTGCCGGTGCCGCCAGCCGCCAGCCGCCATGCCGACCGGCGGTGCCGGGCGGCCAGCAGCAGGATCGCGGTGCCCCCGAGCAGCCCGGCGGCGACCCAGCCGGCCTGGAGCAGGGGGCTCCAGCCCCTCATCGGGGCAGGGCCGCGCGGATGTCGGCGGCCATCGCGTCCGGATCGTTCAACTGGGTCATGCCGTAGCGGGCGCGCATCCGCCCGTCCGGGCCGATCAGCGTCAGGACTGAATTGTGATTGATATGGCCGTCGGTTCCCGTCCAGCCGATTCCCCAGGCGCGGGCTACCGCGGCCACATCGGCGGGGGGACCGGTCAGGCCGGTCGGGGCCGGCTGGAACTGGGAGAGGAAGGCGTGCAGCACGGTGGGCGTGTCATGCGCCGGGTCCAGCGTGACGAACAGGATGCCTGTCCGCGATGCGTCGGGGCCCAGTCGGGTGAAGACGGGTTCCAGCGCCTCCAGCACGGTCGGGCATACATCAGGGCAGCGTACATAGCCGAAATAGACCAGCGTTGCCCGGTCGTGCAGCGTTGCCGGGTCGAACGGGCGGCCCAGATCGTCGCGCAGGGCCAGGCTGGGGGCCGGAGCCGGGGCGACCGGAGAGCCGAACCGGCCGAAGCCGCCGCTCCAGCCGGCATGGAGTGCCAGCAGGGCCAGGATTGCGGCCACCGTGCAGGCGGCGCGCCGCAGCGACTGGCGGAGCGGTGGCGCGAGCGCCGTCATGCCGCGTGGCCTACCAGAGAATCCAGCCCGGCGCCCGCGTCACATGATGCAGGAATGGCCAGAGGATCGGGATATAGGCGGCGATGGCCGCCAGTGTCGTGATGCCGGTCAGCAGCCAGACATGATCAAGCGCGCGGATCAGGGGCGAGGCCGACTGGGCCGGGTTGGGCGGCGAGTCGATGGTGAAGCTGGCCGGGCCGCCGAAGGACTGGGCGAAGGGAACGGGCGGGGGAGCCGCGCGCCGGCCGAACAGGAGCGTGCCGAAGAAGACGGCGAAGAATGTGTAGCTGGCCACCCACAGCAGGACGCCGCCTGCCGCCACCAGTGCCAGCGGGACCGATGCCGCGCCATAGAGCGCGTGATAGGTGTCGTGCGGCAGCGCGGAGACCCATGCCCGGCGCGGCACGCCGTAGAGGCCGGCCCAGCTCATGCCCACGGCGAAGATCGTCATGCCGACGAACCATGTCCAGACGGAGAAGAGTGCCAGCCGGCGGCTGATCAGTTGGCGGCCGGTCAGATGCGGCACCATCCAGAAGCTGATCGCCATGAAGGTCATGGCGGTGACGCTGCCGACGGTGACGTGGAAATGGCCGGGGATGAAGGTGGTGTTATGGACGATGGCGTTGAGCTGCCAGCTGCCGTTGACGATGCCGGTGGCGCCGCCGAGGATGAAGGTCACGGCTGCCAGAACCTGTGCCGCCACGCTGGGATCGCCCCAGGGCAGGGCACGGAACCAGCCGAACCAGCCCTGTCCGCCGCGCAGGCGGCCGGCATATTCCAGGCTCAGCCCGATGGTGAAGGCGGTGACCAGGCTGGGGGTGGCCACCGACATGGTCAGCACCACCAGGATGCCGCGCCAGATCGACGAGAAGCCCGGATCGGAGAATTGATGGTGCGTGCCCACGGGCAGCGCGAAGATCATCAGCAGGGCGAAGGTGATCCGCGCCATCGGGTCGGAGATCAGCTTGCCGCCGACCTGGCGCGACAGCAGGCCGTACCATGAGACATAGGCTGGCATCAGCCAGAAATAGACGATCGGGTGGCCCGTCAGCCAGAACAGCGTACGGTTGACGATCGGGTCGACGGTGCCGATCAGGCCCAGCGACCACGGGTCGAGCTGGAGCACCAGTTCGGCCATCACGCCCACGCCGGCCAGGCCCCACATCAGCATGGTGATGAGCGACATGTACGTGACCAGCGGCGTGATTTCGCCGGGGCGGTGCCGGCGCCAGGTCGCGCGCATTTTCAGCAGGATCGGCAGAGGCATCGTGCTGCCCAGGGCCAGGAGCGTGATGCCGATATAGAAGAACGGGCTGCCCTTCAGCGGCGGATAGAAGGTCCACAGGACCGACGACGAATTGTCGGCCATGGCATAGAGTACGCACAGCGCGCCGATGGCCATGACCGCGAAACAGGTGCGCCACATCGTGAGGTTGGGCGCAACACCCAATTCGCGGGCGGGCAGATAGACCAGCAGGCCGCAGGTGACGAAGAAGGTGAAGACGTAGCCGTTCATCACCCCGTGGATGGTCAGGCCCTGGTAATAGCTTTGCAGCAGCGGGCGCAGGGCGGGGTAGACGTCGACTCCACCGTAATTCAATGCCTGGAACGGGCCGATGGTCGCCCCGATCAGCAGGGCGGAGAAGCCCGTGATCAGGAAGGCCAGCATCAGCCGGCGCATGCTGGCGGCGGTACTGTCGGATTCAGAAACGGCGGAAGGGATGGTGTTGGCCGCGATTTCGATGTTCATGGCGTGCCTGCCGGATCGACGATGATGCGGGCCACCATGGCGTGGTGGAACATGCCGCAATATTCGTTGCAGATGATGCGGAAGAGGCCGGCATGGCGGAATGTGTATTTCACCGTGCCGACCACGCCGGGTACCGCCGTCATGTTGACCGGCGTGCCCTGGATCTCGAAACCATGCAGCACGTCGGCGCTGGTGACGTAGAAGGTGATTTCGGCCCCTTCGGGCACATGGATCACGTCCGGCGCCCAGTGCCAGGCGCGGCCGACCATATAGACCGCATAGCTATTCGGGCCGGTGCGGACCACCTTGCCGTCCTGGAACGCGGCTTCGCGCGCGGGGGCCTGCGGGTCGGTCGCATAGGATTGGGTACCGGTCACCAGGCCGTAATCATGGACGACGTAGAACATCGTCCCGATCGTCAGCAGTACCAGCATGACCAGCACGCCGAAGATCCAGAACCGCTCGTGCCGTTCGGCCGAGGCGTGGAAAGCGGCGTCGAAAGGGCTCATGCCCGTCTTGTTGTCCATAACCGTTCTTCTCCCGTCACGCGCGATGCAGGAAGATCACCGAGACCAGGATCCAGACCGTCAGCGTCGCCGCCAGCAGCACGAAGCTGACAACCCAGGTGCCGACCGGCCGGACCTCCATCACGGGCGGGCCGATGCCGTCATCCCCGTCATCATGTCTGGTCGGTGTGCTCATTTCGTGGCTCCCGTGTCCGGTGCAGGCAGGCTTTGCAGGTAGGCCGCGACGGCCTGCATGTCGGCGTCGGCCATCGCGTGGGTTTCCGTCACCATCATCTTGCCCATCGGGTCGCGATCCTTGCCCTGCTGCCATTGCCGCAGTTGTTCCAGCAGATAGGGGGCGGACTGCCCGGCCAGATGCGGGGCGAAGCTGCCCATGCCCTGGCCCGCCGGGCCATGGCAGCCGCCGCACGGCATTACGCCATGGGGCATGTCCCCTTTCTGGAAGATCTCCTTGCCGCGCGCGCGCACTGTGTCGCTGGCCGGGTCGTTCTCGGCCGGGGGCGGTTCGGGCAGGCTGGCATAATAGGCGGCGACGTCCTGCATCTGCTTCTGGGTCAGCATCCGCGCATAGGGGGCCATCCAGCTGTTGCTGCGCTTGTCGGACGCGAAGAAGCCGAGCTGCTGCTCCAGATAGGCGGCCGAGAAGCCTGCCAGGCGCGGTATGCCCACGTCGGGCTGTCCCGCGCCGTTCATCAGGTGGCAGGCCGAGCAGCCGACATGGCCGGTCAGGACGCCGCTTTCCGCGATTGTCCGCCCCGCCGCCGGATCGGGCGTATCGGCCGCGCGGGACGGTTGCGCGGCCAGCAGGGTGAGTCCCAAGAGCGTCAATACGCCAGCCCGTCGCCGGCCTGGACGGATGGTGCTTCCCGCCGCCTGGTGCATGCCTTTCTCCCGTTCGGGTGTCTTGCCGATATGATAGGCTATAGGCGATTGCCGGAAATCGGGCACAGCCCGCAACCCCCCGGCATCGCGGTTCCTGGTATTCTTGCTTATTGGCCCGCTCGCTCTTCGGCTGCGACTTTCCGATGTCGTCGGCGCCCTGTCACGGGGGCGATTTCGATCCGGATAGGTGACCTGTCGCAGAACTGAGACAGGCGCGCGCGATCAGGGGATGGAAATCCGGGGCCCGCGTGGAAATGGATGCGGCTGGCAATCGGGCGTGCGTTTTGCATGCTCCGCGCCGGGGCGCGGAGCCACATGATGGACGTGCCGCTTGCGCGGCGTTCTGGCGCACCAGCCCACATTTCCAGTCAGGCCACGCAATAGAGGGACAGGAACAGGGGCGCTTTCATCGTGCCGGCCATAATCTCTGAAACGTGATTATAGTCAATCCGTATCGATGCCGCGGGGGACAAAAGCGCCGTCTGGGATTTTCTGCATTGCACCATGGTTTTCCGGCCCTGTTCTTGCGCGGCCGGCTCCGGAATTGTCGCAGTTTTGCGACAGTCCGCCGGCCCCATGCCTTTTCGCTGTCGTGACAGAAACGGCTGAACCGGCAAATGCTGAGGGGCCTGACACATAAGAACGACAACGTGCAGGTGGAGCATCGTCATGAACGGTCTTGCCGGGGATTACCCACTGATCTTGCGCCCTGTTCCTATCGTTACGCTTGCCCGGCTCTCGGCCGGGGCGGCGTGCGGACGGTTGGGCGCGACTTTCATGTCCCGGAAGCTGGAATGCCGTGCGGACGATTCCTACCGGAAGAGTGTTGCGGGAGATCCAAGATGAAGTTTGCTTACCGTACCAGCGTCACCAGGCGGCCCCTGCGCAAGGCGGTGCTGGCCCTGCCGGTCGCACTGGCCTGTGCGACCGTGCTGACGGTTTCATCCCCCGTCCGGGCGGAAGACCCGGCCGGCCCCTATCAGCCGGTGACGAGCGAGCGGCTGGGCCACGCGGCGCAAGATAATGGCTGGCTGATGTACCGGCATGATTATTCCAGCACGGGCTATTCGGTCCTGGACGGCGTCAACGCGGGCAATGTCGCCCAGCTCAAGCCCGTCTGGGATTACGAGACGGGCTCGAAGAGCGGGCATGAGGCGCCGCCGATCGTCAATGGCGATTACATGTTCATCACCACGCCGAAGAACGGGCTGCTGGCCTTCCAGGCCAGCACCGGCAAGCTGCTGTGGAAATATCAGCGCGACCTGTCCGACGTGGGGCTGAAGACGATCTGCTGCGACGTGGTGAATCGTGGCGTCGCGCTGTATGGCAGCAATGTCTATATGGCCACGCTGGACAATCACGTGCTGGCGCTGGATGCCACCACCGGCAAGGTGGTGTGGGACCAGGCGCTGGAGGCGCCGGACCTGGGCTATGCGATGACGCTGGCGCCGCTGGTGGTCAAGGGCCATGTCATTGTCGGCGTCTCGGGTGGCGAGTATGGCGGGCGGGGCTTCATCGCGTCTCTGGATGCCAGGACCGGCAAGCAGATCTGGCGGCAATCGACGATTCCGGCACCGGGCGAGCCCGGCGGCGATACCTGGCCCAAGGGTGCCTACAAGACCGGCGGTGGCGCCACCTGGCTGACCGGCAGTTACGACCCGCAGACCGACTCGCTGATCTGGGGCGTGGGCAATCCGGGGCCGTGGCTGGCGGTGCTGCGGCCGGGCGACAATCTCTATACCGACAGCGTGATCGCGCTGAACCCGGCGACCGGCAAGATCAAGTGGCATTACCAGTACACGCCGAACGATACGTGGGATTATGACGGCACGAACGAGCCGGTGCTGACCGACCTGACCTATCAGGGCAAGGCGTACAAGGCGCTGGTCAGCGCCAGCCGCAATGGCTGGTTCTATGCGGTCGACCGTACGAACGGGCAACTGATCTACGCTGAAAAATTCGCGCATGCGACGTCGGTTTCCGGATTCAAGGATGGCAGACCGGTCACCGACCCCGCCATGCGGCCGGACGTGGACAAGGAGATCTTTACCTGCCCCAGCTTCCTGGGCGGCAAGAACTGGTGGCCGATCGCCGTCGATCCGCAGACCCATTTTGCCTATGTGCCGACCTTGCACACCTGCATGAAGATGAAGGGGGCCTCGGTTTCGTACAAGGCCGGCCTGCCGTTCCTGGGCGAGACCTTTACCGTCATGCGCGACCCGGAACATCCCGATGAATGGGGTTCGGTCCAGGCCATCGACCTGAATTCCGGCAAGCAGGCCTGGTCGTTCAAATCCGCGCTGCCGTGGAACGGCGGGATGCTGGCGACGGCCGGCGGGCTTGTCTTCTCGGGCAGCGCCGACGGCTATCTGTATGCCTTCGATGCGAAAACGGGTTCCGTGCTTTGGAAGAGTCCGAAAATGTCTTCGGGCGTTCTTGGCGTGCCCAGCACCTGGAAGGTCGGCGACAGGCAATATGTCGGCGTCTATGCCGGTTGGGGCGGCGGTGTGCCGATCTGGGGCGGCGACATGGCGAAGGACCCGCGTGTCCGCTCCATTCCGCTGGGTGGCCATCTCTATGTCTTCGCGCTGTAAGGAGGATCGCATGCGCATGAATATTGCCCGCCTGTCGCGCCGCGCCCTGGTTTGTGCCGTAGCCGCCGGTGCCGTGCTTGCCGCCCGGCCGGCCGGGGCCACGGTTTCGGTCTGCATCGATTCCTCCAACCCGGCCCATGCGATGGATCGCCGGGTCGTCCAGGCGGTGGCCCGCCAGCAGGGCACCGAGGCCGCGATCTATACGTTCGACGGCAGTGGCGCGGGGGACGATGACGGATTCGATGTCCGGAAATTCAGTACGCTCGCGGCCTCGCGCTGTGCGCTGGTGCTGGGCTTTCCCGTCGATGCCGCGCATGGCGCGGTGCCGGAGGGGATGCGAGCGACGGCGCCCTATGCACGGATGGGATTCGTGCTGGTGACGCCGCGCAGCCACGAGGCCGAAACGCTGGCGGCGTTGCCGAGCGGGACGGATGTGGCGGTGACCTACCTGACGGCGCCGAACCTGTATTTCGTGAAACATCCCAATGTTCACGCCGATATCTATCCGACCGACGCACAGACCATTGCGAGCGTGGTCCATCGCACGGATCGGGCGGCGATGGTCTGGCGCGCCAGTGCCGTGGCCTATCTGCCCGGCGGGGAAAAGGCGCGTGACTATTGCATGCACGCGCTGAGCGAGCCCCATGCCGATTGGGACGTGGTGGCGCTGTATGGTCCGCAGGGTGCTGCTGCGGCGGCGTCTTTCCAGAAGAGCATCGAGGCGCTGCGGCGGTCCGGCCAACTGGCGGCCCTGCTGCGCCCCTATGCCATGTCGCCGGCCAATCCGATCGTCCTTGCGGCGGCGGAAGCGCCGGCAGCCTCGGCGGCCGCTCCGGCAACGCCGGCTGCCGGTGGGGCGAAGCCGGCGCTCTTTACGGCGGCGCAGGCCGATGCGGGCAAGAAGGCCTATGCCGATAATTGCGCGCAATGCCATGGCGACAATCTGGAGGGGATGGCCGGCCCCGCGCTCAAGGGCAAGAATTTCGCCTCGCCCAAGGCGAATTTCCATGTTGGCGATGTGTTCACGATCGTGTCGCAGAATATGCCTGCGACCCAGCCGGCCAGCCTGCCGCACGATGTCTATGTGAACATCATGGCGTTTCTGCTGCAGCAGAACGGCATGCCTGCCGGTTCGGCCGAACTGACGTTCGACGGGGCCAAATCGTCGACGGTACCGCTGGTCTATAGCGGGGATTAGGAAGCGGAGATCTGGTCCGGCCAGGTTGCTGGCCGGATTGGGCCGTGAACAAGAGCGGTCGGGTACCCCTCCAAGACGTGACCGGAGCCTGTACAGGCGCGGCGTGATTGGTAGTTCGCGCCATAGGCGAACGCGTTATAATAAAAACAAGAAACAACGGAGTTTGTCAGATGTCGGCAAGACATTGGGCGCAGGTGGGTTTGACGGCCGTTCTGGCTGCTGGCGGCGTGTCCATGCTGTCGGCCCGCTGCGCCAGGGCTGACGATTACAGCGATCTTCTTGACATCCTGCGGGCCAAGGGTGCGTTGACGCAGGTCGAGTATTCGACCCTGCTGGCCAAGCATCGCCATCATGCGGTGGAGCCGGCCTCGGCCCAGGCTCCGCGGCGGGGGCGGGGTGCAGGGGCACGGCATGGCGCGGCGGTTACGACCGAGGCCGCCGCGGATGGTGCGGTGATGCCGGCGGTGGTCGCCGCCCAGCGGGCGGCCAACAGTGCCGCGGCCAGCGCCCGTGCCGCCGAGGCCTCGATGCTGGCGGCGCGCAGCACGATCGACAGTCCTAGCGTGGTCCGGGTCGCCCCTTATGTCTCGGGCAAGGGGCTGACCTTCAAGGCCGGCCAGATCGATATCAATTTCTCCGGCTTCGTGAACGGGTTCTACAGCTACAATTCGCCCGGGCATGGCCTGCCGGTGGCGGGCGGGCTGTCGAGCGGGGGCAGCGGGTTCGATTCGTCGGCGGTGCGCAACGGGCTGCTGCCGGCCGGTTTCGTCCTCAAACTGTCGACGACGCAGTCGGGGATCGACCTGTCGGCGGTGCTGGGCCTGTATCCTGGCCTCAACAATGCCAATCCGGGCGCGTTTAATGCCAATTCCGGTGGCAGCCCGGTCGGGCTGGGCACGGCGGGTATCGATCTGCGTCAGGTCTATGTGACGGCGGGAACGAAGAGCTTCGGCACCGTCAAGCTCGGCCGTGACCTGGCGCTGTTCGGTTCCGACGCGATCCTGAACGATGCGACGCTGCTCAGCGTCGGTTCGACGGGCAGCAATACGGCTCCGGCCAATACCTCGCTGGGCCGGATCGGCCTGGGTTATGTCTATGCCGACTGGATTCCGCAGATTTCCTATGCGTCGCCGGTCATTGCCGGCTTCCAGGGGTCGGTTGGCGTCTTCCAGCCGCTGGATGCGTTCAATTTTGCCGGTGGCGGTCTGTCGGCGGAGTCGACGCAGCACAGTTCGCCGATGGTGCAGGGCAAGATCACGTACGATTTCAAGATCGGCGAGCTGAGTACCCGGATCTGGTCCAGCTTCCTGATCCAGCATCAGCAGGGTCTGACGAGCACCATCCTGGCGGAAGCGGATCGGCGTGGTGCCATGGCCGAGGCCGGCGAAATCGGTGCCAAGCTGACCTATGGCCCCGCTCAGGCCGTGGTCTATTACTATCGCGGCAGCGGTCTTGGCACGACGGGCCTGTTCTTCGACGGCATTGCGCCGAACGGGCACAAGCGTGATTCGGAGGGATATTACGTGCAGGGCGCCTACAACTTCACCAAGCGCTTCAAGCTGGTGGGCAGTTATGGCGTCAGCAACCTCTATCTGGCGGCGGGGGATACTGCGACCGGGCTAGTGCGTCGCAACCAGTCCGAGGTTGGTGCGGCCTATTACGATCTGACCGACTGGCTGAAGCTGGTGGCCGAATATGCCCATACGCAGGCGGCGGCGCATAACGGCAATTCGGCCAGTGACAATACCGTCTCGGGCGGCGCGATCCTGTTCTTCTGATGTTTTCATCCGGGGGCATTCATGCCCCCGGATCGTTCCGCACAGTTTTGCGGATGGCCGCGCACCCAGACGATGGCCAAAACGAATAAAAGTCTTTTTGCTTCTTTTTCTTCAGAAAAAGAAGACTCTGAACCCTGCCGCAGGCGTCAAACCGTCTCCCGGTTTTCCCGCCCGCTGATGGTCCAGCCCGCCGGCATGGCGATGGCCAGGCGGACCAGATCGGCGGTGCGTGCGACGCCCAGCTTGGTCTTGATCATGCCGGCGGTGTTGGCCACCGTCTTGTAGCTGACGCCCAGTGTCGCCGCGATGTCGGACAGGCTGCGTCCCTCGCCCAGAAACCGCATGATATCCAGGTCGCGGGCTGTCAGGCGCCCGAAATCGCGGCCCAGCACGTCGCGATGTTCGCTAAGCATGGAGGCGATTGCGGCTTCGACATAGCATTGTCCGTCCATGGCCTGCCGGATGGCGTCCAGCAGGTCGTCGGCGCCGATCGTCTTCGAGACATAGCCTGTGGCCCCGGCATCCAGCGCGCGGCGGGCATAGATCGGGTCGGCATGCATGCTCAGGACCAGCACGCGCAGGCCGGCATCGCGCAGGCGGGGCAGCAGCCACAGGCCGCCGGCGCCGGGCAGGCCCAGATCCAGCACCACCAGATCCGGCCGCGTGCGCAGGGCGAGGTCATGGGCGGTCGGGGTGTCGGCGGCTTCCAGGATCGTGGCGCCCAGGGCCGTTGAAAGCAGTTGCCCCAGGCCGGCGCGCACCACCGTATGGTCGTCCACCAGTAGGATTTTCATGCGTCGTGCGCCTCCGGCGCCATGGTGGGGGTGTTGGCCGATGGGGGAAGGGCGTCCGGATCGGGCAGGCTGGCGGTGACGGTCCAGCCTTGGTCGCGCCTGATGTCCAGATGGCCGCCCAGGTCCGAGAGGCGGCGGCGCATGCCGGCGAGCCCGAGACCCGGTGCGCTGGGGCCGGTGGTGCCGTCGTCACGGACCGACAGGATGATCTGGGCGCCATCGCGTGCGGCCTTCAGCGCGATGCGCGAGGGGTGTCCGTGGCGGGCGGCGTTGCAGACGGCTTCCTGTGCCACGTGAAACAGGGCGTCGCGCGCTGTATCGTCCAGGGTGCCGAGAGACGGATCGCAGGAAAGCGTGAAGATGATGTGCGGAGCGACATTGTTCCAGAACAGGACGATCGCTCCCAGGGCTTCGGGCAGCCCGCGTCCCGGCGTGCCGTGCAGCCGTTGCAGGATCGCGCGCAGGGTGCGCTGGATGGAGCCGGTGGCGTCCTGTATGGCGCGGACCTGCGCGGGGATGACGTCGTGGCGGCTTTCGGCGGCGGAGCGGGCGAGGGTGGCCGCGAAGGTGGTGATTCCGAACAGCAGGGGGCCGACCTCGTCATGCAGGTCGCGCGCGATGTCGGCGCGTTCTTCCTCCGCGACGCGTGCGAGCTGGTCCTGAAGGTGGCGATTCTGGGCGGTGGCGGTGCGCAGCGCCTGGGCCATGCGATTGAAGGACGCAGCTTGTGCGGCGATATCGGCCGGGCCGTCTTTGGGGAGTTCCACCCCCTCGTCACCCGCTGCGATCCGGGCATAGCCGTTGGACAGGGTGGCCAGCGGGCGCAGGCCGCGCACCATGATGACGCAGCATGATCCGGCGATCAGCAGGACCAGCAGCGTGATGGTAGCGATCTGCACCTGGAGTTCGCCCCAGCGTTCCGCCGCCTCGTTGGTCGCATCCGCTTGCAGGTGCAGCCGCCATCCGGCGGGCAGGCCGGCGGGAGCGAGCGTGACCGGGGCCATGGAGGGCGTGGTGGCGTGCAGGAACCAGGCGGGCGGGCGGGGCCCGGCAGCCAGTTGGGACTGGCGCAGCACCCGTCCGGCCTGATCCGTGATGCGGGCCTGGATGTGGCGATTGCCGTCGAAACTGTCGCACAGTTCCGCCAGCCAGAGGGCGGCGGATGGGGCCAATGGTGGGGGCATCGCGCTGATATCGGCGCGGGCATTGGCCAGGGCGGCGGCCAGCTCCACCCGGATCGAGCGGGCGGCCTGCCATGCCGCGAGGCCGAAGCCGGCCACCAGGCCGATCATCGTGGCCACCGCGAGCGCCAGCAGCAGGCGCTCCAGCAGCCGCAGACGCGCGCCGATGGGGCGGAACGGGAAGAATGCAGTGCCGGCCGGATGATTTTTATGATTTTCGGGAAAATGTCCCATCGACTTCCCTGGTCCCGTTCGATCTGATGAACCGCGTGGCATGCCAATCAAAAAAGAAGAATAAACGCATGTTTGAGAAGACGACTGGACGGAGGGCCATGTATCTGGCCTCCGTCACGCTCTGCTTTCTGCCTGCCCGCGCGGTGCTGGCGCAGACGGCGCCGGGTGGTGTGTCCGCTGGCGTGCAGGCGGAGGACATCACCGTCATTGGAACCTCGCCACTACCCGGTTCTGGCATCGACCGTGACCGTCTGCCGGCCGCGACGGCCATACTGACCGTGCATGATCTGCAAGTGACCGGCACGTCCGACATGCTGCATGCGCTGGATAGTCGTCTGGCGGGTGTCAGCCTCAATGCGCCGGCGGGGAATCCGTATCAGCCGACCATCGTCATGAACGGTTTCCAGGCGTCGCCGTTGCAGGGCACGTCGCAGGGTGTTGCGGTCTATCTTGATGGTGTGCGCTTCAACCAGGCCTTTGGCGACACGGTGAACTGGGACCTGATCCCGGATCTGGCGATCGAGCGGGTGGCGGTGGAGGGGCCGAATCCCGTCTTCGGCCTGAATGCCCTCGGCGGTGCGCTGAATGTGCGGATGAAGAATGCATTCAATACCGCTGCCGGCGGCGAGGCTGATCTGTCCGGCGGTTCGTTCGGACGGATCGTGATCCAGGGCGATTATGCCGCTCGCCGGGGCGATTGGGGTTTTTATGTTGCCGGCCGGGAGGTGCATGAGGAGGGCTGGCGGGACCAGCAAAGTACCGACATCCAGAGCCTGTATGCGGACCTTGGCTGGAAGGGGCAGGCTACGGAAGTGCATGGCAGCCTCGACCTGGCCAATTCGGTGTTGAACGGGCCGGGGACCTCGCCGGTGGAATTGCTGCGCGCCGACCCCAGGGCGCAGTTTACCGCGCCGAACCAGATGGCGAACAGATTCATCCAGTTTGCCCTGAACGGCCGGCACGGTTTTACCGACACGCTGTCGGTGCAGGGGCAGGTGCATTACGATTATTTCCAGCAGCGCGTGATCAACGGCAACGCGCCCAATGATGCGCCGTGCAATGACGGATCGGGCCTGATGTGCACCGATGATGGCGACCTCTCGACCACGCGGGGCCGGGCGGCGATTCCGGATTTCCTGAATGGCGGCCCGTATTCCGAGCTCGATCTGCAGACGACCAATACCAATGGTTATGGGGTGTCGGTGCAGGAGACCGAAACGCATTCGGTGTTCGGCCTGCGCAATCACGAGGTTGCGGGCGTCAGTTTCGATGGCGCGCAGACGATGTTCACCGGCTCCGCCCTGCTGGGCGGGCTGACCCCGGTGACGCGTGACTATTACGGCCCCGGCTATGTGATCGACGAACCGGGTGCGACGGTGCCGGTACGGGTGCGGGTGCATGATGCCTATGTCGGCGTGTTCGCGACCGACACGATCGACCTGACGCAGCGCCTCTCGCTGACCGGCTCGATGCGCTACAATTTCGCGCAGATCAATCTGGCCGACCGGAATGGCGGGGATTTGAGCGGGCGCCATGCCTATTCGGCGATCAATCCCGGCGGTGGGCTGCGTTATCGCCTGACGAAATGGGCCACGCTCTATGGCGGCTATTCCGAGACGAACCGCGCGCCGACACCGGCCGAACTGTCCTGTGCCGGCCCCGAGAATGCGTGCAGCCTGGCCAATTTCTTCGTCGGCGATCCCGAGCTGAAGCAGGTGAGGGCCCATACGTTCGAGGCCGGTCTGCGCGGCGGGTTCGCCATCGGCTCCGCCGGCCGGTTGAGCTATGATGTAGGGCTGTTTCGCACCGATGCCGATAACGACATCGTCTTCATCAACAGCGAGACGCTGAACCGTGCGTTTTTCGCCAATATCGGCGCCACCCGCAGGCAGGGGGGCAAGGTTCATCTGGCCTGGCAGGCCGATGGCTGGTCGGCATGGCTGAACTATACCCATACCGATGCGACCTATCGCAGCGGCTTTGTCGAGGATGCGGGCAGCAATCCGGCCGGCGATGATGACGGCGACATCACCGTGCGCCGGGGCAACCGCCTGCCGGGCATTCCGCTGGACAAGCTGACCGGCGGGGTGGATGTGCAGGTGACCCCGATCTGGACCGTTGGCGGCGATTTCCTGTTGCAGGGGGGGCAGTATCTGTTTGGCGATGAAGCCAATCTGACGCCGCGCCTGCCGGGGTTCTTCGTGCTGAACCTGCACAGTTCGGTCCAAGTGACGCGTTCGCTGCAACTGTTCGGCAGTATCTCGAACGTGACCGACCGGCATTATTATACGTTCGGCACGTTCTCGCCGACCTCCTCGGTCTATCTGGTGCAGGCGCTGGGGGCGAGTAATCCGCGCAGCTACAGCCCTGCCGCGCCGATCGGTGGGTTTGGCGGCGTGCGCGTGACATTCTGACGCCTGCCCGCAGGCCGGGTGCCCTTCGGCACCCGGCCACCCGCGCCGGCGGCGGGCTGTCAGAAGAACCCCAGTTTCTTGGGGGCGTAGCTGACCAGCAGGTTCTTGGTCTGCTGATAGTGGTCGAGCATCATCCGGTGGTTTTCACGGCCGATGCCGGACTGTTTGTAGCCGCCGAAGGCGGCATGGGCCGGATAGGCGTGGTAGCAGTTCGTCCAGACGCGGCCCGCCTTGATGGCGCGCCCGACGCGATAGGCGCGGGTGCCGTCGCGGGTCCAGATTCCCGCACCCAGGCCGAACAGCGTGTCGTTGGCGAGTTTTACCGCCTCGGCATCGTCGCGGAAGGTGGTGACGGAGACGACGGGGCCGAAGATCTCTTCCTGGAAGATCCGCATCCGGTTGTCGCCCTTGAAGACGGTGGGCTGGATGTAGCAGCCGTTCGCCAGGCTGCCGCCCAGATCGGCCCGGCCACCGCCGATCAGCAGTTCCGCGCCTTCCTGCCGCCCGATGTCGATATAGGACAGGATCTTGTTCACCTGGTCGACCGATGCCTGGGCGCCGACCATGGTCGTGAGGTCCAGCGGGTTGCCCTGCTTGATCGCCGCGACCCGGCGCAGCGCGCGCTCCATGAACCGGTCGTATATCGATTCATGGATCAGGGCGCGCGAGGGGCAGGTGCAGACCTCCCCCTGGTTGAAGGCGAACAGGACGAAGCCTTCGATGGCCTTGTCGAAGAAATCGTCATCTTCGGCGGCGATGTCGGAAAAGAAGATGTTGGGGGATTTGCCGCCCAGTTCCAGCGTGGCGGGGATCAGATTGTCGGCCGCCGCGTGGGCGATCATCTTGCCGGTCGGTGTCGATCCGGTGAAGGCGATCTTGGCGATCCGGGTGTTGGAGGCCAGTGCCACGCCGGCTTCGCGCCCGAAGCCGTTGACGATGTTCAGCACGCCGGCGGGCAGGATGTCGGCGATCAGTTCGGCCAGGACCAGGATCGAGGCCGGGGTCTGCTCGGCCGGCTTCATGACCACGCAATTGCCCGCTGCGAGGGCCGGTGCCAGTTTCCAGGCGGCCATCAGCAGGGGGAAATTCCAGGGGATGATCTGGCCGACCACGCCCAGCGGCTCGTGGAAATGATAGGCGACGGTATCGTGGTCGATCTCGGACAATGCGCCTTCCTGCGCGCGGATGCAGGAGGCGAAATAGCGGAAATGGTCGACGCACAGAGGCAGGTCGGCGTTCAGCGTCTCGCGCAGCGGCTTGCCGTTGTCCCAGCTTTCGGCGCGGGCCAGCAGTTCCAGATTCTCGTCGATCCGGTCGGCGATGCGGTTGAGCAGCAGCGCGCGCTGGGCGGCGCTGGTCTCGCCCCAGGCGTCACGCGCGGCGTGGGCGGCGTCGAGCGCCCGTTCGACATCCTCGGCCCTGGAGCGCGCCACCCTGCACAGGATGCGCCCGTCGACGGGTGACGGATCGTCGAAATATTCCCCGCCGAAAGGGGGAACCCAGCGTCCGCCGATGAAATTGTCGTACTGCGCCTTGAACGGTGACGACATGTCGATTCGATGGCTTTCCAGCGAGTCCATGGTCATTCTCCTTCTTGGTCGCCGCGGACGAAGCGCGGTCAACGTTGGGAAGGGTGGCGATGGGGACTGGATTTGTCAGCCGGTCGGGATCGGTATGCCGCCCGATCTGTCGCAGTTCCGCGACAGATCGGGGGATGGCCCTGGGATGGCGGCGACAGGAGGCCTCAGAGACCGTTTGAGAATGTGTTGATGCGGTGGCTTGGGCGTGATTCAAGCTGGGGATGTGGACCCGAGCGAGCCGTGGCCGGATGGCTGGATTTGAGAAGCGATTAAAGCG